>NZ_JBIVDS010000018.1:0-178380 GCF_044747265.1 Streptomyces sp. NPDC090106 | reverse complement strand
GTGGTCATAGCGTGAGGGAAACGCCCGGTTACATTCCGAACCCGGAAGCTAAGCCTCACAGCGCCGATGGTACTGCAGGGGGGACCCTGTGGGAGGGTAGGACACCGCCGAACTATTATTCAAAGGGTTGGTCCCGGAACTTCTGTTCCGGGACCAACCCTTTTTTGTTTTACGTCACTTGAAGTTCACGTTGCGGAACCAACCTTTCCAGCATGGGTACTGCTGCAATGCTCAGGGCCGCCGGCGTCGGAGTCGGTGACGAGGTCGTGGTGCCGGCCTTCGGGAACGTCGAGGTCGCCGAGGCTGTCGTGATGGTCGGCGCGCTGCCGGTGTTCGCGGACATAGACCCGGTGACGTACTGCCTGGACACGGTTGCCGTCGAGGCCGCGGTGACCGAGCGGACGGCCGCCGTGATCGTCGTACACCGGTTTGGGCGGCGGGCCGATGTCGCGGGGCTGCACGGGGTGGGGCAGCGGCATGGGCTGCTGGTCCTGGAGCAGGGGGAGTCCGAGGCGCCGTACGACGAGGTCGCGCAGCGGCGGGAGCGGGCGGCCTATCTGGACGGGAAGCTGAAGGGTGTGCGGACGCCGGACGGCGGGGACGGGCACACCTATCAGCAGTACGTCGTGCGGGTGCCCGGGAACGGTCGGCCGGATCGGGACGCGTTCGCGAAAGCCTTGCGGGGCAGGGGAGTCGAGTGCCGGGTGCCGGTGAAGGCTCCGGTGCACCGGTTGCCCGAGTTCCGGCGGTGCGTGTCGCTGCGGGAGACCGAACTGGCCTCTGACGAAACGTTGGCTCTGCCGGTCGACGCCTCGTTGACGAAGCGGGACATGCAGCGGATCGTGTCGGCGTGCAACGCGCTCGGAGGACTGCTTCAGCCCGCGTTCTGATCCACGCTCCGTTCGGGTTTGGAAGCACGGGTTCGTTCGGGCTATGATCTGTTTCGTTGCGGCGGGGGAAACCCCGAAAAGCAACTGGCCCCCATAGCTCAGTCGGCAGAGCGTCTCCATGGTAAGGAGAAGGTCAACGGTTCGATTCCGTTTGGGGGCTCAGCCAAAAAGGCCCCGCCCAACTGGGCGGGGCCTTTTGCGTGTCCGGATCCGGCCGCCGCGGCGTCAGTCCTGGTGGACCTCCGGGACTCGCATCGCCAGGATCGCCATGTCGTCCGAGGGGGCGTCGGAGGCGAAGCGTTCCACGGCACGCATGATGCGGGCCGCGACCGCGCCGGCGGTCAGGCCGGTGCAGGTCGTGAGGACGTCGGTGAGCCCGTCGTCGCCCAGCATGCGGGTGCCCTCGCGGCGTTCGGTGACGCCGTCGGTGACGCACAGGAGGACGTCGCCCGGGTCGAGGGTGACGCTCTGCTCGTACAGCTCCAGGTCCTCGATGACGCCGAGCAGGGGCTGGGGTTCGGCGGCCGGTTCGACCGTGCCGTCCTGGCGCAGGCGGAGCGGCAGGGGGTGGCCGGCGCAGACGACCTTCAGCGCGGCGCTGCCGTCGGCCTGGGGGCGCATCTCGCCGTAGAGGAGGGTCAGGAAGCGGCTGCGGGCTCCCTCGTCGAGGATCGCGGAGTTGAGGCGCTCCAGGACGGCCGGGCCGCTGAGGCCCTCTCTGGCGAGGAGACGGAGTGCGTGGCGGGCCAGGCCTGTGACCGCCGCCGCGTTGGGACCGGTGCCGCAGACGTCGCCGATGGCGAAGCCGTAGGTGCCGTCGCTGATGGGGAAGACGTCGTAGAAGTCGCCGCCGACCTCGTTGCCCTCGCCGGCCGCTCGGTAGATGACCTCGACCTCGACGCCGTCGATCGTGGGCAGTTCCGGGGGCAGGAGGCTGCGCTGGAGGGACTGGCTGATGGCGGTGCGCTCGGAGTAGAGGCGGGCGTTGTCCAGGGCGAGGGCGGCCCGGCGGCTCAAGTCCTCGGCCAGTTCCAGGATTTCCTGGCGGAAGTGTTCGTCGGTGGGCTTGCCGAGGGTCAGCATGCCGATGACCCGGTTGCGGGCGACCAGGGGGAGGACCACCGTCTCGCCGCCCACCGCCGAGGCCGTGGCCAGGGTCGGGCCGATGCCCGCGCTGAGGCGGCCGATGGGCTCGCCGAGGCCCAGGCTGCGCATGGAGGTGCGCAGGGCGGCCTGGTGGGCCGACTGGGCGGGGGCCGACCAGACGCGGGCACCGGGGGTGGGGACCGGGTCGGGCGGGGCGATCTTGGACAGCAACGACTTGATGCCGTCGATGAGTTCCTCGTCCTCGTGCAGGACGTACGAGAGGTACGGCTCGGAGGCCTGGTCGGCGATCGTGTAGACCGCGCACCAGGTGGCCAGGGTCGGGACGGTCATCTGGGCCATGAGGGCCAGGGTCTGGTCGCGGTCCAGGGTGCCGGCGAGGAGGTCGGACGCCTCGACGAGGAAGCTCAGGGAGCCTCGGCGCAGGCGTTCCAGTTCACCGAGGCGGGCCGATTCGACGGCCAGCGCGATGCGGTCGGCGGCGAACTGGAGGCGCAGGGCCTCTTCGTTGGAGTACCGGCCCGGTCCCTCCGCCGCGACGCCGAGGGAGCCCGTGAGGCGGCCCTCGACCTTGAGCGGGACCGTGACGACCGAGCGCATGCCGGTGCCGCTGAGCAGCGGGACGGCGCCCGGGACGGCCGACAGGTCGTCGTGGACGGCGGGCATACGGGCCGAGCCGTAGCGGCCGGGGCCCGCCTCGACGGGGACGCGGGCGAAGCGCTGGCGGGCCGAGGGCAGGCCGGTGGAGGCGCGGACCTCCAGCTCCGTCTCGTCGTCGGTTGCGAGGAGCAGGAAGGCGGAGTCGCCGTCGAGCATGTCGCGGGCGCGTTCCACCGTGCGCTGGAGGAGGCCGTCGAGGTCGTCGGGGGCGGGGGAGCCGATGAACACCTCGAAGGGGTCCGTGCTCTGGCCGTCGCCGGTGGCGGACGTGTCGGACGGGGGCATGCGCAACGGGGTCTGGAGGACCGCGCGTTCGTGGTCGCGGACCAGGAGGCAGACCGTGGAGGGTTCGCCGTCGGTGTCGCGGACGCGGAGGTGGGAGGCGTACACGGGGGTGACGCGACCGCTGGCGGCGCGGATGCCGTAACTGCCTTCCCAGCGGGAGAGTTGGAGGGCCTCGGCGATGCCGGTGCTGGTGCCGGGGGTGTGCGGCCAGGCGGCGAGGTCGGTCAGCGGCTTGCCGACGACCTGCTCGGCCGGGTACCCGAAGAGTTCCTCGGCGTCCTCGCTCCACGACGAGATGGCCGCCGTACGGTCGATCTGGACCACCGCCACGCGGACGCGGCCGTCGGCGAGGGGGAGGAGGTCGGCGGGGAGGGCGGGGCCCGCCGTGCGGGTGCCCACCGGGCGTTCGGGGAGGTCGAGCTGGAACCAGACCTGCTTGTGGGTGGGCGTGTAGTCGACTCCCCAGCGGCCGGCGAGGGCCGCGCACAGCTGGAGTCCCCGGCCGCCCTCGCGGTCGGGGCTGCCCATGGTGGCCGGGTGGCCCTGGAGGGGGATCTCACGCTCCGGGTAGCGGTCGGCGACCTCGACGCGTACGCCGTCCTCGAGACGCAGGCACAGGACGTCCGCGGCGGTGCCGGCGTGGACCACGGCGTTGGTCACCAGTTCGCTGGTGAGGACCACGGCGTCGTCCACGATGTCGGCGAACCCCCAGCCCTGGAGGGTGTCGCGGACGAAGGAGCGAGCGGTCGCGACCGATCGTCCGACGGGTTCGAAGCTGGCTGCCGCTCGCGCGGTGATCACAGAACTCCTCGACCGGTTGTCGACGTGCAGGGCTTCGCGGCCGACCGGCTCGTGCCGCGGGTGCGGCAGGCCGTCTGTCGGCCGACGGTCCGGGGAGTGTTCCCCAGGGATCAGTCCGGTGGTCATGTTGTGCGGCCGCCCTCCGATGCCCGCTCGTTCCTCGTGCCACCGCCCAGGCCGGACCCGACCGGCGCGGCTGGACAGCCGCATGCAAGGTTACTTACCTTCCCCGTCCGTGCGGATGCCGGTCACCAGTGTTTCCGTCCGGAGGGTGTGCGGACGATGTGCGAAGCTGCCGAACTGTTATGGCCTGGTTCAGGCAGGGTGAAACACTGGGCAAGCTTCTTGTGAAGGTCCGGGCAGGCGAGGTGTGGTCTGCACAGGGCGGGCAGCAGCCCGTAACCAAGCCCTGGTATATCCGGCAGTATCGGTCGATCCCTGCGGGAGGGACAAGTGGAGTCTGGCGCAGCGACGCGGAGCACGAAGACGCGCGCGAAAGGCGGACAGTCCCTGCAAAACCAGCGCAAACCACGTGGCGGGACCACCGCCGTGGACACGGCTTCCCTGAACCGGTTGCTGGCGGCTCTCGTGGCCATGCGGGACGGGAACTTCCGCAAGCGGCTCACGGTGTCCGGCGACGGTGAGATGTCCGAGATCGCCGCCGTGTTCAACGAGGTGGCGGACCGGAACCTGCATCTGACCGGCGAGCTGTCGCGGGTGCGGCGCATGGTGGGCCGTGAGGGCAAGCTGACCGAGCGGCTGGAGACGGGCGCCTGCGAGGGCTCGTGGGCGGCGGCGATCGACGCGTCGAACTCGCTGGTCGACGATCTCGTACGGCCGGTCTCCGAGGTCGGCCGGGTGCTCACCGGGGTCGCCGAGGGCGATCTGTCGCCGCGCATGGAGCTCAGGACGCAGGCGCCGGACGGGACGGGGCATCCGCTGCGCGGGGAGTTCCTGAAGGTCGGCCGGACCGTGAACAACCTGGTCGACCAGTTGTCGACCTTCACCGACGAGGTCACGCGCGTGGCCAGCGAGGTCGGTACGGAGGGCAAGCTCGGCGGGCAGGCCCGGGTGCGCGGTATGTCGGGTTCGTGGAAGGACCTGACGGAGTCGGTCAACACGATGGCGTACCGGCTGACCGCGCAGGTGCGGGACATCGCGCTCGTGACGACGGCGGTCGCCAAGGGTGACCTGTCACGGAAGGTCACCGTTCATGTGGCCGGCGAGATGCTGGAGCTGAAGAACACCGTCAACACGATGGTGGACCAGCTCTCCTCGTTCTCCTCCGAGGTCACCCGTGTCGCGCGCGAGGTGGGCGTCGAGGGCGAGCTGGGCGGTCAGGCCACCGTGCCGGGTGTCTCCGGCACCTGGAAGGAGCTCACCGACTCGGTGAACCTGATGGCCGGCAACCTCACGGCCCAGGTGCGCGGGATCGCCCAGGTGACGACCGCGGTCGCCAACGGTGACCTGTCGCAGAAGGTCACGGTCTCGGCGCGCGGTGAGGTCGCGCAGCTCGCCGACACGATCAACCAGATGACCGAGACGCTGCGGATCTTCGCGGACGAGGTCACGCGCGTGGCCAACGAGGTCGGCGCGGAGGGGCAGCTCGGCGGGCAGGCGAACGTGCCGGGCGCGGCGGGCACGTGGAAGGACCTCACGGACTCCGTCAACACCGTCTTCCGGAACCTGACCACGCAGGTGCGGGACATCGCCGCCGTGACGACGGCGGTGGCCAACGGCGACCTGTCGCAGAAGGTCACCGTGGACGTGGCCGGCGAGATGCTGGAGCTGAAGAACACCGTCAACGGGATGGTCGACCAGCTCTCCGCGTTCGGTGCCGAGGTCACGCGCGTGGCGCGCGAGGTCGGTGTCGAGGGTGAGCTGGGCGGCCAGGCACAGGTGTCGGGGGCGGCCGGTACCTGGAAGGACCTCACGGACTCCGTCAACACCGCGTTCCGGAACCTGACCGGACAGGTGCGCAACATCGCCCAGGTGACGACGGCGGTGGCCAACGGCGACCTGTCGCAGAAGGTCACCGTGGACGTGTCCGGCGAGATGCTCCAGCTGAAGAACACCGTGAACACGATGGTCGACCAGCTGTCGGCCTTCGCGGACCAGGTGACCCGGATGGCCCGGGACGTGGGCACCGAGGGCCGCCTGGGCGGTCAGGCGGTCGTGCCGGGGGTGTCCGGCACCTGGAAGGAACTGACCGACTCCGTCAACTTCATGGGTGGCAACCTCACCTCGCAGGTGCGGCAGATCGCCCAGGTGACGACCGCGGTGGCCCGCGGTGACCTGTCCCAGAAGATCGACGTCGACGCGCGCGGCGAGATCCTGGAGCTGAAGAACACCATCAACACGATGGTCGACCAGCTCTCCGCCTTCGCCGACCAGGTGACCCGGGTGGCCCGTGAGGTGGGCACCGAGGGGCGCCTGGGCGGACAGGCGCAGGTGCCCGGCGTCGCCGGTGTGTGGCGCGACCTCACGGACTCCGTGAACGGCATGGCGTCCAACCTGACCGGCCAGGTCCGCAACATCGCGCAGGTCGCGACGGCGGTGGCCCGCGGCGACCTGTCCCAGAAGATCACCGTGGACGCGCGCGGGGAGATCCTGGAGCTGAAGAACACCCTGAACACGATGGTCGACCAGCTGTCCTCCTTCGCGGAGGAGGTCACCAGGGTGGCCCGTGAGGTGGGCACCGAGGGGCAGCTCGGCGGCCAGGCGGAGGTGCAGGGTGTCTCCGGCACCTGGAAGGACCTCACGCAGTCCGTGAACTTCATGGCGAACAACCTGACCATCCAGGTCCGCAACATCGCCGAGGTCACGACCGCCGTCGCCAAGGGCGACCTGTCGAAGAAGATCACCGTCGACGCCAAGGGCGAGATCCTCGAACTCGTCACGACCGTCAACACGATGGTCGACCAGCTGTCGTCCTTCGCCGAGCAGGTGACCCGGGTGGCCCGTGAGGTGGGCACCGAGGGCATCCTGGGCGGCCAGGCGCACGTGCCGGGTGTCGTCGGCATCTGGAAGGACCTGAGCGACAACGTCAACCTGATGGCCAACAACCTGACCATGCAGGTGCGGAACATCTCCCAGGTCGCCAACGCGGTCGCCAACGGCGACCTGACCCGCACGGTGACCATCGAGGCGCGCGGTGAGCTGGCGCAGCTCGCCGACACCTTCAACACCATGGTGAAGACGCTGAGTTCGTTCGCCGACCAGGTCACCAAGGTGGCCCGTGAGGTGGGCACCGACGGCATCCTCGGCGGCCAGGCACGCGTACCCGGTGTGGCCGGTACGTGGAAGGACCTCACCGAGTCCGTGAACCAGATGGCGTCCAACCTGACCGGTCAGGTGCGCAACATCGCCATGGTCACGACCGCCATCGCCAAGGGCGACCTGACCAAGAAGATCGACATCGACGCGCGCGGCGAGATCCTGGAGCTCAAGACCACCATCAACACGATGGTCGACCAGCTCTCGTCCTTCGCGGAGGAGGTCACCCGTGTCGCCCGTGAGGTGGGCACCGAGGGGCAGCTCGGCGGCCAGGCACGCGTGCGTGACGTGGACGGCACCTGGCGCGACCTGACCGAGTCGGTGAACGAGATGGCCGGGAACCTGACCCGGCAGGTGCGGGCCATCGCGCGCGTGGCGACCGCGGTGACCCGCGGCGACCTGAACCTGAAGATCGACGTGGACGCGTCCGGGGAGATCCAGGAACTCCAGGACTACATCAACAAGATGATCGCCAACCTGCGTGACACCACGATCGCCAACAAGGAGCAGGACTGGCTCAAGGGCAACCTGGCGCGCATCTCGGCCCTCATGCAGGGCCGCCGGGACCTCCAGGACGTGGCCTCGCTGATCATGAGCGAGCTCACGCCGGTGGTCTCCGCGCAGCACGGCGCGTTCTTCCTGGCGATGGCCGACGTCAGCCAGAGCGGCGACGACCAGTACGAGCTGCGGATGCTGGGGTCCTACGGCTACTCCATGGGGTCCATGCCGACCTCGTTCCGGCCCGGTGAGGCGCTGGTGGGGACGGCGGCCCAGGAGAAGCGCACGATCCTCGTGGAGAACGCGCCCAGCGGCTATCTGAAGATCTCCTCGGGGCTCGGCGAGGCGCCGCCCGCGCAGGTGATCGTGCTGCCGGTGCTGTTCGAGGGCAAGGTGCTGGGTGTGATCGAGCTGGCGTCCTTCACGCCGTTCACGCAGATCCAGAAGGACTTCCTCAACCAGATCGCCGAGATGATCGCGACCAGCGTCAACACCATCTCGGTCAACACCAAGACCGAGGTGCTGCTGAGCCAGTCGCAGGAGCTGACCGAGCAACTCCGTGAGCGGTCGGCCGAGTTGGAGAACCGGCAGAAGGCCCTGCAGTCCTCCAACGCCGAACTGGAGGAGAAGGCCGAACTGCTGGCCCAGCAGAACCGCGACATCGAGGTCAAGAACACCGAGATCGAGGAGGCGCGGCAGGTCCTGGAGGAGCGCGCCGAGCAACTCGCCGTCTCGATGCGTTACAAGAGCGAGTTCCTCGCCAACATGTCGCACGAGCTGCGCACCCCGCTCAACTCGCTGCTGATCCTGGCCAAGCTGCTCGCCGACAACGCGGACACCAACCTCACCCCCAAGCAGGTCGAGTTCGCCGAGACGATCCACGGCGCCGGTTCCGACCTGCTCCAGCTGATCAACGACATCCTCGACCTGTCCAAGGTCGAGGCGGGCAAGATGGACGTCTCCCCGACGCGTATCGCCCTGGTGCAGCTCGTCGACTACGTGGAGGCCACCTTCCGCCCGCTGACCGCGGAGAAGGGTCTCGACCTGTCCGTACGGGTCTCCCCGGAGCTGCCCGCGACGCTGCACACCGACGAGCAGCGCCTCCTCCAGGTGCTGCGCAACCTGCTGTCCAACGCGGTGAAGTTCACCGACTCCGGGGCCGTGGAGCTGGTGATCAGGCCGTCCGGGGCCGACGTGCCGGTGGCGATCCGGGAGCAGTTGCTGGAGACCGGGTCGCTCACCGACCCGGACGCGCCGCTGATCGCGTTCTCGGTGACCGACACCGGCATCGGGATCGCGGCCAGCAAGATGCGGGTGATCTTCGAGGCGTTCAAGCAGGCCGACGGTACGACCAGCCGCAAGTACGGCGGTACGGGCCTCGGGCTGTCCATCTCGCGGGAGATCGCGCAGCTGCTCGGCGGCGAGATCCACGCGCAGAGCGAGCCGGGCCGCGGCTCGACGTTCACGCTGTATCTGCCGCTGCACCCCAGCGAACTGCCGCCGCAGGGCTATCAGCAGCCCATGCCCGCGCTGGAGGCCGGGGAACTGCTCGCCTCGGAGAACGGCCGGCCCGACGTGGAGATCGAGACGCCGGCCGAGGTCAAGTCGTACCAGGAGACCCAGAACGGGCCCGCGGCGCTCTTCCGGCGGCGCCGCAGGACGCTGCCCGAGGTCGAGCCGCGCGGGCTGCCGCAGGAGCAGTGGTCGCTCGCCGAGCAGAGTCCGGCGCCGGAGCCGCGCCGGGGCATCCGGTTCGGCGGCGAGAAGGTGCTCATCGTCGACGACGACATCCGCAACGTCTTCGCGCTGACCAGCGTGCTCGAACAGCACGGGCTGTCCGTTCTGTACGCCGAGAACGGCCGTGAGGGCATCGAGGTCCTGGAGCAGCACGACGACGTGACGGTCGTGCTGATGGACATCATGATGCCCGAGATGGACGGGTACGCGACGACGACCGCGATCCGCCGGATGCCGCAGTTCGCGGGGCTGCCGATCATCGCGCTGACGGCGAAGGCGATGAAGGGCGACCGGGAGAAGGCCATCGAGTCGGGCGCCTCGGACTACGTGACCAAGCCGGTCGACCCCGATCATCTGCTCGCGGTCATGGAGCAGTGGATGGCGAGGGGCGTGTGAGCGGGGGGCGTGCGCGCCGCGCGGCCCGAGCACGTGCGGGTCGCGTGACCGGAGGGGGCGGGCTTCGCGTGGATGCTGCGAGAACCTCCGGAGTTCACGCGGAGTTGCTGACGCAGTGTGCCCGTCGCCGTGTAGAAGTACGGGATTCGGGGAACCTTCTGGTCTCCCGCTGCGTTTCTGCTACGTGCACAGTGACATCGCGGTGACAGGGTGTGGCGACGGACAGGGTGCGGCTACCATGACCGGCACAAGGACGGGCGGCGAAAGGGAGTCGTCCCCAGGGGCGGCGCCCGGTGCACATCCGGGGCGAGGAGGGCGGGCCATGGTGCAGAAGGCCAAGATCCTCCTGGTCGATGACCGGCCGGAGAATCTGCTCGCGCTGGAGGCCATCCTCTCCGCGCTCGATCAGACACTGGTGCGGGCATCGTCCGGGGAGGAAGCGCTCAAAGCACTGCTCACTGACGACTTCGCGGTGATTCTGCTGGATGTCCAGATGCCGGGCATGGACGGCTTCGAGACCGCGGCGCACATCAAGCGGCGGGAGCGCACCCGGGACATCCCGATCATCTTCCTGACCGCGATCAACCATGGCCCGCACCACACCTTCCGGGGGTACGCGGCGGGCGCGGTCGACTACATCTCCAAGCCGTTCGATCCGTGGGTGCTGCGCGCCAAGGTCTCGGTCTTCGTCGAGCTGTACATGAAGAACTGCCAGCTGCGTGAGCAGGCGGCGCTGCTGCGGCTCCAGTTGGAGGGCGGCGCGGGCAAGACCCCGGCCGGCGAGGCGAAGGAGCCGGCGGGACTGCTCGCCGAGCTGTCCGCGCGGCTCGCGGCGGTCGAGGAGCAGGCCGAGGCGCTGTCCAAGCAGCTCGACGACGAGTCGGCGGACGCGGCGGCCGTCGCCACGGCCGCGCACCTCGAACGCAAACTCACCGGACTGCGGCGGGCGCTGGACGCGCTGGAGCCCGGTGCCGCTGCCGCCCCGCCGCTGCCGTCCCAGAACTGAGGCCCGGGCACGGACGAGTTGCGTGTGACCACACGTCAGTTCCGTGCCCGCGCAAGGGCGACACGAACGGGTGAAGCACTGACCACACGTGTCCGCTCCCGTCTCCCCCGGTAACCTCACACCCATGGCCTCACGTCCCTCCGCTGCCAAGAAGCAGCCCGCGAAGAAGGCGGCGGCTCCGGCGAAGAAGGCCGTGGCCAAGAAGGCTCCGGCCAAGAAGGCGCCCGCCAGGAAAGCCGCCGCGAGGAAGACCGCGCCGCCGCCCAAGCCCGCGCCGAACCCGACCGGCGGTGTCTACCGGCTCGTCCGCGCCGTCTGGCTGGGCCTGGCGCACGCCGTGGGCGCGGTGTTCCGCGGCATAGGGAACGGCGCCAAGGGCCTCGACCCGGCCCACCGCAAGGACGGCGTGGGGCTGCTGCTGCTCGGGCTCGGGCTGATCGTCGCTGCGGGCACCTGGTCGAACCTGCGCGGGCCGGTCGGCGACCTCGTCGAGATCATCGTCACCGGCGCCTTCGGCCGCCTCGACCTGCTCGTGCCGATACTGCTCGCGGTCATCGCCGTGCGGTTCATCCGGCACCCCGAGAAGCCCGACGCGAACGGGCGGATCGTCATCGGGCTGTCCGCGCTCGTCATCGGGGTGCTCGGGCAGATCCACATCGCGTGCGGCTCGCCCGCCCGCAGCGAGGGCATGCAGGCCATAAGGGACGCCGGCGGGCTCATCGGCTGGGGCGCGGCGACCCCGCTGTCGTACACCATGGGCGATGTCCTCGCGGTGCCGCTGCTGGTGCTGCTGACGGTGTTCGGGCTGCTCGTCGTCACCGCCACCCCGGTCAACGCGATCCCGCGCCGGGTGCGCGAGCTCGCCGTACGCCTCGGGGTGCTGGACGCGCCCGAGACGGACGAGTTCAGCGAGGACGACGAGCGCTACGACGACCAGTGGCGCGAGGCGCTGCCCGCACGCGCGCGTGGACGGCGTTCGCCGGACGAGCCGTACGACCCCGACGGCGCCGAGCAGGAGGCCCTCTCACGGCGGCGCGGCCGTCCCCGGCGCTCCGCGGTGCCGCAGCCCGCGATGGACCGCCAGATGGACGCCGTGGACCTCGCGGCCGCCGCCGCGGCAGACCTGGACGGGGCCGTCCTGCACGGTATGCCGCCGTCGCCGCTGGTCGCCGACCTCACCCAGGGTGTGCGCGTCGGCGACGGCGAGGAGACCACCCCGACGCCGATTCCGAAGCCCGCGCCCGCCGCGCGGTCCCGGCAGGAGAAGCTCAAGGTCGAGGTCGCCGACCTCACCAAGCCCGCGCCCGAGCCGCTGGACGACCTGCCGCCGCGCGCCGAGCAGCTCCAGCTGTCCGGGGACATCACGTACTCGCTGCCCTCGCTGGACCTCCTCGCGCGCGGAGGGCCGGGCAAGGCGCGCAGCGCGGCGAACGACGCGGTCGTCGCCTCGCTGACCAACGTCTTCTCCGAGTTCAAGGTCGACGCCTCCGTCACCGGCTTCACGCGCGGGCCGACGGTCACGCGCTACGAGGTGGAGCTGGGCCCGGCGGTCAAGGTCGAGCGGATCACCGCGCTGACCAAGAACATCGCGTACGCCGTCGCCAGCCCGGACGTGCGGATCATCAGCCCGATCCCCGGGAAGTCCGCGGTCGGCATCGAGATCCCGAACACCGACCGCGAGATGGTCAACCTCGGTGACGTGCTGCGGCTCGCCGCGGCGGCCGAGGACGACCACCCGATGCTCGTCGCGCTCGGCAAGGACGTCGAGGGCGGCTACGTGATGGCCAACCTCGCGAAGATGCCGCACGTCCTCGTCGCCGGAGCCACCGGTTCCGGTAAGTCGTCGTGCATTAACTGCTTGATCACTTCCATCATGGTCCGCGCGACCCCCGAGGACGTCCGTATGGTCCTCGTCGACCCCAAGCGCGTGGAGCTGACGGCCTACGAGGGCATCCCGCACCTGATCACGCCGATCATCACCAACCCGAAGCGGGCCGCCGAGGCCCTCCAGTGGGTCGTGCGCGAGATGGACCTGCGCTACGACGACCTGGCGGCGTTCGGGTACCGGCACATCGACGACTTCAACGAGGCGATCCGCGACGGCAAGCTCAAGACGCCGGAGGGCAGCGAGCGGGAGCTGAAGACCTACCCGTACCTGCTGGTGATCGTCGACGAGCTCGCGGACCTGATGATGGTCGCGCCGCGCGACGTCGAGGACTCGATCGTGCGCATCACGCAGCTCGCGCGCGCGGCCGGCATCCACCTGGTGCTCGCCACGCAGCGCCCCTCGGTCGACGTCGTCACCGGTCTGATCAAGGCGAACGTGCCCTCGCGGCTCGCCTTCGCCACCTCCTCGCTCGCCGACTCCCGGGTCATCCTCGACCAGCCCGGCGCCGAGAAGCTGATCGGCAAGGGCGACGGGCTGTACCTGCCGATGGGGCAGAACAAGCCCACCCGTATGCAGGGCGCCTTCGTCACCGAGGACGAGGTCTCCGCGGTCGTCCAGCACTGCAAGGACCAGATGGCACCCGTCTTCCGGGACGACGTCGTCGTGGGCACCAAGCAGAAGAAGGAGATCGACGAGGAGATCGGCGACGACCTCGACCTGCTGTGCCAGGCCGCCGAGCTGGTCGTCTCCACCCAGTTCGGGTCCACGTCGATGCTCCAGCGCAAGCTGCGCGTGGGGTTCGCCAAGGCGGGGCGCCTCATGGACCTGATGGAGTCGCGGGGGATCGTCGGGCCGAGCGAGGGCTCGAAGGCTCGTGACGTTCTTGTGAAGGGTGACGAGCTGGATGGCGTGCTGGCGGTGATCCGCGGGGAGGCTTGAGGTGAGTCCTGTGCGGGTGGGCCCCCGATGTTCGATCGTGACTCACCCGTAAGGGATCATTGAGCAACCGTTTCCCTTCGGCGTACGTCAAGTTGAGGGAAGCGACAAGCTGCTGCCTCACCATCGGCGTGCCTGGGCCATACCGATGGCGTACAAAGTCCCTCCGCCCGGTTGCCCCACCCTTTCGCACCCCCCCTAGACTGAACCCTCAGCACAGGTGGCTCAAACGCTCGAAAGGCGCCCCCGTGTCCATCGGCAACTCCCCTGAAGACGAGCGTCCGTTCGAAGACGACCGCGAGGATGCCCGCCCGTCGATCGGCCGGGCCCTCCAGCAGGCCCGTATCGCAGCGGGGCTGACCGTCGACGACGTCAGCAACGCGACCCGGGTCCGTATCGCCATCGTGCACGCCATCGAGGCCGACGACTTCACCCCCTGCGGGGGAGACGTCTACGCCCGAGGCCACATCCGGACCCTGGCCAAGGCCGTCGACCTCGACCCGGCCCCCCTCCTGGAGCAGTTCTCCGCCACGCACGGCGGCGGACGTCCGGCACCGACCCCGGCCGCGCCCCTGTTCGAGGCGGAACGCATCCGCCCCGAGCGCCGCGGGCCGAACTGGACCGCGGCGATGGTCGCCGCGATCGTGGCCGTCGTCGGGTTCGTCGGGTTCACCGCGTTCAAGGGCGACGACGGCGGCACCGCGCAGGTCGCCGACGGCTCCACGCCCTCGACCAGCAAGACCGCCTCGCCGACGCCCAAGAACGAGAAGCCCGGGACGCCGACGCCGGCCCCGTCCGACAGCGCCATCGCGGCGGCTCCCCAGGACAAGGTGACCGTCCAGGTCAGCGCCGCCGACGGCAAGAGCTGGATCTCCGCCAAGGACCACAACGGCCGCCTCCTGTTCGACGGCCTCCTCCAGCAGGGCGACTCGAAGACCTTCCAGGACAGCGAGAAGATCAACCTCGTCCTCGGTGACGCCGGGGCGATCCAGCTCTACGTCAACGGCAAGAAGATCGACGACGACTGGCGCCCGGGCGCCGTGGAACGCCTGACGTACACGAAGGGCGACCCGCAGGTCGGCTGAACCCGGTCTTCGGGAGCCTGGCTGGGGCCTGGGTGAGAAATGGACGGGGTTGGTCGAAGCGGCCAACCCCGTCGACGTGGGGTGTCAGTGGAACGAAGTACTCTTGAGCCCATGCCTGAACGCCGTACCGTCGCACTCGTCACTCTTGGCTGCGCCCGTAACGAGGTGGACTCGGAGGAGCTCGCAGGCCGCTTGGAGGCGGACGGCTGGGATCTCGTCGAGGACGCCGCCCACGCGGACGTCGCCGTCGTCAACACCTGCGGCTTCGTCGAAGCCGCCAAGAAGGACTCCGTCGACGCCCTCCTGGAGGCCAACGACCTCAAGGGTCATGGCAGAACCCAGGCCGTGGTGGCGGTGGGCTGCATGGCCGAGCGGTACGGCAAGGACCTCGCGGAGGCGCTGCCCGAGGCCGACGGCGTGCTCGGCTTCGACGACTACGCCGACATCTCCGACCGGCTCCAGACGATCCTCAACGGCGGCATCCACGCCTCGCACACCCCGCGCGACCGGCGCAAGCTGCTGCCGATCAGCCCGGCCGAGCGCCAGGAGTCCGCGGCCGAGGTGGCCCTGCCCGGGCACGCCCCCGTGGACCTCCCGGAGGGCCTCGCCCCGGCCTCCGGCCCCCGCTCGCCGCTGCGCCGCCGTCTGGACGGCTCCCCGGTCGCCTCGGTGAAGCTCGCCTCCGGCTGCGACCGCCGCTGCACCTTCTGCGCGATCCCGTCCTTCCGGGGCTCCTTCATCTCCCGCCGCCCGAGCGACGTGCTGAACGAGACGCGCTGGCTGGCCGAGCAGGGCGTCAAGGAGATCATGCTGGTCTCCGAGAACAACACCTCCTACGGCAAGGACCTCGGCGACATCCGGCTGCTGGAGTCCCTGCTGCCCGAGCTGGCCGAGGTCGACGGCATCGAGCGGGTGCGCGTCAGCTACCTCCAGCCGGCCGAGATGCGGCCCGGCCTGATCGACGTCCTGACGTCCACGCCCAAGGTCACGCCCTACTTCGACCTCTCCTTCCAGCACTCCGCCCCCGCCGTGCTGCGCTCCATGCGCCGCTTCGGCGACACCGACCGGTTCCTGGAGCTGCTCGACACCATCCGGAGCAAGGCGCCCCAGGCGGGTGTGCGCTCCAACTTCATCGTGGGCTTCCCCGGTGAGAGCGAGTCCGACCTGGCCGAGCTGGAGCGCTTCCTGAACGGCGCGCGGCTCGACGCCATCGGTGTGTTCGGCTACTCCGACGAGGAGGGCACCGAAGCCGCCACGTACGAGAACAAGCTGGACGTGGACGTCGTCGCCGAGCGGCTCGCGCGGGTCTCGCGGCTCGCCGAGGAGCTGGTGTCCCAGCGCGCCGAGGAGCGCGTCGGCGAGACCGTGCACGTACTGGTGGAGTCCGTCGACGACGAGGGCGTGTACGGGCGCGGCGCGCACCAGGCGCCGGAGACGGACGGCCAGGTGCTCCTCACGAGCGGCGAGGGTCTGAGCGTCGGCCGTATCGTCGAGGCGAAGGTGGTCGGAACCGAGGGTGTCGACCTGGTGGCCGAGCCGCTGGCGGGCTCGCTCGCGTGTAGTGAGGAGGCGGGCAGATGAGCGGAGTACCGGCGTCCGCCGCGGGTGGCTCCTCCCCGGCGGGTGCACAGGGTGACGTGCAGCGTGGTGAGATCCAGCGCGGCGAGGTCCAGCGGGGTGCCGGGAAGGCGCCCCGCGGCGGCAAGATCGCCGCTGCCGCCGTCAACGAGGCCAGCCTCTGGAACATCGCGAACATCCTGACGATGGTCCGGCTCCTGCTCGTGCCCGGCTTCGTCGCGCTGATGCTGGCCGACGGCGGCTACGACCCCGCTTGGCGCTCGCTGGCCTGGGCGGCTTTCGCCATCGCGATGATCACCGACCTGTTCGACGGCCACCTGGCGCGCACCTACAACCTGGTCACCGACTTCGGGAAGATCGCCGACCCCATCGCCGACAAGGCGATCATGGGTGCGGCGCTGATCTGCCTGTCCGCGCTGGGCGATCTGCCGTGGTGGGTCACGGTCGTCATCCTCGGCCGGGAACTCGGGATCACCCTTCTGCGTTTCATCGTCATCCGGTACGGCGTCATCCCGGCTAGCCGCGGCGGCAAGCTCAAGACGCTCACGCAGGGCGTGGCCGTCGGCATGTACATCCTGGCGCTGACGGGATGGCTGGCCACGCTGAGGTTCTGGGTGATGGGCGCGGCACTCGTGCTGACCGTCGCGACCGGGCTGGACTATGTGAGACAGGCCATTGTGCTGCGCAGGCAGGGAATCGCCGAGCGCGAGGCGGCGTTGGAGGAGACGGAAGCGTGAGTTCCCCGGCCACCGACGTGGTGCGACTACTGACCGTGAAGGGCGAGACGCTCGCGGTCGCGGAGTCGCTCACCGGTGGGCTGGTCGCGGCGGAGATCACCTCGGTCCCCGGCGCCTCCAGGGCCTTCCGGGGCTCGGTGACGGCCTACGCCACCGAGCTCAAGGGGGAACTGCTCGGTGTCGACGCCGGCCTGCTGGCGGCCCACGGGGCGGTGGATCCGCAGGTCGCGGCCCAGATGGCGGCCGGAGTGCGCAAGGCGCTCGGCGCGGACTGGGGCATCGCCACCACCGGCGTGGCAGGCCCTGACGAACAGGACGGAAAACCGGTCGGAACGGTCTACGTGGCGGTGGACGGACCCGCCTCCGGAATTCCGGATGGCGGGAAAGTGACGTCGTTGCGGTTGAACGGCGACCGCGCGGAAATTCGTATGGAGAGTGTACGGAGCGTACTCGCACTGCTCCTTCGGGAGCTTGCGGGCGAACAGACCGGGAATGAGCGGGCACAGGATACGGAACGGAACGGGGGGTTTTGATGTTTGCAGCCCTGAGTGAACACGACATCGCTCCCCGCACGGCCGCGGCGCAAGGCGGTACGGTGGGGCGTGAAGGATGCGGCTACGCGGTCCGAGGAGGGAGCCACCGATGATTCTGCTCCGTCGCCTGCTGGGTGACGTGCTGCGTCGGCAGCGCCAACGCCAGGGCCGTACTCTGCGCGAAGTCTCCTCGTCCGCCCGAGTTTCACTCGGCTATCTCTCCGAGGTGGAGCGGGGGCAGAAGGAGGCGTCCTCCGAGCTGCTCTCCGCCATCTGCGACGCGCTGGACGTACGGATGTCGGAACTGATGCGGGAAGTGAGCGACGAGCTCGCCCTCGCCGAGCTGGCCGCGTCCGCCGCGGCCACCCCGAGCGAGCCCGTGCCCAGGCCGGTTCGTCCGATGCTGGGCTCCGTGTCGGTGACCGGTGTGCCGCCGGAGCGGGTGACCATCAAGGCACCCGCCGAGGCAGTGGACGTCGTCGCCGCCTGAGCGTCACCCAGGCAGTGCTCAAGGACATGTCCGAGAGCGCTTGAGAAGTGCCGGAGGCCCCGGCCGGGTCTCTCCCGATCCTCGGATCGTCTGGAGAGGCGTCGGCCGGGGCTTTCGTGCATCGTGGGACGGGTGGGGGCTCGGGGTCGTGCACAGGCGCAGTGATCGGAGCATGCGGATGTACGTCGTGAAGAGCCCGTTGTCCGAGGCGGACCTGAAGACCGTGGCCGGGGCGTTGCAGGGTGCCCTCGTCGATCTGGTCGACCTCGCCCTCGTGGCGAAGCAGATCCACTGGAACGTCGTCGGGCCGCGGTTCCGGTCCGTGCATCTGCAACTCGACGAGGTCGTCGACATCGCGCGCACCCACTCCGACACCGTGGCCGAGCGGGCCTCCGCGCTGGGCGTCCCGCCCGACGGGCGTGCGGCGACCGTGGCGGCCGGCAGTGGCATCGGGGCGGTGCCCGACGGATGGGTCAAGGACACGGACGCCGTGGGGACGCTGGTGGAGGCCCTCGGGGCGGTGATCGTACGGATGCGGGAGCGGGTCGCGGCGACCGGGGACGCCGATCCGGTGAGCCAGGACCTCTTCATCGGCGTGACGGCCGATCTGGAGAAGCATCACTGGATGTTCCAGGCCGAGAACGGATGAGGTGCGTGGCGAGTGCCGGGGTGCCCTGGTGCTTCGGTGTGCCCTTGGTGCGCCCTGCCGCTCGGCTGACGTGGCGGCCTAGCCTCGGGGTTCTCGGCTTGGAGGTGGGTTCATGGCACTCCCGATAGTGCGCTGGGGGGTGGCCGCGGGTGCGGGGGCGCTGTGGTGGTGGGCGGTGCTGCGCCTGGCCACGGCCCCGGACGCCGGGGCGCTGGAGGGTGCCGTGGCCGCCGGCGGGTGGGGGCTGAGTCTGCTGCCGGTGCACTGCGTGCCGAGGTCACGGGCGATCGGCGCGCTGGCCGCCGGGCGGTGGCGGGCGGCCTGGGGGGTCACCACGGCATCGCCACCCCGCCGTTCGGACGCAGGATCTGGCCCGTCGTGAACGAGGACGCGTCCGAGGCGAGGAAGAGCACGGTGTGGGCGACGTCCTCGGCCCGCCCGACCCGCTTCAGCGGTGACATCCGGGCCATCACCGCCTCCGTACGTGCCTGCTCCTCGCCGTGCCGGTCGGTCATGGGCGTGCGGATCCAGCCGGGGGCGACCGCGTTGACCCGGATGCCGTGCCGGCCGACCTCGTTGGCCAGGGTCTTCGTGAGCTGGACGACGGCGGCCTTGGCGGCGCCGTAGGCGAGGAGGCCGGGGCCGCCGGTGTCGATCGCGCCGGACGCCATCGTGACGATGCTGCCCCCGGTCTCCCGGGCGAGCATCAGGCGGGCCGCCTCCTGGCACGCGTACAGCACGCCCTTGAAGTTGACGTCCAGGACGCGGTCGAGATCCTCGTCGCTCGTCTCCAGGACCGGGCTGCTGTGCATGATCCCGGCGATCGCGGCCATGACGTCCAGACGGTCGCAGGCGGCGACGGCCTGCTGGACCTGGGCCCGGTCCGTCACGTCGAGGTGATGGGTGCGGGCCGTGCCGCCCTTGTCCTTGATCAGGGTCGCCGTCTCGTGCAGGCCCTGGGCGTCGCGGTCGGCGCAGTGCACGGTGGCGCCGG
This sequence comes from Streptomyces sp. NPDC090106, assembly GCF_044747265.1. Taxonomy (NCBI): domain Bacteria; kingdom Bacillati; phylum Actinomycetota; class Actinomycetes; order Kitasatosporales; family Streptomycetaceae; genus Streptomyces; species Streptomyces sp. NPDC090106. The sequence goes on along the minus strand of NZ_JBIVDS010000018.1, from coordinate 158,837 downwards.
CTTCGGCGAGCAGGACCGCCGAGGCCCGGCCGATGCCACCCGCGGCGCCGGTGACGAATGCGGTGCGTCCGGTGAGGTCGTATGCGCTGACGGTCATGGGGGGACGGTACGAGGGTTTCTGACGGGTCGTCAATTGTCGTGTCCGGGGCGCTGGGTGCTCGGCTCCGGGTGCTCGGCGTTGGACGGTGGGGCGGTGAGGGCGTTCGGTTCTACGGGGTCGGGCCCGCCTGGCAGGCCGGGCACCAGTACGTGGGGCGTTCGCGGGAGCCGTCGCCCTGGTCGGCGCCGCGGATCGGGGTGCCGCAGCGCAGACAGGGGCGGCGGGCGCGGCCGTAGACGAACAGGTCCTGGCCGGGGTGGCGTGCGTAGCGGCCTGTGGTGGTGCGGACCGGGCGGTCCCGGTTGGCCTCCAGGAGCTTCTTGGCGAGCGCGGGCAGCCCGGCGGCGCGGCCGGCGGGGAGGGCGCCGACGGGGAGCCAAGGGGTGACGCCGAGGAGGAAGCAGAGCTCGCTCTTGTAGACGTTGCCGATGCCCGCGAGATTGCGCTGGTCGAGCAGGGCCTCGCCGAGCGGGCGGGCCGGGTCCCGGAGGAGGCGGGCGAGGGCGAGGTCCGGGTCCCAGTCCGGGCCCAGCAGGTCGGGGCCGAGATGGCCCACGACCCGGGCCTCGTCCGCGGTGCGGAGCAGTTCGAGGACGGGGAGGCGGTAGCCGACGGCCGTGCGGTCGGCGGTGCCGAGGATCGCCCGGATCTGGTGGGCAGGGCCGCCGGTCCAGCGCTGGTCGGCCGTGAAGACCTTCCAGGCGCCGTCCATCTTCAGATGCGAGTGCAGGGTGAGGTCGCCCTCGACACGGGTCAGGAGATGCTTCCCGCGCGGGGTGACGTCCAGGACCGTGCGGCCGGTGAGGTCGGCCGTCGCGAACCTGGGGACGCGCAGGTCGCTGACGGTCAGGGGCTTGCCCGCGAGGGCGGTGTGCAGGCGGTGTGCCGTTCGCCAGACCGTGTCTCCTTCGGGCATGGGTCAAGGGTGGCACGGAGCGGCGCGCGGTGAGCGACGGCTCATGCGCGCAGCCGCAGGCCCCGGGGCGTGGCGATGAAGCCCGCCGCCTCCAGGAGGGTGCCGAGGGGGGACGTCAGCGCGGAGGCGCCGTTGACGCGCTCCACCGTGACCGTGCCGAGGGAGCCCGCGCGGGCCGCTGCCGCGAGGGCCTCTGCGGCGGGCCGGAGGCGGGGGTCGTCGGTGGCGGTGCCGTCCGGGTCGGTCGGCCAGGCCAGGAGGGTCTTGCCGCCGCGCTCCATGTAGAGGGCCAGCTCGCCCTCGACCAGCACGACCAGGGAGCCCGCCTTGCGGCCCGGCTTGTGCCCCGCCTCCGTCGGCGGGTCCGGCCAGGGGAGTGCGGCGCCGTACGCGTTCGCGGGGTCGGCGGCGGCCAGGACGACCGCTCTGGGATCGGGGCCCGAGCCGTGGCCGGTACGGCGGGTGCCGGGGCCCTGGTAGCCGCCCCGGGACGGGCCCGGGGGCGGGTAGTCGCGCGGGGAGAGGTAGGTGTCCCGGTCCTGGTTCCGGGAGGCGCGGGCGGGGAGCCTCGGGGCGTACGGGTTGTCCGGGCCGAAGGCGGGCGGCAGGGGGTCGTAGGACTCGTCGAGGCCGGGGGCCGGGGGAAGCGGGTCGTAGGGGCCGGAGCCGGTGTGCGTGGGGTCGGGAGGCATCTGTGGCGGGGAACCGGGCGTGGCGAACGGGTCCGGGAGGCCGGGCACGCCGAAGCCGTCGCTGGGGGAGCCGTCGACGGGGAAGCCGGATTCCGGGCCCGGGGCGGTCGGGCTCGTGCCGCGCTCGCGGGCGTTGGCCACCGCGCGCAGGCGGTCGACCGCGCCGTCCATGGCGAACTGGGCGGCGCCGAGACCCTCGACGACATAGCCGCGGCGGGCCTGGCCGGTCTCCTCGAACGCGGACAGGACGCGGTAGACCGCCGAGAAGCCGCCTTCGACCCCCTCCGCGGCGACCGCGCCCCGGGTCACCACGCCGTGCCGGTCCAGGAGGGTGCGGGCCAGGGCGTGGGCGCGCAGGGTCGGGTCGGGTTCCCGGCCGGGCAGCAGGGACCAGCGCCCCGCGACCGTGGGCGGGCCGGTACGGGACGCCGGGCGCGCGGCGGCGGTCAGGGAGCCGTACCGGCCGCGCGGGACGGCGCGCTTGGCGCGATGGGCCGTCGAGCCCGCGGTACGGCCCGAGCCGAGCAGCGAGCGCATGGGGGTGAGCGTGTCGTTGGTCAGTCGGCCGGACCAGGCCAGGTCCCAGACGGCGTCGGCGAGTTGGGGGTCCGTCGCGTCGGGGTGGGTGGTCGCGCGGACCTGGTCGGCGATCTGACGGAAGAAGAGACCGTAACCGCCCGACAGGGCCGTCAGGACCGAGTCGTGCAGCGCCGTCAGCTCCAGCGGGTGCGGGGGCGGCAGGAGCAGGGGCGCCGCGTCCGCCAGATACACCGAGACCCAGCCGTCCTTGCCGGGCAGCGAGCCCGCGCCCGCCCACACCACCTCGCCGGCCGCGGTCAGTTCGTCGAGCATCGCGGGCGTGTAACCGGCGACGCGGGACGGCAGGACCAGCTTCTCCAGGGCGGACGCGGGCACCGACGCTCCCTGCACCTGCTCGACGGCACGGACCAGGCCGTCGATGCCGCGCAGCCCGTGCCCCTTGCCGATGTGCTGCCACTGGGGCAGGAACTGCGCGAGCGCGGGCGGAGACACCGGCTCCAGCTCATGGCGCAGCGCGGCCAGGGAACGGCGGCGCAGACGGCGCAGGACCGTCGCGTCGCACCACTCCTGGCCGATGCCCGCCGGATGGAACTCCCCTTGGACGACCCGCCCGTTCGCGCCGAGCCGCTGCAACGCGCCTTCCGTGACCGCCACGCCCAGGCCGAAGCGGGTCGCCGCGGTCGCCGAGGTGAACGGGCCGTGCGTGCGGGCATACCGGGCGAGGAGGTCGCCGAGGGGGTCCTTCACCGGTTCGGTGAACGCCTCCGGGACACCGACCGGGAGCGCCGTGCCCAGCGCGTCGCGCAGGCGGCCCGCGTCCTCGATCGCCGCCCAGTGGTCCGTCCCGGCGATCCGCACCCGGATCGCGCGGCGGGCGCCCGCGAGATCCTGCGCCCACTGCGGCTCGGCACCCCGCTCGGCCAGTTCGGCGTCCGTGAGCGGGCCGAGGAGGCGGAGCAGGTCGGCGACGCCCTCGGCGTCCTTGACGCGGCGGTCCTCGGTGAGCCAGCGCAGTTCCCGCTCCAGCTCGGTCAGCACCTCGGCGTCGAGCAGCTCGCGCAGCTCCGCCTGGCCGAGCAGCTCGGCCAGCAGCCGGGAGTCGAGGGAGAGGGCCGCCGCACGGCGCTCGGCGAGCGGTGAGTCGCCCTCGTACAGGAACTGGGCGACGTAGCCGAACAGGAGGGAGCGGGCGAAGGGGGACGGTTCGGGGGTGGTGACCTCGACGAGACGGACCTTGCGGGACTCCAGGTCGCCCATCAGCTCGACCAGGCCGGGTACGTCGAAGACGTCCTGGAGGCATTCGCGGACCGCTTCCAGGACGATCGGGAACGAGCCGAACTCGCTCGCCACCTGGAGCAGTTGGGAAGCGCGCTGGCGTTGCTGCCACAGCGGGGTGCGCTTGCCGGGGCTGCGGCGCGGCAGCAGCAGCGCGCGGGCGGCGCACTCGCGGAACCGGGACGCGAACAGGGCAGAGCCGCCGACCTGGTCGGTGACGAGCTGGTCGACCTCGCCCTTGTCGAAGACGACGTCCGCCGCGCCCACGGGGGCCTGTTCGGCGTCGTACTCCGAGCCTGCCTTCATCGGCTCCTGGTCGAGGAGGTCGAGGCTCATCAGGTCGGCGTCCGGCAGGCGCAGGACGATGCCGTCGTCGGCGTGCATGACCTGGGCGTCCATGCCGTAGCGCTCGGAGAGCTTCGCGCCGAGGGCGAGTGCCCAGGGGGCGTGCACCTGGGCGCCGAAGGGGGAGTGGACGACCACGCGCCAGTCGCCCAGCTCGTCACGGAAGCGCTCCACGACGATCGTGCGGTCGTCCGGGATGTGGCCGCACGCCTCGCGCTGTTCGGCGAGGTAGGACAGGACGTTGTCGGCGGCCCAGGTGTCCAGGCCCGCGGCGAGCAGGCGCAGCCGGGCGTCGTCCTTGGCCAGGGAGCCGACCTCGCGCAGGAACGCGCCCACCGCGCGGCCCAGTTCGAGCGGACGGCCCAGCTGGTCGCCCTTCCAGAACGGCAGCCGGCCCGGTACGCCGGGGGCGGGGGAGACCAGGACGCGGTCGCGGGTGATGTCCTCGATCCGCCAGGAGCTGGTGCCGAGGGTGAAGACGTCGCCCACACGGGACTCGTAGACCATCTCCTCGTCCAGCTCGCCGACCCGGCCGCCGCCCTTCTTGGGGTCGCTGCCCGCGAGGAAGACGCCGAAGAGGCCGCGGTCGGGGATCGTGCCCCCGGAGGTGACCGCCAGACGCTGGGCGCCGGGGCGGCCGGTGACCGTGCCCGCGACCCGGTCCCAGACCACGCGCGGGCGCAGCTCCGCGAACGCGTCCGAGGGATAGCGGCCCGCGAGCATGTCGAGGACCGCGGTGAAGGCGGACTCCGGGAGGGAGGCGAAGGGGGCCGCCCGGCGGACGGTCGCCAGCAGGTCGTCGAGCTGCCAGGTGTCCATCGCCGTCATCGCGACCACCTGCTGGGCGAGGACGTCCAGAGGGTTGGCGGGGACCTTGAGGGACTCGATGGAGCCGGTGCGCATCCGCTCGGTGACGACCGCGGCCTGGACCAGGTCGCCCCGGTACTTGGGGAAGACCACGCCGGTGGAGACCGCGCCGACCTGGTGCCCCGCGCGGCCCACGCGCTGGAGGCCCGAGGCGACCGAGGGCGGCGACTCGACCTGGACGACCAGGTCCACCGCGCCCATGTCGATGCCCAGTTCGAGGCTGGAGGTGGCGACCACCGCGGGCAGGCGGCCCGCCTTGAGGTCCTCCTCGACCAGGGCGCGCTGCTCCTTCGACACCGAGCCGTGATGCGCGCGGGCGATCACGGGCGGGGCACCCTGGGCGGCGCCGGAGCCGCCCATCAGCTCGGCCGGGGAGTGATGCTCGTCCAGGGGGACGCCGGTGGCCCGCTCGTAGGCGATCTCGTTCAGGCGGTTGCACAGGCGTTCGGCGAGGCGGCGGGAGTTGGCGAAGACGATGGTGGAGCGGTGGGACTGGACGAGGTCGGCGATCCGCTCCTCGACATGCGGCCAGATCGAGGGCCGCTCCGCACCCTCGTCGCCGTCGGCCACCGGGGAGCCGCCCAGCTCGCCGAGGTCCTCGACGGGGACGACCACCGAGAGGTCGAACTCCTTGCCCGACGTCGGCTGGACGATCTCCACCTTGCCGCGCGGGGAGAGATAGCGGGCGATCTCGTCGACCGGGCGGACCGTCGCCGACAGGCCGATACGGCGGGCCGGCTTCGGCAGGATCTCGTCCAGGCGCTCCAGGGAGAGGGCGAGATGCGCGCCGCGCTTGGTGCCCGCGACCGCGTGGACCTCGTCCAGGATCACGGTGTCGATGCCGGTCAGCGCGTCCCGCGTCGCCGACGTCAGCATCAGGAACAGGGACTCCGGGGTGGTGATCAGGATGTCCGGCGGGCGCGTGGACAGCGCGCGGCGCTCGGCGGCCGGGGTGTCGCCCGAACGGATACCGACCTTGACCTCCGGTTCGGGCAGGCCGAGCCGCACGGACTCCTGGCGGATACCGGTGAGCGGGCTGCGCAGGTTGCGCTCCACGTCCACCGCCAGGGCCTTCAGCGGGGACACGTACAGGACCCGGCAGCGCTTCCTCGGGTCGGCCGGCGGGGGCGTCGAGGTGAGTTGGTCCAGGGCGGCCAGGAAGGCGGCCAGCGTCTTGCCGGACCCGGTGGGGGCCACCACCAGCACGTCCGAGCCCTCCCGGATGGCGTTCCACGCGCCGGCCTGGGCCGCGGTGGGCGCGGAGAACGCCCCCGTGAACCAGCCGCGGGTCGCGGGGGAGAAGCCGTCGAGGGCTCGGCGTGCGGAACTGACCATGCGTCCATCCTGCACCCGGCCACTGACAACACGGAGTGACCTGCGGGTTCCGTCCCGCCGCGGCGCCCGGCACCGCCGGGGTGGGACGCCGGGCGGTGACGGAGAATGGGGGCATGGCGGGTTCGGGCGAACGGGCGAGGCACTGGCGGTACGCCGAGCTGCCCGGCGTCGATCTGCTGCGCGCCCGGTACATCCGCAAGAACTTCGTCCGGCACACCCACGAGAATTTCGTGATCGCCGCCATCGCGGACGGCGTGGAGGTCTTCCACTACCGGGGGGCCGACCGCTACGCGGGGGCCGGCGCCCTCGCCCTGGTCAACCCCGACACCCCGCACACCGGACGGGCCGGGGTGCCCGAGGGCTGGCGGTACGGCGCCGTGTACCCCTCGCCCGAGGTGGTCGCCGAGATCGCCGCCGAGACCACGACCCTGCGCGGGGCCCCCGGATTCGTCCGGCCCGTCGTGGACGACCCGTACAGCGTCGGGCTCGTGCACCAGATCCTGCGGGCCGCCGACGAGGGCAACGCGCTCGCCGCCGACACCCTGCTCCGGGTCGCCGTCACCCGGCTCCTGAGGCTCAACGGCGGGACGCTGCCGCAGCGCGAGGTGCACACCGCCGGTGCGCGGATCGCCGCACGCGCGCGTGCCGTGCTGGAGGAGCGCATGACCGAGCCGCCCACCCTGGAGCGGCTCGCCGCCGACTTCGGGACCAGCCCCTTCGCCCTGCTCCGGGCCTTCCGCGACACCTACGGAATGCCCCCGCACGCCTGGCTGACCGACGCGCGCGTGCGCCGCGCCCGGCATCTCCTGGACGCGGGCACCACCCCGGCCGAGGCCGCCGTGGCCGTCGGGTTCACCGACCAGCCGCACCTGAACCGGCACTTCACCCGTATCGTCGGCGTGCCTCCGGGGTCCTACCAGCGCGAACACGGGAACGCACCCGGGCGCAAGAACGTACAAGACGCCGCACCGGAGCTCCTCGTACCGTCCGAGGCGTGGCAGAACAGACAGCAGCAGCACAGACACACGTCGACGGGGTCGACGGGGCGGACCGGCCTGACGCCGCCGTCGTACGGGACGCCCTCGGCGTAGGGGTCGCCGTGGGACTCTCCGGGTTCGCCTTCGGGGTGACCTCGGCGGGCAGCGGGCTCACCGTGCTCCAGACCTGCGCGCTCAGCCTGCTGGTGTTCACCGGGGCGTCCCAGTTCGCGCTCGTGGGGGCGCTCGCCGCCGGCGGGAACCCGTTCACCGCCGCCGCCGGAGCGTTCTTCCTCGGGGTGCGCAACGCGTTCTACGGGCTGCGGCTGTCGCAGCTGCTGGCCCTCCCGCGCGCGGTGCGGCCGTTCGCCGCCCAGTGGGTCATCGACGAGACCACCGCCGTCGCGCTGGCCCAGCCCACGCGGCGCAGCGTGCGCATCGGGTTCACCGTCACCGGGCTCAGCCTGTACCTGCTGTGGAACCTCACCACCCTGCTCGGCGCCCTCGGGGCCGAGGCCATCGGCGACACCGACACCTGGGGCCTGGACGCCGCCGGACCGGCCGTCTTCCTGGCGCTGCTCGCGCCCATGCTGCGGACCGCCACCGAGCGGGCCGTCGCCGCCCTCGCCGTGCTCCTGGGCCTCGGCCTGCTGCCCGTGCTGCCCGCAGGGGTGCCGGTGCTGGTGGCCGCGCTCGCGGCGCCCGCCGTGCTGTGGGCCGAGGGCCGTCGCAAGGGGGACGCGTGAACGTCTGGATCGCGATCGGCGTGACCGCGCTCGGCTGCTACGTCGTCAAGCTCGTGGGGCTGCTCGTCCCCGCCGGAGCCCTGGAGAGGCCGCTCGTGCGGCGGCTGGCCGCGCTGCTGCCGGTGGCCCTGCTCGCCGCCCTCACCGCCCAGCAGACCTTCGCCGACGGGCGCGAGCTGGTCCTGGACGCCCGGCTCGCCGGGGTCGCCGCCGCCGCGGTGGCACTGCTGCTGCGGGCGCCCTTCCTGCTCGTCGTCGCCGCGGCCGTGCTGGTGACCGCGGGGGTCCGCGCGCTCGGCGGATGAATCGGCCTGCGGATGATCAGCCGACCTGGCGGCCGTACCTCCGCAGGACGCGCAGCGCCTCGATCGTCACCATGGGGCGCGCCTCCAGAGAAGTGCTCGGCGCCCACTGCCGCCACCGGACGGGCCAGCCGCCGTCCTCCTGCTGGGCGGCGGCCAGGAAGTCCAGCGAGGCGTTCATCTCCGCGTCCGTGAACCACGCGCGCGCGAGCGAGTCGGGCGTGCGCGCGTAGTCGTACGGGAAGTGGTGCTCGCCGGGCGCGTAGCCCGGTGCGACCGGGAAGGCGTCCGGGCGCTCAGGGTCCAGGACGGCGAGGCGCTGCTCGCGCACCAGGCGGCCCAGCCGGTCGGCGGCGGCTTCCGCGCGCGGGCGGTCCGGAGCGGCGTCCAGGAAGGCGACGGCGGCCTGCACCTCGTAGGGGTGCGACCGGCGCAGGGCGTCGACGGCCTGCCAGCAGAAGTCGGTGGCCCGGAACAGCCAGGCGTGCCACACCTCGTTGCGGTGCAGCAGACCGACCACCGGCCCGGTCACGAGGAGTTCGCTCGGCGGGTCGTCGACGACCGGCATGAACGGGGCCGTCGGATAGCCGCGCTGGCTGGGACACACCGCGGGAAGGGCGCCGTCCGCGGTGGAGACCGACGTCAGATAACGGCACACGCGTTCCACCCGCTGACCGCCGCAGCGTCCGATGGCGTCCAGGACGCGCAGCGCGTGGCCGACGTGCAGGGGCTGGCTGACCGGGCCGCGCAGATCGGGTTCCAGGGCGTGGCCGTACCCGCCGTCCTCGTTGCGGTACGCGTCCAGCGCGGTCTCCACCGGGTCGCCGCTCCCGTTCAGGAAGTGATGCGCGAACAGGCGCTGTTCCAGCACACGCGCGGTGAGCCAGACGAACTGCTCGGCGCGGAAGAGCGGGGAGTGCGCCGGGGGCGTCGGGGGGAGTGGGGAAGCTCCTGTTTCGGCCATGCGTCAGACCGTAGGGCGGAAAGCGGTCTCGGCAAGTGGTCCGGGCCGAGGCCCACTCTCAGGGGCGGGATACTGGAGGCATGCGGTTGACGGTCTTCTGGCAGCGGATGGCGGATCACTTCGGACAGGGGTACGCCGACACGTTCGCGCGCGACCACGTCATGGCGGAGCTCGGCGGGCGGACGGTGCAGGCGGCGCTGGACGCGGGCTGGGACGCCAAGGACGTGTGGCGCGTGGTGTGCACGGTCATGAACGTGCCGCAAGAGATGCGTTGACCCGTCGTGAACGGGGCCCTGAATCGGGCCCGGTCGGTCATGAACGTGCCACAAGAGGGGCGCTGACCGGTCACGAAGATCGCAGGGGGGCAGCGGAGTGTCACAGGCGTGGGCGAGACTTGGTCCGTGGCACCCACTGACGAGACCGGCGAGTTCACCCAGCAGGCATCCCCGTTCGGCACGACGCCGCCCACCCGGCCCCCGGCCGACGGCGCCGCCGGACCGGGCGCGCGCATGCCGCGCTGGCTGCCGCGCGCGGTGGTGCTGGCGCTCGGGCTCTACGCCGCCTTCCAGTTGGGCACCTGGGCCTTCCACCAGCTCACCGGGCTGCTGATCAACATCCTCATCGCGTTCTTCCTGGCCCTGGCCATCGAACCCGCGGTGAGCTGGATGGCCTCGCGCGGGCTGCGCCGCGGGCTCGGCACCTTCCTCGTCTTCCTGGCTGTGATGATCGCCTCAGCGGGCTTCGTGATCCTGCTGGGGTCCATGCTCGCGGGCCAGATCATCAAGATCGTCGAGGACTTCCCCGAGTACATCGACTCGGTCATCAACTGGATCAACACCCACTTCCAGACCGATCTGAAGCGGATCGACGTCCAGGAGGGGCTGCTCAAGTCCGACTGGCTGCGCAACTACGTCCAGAACAGCGCCACCGGCGTCCTGGACCTGTCCGCCCAGGTCCTCGGCGGGCTCTTCCAGCTGCTGACGATCACGCTGTTCTCGTTCTACTTCGCGGCCGACGGCCCGCGCCTGCGCCGCGCGCTGTGCTCCGTGCTGCCGCCCGCGCGCCAGGCCGAGGTGCTGCGCGCGTGGGAGATCGCCGTCGACAAGACCGGCGGCTATCTGTACTCCCGCGGTCTGATGGCGCTGATCTCCGGCATAGCCCACTACATCCTGCTCCAGGCGCTGGAAGTGCCCAACGCGCCCGTGCTCGCCGTCTGGGTCGGCCTCGTCTCGCAGTTCATCCCGACGATCGGCACCTACCTCGCGGGCGCCCTGCCCATGCTGATCGCGTTCACGGTCGACCCCTGGTACGCGCTGTGGGTGCTGGTCTTCGTCGTGATCTACCAGCAGTTCGAGAACTACGTCCTGCAGCCCAAGCTGACCTCGAAGACCGTCGACGTCCACCCCGCGGTCGCCTTCGGCTCGGTCATCGCCGGCACCGCCCTGCTCGGCGCGGTGGGGGCGCTGGTCGCCATCCCCGCGGTCGCCACGCTCCAGGCGTTCCTCGGCGCGTACGTGAAGCGGTACGCCGTCACCGACGACCCCAGGGTCCACGGCCACCGCCGCCGCCGTGGCGAGCCGGCCGGCCTCCTCACCCGCGCGCGCGACGCCTGGGCACGGCGACGGGGGGAAGAGGACCCGGGCGGCCCCACGGACCCGGGCGGCCCCACGGACCCGGGCGGCTCCATGGACCCGGCCGATCCCGTCGGTCCGGCCGACTCGGCTCGTCCTGCTGACGCCGCAGGCCTTAGCGGCTCCGCCCGTCCGAGCGGTTCCGCCGACTCGACGGACTCCACCCGCCCCTCGGACTCCACCGGTTCCTCGGACTCCACCGGTTCCCCGGACTCCGAGGGCGGCGCCTCTTCCTGAGGTTCTCCCGTGCCCAGTGCGTTCCGAGGGCGATCACGGCGATCGCCGACACCAGGACCGCGCCCAGCACCACGGTCACCCCGACCGCGATCACGATGATGACCCACCAGGTCCCGTCGGATCCGGATCCCATGCCCGTCAGCCCCGCCGCCGTGCCTGGCGGACCGGCCCGCGCGGACCGGAGTCCCGCCCGGGGGTCCGCGGCGCGCAGGACACCTCTTCGCGTGCGCCCGGCGCCCGGTCGGCGAGGACCGTCGCCGACCCGCCGAAGGTCGTCGGCGACGGCAGTGCGTCACTCATGAGCGAAGGGTACGTGTGCCGCGTGGTGCGCTTGACACAAAAATCGAACATCCATTCTTATGGGAGCTCCGGTGAGGCTTTCGGCGGGTGTTTCCGCACCTTTTCGGTGGAGAGATACCCGAGTTATCCACAGGCCGGGCGGGCGCCGAGGCGCATTGTCAGTGGCAGGCGTTAGCGTCTTTGACGTGAAGCGATCGACTCAAGCAAATCGGGTGGAACCCATGGCAGGAACCGACCGCGAGAAGGCGCTCGACGCCGCGCTCGCACAGATTGAACGGCAGTTCGGCAAGGGCGCTGTCATGCGCATGGGCGAGCGGCCGAACGAGCCCATCGAGGTCATCCCCACCGGGTCGACCGCGCTCGACGTCGCCCTCGGCGTCGGCGGCATCCCGCGTGGCCGTGTGGTGGAGGTGTACGGGCCGGAGTCCTCCGGCAAGACGACCCTCACGCTGCACGCGGTGGCCAACGCCCAGCGGGCCGGCGGCCAGGTGGCCTTCGTGGACGCGGAGCACGCCCTCGACCCCGAGTACGCGCGCAAGCTCGGCGTCGACGTCGACAACCTGATCCTCTCCCAGCCGGACAACGGCGAGCAGGCCCTGGAGATCGTGGACATGCTGGTCCGCTCCGGCGCCCTCGACCTCATCGTCATCGACTCCGTCGCCGCGCTCGTGCCGCGTGCGGAGATCGAGGGCGAGATGGGCGACAGCCACGTCGGCCTCCAGGCCCGTCTCATGAGCCAGGCCCTGCGGAAGATCACCAGCGCGCTCAACCAGTCCAAGACCACGGCGATCTTCATCAACCAGCTCCGCGAGAAGATCGGCGTCATGTTCGGCTCCCCGGAGACCACGACCGGTGGCCGGGCGCTGAAGTTCTACGCCTCGGTGCGCATGGACATCCGCCGTATCGAGACCCTGAAGGACGGCACCGACGCGGTCGGCAACCGCACCCGCGTCAAGGTCGTCAAGAACAAGGTCGCGCCGCCGTTCAAGCAGGCCGAGTTCGACATCCTCTACGGCCAGGGCATCTCCCGTGAGGGCGGCCTGATCGACATGGGCGTGGAGCACGGCTTCGTGCGCAAGGCCGGCGCCTGGTACACGTACGAGGGCGACCAGCTCGGCCAGGGCAAGGAGAACGCGCGCAACTTCCTGAAGGACAACCCCGACCTGGCCAACGAGATCGAGAAGAAGATCAAGGAGAAGCTGGGCGTCGGGGTCCGTCCCCAGGAGCCCACCGCCGAGCCCGGCGCCGACGCCTCGGCCACCGCCCCCGGTGACGACGCCGCGAAGACGGTCCCCGCACCGGCGGCGGCCAAGACGGCCAAGACCAAGGCCGCGGCGGCCAAGAGCTGATCCCCGGTGACACGGCGAACCGACTGGGCGGAGTACGACACCGCGTACGACCACGGGGGACACGGGGCCTCCGTGGAGTACGACGGTGCGTCATCGCCCGGCACGGACGGGGAGGTCCACGACCGGCCGCGAGGTGAGGGCGGTCCACGCAAGGGGCGTGGACGCCGTCGGCGCGGCTTCGGGGACTCCCCGTACGGCGACTCCCCGCGCGGCGATTCCGCGTACGGCGAGTCCCCGAACGACCCGCCCCCGTACGGTCGGTCTCCGGACGACGCGTCGTCCGGTGCGGACGGAGGCGCCTCTTCCTCGTCGAGGGCCGAGAAGGAGGGGCTTCCCAGGGACCCGGTCGAGCGGGCGCGGGCGATCTGCCTGCGCCTGCTGACCGGGACCCCGCGCACCCGCAAGCAGCTGGCGGACGCCCTCAGCAAGAAGGGCATCCCCGACGAGGCCGCCGAGGAGGTGCTGTCCCGGTTCGAGGAGGTCGGGCTGATCAACGACGGCGCGTTCGCGGACGCCTGGGTGGAGTCCCGGCATCACGGCCGGGGGCTCGCCCGCCGCGCCCTCGCCCAGGAGCTGCGGACCAAGGGCGTCGACTCCACGCTGATCGACGCGGCCGTCTCCCAGCTCGACTCCGAGCAGGAGGAGGAGACCGCCCGGGAGCTCGTCGACCGCAAGCTGCGCTCCACCCGCGGCCTCGACCGCGACAAGCGACTGCGCCGCCTCGCGGGCATGCTCGCCCGCAAGGGCTACCCCGAGGGCATGGCCCTGAGAGTGGTCCGGCAGGCGCTGGAGGAGGAAGGCGAGGACACGGACTTTCTGGAGGACGGGGGCTACTGAGCGGGGCCGGAGCCAGGGCCGGGACCGAGGGCGTCCGGGCCCGGGGGTCCGGGCGGAGCCGTCACCGGCAGGCCCGCCGCCCGCCACGCCTGGAATCCGCCCACCAGATCCGTGGCCCTGCGCAGCCCCAGCCCGTGCAGCGAGGCCGCGGCCAGACTGGACGCGTACCCCTCGTTGCAGATCACCACGACCCGCAGATCATGGCCGGTGGCCTCGGGGACGCGATGGCTGCCCCAGGGGTCCAGGCGCCACTCCAGTTCGTTGCGCTCGACGACGAGGGCGCCGGGGATCAGACCGTCCTTCTCCCGCAGCGCGGCATAGCGGATGTCCACCAGCAGCGCCGCACCGCGCCGGGCGGCGTCGTACGCCTCCCGGGCCTCGGTCCGCGCGTAGCCGGAGCGCACCCGCTCCAGCAACTCGTCGATGCCGACCGGCTGTTCGTCCCCCGGGCCGCCCGTCACCGCGCCCCTCTCGCCGCCCGGCGCCGCGTCCGTCACTGCCAGTCCTCGGGCCGCTCCACGTGCTCCAGGCGCAGCACCTGACCGCTGCGGCTGTAGCGGCGGATCTGCGGCAGCGGCGGGTAGTAGGCGTGGACGGAGACGGCGTGCTCCTCGGCGGACTCGTTGAGCACCTCGTGCACATGGTGCTGCCCGAAGGAACGGCCCTTGCCCGACGGCAGCCGCCGCTCGCGGTCCACCCCGTCGCTGAGTTCGAGGGTCTTCCAGCCGTCCGCGGGCAGCCGGGCGGCCAGCGAGTTCTCCTTGAGCTCACCGGAGGCGGTGACGAAGGCGCCGACCGACTCGGCGTGGTCGTGCCAGCCGGTGCCGGTGCCGGGCGGCCAGCCGATCAGCCAGGCCTCACTGCCGCCGGGCCCTTCGAGACGCACCCAGGTACGGCCCTCGGGGTCGAGCGGGAGCGAGGAGATCAACTCGGCGTCCGCGGCGGTACGGCGGACGAAGTCGAGGAGCTCGGCCTGCGTCGGGCCGGAGACGGCGACGGAGGTGGCGGGGGAGGGGGAGACAGACACGGGTACCGTCCTGAAGAGCGTTCGCGGAATGCGCGCGTCAGCGGCCCGAGGACAGGGCACGGCACGCGCGGGAAAGTGGAGCGATGCGAATTCAGCAGGACGGCCGACACATGCAGCCCGCATAGCGGACGAGGTCCACATGGACCTTCCGCCACAGGTGCACACAGGTGTCGGTCATGATGCGGAGTACAGCAGCCGCGGCGGGGGCCGGTCAACTCGCAGTCACTATGTGGAACGCACGGTTGTACGAGCTCGACCAGGCCCCCACCAGGGCTTCAGCGGGACCCTGCCCCCGCTCCGGTCCCGGCTCCCGTCTCCGCGCCGGAGCCCTCCGCCGGCCCCGTCGTCGCCCCGGCCGCCGCGGGACCGCCCAGCGTGGCTTCCGCCGCCGCGTACAGATCGGCCGGCCGCACCCCGTTCAGCGCGGTCACCAGATGGCCGTCGGGCCGTACGAGAAGCACCGTGTGCGCGGGGGCGCCGGGGTAGCTCTCGGCGACCAGGAGCTCGGCCGGGTGCGGCAGCGCCGTCACCGCGGCGGCCAGCCGGGGCATCAGTCCCGCGCCCACCCAGTGCCTGCGCTCCCACACGCCGGTGCCCGGCGCGACCAGCACCACGAGCAGCGCCCCGTGCCCGAGGCGGTCCCGCAGCCGTACGAAGGCGCCGTCCTCGGCGGTGACCCGCACGTCGGCGACCGGGGCGCCCGGCGGCGTGTCCACGGCCACCTCCGCCTCCAGATGGAGCGGCGCGAGCGGGGAACCGGTGTACGCCCCCGGCGCGCCGAGCGGGCCCTGTCCCAGGTGACCGTCGGTCAGGAGCGCGTCGTTGCCGCGGCCCGAGCCGGGGACGTAGGCGCGCAGTCCGCCGCCCCCGCGCAGCAGCGGCAGCGCCTGGTCGGCGGCGCGCAGCCGGGCGGCGACGACCGCGCGCCGCTCGGCCTGGTAGCTGTCGAGCAGCGCCTCGTGCGGCCCGTGGTGCCAGGCCAGGGCCAGCTTCCAGGCGAGGTTGTCGGCGTCCCTGAGCCCCTCGTCGAGGCCCTGTGTGCCGAGCGCGCCGAGCAGATGCGCCGCGTCCCCGGCGAGGAGGACCCGCCCGACCCGCCAGCGCCGCGCGAGCCGGTGATGGACGGTGTGCACGCCGGTGTCGAGCAGCTCGTACGGCGGGGTCGGTCCGCCCGTCCAGCCGGCGAGGGTCTCGCGGACGCGGGAGACCAGCAGCTCCGGGGTGACGAGGTCCTTGCCGGGCGGCAGCAGCCAGTCCAGGCGCCACACCCCGTCCGGCAGCGGGCGGCCGGAGATCTCGCCCGCGGAGGGCCCCGACATCCGCCACGGAGGCATCCGGTGCAGCAACGCCTCGTCCTCCCAGGGGAGTTCCGTGCGCAGCGTGGCGACCGCGTGGCGCTCCACCGCCGTACGGCCGGGGAAGCGGATGTCGAGGAGCTTGCGGACCGTCGAGCGCGGGCCGTCGCAGCCGACCAGGTAGCTGCCGCGCCACCAGGTGCCCTTGGCGCCGCGGGTGTGGGCGGTGACGCCCGAGGGTTCCTGCTCGACGGAGTCCAGGCGGCTGTCGACGCAGAGTCTGACGAGCCGTTCGCCGGCGACCGCGTCGCGCAGCGCGCCGGTGAGCACGTGCTGGGCGATGTGCACGGGCCCGCCGTCGTCGAAGGCGACCTCGCGCATCACCTGCCTGCGCCGCATCGACCGCCATCCGGCCCAGCGGACCCCGGCCTCGTCGAGGGGGACGCCGCTCAGCCGTTCCATCAGCGCGGCGGTGTCCTCGCGCAGCACGGCCGTGCGCGCGAAGCGGGGTTCGTCCTTGCCGGGACCCTCGTCCAGGACGACGGAAGGCACCTCCTGGCGGGCCAGCGCGAGGGCGAGCGTGAGCCCGACAGGCCCCGCTCCGACGATGATCACCGGGTCCACGGCACGGCTCCCGCTGCTCGTGGCGGCGTCCCGTGGGACGTATGTGAACAGGAGGTTGGAGCAGGGTGCACGATCACAGAACGTATGCAACCCATTGCCGGTGCTTGCGTCAAGTGACGGAGGCAGTGGCGGATCATGCCACTGCCTCCGTACCGTTCAGGACACTTGACCGATCGTCAGATCGTCAGGGTTGCTTCCCCGGGAAGGTCGGGCCGCTCGGGCCGCCGCCCTCGCCACCCGTCCCGAACGTGCCGCCCACGCCCGCCGGGTTCAGCTCCTCCATGTCGTCGGCGCCGAGCACCGCGCCCGTGCTGCGCTTGCTGCGCCGGAGCCGCTGCTCCAGCCAGCTCGCGAAGCTCGTGAGGATGAAGTTCACGACGATGAAGATGATCGCGACGACGATGAAGCTCGGGATGACGTTGGCGTAGTTCGCCGCCAGCGTCTGGCGCGCGGTCAGCAGTTCGGCGAAGCCGAGCATCACGCCGCCCAGCGCGGTGTCCTTCACGATGACCACGAGCTGGCTGACGATGGCCGGCAGCATCACGGTGACCGCCTGCGGCAGCAGGATGCTGGTCATCGTCTGGCCCTTGCGCAGACCGATCGCCTTCGCGGCCTCCGTCTGGCCCTTGGGCAGGGCGAGGATGCCGGCGCGGACGACCTCGGCCAGCACGGACGCGTTGTAGAGCACCAGGCCGGTGATGACGGCGTACAGCGGGCGCTGCTCGCTGCTGACGTCCGTGGAGCGGACGTAGATCTCGTTGGCGAACAGCATCAGCAGCAGGACCGGGATGGACCGGAAGAACTCGACCACCGTGCCGGCCGTGCCGCGCACCCAGCGGTGGTCGGAGAGCCGGGCGATACCGAAGACGGCGCCCAGCGGCAGCGCGATCACCATGGCGATCGCGGCGGCCTTCAGGGTGTTGCCGAGGCCGGGCAGCAGATAGGTGGTCCACGCCTGACCGGTGGTGAACGGCTCCCACAGGTCCCATTCCAGCTGGTTCTTGTCGTCCATCTTCTGCCAGACGAACCAGACCAGCAGGATCATCAGGAGGACGAAGACCACCGACAACAGGACGTTGCGCCGTTTGGCCCGGGGGCCCGGGGTGTCGTACAGGACCGAGCTCATCGCTTCACCGCCAGTCGCTTGCTCAGCCAGCCGAGGATCAGACCGGTCGGCAGGGTCAGGACCACGAACCCGAACGCGAAGACCGCGCCGATGAGGAGGGTCTGGGCCTCGTTCTCGATCATGCTCTTCATCAGCAGGGCTGCCTCGGCCACGCCGATCGACGCCGCCACCGTGGTGTTCTTGGTCAGCGCGATCAGGACGTTGGCCAGGGGGCCGATGACCGCGCGGAAGGCCTGCGGCAGCACGATCAGCCGCAGGGTCTGGCTGAAGTTCAGTCCGATCGCCCGGGCCGCCTCGGCCTGGCCCATCGGCACCGTGTTGATGCCGGAGCGCAGCGCCTCACAGACGAAGGCCGCCGTGTAGCCGGTCAGGCCGAGCACCGCGAGGCGGAAGCCCTGGACGTCGAAGTCGTCGGGGGCTCCCATCGTCACGCCGAACACGTCGGCGAGACCGAGGGAACAGAAGACGATGATCACGGTCAGCGGAATGTTCCGCACGATGTTGACGTAGACGGCGCCGAACCCGCGCATCAGCGGGACCGGACTGACCCTCATCCCGGCCAGCAGGGTGCCCCAGACCAGGGAGCCCAGAGCGGAGAGGGCGGTGAGCTTCACCGTCATCCAGAACGCCCCTAGGACGTCGTAACCTTCTAGAAAGTCGAACACGATCTCCCGCGCTTCCGGGTGTGTGGTCTTGAGGACAGGGCTCGGCGCGCCGCCGCCGTGATCGCGACGGGCGGCGGCGCGCCGGGGTTTCCGTGGGTGGGGACGGGCCCCGTGGACCCTGCGTTACGAGACGATCACGCCGATCTTCGGGGCGGGCTCGTTCTTGTAGTCGGCGGGGCCGAAGTTGTCCTTCACCGCGGTGTCCCAGGCGCCGTCGCTGACCATCTTCTCGAGGGCCTTGTTGATCTTGTCCGTGGTGGCGGTGTCGCCCTTCTTGACACCGATGCCGTAGTTCTCGTTGCTCAGCTTGAGGCCGGCGAGCTTGAACTGACCCTTGTACTTGTCCTGCGCGGCGAAGCCCGCGAGGATCGAGTCGTCCGTGGTCACGGCGTCGACGGCGCCGTTCTGCAGGGCGGCGATGCACTCCGAGTAGCCGGAGTACTGCTTCAGCTGGGCCTTCGGCGCGATGTCCTTCTGGACGTTCTGCGCGGAGGTCGAGCCGGTCACCGAACACAGCTTCTTGCCGTTGAGGTCGGTGCCCTCGGCGATGGAGGAGTCGGCCTTGACGAGCAGGTCCTGGTGGGCCAGCAGGTACGGGCCGGCGAAGTCGACCTTCTGCTTGCGCTCGTCGTTGATCGAGTAGGTGGCCACGATGAACTTCACGTCGCCGCGGGCCAGCGCGTTCTCACGGTCGGCACTCTTGGTCTCGACGAACTCGATCTTGTCGGCGTCGTAGCCCAGCTGCTTGGCCACGTACGTCGCCACGTCCACGTCGAAGCCGGAGAAGGAACCGTCGGGCTCCTTGAGGCCGAGACCGGGCTGGTCGTACTTGATGCCGACCTTGATCTTGCCGCCCCCGCCGGAGCCGGAGCCGGAGTCGGAGTCGCTGTCGCTGTCTCCGCCGCAGGCGGTCGCGGTCAGCGAGAGCACGAGCGCAGCGGCGGCCGCGGCGGTGACCTTGCGGAGCTTCATGGTGAACATCCTTTGTGTGGTGAAGGGTTCCAAGCCGTCGTGCGGGTGACAGCGGTGCGAAACGGGCGCCTCGGGTCGTGACGGCCCTGGTGCGGGCCGCACGCCTCAGTGGTGCAGGATCTTGGAGAGGAAGTCCTTGGCACGGTCGCTGCGCGGAGCGCTGAAGAACTGGTCGGGCACAGCTTCCTCGACGATCCGGCCGTCAGCCATGAAGACCACCCGGTTGGCGGCCGAACGGGCGAAGCCCATCTCATGGGTGACGACGATCATGGTCATGCCGTCGCGGGCGAGCTGCTGCATGACCTCCAGGACCTCGTTGATCATCTCGGGGTCGAGAGCCGAGGTCGGCTCGTCGAAGAGCATGACCTTGGGGTCCATCGCCAGGGCCCGGGCGATGGCGACGCGTTGCTGCTGGCCGCCGGAGAGCTGCGCCGGGTACTTCTCGGCCTGGGTGCCCACGCCGACCCGGTCGAGCAGAGAACGCGCCTTCTCCTCGGCCGCCTTCTTGTCCGCCTTGCGGACCTTGATCTGTCCGAGCATCACGTTCTCGAGCACGGTCTTGTGCGCGAAGAGATTGAACGACTGGAACACCATCCCGACGTCCGAGCGGAGCCGGGCCAGCTCCTTGCCCTCGGCGGGCAGTGCCTTGCCGTCGATGGTGATGTCGCCGGAGTCGATCGTCTCCAGGCGGTTGATGGTGCGGCACAGCGTGGATTTACCGGACCCGGAGGGCCCGATCACCACGACGACCTCACCACGTGCGATCGTCAGATCGATGTCCTGGAGAACATGCAACGCGCCGAAATGCTTGTTGACGCTCTTCAGGACGACCAGTTCGCCGCCGGGGGCCGCGTCTTCCTTGGTCGCCGT
The DNA here is from genome assembly GCF_044747265.1 of Streptomyces sp. NPDC090106. Taxonomy (NCBI): domain Bacteria; kingdom Bacillati; phylum Actinomycetota; class Actinomycetes; order Kitasatosporales; family Streptomycetaceae; genus Streptomyces; species Streptomyces sp. NPDC090106. The sequence continues at coordinate 138,845 of NZ_JBIVDS010000018.1, read as the reverse complement.
TACTTCGGTCATCGCTTTTCGGCTCCGTCCTCCTCGGTTTCGCAGGACAGTAGTGACCCGGTGCGACCTGCGTCATTAACTTTGAGGGAGATCTGAGCATCACGATCCGATAGCAATCGGACACGTGTCGTAGCAGTTACGGGCGAGGTCCGTATCGGCCGGATAACGGAAGCCGGGCGCAACCGGAACCAGCTTGACGCCGTCCTCTTCCATCAGCGTCACTGCAACGTGCACGCGCGCGCGTGCACGCGCTTTTGTACACAACTCGATCGTACGGCCGATCAACCGAAGGAGGCCCGGATGAGACTGCTCCTCGTGGAGGACGACAATCACGTCGCCGCCGCTCTGTCCGCGGTCCTGGCACGGCACGGGTTCGACGTGACGCACGCCCGCAGCGGGGAGGAAGCTCTCCAGGCACTCGTCCCGGAAGGCGCCGGCTTCGGGGTCGTCCTGCTCGACCTGGGGCTGCCGGACCAGGACGGCTACGAGGTCTGCGGGAAGATCCGCAAGCGCACCACCACCCCGGTGATCATGGTCACCGCCCGCTCCGACGTCCGCTCCCGCATCCACGGCCTGAACCTCGGCGCCGACGACTACGTGGTGAAGCCGTACGACACGGGGGAGCTGCTCGCCCGGATCCACGCCGTCAGCCGGCGCACCGTCCACGAGGACGCCCCCGGCGGCGCCGAGACCGCGCTGCTGCTCGGCCCGGTCCGCATCGAACTGCCCACCCGCCAGGTCACCGTGGACGGCACGGTCGTCCAGCTCACCCGCAAGGAGTTCGACCTGCTCGCCCTGCTGGCCCAGCGCCCCGGTGTGGTCTTCCGCCGGGAACAGATCATCAGCGAGGTCTGGCAGACCAGCTGGGAGGGGACCGGACGCACCCTGGAGGTCCATGTCGCCTCCCTGCGCGCCAAGCTGCGCATGCCGGCCCTCATCGAGACCGTACGCGGCGTCGGCTACCGGCTCGTCGCCCCCTCCGCGTAGAGGAACCGGGTGCGCACACGACTTCTCCCGCTGCTCATCGTCCTGATGGCGAGCGTGCTGCTGGCGCTGGGCGTCCCGCTCGCCGTGGGCGTGGCCTCGGCCCAGCAGCAGAAGGTGGTCGTCGACCGGATCGACGACACCGCGCACTTCGCCGCGCTCGCGCAGTACGTCACCGGTCCCGAGGACGAGCGGCTCACCACGCTCTCCAGCGAACTGGAGAGCTACTACGAGGTCTACGGCATCCGCGTCGGCGTCTTCTACCGCAACGAGGACCTGATGGCCAACGCGCCGGCCACCTGGCTGCTGCCGTCCACCGGCGCGATGCGGGACGCGTTCGAGGAGGCCCGGCTGAGCCGGCGCAGCGAGGACCCGCCCCAGGTCTTCCCCTGGCAGCGAGGGCGGCTCGTCGTCGCCTCCCCGGTCATCCGGGACGGTGACGTCGTCGCGGTGGTCGTCACCGACTCCCCGACGGGCGAGATGCGGTCCCGCATCCTGCACGGCTGGCTGATCATCGGCGCGGGCCTGATGGCGGCGATGCTGGTCGCCGTCGGCGCGGCGCTGCGGCTCACCGGCTGGGTGCTGCGGCCCGTGCGGATCCTGGACGCCACCACCCACGCGATCACCAGCGGCCGGCTCAAGTCACGCGTCGCGGCGGCCGGCGGACCGCCCGAACTCCAGCGTCTGGCCCGGTCGTTCAACGAGATGGCGGACAACATGGAGGACGTGCTGGAACAGCAGCGCGCCTTCGTCGCCGACGCCTCCCACCAGCTGCGCAACCCGCTCGCCGCGCTGCTGCTCCGCATCGAGCTGCTCGCCTTCGAACTGCCCCCGGGCAACAAGGAGATCGCCTCCGTCCAGACCGAGGGCAAGCGCCTCGCCCAGGTCCTCGACGACCTGCTCGACCTCGCCCTCGCCGAGCACACCGAGGCCGATCTGCGCATCACCGACATCGGCGCGCTGGCCGCCGAGCGGGTCGCCGCCTGGGCGCCGTCCGCCGAGGCCAAGGGCGTGACCCTGGCCGGGGAGTGCCCGCCCACCACCGGCTGGGCCGACCCGGTCGCCCTGTCCAGCGCGCTGGACGCGGTCATCGACAACGCGGTCAAGTTCACGCCCGCGGGCGAGCGCGTCGAGGTGACCGTCTCCTCCGACGGCGAGCGCGCCACCGTCGTCGTCGCCGACCGCGGCCCCGGTCTCACCGACGAGGAACTTGCGCGGGTCGGCGACCGCTTCTGGCGCAGTGGCCGCCATCAGAACATCAAGGGCTCCGGCCTCGGCCTGTCCATCTCCCGGGCCCTGCTCCAGGCGGGCGACGGCCGGATCTCCTACGCCCGCCACGAGCCGCACGGCGGCCTGGAGGTGACCGTGACGGTGCCCAGGAGCAGCACCGCCACCTGAGCCGCGTACGGCCGTCAGGGCTTGACCGAGCGGTAGTAGCGCCGGGCCCCGTCGTGGAGCTGGAGCGGGGCCGTGTAGATGGCCGTGCGCAGGTCCACGAGCTGGGCGGAGTGCACGTCGGCGCCGATGCTGTCGCGGCTGCGGATCACCGTCCGGGTCAGCCACTGGGTGAGCCGGTCGTCCACGTTCTCGCGGGTGATCAGCAGGTTGGAGACGGCGATGGTCGGGACCGCCGCGCCCGGGTGCATGCCCTCGTAGGCCGACTCCGGGATGTTGGTGGCGCGGTAGTAGCGGGTGGCGCCGCCCTGCGCGTGCACCTTGGCGACCAGGTCGGTGTCGATGGGGACGAACTTGAAGGACGTGGCGAGGTTCTTCAGCCCGTTCGTGGGCAGGCCGCCCGACCAGAAGAACGCGTCGAACCGGGTGCCGAGCTGGTCGGCCGCGTCGATGCCGTACGCCTCGGGCGTGATGTCCTCGGCCGGGTCGATGCCGGCCGCCTCCAGGACCTCGTTGGCGATCAGCCGGACGCCGGACTGGGGGAGCCCTATCGAGACCCGCTTGCCCTTCAGGTCCTGGACGGAGTCGATGTCCGAGTTCGGCGGGACGACGAGCTGCACGTAGTCGTCGTACAGGCGGGCCACCCCGCGCAGGCGCGCCGCCTCGGCGGGGTGGTCGAGGGTGTACGAATCGACGGCGTCGGCCGTGGCGATGGCGAAGTCGGCCTCGCCGGAGGCCACGCGCGCGATGTTCTGCTGCGATCCGGCGCTGGTCCTCAGCCGTACCTGGAGATCGGGCATGTCCTTGGCGAACGCGATGCTCAGCAGGTCGCCGTACTCCTGGTACACGCCGCCGGGGGAGCCCGTGCTGAACTTGATCGTCCCGCTCGGCGGGGCCTCGCTCAGCGGGAGCAGCCACCACAGCAGCAGCCCGAACGCGACGAAGCCGGCGGCGGCGCCCTGAAGGGCCCGGCTCCGGCTGATGCCGTAAGGGAACGACCTGGACATGCGCGCGATCCTGCCAGGCGGGGCGCCGTGCTGACCAGGGCCGGGGTCACAGCGCCGGTTGCCCTGCTCGCCCCGGGCGGTGTCAGTGGTGGCCGATAGGGTCGCCGTCATGAGCTCTTCCCCCGCCGACCTGGTCCGTGAATTCCATCTCGCCTTCGGGCTCGACGCCCGCTCCACGCCCACCGAGGTGCCGGCCGAGCTGGCCGCCCACCGGGGCGAGCTGCTCGCCGAGGAGGCCGCGGAGGTCGCCGAGGTGTCCGTCGAGGGCCCGCTCGACAGACTGGCGCACGAACTCGCCGACGTCGTCTACGTCGCCTACGGCACCGCTCTCGTCCACGGCATCGACCTCGACGCCGTGCTCGCCGAGATCCACCGTTCCAACATGACCAAGCTCGCCCCCGACGGCACGGTGTCCCGCCGCGCCGACGGCAAGGTCCTCAAGGGCGACCACTACCGCGCCCCGGACGTCACGACGGTCCTGCGCGACCAGGGCTGGCGGCAGACGGACCCGACGACGGCTTGAGGGGGCGCTGCGGGAGGGACCGGGGGCTGATGGGGCCCCTCTCGGAAGGGTCGGCGCGGGGCCGTGCTGCCGGGTCCGAGGGCGTCCGGCCCGGGCCCGGACCCGGTGGGACGCTGACGGTCGACGCGTCCGGGCCGTGGGGCCGGCGCAACGCCGGAGCGCCTGCGGCCTGCTCGGACGCCGGCCCGTGATACGTGCCCGCTCGGCGGGTGCGCAGGGGCGCCGCGGTCGACGGCCCGGTGTGCCGAGGGGCGCCGGCCGAGGAGGTGCCGGGTTCGGGCGTCGCCCGCTGCCGCTGCCGCTGCCGGTGCCACGTGCCGGGCCGTACGGGCGGCGGGGGCGTCTCGTTGCTGCCGGAGTCCGGTGGGTGGCCGCTGGGGCGAGAGACGGCAGGGACGGGGCGTTTGCGTGCTCTCGGCGTCGGGTCCGCCCCCGGGCCGCGGGTGGTGTGGTGCTGGGGCCGCGGCCCGGCCGGGGATTACTCCGGTACCGAGGTCGGTTCGCGGAGTGCGGGTTCCGGGGTCGGCTTCGGGGGCTTGCCGAAGCGGCCGGTCCACCACATGGCTATCGGTTCCGTGTAGCGCGCCGTGAGGGGGCCGAGGACGACCAGGATGAGGACGTAGGCGGTGGCGAGGGGGCCCAGGGAGGGCTCGATGCCCGCGGTGACGGCCAGACCCGCGATGACGATCGAGAACTCGCCGCGGGCGACGAGCGCGCCGCCCGTGCGCCAGCGGCCCTTGACCGAGATACCGGCACGGCGGGCCGCCCAGTAGCCGGTCGCGATCTTCGTCGCGGCGGTGACGACCGCGAGGGCCAGCGCCGGGAGCAGGACCGGCGGGATGCTCGCCGGGTCGGTGTGCAGGCCGAAGAAGACGAAGAAGACGGCCGCGAAGAGGTCCCGGAGCGGGCTGAGGAGCGTGTGCGCGCCCTCCGCCACCTCGCCCGAGAGCGCGATGCCCACGAGGAACGCGCCGACCGCCGCCGACACCTGGAGCTGCTGGGCCACGCCCGCGACCAGGATCGTCAGGCCGAGGACGACCAGGAGGAGCTTCTCCGGGTCGTCGCTCGACACGAAACGGGAGATCAGACGGCCGTAGCGGACGGCGACGAACAGGACCAGGCCGGCCGCCGCCAGGGCGATCGCCAGGGTCACACTGCCCGCCATCAGCCCGGCGCCCGCCACCAGCGCGGTGACGATCGGCAGGTAGACCGCCATCGCCAGGTCCTCCAGGACCAGCACGCTGAGGATCACCGGTGTCTCGCGGTTGCCCACCCGGCCCAGGTCACCGAGGACCTTCGCGATCACCCCGGACGAGGAGATCCATGTGACGCCCGCCAGGACGACCGCGGCCACCGGACCCCAGCCCAGCAGCAGGGCCGCCGCCGCGCCCGGCAGCGCGTTGAGCGCGCCGTCGACCAGCCCGGAGGGGTAGTGCGCCTTCAGGTTGGTGACCAGGTCGCCCGCCGAGTACTCCAGGCCGAGCATCAGCAGCAGCAGGATGACGCCGATCTCGGCGCCGGTCGCCACGAACTCCTCGCTCGCGCCGAGGGGCAGCAGCCCGCCCTCACCGAAGGCGAGACCGGCCAGCAGATAGAGCGGGATCGGGGACAGGCTGAACCGGGCGGCGAACCGCCCGAGCAGACCCAGGCCGAGGATGATGGAGCCGAACTCGATCAGCAGGACCGCGGAGGAGTGCACTCCGTATCACTCCCGCCCGAGGATCGCCGCGGCGGCGTCGACGCCCTCACGGGTGCCGACGACGATCACCGTGTCCCCGCCCGCGAGCCGGAAGTCCGGGGCGGGCGACGGAATCGCCTCGGCCCGCCGCAGCACCGCCACGATCGACGCGCCCGTCTCGGTCCGCATCCGGGTGTCGCCCAGCAGCCGCCCGTTCCAGTTGGACGTCGCGGCGACCTCGATGCGCTCGGCGACGAGCCCCAGGTCGGTCGTGTAGAGCAGGCTCGCGCTGTGGTGCGAGGGCATCAGCGCGTCGATCAGGGAACCCGCCTCCGCGCCGGTCAGCCGCAGCGACTGGGCACAGGAGTCGGGGTCGTCGGCCCGGTAGACGCTCACCGTCCGGGCGCCGTCGCGGTGCGCCACCACGGACAGATGACGGTGTTCCCGGGTCACGAGGTCGTACTGGACCCCGATCCCCGGCAGCGGCGTCGCCCTCAGGCGCGGAGCAGACACGTTTCTTCCCCTTGGTACTCGGTTCGGGCACTCGGTGGTGCACCATGCGATCGTGCGAGTGCGGAATCCGAATGCTGCCATCGGTCCGTACGGTGGCGACATGGGTGTCAGCACGGATATACGGCCACACGGACCAGCGGAGAGGCTGGTCGGTGGCGCGGGATCACGCACGGAGGGCGGAAAAGTGTCGCTGTTCTGGCGGATCTTCTCGCTCAACGCGGTCGGCCTCGTCCTGGCCGCCGCACTGCTCCTCGGTCCGGTCACCGTGTCGACACCGGTCACCTCCGCCGAGGCGCTGGTCGTCGTCGCCGGGCTCGCCCTGCTGCTCGCGGGCAACGCGCTGGTCCTGCGGATAGGGCTCGCCCCGCTCAAGCGGCTCGGCCGGGCCATGGTCACCGCCGATCTGCGCCGGCCCGGAGGACGCGCGGACGTCGCCGGTCCCGCGGAGGCCGCCGAGCTGATCAGGACGTACAACACCATGCTCGACCGGCTGGCGGCGGAGCGGGCCGCCGGGACCGCGCGGGCGCTGTCCGCGCAGGAACGCGAACGCCAGCGCATCGCCCGCGAGCTGCACGACGAGGTCGGCCAGACCCTGACCGCCGTCCTGCTCCAGCTCAAACGGGTCGCCGACCGGGTCCCCGCGGAACTGGGCGAGGAGGTCGGCCAGGCGCAGGAGGCCACCCGCGCGGGGCTCGACGAGATCCGCAGGATCGCCCGGCGGCTGCGGCCCGGCGTGCTGGAGGAGCTCGGCCTCGCCAGTGCCCTGCGCGCCCTCGCCACGGAGTTCGACACGCACGGACTGACCGTGCGCCACCACATCGCCGGCGGACTGCCGCCCCTGACGGAGGAGGCGGAACTCGTGCTCTACCGGGTCGCCCAGGAAGGCCTCACCAACACCGCGCGGCACGCGGGCGCCGACCGCGCGGAGATCCGGCTCACGCCCGTCACCGGCGGCGTCGAACTCGTCGTACGCGACAACGGCAAGGGGATCGGGGACGCGCCCGAAGGGGCCGGGATGCGGGGGATGCGGGAGCGCGCGCTGCTCATCGGCGCCGAACTCACCCTCGGCGCGGCACCCGACGGAGGCACGGACGTACGGCTGCTGGTCGGAGGCGCGCGATGACCCCGGTACGTGTACTGCTCGCCGACGACCACACCCTCGTACGGCGCGGGGTGCGGCTCATTCTCGACGGCGAGGACGATCTGACGGTCGTCGCCGAGGCCGGGGACGGCGCGGAGGCCGTCGAGCTGGCGCGCGCGTGCGAGGTGGATCTGGCGGTCCTCGACATCGCGATGCCGAGGATGACCGGGCTCCAGGCGGCCCGCGAGCTGTCCCGGCGCCTGCCTGACCTGCGCATCCTCATCCTGACCATGTACGACAACGAGCAGTACTTCTTCGAGGCGCTCAAGGCCGGGGCCAGCGGGTACGTCCTCAAGTCCGTCGCCGACCGCGATCTCGTCGAGGCGTGCCGGGCCGCCGTGCGCGACGAGCCGTTCGTCTACCCCGGTGCCGAGCGGGCCCTCGTACGGTCGTACCTGGACCGGATGCACCGGGGGGAGTCGCTGCCCGCGCGGGCGGTCACCGAGCGGGAGGAGGAGATCCTCAAGCTCGTCGCCGAGGGGCACACCTCGAAGGAGATCGGGGAGCTGCTGTTCATCAGCACCAAGACCGTGGAACGCCACCGCGCGAACCTGCTGGCCAAGCTGGGCATGCGGGACCGGCTGGAGCTCACCCGGTACGCGATCCGCGCGGGGCTGATCGAACCCTGAGCGCCCGGCGGCACGCTCAGTAGCGCTGGGCCTTGGTCACCACGGCCGTCAGCTGCGTGCCGTCCGAGTCGTGGCTGATGGCGAGGGGCTGGACCTTCGCGCCGGCCGCGAGGTCCTCCGCGCCGACGTAACGGGTCTCGACGACCTTGCCGTCGGCGTCGCGGAAGTCGACCTGGACGGCGTAGGAGGCGGTGTCGTCGGTGCTGTTCCTGATGGTCACGACGACGGCCAGGAACCCGGAGGTCTCCGAGCGCGGCTTGCCGGTCAGGGAGACGTCGGCGGTCGCGTTGCCCTTGCCGTCGACGTCCTCGAGCGCGTCCTGCGCGGCCTGCCGCGACCGCTCGGTGTTCGCGTCGACCGAGGCCAGCCACTCCGAGGCGCGGGCCGAGACGCTGGCCGCGGCGGAGGAGGCCGCCGCCGTGACGGACTCCTTGACGGACTCCTTCACGGAGGCCAGCGCGGAGGGGGCGGAGCCGGAGAACGACGCCGTGACCGCCGCGCTCCTGGTCGCGTCGGAGGAGGACGAGGAGTCGTCGTCGCCGCACGCGACGAGCGAGGCGGCGCTCACCGCCGTGAGGACGAGTCCGGTGAGCGCGGTCGCGATCCGGCGTCGGTGCGTGGGCTGTGACATGGAGTCCCCTCGGGCGGCTTTTGTGGCGATTCGTTCCCATCGTGCGTGCCGTCCGGCCCCCCGGCCACCTCGGCGAGCCCTAACGGCTAACGGCTAACGGCTGACGGCTGACGGACAGCGGACGGGGGTCCGCGGCTATCGGGCGGCGTTCAGCGCGGCCACCGCCGCCTGCGCGTCGCCGATCGTCGTGTAGTCCACCGCGACGAAGTTCACCGGACGGCCCCGCTGCCGCTCGCACTCCTCGACCCGGTCGAGGACGAACCGCTCCGTGTTGACCTCGCCCGCGTCCAGCCGGCTGCCGCCGCCCGAGGTGATGAAGTGGTTGAGCAGGAACAGCCGCTTGCCGGTGCCGCCCCGGTGCGGCTCGCAGCTCATCTGCGCGGGGCGCCTGAAGGAGAACGGGGTCTCCATGCCGTAGCGGTAGAAGTTGCGGTACCAGGCGGCCGGGCCGTCGGCCTCCTCGGCGAAGACGACCAGGCGGTGCCCGCTGTCGATCATCTCGCCCAGTGTCGGCCAGGGGTCGGCGGGATCCTCGGACGGGGTGAACAGCAGGTCCGACAGGCCCGCCCGCTCGAACGCCCCGGCCGTGTCCTCGCCCGAGATCGCGTCCTGGACGATCAGCGTCAGCACCTCCGTGGGATGGTCGCGCAGCCAGTCCCCGATCTCCCGCAGCTCCGGCTCCAGCTCGACCGCCCCCGCCCGGCACACGGCATGGCACAGCCACAGCCCCTCGCGCGGCGGGTTCACCTTGTTCACGACGTTCGCGATCAGCGCCCGCTGCGCCACGGAGAAGTCGGAGCCGTCCAGCCGCGCGGTGATCTGCTGCGGCTGCTCCCACCGGTAGGTGTCGAGCTGGAGCCCGCGCACCCCGCCGTCCAGCTGGGTGGTGATCGCCGGGTCCTGGAGCGGGCCGATGAACCGGTCCACGGTCGTCGACATCGCGTTGTGCGAGGTCAGGAAGGCGACCTCGTCGTACGGCCGGTCGCACAGCGCCGCGCTGCCCTCGCACCGGCGCGGTGCCGAGGGGGCCGCGAGCGGCGCCAGCAGGAGACCGGCGACGGCGAGCGTGCTCGCCCCGAGCGCCGCGGGACGCGCGTACGCCGACGCGGTCCGCAGCCGCGGCCTGACCTGGATCGCCCAGCCGAACCCGGCGAGCAGCGCCCCGGCGGCCACCGGGATCAGCGCGGCACCCAGCGCGGTGAGGGTCACGTCGTGCACGGCGGCGTCCTGGAGGTCGTCCACCAGCCGCGCCAGGGCGGGCGGCCACCCCGCGGGCGGATCGACGACCCGCCCGTCACCGGCCAGCCGTACGACGAGGACCGTCAGCGCCGTCAGGGCGCCCCCGGCGGCGAGCGCCCAGCCCAGCAGCAGCGGCCGGCGGGCGGGCGCGGTGAGGACCCACAGCGCGGCCAGGGCGGCGACCAGGAGAGCGGCGGCGAGGGCCTCCACCAGGCCCAGGCCGACCGCCGTCCAGGGGCGGACGTCGTGGATCGCGGCCGTGTCCACGTCGAGTCTCCAGTGGCCGCCGTCGGTGAGCGTCCGCAGCCGGGCGACCGCGTCGTGCGTGCGCTCCGACACCAGGGCGGGCGCCACCGTGGCGAGCGCGGTGGCCACGTCCCCGTCGCCCAGGGCCACCTCGACCTCCGGGCGCAGCGCCTCGCGGTCCGCCTCGGGCAGCGCGCTCACCAGATGCCCGGCCACCGTGGCGGCCTGCTCCTCGGAGAGCGGGAGGGCCGGCAGCGCGCCCGGGGCCCGGCCCGCGACCACCTCCCGCAGCGCGGCCGAGAGGTCGTCCGAGAACGCCTCGAAGTCCGGCTCGGTCCTGCTCTGCACCGAGGCGACCAGGTCGCCGAAGTAGAGCTGCGCCAGATCGTCGACGTTGTCCAGCACGGGCCCGAGGTCGACGGTGGTGTCGAGGGTCGCGCGGTCGCCCGCGAGATAGCCGACGACGTTGTCGATCTGCTCGTTCGTGAGGTCCCGGACCGTCTCCGGCGGCACCACCAGCTTGATGTTGGAGGTCACCACCGCCTCCGGCACCGGCAGCCCGGCCAGCAGGTCCCGGACCACGGCCGCCGACTGAGGCTCGGTGAGGACCTCGTCGTAGAGCCGGTCGTACGTCGACTGCCCGTCCAGCACCGACCGGTGGAAGCCGGGCGAGAGGACCGTGGCGCGGGCCGTGGCCGTCAGCGCGACGACCAGCGTGCACAGCGCCGCGACGGCGAAGGCCAGGACGCGCGGCCAGGCGCGCGGGGCGGAGGGATCCATGGGGCACCTACCTGGTCCTCATGGTGATCTCGGGCCGCGCATCCCGCAATTCGCGCCGCCGCGCGGCTCAGTGGGCGGCGCGCACCCGCCGGCCCAGCAGCGCCACCCCGGCGAGGAGGGCGAGGACGACCCCGGCGAACCAGGTCAGCGCGGTCGCCGTCGTCACGTACAGGGTCGCCACCCCGAGCCCGACCGGCATCAGCGCCAGGCCCACGTACGACACCAGGAACAGCCCCGCGAGCGCCTCACCGCGCCGCGCCGGTGCCGCCATCGCCGCGACCGCGCCCACGGCGGACTTGAACAGCATGCCCGCGCCCGCGCCGACCACGGCCCCGGCCACCACGAACAGGGCGAGGTTCGCCGTGCGCACGGCCACCGCGAGGACGATCACCCCGGCGGCCTGCGCGACCAGGCCCGCGTCCCGCCGCACACGCGGGGCGAGCGTGCCCGTGGACACCTGGGCCGCGGCGGCGGCGCCGAACACCACGAACACGATCAGCCCGGCCAGCGCGCGCGACGGGTGGTGCAGGGTGCCGCCGACGAACCCCGGGGCCAGCGAGGTGAACAGCCCGAACACCGCGAAGGACGCGAAGCCCGCGGCGGACGCCGCCAGATACCCGGCCCGGTCGCCGTGGTCGGCGCTCACCCGCTGCGGCCGGTACGCGGGCCGCGTCTCCGGCTTCGTCACGGTCTCCGGCACCAGCGCCACGGTGACGAGCCCGAGCAGCAGCAGGACTCCGACGACGGCGTACGGCAGGCGCAGCGGCGCGACCGCGTACTGGGCCAGCAGACCGGCGAGCAGCGGGCCGAGCCCGAGGCCGCCGATGTTCGCCGCCGTCGACACGATCTCGAAGCGCTGCGGCGATCCGTCGGGCCGGTGGGCCCGGTGCAGATCGTGCAGGTACGCGGTGGCCGTGGCGCTCAGCATGCCGACCCCGAGCCCCGTGACCAGCCGCGCCACCAGCAGCACCGGCAGGGACGTGCCGGCCAGGAACAGCGCGGTGGCCAGCAGTTCGAGGGACAGGGCCGCCGCGATCACCTGGCGGCGGCCGACCCAGTCGGACACGTGTCCGGCGAGCAGCAGACTGACCAGGACGCCGACCGCGTACACCGCGAACACGACGGTCACCGTGAACGTCGAGAACCCGTCGTGCGCCTGGTAGAGCGGGTACAGCGGGGTCGGGACCGTCGAGAACGCCATGGCCGTGACGAACACGGCGGCGACGGCCCAGAAACCGGCGGCGGGCGTCGCCGTCCGGGCGGGGCGCGTGAGCGTGGACATCGACATGAGGGGTTCTCCGATTCCGGGCGATCGCGGGACGGGCGGCTGCCTCACCGCCCTGCGCTGCCCTGTGCGTCGTTGCCAACGGCTGCCAGGGACTCCTGCTTCCCCTCCGGTGGAGATGATCGAAGATGACGGTAATCTCCGAAGGAGATGAGCGAGCCGGAGAGGGGGAGGGCGCGTGGAGCTGCGGCAGATGGCGGTCGTCGTCGCGGTCGCCGAGGAGGGCGGGTTCAGCGCGGCGGCCCGGCGGCTGCACGTCGTCCAGTCGGCCGTCTCGGGGACGGTGCGGGCGCTGGAGCGCGAACTGGGCGCGCGCCTCTTCCACCGCACCACCCACCGGGTCTCCCTGACCCCGGCCGGGCGGGCGTTCCTGACGTCCGCGCGCGCGGCGCTGCAGGCCGCCGAGGAGGCCCGCGCGGCGGTCGCCCAGGCCCAGGGCGAGCTGCGCGGCGAGATCACCGTCGGGATCATGACCAGCCTGCACGCCGGGCTCGCCCCCGGACTCGCCGCCTTCCACCGGGAACACCCGGCCGTGGTGGTCCGGCTGCGCCAGGCGCCGGCCGGGGAGATCCCGCAGGCGCTGCGGGACGGCACCGTCGACCTCGCCGTCGTCGCGCTCGAACCGGAGCGGCTGCGCGGACTCGTCTCCCGCTCGCTGGCCCGGGAGGAGATGGTCCTGGTGACCGCCCCCGGCGACGGGCGGCTGCCCGAGCGGCCGGTGACCCTCGCCGAGGCGGTCGCGCTGCCGCTGGTCGACTTCCCGCTGGGCTGGGCGATCCGCGCCTCCGTCGACCGGGCCCTGCGCGCGGCGGCCGTCGAACGCGCCACCACCTTCGAGGTCAACGACATCCTCGGCGCCGTCGACCTGGTCCGCCACGGCCTCGGCGTCTGCGTCCTCCCGCTCTCCCTCGCCGCCCGCTTCCCCGACCTGTCGGTACGTCGCTTCGCCGCGCACGCCCCGAACTGGCGGATCAGCGTCGTCCACCCGCGGGGCGAACTGCCACCGGCGGTGACCGCACTCCTGCGCCACGTCGGCCCGTCCGACGCGCGGACACCGTAAGGAACGCGGCGGGCCGCCCACGCGGCGGGGCCGGTAGCGGCGGCCGACTGGTAGCGGCGGCCGGCTGGTAGCGGCGCGGCAAGCAGGGCGTGGTCGGAAGCGGCGCGGTCGGAAGCGCACTTCTTGTGCACAACGTCTTCCTACGCTCCCGGCGACACCGACCACCGAGCCCAGGGAGCCCTCCATGGCACTGATCGTCGCCGCCGCGTCGCCCTTCCACGGACATGTCCAGCCCGTCCTGACCGTCGCGGCCGACCTGGTGCGGCGCGGACACGAGGTCGTCGTGCTGACCGGGAGCCGGTTCGCCGAGGACGTGCGGGCCGCCGGTGCCCAGCATGTGTCGCTGCCGCCCGCCGCCGACTTCGACGACCGTCAGCTCGACCTGTACTTCCCCGACCGAGCCGCCTTCCCGCCGGGCCCGGCCCAGCTGGAGTACGACATGAAGCACGTCTTCGGCGACCCGACCGCCGCCCAGTACCGGGCCCTGCGGACCCTGCTGGAGCGCCGGTCGCCCGTCGCCGCCGTCATCGGCGACCCGCTCTTCCTCGGGACGACGGCCCTGACCCTGTCCGCGCCGGCCGGCGCCCGCCCCGTCACCGTCGGTCTGGGCATCACCATGCCGACCCTGCTCAGCGAGGACGCGCCGCCCATCGGGTTCGGGATGCCGCCGCTGGTCGGCGAGGGCGCCGGGAAACGGCACCGGGAGATGAACGACCAGATCAAGGAGGTCCTGGCGGGCGCCCAGCGGCACATCGAGGAGAACTTCGGGGAGGCCGGCACCCGGCTGCCCGGGTTCGTCCTCGACTGCCTGGTCACCGTGCCCGACCACTATCTCCAGCTCACCGTCCCGGGGTTCGAGTACCCGCGCGGGGATCTGCCGCGGAGCTTCCGGTTCATCGGGCCGCTGCCCGCCGCGCCCCGCCCGCCGCGCCCGCTGCCGTCCTGGTGGGGGGAGGTGGAAGGGACCGGGCGGCCGGTCGTCGTGGTCACCCAGGGCTCGTTCGCCAACCGGGACCTCGGCCGGCTCGTCCGGCCCGCCCTCGACGCGCTCGCCGGCGAGGACGTCCTCGTCGTCGCCGCCACCGGCCGCGCGGACGGCCCCGCCGAGATCGAGGCCGCCGGAGCCGTACCGGCGAACGCCCGCGTCGGCGGCTACCTGCCCTTCGAGGCGCTGCTGCCCCACGCGTCCGTGCTGGTCACCAACGGCGGCTACGGCGGAGTCCACGAGGCCCTGCGGCACGGCGTCCCGCTCCTGGTCGGCGGCGACGGCGAGGACAAGCGGGAGGTGGCCGCCCGGGTCGAGTGGAGCGGCACCGGTCTCGACCTGCGCACCGGCGACCCGTCGCCCGCCGAACTCCGCGACGCGGTGCGGAGGTTGCTGGCCGAGCCGGGGTTCCGCGCACGGGCGGGGGAGCTGCGGGAGGAGTGCGGGCGCCATGACGCGCTGGCGGCGGTCGCGGACCTGGTCGCACGGGTCGCCCAGGACGTTCCGGAGCGCTCGCGCGAGGGCGTCAGGCCGCCGGAAAGGGGCGCGGCACGCCCGTAATGTCCAGCCCCGTGAGAGGCGCCCCGCCGCTCCCTAGCATGTGGCTCCGCCCGGGGGAGGGCGGCCGGGTGAAGGACGCGACGGGCCGCGACGAGCTACGACAGGTGGGAGCGGGCGGGGCGGATGGGGACGGGGCAGGGCCGGACGGGGACGGGGACGGGGCGGAGGCCGGGGGGCCAACAAGGCGGGCACTTTTCGTCCACTGCCGCCTGCCTACGCTCCCGCCACCCATCCACACCCGTCCAGGGGGAGCGACACACATGACGTACACGATGATCAACGGGAACCGGCTGTTCCACACCGACGAGGGGCCGACCGCGGAGAGCGGCGGCGAGACGGTGCTGCTGGTCCACGGCGGGACCTGCGACTCGCACGACTGGTCCGCGCAGATCGCCGCGTTCTCGGCCCGGCACCGGGTCATCGCGCCGGACCTGCGCGGCCACGGACGGTCCAGCGGGCTCACCGGCGGCATGCGGCCGAGGGACTTCGCCGCCGACCTCGCCGAACTCCTCGACGGCATCGGCACCGGACCGGTGGTCGTCGTCGGGCACTCGCTCGGCGCCGTCGTCGCCTCCGTCCTCGCGGTCGAACACCCCTCCCTGGTACGGGCGGTGGTCGCGGTGGACCCGGGCTACGGCTTCGAGGCCGGGTTCGGGCCGCAGCTCGCCGCCGCCTTCCGCGTCCCGGACCCGGTCGGCACCGCCGTCGCGGTCCTCGGCGGTCTGGAGAACCCGGCCACGGCCGGGACCGACACGGACGCGCTGCGGGTCTGGCACCGGCGCCGCATCCTCGCCATGGACCCGATGACGGTGCGGGACGTCTTCCACGGCCTGTTCGACACGGCCGCCGCCCCACTGACCGCCCGGCCCGGCGTCGAGGCGTATCTCGCCCGCCGCGCCTGCCCGGTGCTGTCGCTGAACGCGGCGGCCTCGCTCAAGGCCAAGGGCATCGACGGCGACTGGGAGGAGACGCTCGGCCGGCACCCGTACAGCGTGTCGGTGGTGGTGGAAGGGGTGGGCCACTGGCTGTTCCAGGAACGGCCCGCCGAGTTCAACGCGCTGGTGCTGGGATGGCTGGAAGGACTGCCCGCCGACTGACCTCAGGGGGAGGGCGGTTCGGGGGCGGGGACGCTCCTGAGCGATACGGGGACACGGGAACACGGGGACACGGGGACATGGGCACACGGGGACTACGACGGTGACGATGCGGTTCGAGGTACTGGGACCGGTGCGGGTCTGGCGCGACGGCGCGGAGGTGGGGCTCGGCGCCGCCCAGCAGCGGTTGCTGCTCGCCCAGTTGATGGCGCACGCGGGGCGGCCCGTGGCCATGGAGGAGCTTCAGCACGCGCTCTGGGGCGAGTCCCCGCCGGGCTCGCCCGCCAACGCCGTCTACCGGCACATCGGCGTCCTGCGCCGGCTGCTGGAACCCCGCCTGCCGGTCAGGGCACCGGGCCGCTGGCTGGTCCGGGAGGCGGGCGGCTACCGGCTCAACGCGACCCCGGAGACACTGGACCTGCTGCGCTTCCGGGAGTTGGTCCGCCGGGCACGGCAACAGGAGCCCCGGGTGCCGCTGTTGCTGGAGGCGATCGGCCTGCGCACCGGGCCCGTCGCCACCGGCGTGCCCGTGGAGGCACGGTCCCACCCCGCCTTCAACGCCCTGGAACGCGAGCACCTCGCGGTCGTGAAGGAGGCGGCGGACGCGGCGCTGACCACGGGGGCGGCCGGAGAGCTGCTGGCCGTTCTGCACCGCGTCGCCGCCGAACACCCCCTCGACGAGACGGTCCAGGCCCGCTTGGTGCGCGCGCTCGGCGCCACCGGCCAGCGCGCCGAGGCCCTCGACACCTGGCACCGGGTACGGGCCCGGCTCGACGCGGAACTGGGCGTCGAACCGGGCCCCGAACTCCGCGCCGCCCAGCGGGAGGTGCTGAGCGGGGACGACCACCGTCAGGAGGCAGGGCGAGGCGGCGGTCGTGGCGCCGCCCGGGGGCGCGAGACGCCGTTCCGGCTGACCGTGGTCCCCGACGCCACATCGCCCCCCGCCCCGGACGCCCCCTTCGTGCGGCCCGCCCAACTCCCCGCCGACCTGCCCGCGTTCGCCGGGCGGCGGGCTCAGCTCGCCCAGGTGATGGAGGTGTCCGGTGCGGCGGCGCCCGGCACCCGGATCGCCGTGATCAGCGGGATGGGCGGCATCGGCAAGACCACCCTGGCCGTACGGTGGGCGCACCGCGTCGCCCACCGCTTCCCGGACGGGCAGCTCTGCACGAACCTGCGCGGCTTCGACCCGGGCGGCGCCCCCGCGGACCCGGCGCAGGTGCTGCGCGGCTTCCTGGAGGCCCTCGGCGTGCCCCCGCAGCGCATACCCGGCGGGGCCGACGCCCAGGCCGGGCTCTACCGCAGCCTGCTGGCCCGGCGCAGGGTGCTGATCCTGCTCGACAACGCGCGGGACGCCGAACAGGTGCGGCCCCTGCTGCCGGGCAGCCCCGGCTGTCTGGTCGTCGTCACCAGCCGCGACCACCTCCACGGCCTGGTCACCGCGGAGGCCGCCCGGCCCCTGGCCCTGGACCGGCTGCCCGACGCCGAGGCCCGCGAGTCGCTCACCCGCCGCCTCGGCGCCGACCGGGTGCTCGCCGAGCGGGCCGCCGTCGACGAGATCGTCGCCCACTGCTCCGGGCTCCCGCTGGCCCTCGCCGTCGTCGCCACCCGCGCCGCCGCCCACCCCGGCTTCCCGCTCGCCGTGATCGCCGAGGAACTGCGCGACGCGCACGGCAGCCTCGACGCGTTCACCGACGCCGACCCCGCCGGCGACGTACGGGCGGTGCTGTCCTGGTCGTACCGCGCGCTCACCCCGGACGCCGCCCGCCTGCTGCGGCTGCTGTCCCTGCACCCCGGACCGGACGTCACCCCGTCCGCGGCGGCGGCCGTCGCGGGCACGGACCCGGCGCGCACCCGCGCCCTGCTCGCCGAACTCGCCCGCGCCCACCTGCTCACCGAGCACGCACCTGGCCGCTACGCCTGCCACGACCTGCTGCGCACCTACGCCGCCGAACGTGCCGCGGAGCACGACAGCGAGGGCGAACGGGAGGCAGCCGTCCGCCGGCTCCTCGACCACTACCTGCACACCGCCCACGCCGCGGGCGGCGCCTACTCCCCGTTCTGGCGGCTGCACCCGCCTCCCGAGGCCGCCCCGGGCGCCCGCCCCGAGGCGTTCGCCGGCGACGGACGGGCGCTGCGCTGGTACACGGCCGAGAGCCAGGTCCTGTCCGCCGTCGTCGAACGGGCCCGCGCGCTCGGCGAGCACGCCCATGTGTGGGGCCTGGCCTGGGCCCTGGAACGCTTCATGGACCGGCAGGGCCACTGGCACGACTCCGCCGCCCTGCAACGCCTCGGCCTGGACGCCGCCGTCCGCGACGGCCATCCCACCGCGCGGGCCCATCTCCACCGCGGCCTGGCCCGTGCCTCGGCCCGCCTGGAACGGTACGACGACGCCCGCGCCCACATACGGCACTCCCTCGACCGGTTCGCCGCCCTCGGCGACCGGATCGGCCTCGCGCACGCCCACCGCAGCCACGGCTGGCTCCTGGACCGGCTCGGCGACCTCGACGGGGCGCTCGACGCGTCCGGCCGGGCCCTCGCCCTGTACCGCGACCTCGGTGACCTCGCCGCCGAGACCAGCGCGCTGCACGCCCTCGGCTGGACGCACGTCCTGCGCGGCGAACACCGCCGGGCCGCCGCCTACTTCGAGGAGACCCTCGACGGCCTGGACCGGCTCTCCGACGGCAACCGGTACGGCGAGGCCGGCACCTGGGACAGCCTCGGCATCGCCCGCCACCACCTCGGCGAGCACGCCCGTGCCGTCGCCGCCTACCAGTGCGCGCTGCGCCTCTACCGCGAGGTCGACGACGCCTTCGGGGAGGCCGGCACCCTGCGCCACCTCGGCGACACCTATCTCGCCACCGGCGACCCCGGCTCCGCCCGCACCGTCTGGGAACGCGCCCTGCGTCTCCTCGCGCGCGCCGACCCCACGGCCGCCGCCGAGATCCGCACCAGACTCCTCGCCCTCGGCGACGAGGTCCCCGCCCCCCGCATCACGGCGGTCACCCGGCGAACCGAACGGGGGGACACCGGGCCCTGAGCCCGCCCCAGCACGGACGGAGCGCGGTCACGGGTGCGCGGAGCGAGGCCGGGGTGGTGCCCCTCCGGGAGCGCCTACCCTTGACCCATGACCATCAGCAGCGACCGGAGCCCGGCAGTGGACCTCTCAGCGCCCAAGACCTACGAAGTTCGTACCTACGGGTGCCAGATGAACGTCCACGACTCGGAGCGATTGTCCGGACTGCTGGAGGACGCGGGCTACGTCCGCGCCCCCGAGGGCTCCAACGGCGACGCCGACGTCGTCGTCTTCAACACCTGCGCGGTCCGCGAGAACGCCGACAACAAGCTGTACGGCAACCTCGGTCACCTCGCGCCGATGAAGACCAAGCGGCCCGGCATGCAGATCGCGGTCGGCGGCTGTCTCGCGCAGAAGGACCGCGACACGATCGTCCGGCGGGCGCCCTGGGTCGACGTCGTCTTCGGCACGCACAACATCGGCAAGCTGCCCGTCCTGCTGGAACGCGCGCGCGTGCAGGAAGAGGCGCAGGTCGAGATCGCGGAGTCGCTGGAGGCGTTCCCCTCCACCCTGCCGACCCGCCGCGAGAGCGCCTACGCGGCCTGGGTGTCGATCTCCGTCGGCTGCAACAACACCTGCACCTTCTGCATCGTCCCCGCCCTGCGCGGCAAGGAGGAGGACCGCCGCCCCGGCGACATCCTCGCCGAGGTCGAGGCGCTGGTCGCCGAGGGCGTCTCCGAGATCACCCTGCTCGGCCAGAACGTCAACGCCTACGGCTCCGACCTCGGCGACCGCGAGGCGTTCAGCAAGCTGCTGCGCGCCTGCGGGCAGATCGAGGGCCTGGAGCGGGTCCGCTTCACCTCCCCGCACCCGCGCGACTTCACGGACGACGTGATCGCGGCGATGGCCGAGACCCCCAACGCGATGCCGCAGCTGCACATGCCGCTCCAGTCCGGCTCGGACCCGATCCTCAAGGCGATGCGCCGCTCCTACCGCCAGGAGCGCTACCTCGGGATCATCGAGAAGGTCCGCGCGGCCATCCCGCACGCCGCCATCTCCACCGACATCATCGTGGGCTTCCCCGGCGAGACGGAGGAGGACTTCGAGCAGACCATGCACGTCGTGCGCGAGGCCCGGTTCGCCAACGCCTTCACCTTCCAGTACTCCAAGCGCCCCGGCACCCCGGCCGCCACGATGGACGGCCAGATCCCCAAGGAGGTCGTCCAGGCGCGCTACGAGCGGCTCGTCGCCCTCCAGGAGGAGATCTCCTGGGAGGAGAACAAGAAGCAGGTCGGCCGCACCCTGGAGCTGATGGTCGCCGAGGGCGAGGGCCGCAAGGACGGCTCCACCCACCGGCTCTCCGGCCGCGCCCCCGACAACCGTCTCGTCCACTTCACCAAGCCGGACCAGGAGGTCCGCCCCGGCGACGTGGTCACCGTCGAGATCACCTACGCCGCCCCGCACCACCTCCTCGCCGAGGGTGCCGTCCTCGGCGTGCGCCGCACCCGCGCGGGCGACGCCTGGGACAAGCGCAACGCAGCCGAGGCCGCGAAGCCCGCCGGTGTCCTGCTGGGTCTGCCGAAGATCGGCGTCCCCGAGCCCCTGCCGGCGGCCACGGGCGGCTGCGCGGTGAACTGACCCGGTCCGGTATCGGGGAGCGCGGAGTCACGCGTCGGCGCCGGGCGGCGTTACGCTGCTGATCATGCTTGTCGCAGCCGCTGTCTGCCCCTGTCCGCCGCTCCTCGTGCCGGAGGTCGCCGCGGGCGCCGCACCCGAACTGGACGCGGCGCGTGCCGCCTGCGCGGACGCGCTGGGCGTGCTCGCCGCGGCCCGGCCCGATCTGCTGCTCGTCGTCGGGCCCGCCGGACAGGCCGGGAGAGGGCCGCACCCCGAGGGGGCGCGGGGCTCGTTCCGGACCTTCGGCGTGGACCTCGACGTGACGCTCGGCCAAGGCTTTGGCGCCCCGGCCGAGCGGGCGCTGCCGCCCTCGCTCGCGGTCGCCGCGTGGCTGCTGGGCCGCACCGGCTGGTCCGACGCCCCGATCGAGGGACTCGGTGTGGGGGAACCGCTGGAGCCCGAGCGGTGTATCCGTACTGGAAGAGACCTCGCGGCCCGGGCCGAGCGGGTGGCGATGCTGGTGATGGGCGACGCCAGCGCCTGCCGCACGCTCAAGGCGCCCGGCTACCTCGACGAGCGCGCGCAGCCCTTCGACGCGGAGCTCTCGCGTGCGCTCGGCACGGCCGACGTGGCGGCCCTCGCGGCGGTCGACGCCGGGCTCGCGTACGAGCTGAAGGTGTCGGGGCGCGCCCCCTGGCAGGTGCTGGCCGGTGCCGCCGAGGGCGCGGGACTCGGCGGCGACCTGCTCTACGAGGACGCGCCCTACGGCGTGGGGTACGTGGTGGCCGCCTGGTCCTGACGGGGCCCGGGGGCGGCGGCGCCGGTCAGGAGGCCGGGGGCCGCGTGCCGCCCTCGTCCTTCTGGGCCAGCTTGTCCACGGCGTCCTTGGCCTTGCCGGTGCCGGTCTGGATCCGGTCGCTGTACTTGCCCTTGGTCTTCTCGTCGACGACCTTCGCGGCCTTGTCGATTCCGCCCTGGATCTTGTCCCCGTGCTGCTGCGCGAGACCGGAGACCTTGTCCTTGGCGGGGTTGAGCTTGGCTTTGAGATTGTCCAGCAGGCCCATCGTTCACCTTCTCGACTCGACTGACGAACAAGTGATGCGAAAGCTCGCATAACACTTCATACAGTTCATTCCGTTCACACGGTACTCGTTCGAGTCCACCCCACGACCTTTGGGAGACTGGTCCGGTGAGCACCGCACTCCCCGCCCCTCGCGTCATCGCCGTCGTCGGACCGACCGCGGCCGGAAAGTCCGATCTGGGCGTCTTCCTGGCCCAGCGGCTCGGCGGCGAGGTCATCAACGCCGACTCCATGCAGCTCTACCGGGGCATGGACATCGGCACCGCCAAGCTGACGCCCGAGGAACGCGGCGGCGTGACGCACCACCTCCTGGACATCTGGGACGTGACCGTCACCGCCTCCGTCGCCGAGTACCAGCGCCTGGCCCGCGCACGGATCGACGCGCTGCTCGCCGAGGGCCGCTGGCCGGTCCTGGTCGGCGGCTCCGGCCTGTACATCCGCGGCGCCGTCGACAACCTGGAGTTCCCCGGCACCGACCCCGAGGTCAGGGCCCGCCTGGAGGAGGAGCTCACGCTGCGCGGCTCCGGCGCCCTGCACGCCCGCCTCGCCGCCGCCGACCCCGAGGCCGCCCACGCCATCCTGCCCAGCAACGGACGCCGGATCGTGCGCGCCCTGGAGGTCATCGAGATCACCGGCAAGCCCTTCACCGCCAACCTCCCCGGCCACGACTCGGTCTACGACACCGTCCAGATCGGCGTCGACGTCGCCCGCCCCGAACTCGACGAGCGCATCGCCCGCCGGGTCGACCGGATGTGGGACGCGGGCCTGGTCGACGAGGTGCGCGCGCTGGAGGCGCGAGGACTGCGCGAGGGGCGCACGGCGTCGCGCGCGCTCGGCTACCAGCAGGTGCTCGCGGCGCTCACGGGGGAGTGCGCCGAGGAGGAGGCGCGGACGGAGACGATCCGTGCCACCAAGCGCTTCGCGCGCCGCCAGGATTCATGGTTCAGGCGCGATCCCCGGGTGCACTGGCTCAGTGGGGCCGCGGCGGATCTCACAGAACTTCCAAAGCTCGCACTGGCGTTGGTCGAACGACCGGTCACAGCCTGATCACGTCATGGCATCGGGACGCTCAGGCCGTCATCCGGCCCTCCGGCGCCGTGCCATCATCGAGCTTCGATCGACCAAGTGGAGTCCGAGTTGGGAGGGCGCGTGGCGATGGAGGCCGGCCCTCGCGACACCGCACAAGGCACCGAGCCCCGCACCGCCGACAGCGGTGAACCGGAGTTCGACGGCGGCCCGCTGAGCTCCGACGAACCCGACGAGGTGCCGGGCGGTGTGATCGACGACGGCCCCGAGCCCGAGGAGATGTTCGCCGACGGCCCCGAGGTCGAGGTCGAGCTGCGTCCGCAGCGCAGGCTGCGCATCTGGCAGCTCGCCCCCATCGTCGCCCTGGCCGCGCTGGGCTCCCTGATGTTCGCCTTCCCGCTCGCCTTCGACTTCGGCGACAGCGGGGCCGTGATCGCCATGCTGGGTCTGCTGATCTGCTCCTGCGCGGCCGGCTGGGGCATGATGGCCGCCCGCCGCGTGGGTCACGCCTGGCCCGGCCTGCCCCAGCGGGGGTCGGGCCGGCGCGCGGACTGGCGGGTCGCGCTGCTGTACATCGCGCTCGTCGCCGCCGTGATCGCGCTGGCCGTCTGGCGCGTGGCCCGGCTGCGCTGAGCCGCCGAACGCTCTCCACGCGCGCGTGTGCCGGTGCCGTGACGCCACGCGTGCGTGCGGGTGCCGTACGGCCACGCGTGCGTGCGGGTGCCCTTCCGGCGGCCGTGACCCGGTGTCGTACCCACCCCGTACGATCGAGGAATGAGCACGCGGATCGCCTTCCTCAAGGGTCACGGCACCGAGAACGACTTCGTGATCGTCCCGGACCCCGAGAACGCCCTCGACCTCCCCCCGGCCGCCGTCGCCGCCCTGTGCGACCGCCGCGCGGGCATCGGCGGGGACGGCCTGCTGCACGTCGTGCGGTCCGCCGCGCACCCCGAGGCCCAGGGCATGGCGGCCGAGGCCGAGTGGTTCATGGACTACCGCAACGGCGACGGCTCGGTCGCCGAGATGTGCGGCAACGGCGTCCGCGTCTTCGCCCGCTACCTCCAGCGCGCCGGGCACGTTACCGAGGGCGACCTGACCGTGGCCACCCGGGGCGGCGTGAAGGCGGTGCACCTCGCCAAGAACGGGGACGTCACCGTCGGCATGGGCCCGGCCCGGCTGCCCGAGGGCGACGTCAGCGTGAGTGTCGGCGAGCGCAGCTGGCCCGCGCGGAACGTGAACATGGGCAACCCGCACGCCGTGGCCTTCGTGGACGACCTCGACCAGGCCGGCAGCCTTTTCGAGGCGCCGCCCTTCAGCCCGGCCGCCGCCTACCCCGACGGGGTCAACGTGGAGTTCGTGGTAGACCGCGGCCCGCGCCACGTCGCGATGCGCGTGCACGAGCGCGGCTCCGGCGAGACCCGCTCCTGCGGCACGGGCGCCTGCGCGGTCGCCGTGGCCGCCGCCCGCCGGGACGGAATCGACCCTTCCGTGACCGGAGCCCCGGCCACCTACACCGTCGACCTCCCCGGCGGCACCCTCGTGATCACCGAACGCCCCGACGGAGAGATCGACATGACCGGACCCGCCGTGATCGTCGCCGAGGGCGAGATCGACGCGGAATGGCTGGAAAGCGTCAGACGTTGACATGGTGAAACGCGGGTCCCGACGGCTCCGGTCGCCGGGATTCGCAGCCACGAAGACCCCGGGCGCTCCGAAACCACGGAGACCCGCAGGTCGGGTGGCTCGAAAACGTAAACCTCCGAACCATCGCTCGAATGGGTGATCCGTTTCACGCTCGACGAGAGGCGGTCAGCCGCACGTGATGGGCTCGGTAGCATCAAGCACCGGCCCGGACGGGGGTCCTAAGCCGCCCCCTGTGCCGTGTCCGCCCTGGGGCACCCCGTCCGCCGGTTGACACAGCCGGAGGTGCCCATGAGTGCGGAGGCGACGAACCCCGCGACCCCAGGTCCGGTAACAGGACCTGCGGCGCGCTGGCGGGCGCGCATCGACCTGCGCCGACTGGGCCGTGCCGCCCTGCTCGGCCCCGCCGCCCGAGACCGGCTGCCCGACGCCATCGGCCATGTCGCCGAGGCGCATCGCGCCCACCATCCCGACGCCGACCTCGAACCCCTGCGCCGCGCCTGGGTCCTCGCCGAGTCCTCGCACCGCGGCCAGATGCGCAAGAGCGGCGAGCCGTACATCACCCACCCGCTCGCGGTCACCCTGATCCTCGCCGAACTCGGCGCGGAGACCACGACCTTGACGGCCTCGCTGCTCCACGACACCGTCGAGGACACCGATGTGACGCTCGACCAGGTCGGCGAGGAGTTCGGCGCCGAGGTCCGCTACATCGTGGACGGCGTCACCAAGCTGGAGAAGGTCGACTACGGCGCCGCCGCCGAGCCCGAGACCTTCCGCAAGATGCTCGTCGCCACCGGCAACGACGTCCGCGTGATGTCGATCAAACTCGCCGACCGGCTGCACAACATGCGCACCCTCGGCGTGATGCGGCCCGAGAAGCAGGCCCGCATCGCCAAGGTCACCCGAGACGTCCTCATCCCGCTCGCCGAGCGCCTCGGCGTACAGGCCCTGAAGACCGAGCTGGAGGACCTGGTCTTCGCGATCCTCCACCCCGAGGAGTACGAGCACACCCGCGAGCTGATCGTCGACAACGCCTCCCGCGCGGACGACCCCCTCGCCGAGATCGCCGACGAGGTGCGCGGCCATCTGCGCGAGGCCGACATCCAGGCCGAAGTCGTCATCCGGCCGCGGCACTTCGTCTCCGTGCACCGCGTCGCCCGCAAGCGCGGCCAGATGCGCGGCGCGGACTTCGGACGCCTGCTGGTGCTCGTCGGCGAGGACGCGGACTGCTACGGCGTGCTCGGCGAGCTGCACACCTGTATGACGCCCGTCGTCTCGGAGTTCAAGGACTTCATCGCCGTACCGAAGTTCAACCTCTACCAGTCGCTGCACACCGCGGTCGCCCGCGAGGACGGCCAGGTCGCCGAAGTCCTCATCCGCACCCACCAGATGCACAAGGTCGCCGAGGCGGGCGTCATCGCCCTCGGCAACCCGTACACCCCGGTCACCGACCTCCCCGCCGACGGCGAGCGCGTCGACCCCACCCGGCCCGGCTGGCTCTCGCGCCTGCTCGACTGGCAGGAGGCCGCGCCCGACCCCGACACGTTCTGGTCCACCCTGCGCGAGGACCTCGCCCAGGACCGCGAGATCACCGTCTACCGCCCCGACGGCGGCACCCTCGGCCTCCCCGAAGGGGCCACCTGCGTCGACGCGGCCTACGCCCAGTACGGCGAGGACGCGCACGCGTGTATCGGCGCCCGCGTCAACGGCCGCCTGGCGACCCTGAGCACGGTGCTGAAGGACGGCGACACCGTCCAGCTCCTCATGGGCCAGGACCCGGCCTCCGAGCCCTCCAGGGAGTGGCTGGAGCACGCGCACACCCCGGCCGCGCGGATCGCCATCCAGCGCTGGCTGGCGACCCACCCGGTCGCGGACCGCACCGAGACCCCCGCCGACGCCTCTCCCGCCGCCGAGGCCGCCACGGGCAGGCCCGAGCCCGCGCCCGCCCTCGGCGTCCGCCCCCCGGACGTCCTCGTCGACCCGCCCGGCGCGACCGTCCGCCTCGCCGGCTGCTGTACGCCCGTACCGCCCGACACGATCACCGGCTTCGTCGTCCGCGGCGGCGTCGTCACCGTGCACCGCGACCAGTGCCCGGCGGTGGCGCGACTGCGCGGCGGGGGGCGCGCGGAGGTCGACGTGCGCTGGGGGGACACCGCCGAGTGCCGGGTCACCCTGCACGCCGAATCGTTCGGCCGCCCCCATCTCCTCGCGGACCTCACCGAGGCCATGGCCACCGAGGGCGCCGAGATCGTCTCCGCGACCGTCGAACCGCCCAGCCAGCAGCGCGTCCGCCACACCTACACCGTCCAGCTCCCCGACGCGGCCCTCCTGCCCGCCCTCATGCGGGCGATGCGGAACGTCCCCGGGGTGTACGACGTGACCCGCGCGCAGACGACGGGCGCCTGACCCTCCTGCGCGCCGGGAGGGCGGCGTTCACGGTCCCGGCGCCGTCCACGACGCCCGCGTGGCGTCCACCGGCGGCCTACTCGTTCGGGTGGGCCGGTCGCGAGTCGTCGCCGCGGCACACGCGCGCGCTGGTAGCCGTGGTGCATGCTGCTCACCCCCCACGCCAAGGCGCCCGCCGCGCGGACCCCGCGCCGCCGGTTCAAGGCCGCCGCGCTGCTCGCCTCCGCCGTCTCCGTCTGCCTCGTCGCCGCGAGCGCCCCGGCCGCCCCGCTGGGCGTCGGCGACCGCCTCTTCCCGCACCTGGGCAACCCCGGGTACGACGTCGCGTCGTACGACCTGGCCTTCACCTACAGCGGCTCCCACAACAAGCCGCTGAAGGCCGTCACCACGATCGACGCCTGGACGACGACGCGCCTTGACCGGCTCAACCTGGACTTCGCGCACGGCGAGGTCGAGTCGGTCGAGGTCGACGGTGAGCCCGCCGCGTTCACCGAGGCCGACGAGGACCTCGTCGTGACCCCGCAGGACGCCCTGCCCCGGGGGAGCTGGACACGGATCACCGTGCGCCACACCAGCGACCCCACGCCCCCCGACGACCGCGACGGCGGCTGGGTGCGCACCAAGGACGGGCTCGCCATGGCCAACCAGGCCGACGTCGCCCACCTCGTCTTCCCGTGCAACGACCACCCCTCCGACAAGGCGATGTTCACCATCCACGTGACCGCGCCCGACGGCTACACGGCCGTCGCCAACGGGCTCCCGGCCGGCGTGGACCGCGCCGCCGGGGCCACGACCTGGACGTACCGCACCCAGCACCCCATGGCGACCGAGCTCGCCCAGGTCTCCATCGGCCGCTCCACCGTGCTGCGCCGCAGCGGGCCGCACGGGCTGCCCGTCCGGGACGTCGTGCCCACCGAGCACCGCGCGGCCCTCGAACCCTGGCTGGAGAAGACCCCGGACCAGATCTCCTGGATGGAGGGGAAGGTCGGCCGCTACCCCTTCGAGACGTACGGGCTGCTCATGGCCGACGCCGACACCGGCTTCGAGCTGGAGACCCAGACGCTCTCCCTCTTCGAACGGGAGCTCTTCACCGAGCCCGCCTACCCCCAGTGGTACGTGGAGTCGATCATGGTGCACGAGCTGGCCCACCAGTGGTTCGGCGACAGCGTCAGCCCCGCCACGTGGTCCGACCTCTGGCTCAACGAGGGGCACGCCACCTGGTACGAGGCCCTGTACGCCGAGGAGAAGGCGGGCCGCACGCTCGAAGCCCGTATGAAGGCCGCCTACAGCGCCTCCGACCGCTGGCGCGAGGCCGGCGGCCCGCCCGCGGCGCCCAAGGCACCCGACGCCGGCCAGAAGATCAGCATCTTCCGCCCCAACGTCTACGACGGCGCCGCACTCGTCCTGTACGCGCTGCGCGAGGAGATCGGCCGCACGGCCTTCGAACGGCTGGAGAAGGTCTGGGTCCAGCGCCACCGGGACGGCGTCGCCTCCACCGCCGACTTCGTCCGCCTCGCCTCGGAGCTGTCCGGACGCGACCTCGGCGCCTTCTTCCAGGACTGGCTGTACGGCGAGAAGACCCCGCCGATGCCCGGGCACCCGGAGTGGAAGAGCGTCGCGACGGGCAGATGACCCGTGCGGGGCGGGCCGATAAGCCGGTGACGAGACGTACCGTCCCGTGCGACCATCTTCAGGCGGCGCGGCGCTGTCCCCGGACGGCGCGGCACGGGGCGCGGGAATCTCCCGGGGTACCCGTGCGTTGAGCAGTGTGACGGCCGTGACATTGCCGACACGGCGTCGCATATCCGACGACGTAACGACGTAAGGACCCAATGACCTCCTCTTCATCTTCTTCCCAGGACACTCAGCGCCTCGCGCACAGCTACTCCGAAGGTCTTCGGGCCGATGCCCTGATGGAAGAGGACGTCGCCTGGAGCCACGAGATCGACGGAGAGCGGGACGGCGATCAGCTCGACCGCTCCGAGCGCGCGGCTCTGCGCCGCGTGGCGGGCCTCTCCACCGAGCTCGAGGACGTCACCGAGGTCGAGTACCGCCAGCTCCGCCTGGAGCGGGTCGTGCTCGTCGGCGTCTGGACCACGGGGACCGCGCAGGACGCGGACAACTCCCTCGCGGAGCTCGCCGCCCTCGCGGAGACCGCGGGCGCGCTCGTGCTCGACGGCGTGATCCAGCGCCGCGACAAGCCCGACGCGGCCACCTACATCGGCTCCGGCAAGGCCCTGGAGCTGCGGGACCTGGTCGTCGAGTCCGGCGCCGACACCGTCATCTGCGACGGTGAGCTGAGCCCCGGCCAGCTCATCCAGCTCGAAGACGTCGTCAAGGTCAAGGTCATCGACCGTACGGCCCTGATCCTCGACATCTTCGCCCAGCACGCCAAGTCCCGTGAGGGCAAGGCGCAGGTCGCGCTCGCGCAGATGCAGTACATGCTGCCGAGGCTCCGTGGCTGGGGTCAGTCGCTGTCCCGTCAGATGGGCGGCGGCAAGGGCGGCGGCCTCGCCACCCGTGGCCCCGGTGAGACCAAGATCGAGACGGACCGGCGGCGGATCCGCGAGAAGATGGCGAAGATGCGCCGGGAGATCGCGGAGATGAAGACCGGCCGCGAGATCAAGCGCCAGGAGCGCAAGCGCAACAAGGTGCCGTCCGTCGCCATCGCTGGCTACACCAACGCCGGCAAGTCCTCCCTGCTCAACCGCCTCACCGGCGCCGGTGTCCTGGTCGAGAACTCCCTGTTCGCGACCCTGGACCCGACCGTCCGGCGGGCCGAGACGCCCAGCGGGCGCCTCTACACCCTGGCGGACACCGTCGGCTTCGTCCGGCATCTGCCTCACCACCTGGTCGAGGCGTTCCGCTCCACGATGGAGGAGGTCGGCCAGTCCGACCTGATCCTGCACGTGGTCGACGGTTCGCACCCGAACCCGGAGGAGCAGCTCCTCGCCGTGCGCGAGGTGATCCGGGAGGTCGGCGCCACCGGCGTACCCGAGATCGTCGTGATCAACAAGGCCGACGCGGCCGACCCGCTGACCCTTCAGCGGCTGACGCGCATCGAGCAGCGCTCGATCGCCGTCTCCGCCCGCACCGGTCAGGGCATCGACGAGCTGCTCGCACTCATCGACAACGAGCTGCCGCGGCCCTCGGTCGAGATCGAGGCGCTCGTGCCGTACACGCACGGCAAGCTCGTCGCCCGCGCCCACACCGAGGGCGAGGTGATCTCCGAGGAGCACACCGCGGAGGGCACGCTGCTCAAGGTGCGGGTGCACGAGGAACTGGCGGCCGATCTGGCGCCGTACGTTCCGGCGGCGACCGCGTAACCGCGTAGCGCCGGCCGCACCGGCACGTCGTACGACGGAGGCCCGCCCCTCAGCGCGAGGGGCGGGCCTCCGTCGTTTGATTGCCGGTCGCCTACCGGCCGGTGGTCCACCGGCCGGGCGCCTGGTGGCCAGCGGCCGGGCCCGGTGGTCTACCGGCCGCCGTACGTGTTGCTCATGTTCTCGTAGAGCGCCTCGGCGGTCGCGCCCAGCTGCGGGCCCGCCAGCCAGGTGTTGTCGGCCGGGCCGATCGAGGTGTTGGAGACCAGCTTGGTCTCGCCGTCGACCACCCGGAACCAGCCGCCGCCGGAGGAGCCGCCGGTCATGGTGCAGCCGATGCGGTACATCGTCGGCAGGGCAGCGCTCAACGACAACCGGCCCGGCTGGTCCAGGCACTTGAACATCTTCAGCCCGTTGTACGGCGCCGCCTGCGGGTAGCCCCAGGCGCCCATCCGGCCCGACTCGGTCGCCGAGGGCGCGCTGAAGTCGATGTCGAGCGCGGCCCCGACGGTCTCCTCGAGGGACTTCGCACCGGACTCCGGCTTCACGTGCAGCACCGAGTAGTCGTACGCCGCGCCCGCGCCGCCGGTCTCCGAGCCGCCCTCGATCCACTGGCTGGAGGTGGAGGCCCAGTCCGCCCACCACTGGCCGTACGGGGCGATCTGCGTGGCGTTCGCATTCGTCAGCTCCGCCTCGGACCTGCCGTAGTCGTTGTAGGCGGGCACGAACATGATGTTGCGGTACCAGCCGCCACCGCTGCCCGCGTGGACACAGTGACCGGCCGTCCACACCAGGTTGGACTTGCCGGGGTGGTTGACGTCCGTGACGACCGTGCCGGAGCAGACGGCCGCACCCTCGGGGGTGTCGAAGAAGATCTTCCCGACGGGCGCCGCGTTGGCGTGGTACGGCGTCTTCTCGGCGGTCGCCTCGACCGGCGCCGGGTCCGGGTCGCTGACGCCCTGGTCGGCCGCCGCGTCCTTCGTCGAGTACGTCTTCTCGGCCGCCTTCGCGGACTTCATCCGCTCCGGCTTCCAGAGCCCTTCGATGACCGGGTTGACGAAGTCCTTGGCCTCACTGAGCCACTGGTCCTTGTCCCAGTTCTTCCAGCCGCCGTCCTTCCAGTCGTCGACGTCGATGCCGTGCTCCTTGAGCCGGTCGGCGAGGTCGGCGGGGATCTGGAGGTCGCCGTTGCCGCCGCCGTCCTCCGACGGGGAGGCGGTGCCGACGGCCTTGTCGCTCGCCTCGTCCGCGCCGTTGCAGGCGGTCGCCGTGAGGGCGAGGGCGGCGGCCAGGGCGGTGGCGGCCATCGCGGTGCGGGACCTGCGGGACCTGCGGGTGGCTGGGCGGGATGTGTGTGTGGCTGTGCCGGACGTGCGTGTGGAACGCATGGTGCGTCGACCCCCGTCGGAGTGCTTCAGAAGCGTGCGTGCGTGATGGCTTGAGCCGTCATGGCTCGTGTTGTCATGGCTTGAGTAGTCATCACCTGAGCTGTCATTGCCTGAGCTGCCATCGCTCGGGCAGCCGTCGTATGGGCAGCCGTCGTATGGGCTGTCGTCGTTCGGGCGCTTGCCCGCTTGTGTCATGCGCGTGTCACCCTGGACGGAGACGCGTCCCCGGACTCCCCGCGCGACACCCCACTATGCCCGTCGAGCCGAGGGCGAACGGCGGCGAGGCGGTGAAGGTTTCCCGTACCGCCTCGCCGCCGGGTCCGTCACTGACCGGCGTACTTCCCGCTCACCGAGTCGTACACGCCCTTGGCGACCTCGCCCAGCCGCGGTCCGGCCAGCCAGCCCGCCGTCACCGGGCCGATCGAGGTGTTGGACACCAGCGCCGGCTTGCCGTCGGAGCCCTTGGCCACCCAGCCGCCGCCGGAGGAACCGCCGGTCATGGTGCAGCCGATGCGGTACATCGTCGGGTCAGCGGTGTTCAGCGACAGCCGCCCCGGCTTGTCCGCGCACTGGTACATCGTCTCCCCGTCGAACGGGGCCGCCGCCGGGTAACCGGTCGCCGTCATCGTCTGGATCTTCCCCGCCGCCGGGGCGTTGAAGTCCACCGGCAGTGCCGAACCGACCGTCTCCTCAAGAGACTTGCCCGATCCGCCCTTCTCCGGCGTCACATGGATCACCGCGAAGTCGTACGACGCCCCGTCACCGCCGGTCGCGCCACCCTGCTCGATCCACTGGTCGGAGGTCTGCGCCCAGTCACCCCACCAGACACCGTACGGAGCGACCTCCTCGCGGGCCGCGCTCCCCAACTCGGCCTGCGACAGACCCTTGTCGTTGTACGACGGCACGAAGGCGATGTTCCGGTACCAGCCGCCCTCCTTGCCCGCGTGGACGCAATGACCCGCCGTCCAGACCATGTTGGACTTACCGGGGTGCGCAGGGTCCTGTACGACCGTCGCCGAGCAGACCATCGTGCCTTCGGGGGAGTCGAAGAACACCTTGCCCGAGGCGGGGGCGTTGGCGTGGTACGTGGTCGGCACGGCCTTCGCGTCCACCGGCGCCGGCTCCGGGTCGGTCACGCCCTGGTCGTCGGAGAGGTCACTGTCGTCGACACTCTTGTCCGGCTCCTCGGCGTCCCGCATCCGGTCCGTGTCCCACAGGCCCTCGATGATCGGGTTGATGTAGTCCTGGGCCTCGCGGAGCCAGTCGTCCTTGCTCCAGTCCTTCCAGGCCCCGTCCTTCCACTTGTCGACATCGATCCCGTGCTCCTTGAGCCGGTCCTTGATGTCGTCCGGGATCGTGATCTTCCCGTCCGACGCGGCCGAGGCCGAGGCGCTCGCGTCACCGCCCGCCTCCGCGTCCCCCGAGTCGCAGGCGGTGGCGGTCAGTGCCAGCGTCGAGGCGAGGGCGACGGCGGCCAGCACGGGGGAGTTTCTGCGACGCGCGCCCCTTCCCCGGCGGACGCTGAGCAACGGCCTTGTGGATCGCATGATCTGACTCCCCCTGGGGTGAACGACACTGGCCCGGACGGCCTGTTGGAACGGCAACACACACTATGCGCTCGCTGTGGGGGAGTACCGACGGAACGGCAACGGTTTCGCTACGAGCTGTCTGACCTGGCCGTATCCACAGTGGTCAGCCGGACGTGTGTGGTCCGCCACGGTCGCCCGGCGCGCGGCGCCCGGTGTCTGCCGTCCGGTGTCTGCCTGGCGTCGGCTCGGAGGGGATGAGATCGGCTGGGCTGGGCTGGGCTGGGATCGGCTCGGCTCGGCTCGGCTCGGCAAGGATCTTGCGGAAACCCGTAACCCGGTGACCTGTTCGGGGTTGGTAGCGGCGGGGGGTCTGCTGTCCGCGTGCGGTCCCCCTTGCTCGTGGCGCGACGACGACCTGCCCCGGGCGCGCGACAACCAGGGGAGGGGCGGGGGAGTTGGCCGATCGTTCGCACGGCGGGTGCCTGACCGAAGAAGGCCCATGGAGCCAGCCGGCCCGGGAGGCGGCTGCACGCACCTACGCGCGAGCCCTGCCGATCGTGCCCGTGCGGGCCCGCGGGCTGACCATCGAGGGTGCGGACGGCCGCCGTTACCTGGACTGCCTCTCCGGCGAGGGCACGCTGGCCCTCGGCCACAACCACCCCGTCGTCCTGGAGGCGATCCGCAAGGTCCTCGACTCCGGTGCCCCCGTGCACGCCCTCGACCTCGTCACCCCCGTCGAGGACGCCTTCGTCACCGAACTCCTCCGCACCCTGCCGCCCGGCCTCGCCGGCCACGCGCGCGTGCGATTCTGCGGACCTTCCGACACGGACGCACTGGAGGCCGCCGCCCACCTCGTCCGCGCCGCGACCGGCCGCACCGAGACACTCACGCTCACCGGTGCCCACCACGCCACCTGGCCCCACGGCTTCGGCCCCGGCCTCGACGACCCCGGGCCGGATGCCGGGGCACCCGCCGGTGTGTTCGTCCAACCCGTCCGGTGCGATGGCGGAGTCGCCCCGGCACCGGACGCCTGGCTGCGACGCGTCCGACACCTCACCACCGCCCGCTCCGTGCCCCTCGTCGCCGACGAGATCGAGACGGGCGTCGGCCGCACCGGTGCCTTCTGGGCCGTCGAGCACAGCGGCGTCACCCCCGACGTCATGATCCTCTCCAAGGCCATCGGCGGGAGCCTCCCGCTCTCCGTGCTCGTCCACCACGACGACCTCTCCGTCCGTCACCCCGCCACCGCCACCGGCCCGTTCCGCGCCAACCAACTCGCCATGGCCGCAGGCACCGCCACCCTCGCCCACGTCCGCGAACACCACCTCGCCGACCACGCCACCCGCCTGGGCGCCCGCATGCTCACCCGACTCCGCGAACTCGCACGACGGTTCCCCTGCGTCGGCGCCGCGAGCGGCCGGGGCCTGCTGCTTGGGCTGGAGCTGGTGGGACCGGGGGAGCCGAGGCAGTTGACAGAGCCGGGGGAGTCGAGGGCGCCGGGAGAGTCAAGGGCGCCGGGCGAGTTGACGGGGCCGGGGGAACTCGTGTGGTTGACCGAGCCGTTGGGTTTGAGGGACCCCTCGGGCAGGGCGGACCTGTCGGGCGGGGCGGACCCCTTGGCTGGGACGGCCCTGGCTGGGACGGACCTGGGTGGGACGGGGCCCTTGGCTGGGGCGAACCTCTTGGATGGGGCGGACCCGCGAGGTGGGGCAAGCCTGCTGGCCTCGGTAGCCCCGGAGCGCCGCCCGGTGGAGCGCCGCCCGGCGGGGAGCCGGCTCGCCCTCGCCGTCCAACAGGAGTGCCTGCGGCGCGGCCTGATCGTCGACCTCAGCGGCCCCTACTCGGACGTCATCCGCCTGCTCCCTCCCCTCACCATCACGGACGAGCAGGCGGACGCGGTACTCGACCGTCTCTCGGACGCGGTCGAGTCGGTCGCCCGTACCCACCCCGCCGCCCAACCCCTCGGCACGTCCCCTGACATCCCTCGGCCGCACGTCCCCGAACCCGCCCACGAGGACCAGCCTTGAACACCACCCCCAATCCCGCCGACCCGCTCCACCCCACCCCCGCCCTAGGCGTCACCGCCACGGTCCCTCCCCGCGGGCCCGGCATGGCCCCGACTTCGGCCCCACAATCGGTCTCGCGACCGGGTCCGGAACCGGCGGGCACACCATCCCTCCGCCCACAGGGACGAGTACCGGAGCAGGACCGGCCCGGCGACCGTGGCAGCAAGGCGGCGGACACCGTCCCGGACGACAGTCCCCACGCCGCCCGACTGCGCGCCCCGCTCCCTACCCCCGTACCTTTCTCCCCCTCGGCTCCTCTCCCCGACCCTCTCGACCACGCCTCTCCCCACACCGCGGCCCAGTCCGCGGCCGTCGAGAACCTGCTCCGTTGCTGGGTGCGCGAAGCGGACCTCCCCGCCCCCGCCGACGGCACCCTCCGCATCGCCCTTCCCGCCAGCGGCACCGCGCTGCGCGTCCCGGTCCGCTACTGGTCCCCGACGGGCTGGCACCGCTTCGGCCCCGCCCGTTTCGCCGGCACCCCTGAGCAGTCCCCGCCCTGCGACGCCGTCACGGTCGTGGCACTACTGACCCGGGAGTCCTTGCGCGCCACCTCACTCACCTCGCCGGCGAGCACCCCCGCTGACTCCGCGGCCGTCCCCCCGCCTGTCCCTTCACCCGTCCCCTCGCCTGTCTCCTCACCTGTTTCCCCGGACGTGACCGATCTCCTGGCCCGCGTGGCCGACTCCACCCGCCGCACGGCCACCTTCATCAGCGAGCGCAGACGGCAGCCCGAGGACCACCCCGACCTGTTCCTCGCCGCCGAACAGGCCCTGCTCCTCGGCCACCCACTGCACCCGACTCCGAAGAGCCGCGAGGGACTCTCCGACACCGAAGCGCTCCGGTACTCACCCGAGTCGCGCGGCTCCTTCCCCCTGCACTGGATCGCGGTCGCACCCTCCCTCCTCGCCGCCGACTCGGCCTGGACCGAGCGCGGACGCCATCTCCCCGCAGCCCACCTCACGGCACGCCTGGCAGACACCCAACTCCGACTCCCCGAGGGCTATGCGGCCCTACCGCTGCACCCCTGGCAGTTCAGGGAGATCCGTCACCAACCCGCAGCCGCCGCCCTCTTCGACACCGGACACCTGCGGGACCTCGGAGCGCACGGACCCCTCTGGCACCCGACCTCCTCCGTACGCACCGTGTACAGCTCCGGCGCCCCCGCCATGCTCAAGCTGTCTCTCGCCCTGCGCATCACCAACTCCCGTCGCGAGAACCTCCGCAAAGAACTCCATCGCGGTGTCGAGGTCCACCGACTGCTGCGCAGCGGCCTGGCGCAGCAGTGGCAGTCCGTCCACCCCGGCTTCGACATCGTGCGCGACCCGGCCTGGCTCGCCGTCGACGGGCCCGACGGTGAGCCGATGCCAGGACTCGACGTGATGATTCGGCACAACCCGTTCACCCCCGCCGACGACGTCACCTGCGTCGCCGGACTTGTCGCGCCCAGGCCGCAGATCCAGCCCGGCGCGTCCCAAGGTGACGTACCCGAGGCCGCTTTGGCGCAGGGCACTACGGTCATGCGGTCCCGGCTCGCCGATCTCGTCAGCCACCTCGCCGCCCGGACCGGCCGGCCCCTGGGCGCGGTCGCCACCGAGTGGTTCCTGCGCTACCTGGAGCACGTCGTCCGCCCCGTGCTCTGGTTCGACGCGGAGGCCGGCATCGCACTCGAAGCCCATCAGCAGAACACGCTGCTGCTCCTGGACGCTGAGGGCTGGCCCGCCGGTGGACGCTACCGGGACAACCAGGGCTACTACTTCCGCGAGTCCCACCGCGCCCGACTCGACGCCCGGCTGCCCGGCATCGGCGAGCACAGCGACACGTTCGTCTCCGACGAGGTGACCGACGAACGGTTCGCCTACTACCTCGCCATCAACAACGTGCTCGGCCTCATCGGCGCTTTCGGCTCCCAACGGCTTGCAGACGAACAGGTGTTGCTCGCAGCCTTCCGACGGTTCCTGAACGGTGTCGCCTCTGGCCCGGCCCCTCTGCGTACCTCCCTCCCGGCCCGCTTGCTGGACTCACCCGTCCTGAGCTGCAAGGCCAACCTCCTTACCCGCCTGCACGGCCTCGACGAACTCGTCGGCCCGGTCGACACCCAGTCCGTCTACGTCACCATCGCCAACCCCCTCCACACCTGACCGCCCGCCAACGCCCCACTCCTCAACTCCCGCACCCCTCTACCCCCGTGCCTCCTACTCCCTCGCTCCCCGTCTCCTTTGCACCCCTGATCACTCGATCCCCGAGGAACATGACCCGACCCGTCTCCTGAGAGGAGCGACGCCGTGGATCCCCGTGACACGAGCGCCGATGCCGTAACCGGCCCCGCAACCCTGCCCACCGCAGCCGACGAGGACAGCGAGTGCGGCGAGGACACCCTCGACCTGCGTCTCCCCGACGAGTTCCTCGCCCTCATCGCCCAGGAAGCCGTCTCCGAGGCACCCCCGAGCACGACCGCAACCCCGGCCCCGGCCCCGGCCGTGGCCGTGACCACAGGCCCAACGACCTCCGCACCCCCATCCCCACCCACAGCCCAAACGGCCTCCGCATCCCCACCCGTAGCGGCATCGGCAGCCTCGAACGGTCACCGCACCACCGATGACCTCCTGGACCACGTGGCCGACTGGGGCCCCGTGACCACCCCCGTGGGCAAGTTCCAGCTGATCCCCGTCCACGGCGAACGCGACCTGCCGCTCATCGGCGCCTGGATGAACGACCCCGCTGTCGCGCGTTTCTGGGAACTGTCCGGTGCCCCGGGCCGTACCGCGGATCATCTGCGGACCCAACTCGCCGGAGACGGAAGGAGCGTCCCCTGCCTCGGCGTGCTGGACGGCACTCCGATGAGCTACTGGGAGATCTACCGGGCCGACCTCGACCCGTTGGCCCGCCACTACCCGGCCCGGCCTCACGACACCGGCGTCCACCTCCTCATCGGCGCCGCCGAGAACCGTGGCCGAGGGATCGGCAGCGCACTTCTCAGAGCCGTCGCGGACCTGATCCTCGACAAGCGGCCCGCCTGCGCACGTGTCATCGCGGAACCCGACCTTCGCAACACCCCATCCGTCTCCTCCTTCCTGAGCGCCGGTTTCCGGTTCGCCGCGGAGATCGACCTGCCCGACAAGCGGGCCGCCCTCATGGTCCGGGAGCGGTCGTTCCGCGATGTGCTGTAACGACGCGTCGCGGCATCATCACTTTTGGTACACCGCTCACGCCGATCCGGTTCCCACTCGTCCCGCCTCACCTCGCACCAATCAACAACCCCGCTTCGGTTCCCCTTCGACCGCACCTCGCACCCATCTCCGATCCCGCTTCGGTCGCCCTTCGACCCCACCGCGATTCCACTCGATCCCACCCGACCCCAAGCGAACCGACCTGATCTCCCGCCACCCCCGACCCGGGCCTGATCCAGTCCCTCTCCCCTCCCTCCGATCCGTCTTGACCTCTCGTTTGTCAGTGGCTGGCCGTAGGGTGGTCGCGCTATGACGAAGCCCTCACTCCCCGAACTCCTGCATGCTGCCGTCACTGCCGTCGGCGGCACGGAGCGCCCCGGTCAGGTGACCATGGCCGAAGCCGTCGCGGACGCGATCGACGACAGCTCCCATCTGCTGGTCCAGGCCGGCACCGGCACCGGAAAGTCGCTCGGCTATCTGGTCCCCGCGATCGCGCACGGGGAGAGGGTCGTCATCGCGACCGCCACCCTGGCCCTCCAACGTCAGCTCGTGGAGCGGGACCTGCCGCGCACGGTGGACGCCCTGCACCCTTTGCTGCGGCGCCGCCCCGAGTACGCGATGCTGAAGGGCCGCTCCAACTACCTGTGCCTGCACCGCCTGCACGAGGGGGTGCCGCAGGACGAGGAGGAAGGCCTCTTCGACCAGTTCGAGGCCGCTGCCCCCACGAGCAAGCTCGGCCAGGACCTGCTGAGGCTGCGCGACTGGGCCGACGAGACCGAGAACGGCGACCGGGACGACCTCACCCCGGGCGTCTCCGACCGAGCCTGGGCCCAGGTCTCCGTCTCCTCACGCGAGTGCGTGGGCGCCACGAAATGCGCGTACGGCGCCGAGTGCTTCGCCGAGACGGCCCGCGAGCGCGCGAAGCTCGCCGAGGTCGTCGTCACCAACCACGCGCTGCTCGCCATCGACGCCATCGAGGGCGCCCCGGTCCTTCCCCAGCACGAGGTGCTGATCGTCGACGAGGCGCACGAACTGGTCTCGCGGGTCACCGGGGTCGCCACCGGCGAACTCACCCCGGGT
This sequence comes from Streptomyces sp. NPDC090106, assembly GCF_044747265.1. NCBI lineage: Bacteria > Bacillati > Actinomycetota > Actinomycetes > Kitasatosporales > Streptomycetaceae > Streptomyces > Streptomyces sp. NPDC090106. Next base: position 99,757 of record NZ_JBIVDS010000018.1, on the reverse strand, counting down.
CAGGTGAACCGCGCGGTGCGCCGGGCCGCGAAGCTCGTCAACGAGAAGGCCGCCGACCAGCTCCAGACCGCCGCCGAGGGCTTCGAGCGGCTGATGGAGCTCGCCCTGCCGGGCCGCCTGGAGGAGATCCCCGAGGATCTCGGCTACGCCCTCATGGCCCTGCGTGACGCCGCCCGCACGGTCATCTCCGCGATCGGCGCCACGCGCGACAAGTCCGTCCAGGACGAGGACGCCGTCCGCAAGCAGGCGCTGGCCTCCGTGGAGAGCGTGCACGACGTGGCGGAGCGGATCACGAACGGCTCCGAGTGGGACGTCGTCTGGTACGAGCGGCACGACCGCTTCGGCGCCTCCCTGCGGGTCGCCCCCATGTCCGTTTCCGGGCTGCTGCGCGAGAAGCTCTTTGCGGACCGCTCCGTCGTCCTCACCTCGGCGACCTTGAAGTTGGGCGGCGACTTCAATGGCGTCGGCGCCTCCCTGGGGCTCGCCCCCGAGGGGACGGAGGGTGACGACCTGCCGCAGTGGAAGGGCGTCGACGTCGGCTCCCCGTTCGACTACCCGCGACAGGGCATCCTCTACGTCGCCAAGCACCTGGCGCGCCCCGCGCGCGACGGCGACCGGGCGGACATGCTCGACGAGCTGACGGAACTGATCCAGGCGGCCGGTGGACGCACCCTGGGGCTGTTCTCCTCGATGCGGGCGGCCCAGCTCGCCGCGGAGGAACTGCGCTCGCGCATCCCTGAGTTCCCGATCCTCCTCCAGGGCGAGGAGACCCTCGGTGAGCTGATCAAGAACTTCGCGGCCGACCCGGAGACGTGTCTGTTCGGCACGCTCTCGCTCTGGCAGGGCGTGGACGTGCCCGGCCCGAGCTGCCAGCTCGTCGTGATGGACAAGATCCCGTTCCCGCGCCCGGACGACCCGTTGATGAGCGCCCGCCAGAAAGCGGTGGAGGACAACGGCGGCAACGGCTTCATGGCGGTGGCCGCGACGCACGCCGCCCTGCTCATGGCCCAGGGAGCCGGCCGTCTCGTCCGGGCTTCGGGGGACCGGGGCGTGGTCGCCGTACTCGACCAGCGGTTGGCGACGGCCCGGTACGGGAGCTATCTGAAGGCGTCGCTGCCCGACTTCTGGTACACGACGGACCGCAACCAGGTCCGCAAGTCGCTGGCCGCGATCGACGCGAAGGCGAAGCAGGCGGAGGCATAGCCGAGGAGAGCGCGGCGATGAGGAGCACGGCTGAGGGGGCCTGACCGACTTCCGGTCAGGCCCCCTCAGCCGTGCTCCACGCGCCATGTCGCGCCCGGCGACGGGCGTCGGACAGCGCTGGGCCCCGGAACCGGCGCAGGGGTCCCGGGGCCCGGTCAGATCGGCGAGGCCGGTGCGCGGCGCTCAGACGCGCCGCAGGACCGCCACCACCTTGCCGAGGATCGTCGCGTCGTCGCCGGGGATCGGCTCGTACGCGGCGTTGTGGGGGAGGAGCCAGACATGGCCGTCCTCGCGCTTGAAGCGCTTGACGGTGGCTTCGCCGTCGAGCATGGCGGCGACGATGTCGCCGTTCTCGGCGACGGGCTGACGGCGGACCGTGACCCAGTCGCCGTCACAGATCGCGGCCTCGATCATCGAGTCGCCGACGACCTTCAGGACGAACAGCTCACCGTCACCGACGAGCTGGCGCGGGAGCGGGAAGACGTCCTCGACGGACTCCTCCGCGAGGATCGGGCCACCGGCCGCGATCCGCCCGACGAGCGGCACGTAGGACGCGGCGGGCTTGCCGGCGGTGTCCGTGGGCTGCACGGAGGCGGCCTGGTCGGAGCCGCGCACCTCGTACGCGCGCGGGCGGTGCGGGTCGCGGCGCAGGAAGCCCTTGCGCTCCAGCGCCATGAGCTGGTGTGCGACCGAGGAGGTGCTGGAGAGGCCGACCGCCTGTCCGATCTCCCGCATCGACGGCGGGTAGCCGCGCCGCTGCACGGAGTCCCTGATGACCTCGATCACCCGGCGCTGTCGGTCGGTGAGTCCCGAGCTGTCCGCCCTGATGCCTGGAGGTCGTCCGGGCAAGGAGCGCTTGTGCTCGGGATTCGTCGTTTCGTTCATCGCATGCACCGGCTCGAGTCGGCCCTGGGAGCGGTCCTGGGCAGTGATGGTGGCACTGTCTGCGGTGGTGGTCACGTCGGCCCCTCTCGATGGTCTCCCTGCTAGCCAACGGTAGTAGCTTTCGAAAGGTTGCGCCAAACACACGTTCGAGTGAAAAAGTGCGGATAGCCGGACTTGATCATGTCTCTGGGTGTATGGCTAACGCGATACCTGGCGGACAAAAAGCCTCATTGTTGTACTCTTCACCGCCGGGGTGGCGCCCTTGTGGGCCGCCGACCCAGTCTGCCATCCACGGTCCCGCCCACCCGGGACCGGCCGTCATCTGCGCGGGAGTCCCACGCCACCTCCGTGTGGCGCTCACGGTATCTCCGTAAGCCGCCGGGCGGTACACCCGTGCAACCACGACACGCGCGGGTACGGCGTGTATGTATGGGCCAATCCCCACATGTAGTGGTTGGATTGCAGCAGCGGCCCAGAAGTTGTGGTCCCCCGGGTCTTCGGGCCCTCGGCGATCGCCTATGCTTGGGGCTGCTTCGAGGGGCTCGTGAGGCCCCGTGAGGCTATTTGGTCTGCTGTGAGGAGGGTTGGGATCTCATGCACTGCCCCTTCTGCAGGCACCCCGACAGCCGCGTCGTCGACAGTCGTACGACGGATGACGGCACGTCGATCCGCAGGCGCCGCCAGTGTCCGGACTGCTCCCGTCGGTTCACCACCGTGGAGACGTGTTCGCTCATGGTGGTCAAGCGGTCCGGAGTCACCGAGCCGTTCAGTCGCAGCAAGGTCATCAACGGCGTGCGCAAGGCATGCCAGGGGCGGCCTGTCACCGAGGACGCGCTCGCCCAGCTCGGCCAACGGGTCGAGGAAGCGGTGCGGGCCACCGGAAGCGCCGAGCTGACCACCCACGACGTCGGGCTGGCCATACTCGGCCCGTTGCAGGAGCTCGACCTGGTCGCCTATCTGCGATTCGCCTCCGTCTACCGGGCGTTCGACTCGCTCGAGGACTTCGAGGCGGCTGTCGTGGAACTCAGGCGGGCAGGTCGCACCGACGCGGACGACGAGGACCGCGAAGGCGCAGGCACGGGGAGCCGGCAAGACGAGAAGAACGGGTCGGGCGAGGCCGCACAGGTCCCCGAACCCGCAGGCGCCGCCGACTGACCATCGGACCGGCCCGGGCGGAGACACCGGGACCGGTCGGCGGACGGCGATCGAAGACCTGTTGCGGGTCGTAGTGAGCGGTGCCCGCAGCATCGGACAGCACACCGTGCCACGGGAACATCGGGGCACTTCAGGGCGTTTTCGCCCGTACAGGGAGGCGGCATGACAGAGACGGCGAGCGGTCCGGCACGAGGTTCCCGCGCCAAGGGGACCAAGGCCACCAAGGGACTGCGTATCGAGCGCATCCACACCACCCCCGGCGTGCATCCGTACGACGAGGTCCAGTGGGAGCGCCGTGACGTCGTCATGACCAACTGGCGCGACGGCTCGGTCAACTTCGAGCAGCGTGGCGTCGAGTTCCCCGACTTCTGGTCGGTGAACGCGGTCAACATCGTCACCAGCAAGTACTTCCGCGGTGCCGTCGGCACCCCGCAGCGGGAGACCGGTCTCAAGCAGCTCATCGACCGGATCGTGAAGACGTACCGGAAGGCCGGCGAGGACTACAAGTACTTCGCCTCGCCCGCGGACGCCGAGATCTTCGAGCACGAGCTGGCGTACGCCCTCCTGCACCAGATCTTCAGCTTCAACAGCCCTGTGTGGTTCAACGTCGGTACGCCCCAGCCGCAGCAGGTCTCGGCCTGCTTCATCCTGGCCGTCGACGACTCCATGGAGTCGATCCTCGACTGGTACAAGGAGGAGGGCATGATCTTCAAGGGCGGCTCCGGTGCCGGCCTGAACCTCTCCCGCATCCGTTCCTCCAAGGAACTGCTGTCCTCCGGCGGCAACGCCTCGGGTCCGGTCTCCTTCATGCGCGGCGCCGACGCCTCCGCCGGAACGATCAAGTCGGGCGGCGCCACCCGCCGTGCGGCCAAGATGGTCATCCTCGACGTCAACCACCCCGACATCGAGGACTTCATCGAGACCAAGGTGAAGGAAGAGGAGAAGATCCGCGCCCTGCGCGACGCGGGCTTCGACATGGACCTGGGCGGCGACGACATCACGTCCGTCCAGTACCAGAACGCCAACAACTCGGTCCGCGTGAACGACACGTTCATGAAGGCCGTCGAGTCGGGCGGCAAGTTCGGCCTCACGTCCCGCATGACCGGCGAGGTCATCGAGGAGGTCGACGCCAAGGCCCTGTTCCGCAAGATGGCCGAGGCCGCCTGGGCCTGCGCCGACCCGGGCATCCAGTACGACGACACCATCAACCAGTGGCACACCTGCCCCGAGTCCGGCCGGATCAACGGCTCGAACCCGTGCAGCGAGTACATGCACCTGGACAACACGTCCTGCAACCTCGCCTCGCTGAACCTCATGAAGTTCCTCAAGGACGACGGCAAGGGCAGCCAGTCCTTCGACGTCGAGCGCTTCGCGAAGGTCGTCGAGCTCGTCATCACCGCGATGGACATCTCCATCTGCTTCGCGGACTTCCCGACGCAGAAGATCGGCGAGAACACGCGCGCGTTCCGCCAGCTCGGCATCGGCTACGCCAACCTCGGCGCCCTGCTGATGGCGACCGGCCACGCCTACGACTCCGACGGCGGTCGCGCCCTCGCCGGCGCCATCACCTCCCTGATGACGGGCACGTCGTACAGGCGTTCCGCCGAGCTCGCTGCCGTCGTCGGCGCCTACGACGGCTACGCCCGCAACGCGCAGCCGCACCTGCGCGTCATGAAGCAGCACGCCGACGAGAACACCAAGGCCGTCCGCATGGACGACCTGGACACGCCGATCTGGGCCGCCGCCACGGAGGCCTGGCAGGACGTCCTGCACCTCGGTGAGAAGAACGGTTTCCGTAACTCCCAGGCGTCCGTCATCGCCCCGACCGGCACCATCGGTCTCGCGATGTCCTGCGACACCACCGGCCTTGAGCCCGACCTCGCGCTGGTCAAGTTCAAGAAGCTCGTCGGCGGCGGCTCGATGCAGATCGTCAACGGCACCGTCCCGCAGGCCCTGCGCCGCCTGGGTTACCAGGAGGAGCAGATCGAGGCGATCGTCGCCCACATCGGCGAGAACGGGAACGTCGTCGACGCCCCCGGCCTCAAGCACGAGCACTACGAGGTGTTCGACTGCGCCATGGGCGAGCGTTCCATCTCCGCGATGGGCCACGTCCGCATGATGGCCGCGATCCAGCCGTGGATCTCCGGCGCCCTGTCCAAGACGGTCAACATGCCGGAGACGGCGACCGTCGAGGAGGTCGAGGAGATCTACTTCGAGGCCTGGAAGATGGGCGTCAAGGCGCTCGCGATCTACCGCGACAACTGCAAGGTCGGCCAGCCCCTCTCCGCGAAGACCAAGGAGAAGGAGAAGACCGAGATCACGGAGAAGGCCGAGGCCGCCATCCGTGAGACGGTCGAGAAGGTCGTCGAGTACCGCCCGGTCCGCAAGCGCCTGCCCAAGGGCCGTCCCGGCATCACCACGTCCTTCACGGTCGGCGGCGCCGAGGGCTACATGACCGCCAACTCCTACCCGGACGACGGTCTCGGCGAGGTCTTCCTGAAGATGTCCAAGCAGGGCTCGACGCTCGCGGGCATGATGGACGCCTTCTCCATCGCGGTCTCCGTCGGCCTCCAGTACGGCGTGCCGCTGGAGACGTACGTCTCGAAGTTCACCAACATGCGCTTCGAGCCGGCCGGTATGACGGACGACCCGGACGTGCGGATGGCGCAGTCGATCGTCGACTACATCTTCCGCCGCCTGGCGCTCGACTTCCTGCCCTTCGAGACGCGCTCCGCGCTCGGCATCCACTCCGCCGAGGAGCGTCAGCGTCACCTGGAGACCGGCTCGTACGAGCAGGCCATCGAGGAGGACGAGGTCGACGTCGAGGGCCTGGCCCAGTCGGCGCCCCGCGCGCAGGAACTGCGCGCCGTCGCCGCTCCGAAGGTCGAGGCCGAGGCGCCCAAGCCCGCGCTGAAGCAGGCCCACACCAGCGCCGAACTGGTGGAGATGCAGCTCGGCATCCAGGCCGACGCCCCGCTCTGCTTCTCCTGCGGGACGAAGATGCAGCGCGCCGGCTCCTGCTACATCTGCGAGGGCTGCGGCTCGACCAGCGGTTGCAGCTAGTCAGTGACGCACGAGGGCGGCGGAGCCGGAACCGGCTCCGCCGCCCTTCGGCGTGTACGGGGTCCTGTACGGGGTCAGGGGCGGTGTGCCTGGCCCATGACCCGGGTGAACCCGGCGGGGTCCTCGTCGAAGCCCTGGGTGCCCGGGCGGAACTCCCAGGTGCCCGACCCGTCGCGGACGAACTCCGCGACCGTGGCCGCCGTGTTGCCGAGGACGCCGCCGAAGTCCTCCTGCGACAGATCGGTGTAGCCCTCGCGGATGCGCAGGCCCGGGTTGAGCACCTTGACGAAGGTCCGCTCGGCGGTGCGCTGCTGGATGACGACGCCGACGACCACGCGCGCGTACTTCGGATTGAGCCGTTCCAGCTCCAGCGTCATGACCTCGTCCCAGCCGAAGCCCTTGCCGTCCTTGCTGTCCCGGTTGAGGGTGATGGTGCCGTCGGGGGAGCGGCTGTCGAAGTGCACCACGTAGCCGGGCTCACCGTACGGATCGGACGCGAGATAGGTCGCGGCGACGATGTCCAGATCGGTCGGCGTGCTGCCGACCGGGCTCGGGTCCCACTTCAGTGCGACCTCGACCTTGCGGATCCCCTTGCTGATGCCGTTCACCAGGCTTCCCTTCCCCTTTTCCCTCGGCCCTAACTGCCTTGTGTACAGGGCCGGTTGTCCATCCTGCCACGCGCGCGTGGTCGCTCGCCGGGCAGAACTCCGGCAGAGCGTGACCGACGCCACGCCGCCTGGCCTTACGATGGCGCGGTGCTGGTCAAGTGGATTCGCTGCACCGTGGTGGACCGCCGCGGCTTCGAGCGGGGGCAGCGAAAGTGGGCGGGGCTACTGGGTGAGCCGGGGTTTCGGGGACAGGGCGGAGGCTGGAGCCGGGGGCGGACCGGGGTGGCGCACGTCTTCTCCTTCTGGGAGAGCCGTTCCTTCTACGACTCCTTCATGGCTCGTTCCCACGACCGTCTGGCGTCGACCCAGTCGGGCACGTTCAAGGACGCGCAGGTGAAGCTCTTCGACTACCGCTTCGACGTGAAGACCGGCTTCGAGCCGCGCTTCACGGACGCCGATCTGGTGCGCGTCGCCCACTGCCGTGTCCACGAGGAGCGCGCCGAGCACTTCACGCTGATGCAGGAGAAGGTCTGGAACCCGGCGATGGCCGGTTCGCCCGGCATGATCCGTGGTCTGTTCGGCGAGGCGCCCGGCCATGAGTTCCTGGTGCTGTCCATGTGGCAGTCGGCCGCCGAGCACGGCAAGTACCGCACCGAACGCGTCGAGCGCCTCGCCCTCAGGGCCCAGATCGAGGCGGACGTGGCCTCCCTGACGGGTGACATCGTCCAGCTGGAACCCACCTGGACGGTTTGAAATCCGGACTCACTAGAGATCGATTCCTGTGGACCGGCTCCCGCAGATCAGCTCCTGCGGTCAGGCTTTCGCAGGCCGGCTCTCCACTCTCTTGAGGCCGTCGAAGGGCGTGCTGTCCGCACTGTTACGGGTGGGGCCCGTGTGGTTCGAGGTGCGGGAACTGTGTGACATACGCCGTATGGGCGCCGTACGGGTGCTCTCTCGGCCCTCACCCGATCTAGGGTTTTGGCATGGCACGACCACGGCGCATCGTCCTTGTCCGGCACGGCGAGTCAACGGGCAATGTTGATGACACCGTGTATGAACGCGAACCCGACCACGCACTGGCGCTCACCGAGCGCGGCTGGCAGCAGGCCGAGGAGACCGGCAAACGGCTCCGCGAGGTCTTCGGCCGCGAGCGCGTCAGCGTGTACGTCTCGCCCTACCGGCGCACCCACGAGACCCTCAGGGCCTTCCACCTCGACCCCGATCTCATCAGGGTGCGCGAGGAACCCCGGCTGCGCGAACAGGACTGGGGGAACTGGCAGGACCGTGACGACGTGAAGCTCCAGAAGGCCTACCGGGACGCCTACGGTCACTTCTTCTACCGCTTCGCCCAGGGCGAGTCCGGGGCCGACGTGTACGACCGGGTCGGCGGCTTCCTGGAGAGCCTCTACCGCAGCTTCGAGGACCCCGATCATCCGACGAACGTGCTGCTGGTGACCCATGGCCTGGCCATGCGCCTGTTCTGCATGCGCTGGTTCCACTGGACCGTCGACGACTTCGAGTCGCTGTCCAATCCGGGGAACGCCGAGATGCGGATGCTCGTTCTCGGGGACGACGGCAAGTACGCGCTCGACAGGCCTTTCGAGCGCTGGCGTGATCCGGAGCCGTACGGGATCACCGGATAGAGTGGCCGGAAATGACCTCTGACTCCTCTCCGATCGACTCCGCGTCGGTCGCCCCCTCTCCTGACGGGCGCCTGGGACGCGCCCTGGCCAGCCTGCGTGGACTCGCTGTGGGCGACGCGCTGGGCTCGCAGTTCTTCGTGCCCGAGAACTACCCGCTGCTCAAGCGCCGCGAGCTGCCGCCCGGCCTGTGGCAGTGGACGGACGACACGGAGATGGCCAGTTCCGTCGTCGCCGTCCTCGCCGCCCACCATCGCGTCGACCAGGACGCGCTGGCCCGCTCCTTCGCCCACCATCACGACTTCGACCGCGGCTACGGCCCCGCCGTCAACCGCCTCCTGCGGCTCGTGCGGGAGGGCGGCGACTGGCGTGAGCTGGCCGCCGGGCTCTTCAACGGACAGGGGTCCTGGGGCAACGGCGCCGCGATGAGGATCGCCCCGCTGGGCGCTTGGTACGCCGACGACCCCGAACAGGCGACCCACCAGGCGGAGATCTCCGCCTACCCCACGCATCAGCACCGTGAGGCCGTGGTGGGCGCCATGGCCGTCGCCGCTGCCGCCTCCTTCGTCGCGGCACCGGACGGCCCGCCCACCCCCGAGAAGCTCCTTGACGGTGTCATCGGGCTCATCCCGAAGAGCGCCGTCGGAGCGGGCCTGCGCCGTGCGCGGGACATGCTCGACTACGCCGACGCGGGCACCGTCGCCGCCGTGCTGGGCTGCGGACGGCGCACCACGGCCCATGACACGGTGCCCTTCGCGCTCTGGTCGGCGGCCCGGTCGCTGGGGGACTACGAGACGGCGTTCTGGTCGACCGCGCAGGTCGGCGGCGACGTCGACACGACCTGCGCGATCGTGGGCGGCGTCCTCGCGGCCGGCGCGGCGGGCGCGCCGCCGGCCGGGTGGCTGGAGCGGACCGAAAGTCTGCCGGAGTGGGTTCCGGTCGCTGCCTGAGCGGGCGGGGCAGCGGATCGTCGGCGGGCTCGGCGGGCTCGGCGGGCTCGGCGGACTCGGCGGACTCGGCGGATTCGGAAACTCTCCGCGAGTACGGAAACTCTCTGTGCATATTGGGAACTCTGCGTGACCGTCGGCTCGTTGTCGTGACATCAACCGCGCGACGCATGGGCCGTGAGCCTGTGCGGCACGCGGGAGGCCGAGGGCGGGGAATGCGGGGGGGTGTTGCGTTGGTCATGCGGTGCGTTGCCGTTGTGAGGTGCGGTGGGCGGACGGCCGGGCCGTCGTCCTCGCCGTCCCTGTCCCGGACCGGGTCCGGGACAGGGAGGAGGTCGGGCCATGCGCGCCGCTTCCGGTGCCGTCGGCGTCCGGACTCAGCCGATCCCGGGGCCCGCTGTGCCCGCCAGGGCCTCCAGGTCGCTCTTGCGCACCCGGATGACCAGCCACGCGGTCACCAGGGCGAGCACGGCCATGGAGGCCGCCGCGACGAAGCCCGTCGAGATGCCCTGGGCGAGCACCTCGTGACCCCAGGGGGCGGGCAGCTGATGGGTCTTGGCGAACTCGGCCTTCTGCTCCGCCGTGCCGTCGGCCATGAACTGGGGCAGTTGCTTCTCCGCCTCGTCCTTGCTGGCCGAGCCGAACACCGTGGTCAGGATGGACAACCCGAGCGAACCGCCCACCTGCTGCGTGGTGTTGAGCAGCCCGGAGGCCGCACCCGCCTCGTGCTGGGCGACTCCGGAGACCGCGGTGATCGTCAGGGTGACGAAGTTCAGGCCCATGCCGAAGCCGAAGACCAGCATCGGACCGAGAACTCCGCCCGCGTACGTGCTGTCGGAGCTGATCAGCGTCTGCCAGAACAAGCCCGCCACCGCGAGCGCCGAACCGGCGATCATGAACGGCTTGGGTCCGAACACCGGCAGGAACCGCTGCGACAGCCCCGCGCCGAGCGCGATCACCACGGTCACCGGCAGGAAGGCGAGACCTGCCTCGATCGGCGTGTACCCCAGCACGTTCTGCACGAAGAGCACGATGTAGAAGAACATGCCGAACATCGCCGCGGCCAGGCTCAGCATGATCACGTACGTGCCGGAGCGGTTGCGGTCGGCGAACATCCTCAGCGGGGTGATCGGTTCCTTGGCCCGCCGTTCGACGAACGCGAAGGACATCAGCAGAACGACGGCGGCGGCGAAGGATCCGATGGTCAGACTGTCCCGCCAGCCCTCGTCCGCGGCCCGGATGAAGCCGTAGACCAGGGCGGCCATGCCCGCCGTCGAGGTCAGCGCGCCCGCGAAGTCGAAGCGCCCGGTGTGCCGTTCGGACTCGCTGATGTACATCGGGGTGAGCACGGCGATCAGGATGCCGATCGGCACGTTCACGAAGAGCACCCAGCGCCAGTCGAGCCACTCGGTGAGCATGCCGCCCGCGAGCAGGCCGATGGCGCCGCCGCCCGCGGAGACCGCGGCGAAGACCCCGAACGCCCGGTTCCGCTCCGGCCCTTCGGGGAACGTGGTGGTGATGAGGGCCAGCGAGGTGGGCGAGGCGATCGCGCCGCCCACGCCCTGCAGCACGCGGGCCGCCAGCAGCTGCCAGGGCTCCTGGGCCAGTCCGCCGAGCAGCGAGGCGACGGTGAACAGCAGGATGCCGGCCGTGAAGACCCGGCGTCGGCCGAGGATGTCCCCGGCCCGGCCGCCGAGGAGCAGCAGCCCGCCGAAGGTCAGGGTGTAGGCGCTGACGACCCAAGTGAGGTCGGTGGTGCTGAACTTGAGAGCGTCTTGAATGTGCGGCAGCGCGATGTTCACAATCGTCGCGTCCAGGACCACCATGAGTTGGCAGGCCGCGATGACGGTGAGGGCGATGCCGGGACGTCCTTCCCGGCGTGCCGCACCTGGTTTCTGGTTTTCGGTCAACTGAGAGGTTGTCACCATGGGTCCCCCACAAGTGCGTTAGTGAACGCTCGCGTTCACTGTCGCGTCAACGGTAGTGAGTCCTCTGTAGTGAACGCAAGCGTTCACTTACCTTCTTGTCGCAAGGCCTGTCGCGCGGCGCTCTCCCCCTTGTCTGCCGTGCGTCGTCCCCGTATCCCCGGAATTTCCGCTCCCTCTGCTCGCTGGAGACACACAGATGGTTACCTCGCGCTGGACGGCCGCCCCCGCTCAGGCGGCCTCCCCGCGTCGGCGCGGCGCCGTGCTCGAACGCGCGATTCTCGATGCCGCGCTGGAGCAGCTCAGTACGGTCGGCTGGAGGGGTCTGACCATGGAAGGCGTCGCCGCGGGCGCCCAGACCGGCAAAGCCGCCGTCTACCGGCGCTGGTCCTCCAAGGAGGACCTCGTCGCGGACGCGCTGGAGGCCGGACTGCCTCTCATCGACGCGGCGCCCGATCGTGGCAGTGTGCGCGAGGACCTTCTCGCGCTGTGCCTCCAGGCGCGCGACGCGATGTACTCCCGTCCCGGGTTCGCTCTTCGTGCAGTCATTCACGAATGCGATGAGATCCAGGCCGAACGCTTCCACGGGGTGATCTTCAAGGGGGTCGTCGAGCCCACGCTCAAGCTGCTCGCCCAGGTCATCACTCGAGGAATTGAGCGACGGGAGGTGCGCTCGGACGCTGCCAACGGCTACGTCTTCGACGCCATCCCGGCCATGATGATGTACCGCTCGAAGATGTGCGCGAGTGAATGGAGTGATCGGGAGCTGGAGGACATGATCGACCAGTTGATGGTCCCGCTGCTCCGGCCGGACGCCGTCTGAGCGCGTCACGCACCCCGTCCGGGGCCACTCGGGCAACCAGGGTGTCGCGCGGTGATCCAGGCGGCGTAGGCTAAGGGCGCCATGCCGTACGAACCACCAACCCACGCCGTCGAGCGCTCCCTCCGCGCCACGACCGGAGCGAAGATCGTCGCCGGTGTCGACGAAGTCGGACGCGGTGCGTGGGCCGGCCCGGTCACCGTCTGCGCGGCGGTCACCGGACTGCGCCGGCCTCCCGAGGGCCTCACCGACTCCAAGCTCCTCACCGTCAAGCGCCGCAACGAACTCGACGCGGAGCTGCGGAAGTGGGTGACGTCGTACGCCCTCGGGCACTCGTCCCCGGAGGAGATCGACGAACTGGGGATGACGGCCGCGCTGCGGCTGGCGGCGGTGCGGGCCCTGGAGGCCCTGCCGGTCCGGCCCGAGGCGGTCATCCTCGACGGCAAGCACGACTACCTCGGCGCGCCCTGGCAGGTGCGTACCGTCATCAAGGGCGACCAGTCGTGTGTGGCGGTCGCGGCGGCCTCGGTGATCGCCAAGGTCCAGCGCGACAAAATGATGGCCGAACTGGGTATCGACCATGCAGACTTCGGTTTTGCGGCCAACGCCGGGTATCCGTCGCCCGTACACAAGGCCGCGCTGGAGGAGCGGGGGCCCACCCCGTACCACCGGTTGTCGTGGGCGTATCTTGATGCGCTGCCCCAGTGGCGGCATCTCAAGAAGGTCCGCAGCTGGGGGGAACGAAACGTTCCGGAGATCGAGGGGCAACTCGGCTTCGACTTCTGACCGCTTCTGTTCGCACTCATGTGCCACCCGTTCACGTGAGCCGCACCAACGTTTGATAAACATCAGCCCATGCCTCTCATTCCCGAGGAGCCTCAGATTCACGAGAGCGCCCAGGGTCCCCGCGCGACTTCGGCCAGTGCCGGCACCGCGTCGACCCCTCGTCCCGTACCCGGCCCCCGGCCCGCGGCCCACCCGCGTCCCGGTCGTCCCGGTCCCAGGCCCACGGCTCCGGCGCAGCGCGCGCCGCGGGACGTGGCCGCGAAGCCCGGACCCCCGGTCCCGGCTCCCCGCCCGGCAGCCGCCGCGGCGTCCCCGCAGCTCCAGCTCGTCCCGGCCACCGTCGAAGGCGCGCTCGACGCCGCCGAGGAAGCCGTCGACATGCTGCTGGAGTCGGGGCGCGCTCCCGGCGACATCCTGGTGATCACCACCGGCGAGCAGCACCCGTGGGCCGCCCACGAGCTGTCCTTCGGCGAAACCGCCTACTGGGCGCAGCACGACGCGGGCGACGACGTCTTCTACACGGACGCCACCGTCGCCGAGCGTGCTGTCACCCGCCCTGTCGTCGTGGTCGCCGTCAACGGCGGTTCCGACGGCGCCGTCACCACCGCGCTTCCCCTGGCCCACAGCCGGGCAGGTGCGCTGCTGATCGTCTGCGGTGACTCGCAGCAGATCAACTCGGTGCTCGGCACGGGCGTCTGAGCCCGTCACGGTCCGTCCGGGGGGACGGCTGAAGCGGTACTGGCACGGTGGGGGGTCTGTCGTGCGCGGATGACCGGGGGACGGTCTGCGTGCGTGCCCTCACCGACGTACCCGAACGCTCACGTGATGGTGCCCGGAAGGCGGGATCGCCGGTTCAGGGCGCGATGCCGGTGAGCGGATTCCGCAAGGCCACCCCTGACCCGGGGTGGCCTTCTGCGTGCTCCCTGGCGACGGGGCGGCTCTCGATGTCCGGTCATCCGGGCGCCCTATCGGCCGTTGATCGCCGATCCGGCCACCCATCGGCCCCGCTGTCGCCGACAGCTGTCCGTTCGCCGCTAGCGCGCCGCCGCGCGGCGCAGCACCTCCGAGGCGGCACCCCCGGTGCGAGGTGGCGGGGGCGGTGCCTCGGACAGGGCGAACGGCTCCGGTGGCGAGGTGGAGTTGGGGCGGCGCCCGCCGCGCCCCTCACCGAGAACCTGCCAGCCGTCACGTGTCAGCGTGATGTACGCGCCGCAGCGCAGCCCGTGCAGTGTGCACGCGTCCCGCAGGCCCCACATCCACGCGCCGTCCTCCTCGGTCCACCGAGCGTCCCCGTCACGGCAGTACAGCAGGACGGCGGTGCGCACCGGGGTGCGACGACGCAGGTCGTGCGGAATCACCCGGCGCAACTGCGCGAGGAGCGCGTTGCGGAACATCCAGCCGTCGGCCGGGGCCTGGCGGCGTACGAAGGACGCGCTCGCCCGCAGGCGTTCCTCGGCGTCGAGGACGGCCACGACGGCCGTGGCGGGTTTCGGGCGATGGCGGGAGTGGAGTCCGCTGACGACTTCTCTCGGGTTGCGCAGCAGGGGAATCCCGGCCGCGGCCCACTCCGAGGGTTCCAGCAGACGGTTGGCGGTCGCGGCGGACAGGTCGGCAGACGTCGACGTGGATGCCGCGGAGGACGGAGCGAATCCGAAGGTCACGGTCCTCCCTTCGGCTACGCGCCCAGACATGGGGGCGGGGTCGGATTCGGGGGAACGCACGCCGCAGCAGAGCCCTGCCGGATCACGGACGAGCCGTGCGGGGAGCGGACTTCAATTCTTCCTGTCGAACTGGGATGCGGCAACGAGCAATTGGGGCCACCGACCGATATCTGGTGGAGTGGGAGTTATATCCCTACCCGGTGAGATGCCACACGATGCCTGAGACGTCTGCCGCACCTCGCGACCGTCAGGCTTGCACGGCCAGGACGAGTGGCAACACCCCCCGTGCGCCGTTCCTTCGGAGCAGTCGCGCCGCCATCGCGAGCGTCCAGCCGGTCTCCGTGAAGTCGTCGACGAGGAGCACGGGACCCTCGGCCCCGGCCAGCACCGAGGAAAGCTCCGGCGGCACCGTCAGCGCCCCGTCCAGCGCCTTGAGCCGCTGGGCGCTGTTGCTCCGGGTCGGTGCCGCGGCCGAGCCCGCGTACTCCAGTGACCCCAGCAGGGGCAGCCTGCCCACCTCCGCGATACGAGCGGCGAGCGAGCCGATGAGCTGCGGCCGGGTGCGGGAGGGCACGGTGACGACCCCGACCGGCCGCGCCTGGGCGTCCGCCACTCCCGGTGCCCAGCCGCCCGGCCCCTTGGCCCAGTCGGCGAGCACCCCCACGACGGCCTGCGCGACATCGTCCGGCACCGGGCCGTCGGCGGCCTGCGGCGCGAACATCGGCCGCAGCCGGTTGCCCCAGCCGATGTCCGAGAGACGGCCCAACGCCCGCCCCGGCGCGGCCTGCTCACCGGTCGGGATCCGCCCCTTCAGGTCCACGCCGACCGCGGGCAGGCCCGTCGGCCACATACGGCGCGACTCCACCTCGACGCCCGCCCGGCCCAGATCGACCCGCGCGGCGTCCAGCGCGCCCGACGACATGTCCGCCGTGAACCGCGTCCCCGCGCAGGTGTCGCACCGCCCGCAGGGCTCCGCGCCCTCGTCGTCGAGCTGACGGCGCAGGAACTCCATCCGGCAGCCCGTCGTCGACGCGTACTCGCGCATCGCCTGCTGCTCCGCCTTGCGCTGCCGGGCCACCCACTCGTACCGCCCGGCGTCGTACGTCCACGGCTCACCCGTAGCGATCCAGCCGCCCTTGACCCGGGTCACGGCGCCGTCCACGTCGAGCACCTTGAGCATGGCCTCCAGGCGGGAGCGGCGCAGCTCCACCAGCGGTTCCAGGGCCGGCAGCGACACCGGCCGCTCCGAGCGGGCGAGGACGTCGAGCGTGCGGCGCACGAGATCCTCCGAAGGGAAGGCGAGCGAGGCGAAGTACTCCCAGATCGCCTCGTCCTCCCTGCCAGGCAGGAGCAGCACCTCGGCATGCTCGACACCACGTCCGGCACGCCCCACCTGCTGGTAGTAGGCGATGGGGGAGGAAGGCGAGCCCAGGTGGATCACGAACCCGAGGTCCGGTTTGTCGAAACCCATGCCCAGCGCGGAGGTCGCCACCAGGGCCTTGACCCGGTTGGCGAGCAGATCGTCCTCCGCCTGCTGCCGGTCCGCGTTCTCCGTCTTGCCCGTGTACGAGGCGACGGTGTGGCCCCGATGCCGCAGGAAGGCGGTGACCTCCTCGGCGGCGGCCACCGTGAGCGTGTAGATGATGCCCGAGCCCGGCAGCTCGTCCAGGTGATCGGCGAGCCATGCCATCCGGTGCGCGGCGTCCGGCAGCGACAGCACGTTGAGGCTCAGGCTCTCCCGGTCCAGCGGGCCGCGCAGGACGAGGGCGTCCGACGTGCCCCCGGTGCCGAGCTGTTCGGCCACGTCCGCGGTGACCCGCGCGTTGGCCGTCGCGGTGGTGGCCAGGACGGGGACGCCCGGCGGGAGATCGGCGAGCATCGTCCGCAGCCGGCGGTAGTCAGGGCGGAAGTCATGGCCCCAGTCCGAGATGCAGTGCGCCTCGTCCACGACGAGCAGGCCGGTCGCCGAGGCCAGCTTCGGCAGCACCTGGTCACGGAAGTCCGGGTTGTTGAGACGCTCCGGGCTCACCAGCAGGACGTCCACCTCGCCGGACGCGATCTCGGCCTGGACGGTCTCCCACTCCTCGGTGTTGGAGGAGTTGATCGTCCGCGCGTGAATCCCCGCCCGGGCCGCCGCGTCCACCTGGTTGCGCATCAGCGCGAGCAGCGGGGAGACGATCACGGTGGGTCCGCTGCCCCGGGCCCGCAGCAGCGACGTCGCCACGAAGTACACCGCGGACTTGCCCCACCCCGTGCGCTGCACGACGAGGGCCCGCCGCCCCTCGGCGACCAGCGCCTCGATGGCCCGCCACTGGTCTTCGCGCAGCCGGGCGGCGCCCGTGGCGTCCCCGACGAGACGGGCCAGGACCGCGTCGGCGGCCGATCGGAGATCCGCGTTGTTCGTGTGCTCCATGACTCCATACAACAGGACGCCACCGACACTCCGCTCAGGCTGTGGAAATGGCTCGCGCCGCATGACGGCATCGGGGCGGAGCCGACGGGATTGGCGTGTCCCTGATGGGAGTTATCCACAGGGGCCAGCGGGATTTCGTGAACCGCGAGATCGTCTGGGCATGACGAACCACGGCGAAAACGCTGGAATCCCTGGAAACGACGACATCGACGGATGTGACGAGCGTCCGTTCGGCGACACGCCTCACGACGAGCCCTACGACGAGTTCGACGACGAGCCCTGCGACGACCCGGCCGAGTTCCCTGACTCCCTCGAGCCACGGCCCACCGGACTCGCCGCGCTCGCGGGGCGCACCGACCCCTTGGAGTGCACCTCCTACGACGGTCACGGCACCCAGCGCCTGACCTTGCGCAGCCCGGCCGAACTCGCCGACGCCCTGCCCTATCTGCTGGGGTACCGGCCCGAGGACAGCATCGTCCTGGTCGCCCTCCGCGACAAAGAGGGGCGAGGCACGTTCGGCGGCCGGGCCCGCCTCGGCATCCCCGCGAACGCGGAGGACTGGCCCGCCGTGGCCAAGCAGTTGGCACAGGGCCTGGTCGCGGGCAGCGAGCGCAGGAACGCCCGGCCCGACCAGATGGTCGCCTACCTGTGCCAGGAACCGGGCACGGGCGAGTCCGGCCGACAGGTCATGGAGCGGCTCCGCGCCCTGGCCCAATTCCTGCGCGTCGAGTGCGGTCGCCTCGAAGTACCCGTGATCGAGGCGCTGTGCATCTCCGACGGCCGCTTCTGGTCCTACTGCTGCGCGAGTGAGTACTGCTGCCCGCTCGAAGGCCACGCCATGGGCCTGCCCGGCACCTCCGTACTGGCCGCGGCCGCCACCTACGCAGGCCTCCAGGTGCGCGGCACGCTGAAGGAACTCCGGGCCAGGCTGCTGCCCTGGGAGAACGCCTCGGCCCTCGCCCAGGAAGTCGCCCTGGACGCGGCGGGCATGGCGATCGTCCCCAGGATTCTCGACGCGTCCTACCGCACGGGTGTCGCCGAAGAGACGCTCGAACTCGCCGAGATGCTGATGCTGCGCTTCGCTCATGCACCGCGGGTCTCCGGCATCCTCACCGCCGATCTCCAGGACGACCAGCTGCTCAGCCATGACGAGGCCGCGACCCTGATCCTCGGACTCCAGGACCGCACGACCCGCGACCGGGCCGCCCAGTGGATGGAAGGCGACGAGGCACCCCACGCCTTGCGCCTCTGGCGCGCCCTCGCCCGTCGCTGCGTCGGCCCCTACGGCGAGCACGCCGCGGCCCCGCTCACCCTCGCGGGCTGGGTCGCATGGTCCACGGGTGACGAACTCGAGGCTCGGGAGGCGCTGGCCATGGCACTCGGCGCGGACCCCGAATACCTCTTCGCCCGCCTCCTCCACCAGGCCTGCAACGAGGGACTGGACCCCGAGTCCATCCGACGGTGCCTGCGCGCGGAACGTGGGGTGGGGGAGCAGGCCGGCCATGTCGGTCCGGCCGGGCCCGATCTTCGGGCCGCCGCCGATGCCGACGGCTGTGGTGACGTCGACACGAGGGCCGGTGCCGATGCGAGGTCGAGTACCGATACGAGGTCGAGTGCCGAAGGCACCCACGACTTCAGCGGCCTCGAAGAATCGGCGTCCAGCACCGCGGCACGAACCCGGAGCACCGGCCACCGACGCCGCTCGCGGGCCGCCTCCAAGGCCGCGCACCCGGCGGGGAAGGGACGGGCGGCGAGCGGGGTGCGTCCCGGAATTCCGGCGCAGGGAGGCAGCCGACCCGGTGGGGCGCCGGTGACAGGCGGTGCGCGCACCGGATCACCGCGCGCGGGGCGTCCGTACCGGACAGGCGTGCACGGTGACGAGGCGCGCGAGGGGAACGCTCGGCCGGGGGAGCAGGGGAAGGGCTGAACCGAAGGGCTGATCAGCCGATCCGGGGTGGGCGGA
The DNA here is from genome assembly GCF_044747265.1 of Streptomyces sp. NPDC090106. Lineage (NCBI taxonomy): Bacteria > Bacillati > Actinomycetota > Actinomycetes > Kitasatosporales > Streptomycetaceae > Streptomyces > Streptomyces sp. NPDC090106. Next base: position 80,688 of record NZ_JBIVDS010000018.1, on the reverse strand, counting down.
CTCGGCCGCCCTCTCCCACGCCGCCATTCGGTCGGCTCTGCCGGTCACAGGCGTGACCCCGGAGAGCTTTGCCCCGTTCACCTGAGTGGCGGAACGCCTGGACGAGTCCGGTCGTCGCGCCGCGCCCCAACACCCAGCACCGCGCACCATCGCCCGACCCGACCCGACCCGACGCGGCGACCGCACCGCACCGATCGTCCAGGACTCCCCCCACTCCTGCCTGCCCGAGGCGCACCGAGCGCAGAAGAAGCCGCCCATGTACCAGCCGACTCCGCCCTCCGCCGCCGACGACAACCACTCCGCCGCGGGCCGCCCCGTGCCCGACGCAGGACCGATTTCCGTGCCGTCGGGCACCACAGGGGCTCCCAAGCGTCCTCAGGCCACGACGGTCCGATCACCCTTACCCTCCGGCCAGGGCGGTGTCCCCGCCCCCACACCTCGTCGTGTCCGTGACCTCCCGCCCACACACAACGCCCTGATCTGCGTGGCCCTCCCCGGCCTCGCCATCTCCACCGAGCAGGCGCAGCTCACCGGTGACGGACTGGACGGGTTCTACCGGGCCGGCCGGCGTCTGCTGTCCCGCTGTCGGCTCAGCGTGGCCGGACGGGAACCGCTCACCGTCCAGGCGCGGATGACCGCGACCGACACCGTCCGCTTCATGGCGACGGTCCGCGCCTCCCCGCACGCGGGACCGGATCCGGACGTCGTCGTCGAGCGGGTGCGGAACGCGGACGGCACCGAGCGGATCACCCTGCACAGCGCGTCCGTTCGCCCCTTGCGCCTGCCCGTCGAGGTGGCGCTCGGTACGGACCTGGCCGACCTGGGGGCCATCGCGAACGGCATGCAGGGCGCCGAACTGCCCGCGAGCGTTCACGATTCCGGGCTGCGCTGGTCGTCCCCCACGGCGCAGGTCTCCGTGACCGCCGACCCGCCACCTGTCGACGCGATCGCCTCTGCGGGGCTGCTGCGCTGGGAGTTGGTCCTTCCCCCGGGAGGCAGCGCGAGCGTGGAACTCCGGGTACGTCCGGAGGGAGCGGGTCCGGTCCGACCCGTGGGCCGGGCGGCGACGAGTCCGATCGCCCGGGCACACGCGGCGGGCGACGATCCTCGGGCGGAGCACCTCCTGCGGGCGGGCGTCGAGGACCTCCAGGCTCTGCTGATCCGCGACCCCGCGCATCCGACCGACATCCACCTCGCCGCCGGTGCGCCCTGGCGGTGCGGTCTGGCTCCGGCCGAGGCGCTGGCCGCGGCTCGGATGACCCTCCCCCTGGGGACCCGGCTCGCCGCCGGCACCCTGCGGACACTCGCCCGCGCGCAACTCCCGGCGCAGGGCAGGCAGTCCGGGATGATCCCCGGCCCGAGACGCGACGCGGGTCCCCATCTGCCGCCGAGCTGCACCGGCACCGAGGCCACCCTGCTCTTCCCGGTACTCCTCGCGGAAGCGCGCCGGTGGGGACTGCCCGACGCGGAGACGGAGGAACTGCTGCCGACGGCCGAGCGCTGCCTCACCTGGCTCCTGGCCGCCGCGGCCGACACCCCGTTCCTCCGCGACCCGCAGCCCGGTGGCCCCGTCCGCTGCGAGACACAGGCCCACGCGCATCGGGCCGCACTGCTCGGCGCCGACCTCCTCGACACCTGCGGCAGACCCGGAGGTCCCGCCCTGCGCCAATGGGCACAGGAACTGCGCGCCGCGTTCCGCGATTCCTTCTGGATCGACGACCTGGGCGGCGGCCGACCCGCCGCGGCCCTGACCCCGGACGGCCGTCCCGTGCCCCTGCTCGGCGCGACCGCAGTCCACCTCCTCGACACGGGTCTGCTGAGCGGCGGAGCACAGGCGGCCGGGCTGCTGGACAGGGTGCAGACCGAGCAACTCGCGCGGCTGCTCGGCAGTCCGGTCATGGACTCCGGCTGGGGCCTGCGAGGACTGGGCGCGAAGGACCCGGGACACAACCCGTTCGGCCATCGCGGCGGGGCCGTCAGACCCTACGAGACCGCGATCGCCGTGTCCGGCCTGGCCGCCGCCGGCTACGAGAAGGAGGCGGCCTCGCTGCTGAAGGGCACCCTCGCGGCGGCCGAGCACTTCGGACACAGGCTGCCCGAGATGTACGCGGGGGAGCAGCGCACCGACGGGAGCGCTCCCCTTCCGCATCCGGCGGCCTGCCGTCCCGCCGCCACGGCGGCAGCCGCCGGGGTGCTGCTGCTGACGTCTCTCGCGGGCATCCGCCCCGACGCCCCCGCGGGGACGGTCACCTTGCGCCCGATGCGCAGTGCCCCGCTGGGCGAGATCGTCCTGACCGGTCTGCGGATCGCGGGAGCGCCCTTCGCCGTGCGGGTCAGCCGGCTCGGCCTGGCGATGGTCGAGGAGGCCGCCGACGGACTTCAGCTGGGTGTGTGAGCACCTGGTGATCGAAGTGGATCAACCATCGATGGAGCCGGCGAAGGGAGTGTTTATCGTCAGGCAGACGACTATGATCGCCGCATGTCCTACGACCCGTCAGCCTTTCCGCCCTTCGCCGTCACCGTGGACCTGGTTGTGCTGACCGTGCGCCGCCACGCCTTGTGTGCGCTGGCGGTGCGCAGGGGTGAGGCGCCCTTCCAGGGCCGCTGGGCGCTCCCGGGCGGTTTCGTCCGGGCCGACGAGGATCTGTCGCAGGCCGCGGCCCGCGAACTGGCGGAGGAGACAGGGCTGCGCGCCCACGAACCCACCGCGCCCGCCCAGGACAACGGCGCGCACCTGGAGCAGCTCGCCACCTACGGCGACCCCAAGCGCGATCCCCGGATGCGGGTCGTCAGCGTCGCCCACCTCGCCCTCGCTCCCGACCTGCCCGCACCCCGGGCGGGCGGTGACGCCAGCAACGCGCGCTGGGCGCCGGTCGACGAACTGCTCCAGCACGGCGGTTACGGCCGCGACGGCGAACCGTTGGCTCCCCTGGCCTTCGACCATGCCCAGATCCTGGCCGACGGAGTGGAGCGTGCCCGTTCCAAGATCGAGTACTCGTCGCTGGCCACGGCGTTCTGCACCACCGAGTTCACCGTCGGAGAGCTGCGCCGCGTCTACGAGGCGGTGTGGGGAGTGGCCCTGGACCCGCGCAACTTCCACCGCAAGGTGACGGGCACACCCGGCTTCCTCGTCCCCACCGGCGGGACGACCACACGCCAGGGCGGTCGTCCCGCTCAGCTCTTCCGGGCCGGTGGCGCCACCCTGCTCAACCCGCCGATGCTGCGCCCCGAGGTGTGACGGTGGCCGGGCCTCGGCCCGGCCACCGCCCCAACCCCCTTCAAGGCGACCCGAGATGCCGCGGCTGCTTCGCCCGGCCGGGCTCTTCCGGTACCCGAAAAAACGGACATACCGCGCTATCTTGCTGCGGTGATCCAGGCCTTCGCACTGACCAGCAGCCCTCGCAAACTGCGTCCGCCCGTCGTCGACGACGTCTCCTTCGAAGCGCGCGCGGGCCATGTCACCGCGCTGCTCGGCGCACCGGGCGCGGGTAAGTCGACGCTCCTCCGCCTCATGCTCGAACTCCAACAGGGCCGCGGAGCAACCCACTTCAAGGGCCGACCACTGCACCGCATCGCGCAACCCGCGCGCGAAGTCGGCGTCCTCCTCGGGGAGGTGGCGGGACACCCGGCCCGCACGGTCCGAGGTCATCTGCGCATGCTCTGCGCCGCCGCAGGCGTTCCGGCGCGCCGCGCGAACCAGGTGCTGGAGGTCGTCGGCCTCGCCGATCTGCGCGGCGAACGCCTCGGCGCCCTCGAACCCGGCGCCAATCGGCGCCTCGGCCTCGCCTGCGCCCTGCTCGCCGACCCGCACACCCTCGTCCTCGACGACCCGGCGGACAGCCTCACGGCCGTCGAACGCCGCTGGTTGCACGGCATGCTGCGCGCCCACGCCGCCCAGGGCGGCACCGTCCTGATCGCCACGGCCACCCCCGAAGAGGCGGCCCGCGCCGCCGACCGCGTCCTCAGCCTGGAGCAGGGCAGGCTCGTCGCCCAGCAGACGAGCGCCGAGTTCTCCCGCACCCGCCTCCGGCCCCGCATCACCGTCCGGACCCCGCACGCCGCCCGCCTCGCCGCCCTCCTCACCCACGAGGCCCGCTCGGTTCGGCGCGCCACCGAGGCGGAGGTCCAGGCCGACGCTCGGGCTGGGGCCGAGGTCCAGGTCCAGGCTGAGACCCGGACTGGGGTCGAGGTCGTCCTGGAGGGCGGCAATCACCTGCATGTGTACGGCAGTACCTGCGCCGACATCGGCGAGGCCGCGTTCCGCCATGGAGTCGTCGTCCATCAACTCTCGGCCGATCCAGGCGACATGGACCCCGCCCCCGAGCTGCCCCTGCCCCGGCCCTTGCCTCTGCCGCTCGTGCCGCGGGACGCTGACGCACCACCCCTCCTGCTGCCCCCACGCCTGCCCACGCCAGTGCCGCCCGTGGCCCCTGACCCCGTGATGGCCGCGCCTGAAGCAACCGAGCCGACCAGTCTGACCAGCTCGGAGTGCGTCCCGACCCTCGCCGCCGAGCCGCACACCCCCGAAGCCGGCCCGCAGAGCGACGCCACTCCGCAGGGCGACACCGTCCCGCAGAGTGACACCGTCACCCCACCGCCGCCTCGCGAGGCAGAATCGCACTCAGGTGCATCACTCGAACAAACAGCTCCGGAGCCGTCGGCGCTCCCAGTCACTCAGACGACCCCGTTCTCGGTCCTGCCCTCGCCCGCGACGCCACCCCCGTCTCCACTCCAGCCCTTGGCCGCGCAGGCCACGCTCCTGCAGCGTGCCACCCCGTCCGTGCTCCCGCCCGCCATCTCGGTCCGCACAGCCCCCAGCCCTCGCCGCCCCCTCCGCTACGAGCTGCGCCGTGCCGCCGGGATCGGTGCCGGGTTCCTCGTCGGAGCCGCGGTCCTCATCGGCTCCGCCCTGATCGCCGTACTGCTCGCCCGGTTCGGGCATGTCCCGCAGCACCGGCTGCTCGCTGCCTGGCCGCGTGAGCTGCCACTGCCGCCCGCTGCGCTCGGCGCCGGGCTGCTCGGGGCGCTCGCCTTCGGGGACGAGTTCCGTCACCCCGCTCTCGCGGCGGATCGCCGCGCCGTCCCCCGTCGGCTGGGGCTGCTCGCGGCCAAACTCGCCGTCTCCACCGCCACCGCGCTGCTGCTGGCCTTCCTCACAGTGGGCTGCGACGCCGAGGTGCTCTACCTCGTATACGGCCCGGACCTCGCGAAGGTTCCCACCGACTGGCTGTCGCTCGGCGCGAGTTGGATCGGGCTCGTGGTCGGATGCGCCTGGGCGGGTGTGCTGGCCGCGGGCGTCTTCCGGTCCACGTCAGCGGGACTGGCCGCCGTGATCGTCGTACCCGCCGTCGCCGTCCCTCTCGTACCTGTCGTACAAAGGGTCTTGGGGAGTCCGGCTGTGCGAGATGCCGCAGAAACCCTTCTGCAGGTGCGTGCGTCGCTGCTGTCGCAGTGGCCTTTCGGCGGCGAGCGCTATCTGGTGGCCGCCGCGCGCGTGCTCGCCCAACCCATGGGCGGGGCACTGGCGTTGTCGTTGACGGCGCTGCTCTGCAGCTACCTGCTCACGACCCTGCGAAGCAGGGTCCGTGACGACTGTCCGTGACCTTCAGGTCGCGGCGTGCGCACAACTCCCCTGGGAACGCCCATTTCTTTCCGATAAGGCGTCAATTGCGACGGGGTGAGCGATCACCCTTTCGTGTGCTTTTCACCAAAGACCTCAAGGCAGTTGGAGACGACGCCGACAAATGATCCGTGAGTACCCTTGCGCACACCATGATGACCGCCGCCCGCTCCGCCGACTCCGGTCTGGCCGGCCCGGGCGAACTCGACCGCTACCCCTACGCCGAGGCGCCCGCCTCCGACCGTGTGGGAGTCCCCGCCTGGGACGCCGTGGACCCCGAGCTGGGCCGCGTGGGCAGGCGTACCGCGGGCAGCCGTGGGCGCGGGCTGCACGGCCAACTCGTCCAGCAGCTCGGGCAGATGATCGTCTCGGGTGACCTGGGCGCCGACCGCCCGCTGGTCCCCGAGGAGATCGGCCAGCGTTTCGAGGTCTCCCGCACCGTTGTCCGTGAGTCCCTCCGGGTCCTGGAGGCCAAGGGCCTGGTCAGCGCCCGGCCGAACGTGGGCACGCGCGTGCGCCCCGTCAGTGACTGGAACCTGCTGGACCCCGACATCATCGAGTGGCGGGCCTTCGGACCGCAGCGCGACGACCAGCGTCGCGAGCTGAGCGAGCTGCGCTGGACGATCGAGCCCCTCGCCGCGCGCCTGGCCGCCGGTCGCGGACGTGAGGACGTCCAGCAGCGGCTCTCCGACATGGTGGAGATCATGGGGCACGCGATGGGACAGGGCGACGCGCTCACGTTCTCCCGCGCGGACGCCGAATTCCACTCCCTGCTCATCCAGCTCGCGGGCAACCGCATGCTGGAGCACCTGTCGGGGATCGTGTCCGCGGCCCTCCAGGTGTCCGGTGGTCCTGTCACCGGTTGCGACCGTCCGAATGAGGCCTCTCTGGTGCAGCACGCCAGGATCGTCGATGCCCTCGGCGCGGGTGACGGATCGGCGGCCGAGGCGGCCGTGCGGCAGCTGCTCACCATCCACCCCGAGGTGGAGCGTGTGGTGCCGGCGCCGCGCGAACACTGACCACGCACCGCGGGCGGCGCGGCCGAAGGGTGCCTCCCCCTCCTGGGCATCGTCCGGCCGACGGACCGTCCCTCGCCGGACCCCGCAGGATTCCTGAGGACTGGGATCCTGCGGGGTCCGACGGCGCGACGGTCCCGCTCCGTCCCTCGCCACTCTCCCAGGCGACCACCTCTGCCCATGTCTGACCGTTTTTGAGCGCTTACGGGGTGTGACTCGGGCCACGCAGATTGGGCGTAACGCTCGTGGGAACAACGCGATGACCTAAGAGGTGACAGCCGCGGAGGGAACACGGACGCCGGTTCAGGCGTTGTGCATCTTCCCGGCCCCCGCCCGCACCGTCGGCCCATTCCCAGGTCGGTGGTCGGCTCCTGTCCGCCGTGGACGGGGCCGGAAGCCGTTTTCCAACGTTCCGAGAGGTTGTTCGTGTCGGCCAGCACATCCCGTACGCTCCCGCCGGAGATCGCCGAGTCCGTCTCTGTCATGGCTCTCATTGAGCGGGGAAAGGCTGAGGGGCAGATCGCCGGCGATGACGTGCGTCGGGCCTTCGAAGCTGACCAGATTCCGGCCACTCAGTGGAAGAACGTACTGCGCAGCCTCAACCAGATCCTCGAGGAAGAGGGTGTGACGCTGATGGTCAGTGCCGCGGAGCCCAAGCGCACCCGAAAGAGCGTCGCAGCGAAGAGTCCGGCCAAGCGCACCGCCACCAAGACGGTCGCGGCGAAGACGGTGACCACCAAGAAGGCCGCCACCGCCACCGCCACGCCCGCGGCACCCGCGGCCGAGGCCTCCGCCGAGGGCGAGGCGCCCGCCAAGAAGGCCGCCGCAAAGAAGACCGTCGCCAAGAAGGCGACCGCCAAGAAGGCCGTCGCCAAGAAGACGGCGGCCAAGAAGACCACTGGCAAGGACGATGCCGAAGTCGTCGAGGACGAGGTTCTCGAGGACATCAAGCCCGGCGAAGAGGAAGAGGAGGGCGGCGAGAGCAAGGGCTTCGTCCTCTCCGACGACGACGAGGACGACGCGCCTGCCCAGCAGGTCGCCGTGGCCGGCGCCACCGCCGACCCCGTCAAGGACTACCTCAAGCAGATCGGCAAGGTCCCGCTCCTCAACGCCGAGCAGGAGGTCGAGCTCGCCAAGCGCATCGAGGCCGGCCTGTTCGCCGAGGACAAGCTGTCCAACGCCGACAAGCTCGCCCCGAAGCTCAAGCGCGAGCTGGAGATCATCGCCGAGGACGGCCGCCGCGCCAAGAACCACCTCCTGGAGGCCAACCTCCGTCTGGTGGTCTCCCTGGCCAAGCGCTACACCGGCCGCGGCATGCTCTTCCTGGACCTCATCCAGGAGGGCAACCTCGGTCTGATCCGCGCGGTCGAGAAGTTCGACTACACCAAGGGCTACAAGTTCTCCACGTACGCCACCTGGTGGATCCGTCAGGCCATCACCCGCGCCATGGCCGACCAGGCCCGCACCATCCGTATCCCGGTGCACATGGTCGAGGTCATCAACAAGCTCGCGCGTGTGCAGCGCCAGATGCTCCAGGACCTGGGCCGCGAGCCCACCCCGGAGGAGCTGGCCAAGGAACTCGACATGACCCCCGAGAAGGTCATCGAGGTCCAGAAGTACGGCCGCGAGCCCATCTCCCTGCACACCCCGCTGGGCGAGGACGGCGACAGCGAGTTCGGTGACCTCATCGAGGACTCCGAGGCCGTCGTCCCGGCCGACGCGGTCAGCTTCACGCTCCTCCAGGAGCAGCTGCACTCCGTCCTGGACACCCTGTCCGAGCGCGAGGCGGGTGTCGTCTCCATGCGGTTCGGTCTCACCGACGGTCAGCCGAAGACCCTCGACGAGATCGGCAAGGTCTACGGCGTCACGCGTGAGCGCATCCGCCAGATCGAGTCCAAGACCATGTCGAAGCTGCGCCACCCGTCGCGGTCGCAGGTCCTGCGCGACTACCTCGACTAGGCCGACCGTTTCGACCGTTCGACCAGGCGGACCCGTTCGGCCAGGCCGTCTGTCCGCCGGCCAGGTCGTAGTCGTACGACGAGCAAGGCCCGGTTCCCTCCGCGGGAACCGGGCCTTCGCTCGTACGCGCGAAGGCCCGGCGCACCCGTGGAGCCGTGGCGTGCGTTCACGGAGCCTTCGCCTGCTACGCGCGCGGGTGCGCGACGCCGCCCGCTGGATCACTCTGGGTGTCTCATGACCACCCCAGAGTGAGGAGCGTGCATGCGTCGTCCCTTTGCCCGGGTGCTGACCCGGTCGCTGGTCCTGGCGGTCGCGGCCGGTGCCATACCGCTGGCCTCGGCGGCCCCCGTCGCGGCCGACAGCATCGTCGTCGGGGGCTTCCCCGTGGACATCTCCGAGGGCCCCTGGACCGTGGCCCTGTCCAGCCGTGACCGGTTCGGAGGTACGCGCGCCGGACAGTTCTGCGGCGGCGTGGCCGTCGGCCGCACCACTGTGCTCACCGCCGCGCACTGCCTCCGGGAGGACGTCCTCGGGTCGCCGCCGGACCAGGTCCGCGACCTCAAGGTCATCACGGGCCGTACCGACCTGCTCACCGACCAGGGTCGTGAGATCCGGGTGCGGGACACCTGGGTGAACCCCGACTACGACAGCGGAACCAACGCCGGGGACTTCGCGGTGATCAAGCTGGACGAGCCGCTGAGTCAAGGCGCGGTCGTCGCGATGGCGCCCTCAGGGGACGCCGCCTACGCGCCGGGCACGGACGCCACGGTCTACGGCTGGGGGGATGTCTCCGGCAGCGGTGACTACGCGCACAGCCTGCGTGCGGCGCCCGTGCACGTACTGGCCGACTCGCTGTGCGAGAAGGCCTACCCGGGCACCGCCGACGGCACGTATCTCGCCGACAGCATGCTGTGCGCCGGTGAGGAGCGGGGTGGCCGTGACGCCTGTCAGGGGGACAGCGGCGGGCCGCTCGTCGCCCAGGGGAAGCTCGTCGGACTGGTGTCCTGGGGGAGCGGCTGTGCGCTGCCGGGCAGTCCCGGCGTGTACACGCGCGTCTCCGACGTCCTGCGGAAGCTCGGATGGGACGTCGGGAGGGGAATGGCGCCAGCGGTCCTCTGAGAGGCGCTGACGGGCCCTGAGGGCGGTTTCCGGGGGCTTCCCGTGGGGTGGGGAGCCGTGGGGAGCCTTGAAGGGCCCTTGGTTCGGGATCGCATCGCTTACGAGCGCGGGCGGCCGCTCCTGTCTCCAGGAGCGGCCGCCCGTGTGTCGGCCTGTGCCGATCTCGGCTCGTCGTGGATGCGAGGTGTCAGCGCTCTTCGTCTGAAGCGGATGCCGGAATGGTCGTCAGCCGCTCCGTCTCGTCCTGTATCTCAGCGGCGATCTTCTTGAGTTCCGGCTCGAACTTGCGTCCGTGGTGGGCGCAGAAGAGCAGTTCACCGCCGCTGAGCAGGACAACGCGTACGTATGCCTGGGCGCCGCACCGGTCGCAGCGATCAGCGGCCGTCAGCGGGCTCGCGGGGGTCAGAACAGTAGTCACGTCGCCTCTTCTCTAGCTCGACGAGCTGTCGTACCAGGGTCAACATCCAACCAGCCCGAAAACGTTCCCGCTCGGGGCTTTCCCTCGAAAAAAATCTTTCGAGGCCGGCTGACTGCTGCCGGTTGGCGGCGAATGTGCCGTATTGCGTGTCTTCGTGTCTTACGGGTTCGCTCTTGCTGTCAATGTCCGTCCTCCCGGCTGGCTTGCCGGTGTTTGTTCTTGAGGACGTGCCCGGAGCCTAAATGGTTCATGCCTCGAAGGGAACGTGATGTGTGCTTCACTCCAACGAGGGATCGAACACGCATGCGACGCTGGACTAGTCTGCGCTCAGACGAGGGTGGCGTTACAACGGCTCTACCAGGCCTCGGTACCCTCTTGGCGGCGAACCAAGCCGCGCCCTTACCCAAAAGGGCCCCACCTGAAATTCAGCGAGGAGCGAACCGCGTGACCGCCGATACGTCCGTGCCGTCCACAGCGCTGCTGGCAGGAGCAGACCGGGACGGTTCCAACTACACCGCGCGGCACCTGCTCGTCCTCGAAGGACTCGAGGCCGTGCGCAAGCGCCCCGGCATGTACATCGGCTCGACGGACAGTCGAGGCCTGATGCACTGCCTGTGGGAGATCATCGACAACTCCGTCGACGAGGCTCTCGGGGGCTACTGCGACCACATCGACGTCATCCTCCATGACGACGGTTCGGTCGAGGTCCGCGACAACGGCCGGGGCATCCCGGTCGACGTCGAGCCCAAGACCGGCCTGTCCGGCGTCGAGGTCGTCATGACCAAGCTGCACGCCGGCGGCAAGTTCGGCGGCGGCTCCTACGCCGCCTCCGGCGGTCTGCACGGTGTCGGTGCCTCCGTGGTGAACGCCCTGTCCGCGCGGCTCGACGTCGAGGTCGACCGCGACGGGAACACGCACGCGATCAGCTTCCGTCGTGGTGTCCCGGGCGCGTTCGCCGGGAACGGCGAGAGTGCCAAGTTCGACGCCGACAGCGGACTGCGCAAGACCAAGCGGATCCCCAAGACCCGCTCCGGCACGCGCGTGCGCTACTGGGCCGACCGGCAGATCTTCCTCAAAGACGCCAAGCTCTCCCTGGAGAACCTGCACCAGCGGGCTCGCCAGACGGCCTTCCTGGTGCCCGGCCTGACCATCGTCGTCCGTGACGAGATCGGCCTCGGCGAGGGCGGCAGCAAGGGCGAGGAGTCCTTCCGCTTCGACGGCGGCATCAGCGAGTTCTGCGAGTACCTGGCCAGCGACAGGCCGGTCTGCGACGTCCTCCGCTTCACCGGTCAGGGCACCTTCAAGGAGACCGTCCCCGTCCTCGACGAGCACGGCCAGATGACCCCGACCCAGGTCACCCGGGAACTCGGCGTCGACGTCGCCATGCGCTGGGGCACCGGGTACGACACGAACCTGAAGTCGTTCGTGAACATCATCGCCACGCCCAAGGGCGGCACCCACGTGGCGGGCTTCGAGACGGCCGTGGCCGCCACGATGAACGAGGTGCTGCGCGCCAAGAAGATGCTGCGTGTCGCCGAGGACGACGTCGTCAAGGACGACGCCCTGGAGGGCCTCACCGCCGTCGTCACCGTACGACTGGCCGAACCTCAGTTCGAAGGTCAGACCAAAGAGGTGCTCGGCACCTCGGCGGCCCGGCGCATCGTGAACACGGTGATCGCCAAGGAGCTGAAGGCGTTCCTGACCTCCACCAAGCGCGACGCAGCGGCCCAGGCCCGGGTCGTCATGGAGAAGGCCGTCGCCGCGGCCCGCACGCGGATCGCGGCCCGTCAGCACAAGGACGCCCAGCGTCGCAAGACGGCCCTGGAGTCCTCCTCGCTGCCCGCGAAGCTCGCCGACTGCCGCAGCGACGACGTCGACCGCAGCGAGCTGTTCATCGTCGAGGGAGACTCCGCGCTCGGCACCGCCAAGCTCGCCCGGAACTCCGAGTTCCAGGCGCTGCTGCCGATCCGCGGCAAGATCCTCAACGTCCAGAAGTCGTCCGTCACCGACATGCTCAAGAACGCCGAGTGCGGTGCGATCATCCAGGTCATAGGAGCCGGCTCGGGCCGGACCTTCGACCTGGACGCTGCCCGCTACGGCAAGATCATCATGATGACGGACGCCGATGTCGACGGCTCCCACATCCGCACCCTGCTGCTGACCCTGTTCCAGCGCTACATGCGGCCGATGATCGAGGCCGGGCGCGTGTTCGCGGCGGTGCCGCCACTGCACCGCATCGAGCTGGTCCAGCCCAAGAAGGGCCAGGACAAGTACGTCTACACGTACTCGGACCGGGAGCTGCGCGACAAGCTCGTGGAGTTCCAGAGCAAGGGCGTGCGCTACAAGGACTCCATCCAGCGCTACAAGGGTCTCGGCGAGATGGACGCCGACCAGCTGGCCGAGACGACGATGGACCCGCGCCACCGCACCCTGCGCCGGGTCAACCTCTCCGACCTGGAGGCCGCCGAGCAGGTCTTCGACCTCCTCATGGGCAATGACGTGGCCCCGCGCAAGGAGTTCATCTCCAGCTCGGCGGCGACGCTGGACCGGTCGCGCATCGACGCCTGACCCGGCGCCGGGCTCGGGTGGGTGCTCGCGGGATCGAGTGGGCGGCGGGGTCGGACGGATGACAGGGCCGGACGGGTGACCGGGCCGGACGGTGGCGGGAGCCGGGCCGATGGTCCGGCTTCTTGCGGTCCGGCCCTCAGCGATCCAGCTCCTCGCGGCCCGGTTTTCCACAGGTGGGCTTCCGCGGCCCGGTGCTGCTCGGCCTGGTGTTCCTCGGCCCGGTTCTCCCTAACCCGGTTCTTCACAGCCCGGTTCCACTCGGGCTGGTTCTCCGCAGGCCGGTTCTCCACCCTCGGGTGGACGGTGGGCGGTGCGCGGTTCCACCCGCTTTCCACCCCTGCGCCGATCCACTGACCTGCGCATTTCCGTAGCGTCGAAGGCGTCGGCAGCGCTCGCTGCCGGCATCGCCCCTCTTCGCTCACGGAGGCTCTGATGTCCGGGCTGCTCGACGCTTTCCTGATCGTGGTGGTCGTCGTGGTGGTGATCGCGCGCCAGTTCCGCGCGCAGCGCGTCGACACGGGACGGCGCTGGTGGCTGTTGCCGGTCGTCCTCGCCGTCGTCGCCCTGCGTGAACCCGGACTCGTCGACGACCGGCACCCCACCATGGCGATCACGCTGCTCGCGGCGGAACTGCTGATAGGGATCGCCATGGGCGCCGCCTGGGCCTGGACCTCCCGCACCTGGGTGGAGTCCGATGGCTCGGTCTGGAGCAAGAGCACCAAGGCGAGCGGAGCGGTGTGGCTGACCGGCATAGCCCTGCGCGCCGGTCTGTACGGGCTCGGTGCCGTCTTCGGCGTCAACCAGGGGTCCTCGGCCCTGCTCCTGGCCCTTGCGGCCACCCTGCTGCTGCGCGCCGGCATCCTCACCTGGCGGGCCCAGGCCCTTCGCCCTGCTCCCGGACCGGACGCGGCGTACGGTGCGGGCATGCCCCTGTCGGCCCGGAAGGAGCACGTGTGACGGACCAGGTCTGGACACGCTGGCCCTCGCGGGAGGCGCTCGGGCGCGAGGGGATCTCACGTCCCCGGCGTCTGCTCGCCTGGGCGGTGCGGGCGCTCCTGCTCTCCCTGCTGGTGTGGGGGGCTCTGACGGCGGACTCCGTTCACGGCTGGTGGATCGTCGCGGGCGCCGCCGGGTTCCTCCTGACCGGGCTCCTTGCCTGGACGTTCTACCGCGCCACACTCCAGCACCGGCTCCGGCCGGCGTCGCTCTCCTGGGCCGCCATGCAGGGCGTCGCCGTCGCGGCCCAGCTCTCCGGGTTCCAGGTGCCCGCCCTCGTGATCTGGTGCGCGTCGGCCGTCGCGGCGCTGGAGCGGCTTCCCCTGGCCGCCGCGGTCCCCGCCATGGTGGCGGCGCTCAGTGCGTACGGGGCGCTCAACAACGACGACCCGCTGACGACCGTGGTCACCTGCCTCGGGCTGGCCCTCGCCGGGTACACCCTGCGGCTGGACGCGGAGGCCCGCGGCAACACCCAGCGGCTGCTGGTCCAGGAGCGGGCCGCCCGCGCGGCGGAGGCGGAGACGTCTGCGCTCGCCGAGCGGTCCCGGATCGCACGCGAGATCCACGACGTGCTCGCGCACAGCCTCTCGGCGCAGCTCGTGCACCTGGAGGCCGCCCGCCTGTTGATCGAGCGGGGCGCAGACCGGGAACAGATCCTGGAGCGGGTGGTGGCCGCGCGCGGGATGGCCCGGGACGGACTCTCCGAGACCCGGCAGGCTCTCTCGGCGCTGCGCGGTGAACTGACGCCCTTGGAGGACTTCCTGGCCCAGCTCGTGCGGGGGAGCGCCGGGGCCGAGGTCACCATTACGGGTGAGCGCAGACCCCTGCCGGCGGAAGCCTCGCAGGCCGTGCGCAGGGTCGCCCAGGAAGCCCTGACCAACGTCCGCAAGCACGCCCCGGGCGCGAAGGTGCGGCTGCGGCTGGACTACGGCGAGCAGCAAGTGACCCTGGACGTGCGTGACTCGGGCGGATCGCCGGGTGAACTGACCGCCACGGGCGGCGGGTACGGTCTGCTGGGCATGCGCGAGCGTGCCGAGTTGCTCGGCGGTTCGCTGCGGGCAGGACCGGACGAGGAGGGGTTCGTGGTGACGCTGCAGGTGCCGGTATGACCGAGGGGACCGGGGAGCGGACCGCGCGGGTGGTGGTCGCGGACGACCAGGCGATGATCCGTGAGGGGATCGTGCTGCTGCTCGGGCTGCTGCCCGGGATCGAGGTCGTCGGCACCGCCAGGGACGGCGACGAGGCCGTGCGGCAGGTCGCCGAACTCGCCCCGGACGTCGTGCTGATGGACCTGCGGATGCCCCGCTGCGACGGCGTGGAGGCCACCCGGCGGATCAGGGCCGAGCATCCCGGGACCCAGGTCGTGGTGCTCACGACGTTCGCGGACGACGACTCGCTGTTCCCGGCGCTGAGAGCGGGAGCGCGCGGGTATCTGACCAAGGACGCGGGAGGCGAGGAGATCGGCCGGGCCGTGCTCAGCGTCCTGGACGGCGACGCGGGTCTGTCGCCGAGCGTCCAACGACGGCTGCTGGAGAGGCTGTCGGAACCGGAGGCCGAACCGGCGCCGCCCGTCGAGCCGCCGGACGGACTGACCGGGCGGGAGACCGAGGTGCTGGTGCTGATCGCCGACGGGCTCAGCAACACGGAGATCGCCCGCAAGCTGCATGTCTCGACGGCCACCGTGAAGACCCACATCAACAACATGTTCGCCAAGACCGGCCTCAAGGATCGCGCGCAGGCGGTCCGTTACGCCTATGCCAAGGGACTCGCACGGCCTCCGGCGGGTTGAGTCACCTGATGGGGTGAAGACCCAGGGGAAGAAGAGTCGGGGATCTTCCCGTTCTGTCCATCCTTGGGCATGCAGTCAAGCAACGGTCGTCCCAGCGGCGGCGGGGGCGGTCCCGAAAGCCCGGCCGAACACCACGACGGGCACGACCCCGATCTCACCGACGCCCCCGCGGCCGTACGGTACGACGACCCCTGGTACGACGCGCTGGCCTCCGGCTGGGGCGAGTCGGCCGGCGCGCCCGTGCCGCTGCCCACGGACGGGACCGGGCGCGACCGACGCAAAGACACCGACGCCGCGACGGCCGATGTGTACCTCCAAGTGCAGCGCAGCGCGGCCTTCCAGGAGGTGCGCAGCCGGTACCGGAGGTTCGTCGTGCCGGCGTGCGTGGCGTTCTTCGCCTGGTACGTCGGGTACGTGGTGGCCGCGACGACCGCGCCGGGGCTGATGGCCCGGCCGGTGGCGGGCGCGGTGAACGTGGCGATGATCGCGGGACTGGGGCAGTTCCTCACCACGTTCGTGCTGACCTGGGCCTACGCACGGCACGCGCGCCTGCGCAGGGACCGCGCGGCGCTGGAACTGCGCTGGGACACCCAGGAGCTGACACGGGGCGTCCGGGGCGGTGCTCTGTGACGGACAATCACCAGACGCTGGCGCTGCTGCTGTTCAGCGCGTTCGTCGCGGTCACCCTGGGGATCACGACCTGGGTGAGCCGCAACCGGCACGGCTCGGCGGAGGAGTTCTACGCGGGCGGCCGGTTGTTCTCGCCGATGGAGAATGGTTTTGCCATCGCGGGCGACTACATGTCGGCCGCGTCGTTCCTCGGGATCTCCGGGCTCATCGCGCTGTACGGCTACGACGGGATGCTGTACTCGGTCGGCTTCCTGGTGGCCTGGCTGGTCGTGTTGTTCCTGGTCGCCGAACTGGTGCGCAACTGCGGTCGGTTCACCCTGGCCGACGTGGTCGCGGCGCGGATGAGCGAGCGGCCCGTGCGGATCGCGGCGGGAACCTCCTCGGTCACCGTGTCCGTTCTGTACCTGGTGGCGCAGATGGTGGGCGCGGGAAGCCTGGTGGCGCTGCTGCTCGGCGGGACCGGCCAGGCGGCACAGACCTGGACGGTCATCGGCGTCGGCGCGCTCATGGTGATCTACGTGTCGCTGGGAGGGATGCGGGCCACCACCTGGATCCAGATCGTGAAGGCGGTCCTGCTCCTCGGCGGGACGATCGTGCTGACCGTGCTCGTCCTCGTGCGTTTCCACGGAAACTTCGACCAGTTGCTGCTCACCGCGGCCGAACGCAGCGGTCACGGCGACAAGTTCCTGGCCCCCGGCCTGCGCTACGGGGCGGACTGGACCGCGCGCTTCGACTTCATCAGCCTGGGACTCGCCCTGGTCCTCGGCACGGCCGGGCTGCCGCACATCCTTTCGCGCTTCTACACCGTGCCGACCGCGCGGGCCGCCCGCCGGTCGGTCGTCTGGTCGATCGGGCTGATCGGCGGCTTCTACCTGATGACGATCGTGCTGGGCTTCGGCGCGGCGGCGATCGTCGGGCCGGACGCCGTGCGCGGCTCCAACGCGGCGGGCAACACGGCGGTCCCGCTGCTCGCCCTCGACCTCGGCGGCGGCGTGAACTCCGCGGGCGGAACGGTCCTGTTCGCCGTCGTCGCGGCCATCGCGTTCGCAACGATCCTCGCGGTGGTCGCCGGCATCACGCTCGCCTCCTCCGCCTCCGTCGCCCACGACCTGTACGCGTCCCTGCGGCGCAAGCGTTCCAAGCCGCACAGCGAGGTCGCCGTGGCGCGCGTCGCCGCCGTCGGTATCGGCGTGGTCGCGATCGGACTCGGGTTGCTGGCCCGCGACCTCAACGTCGCGTTCCTGGTGGGGCTCGCCTTCGCGGTCGCCGCGTCCGCAAACCTTCCGGTGCTGCTCTACTCGCTCTTCTGGCGCGCCTTCACCACCCGCGGCGCGGTCTGGTCGGTGTACGGCGGGCTCATCCCGGCCGTGCTCCTCGTACTGCTGTCGCCGGTCGTCTCCGGCAGCCCCGAATCCCTGTTCCCGGGCGTCGACTTCCAGTTCTTCCCGCTGCAGAACCCCGGCCTGGTCTCGATCCCGCTCGGCTTCGTCGCCGGCTGGCTCGGCACGGTCACCTCGGCCGAGGTCGCCGACGAGGCCAAGCACGCGGAGACCGAGGTGCGGTCACTCACGGGAGCGGGGGCCGCCTGACCGTCGTACGGTCATGACGTCACGGCGCGACCCAGGCGTAGCGGTGTTCAGGGCGGCCCGTGTCGCCGTAGCGCAGGGTCAGGCGCAGGCGGCCGGCCTGTTCCAGGTGGCGCAGGTAGCGCTGGGCGGTGGAGCGGCTCAGGCCGGTCTCGGCGGCGACCTCGTGCGCGGAGAGCGGGTGGTCGGCCTCGTGCAGGACGCTGCAGATGAGGTCGGTCGTCGGCTCGGAGTGGCCCGAGGGCAGGCCCGGTGACGAGGGCAGCGGCGTCGTGCGCAGGGCGCCGAAGATCCGGTCGACCTGCTCCTGACCGGCGACGCCGCGGCCCCCGACACGGTCGACGGTGCGGCGCAGGGCGGCGTAGGAGTCGAGCCGGGTGCGCAGCGCCGCGAAGGTGAACGGCTTGACCAGGTAGTGCAGCGCGCCGAGCCGCATCGCGGTCTGGACGGTGGTCACGTCACCGGCGGCCGTGATCATGATGACGTCGGTGCCGTGGCCCTGCTCCCGCATCCGGTGGACGAGTTCGAGACCCGTCTGGTCGGGCAGGTAGTGGTCGAGCAGGACCAGGTCGATGGGCCCGCGCTGCACGGCGGCCAGCGCCTGGGCGGCGGTGTGGGCGCGGGCGGCGACCCGGAAACCGGGAACCTTTCCCACGTACTTGGCGTTGATCTCGGCGACACGGAAGTCGTCGTCCACGACCAGGACGTCAATCATCGGGTCTCTCTCCGTGGAGGCCGGGCGTGTGTTGCACCAGTGTTTCGGCTCCGTTGTTGTAGCGCGAGCAAAACGAGCACAACAGGCTGTTGCAAGCAAAAGAACCGCATGTGCGGAGAAGGCTGATGTGCGGGCGCGGGGCGCGCCTACCGTCCCCGGCCATGAGCGCAGACACCAGCCCCGCCATCGAGCTGCGGGGCGCGAGCAAGACGTTCAGGACCCCCTCGGGAGGTCTGCACACCGCCGTCAGCGGGCTCGATCTCACCGTCGGGCGGGGTGAGTTCGTGGCGGTCGTCGGCCCCACCGGGTGCGGCAAGTCGACGACCCTGACGCTGGTCAGCGGCCTTGAGGAGCCCAGTGAGGGCGAGGTCGTGGTCGCGGGGCAGCCGGTCCGCGGGGTCGGGGACAAGGTCGGGTTCGTCTTCCAGCAGGACGCCACCTTCCCCTGGCGCACCGTCCTGTCCAACGTGATGGCGGGCCCGCGCTTCCGCGGGGTCCCCAAGGCCGAGGCGAAGCGCAAGGCCCGCGAATGGCTGGCCCGAGTGGGGCTGTCGGCGTTCGAGGACCGCTATCCGCACCAGCTGTCCGGCGGGCAGCGCAAGCGCGTCGCGCTCGCCGCGACCTTCGTCAACGACCCCGAGATCCTCCTCATGGACGAGCCGTTCTCCGCACTCGACGTCCAGACCCGTGCCCTCATGTCCGACGAACTGCTGGAGCTGTGGGAGGGCACGGGGGCGTCCGTCGTGTTCGTCACCCACGACCTGGAGGAGTCCATCGCGCTGGCGGACAAGGTCGTCGTCATGACGGCCGGGCCCGCCACCGTCAAGCACATCTTCGACATCGATCTGCCGCGTCCGCGCAAGGTCGAATCGGTGCGTCTGGAGGCGCGGTTCATCGAGATCTACCGCGAGATCTGGGAGTCCCTGGGCGAAGAGGTCCGCATCACCCGGGAAAGAGGTGCCGCCGATGCCGCCTGAGGTGCTCAGTCAACCTGTGGTCAACACGGTCAAGACGCCGGACCGCGCCCATTCACGCGCGCGTGCCGCCCGCCGGCGCAAGGCCATCGTCGGGGTCTCGCGTGTGGTGCTCCTGATCGCCGGGCTCGGGCTGTGGGAGGTCCTGGCCCGCGCGGAGGTCATCGATCCGTTCAACTTCTCGATGCCCTCCAAGGTCTGGGACCAGATATGGACCTGGATCACGCACGGGACAGCGCTCGGTTCGCTGGGTGAGCAGATCTGGTACACGCTCCATGAGGCGCTGCTCGGCTGGGTCATCGGTGTCGTCGCGGGTGTCGTGTTCGGTATCGCTCTGGGGCGGATCACCTTCCTCGCCGACATCCTTGGTCCCTACATCAAGGTGCTCAATTCGATCCCCAGGATCGTCCTCGCGCCCATCTTCGTGATCTGGTTCGGGCTCGGGCCCGCCTCCAAGGTCGCCTCGGCCGTCGTCCTCGTCTTCTTCCCCGTGTTCTTCAACGCCTTCCAGGGCGCCCGCGAGGTCGACCGCAATCTGGTCGCCAACGCCCGCATCCTCGGGGCGAGCGACCGCAGGGTCACCCTTCAGGTGGTCATCCCGTCGGCCACCTCATGGATCTTCACCAGCCTCCATGTGAGCTTCGGCTTCGCCCTCATCGGCGCCATCGTTGGCGAGTACATCGGCGCGACCAAGGGCATCGGGCTGCTCGTCGCCCAGTCGCAGGGGACGTTCAACGCCGCCGGTGTGTACGCCGCGATGGTCATCCTCGCCGTCGTCGCACTCGTCGCCGAGGGGCTGCTCACCTTCGCGGAGCGCCGCATCTTCCGCTGGAAGCCGTCGGGTCCGGACGCCTGAGCGCGCCCTCGGCTCCCTCCGCCACCCGCTCGCACCACCTCACCGCACTGCCTCTCACAAGGACGTGAACCCGCATGCGCAGTACCGCCAGACACCTCGCCCTGGCCGCCGTCGGCCTCCTCGCCCTCTCCTCGCTCACCGCCTGCGCCAACGACGCCGCCACCACCGCTTCTTCCGGCAGCCAGGGCGACGGCAAGGGCACGAAGGTCAAGATCATGGTCGGCGGCCTGGACAAGGTCATCTATCTGCCCGCGATGCTCACCCAGCGGCTCGGCTACTTCGACGCCGAGGGCCTCGACGTGGAACTGCTGAGCGAACCGGCCGGTGTGCAGGCCGAGACCGCGCTCGTGTCCGGGCAGGTCCAGGGGGCCGTCGGCTTCTACGACCACACGCTCGACCTCCAGGTGAAGGGCAAGGACGTCGAGTCCGTCGTGCAGTTCTCGCACGCTCCCGGCGAAGTCGAGATCGTCTCCACGAAGGCCGAGGGGGACATCACCTCGCCCAAGGACTTCAAGGGCAAGAAGCTCGGCGTCACCGGGCTCGGCTCGTCCACCGACTTCCTCACCAAGTACCTGGCCGTCAAGAACGGGGTGAAGGTCAGTGAGTTCACACCGGTCGCCGTGGGCGCGGGACCGACATTCATCTCGGCGCTGGAACAGGGAGCCATCGACGGCGGGATGACGACCGACCCGACCGTGGCCACGATCCTGGACAAGAAGGCGGGCAGGATCCTCCTCGACATGCGCACCCCCGAGGGCTCCCAGGAGGCGCTCGGCGGGCCGTACCCGTCGTCAAGTCTGTACATGCAGACGGACTGGGTGAACGGACACAAGGACACCGTCCAGAAGCTGGTCAATGCATTCGTCAAGACACTCAAGTGGATGTCCACCCACAGCGCCCACGAGATCGCCCAGAAGATGCCCGCCGACTACTCCCAGGGCAACAAGATCCTCTACGCCTCCGCCATCGACAGCACCCTGCCGATGTTCACGGACGACGGAGTGATGCCGCAGAACGGCCCGGAGACCGTCGAGAAGGTGCTCAAGGCGTTCAACCCGACGATCCAGAACGCCGACGTCGACCTCGCCAAGACGTACACGACCGAGTTCGTGGAGAAGGCGGCGCGCTGAATCCGTAGGCAAGGAGGGCACGGTCCCTTCCCCCCGCCCCCACCACGGGCCGTGCCCTCAGGCGCGGGTCGCCCACACGTAGCGGTGTTCCGGGCGGCCCGCGTCGCCGTACTTGAGCGTGAGCCGGGCCCGTCCCGTGCGCTCCAGGAGCTTCAGATAGCGCTGGGCCGTCTGCCGGCTCACCCCCGTCCGCTCGGCGATCTCCTGGGCCGACAGAGGGCCTTCGGCGCTGATCAGGGACTGGCGCACCAGCTCCGCCGTCGTGGGGGAGTGCCCCTTGGGCAGATCGGGCTCCGAGGACGCGGACAGCGCGCCGAAGATGCGGTCCACCTCCGCCTGTTCGGCCTCGCCGCCCCCGTCCAGCGTGCGGCGCAGGTCCGCGTACGCCTCCAGCTTGGCGCGCAGGCCCGCGAAGGCGAACGGCTTGACCAGGTACTGGAGCGCGCCGTGTCGCATCGCCGCCTGCACGGTCGTGATGTCCCGCGCGGCCGTCACCATGATCACGTCGGTCTGGTGGCCGCGGCGCCGCATCTCGCGGACGACCGACAGACCCGTCTCGTCGGGCAGGTAGTGGTCCATGAGGACCAGGTCGAGCCGGGGCAGCGACTCCACCTGACGCAGCGCCTCCGCCGCGCTGTGCGCCTCGCCCGCCACATGGAAGCCGGGCACCTTCTCGACGTACGCGGCGTTGACCCGGGCGACGCGCGTGTCGTCGTCCACGACCAGGACCTCGATCATCACGACTCCTCCTCGGTCGTCGACGGCACGGTGAGCGCCGGTTTCCAGCCGTCGGGCTCCAGACCGTCCGGCTCCACGCCGTCCGGTTTCGGGCCGCCTGGTTCCAGGCCGCTCCCGGACAGTGCCTCGGGCAGGACGACCGTGAACGCGGCGCCCCCGCCGTCGGCCTCGGTGACGGTCGCGCTGCCGCCCTGGCGCTCGGCGAGCCGCCGCACCAGGGAGAGCCCGATGCCCCGCTTGCCGTGCGCGGGCGGCTTCTTCGTGGACCAGCCCTCGGTGAAGACCAGCTCCCGGTGGTCCGCCGGGACCCCGGGGCCCGTGTCCCGCACCCGGAGCACGACCGTGCGCCCCTGCGCGCGCAGCTCGACCTCCACGCGCGCGTGCGGCTTGCCGGCGACCGCGTCCAGGGCGTTGTCCACGAGGTTCCCGACCACCGTGACGATGCCCCGCGGGTCGATCAGCCGGTCGGGGAGCCGGGTCCGGTCGGAGATCCACAGGGCGACGCCGCGCTCCGCCGCCACGGTCGCCTTGCCGACCAACAGGGCCGCCAGCAGCGGGTCCTCGATCTTCTCGGTGACCTGCTCCGCGGTGGCCCGGTGATCACCGACCACCTCCCCGACGAACTCCACGGCGTCGTCGTACATCTCCAGTTCGAGCAGCCCCAGCAGTGTGTGCATCCGGTTGGCGTGCTCGTGGTCCTGGGCGCGCAGGGCGTCGATGAGCCCGCGCGTGGAGTCCAGCTCGCGGCCGAGCTGCTCCAGCTCGGTCCGGTCGCGCAGGGTGGCGACCGCACCGCCGTCGTCCGTCGGCATCCGGTTGGCGACCAGCACGCGCTGGCCGCGCACGGTCAGCAGATCGGTGCCGGTGACCCGGCCCGCCAGCACATCGGCCGTACGGCCTTCCCCGAGCGCCTCGTCGGGGGAGTGCCCCACCGCCTCGTCGCCGATGCCGAGGAGCCGCTGCGCCTCGTCGTTCAGCAGACGCACCCGGCCGCTGCGGTCCAGGGCGACGACACCCTCCCGGATGCCGTGCAGCATCGCCTCGCGCTCCGAGAGCAGCGCCGAGATGTCGGAGAAGGCCAGGTCACGGGTCTGCCGCTGGACTCTGCGGGAGATCAGCCAGGCGGCCAGGGCGCCCACGGCCAGCGCGCCGCCCGCGTACGCGAGCAGCCCCGGGATCGCGTGGATCAGCCGCGCCCGGACACTGTCGTACGCGATGCCGACCGAGACCGCCCCGATGATGTCGCCGTCACTGTCGTGCAGAGGCACCTTGCCGCGCGCGGAGCGCCCCAGGGTGCCCTCGTCGATCTCCATGACCTCCTCGCCGGACAGCGCCCGCGTGGGGTCCGTCGACACCTTCCCGCCGATCTCCGCGGGGTCGGTGTGCGACCAGCGGACGCCCTCGGTGTCCATCACCACGACGTACTCGGCCTGCGTGGCCTTCCGGATCCGCTCGGCCTCCTTCTGGACCGGCCCGTCGACGGAGTGGGGCGTCGTCCGGAGGTCCTGGGCGAGCTGGGGCTCCTGCGCGGTCGTCTGCGCGATCGCGAGGGCCCGGCGCATCGCCTGGTCGTCCAGTTGGGCACTGAGCGGTGCGAGGAACAGGCCCGTCGCGAGCACCGTGACTCCCGCGGCGATCGCGAGCTGCATCAGCAGCACCTGCGAGAACATCCGCCGCGGCAGGCCGAGGCGGAGGCGTCGTGCGGGGGGAGTGGGGCTCATACCCATGACGGTACGCGGAGGGGTGGGACGTGCCGTAGGGGTGTGGCATGGATCTCTTGATCAATGCATGGACGAGGTGGACGGCCGTCGCTGGGAAGAGGGGCTGACCTGGTTGAACGGCCGGTTCAGCTCGCCAGCGCCGACGCCGGTTGCAGTTCGCGGACCGCCACGACGTCCATTCGCGCGGGCGCCCCGAGCACCGAGGTCCCGCAGCTCTCCGCGCGCGGCGGCAGGGAGGCGCTCTGGGCGACGGTGACCCGCCAGTGCCGCCCGTCGACGTGCGCGACGGTCACCTCCCAGTGGGGAGCCGCCCCGGTCGTGCGGACGACGCTCAGGACGTCCGCCGCGTCCTCGTGCGCCGCCGAGCGCACCGCCAGTTCCGCCGCCTGCCCGGGCCGCTCCCAGGCCGAGCCGCCGCGGCAGCCGTCGACGACCACGCGCCCGTGCTGGACGGCGCGCAGGATCTCCTCGACGGCGGGGGCGTCGACCCGGCCGTACGCGTAGCCGTACGGCAGGACGAGGAGTGTCGGCGAGAAGCGATGTCCACCCAGATGGGTGACCTCCCAGACGCCCTCGGCGCCCGACGCGGCCAGCTCGGCGGCGAGGGGGCGGCCCAGGAGGGCGCAGCAGCGGTCCCGCTTGCCGTTGGTGCAGACGAGCGCGAGCGGGGCCCCGGTGTGGGGGCGTCCGTCGAGCGCCGCCCCGAAGCTGCGGTGGTCGCCTCTGCCGAGCGCGGCGAAGTCGAGGTCGAGCAGCCGTCGCGGGTCGTGGAGCGTGGTGGTGTGCAGCCACGCGTTTCCGGGCGAGGTGTGCGCGACGTACACGCGGCGCGCGGTGGCCGTGCCGCAGTCGGCGTGGCGTCCGGGGCGGCGGATGAGGGCGATGCGCACGCCGGTGCCCTTCGCGAGCCTCTCCAGGCCGCGGCCGAGCGCCGGGTCCAGGTGGCTCGACGTGAGCGCGTGGGCGCCCCAGGGGCCGGGCTGTTCGACGAGCAGCCAGGTCTTCGCGGTGGCCGCGGTCCCCGCGATGGGCTCGCCGAGGTCGCTGGAGACGGATGCGCACGTACTCACAGAGGTGAGCCTAACCTGACTTGCCGTGTGGCGACTTCCAGGCGCGCTGGTGTCCTGGTGTGGCCTCACTTGAGAGAATTTGACGCCCTTGGGGACACCTGGCGTTCTTTACACCTCGGGCAAGGCTTCCGCAGCCGTCTCTTCCGGCAGCGGCAGCGGCAGCGGCAGCGGCAGCGACTGCGGAGGCTTCGCGCCCACGTAGAGCCCGCTCGGGCGCATGCGCAGGGGGCGCTCGCCGTACTCCTCCAGGGCGTGGGCGACCCAGCCCGCCGTACGGGCGACGGCGAAGATCGTCTCGCCTGCCGTGGGGAGCATGCCGGAGGACGCCGTGAGCACGGCGAGCGCGAGGTCGACGTTGGCGTGCAGCGGGGTGTGCCGGGCGGTGGTGGCCACGACGTCCCGGGCCGCGGCCAGGGCCGTTTCCGCGCGCGGGATCCGCTCCAGCAGGTCGAACAGGGCTCGCGCGCGGGGATCCTCCCCGCGGTAGAGCCGGTGCCCGAGTCCGGGGATGCGGCGTCCGGCCCGCAGTTCGTTCGCGATGACGGGGCCGGCGTCGCCCAGTTCGAGGACGTCCTGGAGCAGCCGGTGGGCGAGCCCGCTGGCCGCGCCGTGCAGGGGCCCTTCGAGCACGCCCAGGCCGGCCGAGACGGACGCGTAGGCGTTGGCGCGCGCCGAGGCGGCGACCCGCACCGCGAGGGTGGAGGCGGCGAGGTCATGGTCGACGAGCAGGCCCAGGGCGGTGTCCAGGGCACGCAGGGACGCCTCGTCCGGGGTACGGGCGCTGAGCCGTGTCCACAGGCGCCTGGCCAGCGGGCCCTCGTCCGGCTGGTTGAGCCGGGTGCGCGGCAGGGCGGCGACCAGTGTGGGGATCAGGATGCGCGCGGTGCCCAGCACGGCGTCCTCGGACAGGTCGAAGCGCAGCGGGTCGGCCGCCGCGGCGGCGATCGCGGCGACCCTCAACCGGTCGGTGGGGGAGGTGTGTTCGGGCAGTGAGTCGACCGCGCGCCGGGCGACGGCCGCGGAGGTCTCCGGCGCCGTGAACGTCATCCCGGGCCGCATCCGCCCGGTCCACAGCCATTCGGCGATCTCCTCGTAGGAGTGGCGCGCGGCCAGCGCGGTCGCGTCGACGCCCCGGAAGTAGTACCGGTCGGACTCGATGAGCGTGATGCGGGTCCGTACCGACAGCTCGCCGCCGGACGCCGGACTCCCGCCGCTCTCGCGCCGGTTGCGCCGGGCGAGGGCCTCCACCTCCGTGGCGTCGAAGGTGCTGCCCCGGCCGCCGGGCACCCGGCGGCTGCCGAGCTGGCCACGGCTCACGTAGGCGTAGACGGTCTCGGGCTTCACCCCCAGGAGTTCGGCGGCCTCTTTCGTGGTCAGGCGCCGGCCCTCGTGGTCGTGGACGGGTTCGTGATCGCGCATGGGCTCACCGTATCCGCGGGGAGGTTGTATTGATTCAATCAATATTGACAGGCATTGAGTCAACCATGGACAGTCAAATCAAGTCCAGGGAGGAAACATGTCCGTCAACAGGGCCGCAGCCACCCTTGTCGACGTGCCGCGAGGGCTCGCGGGCGTCGTCGTCACCGACACCGAGATCGGTGACGTCCGAGGGATCGAGGGCTTCTACCACTACCGCCAGTACTCGGCCGTCGAACTCGCGCGGACCCGCGGGTTCGAGGACGTCTGGCATCTCCTGGTCCACGGCGAGCTGCCGGACGCCGAGCGCGGGGCCGCCTTCGCCGCCGAGGCCGCCGCCCTGCGCGCCCTGCCCGACGGGGTCCGGGCGGCGCTGCCCGCCATCGCCGCGGCGGGCGCGGACTCCGGGCCGCTCGCCGGCATGCGTACGGCGCTGTCGCTGCTGGGCGCGGCGCGCGGATTCCGGCCCGTGTACGACATCGACGCGGAGAGGCGGCGCCGGGACACGATCGCGGCGTCCGCCGCGGTGCCGACGCTGCTCGCCGCGCTGCACCGGCTGGGGCGGGGCCTGGAGCCCGTGGAGCCCCGGGCGGATCTGTCCTACGCGGCCAACTACCTCTACATGCTGACGGGTTCGGAACCCGATCCGCGGCAGGCGAGGGCGGTCGAGCAATACTTGATCTCGACCATTGACCACGGATTCAACGCGTCAACCTTCACGGCACGGGTCATCACGTCGACCGGCGCGGACGTAGCCGCCTGTCTCGTGGGTGCCGTGGGTGCGCTGTCGGGGCCGCTGCACGGGGGTGCGCCGAGCCGGGCGCTAGACACGCTCGACGCCATCGGTACGCCCGACCGCATCGACCCGTGGATCCGTGCACGTGTTCTCGCCGGTGAGCGGATCATGGGCTTCGGCCACGCGATCTACCGCACCGAGGACCCTCGTTCGCGCATGCTGCGCGAGATCGCCGAAGGCTTCGGCGGCCCTCGCGTCGCCTTCGCCGTCGAGGTCGAACGCCAGGTCGAGGCCATCCTCGCCGAGCTGAAGCCCGGCCGGGAACTCCACACCAACGTCGAGTTCTACGCCGGGGTCGTCATGGAACTCTGCGGTCTGCCCCGTGAGATGTTCACTCCGACCTTCGCGGCGGGCCGCGTGATCGGCTGGAGCGCCAACATCCTGGAACAGGCGGAGGATTCGAAGATCATCCGACCGGTGGCGCGGTATGTGGGACCGGGGGCGCCGGTTCCGGTACCGGCCGCGTGAACACGGGCGAGGGCCCGGCGCCAGGAGCGGCGCCGAGCCCTCGGTCTCGCATCCGGGCCGGAATCAGGAACTCATGACCGGACCGTGGTGCGGTTGTCCGGCGTTATGCGTCAGGAATGTCAGCTTTGGCTCTGACGAGAGTTTCGCGTGTGATCACGACGATGCGTTCATAGTCGGCACGGGCGGCGTCCGGCGGAAGCTGGGAATCGAGCGAGTTGGTCACGTCCGTGCCAATGATGGCGAAATTCCCGTCCGCCAATTCGAAGATATCCGGGCAAGTTGCGCCGGTCGCGCTTCCTCGTTCTCGCGGGGACGCGCCGAGGCGGCGGACGATCTGACTCACTGTTGTTTCCCTACTGGTCTCAAAGGCAGCAAAGGTGCCTGCGCACGGTTGCAGCACGCGGCGTGATTGCATCCCTGTAGGGCTGGGTCTCGACCACCGGGCGGCGTGGAGCGACTAATGCTTGTGGTGGCGGACTCCTTGCGCGGTCGCGCAGTAGTCAACCTCATTCCCTCCGAAGAACGCGCCGTTTTATTGATCCGTTATCGCCCGTTGGCGTGATGTATGTCGGAGCGGGTCGGTGCGCGCCCTCCCAGGAGCGGAGAAAAGGGCTGAGGGTGCACATTTCCCGTCGCGGTCCGCGGTCGGCTACTGGTCCGGCGGTTCTCCGACCACCCACCACTGCTCCGTGTCGGCCTCTTCGAGTTGGCGCAGCAGATCGTCGACCATCAGTCCGATTTCCGCTTCCTCGGAGTCGGCGATGCTCGCCCGGTGCGGCTGAGTGGCATACCAGTACTCGCGCACGATCGGGTTCTGGAACATGCCGCGAGCCAGCCCGAAGAATTCTTCGCGGCTTATGTTCCCGATGCGGTAATAGAAGAGAAGATTCGTGTAGAGCACGTTGGCGAACAGATACTGCCGGCGTCGTTTGGGGGAGACGGACTCCTCGTAGAGGTCCAGCACTTCGGCGAGGTCGGGATCGTCGATCGCCTTGCTCAGCAACTCCCAGTGCTGCCGCTGCTGGTTCGCCAGGTCGGTGTGCTGCTGGCTGTGGGCGTGCTGTTCCAGGTATTCCAGACGTATCCGTAATGATTCGAGCGCGTGCCGCTGGACGGCCAGGGTGGCGAGAGCCCCGGCGACCGCGCCGAGACCGGCGGTCATGGCGTAGCTCAGTCCGCGTTTCCCAAAGTTCTGTGTGGCCATGTCAACCCCCGGATCAGGCGGCCGTCCGCCGGTCGTCGGGGTGCGGGTCGACTGCGGGGGACCGGCGAGCGATGGGCGGCGCTTGCCGTCTCCCAGGGTGCCGAGCGGCTCTGATCGGCGGGGGAGGCGGAGAGGAGGCGCACGGAAGGAAGCGAGGGTCGCACGATCCGGCGCCATGCCAGACGTCTGCCCCACAAGTGCAGCTAACAATCGTTCACTTCGCGGTGATTGTTCCGGCTCGTATCCTGGTCGGAGAGTCCATCCGCGTACGTGCGCCCGGCCCGCGATCCGGCGCGCGTCGGTGTCAGAGAGGTCGCACGTTGAGCGAACCGAGCCCCGGCCACCGGCAGATTCCGGTCGTCGTCCTCGCCGGATTCCTCGGTTCCGGCAAGACCACGCTTCTCAACCACCTCCTCCACCGCAGCGGAGGCAGCCGTATCGGGGCCATCGTCAACGACTTCGGCGCCATCGAGATCGACGCCATGGCCGTGGCCGGCGCCCTCGGTGACTCCACCGTCTCGCTCGGCAACGGCTGCCTGTGCTGTGCCGTCGACGCCGGCGAACTGGACACCTACCTGGAACGCCTCGCCCGACCCGACGCCGGCATCGACGTCATCGTCATCGAGGCCAGCGGGCTCGCCGAACCCGAGGAAATCGTCCGTATGCTCCTCGCCAGCGAGCATCCGGGAATCGTCTACGGCGGGCTCGTCGAGGTCGTCGACGCCGCCGAGTTCGACGACACCCGCGGCAAGCACCCCGAGATCGACCGGCATCTCGGCCTCGCCGACCTCGTCGTCGTCAACAAGCTCGACCGGGCCGCCGACCCAGGCCGCGTCCGCGCGCTCGTCCAGTCGCTCGTCGACCGCGCGGCCGTCGTCCCCGCCACCTACGGCCGTATCGACCCCGAGTTCCTCTTCGACTGCCGTCCCAGCGAGGAGCGCATCGGCCAGCTGTCCTTCGACGACCTGCACGAACACGATCGCGACGAGAACGACGACGTGCACGCCGGTCATCTGCACACCTCTTACGAAAGCCTCTCCTTCGTCTCCGAGGTGCCGCTCGACCCCCGTCGTCTGATGGCCTTCCTCGACAGCCGGCCCGAGGGGCTCTACCGCATCAAGGGGTACGTCGATTTCGGCGCGTACGACACCCGCAACCGGTACGCCGTACACGCCGTCGGACGGTTCCTGCGCTTCTATCCGGAACCCTGGCCCGGCCAGGGCGCGCCGCGCCTCACCCAGCTCGTCCTCATCGGCTCCGGCATCGACACCCCCGCCCTCCGCAAGGAACTGGAGGCGTGCGGGAACGACGACGCCCCACACACCGCCGACGAGCACGGCATGTGGGGCGTCCTGCGCTACGTACAGGGCCCCGACGACAGCCAGGAACCCGACCCGGAGTTCTGAGGCGTCCTACACGGGCCCCGCCACCACCGAGACCGTCTTCGGCAGCGACACGCCCGAGCCGTCGCGTCGCGGGTCGATCTCCGGCAGGTCCGCCGGTGTGCCGTTCTTCTGCGCGGCCCGCGCGGGGGACACACCCGCCCAGGCCAGGGACAGGCAATCTTCCCCGCGCAGGAAGCGCTGGCAGCGGACTCCGCCGGTCGCGCGGCCCTTGCGCGGGTACTGGTCGAACGGGGTCAGCTTGGCGGTCGTCTGGACGGAGTCGTCCAGCGTGCCGCGCGAGCCGGCGACCGTGAGGACGACCGCGTCGGCCGCAGGGTCCACGGCCGTGAAGGAGATGACCTTCGCCCCGTCCGCGAGCTTGATGCCCGCCATACCGCCCGCCGGACGGCCCTGGGGACGGACCTGCGAGGCCTGGTAGCGCAGCAGTTGCGCGTCGTCCGTGATGAAGACCAGGTCCTCCTCGCCGGTACGCAGTTCGACCGCGCCGACGATCCGGTCACCGTCCTTGAGGGTGATGACCTCCAACTCCTCCTTGTTGGTGGGGTAGTCGGGCACCACACGCTTCACGACACCCTGTTCGGTGCCGAGCGCCAGACCGGGCGAGGACTCGTCCAGGGTGATCAGGCAGACCAGTGTCTCGCCGTCCGTCAGCGGCACGAACTCCGTCAGGGGCGCGCCCCCGGCGAGGTTCGACGCGCCTTCCGGCAACTGGGGCAGGTCGATGACGTTGACCCGCAGCAGGCGCCCCTCGGACGTCACCGCGCCGATCTCCCCGCGCGCGGTGGCGGGCACCGCCGAGATGATCACGTCGTGCACGGCGCGCTTGCCGCCGCCCTCGGGCAGCGCCTCGCCGTTCGCCGTACGGGCCAGCAGCCCCGTCGAGGACAGCAGCACCCGGCACGGGTCGTCCGCCACCTGGAGCGGAACGGCGGCGGCCGGGACGACCGCGCCCGCCTCCAGCAGGACCGTGCGCCGGTCGGTACCGAACTTCTTGGCGACCGCGGCCAGTTCGGTGGAGACGAGCTTGCGCAGCTCGGTGTCCGAGTCGAGGATCCGGGTCAGCTCCGCGATCTCCGCGTTGAGCTTCTCCTTCTCCGACTCCAGCTCGATCCGGTCGAACTTCGTCAGCCGGCGCAGCGGGGTGTCGAGGATGTACTGCGTCTGGATCTCGCTCAGCGAGAAGCGCTCCATCAGCCGCTGCTTGGCCTGCGCGCTGTTGTCGCTGGAGCGGATGAGGCGGATGACCTCGTCGATGTCGACGAGGGCGGTCAGCAGGCCCTCCACCAGGTGCAGCCGGTCGCGGCGCTTGGTGCGGCGGAACTCGCTGCGGCGCCGGACGACCTCGAACCGGTGGTCGAGGTAGACCTCCAGGAGCTCCTTGAGGCCGAGCGTCAGCGGCTGGCCGTCGACCAGGGCGACGTTGTTGATGCCGAAGGACTCCTCCATCGGCGTCAGCTTGTAGAGCTGTTCCAGGACCGCCTCGGGCACGAAGCCGTTCTTGATCTCAATGACCAGACGCAGACCGTGCGCGCGGTCGGTGAGGTCCTTGACGTCGGCGATGCCCTGGATCTTCTTGGCGCCGACCAGGTCCTTGATCTTGGCGATGACCTTCTCCGGGCCGACCGTGAAGGGCAGCTCGGTGATGACCAGGCCCTTGCGGCGGGCCGTGACGGTCTCCACCGCCACCGTGGCACGGATCTTGAAGGTGCCGCGGCCCGTCTCGTAGGCGTCCCGGATGCCCGAGAGGCCGACGATCCGGCCGCCGGTGGGCAGGTCGGGGCCCGGGACGAACTTCATCAGGGCGTCCAGATCCGCGTTCGGGTAGCGGATCAGATGACGGGCCGCCGCGATGACCTCGGAGAGGTTGTGCGGCGCCATGTTCGTGGCCATGCCGACCGCGATGCCCGACGCGCCGTTCACCAGCAGGTTCGGGAACGCGGCGGGCAGGGCCACCGGCTCCTGCTCCTGGCCGTCGTAGTTCGGGGCGAAGTCGACCGTGTCCTCGTCGATCGACTCGGTCATCAGGCTCGTCGCCTCGGCCTGCCGGCACTCGGTGTACCGCATGGCGGCCGGCGGGTCGTCGTTGCCCAGGGAACCGAAGTTGCCGTGGCCGTCGACGAGCGGCACGCGCATGGAGAACGGCTGCGCCATGCGCACCAGCGCGTCGTAGATCGACGCGTCGCCGTGCGGGTGCAGCTTGCCCATGACCTCGCCCACCACGCGGGCGCACTTCACGTAGCCCCGGTCGGGGCGCAGGCCCATCTCGTTCATCTGGTAGACGATCCTGCGGTGCACCGGCTTGAGGCCGTCGCGGGCGTCCGGCAGGGCACGGGAGTAGATGACCGAGTACGCGTACTCGAGGAAGGAGCCCTGCATCTCGTCCACGACGTCGATGTCGAGGATCTTCTCCTCGTACGAGTCGTCGGGCGGCGGGGTCTTCGTGGTGCGGCGGGCCATCGCTGCCGGCTCCTCTTTTCTGGTCGCTCGCCTTCGGGTCGCGCCCCTTCGGCTCACTCTTGCTGAAGCGTGAACGGGAGATCTGACGCGCACCATTGTGGACCGTGGCACTGACAACGCGGACGACGACCCGGCGTCAGCCGTCCCGACAGGTGTCCGCTGATGTCCACGGCGGTGCGTCGCAATCTACGGGATCTCGCTGTCGGCGTACGACCACCGGGAACTCCACCGGTGCTCCGCACGCTTGCATACAGTGGCAGGACCGGCACAAAAAACGCGGCTGAACAACCGCACCGCGATCGAAGGGACGTACATGCCCATGGGTCACACGGCCACAGACCAGGCAGGCTCCGGGGGCCTGACAGCGACCGAGCACCGCCTGGCCAACGGGCTGCGCGTGGTGCTCTCCGAGGACCATCTGACCCCGGTCGCCGCGGTGTGCCTCTGGTACGACGTCGGCTCGCGCCACGAAGTCAAGGGGCGCACCGGCCTGGCTCACCTCTTCGAGCATCTGATGTTCCAGGGCTCCGCGCAGGTCAAGGGCAACGGTCACTTCGAACTCGTGCAGGGCGCGGGCGGCTCGCTCAACGGCACCACCAGCTTCGAGCGCACCAACTACTTCGAGACCATGCCCACCCACCAGTTGGAGCTCGCGCTCTGGCTGGAGGCGGACCGCATGGGCTCCCTGCTCGCCGCCCTGGACGACGAGTCGATGGAAAACCAGCGCGACGTCGTCAAGAACGAGCGCCGCCAGCGGTACGACAACGTCCCGTACGGCACCGCCTTCGAGAAGCTGACCGCCCTCGCCTACCCGGAGGGCCACCCCTACCACCACACGCCGATCGGCTCCATGGCCGACCTGGACGCGGCGACGCTGGAGGACGCGCGCGCG
Organism: Streptomyces sp. NPDC090106; assembly: GCF_044747265.1. NCBI lineage: Bacteria > Bacillati > Actinomycetota > Actinomycetes > Kitasatosporales > Streptomycetaceae > Streptomyces > Streptomyces sp. NPDC090106. The sequence goes on along the minus strand of NZ_JBIVDS010000018.1, from coordinate 47,144 downwards.
TTCTTCCGCACCTACTACGCGCCCAACAACGCGGTGCTGTCCGTGGTCGGCGACATCGACCCCGAGCAGACGCTCGCCTGGGTCGAGAAGTACTTCGGCTCCATCCCGTCGCACGACGGCAAGCCCGCCCCGCGCGACGGCTCGCTGCCCGACGTGATGGGCGCGCAGCTGCGGGAGGTCGTCGAAGAGGAGGTCCCCGCGCGCGCGTTGATGGCCGCCTACCGGCTCCCGCACGACGGCACGCGCGAGGCCGACGCCACCGACCTGGCGCTCACCGTCCTCGGCGGCGGCGAGTCCTCGCGGCTCTACAACCGGCTGGTGCGGCGCGACCGTACGGCGGTGGCGGCCGGCTTCGGCCTGCTGCGGCTCGCCGGGGCGCCGTCGCTGGGCTGGCTGGACGTCAAGACGTCCGGTGACGTCGAGGTGCCGGTCATCGAGGCCGCCATCGACGAGGAGCTCGCCCGGTTCGCCGAGCAGGGCCCCACGGCCGAGGAAATGGAGCGCGCCCAGGCCCAGTTGGAGCGCGAGTGGCTGGACCGGCTCGGCACCGTGGCGGGCCGCGCCGACGAACTGTGCCGCTACGCCGTCCTGTTCGGCGACCCGCAGCTCGCCCTGACGGCCGTGAACCGCGTCCTGGACGTCACCGCGCAGGAGGTCCAGGAGGTCGCGGCGGCCCGCCTGCGTCCCGACAACCGCGCGGTGCTCGTCTACGAGCCGGTCCCCGGACAGACCTCCGAGGACGCCGATCCCCCCGAAGACCCCGCGGCCGAGGCCACGGTCGAAGCCGGCGACGACAACGAGGAGGCGGCCAAGTGACCGAGCTCGCCGCGATGGAGTTCCACCCCCGGCCCCAGGCGGGCGAGCCCAAGGTGTGGGCGTTCCCGGCGCCCGAGCGCGGCGCGCTCGGCAACGGCCTGACCCTGCTGCGCTGCCACCGCCCCGGCCAGCAGGTCGTCGCCGTCGAGGTGCTCCTCGACGCGCCCCTGGACGCCGAACCGGCCGGCTTCGACGGTGTCGCCACGATCATGGCGCGGGCCTTCTCCGAGGGCACCGACAAGCACTCCGCCGAGGAGTTCGCCGCCGAGCTGGAGCGCTGCGGCGCCACGCTCGACGCGCACGCCGACCACTCCGGCGTCCGCCTCAGTCTGGAGGTCCCCGCCTCCCGCCTAGCCAAGGCGCTCGGTCTGCTCGCCGACGCCCTGCGCGCGCCCGCGTTCGCCGACGGCGAGATCGAGCGGCTGGTCCGCAACCGCCTCGACGAGATCCCGCACGAGACGGCGAACCCGTCCCGGCGGGCCGCCAAGGAGCTCTCCCGGGAGCTGTTCCCGGCGACCGCGCGCATGTCCCGCCCCCGCCAGGGCACCGAGGACACCGTCGAGAAGATCGACGCCGCCGCGGTCCGCGCCTTCTACGAGCGCCACGTACGCCCCGCGACGGCGACCGCCGTGGTCGTCGGCGACCTCACCGGCATCGACCTCGACGCGCTGCTCGGCGACACCCTGGGCGCCTGGACGGGCTCCAGCGCCGAGCTCCGCCCGGTCCCGCCGGTCACCGCCGACGACACCGGCCGCGTCGTGATCGTGGACCGGCCCGGCGCCGTCCAGACGCAGGTGCTGATCGGCCGTATCGGCGCCGACCGGCACGATCGCGTGTGGGCCGCGCAGGTCCTCGGCACGTACTGCCTCGGCGGCACCCTCACCTCCCGTCTGGACCGCGTCCTGCGCGAGGAGAAGGGCTACACCTACGGCGTGCGGTCGTTCGGCCAGGTGCTGCGCTCCGCGCCCGACGGCAGCGGCGCCGCGATGCTCGCCATCAGCGGCTCCGTCGACACCCCGAACACGGGTCCGGCCCTGGACGACCTGTGGAAGGTCCTGCGCACGCTGGCCGCCGAGGGGCTGACCGACGCCGAGCGGGACGTCGCCGTGCAGAACCTCGTCGGCGTGGCCCCGCTGAAGTACGAGACGGCGGCGGCCGTGGCGAGCACCCTGGCCGACCAGGTCGAGCAGTACCTGCCCGACGACTACCAGGCCACCCTGTACCGCCAGCTCGCCGCGACCGGCACCGTGGAGGCCACCGCGGCGGCCGTCAACGCGTTCCCGGTGGACCGTCTCGTGACGATCCTCGTCGGCGACGCGGCGGCCATCAAGGAGCCCGTCGAAGCCCTCGGCATCGGCGCGGTCAAGGTCGTGCCGGCGGAGTAGCACCGCACCGGCACGCGCGCGTGGAGGGGCTCTGGTGACGCGACGGTCACCAGGGCCCCTCTCTCCTTGCCGTCCTTGGAAATGTCCGAATTGAACGTCCGTCGCCTGTTTGCCCTGTGGGATGAATGACAAACGGCCTGATCCGTTTGAGGATCGAAAGTCGCCCCGCTTAGCGTCTTCCGGGCTGTCCGTCAGAGCAGTGCGCCGCGCCCGCGGCACCGGACAGTCATCGCCGAGTCCCCGTACGGCGCGAGCCAGGGGAGCCGGGGACCCACGCAGTCCCTGGGGTGAATCGGACGCCCGCGCGAGCCGCGAGGGGGTCCGTAGGAGACCTTCCTGCTCCGAACCCGTCAGCTAACCCGGTAGGCGAGAGGGAAGGAAAGGACCAGCCCTTACATGGCGTTCACGCGCCCCACCGGGAAGCACCGTGCCCCGAGCCGGATGCAGCGCACCACCGTTCGCGCGGCGGGTGTCGCGGCTCTCGCCACCACCGGCGTCATCGGCACCCTCGCCGCCCCGGCCCTCGCCGCGGAGCCCGCGGTCGAGCAGACCGGCATCATCCCGGTCGTCAGCATCGGCGACGACGTCGCCGACCAGATAGGCGCCCAGGCCGCCGCCCAGAAGCAGGCCGCCGAGGAGAAGGCCGAGCAGGCCGCCCGCGCCCAGGCCGCCGCCGAGGCGCGGAAGAAGGCCGCCGCCGCGGCCAAGAAGGAGCGCGAGGCCAAGGAGCGCGCCGCGCGCGCGGCCGAGCGCAAGCGCCTGAACTCCTTCGTCGCCCCGATCGCCGGCTCGTACATCTCGACCGGCTACAAGGCGGGCGGCGCCGTCTGGTCCTCCGGCAGCCACACCGGCGTCGACTTCCACGCGGCCAGCGGCACCTCCGTGCGCGCGGTCGGCTCCGGCACGGTCGTCGAGGCCGGCTGGGGCGGGTCGTACGGCAACAACATCGTGATCAGGATGAACGACGGCACGTACACCCAGTACGGGCATCTGTCGTCCATCGGTGTCTCGGTCGGCCAGACGGTCACTCCTGGCCAGCAGATCGGCCTGTCCGGCGCGACCGGCAACGTCACCGGACCGCACCTGCACTTCGAGGCCCGGACGACCGCCGAGTACGGCTCGGACATCGACCCCGTCTCCTACCTGCGCTCGCACGGCGTGAACGTCTGAGAAAGCGCTGCCCGACCGCACGGAACCCCGGCTCCACCGAGCCGGGGTTTCGTCGTTTTCGTCACCCCGGTGTCCAAAAAATATCCATGGATTCCGGCCCCCCGTCGGAAATTCCCGCTCATTGCCATAGAGTCACTGAACACACGTCAATCATCGACGTTTCACGGGGATTAAGGCGGAGGTCGGTCATGCGTATTCCGGCGCACTCGGTATGCACCGCGATCCGGGACGACATCGTCGCCGGGGTCCACGAGCGCGGCAGCCGGCTCACCGAGGAACTCCTCGCCCGCCGCTACGGCGTCTCCCGTGTCCCCGTGCGGGAGGCCCTGCGGACCCTGGAGGCCGAGGGGTTCGTCGTGACGCGCAGGCACGCGGGCGCGTGCGTCGCCGAACCGACCGAGCTGGAGGCCGCCGACCTCCTGGAGATGCGCCAGCTCCTCGAACCGCTGGGTGCCGCGCGGGCCGCCCAGCGCCGCACCGAAGCCCATCTGAAGGTCCTGCGCGGCCTGGTCAGACTGGGTCAGGAGCGGGCCAGGAGGGGCAACAGCGACGATCTGCGCTCGCTGGGCGGCTGGTTCCACGAGACGCTCGCCCAGGCCTCCGGCAGCCCCGCCCTGACCTCGATGCTGACCCAGCTGCGGCACAAGATCTCCTGGATGTACGCCGTGGACGCCCCCGCCGACCCGGTGGAGTCCTGGGCCGAGCACGGCGCGATCGTCGACGCCGTGGCGCGCGGCGACAGTGAGCGGGCCCGGTCGGTCACGGCCCTGCACAACGAGCGCTCGGCAGGGACGCACCGACTCCGTTTCCCGCCGGGAGGCGAGCGTGTGAGGAACTCGCAACATCCCGTAAACATGTCGAGCCTGCGGCATTAACACAGGCACCGTATACAAAGAGGAGATAATTCGCGGGGGATTATTTCTGCTGCCCTGGAGCTGAAAAGCGAGAGGCTCGCCCGATAATTCGGGCGAGCCTCTCGGTGTTGATTCCGCTGATTTATCCGAGCGGTACTCAGACGGTCTCGGGAAGCTCCTCGAGCCCTTCGGAGACCAGCTTCGCCAGACGGTCGAGAGCGGCGTCCGCGCCCTCGGCGTCCGACGCGAGGACGATCTCCTCGCCGCCCTGGGCGCCCAGGCCCAGGACCGCCAGCATGGAGGCCGCGTTGACGGGGTTGCCGTCGGCCTTGGCGATCGTCACGGGGATACCGGTGGCCGTGGTGGCCCGGACGAAGATGGAAGCGGGGCGGGCGTGGAGGCCCTCGGCCCAGCCGACGTTGACGCGGCGCTCAGCCATGTGATGCTGCCCTTCGGTGTTCAGGGTTGTCTAGACCAGTTTCCCACACGTGAAGTGTCTCCGGAGGGCGACGTACGTCCCTCCGGGGTGAGTCGCCGGACCGCGGCCTCGGTCCGGCTTCCGTCCTCGGTGCTGCGCTGTGTTTCTCCACAGACTGCCTCGCGCCACTGTCGTACGCGAGCCGTACGCTGGGGCGCATGCAGACCGCGTCGGACCGGCACGAGTACCCCGCCCACTGGGAAGCCGACGTGGTGCTGCGCGACGGCGGCACCGCGCGGATCCGCCCCATCACCGTCGATGACGCCGATCGCCTGGTCAGCTTCTACGAGCAGGTCTCGGACGAGTCGAAGTACTACCGCTTCTTCGCGCCCTACCCGCGTCTGTCCGCCAAGGACGTCCACCGCTTCACGCACCACGACTTCGTGGACCGGGTGGGGCTCGCCGCCACCATCGGCGGCGAGTTCATCGCCACCGTACGCTACGACCGCATCGGCAAGGACGGCCTGCCCGCGTCCGGGTCCGACGAGGCCGAGGTGGCCTTCCTCGTCCAGGACGCGCACCAAGGGCGCGGTGTCGCCTCCGCCCTCCTCGAACACATCGGTGCCGTCGCGCGCGAGCGCGGCATCCGCCGTTTCGCCGCCGAGGTGCTGCCCGCCAACAGCAAGATGATCAAGGTCTTCACGGACGCCGGGTACACCCAGAAGCGCAGCTTCGAGGACGGCGTGGTCCGCCTGGAGTTCGGCCTCGAACCCACCGACCGTTCCCTCGCGGTCCAGTACGCGCGCGAACAGCGCGCCGAGGGGCGGTCCGTGCAGCGGCTCCTCAAGCCCGGCTCGGTCGCCGTCGTCGGCGTCGGCCGCTCCCCCGGAGGAGTGGGCCGCAGCATCCTCGACAACATCCGCGACGCCGGCTTCACCGGCCGCCTGCACGCCGTGAACAAGGCCTTCGCCGAGGACACCGGCGAGATCGACGGCGTCCCCGCCCACCGCTCCGTGCGCGACATCGAGGGCCCCGTCGACCTCGCGGTCGTCGCCGTACCCGCCGCGCACGTCCCCGAGGTCGTCACCGAGTGCGGCGAGCACGGCGTCCAGGGACTCGTCGTGATCTCCGCCGGATACGCCGAGAGCGGCCCCGAAGGGCGCGAACGACAGCGCGAACTCGTCCGGCACGCGCGCGCGTACGGCATGCGGATCATCGGCCCCAACGCCTTCGGGATCATCAACACCTCCCCGGACGTCCGCCTCAACGCCTCCCTCGCCAACGAGACGCCCCGCCCCGGCCGCATGGGCCTGTTCGCCCAGTCCGGCGCCATCGGCATCGCCCTGCTCTCCCGTCTGCACCGGCGCGGCGGCGGCGTCACCGGAGTCACCGGCGTCTCGACGTTCGTCTCCTCCGGCAACCGCGCGGACGTCTCCGGCAACGACGTCCTCCAGTACTGGTACGACGACCCGGACACCGACGTCGCCCTCATGTACCTCGAATCCATCGGCAACCCGCGCAAGTTCACCCGCCTCGCCCGCCGCACGGCCGCGGCCAAGCCCCTCGTCGTCGTCCAGGGCGTGGGCAAGGCCCCCCAGGGGCACGCCGTACGGGCCACCCGGCTGCCGCACGCCACGGTGTCCGCGCTGCTGAGGCAGGCCGGCGTGATCCGCGTGGACACCATCACCGAACTCGTCGACACCGGACTGCTCCTCGCCCGCCAGCCGCTGCCCACCGGACCGCGCGTGGCGATCCTCGGCAACTCCGAGTCGCTCGGCCTGCTCAGCTACGACGCCTGCCTGTCCGAAGGACTCAGGCCGCTGCCGCCGCTCGACCTGACCACCGCCGCGACCCCGGAGGACTTCCACAGGGCGCTCGCGCGCGCCCTCGCCGACGACACCTGCGACGCCGTCGTCGTCACCGCGATCCCGACCGTGGGCGAGGGCAGCGCCGGGGACGCCGCCCTCGCCCAGGCGCTGCGCTCGGCCGCCGCGCGTGTGCCGGGCAAGCCCGTGCTCGTCGTCCACGTCGAGCTGGGCGGACTCGCCGGCGCCCTGTCGGCCGCCACCAGCACGGCACCCCAGCCGTCCGGCCCCGGCGCCGAGCACCCCTTCCGAGCCCTGGACCGCCTCGCCGTCCGGGAACCCGAGTCGGTGCCCCGCTCCGACTCCCGCCTCATCCCCGCCTACCCCGCCGCCGAACGGGCCGTCCGCGCGCTGGGCGAGGCCGTGAAGTACGCCCAGTGGCGGCGCGACGCCGCCGACCCGGGCAAGGTCCCCGAGTACGAGGACATCGACGAGAAGGGCGCCGCCCGGCTCATCGACGGCCTCCTCACGCGCGGGCAGGGCCTCACGCTCGGCACCGAGGAGACCTTCGGGCTGCTCGGCCGGTACGGCATCGAGGTCCACCGTTCCCTGCCCGCCCCCAGCGCGGACGACGCGGCGGCGGCGGCCGAGGTCCTCGCCTACCCCGTCGCGCTGAAGGCCACCGCCCCGCATCTGCGCCACCGCGCCGACCTCGGCGGCGTACGCCTCGACCTCGCCGACGAGGAGCAACTGCGCCGCGCGTACGCCGAGCTGACCGAGCTGTTCGGCACGCCCGAGGAGCTGCGCCCCGTCGTGCAGCGCATGGCACCGCGCGGGGTGGACACCGTCGTACGGGCCGTCATCGACCCGGCCGCCGGAGCGGTGCTGTCCTTCGGGCTCGCCGGGGCCGCGTCCCAGCTGCTCGGGGACACCGCGCACCGCCTGATCCCGGTCACCGACCGGGAGGCGGCCTCCCTGGTCCGGTCCATCCGCACGGCGCCCCTCCTGTTCGGCTGGCGCGGCTCGGCCCCGGTCGACACGGCGGCCCTGGAGGAACTGCTGCTGAGGGTGTCGCGTCTCGTCGACGACCACCCCGAGGTCGTCGCGGTGACCCTGGAGCCGGTCGTCGTCGCCCCGCACGGTCTGAGCGTCCTCGGCGCCTCCGTGCGCCTCGCGCCCCCGCCCGCCCGCGACGACCTCGGCCCGAGGACGCTGCCCGCGTACTGAGTCGGCCGTGAGCGGTGCCTCGCAGTCAGTGCACCCCCGTAGGATGGGGTTCATGGCCAAGACCAGTACGACGACCCAGGGGCTGCGAGCGGCGATCGAGCGCAGCGGCTACTACCCGGCCCTCGTGGCCGAGGCGGTGGAGTCCGCCGTGGGCGGCGAGCCCATCCGGTCGTACCTGGTCCATCAGGAGACGACGTTCGACCAGAACGAGGTGCGGCGCCATGTGACCGTCCTCGTCCTCACGGGCAACCGTTTCATCGTCAGCCACACCGACGAGCAGGCCGCCGACAGCACGTCCCCGACGCCGTACGCGACGACGTCCACCGAGTCCGTGAAGCTCGGCCGGATCTCGTCCGTCGTGGTCAGCCGCGTCGTCGCCAACCCGGAGCAGTACCAGCCGGGCACGCTGCCCCGCGAGATCGTGCTGACGATCGGCTGGGGCGCCGTCTCCCGCATCGACCTGGAGCCCGCGGCCTGCGGCGACCCCAACTGCGAGGCGGACCACGGCTACACGGGCAACTCCACCGCCGACGACCTCAGCCTGCGCGTCAGCGAGGCCGGCGACGGACCCGAGACGGTGCGCCAGGCGCTGACCTTCGCGCAGGCCCTCTCCGAGGCGACCGCGGACATCGCGCCCTGATGTCCCAGCCCACCACCTGGGAGCCCCACCCGGAACCCCTCGCCGTGTCGTCCGCCCCGCTGCCCGAGTACGGCAGCGGCTCCCTCGCCGACCTGCTGCCCACGCTGGCCGCGGGCATGGGCGTCCCCGGCACGACCGCCGCGATCACCGAGCTCACCCCCGCCGACCGCAACTGCGTGTTCCTCATCGACGGGCTCGGCTGGGAGCAGCTCAGGGCGCACCCCGACGAGGCGCCCTTCCTGACCTCCCTGCTCGGCAGCTCCCGCGGCGGCACCGGACGCCCGCTCACCACCGGCTACCCGGCGACCACCGCGACCTCCCTCGCCTCCGTCGGCACGGGACTCCCGCCCGGCGCGCACGGCCTGCCCGGCTACACCGTCCGCGACCCCGCCACCGGCGCGCTGATGAACCAGCTGCGCTGGCAGCCGTGGACCTCGCCGCGCGTGTGGCAGCCGTACCCGACGGTCTTCCAGCTCGCCCACGCGGCGGGGGTGCACGCGGCGCAGGTCTCCTCGCCCGCCTTCGAGAACACGCCCCTGACCAAGGTCGCGCTGAGCGGCGGCACCTTCCACGGACGTCTCGCCAGCGAGGAGCGCATGGACCTCGCGGCCCGCCAGCTCGCCGCCGCCGACCGCGCGCTCGTCTACACGTACTACGCCGAACTCGACGGCGCCGGACACCGCTTCGGCGTCGACTCCGACAACTGGCGCGGCCAGCTCATGCACGTGGACCGCCTGGTCCAGCGCCTCGCCGAGCAGCTCCCGCCGCACAGCGCGCTGTACGTCACCGCCGACCACGGCATGGTCGACATCCCCTTCGACGAGCAGCACCGCGTCGACTTCGACGAGGACTGGGAGCTGCGCGCGGGCGTCGCGCTGCTGGGCGGCGAGGGCCGCGCCCGCCATGTCTACGCCGTCCCCGGTGCCGCCGCCGACGTCCTGACCTGCTGGCGCGAGGTGCTCGGCGAGCAGTTCTGGGTCGCCTCTCGCGACGAGGCGATCGAGGCGGGCTGGTTCGGCCCCCAGGTCGACGACCGGGTGCACGGCCGGCTGGGTGACGTGATCGCCGCCGCGCGCGACGACGTCCTGATCATCGCCTCCGAGCGGGAACCGAAGGAGTCGGCGATGGTCGGCAACCACGGTTCCATGACCCCCGCGGAGCAGTTCGTCCCCCTGCTGCAAGTACGCTCCTGAAGCCGAACCGCCTTCCCTCCCTTGCCGAAAGGTGCTCAACCCTCCATGTCCGAGCTGGTGTTCTTCTCCGGAACGATGGACTGCGGGAAGTCGACGCTGGCTCTCCAGATCGAGCACAACCGCTCGGCCCGAGGCCTGGCGGGCATGATCTTCACCCGTGACGACCGGGCCGGCGAGGGCAAGCTCTCCTCCCGCCTCGGCCTGGTCACGGACGCCGTGGAGGTCGAGGACGCACAGGACCTGTACGCCTATCTCGTCGACCATCTCTCCCGGGGTGGCCGCGCGGACTACGTCATCGCCGACGAGGCCCAGTTCCTCGCGCCGGTCCAGATCGACCAGCTCGCCCGCGTGGTCGACGACCTCGGCCTCGACGTCTACGCCTTCGGCATCACGACCGACTTCCGCTCCAAGCTCTTCCCCGGCTCCCAGCGCCTGGTCGAACTCGCCGACCGGGTCGAGGTCCTCCAGGTCGAGGCCCTGTGCTGGTGCGGAGCCCGCGCCACCCACAACGCCCGGACCATAAACGGCGAGATGGTCGTCGAGGGCGCCCAGGTCGTCGTCGGCGACGTCGACCAGGCCGACGACATCGGCTACGAGGTCCTGTGCCGCCGCCACCACCGCCGCAGAATGACGGCGGCGACCTCCCGAGCGGCAGCCCTGTCCCCGGACGTACTGCCGGTCACGTCGGCGTAGCCGAGGTCCTCTGCACCAACGCGAACCGCGCCCCCTCCGGGTCCGTCACCGTGGTGACGTGGCCGTGGGGGGAGGTGTGGGGTGGGGTGAGGATGTGGCCGCCGAGGGTGGTGAGGAGGGCGAGGGTGCTGTCCGTGTCCGCCACCTCGAAGTAGGTCATCCAGTGCGGGCCCCGGTCGCGCGGCAGGGCGGTGCCGACGCCGTGGATGCCGGCGACGGGGTGGCCGTCGACCCGGAGGGCGATCTGGTCGAGGTCGGGGGCGGGGGCCGGTTCCTCGTCGTAGGAGAAGACCGTCTCGTAGAACTTGACGACGCTCGCCGTCTCGAAGGTGATCAGTTCGTGCCAGGTGGGGGTGCCGGGGACGCCGGACAGGTTCGTGCCGCTGTGGTCGCCCGCCTGCCAGATGCCGAAGACCGCGCCCGAGGGGTCCGAGCCGAGCGCGAGGCGCCCCGCGTCGCCCGCGTCGAGGGGGCCGACGCCGATCGTGCCGCCGCACAGCCGTACCGTCTCGGCGGTCAGGTCCACGTCGTCGGAGGCCAGATAGGGCGTCCAGGCGACGGGAAGGTGGCGGTCGGGCGGGAGCTGACCGATTCCCGCCACCTCCTGACCCTTGAGCATGGCTCGGACGTAGGGGCCGAGCTGGTGGGGACCGGGTTGGAATTCCCAACCGAACAATTCGCCGTAGAACTCCTGGGTCGTGGTCAGGCCGTGCACCATCAGACTCACCCAGCAGGGCGTGCCGGGCGTGTGCCGGGCGTGCGTCTCGCCGTTCGGGCCGGTCGACCCCCGTGCCTCGGTCATCGTCGTTCTCTCCTCGACCCCTTGCGCCAGCCGTGTCGCCGCCGCTCTCCGGAACCCCGTGCCGATGCTCGCACCACCTGCGGTGCGCCGCTCTCCGGGCGCGCCGCCGCCTTGGGGCCGCGTTCGCAGAATGCCCGGTCTGCGGTTTCTCGTCCGTTTCTGCATGATTGCCGACGGATGTCGATCGGCTGTACAGCATGTGCCCGATCCCGTACTCCTGGTGATCGAGGCTGTCCGGCCGAGCAGAGTAGCCGGACACGGCCGTCACGGCCACCCCGTGCGCGAGGATGGTGGCCATGAACGCCATCATCTCCGCATCCGAACTGGCGAGCGAACTGGCCGGAAAGAACCCGCCGGTCCTGCTCGACGTCCGCTGGCAGCTGAGCGTGTCGAAGGCGGCGGGGGAGCCCCCCTTCGACGGCCGCGCCGCGTACGCGGCCGGGCATCTCCCCGGTGCCGCCTTCGTCGACCTGGACAGGGAACTCGCCGGCGCCGCCGGTGACCGCGGTCGGCATCCTCTCCCGGACGTCGCCGCGTTCGGCGCGGCGATGCGCCGTGCCGGTGTGTCGGCCACCCGGCCCGTCGTCGTCTACGACGGCGGACAGGGCTGGGCAGCCGCCCGCGCGTGGTGGCTGCTGCGCTGGACAGGTCACCCGGACGTGCGGGTCCTCGACGGCGGGTTGCCGACCTGGAAGGGTCCCCTCCGCTCCTCGTCGCCCGCCCCGGCCCCCGCCGAGGGCGACTTCGAACCGGCCCCGGGCGCCGTGGGTCTCCTCGACGCCGACGGGGCCGCGTCCCTCGCCCGCACCGGCGTCCTGCTCGACGCGCGCGCGGGGGAGCGGTACCGCGGCGAGGTGGAGCCGATCGACCGGGTCGGCGGGCACATCCCGGGGGCCGTCTCCGCGCCGACGAACGACAACGTCGGGGCGGACGGCCGGTTCCTGCCCGCCGACGAGCTGAACGCGCGGTTCAAGACGCTGGGCGCGGCCGACGGCTCCGAGGTCGGCGTGTACTGCGGCTCGGGTGTCTCGGGCGCGCACGAGGTGCTGGCGCTCGCGGTCGCGGGCATCCCGGCCGCGCTGTACGTCGGCTCGTGGTCGGAGTGGTCCTCGGACCCGTCCCGCCCGGTCGCGACGGGCCCGGACCCGCAGTAGCCGCGCAGGCGCTGCACGGAAAAAGGGCCACGCCTCGAACGGCGTGGCCCTCACCCTCGTACGGCCGACGGGTCCCGCGTACGGCGGAGCGGGCCCGTCGGTCAGGTCACTCCTGCTTCTTGCGCCGGGTCCCGAACACGATCTCGTCCCAGCTCGGGACCGCCGCGCGGCGGCCCGGCCGGACGCCGTCGGCCTCGGCCTGACGGTCGGTCGCGCCGATGAGACGGTCACGGTGAGCGGTGACGGAACGCGGCATGAGGACGTCCGCGTACGCCGAACCGGCCGAGGCCGCGGGCGCCGGAGGCTCCTCCGCCTCGGGTTCGTCGGTCGGCTCCTCCACCGGGACGGGTGTCTCGGCGGGACGCTCCGGGACGACCAGGTCACCCCGGAAGCTCGGAACCGCCTCCAACAGGCTGGTCAGCGAGTCGCGTTCGCTCTCCTCGGCGACCGGTTCGGGCGCCGCCGGCAGGCTCGGGCGGTCGAGGGCGCGGTCCAGCGGCCGGTCGCGCGGCAGCCGGGCGATACGCGGCACGAACGGAAAGCTGGGCTCCGGCGCGGCGAGGTCGTCGGACTCGCCGATGAGCGAGCGCGCCTCGTCGTCGACGGCCTGGACGAGCCGCCGCGGCGGGTCGTACGTCCAGCTCGCCGAGTGGGGTTCGCCCGCGACCAAGTAGACCAGCATGACTTCCCAGGTGCCGTCGTCGCGGCGCCAGGAGTCCCACTGGACGGTGTCCTTGTCGGCGCCGCGCAGCAGCAGTCGCTCCTGGACGGCCTCGCCGAGCTGGGGCCCGGCGTTCTCGCCGGGTCTGCGGACCGGGGTCTTGCGAGCCCGCTCGGCCATGAAGGCGCGCTCCGCGAGCACGGGGCCCTCGAAGCGGCGGACACGGTCGACGGGGATGCCGGCCATCTGCGCGACCTCTTCGGCCGTCGCACCGGCACGTATACGGGCCTGAATGTCGCGGGGGCGGAGATGACTCTCCACCTCGATCTCGATCTGGCCGAGGCGGGGACGGTCGCCGCGTACAGCGGCGCGCAGACGCTCGTCAATCGGAAGCGTGTACTCCGTGCTGTCCGCAGCCTTCAGCACCAGCCGTGTGCCGTCATTCGAGACGGCCACGACACGCAGTTCGGGCATGGGGACCTCCCGGGTGGTGCCTGCCGACGTCACGTGCGTCGCTGCTTCCGCTAGTCGAGTGTGGCCTGCCCGGGTGCAGCCTGCCACAACCTTGCCGAGTTGCCCGGCGTGTCGGGCACGGGCCCTGGATCGCCGTTATGGCACGGTTACCTATTCGCAACGCTAAGTGACCAACTCCGTCACCCTGTGCAACTAGCCCCTTCTCGGCGGTCCTTGAAGGTCGCGGACGCCCAGGCGGGAGACCTGACCCAGGGCTCGCAACAGTACTCCATTTGGACCACGTGCGTGGATTGGCGCGCCACCCAACTTCGTTCAAGAAGCGGGACTTGGCCGCCCGTCGCGCGGATTCGTGGATCTTCGACGTGGCGTACTTCACGGAATCACCGAAAACGGAACTATTGGATTTCGGCCAAACGTCCCTTTCTCGTGCAGATGGTCGGTCAAGTGCGGGAGAGGCAGGCAGGACCCCGGGATGAGTGAGCGGGACGAGGGCAGGCAGAAGCGGATCGATCTGAGCGTCCCTCAAGTCGCGGGCAGTGCGGTGGCGGCCGTGGCGGCGGCCAAACTGGCCTCCGAGTTCGGGGTCTACGGCACGATCCTCGGTGCCGGGGTCGTCAGCGTCGTCGCGACCTGCGGCGGCTCGCTGTTCCAGCACTTCTTCCGGCGCACCGGCGAACAGTTCCGCGACGCGACCGTGACGGTCACCGCGGGCCGGCCGGCTCAGGAGGCCGTCGCGCCGGGGGAGTTCACCGAAGGGACGGTCTACCGCGCGCGGGTGAAGAGCTGGAAGCGCCCCTTGGTCGCCGCCGCGCTCGTCTTCGGGATCACCATGACCGGCGTCACCGCGTACGAACTGGCGTCAGGCCGGACCCTCGACGGGAACCGGGGCACATCGGTCAGCGACGCGCTCTCCGGGGGCGGTTCGTCCTCGAAGACCGGAACGACCGGGACCACGGAGACGGCCGGGACGGACGGCACGGACGGGGCCGACACGACGACCGGGACGGGCGGGGCGACGGAATCGGCCGATCCAGGCGGCGAACCGACCCCCTCCGCGTCCGCCGCCGCACCCTCACCGTCCACGAGCGCCTCCACCGCGACGGAGGAGCAGGGGACGGGCGGCGACAGCGGTACGACGGCCGGCGCGACCCCGTCGGAGACCGCCGTCCCCGACGCGTCCGCTACTTCCCCAGCACCCGCCGCAAGTAGTCGTTCTGGAACAGCCGGTCAGGATCGAGCCGGTCCCTGAGCGCGGTGAACTCACCGAAGCGGGGGTAGACCCCGGCGAAGTACTCGGCGTCGCGCGTGTGCACCTTGCCCCAGTGCGGCCGGCCCTCGTGCGCGGTGAAGATGCGCTCGGCGGTGGTGAAGTACGCCTGGTACGGCGTGCCCTTGACCATGTGGACGGCGATGTACGCGCTGTCCCGGCCGGACGCGGTGGACAGCGCGATGTCGTCGGAGGGCGCGGTGCGCACCTCGACCGGGAAGCTGATCCGCATCCCGGAGCGGTCGACCGCCGTCCGCAGCTCGCGCAGCACGTCCGCCACGGCAGCCCGCGGAACGGCGTACTCCATCTCCACGAAGCGCACCCGGCGGGGCGAGGTGAAGACCTTGTAGGGGATGTCGGTGTACGTCCGCGCGGACAGGGCCTTGCTGGACACCTGGGCGATGGCGGGGATGGTCGCGGGGGCCGCGCGGCCGACCCACTGGGCGACCTGGAAGACGCCGTTGGAGAGGAACTCGTCCTCGAACAGGCTCTGGAGCCGGGGCACCGGCTTCTCGGGGCCGGCGCTGCGGTTGTTGCGCTTGGTGTTGGTGTTGCCGGTGTGCGGGAACCAGTAGAACTCGAAGTGCTCGTTCTCGGCCCACAGTTCGTCGAACTCCGCGAGCACCCGGTCGAAGGGCATCGGCTCCTCGCGCGCGGTGAGCAGGAAGAGCGGCTCCACGGCGAAGGTGATCGCGGTGACGACGCCCAGCGCGCCGAGACCTATGCGGGCCGCGGCGAAGACGTCGGGGTTCTCCTTCTCGGAGCAGGTGAGCACCGAGCCGTCGGCGGTGACCAGTTCGAGGCCCCGGATCTGGGCGGCGATCGAGCCGGACTCGCGGCCGGTGCCGTGGGTGCCGGTGCTCGTGGCGCCCGAGACGGTCTGCTCCATGATGTCGCCCATGTTCCTGAGCGAGAGCCCTTCACGCGCGAGCGCCAGGTTGAGCCTCTTGAGCTGGGTGCCCGCCCCGACCGTGACGGTCATGGCGTCGCGGTCGATGGTGCGGATGCCGCTCAACAGTTGAGGGCGGATCAACACACCATCGGTGGCCGCGATGGACGTGAAGGAGTGGCCCGTACCGACGGGTTTGACTTTCAAACCGTCCTCGGCGGCCCGGCGCACGGCGTCCGCGAGCTCCTCCACGGAGGCAGGTGTGACCTCTCGCGCGGGGCGTGCCGCGACGGTGCCGCCCCAGTTACGCCACGTGCCGTTCTTGCCGCTCGCTGTGCTGCTCAACGGTGCCCTCCCGACGCGGAACCGGCCGCTTGAGCCGGCGGTACCCCAGGAAACCGACCGCGACCGCGACGGCCCCGGACACCGCCGGAACCCCGTACCCCGCCCGCGCCCCGGCCGCGTCGATGACCCACCCGGCGACGGACGAACCGAGCGCGACGCCGACGGCGAGCCCGGTGCTGATCCAGGTCATGCCCTCGGTCAGTTGCGCACGAGGTACGTGCTGCTCGATGAGGGACATCGTCGTGATCATCGTCGGCGCGATGGACAGACCCGCAACGAACAGCGCCACGGCCAGGAACGGCAAGTTTCCGACCAGTAGGAGGGGGATCATACTCACGGCCATCGCGCATATGCCCAGCAGCCAGCGAGGTTCGGGCGCTCCCTTGAAGTGCAGCAGCCCGAAGACGAGCCCCGCGGCGCACGACCCGGCCGCGTACACGGCCAGGACGACGCTCGCGGCACCCTTGTGCCCCTGCTCGTCGGCGAAGGCCACGGTGACCACGTCGACCGCACCGAAGATCGCGCCGGTCGCCACGAACGTACTGACCAGGACCTGGAGTCCGGGCGCGCGCAGCGCCGACCCGCCGCCGCGCTGCGCGCGCGGGTGCGGGGCCGGTTCGGTGGCCCGCTGCGCGGTCAGCCAGAAGACACCGGCCGCCAGGAAGCAGGCGGCGAGCAGCGGCCCGGCCTCCGGGAACCAGGCCGTGGACAGCCCGATGGACAGGATCGGCCCGAAGATGAAGCAGACCTCGTCGACCACCGACTCGAAGGAGTACGCGGTGTGCAGCCGAGGGGTGTCGCGGTACAGGGCGGCCCACCGCGCGCGGATCATCGCCCCGAGGCTCGGCACCGCGCCGATGCCGACCGCGCACACGAACAGCACCCAGTCGGGCCAGCCGTAGTGCGCGGCGAGCAGCAGCCCGGCCGCCGCCACCAGGGCCACCAGCGTCGCCGGGCGCAGCACCCGCCGCTGCCCGTGCCGGTCGACCAGGCGCGAGATCTGCGGACCGATCGCGGCGGCGGCGAGCGCCAGGGTGGCTGACAGGCTCCCGGCGAGGCCGTACCGGCCCGTGATCTGGGAAATCATCGTGACCACGCCGATGCCCATCATGGACAGCGGCATCCGGCCGAGGAACCCCGCGGCGGAGAAGCTCTTGGTGCCGGGAGCGGCGAACAGAGCGCGGTAGGGGCTGGGCACGAAGAGCTCCGGTCGGGACGGTGCGGTACGGGGCGCGTAAGGCGTGAACGTGGCTGATACAGCTTACGAGTAAGGCGACCCTAACGCACCCGCCCGGAGCAGCCGGGCCCCCGGGTGGCCACCCCGCCGTTTCCCGGGTGTCAGTGCAGGGTGGCAGGATCGGAGCCATGCCAGACGTGCGCGCTTCCACTCCCTACGACGCCCTTCTCCTGCTCTCCTTCGGCGGCCCAGAGGGCCCGGACGACGTGGTTCCGTTCCTGGAGAACGTGACGCGCGGGCGCGGCATCCCCAGGGAACGCCTGAAGGAGGTCGGGCAGCACTACTTCGGCTTCGGCGGCGTCAGCCCCATCAACGAGCAGAACCGCGCGCTGCTCGACGCGCTGCGCAAGGACTTCGCCGGCCACGGCCTGGACCTGCCGGTCTACTGGGGCAACCGCAACTGGGCGCCGTACCTGACGGACACCCTGCGCGAGATGACCGCCGACGGCCGCCGCCGCATCCTGGTCCTCGCGACGAGCGCGTACGCCTCGTACTCGGGCTGCCGCCAGTACCGCGAGAACCTCGCCGACTCGCTGGCCGCCCTGGAGGCCGAGGGCCTGGAGCCGCCGAGGATCGACAAGCTGCGGCACTACTTCAACCACGAGGGCTTCGTCGAGCCGATGACCGAGGGCGTCCTGAACGCCCTCGCCGACCTCCCCGACGACGTCCGGGACGGCGCGCACATCGCCTTCTCGACCCACTCGATCCCCGACGCCTCGGCGGACACCTCGGGCCCGGTGGAGGGCCACGGCGAGGGCGGCGCGTACGTCCGCCAGCACCTGGAGGTGGCCCGCCTGATCGCCGACGCGGTCCGCGAGCGCACCGGCGTCGACCACCCCTGGCGGCTGGTCTACCAGTCCCGCTCCGGCGCCCCGCACATCCCCTGGCTGGAGCCCGACATCTGCGACCACCTGGAGGAGCGCCACGAGGCCGGGGTCCCGGCGGTCGTGATCGCCCCCATCGGCTTCGTCTCCGACCACATGGAGGTCCTCTACGACCTCGACACGGAGGCCAGGGCCAAGGCCGAGGAGCTGGGCCTGCCCATGCGCCGCTCGGCCACGGTCGGCGCCGACCCGCGGTTCGCCGCCGCCGTCCGCGACCTGGTCCTGGAGCGCGCGGCCGTCGAGCGCGGCGAGTCCGTCACCCCCTGCGCCCTCGGCGCGCTGGGAGCGAGCCACCACCTCTGCCCGGCGGGCTGCTGCCCGGCCCGCGCACCCCGCCCCGCCGCCGCGGGTGCCGACAGCCCCTACGCGTGAGGAGCCACGTGATCGACCCGCTGCACACCGACCTGCTCGCACTGGCCCTGGAGGCCGCCCGCCGCGCCGGCGAGCTGCTCCGCGACGGCCGTCCGGCCGACCTCGCGGTGGCCAGGACGAAGTCGAGCCCGATCGACGTGGTCACCGAGATGGACATCGCCGCCGAGAAGCTGATCACCGACCTCATCGCCGGCGAGCGTCCCGACGACGGCTTCCTCGGCGAGGAGGGCGCCTCCACCGAGGGCACCACCGGTGTCCGCTGGGTGATCGACCCTCTGGACGGCACGGTCAACTACCTCTACGGGCTGCCCACTTGGTCCGTGTCCATCGCCGCCGAACAGGACGGCGAGACGGTCGTGGGCGTCGTCGCGATCCCGATGCGCGGCGAGACGTTCCACGCGGTCCGCGGCGGGGGCGCCCGCGCCACCGGCGCCTGGGAGGGAGAGCGGGAACTGGCCTGCCGCCCGGCGCCGCCGCTGTCCGAGGCGTTGGTCTCCACGGGCTTCAACTACGTCCTGGCGACCCGTTCGCACCAGGCGGAGGTGGCCCACCGGCTGATCCCCCTGCTGCGGGACATCCGCCGCGGCGGTTCGGCGGCCGTGGACCTGTGCGACCTGGCGGCCGGCCGCCTCGACGGCTACTACGAGCGCGGCCTGCACCCGTGGGACCTCGCCGCGGGCGACCTGATCGCCCGGGAAGCGGGCGCCCTGACCGGCGGACGCCCCGGAGAACGCCCCGCGCACGCCCTGGCCATCGCGGCCACCCCGGGCGTCTTCGAGCCCCTCCAGGGCCTCCTGGAGGACTTCGGCGCCTGGCACGACTGAGCGGGCAGCCGACATGACTGCACGACTGGGCGGGCAGCCGACATGACGGAGGGCCCCGGCGCTGGATTCGCCGGGGCCCTCCGTCATGACAACCGATCAGGGATTACGCGCTGACCTCTACGCCGTGCTCGGCGGCGAGGCGGCGCAGGTCGTCGAGTTCGGCCTGTTCCACCTCGACGAGGAAGTCGTCGCCCTCGTCACGGGCTCGCGTCAGGTCGGACTCGGTTGCCCTTATGCGCTGCAGAAGTCCTGCGGTGAAAGCGTCCATGCTGCGCCCCCTCGTCCTGGGTCGTGGGTCGATGGCACGGGGGTGTGCCGTTCGGAAGGGGCGATCACGCTGGAAGCAGATGTCCAGCGCTGCCCTGCTGGGCGGCAACGGCGCCGGACACCCACGCCCGCTCTGCGGAAAGCGGATTGCGGTGTACCGCATGGTGGTGCGGCACATGCAGAGCGTGATCGCGGGGTGTAAAGCCGTCCTCCCCCTGCTCTCTTCCACGGAAACCTCAACCCGACGAGAAAATCTGGCATTCCCGCGCCTCACACCCGGCATTCAGACGGCGCTCACCCGCCTTACAGCCGACTTATGGCCGAAAAGGGCAGGATGGAGGTCAACACACTCATGAACCCCCTGCCCGCGCGCCCCTGCGGCGCTACGCGGGTGGACACAGGAAGGACAAGCGACGTGCGCGTACTCGTCGTCGAGGACGAGCAACTGCTCGCCGATGCGGTGGCCACCGGACTGCGCCGGGAGGCCATGGCCGTCGACGTCGTGTACGACGGTGCGGCGGCCCTGGAGCGCATCGGCGTCAACGACTACGACGTGGTCGTCCTCGACCGTGACCTCCCGCTGGTCCACGGCGACGACGTCTGCCGCAAGATCGTCGAACTCGGCATGCCCACCCGCGTGCTGATGCTCACGGCGTCCGGCGACGTCAGCGACCGTGTCGAGGGCCTGGAGATCGGCGCCGACGACTACCTGCCCAAGCCCTTCGCGTTCAGCGAGCTCACCGCACGCGTGCGTGCCCTCGGCCGGCGCACCAGCGTGCCGCTGCCGCCCGTCCTGGAGCGCGCCGGCATCAAGCTGGACCCGAACCGCCGCGAGATCTTCCGCGACGGCAAGGAGGTGCAGCTCGCGCCCAAGGAGTTCGCCGTCCTGGAGGTGCTGATGCGCTCCGAGGGCGCCGTCGTCTCCGCCGAGCAGCTCCTGGAGAAGGCCTGGGACGAGAACACGGACCCGTTCACCAACGTCGTCCGCGTCACGGTCATGACCCTGCGCCGCAAGCTGGGCGAGCCGCCCGTCATCGTCACCGTGCCCGGCTCCGGCTACCGGATCTGAGGCCGGTCGTGGCCGCCGCTCCCGCGCCTCCCCAGGCGCCCCCGAAGCCCACCTGGGACCCCCGCCGGACGGAGCCGTTCCCCTGGCTGCGCCCGACCATCCGCATACGGCTGACGCTGCTGTACGGCGGCATGTTCCTGATCGCCGGCATCATGCTGCTGTCAATCATCTACCTGCTCGCCGCCAACGCCCTGAACGTCGGCAGCGACCTGCCCTTCAAGGTCGTCACCGGCACGGTCTCCAGCGAGAGCTGCAACATCGGCTCCACCCAGCTGCCCGCCTCCGAGCTGAACCACGCGCTCAACGAGTGCGTCAACGAGCAGCGGCAGCACGCCCTCGACAACCTCCTCAGCCGTTCCCTCCTCGCCCTTCTCGGCCTCGCGATCATCGCCTTCGCCTTCGGGTACGCGATGGCCGGCCGGGTCCTGTCGCCGCTGGGCCGGATCACCCGTACCGCCCGCGCGGTGGCCGGGTCGGACCTCTCGCGGCGGATCGAGCTGGACGGGCCGGACGACGAGCTGAAGGAACTGGCGGACACCTTCGACGACATGCTGGAGCGCCTCCAGCGGGCCTTCACGGCCCAGCAGCGCTTCGTCGGCAACGCCTCCCACGAACTGAGAACACCCCTCGCGATCAACCGCACGCTCCTCGAAGTGCACCTCTCCGACCCGAACGCGCCGGTCGAGCTCCAGCAGCTCGGCAAGACGCTGCTGGCCACCAACGAGCGCAGCGAGCAGCTCGTGGAGGGCCTGCTGCTGCTCGCCCGCAGCGACAACCAGATCGTCGAGCGCAAGCCGGTAGACCTCGCCGAGGTCGCCGAGCAGGCCGTCGACCAGGTGCACGCGGAGGCGGACGCCAAGGGGGTCGTGATCCGCGGCGAGCGTCAACCCGCTGTCGTGCAGGGCAACGGCGTGCTGCTGGAGCGCATCGCGCTGAACCTCGTCCAGAACGCCGTGCGGTACAACGTTCCGGAGGACGGCTGGGTCGAGGTCACCACCGAGATCCAGCACGGCCAGGCCGTCCTGGTCGTCACGAACACCGGCCCCGTCGTCCCGGCGTACGAGGTGGACAACCTCTTCGAGCCGTTCAAGCGGCTGCGGGGCGCCGATCGCACCGGCAGCGACAAGGGCGTCGGGCTCGGTCTGTCGATCGTCCGCTCGGTCGCCCGGGCGCACGGCGGGCACATCTACGCGCAGCCGCGCGAGGGGGGAGGACTCGTGATGCGGGTGATACTTCCGGTCTGATCGCCGGGCATTTCGGCGATCACCATTCCTTGGCTTGTTCGCTTTGCGCGGAATTTTCGGGACACCTCTCCCGAGGTACCGTGTGTGATCGATCACATGGGCGAATTTCCGGCCATCTACTCTCAGTGATCAAGAAAGGCGTCGGAAAGTCGGGAAAATCCGGGTTTTCGGGGGTCCAGATCACGGGAAGTACACGGTGAGACGCCTTTGAAGTGCGGTAATCGGACCGTGTACGGTCCTCCTCGCCATCCCAACCGATCACTCGTGAGGAGTCCGGTTGGGTGTCGATTGAGTAACAGACCTTGATGTGAGGCAAAATCTCCGCCTCAGGTCGGGCACAAGTCCGGCCTCTCACGCGTTACGTGCGCTGGAGACACCGCAGACACCCAGAGGGGGAGAGCGACATGGCAACGGATTACGACACCCCACGCAAGACCGACGACGACGTCGACTCGGACAGCCTTGAAGAACTGAAGGCCCGGAGGAACGACAAGTCGACCTCCGCCGTGGACGTCGACGAGTTCGAGGCCGCCGAAGGCCTCGAACTGCCCGGCGCCGACCTTTCGAACGAAGAGCTGGCCGTCAGGGTCATGCCCAAGCAGGCGGACGAGTTCACCTGCATGAGCTGCTTCCTGGTGCACCACCGCAGCCAGCTGGCCCGGGAGAAGAACGGTCAGCCGATCTGCCGCGACTGCGACTGAGGACGGGTCGGGCATGACTGGCTCGACCCCTCCCTGGAAGCGCCGCTCCCCCCTGCCGGGAGCGGACCAAGGGCTGCCCGACGGCCCTCACGGCGCGCGTGGACGTGAAGACGGGCGAGGCTCATCCGGTACGGACGCATCCGGCACGGAAGCGTCCGGTACGGGATCGGCCTCGCTCGAACCGGTGGCCGACCGGGGTGACCTCCCGGCGACCGCAGCAGGAAATCCCGCGCCCGTCGCGAGGCGGCGGGCGGCGGTCATCCGCGACAAGGTCAACGAAGGCGTCCGCAAGGGCGGCAGCCGCGCTCGCGCGGGCCTCGCGTACCTCGCCGACCGCATCATCGACAACGCCCCGCGGATCCCCGTACGCGACCTCGGGACGCTGCGCAGGCAGTTCCCGGGCCTGGGGCCCGAAGAGCTCGCCGACAAGCTCGTGGCGGGCGCCTCGGCGGCCTCCGCGACCGTGGGAGCCGGCGTCGGCGCGGCGGCCATGCTGCCCGTCCCGCCCGCGATGCCCACGGAGCTCGCGGCGGAGATCACCGGAGTCGCCGCGATCGAGCTGAAGCTCATCGCCGAGCTCCACGAGGTCTACGGCGTACGTCCGTCCGGCAACCTCAAGGAACGCAGCACCGCCTACCTGAACTCCTGGTCGGGGGAGCGCGGCATCGACGTGAGGAAACCGTCGTCGTTCAACTCGGCCCTCGGTGGCCAGATGAGACAGCAGCTGCGCCAGCAGATCATGAAACGCATGATCAGGGACCTGCCCAATCTGCTGCCGTTCATGATCGGCGCGGCCGTGGGCGCGGTCATGAACCGCCGTGACACCAGGAAGCTCGCCTCCCGCATCCGCGCGGACCTCCGCAGGACACAGGTGCCGTGGGACGCCCTCGACGCGCTTCCGCCCCTGGAGGCCCCGGCCGATCCGCTGGAGATCGGCGACATCGCGAGGGAACTGGGCCGCGGCGACCACGACCGGTAAGAGTTCGGTGAGATTCCCGGGGGCCGCCGAGCGGCGCCGAAGCCCTCCCGGGCGACCCCTCGCGCGAATGTTCTACGCGGCTTCCCGCGCCGCCTCACGGGCCTCCCGCAGCGCCTCGGCCAGCCGCTCCGGCTCACGCGTCGACAGGTACAGGTACGGCGTCGGGTCCTCGGGGTCGGTGACCGTCACCTTCAGCGCCCTCGGGATGTAGGCGCGCAGCAGCAGGAAGGCGCGGGTGTCGGCCTTGTACGTGCGCCAGGCGCGCGCCTCCTCCGGGTCCAGGATCTCCGCCTCGCCCAGGGCCGTGACCGGGATCTTCGCCTCCCCTGCGATCAGCGAGCCGCCCACGACCCGGATGCGCTGGGAGCCGTAGGAGCTGGCGACCACGGCCGCCGCCGCGGTGCCGCCGACCAGCCCGCCGAGCAGCGGCAGGGTGCCGAACGGCAGCAGGATCAGGGCGAAGGAGACCCCGACCAGGAACGAGATCAGCCACCAGGAACGGGGGGCGGTGAGGCGTTCTTCGTACGGGGTCGCGGAGAGCTGCATGAACCCAAGCTTGGCACGGTGTTAGAAGTGGGGGGACTCGCGGGTAAGGTCTGCGCCTGTGAGTGGTACTTCCGCAGCTCTCGAGCCTCCCGCCGACGCCGCACCGCCGGTACGTCACCCCGACGCGCCCGCGCCCGGCGAGCCGCTCGGCGCGCACTACGGCCAGTGCTTCGGCTGCGGCGGCGAACAGGCCCACGGACTGCACCTGGAGGCGCGCGCGGGCGAGGGGGTCTCGGTGACCGCCGAGTTCACCGTGCGCCCCGCCCACCAGGGAGCCCCCGGCCTCGCGCACGGCGGCGTCCTCGCGACCGCCCTCGACGAGACGCTCGGCTCGCTGAACTGGCTGCTGCGCACGATCGCGGTGACCGGACGGCTGGAGACGGACTTCGTGCGGCCGGTGCCCGTGGACACGGTGCTGCACCTGGAGGCCCGGGTCACGGCCGTCGCCGGACGCAAGATCTACTCGACCGCCACCGGGCGGATCGGTGGTCCCGAAGGGCCCGTCGCGGTCCGCGCGGACGCGCTCTTCGTCGAGGTGAAGGTCGACCACTTCATCGACAACGGCCGTCCGGAGGAGATCCAGGCCGCCATGAGCGACCCGGACCGGATCCGGCGTGCCCGTGCCTTCGAGGTGAACCCGTGAGCCGTGAGCCCCTGGACGTGCTGATCCGGCGCGTCGACCCCGACGTACCGCTTCCGTCGTACGAGCACCCCGGTGACGCGGGGGCCGATCTGCGCACCACCGAGGGCCGCGAACTGAAGCCCGGGGAGCGGGCCGTGCTGCCCACGGGGGTGTCCGTGGCGCTCCCGGAGGGGTACGCGGCCTTCGTGCACCCGCGATCCGGTCTCGCCGCCCGCTGCGGTGTCGCTCTCGTGAATGCCCCGGGGACGGTTGATGCCGGGTACCGTGGGGAGATCAAGGTGATCGTGGTGAATCTCGACCCGCACGACAGCGTACGGTTCGAGCGCTTCGACCGGATCGCCCAACTGGTCGTCCAGCAGGTCGAGCGGGTGAGCTTCCGGGAGGTCGCGGAGCTGCCCGACTCGGCGCGGGCCGAAGGGGGCTTCGGGTCCACCGGAGGCCATGCCGCGGTGACCGGGGCGAACAGCACAAGCGGTCAGGCCGCCGTCGGCGGCCGGGCGGGTGGGAATCGATACGCTTCGGTCGTATCCGACCGGGAAGGACAGTGACGTGTTCGGACGTCGCAAGAAGAAGGATGCCGCCGAGGGCGCGGCCGGCGAGGCCGAGCAGGTCGTCGACAGTGTCGGCGCTGAGGCGGACGACGAAGAGCGCGAGCGCGTACGGCTGGAGCCCGCGCCGCGTCCCGAGGGCCCCTGGGACAGCACCGAGGTGAGCGACCCCTCCGAGGGCCGTGTGGACCTCGGAGGACTGTTCGTCCCGGGTGTCGACGGGATGGAGCTGCGGGTCGAGGTCGCGGGTGACGCGATCGTCGCGGCGACCGTCGTGCTGCGCGACAGCGCGGTCCAGCTCCAGGCCTTCGCCGCCCCCAAGCGCGAGGGCATCTGGGGCGAGGTGCGCGAGGAGATCGGCTCCGGCATCACCCAGCAGGGCGGCATCGTCGACGAGGTCGAGGGTTCCCTCGGCTGGGAGCTGCGCGCCCAGGTGCCGGTGCAGCTGCCGGACGGCACGGGCGGCTTCCAGGTCGTGCGGTTCGTCGGTGTGGACGGTCCCCGCTGGTTCCTGCGCGGGGTGATCTCGGGCCAGGGCGCGGTGCAGCCGCAGGCCGCCGGGCTCCTGGAGCAGATCTTCCGGGACACGGTCGTGGTCCGCGGCGAGGGCCCGATGGCGCCTCGCGACCCGATCGTCCTCAAGCTGCCGAACGACGCGCAGATGGTCCCCGAGGGCGTCCAGCAGCAGGAGGAGGGCTCCCGCTTCTCCGGCGGCATGGGCCAGCTCCAGCGCGGCCCGGAGATCACCGAGGTCCGCTAGAGACCTGCCGGAGCTCCACCGGGTCCACCAGGTTCACGAAGAGGGCCGTACCCCATCGCGGGTGCGGCCCTTTTCCGTGCCCGGACCCTTGACGCGGAAATGGTCTGTACCTATCTTCTCGGGCCAACGCGTCTGTTCATAAAGGCGCTTCACGTTCACATACGAGAACGGAAGGCCCCCCACGTATGCGCAGAACAACCGGACTCCTCGTCGCCGTCGCGGCGCTCGTCGCCGGAGTCGTCGTCGCCGCGCCGCCCTCCGCCGAGGCCGCCCCCACCACCTTCGTGCACCCCGGAGTCACCGTCTCCCAGGCGCAGTTGGACTTCGCCCGGACCAAGGTCAACGCCGGCGCCCAGCCCTGGAAGGGCGCCTTCGACCAGATGATGGCGAGCAAGTACGCCGACCAGAACCGCACCCCGGCGCCCCGCTCGGTCGTCGAGTGCGGCTCCTACTCCAACCCCAACTACGGCTGCACCGACGAGCGCGAGGACGCCATAGCCGCGTACACCAACGCCCTCGCCTGGTACATCACGCGCGACGCCCGGTACGCGCAGAAGTCCATCCAGCTCATGGACGCCTGGTCCGCCGTCATCACGGACCACACCAACAGCAACGCGCCGCTCCAGACCGGCTGGGCGGGCTCCACCTGGCCCAGGGCCGCCGAGATCATCAAGTACACGTACACCGGCGGCTGGTCCAACTCCGGGCGCTTCGGGACCATGCTCCGCAACGTCTATCTGCCGGAGATCGTCAACGGCTCCAACTCCAACGGGAACTGGGAGCTGTCGATGACGGAGGCCGCCATCGGCATCTCCGTCTTCCTGGAGGACAAGGGCGTCTGGGACTCGGCCATGGCCAGGTTCCGCACCCGCACCGCCGCCTACGTCTACCTCGCCTCCGACGGCGACGTGCCGAAGACCGTGCCGAGCCAGAACCTGAACACCACCGCCAAGATCGTCTCCTACTGGCAGGGCCAGTCCACCTTCGTCACCGGCCTCACCCAGGAGACCTGCCGCGACCTCACGCACACCGGCTACGGCATCTCCGCCATCTCGCACGTCGCCGAGACCAGCCGCATCCAGGGCCAGGATCTCTACGGCACCGACGTCGGCGAACGGCTCCGGCAGGCCCTCGGGTTCCAGTCCAAGTACCAGCTCGGCACCGCCGTACCCAGCTGGCTGTGCGGCGGCTCGCTGAACCTGGGGCTCGGACCGGTCACCGAGGTCGGCTACAACGCCCTCCACAACCGGCTGGGCATCGCCATGACCAACACCCAGACCCTCACCCAGAACAACCGCCCGGCGGGCAGCAACAACCTCTTCGTCGCCTGGGAGACCCTCACCCACGGGGACAACCTCAGCTGACACCGTCGAAGGGCCGGGCGCCGGATGAGGGACCGGCGCCCGGCCGGCGGTCGTACGGGGGATCGGCGGATGAACCAGGTGGTCGGCGCGGCCATGGTGGGGGTGGAGAACGTCCACGAGTCCTGGCCGGGACCGGGTCGGGTTCGTGTTCCAGTCCTTCGGGCTGATCCCGATCCTCACCGCCGCCGAGAACGTCGGCGTCCCCCTGCGGCTGCGCCGCGTCGAGGCACGCGCGCGTGAGGAGCGCGTCGAGCCGCTGCCGTCCCTGGTGGGGCTCGCCGACCGCGCGGGACAGGGGCCCGGGGAACTCTCCGGCGGTCGGCAGCAGCGCGTGGCCATCGCCCGCACCCTCGCCAACAGCCCGGCTCTCGGCTTCGCTCGACCGGGGGGACCCCCATCCGCGCTCGTCGCCACCCACGGCACGACCCTGCCGGACCTGGCCGACCGGGTGCTGGAACTCGGCGACGCGGAGATCGTCGAGCCTTGAGGCGCGCACGGGGCCGGCGCCGAGCCGGTATCAGGCAGGGCGCCGGGTGCCGGGTCGGGCGCCGGGCCGTCAGGGTTGTGTCAAAGACGTGCCCCGCCCCCGACTCCGCCCCAATTGTCGAGATTGCTGGACGTAGGGTCGACGCTGCGTACACAGCGGTGACCTGGAAGACAATGAGGCCATGGGACGCGGCAAGCTTCGGATCTACCTCGGTGCGGCACCGGGCGTCGGCAAGACGTACGCCATGCTCGCCGAGGCGCACCGGCGCGTCGAACGCGGCACCGACTGCGCGGTGGCCTTCGTGGAGCACCACGGCAGGCCCCGCACCGAGGTGATGCTGCACGGCCTGGAGCAGGTGCCGCGCCGCGAGCTGGAGTACCGGGGCGGCACCTTCGAGGAGATGGACGTGGACGCCGTGCTGCGCCGCGCCCCCGCCGTCGCGCTCGTCGACGAACTCGCCCACACCAACGTCCCCGGCTCCCGCAACGCCAAGCGCTGGCAGGACGTCGAGGAACTGCTCGCCGCCGGGATCGACGTCGTGTCGACCGTCAACATCCAGCACCTGGAGTCCCTCGGCGACGTCGTCGAGTCCATCACGGGGGTGCGCCAGCGCGAGACCGTGCCCGACGAGATCGTCCGCCGCGCCGACCAGATCGAACTCGTCGACATGTCGCCGCAGGCGCTGCGCCGCCGCATGGCCCACGGCAACGTCTACCAGCCCGACAAGGTCGACGCGGCCCTGTCCAACTACTTCCGGCCCGGGAACCTCACCGCCCTGCGCGAGCTGGCCCTGCTCTGGGTCGCCGACCGGGTCGACGAGTACCTGAAGCAGTACCGCAGCGACCACCGGGTCTCCCGGATCTGGGGATCGCGCGAGCGGATCGTCGTCGGACTCACCGGCGGCCCCGAGGGGCGGACCCTGATCCGCCGCGCGTCACGGCTCGCCGAGAAGGGCGCCGGCGGCGAGGTGCTCGCCGTGTACATCGCCCGCAGCGACGGCCTGACCTCCGCCTCCCCGAAGGAACTCGCCGACCAGCGCACCCTCGTCGAGGACCTCGGCGGCACCTTCCACCACGTCGTCGGCGATGACATCCCCGCCGCCCTCCTGGACTTCGCGCGCGGAGCCAACGCCACCCAGATCGTCCTCGGCTCCTCCCGTCGCAAGGCCTGGCAGTACGTCTTCGGGCCCGGCGTCGGAGCCACCGTCGCCCGGGAGTCGGGATCCGACCTCGACGTCCACATCGTCACCCACGACGAGGTCGCCAAGGGCCGCGGACTGCCCGTCGCGCGCGGGGCCCGGCTCGGGCGGGGCCGGATCGTGTGGGGCTGGCTCGTCGGCGTCGTCGGCCCCGTCCTCATGGCCCTGCTGCTGAACATCGTGGACCTCGGCCTCGCCAACGACATGCTGCTGTTCCTGGCCGCGACCGTCGCCGCCGCCCTGCTCGGCGGACTGCTGCCCGCGCTGGCCTCGGCGGCGGTCGGCTCGCTGCTGCTGAACTACTTCTACACACCGCCCCTGCACCACTGGACCATCGCCGACCCGAAGAACATCGTCGCCATCCTGATCTTCGTCGGGGTCGGGGTGTCCGTGGCCTCCGTCGTCGACCTCGCCGCCCGCCGCACCCACCAGGCCGCCCGGCTGCGGGCCGAGTCGGAGATCCTGTCCTTCCTCGCCGGCAACGTGCTGCGCGGCGAGACCGGCCTGGAGGAACTCCTCGAACGCGTCCGCGAGACCTTCGGGATGGAGACGGCGGCCCTGCTGGAGCGGGAGAGCGACGTCGCGCCCTGGACCTGCGCGGGCCGCGCCGGGGCGGACCGCCCGCTGGAACGGCCCGAGGACGCCGACGTGGACGTCCCCGTCGGCGACCACATGGCGCTCGCCCTGACCGGCCGGGTGCTGCCCGCCGAGGACCGGCGCGTGCTGGCCGCCTTCGCCGCCCAGGCCGCGGTCGTCCTGGACCGGCGCCGCCTCCAGGAGGAGGCCGACCGGTCCCGCGCCCTCGCCGAGGGCAACCGCATCCGCACCGCCCTGCTGGCCGCCGTCAGCCACGACCTGCGCACCCCCCTCGCCGGGATCAAGGCGTCCGTCTCCTCCCTCCGCTCCGACGACGTGGCCTGGTCCGAGGAGGACCGGGCCGAGCTGCTCGCGGGCATCGAGGAGGGCGCGGACCGCCTCGACCACCTCGTGGGCAACCTCCTCGACATGTCCCGCCTCCAGACCGGCACCGTCACCCCGCTCATCCGGGAGATCGACCTGGACGAGGTCGTCCCGATGGCGCTCGGCGGCGTCCCGGAGGACAGCGCCGACCTCGACATCCCGGAGACGCTGCCCATGGTCGCCGTCGACGCCGGGCTGCTGGAGCGGGCCGTGGCCAACCTCGTCGAGAACGCCGTCAAGTACAGCCCCGACGGCCGGCGCGTCCTGGTGGCCGCCAGCGCCCTCGCCGACCGCGTGGAGGTCCGGGTGGCCGACCGGGGGCCCGGCGTCCCCGACGACGCCAAGGAACGCATCTTCGAGCCCTTCCAGCGCTACGGCGACGCCCCGCGCGGGGCGGGCGTCGGGCTCGGCCTCGCCGTCGCACGCGGCTTCGTCGAGTCGATGGGCGGCACCCTGAACGCCGAGGACACACCCGGGGGAGGGCTCACCATGGTCCTCACCCTGCGAGCGGCCCCGCCGGGCTCCGCGGAACGACGCACCACCGAAAGGCAGGCCCCATGCTGAGCCCGACCGCGGGCACCCCCCAGACCCCCACCAGGGTGCTGGTGGTCGACGACGAGCCGCAGATCGTGCGTGCCCTCGTGATCAACCTCAAGGCCCGCAAGTACGAGGTCGACGCGGCCCACGACGGTGCCACCGCCCTCCAGCTCGCCGCCGCCCGCCACCCGGACGTCGTCGTGCTGGACCTGGGCCTGCCCGACATGGACGGCGTCGAGGTCATCCGGGGGCTGCGCGGCTGGACCCGGGTGCCGATCCTGGTGCTGTCCGCCCGGCACTCCTCCGACGAGAAGGTCGAGGCGCTCGACGCGGGCGCCGACGACTACGTCACCAAGCCCTTCGGCATGGACGAACTCCTCGCCCGGCTGCGGGCCGCCGTGCGCCGCGCCGAACCGGTCGGCCCCGGCGACGACGACGTCACGACCGTCGAGACCGAGGGGTTCACCGTCGACCTCGCCGCCAAGAAGGTCCACCGCGACGGCCGGGACGTACGGCTCACCCCCACCGAGTGGCACCTGCTGGAGGTGCTGGTGCGCAACACCGGCCGTCTGGTCAGCCAGCGCCAGCTCCTCCAGGAGGTCTGGGGACCCTCGTACGGCACCGAGACGAACTACCTGCGGGTGTACATGGCCCAGCTCAGACGGAAGCTGGAGACGGACCCCTCGCATCCGCGGCACTTCATCACCGAGCCCGGCATGGGATACCGGTTCGAGCGGTAGGGCGGCGGGTACGAAGGTGTCAGCGCACCCCGGTACGCTTCACATATGAGTGCTGTTCCGCGTTCCGAGAAGCCGGCGGGCCGCTTCCGGCGCATGCTCGACCGGCTCTCCTCGTCCCAGGAGGACCTGGAGTCGGAGGAGCTGCGGGAGGACGCCGAGACCGCCGGATGCACCAGGATCGGTGACTGCCACGACCGACAGATCGTGACCGTTACTGGTACCTTGCGCACGGTCACGCTGCGCCCCAGAGCCGGTGTCCCGGCGCTGGAGGCCGAGCTGTTCGACGGCTCCGCCGCACTCGACGTGGTGTGGCTCGGCAGACGCTCCATCGTGGGAATCGAACCGGGGCGCAGGCTGATCGCATCGGGCCGGATCTCGATGAGCCGGGGCCGCCGGGTGCTGTTCAACCCGAAGTACGAACTGAGACCCCTCGGTAGGGAGTAGCCGGTGACGTCGCTCGACAAGCCGACCGAAGAGACCGATCAGCAGGACGCCCGGGCGGTGACCGAGGCCGCGCTGTTCGAGGCCTTCGGAGGCCTGCGGGGCATGATCGAGACGGTGCTGCCCGGCCTCCTCTTCGTCACGATCTTCACGATCAACAAGGACCTCCACATGTCCGCGATCGCCGCCCTCGCGGTGTCGATCGTCCTGGTCGTGGTCCGGCTCGTGACGAAGGACACCGTCAAGCACGCCTTCAGCGGTGTCTTCGGTGTCGCCTTCGGCGTCGTCTTCGCGATGATGACCGGCAACGCCAAGGACTTCTACCTGCCCGGCATGCTCTACACGCTGGGCCTGGCCATCGCCTACATCGTCACCACGCTGTGCGGTGTCCCGCTGATCGGCCTGATGCTCGGCCCGGTGTTCAAGGAGAACCTCTCCTGGCGCACCCGCAACCCCGGCCGGAAGAAGGCGTACGCGAAGGCCAGCTGGGCCTGGGGCCTGATCCTGCTCGCCAAGTGCGCGATCCTCTTCCCGCTCTACTGGTGGGCCGACACCACCCAGTTCGGCTGGGTCCTGGTCGCCCTGAAGATCCCGCCGTTCCTGCTCGCCGTCTGGCTGACCTGGGTCTTCCTCGCCAAGGCGCCCGCCCCCATCGACGTGTTCGCCGAGATGGAGGCCGCCGAGAAGGCGGAGGAGGAGCGCAAGGCCGCCCGCGCCGCCGAACGCGGGGAGACCGCCGCGGAGCACGGCGAGACCGCGGGCGCCCGCCACCGCCGCGAGTCGTAGCTCCCACCCGTACGACGACGAGGGGCGCCCCGGACATCCGGGGCGCCCCTCGTCGTCGTACCGTCCGGCGGCGTCAGCTCGCGTCCTCGCGGCGCACCGACAGCAGGTCCTCCAGCTGCTCCTCGCGGGCCTGGGCGGCCACGAAGAGGAGCTCGTCACCGGCCTCCAGGGAGTCCTCCCGGGTGGGGGTCAGGACGCGGGTGCCGCGGATGATCGTCACCAGGGAGGTGTCCTCGGGCCACTCCACGTCGCCGACCTGGGTGCCGGCCAGGGCCGACTCCTCGGGCAGGGTCAGCTCGACGAGGTTGGCGTCGCCGTGGCTGAAGCGCAGCAGCCGGACCAGGTCGCCGACGCTCACCGCCTCCTCGACCAGGGCGGACATCAGGCGCGGCGTCGAGACGGCGACGTCCACGCCCCACGACTCGTTGAACAGCCACTCGTTCTTCGGGTTGTTCACCCGGGCGACGACACGCGGAACGCCGTACTCCGTCTTCGCGAGCAGGGAGACGACGAGATTCACCTTGTCGTCGCCGGTCGCGGCGATCACCACGTTGCAGCGCTGGAGCGCCGCCTCGTCCAGGGAGGTGATCTCACAGGCGTCGGCGAGCAGCCACTCCGCCTGCGGGACGCGCTCGACCGAGATGGCGGTCGGCGCCTTGTCGACGAGAAGGACCTCGTGGCCGTTCTCCAGCAGTTCGCCCGCGATCGAGCGGCCCACCGCGCCGGCACCGGCAATGGCGACCCTCATCAGTGACCACCCTCGTCCTCGGGGCCCTTGGCGAAGGACGCCTCGACCTTGTCGACCTCGTCGGTGCGCATCATCACGTGCACCAGGTCGCCCTCCTGGAGCACCGTCTGC
Source organism: Streptomyces sp. NPDC090106 (assembly GCF_044747265.1). Taxonomy (NCBI): domain Bacteria; kingdom Bacillati; phylum Actinomycetota; class Actinomycetes; order Kitasatosporales; family Streptomycetaceae; genus Streptomyces; species Streptomyces sp. NPDC090106. Next base: position 13,905 of record NZ_JBIVDS010000018.1, on the reverse strand, counting down.
GACGTGGGCAGGATCGCCTCGCCGAGCCGGGTGAGGAACGCCACCCTGACGCCCGTCTCCTCCTGGAGCCTGCTGATGCGCTGGCCCACCCAGGACGGCGAGGTGTGCACCTCGGCGAGCTGGACGCCACCGGTGGGATCGCGCCACAGCGGCTCGGCACCGGAGGGCAGCAGCCGGCGCAGCATCTGGTCGGCGGTCCAGCGGACCGTGGCCACCGTCGGGATGCCGAGGCGCTGGTAGACCTCGGCACGCCGGGGGTCGTAGATCCGGGCCGCGACGTTCTCGATGCCGAACATCTCGCGGGCCACCCGGGCGGCGATGATGTTGGAGTTGTCGCCGCTGGAGACGGCGGCGAACGCGCCGGCCTCCTCGATGCCCGCTTCACGCAGGGTGTCCTGGTCGAAGCCGACCCCGGTGACCCGGCGGCCCCCGAATCCGGAGCCCAGTCGACGGAAGGCGGTGGGGTCCTGGTCGATCACGGCGACCGTGTGCCCCTGTTGCTCCAGGGTCTGGGCGAGAGCGGAACCCACTCGCCCGCAGCCCATGATGACGATGTGCACGACCGTCCTTCCGAATGACGAATGTCAAGAGTCGTTGACTTGGCTCCACCAGGGTCTCAGACCGGCCACCAAGCTACACACGCGCGGTCCGCGCCGGGCACCCCCGTGCAGGGCCCGGTGCGATCAGCGGCGGCTGATGCTGCGCAGGCTGGCGGCCGCGAGGACCGCGAGGCCGAGCAGGGTGACGACGGCGCCGACGAACTCCATGGGACCTCCGGGGGTGGGTGTCTTGTCATATAGGCATGGGGACCGGGGCGACCGGGCAAGCCGGTGCCGGGAGCCCGCCGATTTCACCCGTAGGGCAGACGAACGGCCGACGTCGGGACGGGGGTGGCGCGGCCGGCGCGTGTCGAGAGTGGGGGAGGGTGGTTGGGCACCCGTTCGAACGCCTACGATTCTCTGTTGTGTCCAAACTGACCGACGTGCCCAAACGGATCCTGATCGGGCGCGCACTGCGCAGTGACCGGCTCGGGGAAACGCTCCTGCCGAAGCGCATCGCCCTCCCAGTCTTCGCCTCCGACCCGCTCTCCTCCGTCGCGTACGCGCCCGGCGAGGTGCTGCTGGTCCTGTCCATCGCGGGCGTGTCGGCCTACCACTTCAGCCCCTGGATCGCGGTCGCGGTCGTCGTGCTGATGTTCACGGTGGTCGCCTCCTACCGGCAGAACGTGCACGCGTATCCGAGCGGCGGCGGCGACTACGAGGTCGCCAACACCAACCTCGGCCCCAAGGCGGGCCTGACCGTCGCCAGCGCCCTGCTCGTCGACTACGTCCTGACCGTCGCCGTGTCGATCGCCTCCGGCATCGAGAACCTCGGCTCCGCGGTGCCCTTCGTCGTGGAGCACAAGGTGCTCTGCGCCATCGCGGTGATCGTGCTGCTCACCCTGATGAACCTGCGCGGCGTGAAGGAGTCCGGCTCGCTGTTCGCGATCCCGACGTACGTCTTCGTCGCCGGCGTCTTCATCATGATCGCGTGGGGCGCGTTCCGCGGACTGGTCCTCGACGACACCATGCTGGCGCCGACCGCGTCGTACGAGATCAAGGCCGAGCACCAGGGGCTGGCCGGATTCGCGCTGGTCTTCCTGCTGCTGCGGGCCTTCTCCTCCGGCTGTGCCGCGCTGACCGGCGTCGAGGCCATCTCCAACGGTGTCCCGGCGTTCCGCAAGCCCAAGTCGAAGAACGCGGCGACCACGCTCGCGATGATGGGCCTGCTGGCCGTCACCATGTTCTGCGGCATCATCGCCCTCGCCATGGTCACCAAGGTCCGGATGGCCGAGAACCCGGCGGAGGACCTGATCAAGGACGGTGCCGCGGTCGGTTCGGGCTACGTCCAGAACCCGGTGATCTCGCAGGTCGCCGAGGCCGTCTTCGGCAAGGGCAGCCTCCTGTTCATCGTGCTGGCGGCGGCGACGGCACTCGTGCTGTTCCTGGCGGCCAACACCGCCTACAACGGCTTCCCGCTGCTCGGCGCGATCCTCGCCCAGGACCGCTACCTGCCCCGTCAGCTGCACACCCGCGGCGACCGGCTGGCCTTCTCCAACGGCATCGTGCTCCTCGCGAGCGCCGCCGGACTGCTGGTGTGGATCTACGGCGCCGACTCGACCCGCCTCATCCAGCTCTACATCGTCGGCGTGTTCGTGTCCTTCACGCTCAGCCAGACCGGCATGGTCCGGCACTGGAACCGCCACCTGGCCACGGAACGGGACCAGGCCAAGCGCCGCCACATGGTCCGCTCGCGCGCGATCAACGCGTTCGGCGCGTTCTTCACCGGCCTGGTGCTGGTCGTCGTCCTCGTCACGAAGTTCACGCACGGCGCGTGGGTCGCCCTCCTCGGCATGTGCATCTTCTACGCGACGATGACCGCGATCCGTAAGCACTACGACCGGGTCGCCGAGGAGATCGCGGCGCCCGAGGGCCCCAGCGACGACAGCGTCCGCCCCTCCCGGGTCCACTCCGTCGTCCTCATCTCCCGCATCCACCGTCCGACGCTGCGGGCCCTGGCCTACGCCAAGCTGCTGCGCTCGGACACCCTGGAGGCGCTGAGCGTCAACGTCGACCCGGCGGAGACGAAGGCGCTGCGCGACGAGTGGGAGCGGCGCGGGATCAGCGTCCCGCTGAAGGTGCTCGACTCGCCGTACCGGGAGATCACCCGGCCGGTCATCGAGTACGTGAAGGGGCTGCGCAAGGAGTCGCCGCGGGACGTCGTCTCCGTGATCATCCCCGAGTACGTGGTCGGACACTGGTACGAGCACCTGCTGCACAACCAGAGCGCGCTGCGGCTCAAGGGACGGCTGCTGTTCACACCGGGTGTCATGGTCACCTCGGTGCCGTACCAGCTGGAGTCCTCCGAGGCGGCCCGCAACCGGGCCCGCAAGCGGCAGGACTGGAGCGCGCCGGGCGCGGTGCGGCGTGGACCGGCCGAGGACCGGACGAAGGAGACGGCGAAGTAGGCGGCGAATCGGGCGGCGAAGTACGCGGTGAAGTACGCGGCGAATCGGGCGGTGCCGCCGAAGTAGACTGGTGGGCTGCTGTTCCTTGTCCCGGGCCTTCCCGTCCGTTCTCCATCCCCATCCCCCTTTCCCCTTGACGTTGTGGAGTCATCCCGCCATGCAGGCAGAACCGAAGAAATCGCTGGTGGGGACGGACTTCGAGGTCGAGGTCGGGCCCGTCGCCCATGGCGGGCACTGCATCGCCCGCACGGTCGACGGCCAGGTCCTGTTCGTCCGGCACGCGCTGCCCGGCGAGCGGGTCGTCGCGCGGGTCACGGACGGTGAGGAGGGGGCCCGGTTCCTGCGCGCGGACGCCGTGGAGATCCTCGACGCGTCCAAGGACCGGGTGGAGGCGCCCTGTCCCTTCGCCGGGCCCGGCCGCTGCGGCGGCTGCGACTGGCAGCACGCCAAGCCGGGGGCCCAGCGGCGGCTCAAGGGCGAGGTCGTCGCCGAGCAGTTGCAGCGGCTCGCCGGGCTCACGCCCGAGGAGGCCGGCTGGGACGGCACGGTCATGCCGGCCGAGGGCGACAAGCTGCCCCCCGGCCAGGTCCCGCAGTGGCGCACGCGCGTGCAGTACGCGGTCGACGCCGACGGCAACGCCGGTCTGCGCCGCCACCGCTCCCACGAGGTCGAGCCGATCGACCACTGCATGATCGCCGCGCCGGGTGTCAGCGAACTGGGCGTCGAGGACCGCGACTGGGCCGGGATGGCGTCCGTGGAGGCCATCGCGGCGACGGGCTCGCAGGACCGCATGGTCATCCTGGAACCCCGGCCGGGCGCCCGCCTCCCGCTCGTCGAACTCGACAGGCCCGTCTCCGTGATGCGTGTCGACGAGAACGACGGCGGCATCCACCGCGTCCACGGCCGCGGCTTCGTGCGGGAGCGCGCGGACGGCCGGACCCACCGGGTGGGCAGCGGCGGCTTCTGGCAGGTCCACCCGATGGCCGCCGACACCCTCGTCAAGGCGGTCATGCAGGGCCTGCTGCCGCGCAAGGGCGAGATGGCGCTCGACCTGTACTGCGGGGTGGGCCTCTTCGCGGGCGCCCTCGCCGACCGGCTCGGCGAGAAGGGCGCGGTGCTCGGCATCGAGTCCGGCAAGCGGGCCGTCGAGGACGCCCGGCACAACCTCGCCTCCTTCGACCGGGTCCGCATCGAACAGGGCAAGGTCGAGACGGTGCTCCCGCGCACGGGGATCACCGAGGTCGACCTCATCGTCCTCGACCCGCCCCGCGCGGGCGCCGGCCGCAAGACGGTCCAGCACCTCGCGGGCCTGGGCGCGCGGCGGATCGCCTACGTGGCCTGCGATCCGGCCGCGCTGGCTCGGGACCTCGGGTACTTCCGGGACGGGGGGTACCGGGTGCGGATGCTGCGGGTGTTCGATCTGTTCCCGATGACGCATCATGTGGAGTGCGTGGCGGTGCTGGAGCCGGTGGGGAAGGGGAGCTGAGCTGCGGCTTCGTGCCTCGGGCAGTCGGGGCGGGTATCCCCTCGCCCGACAGATACCAGTCAGGCATCATCGCTGTATGGCCATGACACCTCGACTCCCCGACGACCTCGACGTGAAGCTCACCGAGCGCGCTCGTCGGGAGGGTCGCAGCAAGCAGGAGCTCGCCATCGAGGCCATCCGTGACGCCCAGGACCGGGCCGAGCTGAAGGTCGACGACGTCTTGGCGGAGTTCATGGACAGTGACGCGGAGATCCTGGACCACCTGAAGTGACCGACGTCCGCTGTGTCCAGATCGACGAGATCCTGGCCATCGCCCGCGCGGTCAACGGCACCGAGCACAGCGTGCGTGACATGGGGCTGCTCGTGTCAGCCGTCGAACGGCCCCGGACCCATGTGTTCGGGGCCGAGCTGTATCCCACCCTGCACGAGAAGGCGGCGGCACTGCTGCACTCCGTCGCCGGTCCGTTCGTGGAGGACGTCGCGCAGGACCATGTCGACGTGCCCGTCATCGCCAAGCGACTGTCGGCCTGGTTCCCCGTTTCCTGACGTTCGGAGTTCCGCTCTAGGTGCTGACTCCCGGCCCGCAGTCCCGGACGTGGGCTAGTCGAACACCACCGTCCGGTTCCCGTCCAGAAGTACGCGGTCCTGGCAGTGCCAGTTGACCGCTCGGGTCAGGGCGAGGCGTTCGGCGTCGCGGCCTACGGTGACGAGGCGGGTGGGGGCGGCGCGGTGGTCGACGCGGATGATCTCCTGCTCGATGATCGGGCCCTCGTCGAGGTCGGCCGTGACGTAGTGGGCGGTCGCGCCGACCAGTTTCACGCCGCGCCGGTGGGCCTGGTGGTAGGGCTTGGCGCCGGCGAAGCTCGGGAGGAAGGAGTGGTGGATGTTGATCGCCCGGCCTTCGAGCCGCTTGCACAGGTCGTCGGAGAGGACCTGCATGTAGCGGGCGAGGACGACGAGGTCGATGCGGTGTTCGTCCACCAGGGACAGGAGCCGGGACTCCGCCTGCGGCTTGGTGCCGGCGGTCACCGGGATGTGTACGTAGGGCACGCCCTCCGCCGTCGCCAGGGGCCGGAGGTCGGGGTGGTTGGAGACGACGAGGACGATCTCGGCGTCCAGGGCGGCGCTGCGCCACTGGTAGAGCAGTTCGGCCAGGCAGTGGTCGAACTTCGACACCATCACCAGGATCCGGGGGCGGACCGCCGTGTTCCGCAGCCGCCAGTCCATCGCGAACGACGCCGCGACCGGCGTGAACGCCTCGCGCAGGCTGTCCACCGTCGATTCCGGGGCCGCCGTGGTGAAGCCCGTGCGCAGGAACACGGTGCCCTGGTCGGTGTCGTCGAACTGCTGGTGCTCGGTGATGTCGCAGCCGTGGCCGAGGAGGAAGGACGTCACGGCGTGCAGGATGCCGGGGCGTCCGGGGCAGCTGAGGGTCAGGACGAAGTCGGTCACGTGGTGCCGCCCCCGTACTCCGTGCACGCGTCCACCAGCCACGTGGCCAGGTAGGCGGAGAACGACGCGCGGACCAGGAGGCGTACGGCCGTCGCCCCCTCGCCGTGCACCACGAGCGTGACCGGGGCCTGGGCCAGCAGGGTCGTGAGGCAGGCGCCGACGGGCGTCACCCGGGCGTCCAGGTCGATCGCGCAGCCCTGCGCCAGGACCTCGCGGACCAGGGGGCCGGCCAGGGACAGGGCCGTGCGCTGGGCGGAGACGTCCGTGACCGTGGCGAACTCGTCGCCGATGGCGGAGCGGAGCCGGGGGAGCAGGTCGTCCCGGTGGCCGTCGGGTGCCACCAGGAGCCATTCGTCCGGGCCCAGCCACAACACCTCGACGTCACCGGCGCGTTCGGCGCGCAGCGGGCCGGGCAGGGCGGCGATCCCCAGGACGGACTCCACGGCGCGTGCGGCGGTGCCGCCGGGGGGCATCCGCAGGGTGAGCTGGGTGAGGTAGGGGACTTCCTCGATGGTGATGCCGGTCGGCAGTGCGGTGAAGGCCGCCTGCCACTCGGACAGCGGGCTGAACCTGGTCGGCGTCTCAACCGTCACGGCGAGCTCCCTCCTTGTCGAAGAGCACGGGTTCGGTCACGGTCACCGGGATCGTCCGGCCGTCCAGCGGCACGTACAGCGTCTCGCCGACGCGCCGTGTCCCGGAGCGCACGAGAGCCAGGGCGAAGGTGCGGCCGAGGGCGTCGCTGCGGTAGCTGGAGGTGACATGGCCGAGCATCGGGACCGGTGGGGCGGGGACGTCGGGCGTGGCGATGAGCTGTGCGCCCTCGGGGAGCAGGAACCCCTCGTCGACGGGCAGGAGTCCCACCAGCTGTTTGCGGTCCTCCCGTCGGTTCTCGCTCCGGGCGAAGGACCGCTTGCCCACGAAGTCCGGCTTCTTCTTCGACACCACCCACGCCATGCCCAGGTCCTGCGGGGTGACGGTGCCGTCCGTGTCCTGCCCGATGATCGGATACGCCTTCTCGGCGCGCAGCACGTGCATGGTCTCGGTGCCGTACGGCGTCAGGCCGAAGGGCCGGCCCGCCTCGTACAGGGCCTTCCACACGGTGATGCCGTACCAGGCGGGCACGTTGATCTCGTAGGCGAGTTCACCGGAGAAGCTGATCCGGCACACACGGGCCGCCACCCCGGCGACGGTCGCGTCCTGCCACGACATGAAGGGGAAGGCGTCGTTGTCGACGTCCGACTCCGGTGCCACCAGGGCCAGTACGTCCCGGGAGCGCGGGCCGACCAGGGGGATCGTCACCCAGTGCTCGGTGACGGAGGTGAGATGGACGCGCAGGTCGGGCCACTCCGTCTGGAGCCACTCCTCCATCCACTCGAAGACCTTGGCCGCGTTGCCGGTGGTCGTGGTGAGCAGGTACTCCTGCTCGGCCACCCGGATCACGGTGCCGTCGTCGAGGGCCATGCCGTCCACGCCGCACATCACACCGTAGCGGACCCGGCCGACCTTCAGCGTGCTCATCAGGTTCGTGTAGAGCCGGTCCAGGAGCACCCCGGCGTCCGGGCCCCGCACATCGATCTTGCCGAGCGTGGAGCCGTCCATCATCGCGACGCCGGTACGGGCCGCCCGGCATTCGCGCAGCACGGACTCCTCCATCGTCTCGCCCGGCCTCGGGTAGTACCAGGGCCGCTTCCACTGGCCCACGTTCTCGAACCGGGCGCCCTGTTCCACATGCCAGGGGTGCAGCGCGGTCACCCTCACCGGGTCGAACAGGGCACCTCGGTTGCGGCCCGCGAGGGCGGCGAAGGACACCGGTACGGCGGGCGGGCGCAGCCGCATGGTGCCCAGGTCGGCGATGTCCACGCCGAGCGCCTCCGCGACGATGCCGGAGGTCATCACGCCCGAGGTGCGGCCCTGGTCGTGGGCGGTGCCGATCGTCGTGTACCGCTTGACGTGCTCCACCGAGCGCAGGCCCGCCCCGGTCGCCCGCAGCACGTCGGAGACGGTCGCGTCCCGCTGGAGGTCGACGAACTGGACGGTGCCGTCCTGGTCCTCCTGGGGGCTCGGTACCCGCCACAGCACCCGGGTCGGCGCCCCGTCCGGGAGGGGGGACGGAGTCGGCGGCGTCGGCAGGGTGACCTCACCCGCCCCCGGGCCCGTCCCGCCGAGCTCGGACAACGCCTGCCGGGCCGCCTCCACACCCCCGGCGAGACACCCGGCGAGGGTGAACTCGCCGCTCACCGCACCCGCCGTCCGCACCGTGCGCAGCGCGCCCGCCGGGACGAACGCGCCGATCGCGGGGGCGTAGCGCAGGGTGCCGCGGGCCTGGCTGAACAGGGCCACCGCCGGGTTCCAGCCGCCGGAGACGAGCAGCAGATCGCAGTCCACGCCGTGCCGTTCGCCGAGCAGCCCGCCGCCGAAGGACGCGACATGGGCGCGGGTGACATGGCCGATGCCGCTGGTCCCGGTGACGACATGGCCCGCGCGCAGGGCGATGCCGCGCTCGGCGCAGGCGGCCCGCCAGTGCTCCGGCACCTCCTCGCGGACGTCGGCCACCGCGGCGATCTCCACGCCCGCGTCGGCCAGTTCGAGCGCGGCCGGGTAGGCGCTGTCGTTCGTGGTGAACACGACCGCGCGCCGGCCGGGCAGGACGCCGAAGCGGTTGAGGTAGGCGCGGGCCGATCCGGCCAGCATGATCCCGGGGCGGTCGTTGTCGTCGAAGGCGACGGGACGCTCGTACGCGCCGGTCGCGTACACGACCTGCCGGGCGCGCACCCGCCAGATCCGCTGCCGGGAGACATGGGCGGGAGCGGCGGCGCCGAGATGGTCGGTGCGCTTCTCCAGGGCCAGGACGAGCCCGTCGTCGTAGTGGCCGAAGGCGGTGGTGCGCCGGAGGATCCGTACGTCGGGCAGGGCGTCGAGCTCCGCCACCGTCGCGTCGACCCACTCGGTCGCCGGGCGGCCGTCGAGGAGTTCCCCCGTGCCGAGCAACGAGCCGCCCGCGCGCGGGAGTTCGTCGACGAGGACGACCCGGGCGCCGTTCCGGCCCGCGGTCAGGGCGGCGGCCAGGCCCGCCGGGCCCGCGCCCACGACGAGGACGTCGCAGTGGGCGTGCACGGTGTCGTAGCGGGCGGTGTCGGGCTCGGTGCCCAGCCTGCCCCGGCCGGACAGGCCCCGGGCGACGAGACCGTCGTACAGCTCGACGGTGGTGGCCGTGAGCATGGGCTCCGGGAAAGGCGCCTCGATCTGGACGAGGGCGTTGGGTTCCTCGGCGCCGGCGGACAGGATGCCGCGCGGGCGGCCGTGCTGGGCGCTGTCGGCCACGTGGTGCACCCCGTTCGCCAGCAGCGCGGAGGCGAGGGTGTCGCCGGGGTGGCCGGTGAGTGTGGCGCCGTCGAAGGTGAAGGTCAGGGTGGACGCGCGGTCGACGTGACCGTGACCGGCGGCGCGGGACGGGGCGGTCATCGGCCGGCCTCCTGGGGGCGGTCGGCACCGGCGTCGGGGGTGCCGAGGAACTCGTGGGTGGCGGTGTCGCGCAGCGCGTCGAACCAGCGGCGGCAGCCCGCCGAGTGCACCCAGCGCTCGGCGAAGGGACCCTCGGGGTTGTCGCGGAAGAAGACGTACCGGGCCCACTGCTCGTCGTCGAGCGCGTACGGGTCGGCGGGGTGGGCGACGTGCGCCTGACCGCCGTAGTGGAACTCGATCTCCTCGCGCTCACCGCACCAGGGACAGGTGATGAGTTGCATCCGGGGCTCCCAGAGGGGGGTCGGTGAGGGGGGTCAGTGCGCGACGGCGGCGGCGCCGTGCTCGTCGACGAGGGCGCCGCTGGTGAAGCGGTCCAGGGTGAACGGCGCGTTGTACGGGTGGGGTTCACCGGTGGCGACGGTGTGCGCGAAGCACCAGCCGACACCCGGGGTGGCCTTGAAACCGCCCGTTCCCCAGCCGCAGTTGAGGTACAGGTTCTCCACCGGGGTCAGGCCGACGACGGGGGAGGCGTCCGGCGTGGTGTCGACGATGCCGGCCCAGGTGCGCAGCACGTGGGCGCGGGCGAAGACGGGGAACAGCTCCAGCGCGGCGGCCATCTGCCGCTCCAGGATGTGGAACGACCCGCGCTGGCCGTAGCCGTTGTAGCTGTCGATGCCCGCGCCCATCACCAACTCGCCCTTGTGCGCCTGCGACACGTAGACATGGACGGCGTTCGACATCACCACGGTCGGGTGCACGGGCTCCAGCAGCTCGGACACCAGGGCCTGGAGAGGGTGGCTCTGGAGCGGCAGCCGCAGTCCGGCCATGGCGGCCAGCACGGAGGAGTGCCCGGCCGCCGCGAGGGCGACCTTCCCGGCGGCGATCCGGCCGCGGGTGGTGCGCACGCCCGTCACCCGCCCGTGCTCCACGTCCAGCCCGGTGACCTCGCAGTCCTGGATGAGGTCGATGCCGTACGCGTCCGCCCTGCGGGCGAAGCCCCAGGCCACGTAGTCGTGCTTGGCGATGCCCGCGCGCGGCTGGTAGGTGGCGCCGAGCACCGGATACCGCACGTCCGGCGAGACGTTGACGATGGGGCAGACCTTGGCGACCTCGTCCGGCTCCAGCCACTCCGCGTCGATGCCGTTGAGCTGGTTGGCGTAGACACGGCGCTTGCTGTCGCGGACGTCCTGGAGGCTGTGGGCGAGGTTGAGCACCCCGCGCTGGCTGAACAGGATCGGGTAGTCGAGGTCCTCTTCGAGGGTCTCCCACAGCTTGAGGGAGTGCTCGTAGATCCCGGAGCTCTCGTCCCAGAGGTAGTTGGACCGGATGATCGTGGTGTTGCGGGCCATGTTGCCGCCCGCGAGCCAGCCCTTCTCCAGGACGGCGATGTTCGTGATCCCGTGGTTCCTGGCCAGGTAGTAGGCGGTGGCCAGACCGTGCCCGCCACCGCCGACGATCACCACGTCGTACGACCGTTTCGGCGCGGGATTGCGCCACAGGAAGTCGGGGTGGTCGGGGAGGACGTCGGGATCGGGGGTGGGGGCGGTCATCGGAACTCCCTGGAAGCCGACTGATATATCAACCTGCTGCTGCGCTACGCTAAGAGCCCCGATCGGCTCGCGTCAAGGGAGGACATGGAGTGACCGCGTCGCCCGTCGACACTGGTCAGAGCGGTGGGACACTGGCCGACCAGGCCTATCGCGCCGTCTCGGACCGCCTCGTGACCCTCCGGATCCGCCCCGGCGAGCCCCTCAACGACGAGCGGATCGCCGCCGAACTCGGCTTCGGCCGCACGCCGGTCCGCGAGGCCCTCAAGCGGCTGGAGCACGAGCGGCTCATCGTCTCCTACCCCCGGCGCGGCACCTTCGCCACCGAGGTCCAGATCGCCGACCTCGGGCACATCTCGGAGGTCCGCAAGGAACTGGAGCCGCTCGCCGCACGGATCGCCGCCCAGCGCGCCGGCAAGGACGACCGGGCCGCCCTGGACCGGCTGCTGGCCCGCCTCGCGGACGTCTCCGACAGCGGGACGACGGACCTCATCCGCCTCGACATGGCCGTCCACCGCGCCCTCTACGCGGCGACCCGCAACCCCTACCTCGAAGACACCCTGATCAGGTACGACAACCTGGCCACCCGCATCTGGTGCCTGTTCCTCGACCGGCTGCCCGGCCTCGCGGGCCATGTGCACGAGCACGGGCCGCTGCTGCGCGCCGTCATCGACGCCGACGCGGAGAAGGCCGAGGCGCTCGCCGCCGCGCACGTGGAGGGATTCGAGGCGGCCATCCGCGGGGTCATCTGAGCCGCACCCCCCGACCGGCGCCCGGACGGTCGTCTGAGCCGCACCCCCCGACCGACGGCGGACAGGTCAGTCCAGCATGTTCAGCCGTCTGCGGATGGCCGACTCCCTTGCGTCGTACACCGCGTGGTCGACGTCGACCTGCGTCGGACAGTCGTTCACCGCCCACGGGCCGCCCCCGGGCGCGATGTCCGTCTCGACCGCGTCGAAGAGCGTGTGGCCCTCGGGCTTCCGCGGGACGCGGCGGGGCAGCGGCAGTGCTCGGGTACCCAAGTCCTGGACCATGCCGATAGATACGCGCGACCGACCGCGTCCACTCAACGCGTACGGCACTCCCGCCGTCCCGTCAGCGCGACCCGCCGTGCCCCTGGCCGCCGAAGGCATTCAGGATGCGTTCTGCCGCGAGGGTGGCCGTCAACTCGCCTGCTCTGACCTGCTGTTCGAGGCCAGGGGTGAGGGCGCGTACCTCGGGGTCGGCGTGGAGGCGGGTGAGGAGTGTGTCGTGGACCATGGTCCAGGTCCAGTCGACTTGTTGGTCGCGGCGTCTGGCTTGGAGGCGTCCGGTGGTGTCGAGGAGGGTGCGGTGTTGTTCGAGGCGGTCCCAGACGGTGTCGAGTCCGGTGGCCTCGCGGGCGCTGCAACTGAGCACGGGCGGCAGCCAGAAGGGGTCCTTGCCGTGCATCAGGCGGATGGCGCCCGCCAACTCCCGTGCGGTGGAACGGGCGTCGCGTTCGTGGGGGCCGTCGGCTTTGTTGACGGCGATGACGTCGGCGAGTTCGAGGATGCCTTTCTTGATGCCCTGGAGCTGGTCGCCGGTGCGGGCGAGGGTGAGGAAGAGGAAGGTGTCGACCATGCCGGCGACGGCGGTCTCGGACTGTCCCACGCCGACGGTCTCGACGAGGATCACGTCGTGTCCGGCGGCTTCCATGACGATCATCGACTCGCGGGTGGCTTTGGTGACGCCGCCCAGGGTGCCGGCGGAGGGGGAGGGGCGGATGTAGGCGTTGGGGTCGACGGCGAGGCGTTCCATGCGGGTCTTGTCGCCGAGGATGGAGCCGCCGGTGCGGGTGGAGGAGGGGTCGACGGCGAGGACGGCGACCCGGTGGCCGCGGCCGGTGAGCAGGGTGCCGAAGGCGTCGATGAAGGTGGACTTGCCGACGCCGGGGACCCCGCTGATCCCGATCCTGCGGGCCCGGCCGCTGTGCGGGAGCAGGCGGGTGAGCAGGTCCTGGGCCAGGATCCGGTGCTGGGGGCGGGTGGATTCCACCAGGGTGATGGCGCGGGCGATGATCGCCCGCTTGCCGTCGAGGACACCCTTCACATAGGCGTCGACATCGGTCACAGGTCGTGCCCGAGGTCGGCCGCGAGCCGGGTGAGCAGGTCGTGGGCGGCGTCGGGGATGACGGTGCCGGGCGGGAAGACGGCGGCGGCGCCCATCTCCAGGAGGGTGGGGACGTCCTGGGGCGGGATGACCCCGCCGACGACGATCATGATGTCCTCGCGGCCCTCGGCGGCGAGTTCCTCGCGCAGTGCGGGCACCAGGGACAGATGTCCGGCGGCCAGTGAGGACACCCCGACGATGTGGACGTCGGCCTCGACGGCCTGGCGGGCGACCTCGGCGGGGGTCTGGAACAGGGGGCCGACGTCGACGTCGAAACCGAGGTCGGCGAAGGCGGTCGCGATGACCTTCTGGCCGCGGTCGTGCCCGTCCTGGCCCATCTTCGCCACCAGGATCCTCGGCCGACGCCCCTCCGCCTCCGCGAACGCCTCCACCACCGCCCGGGTGCGGTCGACGGTGGGGGACTCGCCTGCTTCGTTGCGGTACACGCCGGAGATCGTACGGATCTGGCTCGCGTGCCGCCCGTACACCTTCTCCAGCGCGTAGGAGATCTCTCCCACGGTCGCCTTCGCGCGCGCCGCGCGCACGGCCAGCTCCAGCAGGTTGCCCTCGCCGCCGGCGGCCCGGGTCAGCGCGTCCAGGGCGTCCTGGCAGGCGCCCTCGTCGCGTTCGGCGCGCAGCCGGCGCAGCTTCTCGATCTGCTGGGCGCGCACCGAGGAGTTGTCGACCTTGAGGACCTCGATGGCCTCGTCGTTCTCGACGCGGTACTTGTTGACGCCGATGACGGGCTGGCGGCCGGAGTCGATCCGGGCCTGGGTGCGGGCGGCGGCCTCCTCCACCCGCAGTTTGGGGATACCGGCGTC
>NZ_JBIVDS010000017.1:0-257860 GCF_044747265.1 Streptomyces sp. NPDC090106 | reverse complement strand
CACATGCACAACCTCGCCCTCGCATCATGACCACAAGACCGCGATCACAGGCCCTGACCTGCCCGAACACGGCCTTGTGCAACACCCTTTAGGGGGTGTTGCGAAAGTCCCGCACAGCACCCCCTAGCGCCCGCCCAGCGGAACCGGTCCACACGCCGGGCACCGGTCCCGGTCCCGGTGTCCGGCGGTCGACCGCCGCGCGTCAACGGAGGGTGCAGGCCGTTCCGTTGAGGCTGTAGGCGCCCGGCGCCGCGCTGTTGCCGGTGTGGGTCGCCTGATAGCCGATGCTCACGCTCGCGTTCACGGCGATGGCCCCGTTGTACGAGGCGTTCGTGGCCGTCACGGCGCCGGAACTCGGGGCGTAGGTGGCGTTCCAGCCGTTGGTGATGGTCTGCCCGGCGGGCAGCGTGAAGGCGAGCTGCCAGCCGGAGACCGCGGTCGTACCGGTGTTGGTGATCGTCACCGAGGCCGTGAGACCGGTGTTCCACGCGTTGGTCGTGACGCTCACCTCACAGGGGCCGGCCGGAGGCTGCGGGGCGGGCCCGTCGGCGTCGAGTCCGAAGAAGTGCACGGCCATCGGGCCCATCACGCCGTAGCTGTACAGGTTGTGGCCGACGCCCTGGAGGCTGATCGCCTCGACGGGCGCCTGGTCGCCGGTGCCGCCGTAGCGGGTGCGGGTCCAGCCGGACTGCGGGGTGTCGGTGGCGGCCGGGGTGCGGCTCACCCCGAGCACGTTCGTCCACTGGTCGATCTCCTCACCGAAGTTCGGGTACCGCAGCACGTCGTCCTCGGTGCCGTGCCAGAGCTGCATCCGGGGGCGGGTGCCGGTGTGACCGGGGTAGGCAGCGCGGGCGATGTCGCCCCACTCCTGCGCGGTGCGGTCGACGGTGCCCTGGGCGCAGGCGCTGTTCCACTCGGAGCCGTCGGTGGTGGCGAAGCAGCCGAACGGGACTCCGGAGAAGGCGGCGCCCGCGGCGAACACGTCCGGGTAGTCGCCGAGCAGGACGTTGGTCATCATCGCGCCGGAGGAGATCCCGGTGACGAAGATCCGGTCGGTGTCCGCCCCGTAGGCGTCGACCGTCCAGTCCACCATCGACTTGATGCCGACGGGGTCGCTGCCGCCGCCCCTGGTCAGGGCCTGCGGCGAGGCGACGTCGAAGCACTTGCTGGCGCGGGTGACGGACGGGTAGACGACGATGAACCCGTACTCCTCGGCGAGCGAGGCGTACTCGGTGCCGGAGTACATCGCCGGGCCGGAGCCCGTGCAGTAGTGGACGGCCACCAGGACCGCCGGGTTCTCGGTGACGCTCGCGGGCACGTACAGGTACATCTGGAGGGCGCTCGGGTTCTCGCCGAAGCCCGTGACCTCGGTGAGCGTGGCGGCGGCCGTCGCGTCGAGGGGGGCGGCGTCGCGGGCGCCGGCCCGGGGGACGGCCAGGAGCGTGGCGAGGAGCACGGTGAGAGCGAGCAGGACCGCGCGCAGCGGTCTCCTCGCGGAAGTGCCGGCGGTGGCGGACACGGTGGGGTCCCTTCGTGATGGCGGCTCATGGGGGCATCGCTGAGGGGAGTGAGGGCATCGTGGCATGCACATGGCCGCCATGGAAGCGCTCCCACGGAATCGGCGACCGGTCTCACGCACACCGGCGGCCCGTCGGACACCTTCTGCGGGAAGCGTTGACTAGAAAGCGCTTACCCTCTACGTTCCGTTCATCGACGTGACCGACGACCGGGCTCACCCGGCCGGACGGCGACGATCTCGGCGCGTCACGTTCCGCACCATGAATGTCGTTCAGGTACCTGGTTAGAGCCGCTCATCCACCCCCACTGGGAAGAAGGCACTGGGACATGACTTCATCCGCACTCCCCCGCGTGCGCAAACGCGCGCTGCTCGGCATGCTGGCCGCGCTCGCCTTCTCGGCGGGCATGATCATGACGGACGGCGGGACGCCGGAGGCACAGGCCGCCACCTGGCCCTCCGCGACCGGCACGCAGGCCGTGTCCTCGACCATCTCGATCTCCGGCACCAAGGACTACGGCTACATCCGCCTGTACGGCACCGGCGACCTCGGCAGCGGCAGCCAGGACGAGGACCAGGGGCCGATCCTCCAGCTCGCCGACGGCGCCACCCTGAAGAACGTCATCCTCGGCGCCCCGGCCGCCGACGGGGTGCACTGCCTGGGCAGTTGCACGCTCCAGAACGTCTGGTGGGAGGACGTCGGCGAGGACGCGGCGACCTTCAAGGGCGCGAGCGACGACGTGTACACCGTCTACGGCGGTGGCGCGAAGAACGCGTCCGACAAGGTCTTCCAGCACAACGGCGGCGGCAAGCTCGTCGTCTCGAAGTTCGCGGCGCAGAACTTCGGCACCCTGTACCGCTCCTGCGGCAACTGCTCCACGCAGTACAAGCGCACCTCGATCTTCAACACGATCGAGGTGACCGCGCCGGGCGGGCGGCTGGTCGGCATCAACACCAACTACGGCGACACGGCCGCGCTGCGGGTCATCACGATCATCGGCGACAGCGACCGGGACATCGTGCCGTGCCAGAAGTACATCGGGAACAGCACCGGCGCCGAGCCGACCAAGAACGGCACGTCGGCCGACGGCACGTACTGCAACTACAGCTCCTCGGACATCACTTACAAGTGACGTCCGTGAACTGACCGCGGCCGTAGGGAGCGTCCCCGCACGACGCTCCGTACGGCCGCTCCGTCATGCCGTCAGCTCCCGCCGGTACGCGGCGTAGGCCGTGCGCAGGGCGTCGCCCGGCCAGTCCGCGGGCAGCAGTCCGGCGGGCAGGACGGGGTCCGCGAGCAGATGCCGTACGACCGCCGCGTAGGCGGTGAAGCGGTCCGCCGGGCTCTCGGCGCGCGCGGCGCACGCGAGCAGGGCCCGGCCGGTGGCGGACCAGGTGTCCAGCGGCCACAGGGAGGCGGCGAGTTCCGGCGCGGGACGCCCGGGGCGGGCCGTGCAGCGCTCGCCGATCCGGTCCAGGTCGTCCGGCAGGGCGCGGTCCAGGTTGGCGGGACGCAGCCAGACGCCTTCGCGGAGTTCGGCGAGCCTCAGGGCGGTCAGCCGGGTGCGCAGTTCGGCGCGTTCGGCGGCGCCGCGGCCGGTCGCGGTGACCACGAGCAGCTCCCAGTCGCCGTGCCACGCGCGCGTGCGGGGCCGCACGGCGTCGTCCTGGCGCCGTCGGCGCTCCAGCAACCGGTCGCTGAGCCGGTGGACGGTGTCGGTGCGCCGCAGGTCACCGGCGGCGACCATCCGGCTGAGCGCCGCGCGCGCGGTGGAGCCGCCGACACCGAAGGGCTCCACGCGGCGCACCAGCTCCCTCGCGGGCAGCTCGGGCGGATGCGCGCCCAGCAGCAGGCTCAGGATGACCGACCGCGCGGAAAGGGCTCGCAGTTCGAGCCGGTCGGGCTGGGCGGTCACGTCGGTCGGCATGGTCATGAACTCTAGGCCGTGTTGCACCATTGCGACAGTCGCAGCCGAAGTGCAACACTCGATGGATGACACTGGCGCCCGAAGGACACGCGACGCACGACGTCACCAACCAGCCGCCTCCCCTGGCCCCCTACGACGCCTCCGAGGACACGGCCCTGCTGGAAGGCCTGCGCCGGGAGGGTGCCGGGTGGGCCGAGGAGGACGTCCGGCGCGTCGGGCGGCTCGCGGGGAGCGCCGAGGTCCAGGAGTGGGCCGACCTCGCCAACCGGCACGAACCGGTGCTGCGCACGCACGACCGGTACGGCCACCGGATCGACGAGGTCGAGTTCCATCCGAGCTGGCACCGTCTGATGCGGGCCGCGGTCGCCGAGGGGATGGCGGGCGCACCCTGGGCCGACGCGCGCCCCGGCGCCCATGTCGCCCGCAGCGCGGGTGGGCTGGCCTGGGGCCACACCGACGCGGGCCACGGCTGTCCGACGTCGATGACGTACGCCGCCGTCCCCGCCCTGCGGCACCAGCCCGACCTCGCCAAGGTGTACGAACCGCTGCTGACCGGGCGGGAGTACGAGCCGGAGCTGGGGGTGCCGGCCCGGAAGCGGGGCCTGCTGGCCGGGATGGGGATGACCGAGAAGCAGGGCGGCTCGGACGTCCGGACGAACACGACGGCGGCGACGCCCACGGCCGAGCCGGGCGTGTACACGCTGCGCGGGCACAAGTGGTTCACGTCGGCGCCGATGTGCGACGTGTTCCTGGTGCTGGCACAGGCTCCCGAGGGCCTGTCGTGCTTCCTCGTGCCGCGTGTCCTGCCCGACGGGAGCCGCAACACCTTCCGCATCCAGCGGCTGAAGGACAAGCTGGGCAACCGGTCGAACGCGTCCTCGGAGCCGGAGTTCGACGGGACCGTGGCGTGGCTGGTCGGGCCGGCGGGCCGGGGCGTGAAGACCATCATCGACATGGTCAACTGCACGCGTCTCGACTGCGTGATGATGTCGGCGGCGCTGATGCGCAAGACGCTCGTCGAGGCGGGGCACCACGCCCGGCATCGCAGCGCGTTCGGCGCCCGGCTGATCGACCAGCCGCTGATGCGCAACGTGCTCGCCGATCTGGCGCTGGAGTCCGAGGCGGCGACGGCGCTGACGCTGCGGCTGGCCGGCGCGGCGGACCGGGCGGTGCGCGGGGACGCCGGGGAGCAGGCGTTCCGGCGGATCGCGACGGCGGTGGGCAAGTACTGGGTGACCAAGCGGGGTCCGGCCTTCACGGCGGAGGCCCTGGAGTGCCTGGGCGGCAACGGGTACGTGGAGGACTCGGGCATGCCCCGCCACTACCGCGAGGCCCCTCTGCTGTCGATCTGGGAGGGTTCCGGAAACGTCAACGCCCTGGATGCGCTGCGGGCGTTGACGCGGGAGACCGGCACGGCGGACGCGCTGTTCGCCGAACTCGCCCTCGCCGAGGGGGCGGACGCGCGCCTGGACGCCGCCGTGGGCCGGCTGAAGGCCCTCCTGACAGGCGGTTCCGAGGCGGGCGCGCGGCGTCTGGTGGAGCAGATGGCACTCGCCCTCCAGGCCTCCCTTCTGGTCCGGCACGCCCCTTCCGCGGTCGCCGACGCCTTCTGCGCGAGCAGGCTCGGCGGCGACTGGGGACACGCCTTCGGGACGCTCCCGGACGCGGCGGATCTGGGCGCGATCCTGGGGCGCGCGCTGCCCGGGGGTGACTGACCGGCCAGCCTAGGACCGGTCGACAGCCAGTCGTCCCCCGATTCCGCTTCGCTGTCAGTGCTGTGGTGCAGACTCAGAACCAGACGGCATTTCGCCTGGGGAGGGCAGCGTGTTCACGGGGATGGACGAGGTCGACTGGGCTTCGATGCGGCATGCGTACGGCAGCGCGGAGGACGTGCCCGCGCTGCTGCGGGGGCTGGCCTCCGCGGACCCCGCCGAGCGGGAGATCGCGCTCGACGGCATGTACGGCGCGGTGCACCACCAGGGGGACGTGTACGACTCGACGCTGGCCTGCGTCCCCTTTCTCTTCGTGCTGGCCGGACACGAGGAGGTGCGGGACCGCGGCGGCATCGTCGAACTCCTCGTCAGCATCGGCGGGGACGGCGAGGCGTACGAGACGGAGGCCGGGGACCCGGACTCCGGCCCGGACCCGGACATGGCCGCGTCGTACGCCATGGCGCGCGCGGCCGTCAGGGCGAGTGCCCCGGTCTTCGCCCGGCTGACCGGGGACGCCGACCCCGGGGTGCGGCGGGCGGCGGCAGCGGCCGTCGTGCGGTTCTCCGCCGAACCGGCGCCCGTGCTGGGCCTGTTGCGGGAGCGGATCACCGTCGAGCGGGAGGACGAGGTGCTGCTCGCGCTCACCGAGGCCCTCGGGTTCCTCGCCCGTCACCACCCCGGGCACGCGGCGGAGGCCGTCGGCCTCCTGATGACGCAGTGCGCTCCCCCGTTGCCGCCCGGTCTGCGGCTCGCCGCGCTGGGGCAGTTGGCGGGATGCGCTCCCGACCTCCTCCCGGCCGATCTGGTGCCGACCGCCGTGGCCCTGCTGCGGGACCGGTCACGGCACCGGACCGCCGCCCCCGCCGGGCCCGACCGTCCGGACACCGACACCCTGGTCGGACGGCTGCGGCGGCTGCGCCCGTCGGACGACGAGGGCAACCAGCTGCTGCGCACCCTGCACACCGCGCTCGGCGGCCGGGTCACCGACCGGATCGCGCTGCTGAACGGCCAGTTGAGCAGCCCGGACACCGCCGACCGGTGCAACGCGGTGTGGATGTCGTCGGGGCTGTTCGGCGAGTGGCGGGGCGACTACGCGACGAGCGTCGCGCTGATCGGGGTCCAACTGCGCGCCGACGAGGACCACTTGCGCGATGCCGCCACCTCCGTCCTCGAAGGGCTCTTCGCGCTGGCGGCGCCCGCCGCCGACGATCTCCACGCCCTGGTGGTGGCGCGCCCCGACCTGTGGGTGCGGCGCTGGGAGCACGGCGCGCCGACGCTGGGCGGCCCCCTCAAAGCCCTCGCGCGCAGCGGCGACCCGCGCGCGGTGCCGGCGCTGGCGCAGGTGCTCGCGGGGCCGGTCGTACCGCCCGACCTGGGGCGCGTGGTGCCGCATCTCGGACGGGCCGCCGAGCCGCTCGCGCCCGCGCTGCGGGAGCTGCTCGCCGGGGTCCCGGTCGGCGCCCCCGACACCTACGACCGTGGCGTCCCGCTGCTCAACGCGCTCGCGGAACTGGGCGACGCGGAGAGCCTGCCGCTCGCGCTGCGGCTGCTGTCGGGCGGGCCGCGGGAGTACGTGTCCCGCCGGTACGTCGAGGCGTCCGCGCTGCGGCTGCTCGGCGGGTACGGGGCGGTGGCCCGGGAGGCGGCGCCCGTGGTGCGCGGGCTCCTCGACGGCGAGAGCGCGGTGGCCGCGGCGGACGCGCTGTGGGCGATCGAGGGCGACGCCGAGGCCGTACTGCCCGCGCTCATGAGGGAGTTGAGCGGCGGGGACACCTACCGGCGCAAGGAGGCCGCGGAGGTGCTGGGCCGGCTCGGGGCGGCGGCCGGTCCCGCCGCCGCCCGCCTGCGGCGGATGGTCGGCCGGTCGGGTGCCGGGCCGGTCGAGGCGTCGAAGCTGTGGGAGCGGACGACCGCGGGCTGCGCGCTGTGGCGGATCACCGGCGATCCCGAGCGGGCGCTTCCGGTGCTGCGCGGGGCGTGGGCGCAGAACGCGCACACGCGTGTCCCCATCGCCGAGTGCGTCGCCGCCCTGGGCGCGGCGGGGCTCCCCCTGCACGACCTGCTGCGGGCGGAGCTGGCCGCTGCGCGGCGCCACACGGCCCGGCCGGGCGAGTACGCGAGCCATGACGTGTACACCGACGAACGGCTGCTGCGGGTGTGCCGGGAGGCGGTGGCGGCCGGGTAGGGGGATCGGCCGCGGGGCGCGGGCGCAGCGGCGTTCGCGGGCACGGCGGCGTTCGGTGCGTGCGCACGGCGTGCGGTGTCGCAGGTCACGTGGCGGAGCCACCTGTCCTCGGCACCATGCGGCGCGCGTGCCTGCCGGGCGTCGGGACGCGGACGGGAGTCCCGGAACACCGCCTGGGCCGCGGAGCTGGGAGCGTGCGATGCTCACGACCTCCTCGGCGAGGCCGCGCGTCGCGGCACTCGGCACACCCGGCACCGCGAGGACGAGGGCGGGCGCGCCCTCGGGAGCCGCCAGCGGCTCGGGACGGCGGTGCCGTCCGGGCTGACGAGGGCGCGGCAGACGTACTCGCAGGTCGGCGGGCTCGTAGGCGGGCTGGCCCGCAGGCCGGCTGGCGGGCTGGCGGGCTGGCGGGCTGGCGGGCTGGCGGGCTGGCGGGCCCAGTGAAGGAGCAGCGAAGGAGCAGCGAAGGGGCCGCTCATCCCGTCCGTCCGCGCCCCCACAGCGGGCCGAACCATGCCCACTCCATGCCCCACTGGTCGATCCGCCGCCGTAGCAGCCGCCCGCACAGCAGCCGGCCGCCGACGAAGGGCAGCGTCGCCGCGCTCACGCCCACCAGGGCGCCCACCAGGGCGGCCCGGAGATGGGCCTGGCCGACGGTGGCGGGCCGGGTGACCAGTCGGCCCTGGGGGTCCGTCCAGACGGTCACCGCGGTACCGGCCGGGCTATCGGGGCCGACCCGGGCCTGGCCGGTGCGCGGGGTGCCGTCGGGTGCCGTCCACCGGACGTCGGCCCACACCATGCCGCCGCCCGCCGCGGAGCTGTCGCCGTCGGCCGCGCCGGGCGCCCTCGCGGTGAGACCGGCCCGCACGGGCCGCCATTCGGCGCGCTCCTTGGCCAGGGTGTCCTCGACGGCCCCGGCCGCCGTGACGCCCGCGAACACCCCCGCGAGGACGGTGAGCAGCCAGGCGCCGAGCACGACCCAGGCCTCCACCGTGTCGGCGCGGCGTTTGAGCGGATTGGGCCGCCAGCGCCACAACCAGACCTTCGAACCACGGAACGCCATCGCAGGCATCCTCCTCATGAGCGCGCGAACCTGCCGGACCGCCTTTCCATACGGGGGTCGCCTCCCGGGTGCTCACACGAACCGCTGTGGATCGGCCCACTGCCTCTCACGCAACGTCGACACGAGCCGCCCTCCCCGCTCTGACCTGCGGCGGAGCCGTCTCCAGGGGTGACTGTCAGTGCCGGGGTGCAGACTGGCCGATATCTGGGACAAAGACGTCACGGAGGTGATCGGCATGACCGAGGTACTGCTCGCCGTGGGCACCCGCAAGGGCCTGTTCATCGGGCGCAGGCGGGGTGGCAGCTGGGAGTTCGACGAGAGTCCCTACTTCAACGCGCAGGCCGTGTACTCGGTCGCGATCGACACCCGGGGCGAGCGCCCTCGGCTGCTGGCGGGCGGCGACAGCGCCCACTGGGGGCCGTCGGTGTTCCACTCCGACGATCTCGGCCGGACGTGGACCGAACCGGCCCGGCCCGCCGTCAAGTTCCCCAAGGACACGGGCGCTTCGCTGGAGCGGGTGTGGCAGCTGCACCCGGCCGCCGCGGAACCGGACGTGGTGTACGCGGGCACCGAACCGGCCGCGCTGTACCGCTCGGAGGACCGGGGCGAGACGTTCTCGCTGGTCCGCCCGCTGTGGGAGCACCCGACCCGGTCCAAGTGGGTGCCCGGGGGCGGCGGCGAGGGCCTGCACACGATCCTGACCGACCGGCGCGACCCCCAGGCCGTGACGGTCGCGGTGTCGACGGCCGGGGTGTTCAGGACGTCGGACGGCGGCGCGAGCTGGGAGCCCTCCAACTCCGGTGTCTCCGCGGTGTTCCTGCCCGATCCGAACCCCGAGTTCGGGCAGTGCGTCCACAAGGTCGCGCGGGACTCGGCCACCCCGGACCGGCTGTATCTGCAGAACCACTGGGGCGTCTACCGCAGCGACGACGCGGGCGCGCACTGGACGGACATCGGCGCGGGACTGCCGTCGACGTTCGGCTTCGCGGCGGCCACCCATCCGCACCGCGGGGACACGGCCTACGTCTTCCCGATCAACGCGGACGCCGACCGGGTGCCCGCCGACCACCGGTGCCGTGTCTTCCGCACGGCGGACGCGGGCAAGAGCTGGGAGCCGCTGTCGGCGGGCCTGCCGGGCGAGGACCACTACGGCACGGTGCTGCGGGACGCGATGTGCACCGACGACGCGGACCCGGCGGGTGTCTACTTCGGCAACCGCAACGGCGAGGTGTACGCGTCGGCCGACGACGGCGACTCCTGGCGGCAGTTGGCGTCCCATCTGCCGGACGTGCTGTGCGTCCGGGCCGCGGTGACGGGATGATCCGTCGGGGGGAACGGCCGTGCGTTGGCCACCGGTTGATCGCCGTCCTGTGTACGGCAGTAGGGTGACGGCGTGGCACCACGACCTTTGCATGAAATCGTCGAACCGGGCTGGGCTCAGGCCCTGGAACCGGTGGCCGGACGGATCGCCGGGATGGGTGACTTCCTGCGGGCGGAGATCTCCGCGGGACGCACCTATCTCCCCGCCGGACCGAATGTCCTGCGGGCCTTTCAGCAGCCCTTCGACGACGTCCGCGTCCTGATCGTCGGACAGGACCCCTATCCGACACCGGGGCACGCGGTGGGGCTGTCGTTCTCGGTGGCGCCCGAGGTGCGTCCGCTGCCCGGCAGCCTGATCAACATCTACCGGGAGCTGCACACCGACCTGGGGCTGTCGCAGCCCTCGAACGGCGATCTGACCCCGTGGACCCAGCAGGGCGTGCTGTTGCTCAACAGGGCGCTCACCACGGCCCCGCGCAAGCCGGGCGCGCACCGGGGCGAGGGC
Source organism: Streptomyces sp. NPDC090106 (assembly GCF_044747265.1). Lineage (NCBI taxonomy): Bacteria > Bacillati > Actinomycetota > Actinomycetes > Kitasatosporales > Streptomycetaceae > Streptomyces > Streptomyces sp. NPDC090106. The sequence continues at coordinate 247,631 of NZ_JBIVDS010000017.1, read as the reverse complement.
TGGGAAGAGGTCACGGAACAGGCGATACGGGCGCTCGCCGCGCGCGGCAAGCCGCTGGTGTCGATCCTCTGGGGCCGGGACGCCCGCAATCTGCGCCCGCTGCTGGGCAGTCTGCCGTCGGTGGAGTCGGCGCACCCCTCGCCCATGTCGGCGGACCGCGGGTTCTTCGGCTCCCGCCCGTTCAGCCGGGCCAACGACCTGCTGGTGCAGCAGGGCGGACAACCGGTGGACTGGCGCCTGCCGTGACCGGGGGCGCCGGCGCCCCCGGTACGCCCTGCGCGGTCGACGGGATCGTCGCCGTGGACTCGGGCGGTTCCGGACTGCGGGCGGTGGTCGGCACCGCGGCGCGCGGCGCGCTCGCCCAGCGGGAGTCGCGCGAGCCGGTGCGCGTCGGGCCGCGGGGCATCGACCCCGACCATCTGATGCGCCAACTGGCGACACTGGTCAGGGAGTTGACGGCCGAGGCGGGGATCTCGGGGCTCGGCACCGCCGTGATCGGGGCCGCCGGGCTCAGCACGCTCGGCGACGCCCTGCGGGCCGAACTCCCGGGCGCCCTGCGGCGGGAGTTCGGGATCGGCCGGGTCGGTCTCGCCGCCGACGCCGTCACCGCGTACGTGGGCGCCCTCGGCACCCGGCCGGGTGCCGTGATCGCGGCCGGTACGGGGCTGATCGCGATCGGCATGGACCCGTCCGGCTGGCGTCGCGCGGACGGCTGGGGTCATCTGCTGGGCGACTGCGGCGGCGGCGCGTGGATCGGCCGGGCGGGCCTGGAGGCCGCGCTGCGGGCCCACGACGGACGGCCCGGCGGTTCGGCGGGGCTGCTGGCGCGCGCCGAGGACGAGTTCGGGCCGATGAGCGGGCTGCCCGGGCGGCTGTACCCGCGTCCGGACCGGCCCGCCGTGCTCGCCTCCTTCGCCCCGCACGTGGCCGCCTGCGCGGACGGCGACCCGGTGGCCTCGGCGATCCTGCGCGCGGCGGCCCGGCACATGGCCGACTCGGCGGCGGCGGTCTGCCCGGCGGACGGTGCTCCTCGGCTGGCGGTCACCGGCGGCCTGTCGAAGATGGGCGACGCGCTCCTTGTCCCGCTGGCGGAGGAACTGGCGCAGCGGGTGCCGCGGGCGCGGCAGGTCGCGGCGGCCGGTGATCCGCTGGACGGGGCGGTGCGGATCGCCGTCGATCTCGCCGCGGGGTCGCTCACCCTGCCGGGGGACGCGTCCATGCTGTCCGTGGTGACCGGTACGGGCGACTGATCCCGAGAGGGTTCCGACGCCCGATCCGTACGTAACTCATCAGACAAAAGCGGACGGATACCGCTCACCTGCACCCTCCCCGAACAGGGGAACCCGATTAGCCAGTAACATGCGGCGCCATGAGCTCCCCCACTGGGCCCGCCGGCCTGCCAGTACGAATGCCGCGCCCCCGTCAGCCCGGACGGCACCGCCGTCCCGAGCCGCTGGCGGCTCCCGAGGGCGCGCCCGCGCTCGTCCTCGCGGTGCCGGGTGCGCCGAGTGCCGCGACGCGCGGCCTCGCCGAGGAGGTCGTGAGCATCGCCCGCTCCGAGCTCCCCGGCCTGGACGCGCGCATCGGGTACCTCGACGGGGACGACACCGAGTTCCCCACGCTCAAGGCCGTGCTCGCGCACACCGCCGAGGAGCGCACCGCACGCTTCGAGCAGGCCAGGGCGGCCGGGCTCGACGTCAAGGAGCCCGAGGGCCCGGTCGCGGTCGTCGTGCCGCTGCTGGCCGGTCCGGACAGCGCGCTGCTGCGGGTGATCCGCCAGGCCGTCATGGACAGCCGTGTCGCGGCCGACCTGACCGATGTGCTCGGCCCGCACCCGCTGCTCGCCGAGGCGCTGCACGTGCGGCTGTCGGAGGCCGGTCTGGCGCGTGCCGACCGGGCCCGGCTGTTCACCGTGGCGACGGCCGCGGACGGCATCATCCTGGCGTCGGTGGGCGGCGAGGAGGCCGTGCAGGCGGCCGGGATCACCGGCATGCTGCTCGCCGCCCGCCTGGCCGTGCCCGTGATGGCCGCCGCCCTCGACCAGGAGGGTTCGATCGCCTCCGTGGCCGAGCAGCTGCGCGGCTCCGGCTCGCAGCAGCTGGCGCTGGCGCCGTACCTGATAGGGCCGGAGATCGACGCGGCCCTCGTCGAGGAGGCGGCCAAGGAGGCGGGCTGCTCCGCCGCCGAGGCGCTCGGCGCCTACCCGGCGATCGGCAAGCTGGCGCTGTCGAAGTACACGTCCGCGCTGGGCATCGCCCCGCCGCAGCCGCAGGGCACCCCGGCGCGCTGACGCGGGGCCGGCCCCGGTACCGCTGGTGACCGTGGCCGTGGAGAAGTGACGCCGAAGGGCCCCTCCCCAGCGGGAGCGGGCCCTTCGGCATGCGCGGAGCGTCTCGCGGGGGTCAGCCGATGACCACGCAGGACGCCGCCGCCACGGGGATCGAGCCGCCTCGTCGGGGCAGTCCCGTCCCGGGGTCGACGCGGAACCAGGTGACGTCGCCGGAGCGTTCGTTCGCGACGTAGAGGATGCCTTCGGACTCGGTGAGCGCGCGTGGCCAGTGGCCCCCGCAGGAGACGGTGGCGACGAGGCGCAGGGCGTCCCCGTCGACGGCGAGGACCGAGATCACGTCCTCGCCGCGGGTGGCGGTCCACACGAAGCGGCCGTCGGGCGAGACGGCGATGCCGGAGGGGTAGGCGTCCCCGGCCGGGGCGTCGACCAGCACGCCCGTCTCGGTGAGGGGCTTGAGCAGGCCCTCGGCGGCGTCCCAGCGGCAGACGGTGACGGTCGGGGTGAGCTCGTTGAGCACGTACGCGTGGCCGCCGCCCGGGTGGAAGGCGAGGTGGCGCGGTCCGGAGCCGGGGCGCAGGGCGGTCTCGCGGCGCAGGGCGAGACGCCCCTCGGCGCCGAGGGTGCAGACGCGGACGGAGTCCGTGCCGAGGTCGACGCTGACCACCCAGCGTCCGCTCGGGTCGGCCTGCACCTGGTGGGCGTGCGGCCCCTGCTGGCGCCGGGTGTGCGGGCCGGAGCCGGTGTGCCGCAGAACGCCGGAGGGGGCGCCGGCGAGACTGCCGTCGGATCGGACGGGTACGGCGGAGACGCTGCCGGAGCCGTAGTTCGCGGTCAGCACATGGCCGTCGAACAGGCCGAGGTGGGTGGGTCCCGCGCCGCCGACCGGCACGGGGCGGCCCGCGAGCTGGGGCTTGTCGTCGGTGACCCGGTACGCGGCCACCGCGCCGTCGGGGGTCTCGCTGACGGCGTAGAGCGTGCCGCCGTCGGGGGCCAGCGCCAGGTACGAGGGGTCGGGCAGGACGTCGATCTCCCGCAGCGGTACCAGTGCGCCCGTCTCCGGGACCACCACGGCCGTCACGATCCCGGGCCCGCCCGCCGCCGTGAACGATCCGATGAAGGCCCGTCGCTGCCGCCCGCCGCCGTCTGCCACCGTTGTCCCCTCTCGGTCCTGTGCCGTCCCGGGTGACGGTAGCAGTCGATCATCGGCGGTCTAGACCAATCACGGGGGGCGGGGAGGGAAGCGGGGTGCGGAAAGGAATTCCGGAAGTTCTTCCCGGCACATGTCGAGAACCCGTCACCGGCTCCGTCCCAGGGGTGAAGGCGGCCACAATGGGTCGCACGGACACCAAGGAGAACCGTCATGGCCAAGTACCTGCTGCTCAAGCACTACCGAGGCGCCCCGGCCGCGGTCAACGACGTGCCGATGGACCGGTGGACGCCGGAGGAGATCTCCGCACACGTGCAGTACATGAACGACTTCGCGGCCAAGCTGGTGGAGAGCGGCGAGTTCGTCGACGGCCAGGCGCTCGCCCCGGAGGGGAGCTGGGTGCGGTACGACGGCGAGGGACGGCCGCCGGTCACCGACGGGCCGTTCGCCGAGACCAAGGACCTCATCGCCGGCTGGATGATCATCGACGTCGACAGCCACGACCGGGCCGTCGAGCTGGCCGGGGAGCTGTCGGCGGCGCCGGGCGCGGGCGGCAGGCCCCTCCACGAGTGGCTGGAGGTGCGCCCGTTCCTGACCGCGGCGCCCGCCGGCATGTGCGATCCCGTCCATGGATGAGGCGCTCGTCCGGAGCCTCACGCCGAGCGTGCTCACCGTCCTCGTCCGCCGCGGAGCCGACTTCGCGGCGGCCGAGGACGCCGTGCAGGACGCGCTCGTCGAGGCGCTCCGGGTCTGGCCCGACCGGCCGCCGCGCGACGCGAAGGGCTGGCTGGTCACCGCGGCCTGGCGCAAGTTCCTCGACGCGAACCGCGCGGACACCGCCCGGCGCAGACGCGAGGACCGGGTCGAGGAGGAACCGGCGCCCGGGCCCGCGCCGGTCGTGGACGACACGCTCCAGCTGTACTTCCTGTGCGCCCACCCCTCGCTGAGCCCGTCGTCCGCGGTCGCGCTCACGCTGCGCGCGGTCGGCGGGCTCACCACCCGGCAGATCGCCCGGGCCTACCTGGTGCCCGAGGCGACGATGGCGCAGCGGATCAGCCGGGCCAAGCGGACCGTCTCCGGGGTGCGCTTCGAGCGGCCCGGCGACGTGGCGACCGTGCTGCGCGTGCTGTACCTGGTCTTCAACGAGGGCTACTCCGGTGACGTCGACCTGGCCGCCGAGGCGATCCGGCTCACCCGGCAGCTCGCCGCGCGGGTCGACCATCCCGAGGTGGCGGGGCTGCTCGCCCTCATGCTGCTCCACCATGCCCGGCGCGCGGCCCGGACCGCGCCGGACGGGAGCCTGGTGCCGCTCGCCCAGCAGGACCGCGGGCGCTGGGACACGCGGCTGATCGCCGAGGGCGTCACGGTCCTCCAGGCCGCCCTGGCCCGCGACCGGCTCGGCGAGTTCCAGGCCCAGGCCGCCGTCGCCGCGCTGCACGCCGACGCGCCCACCGCCGAGGAGACCGACTGGGTGCAGATCGTCGAGTGGTACGACGAGCTCGCGCGCCTCACGGACAGCCCCGTCGTCCGGCTCAACCGCGCGGTGGCGCTCGGCGAGGCCGACGGTCCGCGCGCGGGGCTCGCGGCGCTGGCCGGGCTGGACGCCTCCCTGCCCCGGTACACGGCCGTCGCGGCCTACCTCCACGAGCGCGACGGCGATCCCGCGACGGCGGCCCGGCTCTACGCCGAGGCGGCCCGCAAAGCCCCCGACCTGGCCGAACGCGACCATCTGACCCGGCAGGCGGCCCGGCTCAACACGGGTTCACGCACCGACCAGCGGTGACCCCGACGGCGCCCGCAGCGGGGCCGCGAGTTCGGTGAGCGCCCGCTCGATGCCGTGGAGGTGGGCCAGCGCGGGCTCCGCGGACGACGGCTGTTCGGTGAGGGTCCAGGAGCCCGGCCCGCCGTCCGTCAGGGCCTCGACGGCGGCCTCGACGCGCCAGGACGCGGCGGCCAGACGGGCGTCGTGGGAGGCCTCGGGGTCGGCGGCGACGGCGACGAGGCCGCGGATCTCGCGGGCGCAGTCGTCGAGCAGGGCCAGGACCCGGCGGGCGCGGCACTTGCGGCCGAGCATCGGGTTCAGCGGGTGGACGAGCGGGGCGACGGAGAGCCGGACCCGGCCCAGCAGGTGTTCCAGTTCGGCGACGCGGGGCGCCGGGTCGGCGTGGGCGGCGCCGGCGAGGCGGGCGGCGGTCTCGGCGGTGCACGCGTGGACGCAGCGCAGGGCGCGCTGGATCCAGGCGTCGGTGGTGGTGTGCGTGGTGACGGGCAGGACGAACAGCACGGCGAGGGCCGCGCCGAGGGCGCCGATGCCCGTCTCCGCGAGGCGCAGCGCGAGCAGGCCGGGGGTGAGCACGCCGAGGAGCCCGTAGAGCAGCTCGGCGAGGACGGTGACGCAGAGCATCATCCAGGTGTACGACACGGCGGCGGTGTAGAAGATCCCGAAGACGCAGGCCGCGAGGAGCACGGCCGTGGGCAGGGCGGCGCCCTGGAGCGGGACGGCGACGAGCAGTCCGAGCCCGATGCCGATCACCGTGCCGAGGACGCGGCGGAAGCCCCGCACGAGGGTCTCGCCGCGTGAGGTGGTGTTGACGAACACCCACCAGGTCGCGCCGACGGCCCAGTACCAGCGCTCCCCGGAGACCGCCTGGCCCACGACGAGGGCGAAGGCCGCGCCCGCGGTGGCCTGCACCGCCTGCCGGGTGGTCACCCGGGCCATCCCGGAGGGCGGGGCGGGGGCCGGGGCCGCGGGCAGGTGCCGCTCGTAGCACCACAGGCCGAAGCGGACCGCGGCGGCGACGGCGAGGGAGAGCAGCATCGCGGTGTACAGCTCGGGCAGCCGGTCGGTGGTGGCGTGCAGGAACTGCGCCACGAAGAAGGTCATGAAGGCGAAGACGCCGAGGCTGTGGCCGCGCGGCCCCCAGCGGCGCGCGTAGACGCCCGCGCCGGTCACCGCGAGGAAGGTGAGGTCACGGGCGACGGGGTGGTCGTGGAGCTGGGCCGCCGCGGCGAGCACCGGCAGTCCGACGGCGGGCAGCAGCGCGGTGGTGACCGCCTGTCCCCGCACGGTGGTGTCGGTGACCGTGAAGAGGGCGAGCAGCGCGGCGAGTCCGCCGGTGACCGCGCCGACGAGGGAGTGCCCGGCGAGCCCGCAGACGACGACGGCGAGCCCGATCCCGAGGACGGCGCGCGCGGCGAAGCGCAGCCGCACCCGGCCCGGGTCCGGCGCCATGAACACCTTCTTCAGCACTGCTTCCCGCCCCCTGCTCGACATCCGGCACGCAAAAGGCGCCGCGGGGTCCGCAGCGCCATCGACGCGGCCATTGCAGCATCGTCGGGGCGACTGGCTCAAGTGGCATCGCCTACGCTGGACCATTGGCACAGACAAACCGGACCGTGGCCGTCCATCGGCGGGCCAACGGACCATGACGGAGGAGGCCGGGCCCGATGCCTGTGGACGAGCTCGACACCCGCATCCTGCGGCTGCTCCTGGAGCAGCCGCGCACGAGCGTGCGGGAGTACGCGCGCCTCCTCGGTGTCGCCCGGGGCACGCTCCAGGCCCGCCTGGACCGGCTGGAGCGGGAGGGTGTGATCACCGGCACCGGGCCGTCGCTCTCCCCCGCCGCGCTGGGCCACCCGGTGCTGGCGTTCGTGCACATCGAGGTCACGCAGGGGCGGCTGGACGACGTGGGGGACGCGCTGGCCGCGGTGCCGGAGATCGTGGAGGCGTTCTCGATCGCGGGCGGCGGCGATCTGCTCACGCGGGTGGTGGCGCGGGACAACGCGCATCTGGAGGACGTGATCCAGAAGGTGATCAGTCTGCCGGGCGTGGTCCGCACCCGCACCGAGGTGGCGCTGCGGGAGCGGGTGCCGCACCGGATGCTGCCGCTGGTCGAGTCGATCGGCCGCACGGCGAGAGGCTGACCGGTCCGTCGCATCGACGGGACCGCTCTTTGACATCCTGTCTTTGACATCCTGGGATCATGAACGATCTCGGCGCCACCTCGGTCATCTTCGATCTCGACGGAACACTCGTGGACAGCGAGCCGAACTACTTCGAGGCGTCCCGGGCCCTGCTCGCCGCGCACGGGGTCGAGGACTTCACCTGGGAGGACAACGCGGCGTACGTCGGGATCAGCACCTGGGAGACGCTGGGCCTGTGGCAGGAGCGGTTCGGGCTCGCGGGCCCGCGGTCCGCGCTGCTGGACGACCTCAACCGCCGCTATCTGGAGCTGGCCCGGGTGCACACTCCCGCGTATCCCGAGATGCGCGCGTTCGTCGAACTGCTGGCGGGCCAGGGCGTGGCGATGGCCGTCGCGTCGGGTTCCTCGCCGGAGGCGATCGAGGCGATCCTGACGGGCACGGGACTGGACGCGTATCTGCCGATCGTCGTCTCCGCCGACGAGGTCGAGCGCGGCAAGCCCGCACCGGACGTCTTCCTGGAGGCGGCCCGCCGGCTCGGCGCGGACCCGGCGGACTGCGTGGTCGTGGAGGACGCGGCGCCGGGTGCCGCCGCCGCGCACGCGGCCGGGATGCGCTGTGTGGCGGTGCCGTACGTGGCCGGGCAGGCGGACGCCCCGGAGTTCGCCACGGCCGGGCTGCTGCTGCGCGGCGGCCAGGCCGAGTTCACGGCGCGGGACGCGCACGACTGGCTCGTGAACTCGGCGGTCGCCTCCTGAGGCCGGTCAGCCGGCGGGTTCGATGTTCTGGTTGAGGCGGAAGACGTTGTCCGGGTCGAAGTCGGCCTTGATGCGGGCCAGTCGGTCGTAGTTGCCGCGGTAGCTGGCCCGGACGCGCTCCTGTCCCTCGTCCATCATCATGTTCACGTAGGCGCCGCCCGCCGAGTAGGGGTGCAGGGCTTCGAAGTAGTCGACGGTCCAGCGCTTCACGAGGCCGGCGTTGGCCGGGTCGGGGTCGACCCCGGCGTAGACGGAGGCCCAGTTGGCGTGGCGGTAGGCCCAGGGCGTCTCGTCCTGGCCGACGTCGTGGGCGGCGCCGTCGATCGGGTAGAGGTGCATGGTGGACTGCGGTGTGGGCACCTCGGCGCCGAACTTGGCGTGCAGCCGGACGGCGTCGTCGGGCACGGTCTCGACGAAGTCGGCGCGCCAGTACCACTGATGGCCGGGCGGGTAGAGGCCGTCGAACGCCGCCTGGATGTCGGGGTGTTGCATGGGCGCCGGGGCGTGCAGCATCGGTGCGGGCAGGGCGTCCAGGAGCGGGGCCATGGCGCGGGCGGCGGCGTCGGTGTCGTCGCCGGTGTAGCACCACACGACGCCGGCGGTCTTGCGGAGCCGGAGTTCCTCGGGGAACGGCGGGGCGGGCGGCACCGTGCCGTAGAGGAGGAAGCCGCCTAGTTCGCGGGGTGCGTCGAGGATGAAGTCCCGGTAGGCGGCGAGGACTTCGGCACCCAGTTCCATCGGCCAGAAGGTCGGACCGGCGATGACGGTGCTGATCTCGTGGAGCCGGAACAGGAACGAGGTGACGACGCCGAAGTTGCCCCCGCCGCCGCGGACCGCCCAGAACAGATCGCTGTTCTCGTAGCCGCTGGCCCTGACCTGACTGCCGTCGGCGAGGACGATCTCGGCCTCCAGCAGGTTGTCGATGGTCAGTCCGCAGCTGCGGGTGAGGTGGCCGAGGCCGCCGCCGGTGGTGATGCCGCCGACCCCGGTGGTGGAGATGATGCCGCTGGGTGTGGCGAGTCCGTGCGCGTTGGTGGCGCGGTCGACCTCGCCCCACACGCAGCCGCCGCCCACGCGGACCGTGCGGGACTCCGGGTCGACGTGGATGTCCTTGAGCGGGGACAGGTCGGCGACGACTCCGCCGTCGACGGTGCCGAGTCCGGCGCCGTGGTGTCCGCCGCCGCGCACGGCGAGGGGCAGGTCGTGGGTGCGGGCGAAGGCGATCACCCGGGCGACGGCGTCCGCGTCGCCGCAGCGGGCGACGAGGGCGGGGCGCCGGTCGATCATCGCGTTGTAGACGGCGCGGGCCTCGTCGTACCCGGTGTCGTCGGGGCCGATCAACTCACCGTTGAAGGAGGTGAGTTCGCGGCGTGCCGCGTCGGCAGGCGTACTGGTCATGCGTATCCCCCGTGTCGAGACGTACCGATCGAGACGTTTCGCTCGGTCTGTCCCGCCCGTTCTATTCGCGTCGAACGGCGACCGCATCCGTGGGCGTCACCCAGGTCGGGCCCGGCCGGTACCTACGTTTCGGCACCGGGAAGGGGACGTCCGGGTTCCGGGAGCAGGCCGAGGCGGGCGGCGCGGTCGGCGGCGTGCCGGCGGGTCGGCGCGTCCAGTTTGTCGAGGACGGCGCGGACGTGGTTGTCGACGGTGCGGACCGAGACGACGAGGCGGGCCGCGATCTCGGCGTTGGTGAGGCCTTCGCCGAGCAGCAGGACGACCTGGAGCTGGCGCCGGGTGAGTCCGGCGGGGTTGCCGCGGGTCGCGGCGAGGGGGCCGCGCGGGATGTGGCGTACGCCGAGGTCGCGCAGTTCGGCGCGGAGCAGGCGGGCGCGGGGTTCGGCGCCGAGCGCGTCGAGGGCGGCGAGCGCGGTGAGTTTGTCGGCGGGGTCGGGGCTCTCGGCGAGCGCACCAGCGTGTTCGTAGGGGCAGCCCGCGGCCGACCAGAGGGCGGCGGCCGGGCGCCAGGCGCCGCGGGCCTGGAGGGCGTAGGGGTGCGGGGAGCCGGTCAGGTCGACGGGGTGCCCGGCCTTGGTGAGCCAGTAGCCCAGTTCGGCCCGGTAGGGCACTCCGGGCAGCGGGTCGGCCTGCGCGTGGACGGGTCCGGCCGCGGCGGCCACCGCGCGCGGGTCGCCGCGCAGCCAGGCCGCCTCCGCGCGGGCCGCGGCGACGGGTCCGGTGCGCTGGAGTTCTCCGGTGCGTACGGCGATGTCGTGGGCCTCGGTGAGGAGTTGCTCGGCGCCGGGGCGCCCGCAGCGGATGCGGACCCGGGCGAGGACGGTGAGCGCGGGGCAGCGGGCGGGCAGGAAGTCGCGCATGCCGTACTCGGCGTGGCGTTCGGCGTCGTCCCAGTCGGCGGCGGCGAGGCGGCGCAGGGCGAGTTCGACGTGGAGGTAGTTGAGGAAGCCGAGATGCTCGGCGCGGTCGGCGAGGTCCATGGCCGGGGCGAGGAACCGCTCGGCCTCGTCGTACTGGAGGTTGTCGAGGAGGTTCCAGACGAGGTTGGCGTAGGACCGGCAGGCGTCCTCGACCTCGCCGGCGTCCAGGGCGACGGTGAGGCTCTCCTCCAGCTGGAGCCGTCCGCCCGGGTCGCCGCCGCGCCAGCGGGCGGTGCCGACGTTGTTGAGGGCGTGGGACAGGATCGCCGCGTCGCCGGCCTTGCGGGCGAGCGCGATGGCGCGTTCGCCGTGCTCGACGGCCTCGGCGTAGCGGTCGGAGAGCATGCGGAGCTGGGCGGTGTTGCTGACGGCGAGCGCCAGCAGGCGGTCGTCCCCGGCGTGTTCGAGGACGGCGACGGCCTCGCGGGCGGCGCGGCGCGCCTGTTCGGGGTCCCCGGCCCACCAGTGGATGCGGGACAGCCAGCGCAGGTCCGCGCCGAGGGCGAGGGTGTCCCCGAGGGAGCGGCGCAGGGCGACGGCCTCGCGCTGGGCGGTGACGGCGGCGGCCGAGTCGGCGATGGTGTAGCTCTCGATGGCGAACCGCTCCAGCAGGGCGGCGAGTTCGGCGGGCGGGTAGCGGTGCCGTTGCCGCAGGACGAGCCGGAGCTGGGCGGCGGCCTCGCGGTGGGCGCCGGTGCTCGCGGCGTCCTTGGCGGCGTCGGGGCCGTAGCGGGCGATGGCGTCGTGGTCGCCGGCCCGGGCGGCGTGGTGGACGATGCGGGCGGCGTCGGAGCCGGGGCGGGCGACGAGGGCGGCGAGGGCGTTGCGGTCGAGTTCGATGCGGCGGGCGGCGGGCAGCGAGTCGGCTACGGCCCGCCGGATCAACTCGTGGCGGAACGCGACCCGTTCGGGTTCCACGGTCAGCAGTCCGCGCTGCTCGGCGGTCGCGAGGACGGCCACGCCCCGGTCCAGGAGGGCCTCGACCAGAGGCCGTTCGACGGCGGAGGGGACCACGGCGAGCTGTTCCAGCGCGTCGACGGTCGCGGCGTCCAGACCGCGCAGCCGGGCGAGGACGGCGTCGACGACGGTCGGCGGCACTCCCCCGGTGCCCCCGGCGGCGACGATCTCGGCGACGAAGAACGGGTTGCCGGAGGTCACTTCGTACACCTGGGCGGGGTCGAGGTGCCGGGTGGCGCTCAGGGTGCGGACCGCGTCGAGGGAGAGCCGGGCGAGCGGGAGCCGGTGCACGCGCGGGGTGCGGGAGATCTCGCCGAGGAGGTGGCGCAGCGGATGCTCGCGGCTCAACTCGTCGTCGCGGTAGGTGAGGACGAGGAGGGCGGGCAGCCGTTCCATCCGGCGGACCAGGAACCGCAGGGCGTCCAGGGAGGCTTCGTCGGCCCAGTGGACGTCCTCCACGACGAGGACCGCGGGGTGCGGGGTGCCGGCGAGCTCGCCGTACAGGGCCTCGTAGACGCGGTGGCGGTCGCCGCCCTCCGTGACGGCGCGGGCCAGTTCGGCTCCGACGCTGCCGACGAGGTCGCGGAAGGGGCCGAGGGGGCGGCGGGTGGCGAGGTCGTCGCACTGTCCGACGAGGATCCGGGCCAGGGCGGGCAGCCGCCGCGGCATCGCCTTCACCAGGCTCGACTTGCCGATGCCCGCCTCGCCGAGGACGAGCGCCACCGAACCGGCGCCCCGCGCCGCCTCTTCGGCGGCCCCGGCCAGTCGTGTCAGCTCGGTCTCGCGTTCGAGGATCCACCGATCCACGTCCAGATTCTGCCACCGGCCGGACGGGTTCCGCCCGGCCGTTCCGGTCCCTGTCCGGCATTCCCGTCACGGGCGCCGGTGCGCGGACGGATCGCCCGTGGCGGTCAGTGGACCGACAGTCCGCCGTCCACGAAGATCGACTGCCCGGTGACGTACGCGGAGGCGCCGCCGGCCAGGAAGACGGCCGCGCCCGCGAAGTCCTCGGCGAGGCCGTTGCGTCCGACCATGGTGCGGGCGGCGAGTTCGGCGACCTTGCCGGGGTCGTCGGCGAGGCGGGCGTTGAGCGGGGTCATCACGAACCCCGGGACCAGGGTGTTGCAGGTGACCCCGTGCGGCGACCAGGCCTCCGCCTGCGACCGGGCCAGGGACTCCAGGCCGCCCTTGGACACCCCGTAGGCCCCGCTCTGCACGAACGCGCGGTGCGCCTGCTGGGAGGTGACGTGGATGATCCGTCCGAAGCCCCGTTCGGCCATGCCGGGGCCGAAGCGCTGCCCCAGCAGGAAGGGCGCCTCCAGGTTCACGGCCAGGGTGGTGTCCCACACGTCCTCGCCCAGTTCCCCGAGCGGCGGGCGCAGGTTGATCCCGGCGGAGTTGACGAGGATGTCGGGCTCCCCGGCCAGCTCCACCGCGTCCCGGGCCACCGCGCGCACCCCGTCGCGCGTTCCGAGGTCACCGCTGACCCAGTCGGCGCGGCACCCCTCGGCGCGCAGTTCCTCGACGGTCTCCACCAGTTCCTTCTCCCGCCGGGCCACGACCACGACCCGCGCCCCGGCCCGGGCGAGCGCCCCCGCGATCGCCCGGCCGATCCCGGAGCTGCCTCCGGTGACGAGGGCGACGCGGCCTTGGAGGGAGAACAGTTCGGCGAGATACGGCTGTGACGTCATCCCCGCACCTTAGGCGGCGCCCGGAGACCGTCACGACGTCGGCCGCCGGGTGACACGGCCGGAACTGGATGCTCCCGACCCGTTGACGCTCAACCGTCGCTCTTCCTATCGTCTGGCCGACCATTCGAATGGCGTTCGTCATCTCGAACGTTTGGGATGCGGACCTCACCCGCGAACCTCGTCAGAGGACTCCCCCAGAGGAGCAACATGGCCCCGCCCCTCTCCAGACGACACCTCCTCCAGGCCGCGGCCCTCGCCGTGGCAGCGCCGTCGGTCTCCTTCGGCCTCGGCGGCAAGGCCGCGTCCGCCGCGGCGGCCTCCTCGGCCGCGGTCCCCTCCTCGTGGTCCGTACAGCCCTTCGGGCTCGGTGAAGTCGCCCTGAAGGCAGGGGTGTTCGCCGACAAGCGGCAGCTGATGCTGGACCACGCGCGCGGCTACGACGTGAACCGGCTCGTCCAGGTGTTCCGTGCCAACGCCGGGCTCTCCACCGGCGGGGCCGTCGCGCCCGGCGGCTGGGAAGGGCTGGACGGGGAGGCGAACGGCAATCTGCGCGGGCACTACACCGGGCACTTCCTCACCATGCTGTCGCAGGCGTACGCGAGCACCGGGGAGCAGGTCTTCGCCGACAGGATCGGCACGATCCTCGGAGCCCTCACCGACGCCCGCGCCGCACTGCGCACGGACCCCAAGATGCTGGCCGTCACCGGGAGATGGGGCGGCGCGCTGGAGAACGTGCGCGGCTCGTACCAGTACGTCGACCTGCCCGCGACCGTACTGGGCGGCGCCTCCGCGATCACCCTGGCGGCCTGGGTCAAGCCCACCCACGACGCCAACTGGCAGCGGGTGTTCGACTTCGGGAACGACACCACCAAGTACCTGTACCTGGCGTCCCGCAACGCCTCCGGCGTCCCCCGCTTCGCCATCACCACGAGCGGCGCGGGCGGCGAGCAGGGCCTCAACGGCACGGCCGCGCTGCCGCTGAACCAGTGGAGCCATCTCGCGGTGACCCTCTCGGGCGGCACCGGCACGCTCTATGTCAACGGCACGGCCGTCGCGACGAACACCGCGATGACCCTCACCCCGGCGGCGCTCGGCACGCTCACCAACAACTGGCTGGGCCGCTCGAACTACGCGGGCGACCCCGTGTACGCGGGCGGCTTCGACGAGTTCAACGTCTGGTCCCGGGTGCTCACCCAGGCCGAGATCACCTCGCTCCAGTCCAACGAGGCGAAGCTGTCGAGCGCCGGGCTCGGCAATCTCGCCGCGTACTGGTTCCAGGCCACGAGCGGCGGCTCCTTCGCCGACGCCTCCGGCCGGGGCCAGACCGCGACCCTGCGCCGCACCTGGGGCGGCCCGAGCCACCCGGGGTTCCTCGCGGCCTACCCGGAGACCCAGTTCATCCTGCTGGAGTCGATGACCGCGAGCGACTACACCCGGGTGTGGGCGCCCTACTACACCGCGCACAAGATCCTGCGCGGCCTCCTCGACGCGTACGCCGCCACGAGCGACGCCCGCGCCCTGGACCTCGCGTCCGGCATGGGCGACTGGATGCACGCACGTCTGTCGGCGCTGTCCGAGGCGACGCTCCAGCGGATGTGGGGGCTGTTCTCCAGCGGCGAGTTCGGCGGCATCGTCGAGGCGATCGTCGACCTGCACGGGTACACCGGCAAGGCCGAACACCTCGCGCTGGCCCAGCTGTTCGACCTGGACTCGCTGATCGACGCGTGCGCCGCGAACGCGGACACCCTGAACGGACTCCACGCCAACCAGCACATCCCGATCTTCACCGGCCTGCTGAGGCTGTACGACGCGACGGGCGAGACGCGTTACCTCACCGCCGCCCGGAACTTCTGGGCCATGGTCGTACCGGGCCGTATGTACGGCATCGGCGGCACCAGCACCGGCGAGTTCTGGAAGGCGTCCGGGGTGATCGCGGGCACGATCGGCGACACGACGGCCGAGACGTGCTGCGCGTACAACCTGCTGAAGCTCAGCCGGACCCTGTTCTTCCACGAGCAGACCCCGAAGTACATGGAGTACTACGAGCGGGCCCTGTACAACCAGGTCCTCGGGTCGAAGCGGGACGCGGCGGACGCGGAGAAGCCGCTCGTCACCTATTTCATCGGGCTGACTCCGGGGCACGTCCGGGACTACACGCCCAAGCAGGGCACCACCTGCTGCGAGGGCACGGGCATGGAGAGCGCCACCAAGTACCAGGACTCGGTGTACTTCAAGGCCGCCGACGGCGGCGCTCTCTACGTCAACCTCTACAGCCCGTCCCAACTCACCTGGTCCGCGAAGGGCGTGACGGTCACGCAGACCACCGACTACCCGCGCGAGCAGGGCAGCACGCTCACGTTCGGCGGGAGCGCCGCGGCCTTCGCGCTGAAGCTGCGGGTGCCGTCGTGGGCCACGTCGGGCTTCCAGGTGACCGTCAACGGCACCGCGGTGAGCGGGACTCCGGCCGCGGGCAGTTACTTCACGGTGTCCCGGACGTGGCAGGCGGGGGACGTCGTGCGCGTGACGATCCCGTTCCGGCTGCGGGTGGAGAAGGCGCTGGACGACCCGGCCCTGCAGACCCTGTTCTACGGCCCGGTGAACCTCGTCGCCCGCAACTCGGCCACGAGCTATCTGTCGTTCGGGCTGTACCGCAACGCCGGTCTCTCCGGGAACCTGCTGCCCACCCTCACCCCGGTGAGCGGCAAGGCCCTGCACTACACCTTGAACGGCACGGAGTTCGCGCCCTTCTTCGAGGGCACCGAGGACCCGACGCACGCCTATTTCCGGCGCTCCGAGCCCACGGTCGTGTTCGGCACCACCGACTCGGGCGTGGCCAACCCCGCGAAGTCCGACGGGACGACGCTGCTGGACGAGATCTGGGCCGCGGCACCGTTCAGCGGCAAGGACGCCCTGGTGACGAAGGTGCGGTCGGCCGTGGCCGCCTGGGTGTCGGCGGGGCTGCTGTCGCAGGCCGACGGCGACCTGGTGATCAGCACGGCCCAGCAGGCGACCTACGCCGCCTGAGGGGCGTCAGGAGCGGCGGCGCGGCTTGCCGCCCCGGCCGGCGGGCGGCTTGCGTCGTCCGCCGGCCGGGGCGGAGCGCTTCTGCGGCTGCTTCTGCTGCGGCTTCCTCGGCTGGGCCTTGGCCTTCGCCCCGGTCTGCTCCGGCTCCTTGGCACGGCCCCGGGTGCTGTTGACCGTCCGGCCGCGCACGATGCCGATGAAGTCCTCGACCATCTCCGTGGTCGCCTCCTCCGGCCAGGACAGCGCCACGGACGACTCGGGGGCGTCGGTGACCGTCCGGTAGGTGAGGTCCTTGCGGTGGTGCAGCCGGGCGAGGGACTGCGGGACGACGAGGACGCCGATCCCGGCCGCCACCAGCTCCACGGCGTCCTCCGTGGTCGCGGGGCGCTCGAAGGCGGGCTCGCCGGGCAGCTCGGTCCAGCCGAGGACGTCGTCCAGGGGGTGCAGGACGACCTCGTCGGCCAGGTCCGCGACGACGACCTCCTCGACGGCCGCGATCACGTGGTCCTTGGGGACGACGACGACCGTGGTCTCGGTGTAGAGGGGGATCGCGCTGAAGACCGTGCGGTCCACGGGGAGCCGGACCAGACCGGCGTCCGCCGAGCCGTCGCGCAGGGCGTCCGCGGCCTCGGTGGCGGTGAGCTGGAGGAGGGTGAGCGGGATGTCGGGCAGCCGCTCGTTCCAGATCCGCACCCACTTGGCCGGGGTGGCTCCCGGGACGTAGGCGAGCCGGAACGTCGGGGGTTCTGCGGGGCCTGTCACCTGGCCAGGTTACCCGCCGTGGTCGGCGGGGGTTCACCCAGTCGATACCCTGGACACCATGACGTCGCACCAGAGCACCCAGACGATGAAGCCCGCGACCGCGGCGAAGAAGCTGGGTGTGTACCTCGAGGCCACCCCCGCCGAGTTCCGTGAGGGTGTCGTCTCGCGCGCCGAGCTGAACCAGCTCCAGGCCGAACCGCCCCAGTGGCTCCAGGACCTGCGCGCCGACGGCCCGCACCCCCGTCCGGTGGTCGCGGCCAAGCTCGGCGTGTCGATCGCGGGCCTGGCGCGCGGCGGGGTCACCGAGGCGCTCACCACGGAGCAGATCGAGGAGCTCAAGCGGGAGCAGCCCGAGTGGCTGGCCAAGGAGCGCGCCACGCAGGCGGAGGTCCGCAAGGAGACGGCCCGCGTGAAGAAGCAGCAGGCGGAGAAGGCGGAGCGCGCGGCGGGCGCCTGACCTGCCGGGTCCGGGTCCGGTCTACGGAGGCGGTGGCCCCGTCCCGTTGCCCTGGAGCCGCTCCAGGTCGGAGGGCCGGACCTGGATCGCGAGGACGGCGATCAGCGCGGCGACCGCGGTGAAGATCGCCGCGACGACGAACGCGGCCGAGACGCCGGCCGTGAGGACCGCGTCGCCCCAGTGCCCGGGCAGCTGCCCGGTGCGCTGGAACTCCAGCCGCTCGGCCGCGGTGGCACCGGCCCGGAAGGCCGGGAACTGCTTCTCGGCCTCGTTCGCGCTCGCCGTACCGAACGTCGTGACCAGGATGGACAGCCCCAGGGACCCGCCCACCTGCTGGGTGGCGTTGAGCAGCCCGGACGCCGCGCCGGTCTCCTGCACGGGCACGTCGGACAGCGCCATCAGGGTCAGGGACACGAACTCCATGCCCATGCCGAGGCTGAACACCAGCATCGGGCCCAGCACGCTGCCCGCGTACGTCGAGTGGATGTCCGTCAGGGTCAGCCAGGCGAGCCCGGCCGCCGCGAGGATCGCGCCGATGACCATGAACGGCTTGGGTCCGTAGACGGGCAGGTAGCGGGACGCGATGCCCGCGCCGATCGCGATGACCACGCTGACCGGCAGGAACGCGAACCCGGCCTGGAGCGGGCTGAAGTCCAGCACGTTCTGCACGAAGAGCGTCAGGAAGAAGAACATGCCGAAGATGGCCGCGGCGAGGCAGAGCATGATGCCGTAGGTGCCCGCGCGGTTGCGGTCGGCGAACATGTGCAGCGGGGTGATCGGCTGCCGGGAGCGCCGCTCGACCAGCACGAACGCCACCAGGAACACCACCGCCGCGGCGAACGAGCCGAGCGTGAGCGGGTCCCGCCAGCCGTCCTGGGCGGCGCGGATGAACCCGTAGACGAGCAGCACCATGCCGAGGGTGGAGGTCAGGGCGCCGGTGAGGTCGAAGCGGCCGGGGTGGCGTTCGGACTCCCGGATGTAGCGGGGCGTGGCGAGGGCGATCAGCAGCCCGATCGGCACATTGACGAACAGCACCCAGCGCCAGTTCAGCCATTCGACGAGGATGCCGCCCGCGAGCAGCCCGATCGCTCCGCCGCCCGCCGAGACGGCCGCGAACACCCCGAACGCCCGGTTGCGTTCGGGTCCTTCGCGGAACGTGGTGCTGATCAGCGCGAGCGAGGTCGGGGAGGCGATGGCGCCGCCGACACCCTGGAGGGCGCGCGCGGCGAGGAGCTGGCCCTCGTTCTGGGACAGCCCGCCCAGCAGGGAGGCCGCGACGAACAGCAGCACACCGGCGATGAACACCCGCCGCCGCCCCAGGATGTCCCCGGCCCGGCCGCCGAGCAGCAGCAGTCCGCCGAAGGTCAGCGTGTAGGCGTTCACCACCCACGACAGGCTGGTGGTGGAGAAGCCCAGCGAGTTCTGGATGTCCGGGAGAGCGATGTTCACGATGGTGATGTCGAGGACCACCATCAGCTGACACGAGGCGATGACCAGGAGCGCCATGCCGTGTCCGCCGCCGCCCACTTGCGGGGCGGCGGTCCGCGCTGAGGTCGTGTGCTTCGGATCGGTGCTCATGACAGTTCAGTGAACGAGTCCGTCTACTGAGTCGACCGTACGCCCGTGGCCGAGGGGTCACCACTCGGGACGGCGGTGACCGTATCGCTCTGTTCAACTCCCCCATGCGCTCTCTGCGCTCTGGCTATTGTTCCCTGCTATGACCACTCGGGGGACGACACCGGACCTCACCCACGACGCGGTGGTGGTGGTTCCGGGAATCATGGGCAGTGCGTTGCGTGAGGCAACCGGTCGCCGACGCGTGTTGTGGGGGCTCAACGACCTGCGTTGGCTCGGGAGAGCCTGGTCCGGCGGTGGTGAAGGCATGCGTCCTCTGCATCTGGACTACAGCGAACGCAACGGCCGCTACGGGCGCGTCGAGGCGACCGGGCTGTTGCGCTTACCGGCCTGGGCCCCCTTTCTCCAGGGCCTCGAACCGTACGGGCCGCTCGTGGCAGCTGTGCGGGAGAAGGTGGCCGACCGCGCCGCGGTGCTGGAGTTCGCCTACGACTGGCGGCTTCCGGTGCAGGTCAACGGCGCGTTGCTCGCGGCGGCCTCCCACCGGCATCTCACCGCCTGGCGGGCCACGGAAGCCCACCAGCGGGCCCGACGCCATCATCCCGACGGACGCCCTGCCCAACTGGTCTTCGTCGCCCACTCCATGGGCGGTCTCGTCACCCGAGCCGCCTTTGCGCACTCCCCTGGTCTACGACCCGAGAGCCGTGCCGTCATCACTTTGGGGACACCGTTCCTGGGGGCGCCCAAGTCAGCCCTGATCCTGAACGGCGATCGCGCGAGCCCGGCACTGCCCCAGCGACGGATGCAGGAGCTCGCCGCGACGCTGCCCGGGGTGCACGACCTTCTGCCTGACTACCGTTGTGTCGACACCGGACACGGCGTGACACGGCTGTCCCCCGCCGACGTAGCACTCCTGGGCGGGGACAAGGAACTGGCCTCACAGGCAATGAAGTTCCAACAGAGCATGCGAGATCCGGAATCACCGTCGCTGCCAGGGCACAGTGCCGTCGTCGGCATCGACCAGCCGACCGTGCAGAGTCTGCGACTGGACTCCGGAGTCGTGCACGCGCAGTACGTCAGCTTCGCCCGCGACAGCACAGGAAACCTTTCCCACGATCCGGACACAGGACTACCGGCCCGCCGGAACCGGGCAGGCGACGGAACGGTGTCACGTGACTCAGCCGCCTCGCACCCAGCTGCGGGCACGACATGGCTACCCTTGCAGCACGGTTCCCTGGCCAAGGACGGTGTCGCCCTGGCCTATGTCCGTGCCGTCCTCACCGGGCACGACGCCTCTCTGGGTCCTGCGCTCGGCTCAGGCACCTTGGGTCTTCAAGTACCCGACCACGTCGAGGCCGGACAGCCCTGGCTGCTCCGTCTGCTGCCCTCACCGGGCGAGGAACTCGACAGCCATGCCGGAATCGCCTGCGGCGTGCACAACGCAGAGGACGACCGACTCGTCGACGCCCCTCGGCCGGGCTGGTACGACGGAACGGTCGCCGCTCCGGTCACGCTTCCGGAGCCCGGGCTCTACCGTGTGCGCGTCGCCTTTGGCGGTGGCTCGCCACTCACTCAACTCGTGCTCGCGCTGCCGCCTGCGGTCCGGAATCGCCCGCAGACGCCATGACCGCTCCGGACCTCCACCCGAACGATGGCCGACCGCTGCAATTCTTCCCGGTGGACATCGGGCACTACGACCATCACCCCACGCTGGCGACAGGATTGGAAGTACAGCGGGTCGCTGCCCTGCTCAAGCCGTTCGGCGCCGAGACGGACCCGTGGCCGACGCCGCAACTCGAGCGCGGATCCGGAGCGGTCAACAGCCGGCTCGACGACTGGTCCACCGGGAGGAACGGCTGTGACACGGTCCTGTACTGGGTAGGGCACGGAGCCAGCGACGGCCGTTCCCTCGCGCTGTTGGCCCATGCCGAGAGTCCGAACCCATTGATCCGGAACGGCATCTCGCACCTGGACCTGCTCCAGTACCTGAAAACGCGCCAGGGTCGAAGGCAGGCGGGGTGGGCCGCCGTCTTCATCGATGCCTGTACCTCCCGCCGGTTCGTGGAGTTGATGAGCAGTCAAGCCACGGCTGACGCGGATGTCGGTGAGTTCATCCTCGTCGCCAGCGCCCAGGACGGCAGCACCACACTCGGCGCCTTCCGTGACGTACTGGACCGACTGTTGACGGTGACGTTCCGCACCCACGACACCATCGGTCTCTACACGCTGGCAGAGCAGATCAACTGTGCCATGGGCGACACAGTGGCCTACGCCCGCACGTACGGCCATGCGGCGCTACGACGTGTCCACCCGACAGTGTCCGGCCGTGCTCAGGCGCCTCTCGACGTGGAGGCGGAGATCGAGACAGCCCTGTCGTGTCTGGGCGCGGAAGCGCGCCGTCATTTCGTCGACAAGGCCGCGGGCGGAGAGCTCGGCGAACAGACCTGGTACTTCGAGGGGCGCGAGACCGAGCGCTACGACCTCATGCGATGGCTGTCGACGGCGCACGAGGGACTCATGGTGGTCACCGGCCCGGCCGGGTCGGGCAAGTCTGCACTGCTGGGACACGTCCTGATCCACACCCGGCCGGAACTGGCGGAGATCCTTCGCCTTTCCGGACACCTGTCGGCCCTGCCCGAGGGAACACCTCACCCCAGGCACGCCTTCGATGCAGCTATCCCGCTCACCGGGCTCACCCCGCAGCTGCTGGTGGACCGGATCGCCCAGGCTGCGGGCATCGTCCAGCGGCCGCCGGACGCCCAGAGCCTCGCGCCCCGGATGGCCTGGCTCACGTCGTATCTGGGAGCCCGACGCCAACGAGGCACATCGCCCGAGCCGACACTCACGCTGCTTGTAGACGCCTTGGACGAAGCGCACCTGCCCCTGGTCATGGCCGCCGAGGTATTGCGTCCCCTCGCCGCCACCCCCGGTGTTCGGCTTGTGGTCGGGACCAGAAGGTCCACTCGGGAGGGGCCGGGCCTGCCGCTGTCCGACGACGAAGATCTCCTCGTCGGGCTCGGGGTGACCGCGCCGGGAGCAGGTCATCAGGCGAAGGTGCTGGTGGGCCACGACCGTGAAGCCACAACGCGCTACATCCGTCGCCGCCTGCACACCGCACGCGACCGCGGCACACTGCGTGTCGACCCGGCCGCCATCGAACGCACCGTTCATTCGCTCGGCCGGCTCGACCGCGAGTTCCTCTTCGCCCGTCTGGCCGTGCACGAGATCCTGCACGACCCAGGGCTCGCTCTCACGCCGACGCCGCTGGTCGGGACCGATCACCGGCGACTCTTCGCCGGAGCCGTACAGCGGCTCACCTCGATCAATCCGGCCTACCTCCTTCTGCTGGAGGCCCTGGCCCTGGCTCAGGGCCACGGACTGCCCGACCAGGACGACCTGTGGCTCACAGTGGCGAGAGCATTGGTAACGGACGGAACAGTGCCGCCGTTGGCCGGAGAGGACGTCGTACTCCTTCTAAGGCACGCGGCGCCATATGTCACCGCTGATCATGAGCAGGGCCAGACGGTCTACCGGCTCGCACACCGCGCGTTCGCCGAGCACTTCGTGGGGCCCTCGGCCGAACACGACGATCGCCACGCGCGCATCGCGGCGGCACTGGCCCGGCAGGCGAACGCACGGCTTCCGGAGCAACAGCCCAATCGCTACGTCGAATACCACCTGGCCGATCACGCGGCACTCGGCGGCCCGGCGGCCTGGGACGAACTCGCCGCGTGTCCGAGGCTGCTGGACCGGCTGGACCCCACCGCCGTCGCCGGAAGCGCCCTGCGGACGGGTTTCGGCAGACTCGGGCTGCCACCCGCGGTCGCAGGCGCCGTCGCGGGAGTCACCCTGCTGGTCAAGGCGGCGCCCGAGGACCGGCGCGGCATCCGGGAACTGGCCACGGCACGTTGCACGGACCAAGGGACGCCCCCGCCTCACGGAGCGGACCCTCTGCCGACATGGTCACTGCGCTGGGCCCAGCTGCTCCGTCATCCGGTACATCTACCCCTGCAGGGCCATCGCAGCGAGGTCCTCGCTGTAGCCGCCTTCACCTCTTGGGACGGGCGCCCTCGGCTGGCCTCCGGCGGCGCCGACGCCACCGTCCGCATCTGGGACCCCCTGACGGCGGAGCAGGCTTCGGAACCGCTGGAGGGCCATGGCGGAGCCATCCACGCCATCATCTCCTTCACCACACCCGACCACGGAACCCGCCTCGCAACGGCAGGCGCCGACGGCACCATCCGCATCTGGAACCCAGCGACATTCGAACAAACATCCGAACCATTGCGGGGTCACACCGATCCGGTCCACCAACTGGCCACAGCGGCCGAGGACGACTCGCCGCAGCACCTGGTCCCCGTGGCGTCCGGACCGCTGGAGGGCCACAACGGAGCCGTCCACGCCCTCGCCTCGTTCACCGCACCCGACCGCGGCATCCGCCTGGCCACAGCAGGCGCCGACGGCACCATCCGCATCTGGGACCCTGTCGCAGGCCGCGAGAAGGGGGCGCCGATCACCGGACACAGCGGTGCCGTACAGGCGCTGACCACGTTCACAACAGCGGAGGGACGCGTCCTGCTGGCGTCCGGCGGGGAGGACGAGACCGTACGGGTCTGGGATCCGGCCACCGGCCGTCAGACGGTCACCCCGCTGGTCGGACACAGCGGCAACGTGCAGGCGGTCGTCGCATTCCCCGGCTCCTCCGGAAAGCCGTTGCTGGCCTCAGCCGGTGACGACCTGATGCTGCGGATCTGGGACCCCGAAACAGGACGGGAGACTGCGGCCGCGATGACCGGGCACACAGACTGGATCGGAGCCCTGGCCACGTTCTCCGGGCCGGACGGGCGGCCGCTGCTGGCAAGTTGCAGCGACGACTACACGATCCGGATCTGGGACCCCATAGCCGGTCGACAGGCCGCACCGCCCTTGCACGGCCATGACGACTGGGTGGGCGCGGTGACGGCGTTCACACTCCGGGACGGTCGAGCTCTGCTGGCCACAGGAAGTCACGATCGGGCTGTCCGGGTGTGGGATCCGACCACGGCCCAGCAGGCCGCGCCGTCCTTGAAAGGCCACACCAGGGATGTGGGCGCCGTGGCTTCGTTCCCGGGGTCGGACGGCCGGACTCTTCTCGTCACCGGTGGACATGACCGCAGAGCTCACATCTGGGAGTCGGCCACGGGGCAATGGGTGGCCACGCTGGGTGAAACACACGAACGAGTCGAGGCGGTGACCGCGTTCAACGGGCACGACGGACGGCCCCGGCTGGCACTCGCGCGCGGCGGAACGGTACGGATCTGGGATCCAGGCGCCGAGGTGAGCACGGCGTCCCTCCTGGGTCACACCGGTGCCGTACGCGGCGTGACGACGTTCATCGGAACCGACGGCCGTACCCTCCTCGCGACGTGCAGCGAGGACCGCACCATACGGATCTGGGATCCCTCCAGCGCCCAGCAGACAGCCGCGCCTCTCCTGGGCCACACCGGAGGGATCCTGGCGCTCACCACATTCGAGACACAAGGTGGTCACAGACTGCTCGCCAGTTGCGGCTACGACGGAACGGTTCGTGTATGGGATCCGGTCACGGCCCGGCAGGTCCGCTCTCCGCTCCGGGGCCACCAAGGCGCCATCCACGCGCTCGCGGCCTGCATGATGCCGACGGCAACCCGGCTCGTGACCGGAGGCGACGATCAAACCGTCCGGATCTGGGACCCCATGGCCGGACGACAGGACGCGCCGCCCCTGCTGGGTCATACCCGCCCGGTACACGCTGTTGTGCCCTTCACGTCGCCCACCGGCCGCGCTCTCCTTGCGACCGGCGGCGAGGACCGGTCCTTGCGGATCTGGGACCGCAAGGACCGGAGCCTCACCGCTGTCCTCCCCGTGGACCTGGAGGTGTACGCGCTGACGGCAGTGGGCTCGGATCTGGTCCTGACAACTGACGAAGGAGTGGCCGTCATCGGCGTTCACTGCTCATGACGCCCGCCGAAGAGCCCAGACGGACTGCGGCCTCACCCGATCACGAACAGCAGATCCCCGCCCTCCACCTGCTGGATCCGGTTGATGGCCAGGCGGGTGACCTTGCCGGCCTTCGGGGCGGTGATCGCGGCCTCCATCTTCATCGCCTCGATGGTGGCGATGGTGCCGCCGGCGGTGACCTCGTCGCCCTCGGCGACCGCGAGGGTGACGACGCCCGCGAAGGGGGCTGCGACATGGCCGGGGTTGGCGCGGTCGGCCTTCTCGGTGGCGGGGACGTCGGAGGCGGCGGCCGTGTCGCGGACCTGGATGGGGCGGAGCTGGCCGTTGAGGGTGGCCATCACCGTGCGCATGCCGCGCTCGTCGGCCTCGCCGATGGCTTCGAGACCCATGAGGAGCCGCACGCCGGGTTCCAGGTCGACGGCGTACTCGGTGCCCGGGCGCAGGCCGTAGAAGAAGTCCTTGCTGTCGAGGACGCTGGTGTCCCCGAAGGACTGGCGGTGGGTGTCGAAGTCGCGGGTCGGGCCGGGGAAGAGGAGCCGGTTGAGGGTGGCGCGGCGGTCCTTCTCCAGTCCGTCGCGGTCCTCCGGCGTCAGTTCCGGCGTGGCCTTGGGGGCGGCGCGGCCCTCCAGGGCCCGGCTGCGGAACGGCTCGGGCCAGCCGCCGGGCGGGGTGCCCAGCTCGCCGCGGAGGAAGCCGATGACGGAGTCGGGGATGTCGAAGCGGCCGGGCGTCGCCTCGAAGTCGGCGGGCGACACCCCGGCGCCGACGAGGTGCAGCGCGAGGTCGCCGACGACCTTGGAGGAGGGGGTGACCTTGACCAGGTGGCCCAGGATGCGGTCGGCGGCGGCGTACATCTCTTCGATGTCCTCGAACCGGTCGCCGAGACCGAGGGCGACGGCCTGGGTACGCAGGTTGGAGAGCTGCCCGCCGGGGATCTCGTGGTCGTAGACCCGGCCGGTGGGCGAGGCGAGGCCCGCCTCGAAGGGGGCGTAGACGCGGCGGACGCTCTCCCAGTACGGCTCCAGGTCACCGACGGCCCGCAGGTCGAGGCCGGTCGGGCGGGCCGAGTGGTCGGTCGCGGCGACGATCGCGGACAGCGAGGGCTGGGAGGTCGTGCCGGCCATGGAGGCCACCGCGCCGTCCACGGCGTCCGCGCCCGCCTGGATCGCGGCGAGGTAGGTGGCGAGCTGGCCGCCCGACGTGTCGTGGGTGTGGATGTGCACCGGGAGGTCGAACTCGCGCCGCAGCGCCGAGACGAGGGTGGCGGCGGCCGGGGCGCGCAGCAGACCGGCCATGTCCTTGACGGCGAGGACATGGGCGCCCGCCTCGACGATCTG
This sequence comes from Streptomyces sp. NPDC090106, assembly GCF_044747265.1. Classification (NCBI taxonomy): domain Bacteria; kingdom Bacillati; phylum Actinomycetota; class Actinomycetes; order Kitasatosporales; family Streptomycetaceae; genus Streptomyces; species Streptomyces sp. NPDC090106. The sequence continues at coordinate 221,355 of NZ_JBIVDS010000017.1, read as the reverse complement.
CTCGGCGAGCCGCAGGTAGTAGTCGAGGGTGTAGAGCCGCTCGCCGGGATCGGACAGGTCGGAGGTGTAGCAGAGGGCGACCTCGGCGATCGCCGTGCCGGTCGAGCGGACGGCCTCGATCGCGGGGCGCATCTGGCCGACGTCGTTGAGGGCGTCGAAGATGCGGAAGATGTCGATGCCGGTGGCGGCGGCCTCCTCGACGAAGGCGTCGGTCACCTCGGTCGGGTAGGGCGTGTAGCCGACGGTGTTGCGTCCGCGCAGCAGCATCTGGAGGCAGAGGTTGGGCACGGCCTCGCGCAGCGCGGCGAGCCGCTCCCAGGGGTCCTCGGCGAGGAACCGCAGGGCGACGTCGTAGGTGGCGCCGCCCCAGCACTCCAGGGAGAGCAGTCCGGGCAGCGTGCGGGCGACGACCGGGGCGACGGCGAGGAGGTCCTTGCTGCGGACGCGGGTGGCGAGCAGGGACTGGTGGGCGTCGCGGAACGTGGTGTCGGTGACGCCGATGGTCGGGGACTCGCGCAGCCAGCGGGCGAAGCCCTCGGGGCCGAGCTCGGTGAGCCGCTGCTTGGAGCCCGGGGCGGGCTGGGAGCCGTCGAGGCGCGGCAGTTTGGTGGTGGGGTCGATGAGCTGGGGGCGCTCGCCGTGCGGCTTGTTGACGGTGACGTCGGCCAGGTAGGTGAGCAGCTTGGTGCCGCGGTCGGCGGAGGTCCGGGAGGTCAGCAGGTGGGGGCGCTGCTCGATGAACGACGTGGTGACGCGGCCCGCCTGGAAGTCCGCGTCGTCCAGCACGGCTTGCAGGAAGGGGATGTTGGTGGCGACGCCCCGGATGCGGAACTCGGCGACGGCGCGCCGGGCCCGCTTCACGGCGGTGCCGAAGTCCCGTCCCCGGCAGGTCAGTTTGACCAGCATCGAGTCGAAGTGGGCGCTGATCTCCGTACCGGCGTGGGTGGTTCCGCCGTCGAGGCGGATGCCGGAGCCGCCGGGCGAGCGGTAGGCGGAGATGCGGCCGGTGTCGGGGCGGAACCCGTTGGCGGGGTCCTCGGTGGTGATGCGGCACTGGAGGGCGGCACCGTGCAGCGTCACCGTCTCCTGGGACAGGCCGAGGTCGGCGAGGGTCTCCCCGGCGGCGATGCGCAGCTGGGACTGGACGAGGTCGACGTCGGTGACCTCCTCGGTGACCGTGTGCTCGACCTGGATGCGCGGGTTCATCTCGATGAAGACGTGGTTGCCCTGCGGGTCGAGGAGGAACTCCACCGTGCCCGCGTTGCGGTAGCCGATCTCGCGGGCGAAGCGGACCGCGTCGGCGCAGATCCGACTCCGCAGCTCCGGGTCGAGGTTGGGCGCGGGGGCCAGCTCGATGACCTTCTGGTGGCGGCGCTGGACGGAGCAGTCGCGTTCGAAGAGGTGGATGACGTTGCCCTCGCCGTCGGCGAGGATCTGCACCTCGATGTGGCGGGGGTCGACGACGGCCTTCTCCAGGAAGACGGTCGGGTCGCCGAACGCCGAGGCCGCCTCGCGCGCCGCCGCCTCGATGGACTCCCGCAGCGTCGCGGGGTCCTCGACGCGCCGCATGCCGCGTCCGCCGCCTCCGGCGACGGCCTTCACGAACACGGGGAAGCCGATGTCGTCGGCGGCGCGCACCAGTTCGTCGATGTCGCTGGAGGGCGCGGAGGAGGCGAGCACCGGGACGCCGGCGGCTCGGGCGGCGGCCACGGCGCGCGCCTTGTTGCCGGTCAGTTCAAGGATGTCGGCGCTCGGTCCGACGAAGGTGATCCCGGCCTCCTCGCAGGCGCGGGCCAGCTCCGGGTTCTCGGACAGGAACCCGTATCCCGGGTAGACGGCGTCGGCGCCGGCCTGCCGGGCGGCGCGGACGATCTCCTCGACGGAGAGGTACGCCCGCACGGGGTGGCCGGGTTCGCCGATCTCGTACGCCTCGTCGGCCTTGAGCCGGTGCAGTGAGTTGCGGTCCTCGTGGGGGAAGACGGCGACGGTCCTCGCGCCGAGCTCGAAACCGGCGCGGAACGCGCGAATGGCGATCTCGCCTCGGTTGGCGACCAGTACCTTGCGGAGCATTCCCGATCCCTTCGGCCTGCCGGTGACGCTCACCATCGTGGCCGCTCCCGCCCCGGGTCGCCATGAGAGGCAGGTCACTCGGAAACGGCGATATCTCCCGTTGGCCGGTTTTCATCCCATCGGGCGTACAGCGCGGGCGGCTTCCGGAAGACCAGTCCGTACGGCGTGAGTGTCCGCCCTCGCTCCAGCCGCAGGGCGGGCAGGCGTTCCAGCAGGGCGCGCAGGGCGATCCGGGTCTCCAGGCGGGCCAGGTGGGCGGCGATGCAGTAGTGCGGGCCGTGCGCGAAGGCGAGTTGGAGGCGGGCGTTCGCGCGGCGGACGTCGAAGCGGTCGGGGTCGGCGAAGACGGCCGGGTCCCGGTTGGCGCCCGCCAGGGAGACGGTGACGAGGTCGCCCTCGCGGACGGTCGCCGGGCCGAGGGCGGTGTCGCGGGTGGCGTAGCGGTCGACGACGGCCGCGCCGGGCTCCAGCCGCAGGGACTCCTCCACGGCGCCGTCGAGGAGGTCGAAGTCGGAGCGGACCAGGGCGAGTTGATCGGGGTGGTCGAGGAGGTGGAGCAGGGCGTTGGTGAGCATCGCCTCGACGGTCTCGATGCCGCCGAACATGAGGACGGCCGCGTTGGAGGCGACCTCGGGCCCGGTCAGCCGTGCGGCGGCCGAGCCGAGCAGGGAGGACGCGCCGCGGGCGGCGACGGTCTCCTCGACGGCCTGGCCGAGCCGGGCGTACGCGGTGAGTCCCTCGGGTCCGGCGGCCTTGCCCGCGGTGATGTCGGAGACGGCCTGGACGATCGCGTCGTACCAGGCGAGCACCGTGCCGGGGGTGGTGCCGACGAGGCCGAGGGCCTCGGTGACGACGGCGACGGCGAGCGGCCCGGCGAAGTCGCGGCGCAGTTCGGCGGCGCCGGCGGGTTCGAGTGCGTCGAGGAGCCGTCCGGTCTCCTCCTCGATGAACGCGGCGAACCCCTCGTGGGTCCGGCGCGGGCGGAAGGGCGCGGCGAACGCCTCGCGGTGGCGGGCGTGTTCGGGCCCGTCGAGGGAGAGCATGCTGGGGCCGACGACCTGGGCGGTGGAGAAGCGGGGGTCGTCGACGGTGAAGGTCACGGCGTCCCGCATGACGTCGAGCGCGAGGTCGCGCCGGGTGACCAGCCAGCCGTTCAGCTCGGGCAGCCACGACACGGGTTCGCGGGCCCTGAGCAGGGCGAGGCGGGGGTGCGGGTTCACGGTGAGCTCGGCGAGGGTGGTCGCCGCGCCGAGCGGGAAGGCGGTGGCCGAGGTCGTCACAGGCGAGTCCCGAGGGGGTACGTCATGGTCGGGGACACCTTCCGGGGGCGGATACGTGGGTCATGGGCGGGGGTGGCTTCCGCAGGCGGGGGTGTGGGTCATCCGCGGGGGGTCCGGTCCGAGCCGCCCTCCGCGACGGTCGTGTCGGGCACGGTCGAAGCTACCTCTCGCAGGTGGACGTGTCGGGGCCGGGTGGTACGGCGGTGGCGGGGCCGGCGGGGGCCGAGGGCAGCGGAGCCCGCGGTGACGGGTCCCGGCGGCTCGGCAGGGACAGCATCAGCGCGAGCCCGAGCAGTCCCGCGCAGCCGCACGAGGCCAGCGCGTAGGCGGTCCTCGGGGAGGCCGGCGCCGTGTGCAGATAGACCGCCGAGACGGCCGCGAGGCAGACCGCGGCGGCGATGCGCTGGGCCATCTGCAGGATGCCGCCGCCCACTCCGGCGGCCTCGGCCGGGGCGTGCTGGAGCACCTGGGCCTGGTTGGGCGAGACGGTGAGCCCGCTCGCGACCCCGCTCAGCGCCTGGGTGGCGGCGAGCGCGACGGGCAGCGCGGCGAGCGGTGCCCGCAGCGCGACGGCCGCCCCGGTGAGGGCCGCGCCGATGCCGAGGGCGAGCCCGAGGGTGACCGTGCGCGGCCCGACGCGCCGCACCAGCCGCCACGCGAGGCCGGAGGCGACGCCCATCGTGACCGCCGACGGCAGGGCGACGGCCGCCGTCAGCAGCGCGGACAGGCCGAGCCCGTCCTGGAGGAAGACGGTGAGCACGAGGTACCCGGCCAGCGAGGACCCGAACTGGGCCATGGCGACGGCTGTACCCAGCCGGTACGGCCGCGACGCGGCCAGCGCCGGGTGCACGAGGGGCCGCCGCCCGTGCCGGACGCGGGCCCGCTGGTGCGCGGTGAACAGGGCGGCGAGGGCGCAGATCAGCGCCGTCCAGGCGAGCACCCCGGCGCCGCTGCCGGGGGTGCGGATGAACGGCACCATCACGGCGAGGGTGCACCCGCAGGCCAGGACGAGCCCGAGGGTGTCGAGGCGGGAGTCGCGGGCGGTACGGCGGGGCGGCGGCAGATGGCGTACGGCGAGGACGAGGGTGACGACCGCGAAGGGCGCGCTCAGCAGGAGACAGCACCGCCAGCCGGTCTCCGGGCCGAGTCCGGCGACCAGCGCGCCGCCGAGCGGCGGCCCGAGGGCGGTGGCCACACCGGCCGTCACCGCGTAGGCGCCCAGCGCACGGCCGCGTTCCTGACCCCGGAAGACGTCCTGAAGGGTGCCGATCACCTGGGAGTTGACCAGCCCGGCCGCCGCGCCCTGCACCAGCCGCGCCCCGATCACGGTGCCGGGTCCCCCGCCGGTCGCCGCCGTCACCCCGGCGAGGAGGAAGGCGGCCGTGCCCGCGACGAACAGCCACTTGCGGCCGTGCAGGTCACCGAGGCCGCCGCCGGGCACGAGGGCGAGACCGAAGGCCAGCGAGTACCCGGCCACGATCCACTGGACGTCCGCCGCACTCGCGCCCAGCGTCTGGCGCATGCTGGGCACGGCGATGTTCAGGACCGCCTGGTCGAGCAGGGTCGTCGCCCCCGCGGCCAGGCACACCAGCAGGGCCCGACGCGCGGCGGGGTCCTCCCCCGGAAGCAGACGGGGCATTCAGGCGCGCCGTTCGGGGCCCGGCAGCCCCGGATGACCGCGCGGGGCGGTGCCCGCGCGGTGGGTGCGCAACGGTCCACGGCGGCGCGGTTCGGGGACGGCCGGGTCGTCGAAGTCGTCGAAGTCGTCGAAGTCGTCGAGGGAGGCGACCACGTTCCGGCCGGTCCGTCCGGCGGAGATGCCGGCGGCGCAGGCGGAGAGCGCGGCGAGCAGGGTCGTGGGCTCGGCGGGAGGAGGGGGTGTGCCGCGCGGGCGGCGGCTGGTCACGTCCCGGTCCCGGCGGCGGCGCGCAGGCCGGTCGTGAGGTCGGCGATCAGGTCGTCGACGCCCTCGATGCCGACGGAGAGGCGGACGAGGCCGGGGCCGACCCCGGCGGCGGCCCGCTGCCCGGCGTCGAGCTGGGCGTGGGTGGTGGAGGCCGGGTGGATCACGAGGCTGCGGACATCACCGATGTTGGCGAGGTGGCTGAAGAGCCGGACGCCCTCGACGAAGCGCCGGCCGGCCTCCAGCCCGTCGGCGAGTTCGAAGGCGAGGACGGCTCCGGCGCCGCGCGGCAGATAGTGCTTGGCCGGTACGCGCCACGGGCTGGAGGACAGCCCCGCGTAGTGCACCCGGGCGACCTGCGGCTGCCGCTCCAGCCACTCGGCGACGGCCTGCGCGTTGGCGACATGCCGTTCGATGCGCAGGCTGAGCGTCTCCAGGCCCTGGAGCAGCAGGAAGCTGTTGAAGGGGGAGACGGCGGGTCCCAGGTCCCGGACCAGCCGGGTGCGCAGCCGCAGCGCGTAGGCGAGCCCGAGGTCGGAGAAGGAGTCCCAGAAGGACAGCCCGTCGTACGTCGGGTCAGGGCGGGTCAGTCCCGGCCACCGGTCGGGGTCGGCGCCGAAGTCGAAGCGCCCGCTGTCGACGACGACTCCGCCGATGCCGGTGCCGTGCCCGGACAGGAACTTGGTCGTGGAGTGGACGACGATGTCCGCGCCGTGCTCGAAGGGGCGCAGCAGATAGGGGGTCGGGACCGTGTTGTCGACGACGAGGGGGACGCCGATCTCGTGGGCGATGTACGCGATCGCCTCCAGGTCGAGGACGTTGCCGCGCGGGTTGCCGACGCTCTCCCCGAAGAACGCCTTGGTGGTGGGGCGCACGGCCGAGTACCAGGCGCCGAGGTCGTCCGGGTCGTCGACGAAGGTCACGTCGATGCCGAAGTCGGCGAAGGTGTGCTGGAGGAGGGTGCGGGTGCCGCCGTAGTGGGAGGAGGAGGCGACGATGTGGTCGCCCGCGCGGGCGAGGTTGAGCAGGGCGAGCGCGGTCGCGGCCTGTCCGCTGGCCACGGCGACGGCCGCGGCGCCGCCCTCAAGGGAGGCAATGCGTTCCTCGACGACGGCGGTGGTCGGGTTGGACAGCCGTGTGTAGGCGTGAGTGGTCAGGTCGGCCAGCTCGAAGGCCGCGGCGGCGTGCGCGGTGTCGCGGTAGACGTAGCTAGCCGTCTGGTGGATCGGCACGGCGCGGGCGCCGGTCGCGGGGTCGGGGACGGCACCGGCGTGCACCTGCCGGGTCTCGAAGCCGTGGCTGCTCACCGGTTCGCCTCCCGCCGGTCGAGGACGTCGGCCCACCAGCGTGCGGCGACCCGTGGATGGGAGCGGAGCCAGCCGACGACGGCGTTCTCCCCGAAGGCGGCGAGGAGCGGGTTGCCGGGGTCGTCGGTGACGCCCCGGCTGCGGGCAGCGAGTTCGGGCGGGAGCGTGAGGGGCCGCACGACGGCGTCGAGGCGCGGCCCGAGGAAGAACGGGACGGAGTAGCGGTGGACGCCCGCGCGAGGGCTGACCACCCGGTGGTCCGTGGCCCTCAGATAGCCCTGGGTGGCGATCTCCAGCATCTCGCCGATGTTGAACACGAACGCGCCGGGCACGGGCGAGGCGTCGATCCACTCGCCGTCCTCGCGCCGCACCTGGAGTCCGCCGACCTCGTCCTGCTGCAACAGGGCGAGATAGCCGTAGTCCTTGTGCGCGCCCACGCCTTGGTCCGCTTCGAGAGCGGGGCGCGGCGGATAGTGGACGATCTTCACGTGCACGGCGGCCTCGTCGTCGAACCACCGGTCGAAGTAGCCCTCGTCCTGCCCGAGCGCCGCGGCGAGCGCCCGGAGCACCTCGCGGCTCACCCGCAGCGCCTGCGCCTGCCAGCGCAGCACGACGTCCCTCAACTCCGGTTGCGCCGAAGGCCATTGGTTGGGGCCGACGAGCCGCAGATAGTCGGGGTCACCGGGCCCGGTGTCGAGTGCGGCGCGCTCGGGGCCGATGTCGATCTGCTCGCGCCAGTCGGCGCCGCCCGCCGTGTACTCCGTCCCGGTGCGCGTGTAGCCGCGGAACTGGGGCGAGTTGACGTTCTCGATCTCCAGGCGCCGGTCCTCGGGGAGGGCGAAGAAGGCGCGGGCGGCGTCCAGGATCTCGTCCTGGAGCGTGGCGGGCACTCCGTGTCCGGTGACGTAGAAGAAGCCCACCTCGTGCGCGGCGGAGCGGAGTTCGGCGAGGAAGGCGGCACGGTCGGCGGCGGCCGGGGCACGGAAGCGGGAGAGGTCGAGGACGGGCAGGGCCGTGGGCTGGGCCATGGGGGTTCCTTGGTTCCTTGACGGCGGCGAACCCGCTTACGCGCAGGGGACGTTGCCGGTGAAGAGAAGCGCGGGGCAAGGCGCGGAGGAGGAGAGGGGCATCGCGGTCCGGGGGACGGCGTTCAGCAACAGACCTGGTCGAACTGGTCGGCGCGGCGGCTCACCCAGAACGGGTCGAGCAGCACCGTGTGTGCCGGGCCTGTGGTCTCCATGGCCGGGATCAAAGCACACGGGAGAAGGGGCGTCCACCACGCGTCCCAGCGGCTGAGACGGTCCGTCCGCCCTGGTGCGGTGCCGCCCGGGTGTGGTTACCTGGGCCCATGACCGTGCTCGTGACCCGCCGCCACGTCGATTACGTGCGTGTCACCACCACGGGCTGTTCCGCCGCGAGCTGACGCTCCGCTCCGGCTTCCGACCAGCTCTTTCTCTGCCTGACGGCATCTTTCCGCGCCTTGTGCCGCGCCCGTTCCCGGGCCCGGTCGCGCCCGTCTGCCCTCCCCTCCGCCGTTCCTTCCCACCACCGTTCACCCTCCGCACAGGGAGCAGCACCATGAGCCAGCAGCCCATCGACTCGGTCACCGCGGGGCACACCCCCGAGGAGTCGCCCGCCGGACCCGACACCTCCGCCTGGTCGTTCGAGACGAAGCAGATCCACGCGGGCGCCGCGCCCGACCCGACGACGGGCGCGCGGGCGACGCCGATCTACCAGACGACGTCGTTCGTGTTCCGGGACACCCAGCACGCCGCCGACCTGTTCTCGCTCGCGGAACCCGGCAACATCTACACCCGCATCCACAACCCCACCCAGGACGTCTTCGAGCAGCGGATCGCCGCGCTGGAGGGCGGTGTGGCGGCGGTCGCGCTGTCCTCCGGGCAGGCGGCGGAGACCCTCGCGATCCTGACGCTGGCGAGCGCCGGCGACCACATCGTCTCCAGCACCTCGCTCTACGGCGGCACGTACAACCTCTTCCGGCACACGTTGCCGAAGCTGGGCATCGAGGTGTCGTTCGTGGACGACCCGGACGACGTCGAGGCGTGGCGGGCGGCGATCCGCCCCGAGACCAAGGCGCTGTTCGCGGAGACGCTCGGCAACCCGCGCGGCAACGTCCTCGACGTACGGGCGGTCGCGGACGTGGCGCACGAGGCGGGCGTGCCGCTGATCGTGGACAACACGGTCCCGACTCCCTATCTGCTGCGGCCCCTTGAGCACGGCGCGGACATCGTGGTGCACTCGGCGACGAAGTTCATCGGCGGGCACGGCACGGCGATCGCCGGCGTGGTGGTCGACGGCGGGACCTTCGACTTCGGGGCGCACGCCGAGCGGTTCCCCGACTTCACCGAGCCGGACCCGAGCTACCACGGCCTCCGGTACTGGCCGGCGCTCGGCCCGGGCGCCTTCGCCGTAAAGCTGCGTGTGCAGCTGCTGCGCGACCTCGGTCCCGCGCTCTCCCCGCACTCGGCGTTCCTGCTGCTCCAGGGTGTGGAGACGCTGAGCCTGCGCATCGAGCGCCACTCGGCGAACGCCCAGGCGCTCGCCGAGTGGCTGGAGCAGCGCGACGAGGTCGCCGCCGTCCACTACCCGGGACTGCCGTCCAACCGCTGGTACGAGGCGGGGCGGACGTATCTGCCGCGCGGTGCGGGCGCGGTGCTGGCGTTCGAGCTGCGGGACGGGGTGGAGGCGGGCAAGCGGTTCGTGGACGCGGTCGAGCTGTTCAGCCATCTCGCCAACATCGGTGACGTGCGCAGCCTGATCATCCATCCGGCGTCCACGACCCACAGCCAGCTGGACGAGGCGCAGTTGGCGGCCACGGGCACCTCGCCCGGTCTGGTGCGGCTGTCGGTGGGCATCGAGAGTCTCGACGACCTGAAGGCGGACCTGGAGGCCGGGTTCCGCGCGGCCAAGGGCGCGGACGAGGACACGGCCGAAGACACGGCCAAGGGCGCGGACGGCGCCGGGAGCGCGTCCGAGGGCACGTCCTGAACACCGTACCGACTCCGTCCGGGACTCCCCTTCCGCCGGCCTCCGGGGCCTGGCGGGAGGGGGACCCTCCCGGGCGCCGGCAGTGGTACGAGCCGGAGAAGCCGCCGGCGCTGGAGGCCGGCGGTGAACTGCCGGGCGTGCGGCTGGCGTTCGAGACCTGGGGGCGGCTCGCGCCGGACGCGTCCAACGCGGTGCTGGTGCTGCACGCCCTCACCGGCGACAGCCATGTCGTCGGCCCCGCCGGGCCCGGCCATCCGACGCCGGGCTGGTGGGACGGGTTGATCGGCCCCGGCCGCGCCCTGGACACGGACCGCTGGTTCGTCGTGGCGCCGAACGTGCTGGGCGGCTGCCAGGGCAGCACCGGACCGTCGTCCCTCGCGCCCGGCGGCGGCCACTGGGGCGGCGCCTTCCCGTTTCTGACGCAGCGGGACCAGGTGGCGGTCGAGGCCGGTCTGGCGGACGCGCTCGGTGTCGGACGGTGGGCGCTGGTGGTCGGCGGTTCGATGGGCGGGATGCGGGCCCTGGAGTGGGCCGTCGGGTATCCGGAACGGGCCGGGGCGCTGCTGCTGCTCGCCACGACGGCCGCGGCGAGCGCCGAGCAGATCGCCTGGGCGAACGTCCAGCTGCACGCGGTCCGCGCCGATCCGCACTGGCGCGGCGGCGACTACCACGGCACCGGGCGGGGGCCGGACGCCGGCCTCGGACTGGCCCGACGGCTCGCGCACGTCACCTACCGCAGCGAGCCGGAGCTCGCCGTCCGCTTCGGCCGGTCGTCCCAGGGCGCGGAGGACCCGTGGGCCGGCGGCCGGTACCAGGTGGAGTCCTATCTGGACCACCACGCGGCCAAGCTGGTGCGCCGGTTCGACGCGGGCAGCTATGTCGTCCTGTCGGAGGCCATGAACAGCCATGACGTGGGCCGCGGCCGGGGCGGCATCCGCGCGGCGCTGCGCCGGGTCACGGCCCGCACGCTCGTGGCCGGTGTCGGCTCCGACCGGCTCTATCCGCCCTCCCAGCAGGCCGAGCTGGCGGCCGGGATCGGGAGCGCGGACCGGCTCCGGGTGATCGAGTCGCCGTACGGGCACGACGGTTTCCTCATCGAGGTGGAGCAGGTGGCCGCGCTGGTGCGCGAGCTCCTGCCGTGACCAGGGCGCGTCCGTGGAGTCCCGTCCACGGCCTAGCGGGTGAGGAAGTCGGAGAGGCCGGTCAGCAGGCGGTCCACGTCGGTGGAGTCGTTGTAGGGCGCGAGGCCGACGCGGAGGCCGCCGGTGTCGCCCAGGCCCAGGTGCCGGGAGGCCTCGACGGCGTAGAAGGAGCCGGACGGGGCGTGGACGAGGCGTTCGGGTGCGGCGAGGAAGGCGTACGCGTCGGCGGTGTCGTGGTTCTCGAAGGTCAGCAGCAGGGTCGGGGTGCGGTTGTCCGCCCTGGAGTGGACGGTGATCCCGTCGAGGGCGGCCAGCCCCTTGTCCATCTGGGCGCGCAGGGTGTCCTCATGTGCTTCGAGGGCGGCGTAGGAGGCGGCGAGGCGTTCGCGGCGCGTTCCCGTGGCGGCCGGGTCCAGGCCCGCGAGGAAGTCGATCGCCGCGGTGGTCCCGGCAAGGAACTCGTAGGGCAGGGTGCCCAGTTCGAAGCGTTCGGGGACGGCGTCGGTGGAGGGCAGCAGCTTGTCCGGGTGCAGCGTCTCCAGCAACTCCGGCCGGGCGGCGAGGACTCCGTGGTGCGGTCCGAGGAACTTGTACGGCGAGCACACGTAGAAGTCGGCGCCGAGCCCTTCCAGGTCGACGAGCGAGTGCGCGGCGTGGTGGACGCCGTCGACGTAGAGCAACGCGCCCGCCGCATGGACCAGTTCGGCGATCTCGGCGACGGCGGGGCGGGTGCCGATGAGGTTGGAGGCGGCGGTGAGGGCGACCAGCCGGGTCCGCTCGGACAGCAGCGCGCGGATCACGTCGGCGCCCAGCTCGCCGGTGGCCGGGTCGAAGTCGGCCCAGCGGACGGTGGCTCCCGCCTGCGCGGCGGCCTGGATCCAGGGGCGGATGTTGGAGTCGTGGTCGAGCCGTGTGACGACCACCTCGTCGCCCGGCGCCCACGTCCGGGCGAGGGTGCGGGACATGTCGTACGTCAGTTGCGTGGCGCTGCGTCCGAAGACGATGCCCGCCGGGTCGGCCCCCAGCAGGTCGCCGAGGGCGGCCCGGGCGCCGGTGACGAGCGCGTCGGCGTTGCGCTCCCCCGGGGTCGTGCGGCCCCGGTTGGAGAGCGGGCGGGCCATGGCGTCGGCGACGGCGTCGATGACGGGGCGCGGGGTCTGGGTGCCGCCGGGGCCGTCGAAGTGGGCGGTTCCGGCCGCGAGGGCGGGGAACAGGGCGCGGACGGCGGCGATGTCGTACGGCGTCTGGCGGGTCATGCGAGGCTCCTTCGCGCCCGGACGGTGTGTGTCCTCCCGGCGACCCCCGCGCGAGCGGTTCCGAGGGGATCACCGCGACCACCGTACGCACACCCGCCCGCATGGTCGCGTGGCGGTGCTGATCTTTCTCGCGGCGGCGGGGCACGTCAGGACGCCGGCACCTATGAGCCGGTCGTGCCGCTCGCGCCGGACAGGTCCTGGAGTTCGCCGCCGATCTCGGGGCGGGCCTTCTTCAGGAGGGCCGGCTTGGCGCTGACGACCCACTGGGTGCCGACGAGGTAGGTGCCGCCGTAGACGGAGGCCGCGTCGAGCCAGGTGTCCTTCAGCCTGTCCTCGGGGAACGTGGTGATGAGGTAGTCGCCCGCCGTGCCGTGGCAGACGCCCTCGCGCAGTTCCTCCGCCTCGGTGCGGATGCTGACCTCGCAGCCGAGCAGACCGCCGATCACCTCGACCCTGGCCGGTGCCACCACCCCGCCCGCCGGGGCCGCGGTCACGGTGGACCCGGCGGCGGCCCGGCTGCCGCCGTCGCCCCCGCCGGAGCAGCCGAGGGCGGGGGCGAGACAGGCCACCGCGAGCAGGCGGGGGATGAAGGGTCGCTGTCGGGGCACGTGCCGCTCCGTTTCGCACGGGTGTGTGCCCAGAGGTACGCGCCCGCGCGGGCGCTCGTTCAGCTCACGAGCCCGGCCGTGGTGAGCCACTCCTCGGCGACGTCGCTCGCATCCTCCTTGTCGTTGACGAGCTTCTTCATCATGTTCTGGAGGTCCGCGGTGGTGAGCTTCGCGGAGACGCCGTTGAGGGCGGACCTGGCGGTGTCGTCGACCGCGGACTTGTTGACGAGGGGCGTGACGTTCTGGGAGGAGAAGAGGCTCTTGGGGTCCTCCAGGACGACCAGGTCGTCCTCGACGATCGCGGGGTCGGTGGTGTAGATGTTCGCGGCCTGCACCTTGTCGTCCTTGAGCAGCTTCAGCAGGGTGCTCTGGGCGCCCGCGTCGAGGGGCTGGAACGTCCCGAACTCCACGCCGTAGACCTTCTTCAGGCCCACGCCGCCCTGGGTACGGGTCTTGAACTCCGAACCGGCGCCGATCGTCCAGTCCTTGGCGACGGACTTGAGGTCGGCGAGGGTCTTCAGGTCGTACTTGGCGGCGGTCTCGGCGGTGACGGTGACGGAGTCCTTGTCCTGGGCCTCGGCCGAGTCGAGGATCTCCACCGAGTCCGGGAGCTTCGCCTTGAGTTCGGTGTTGATGTCCTCGGTGCTGGTCGCGGTGCTGTTCTTGTCCACCGCCACGGCGAGCAGGGCGCCGTTGTACTCGGGGAAGACACCGATGCCGCCCTTGACGACCTGGTCGTAGTAGACCTCGCGCGCGCCGATGTCGAACTTGCGGGTGACCTTGAGTCCCTTGCTCTCCAGGGCCTGTGAGTAGATCTCGGCGAGGAGCTGGTTCTCGGGGAAGTTCGCGGAGCCGACGACGATGGACTTGCCGCTGCCGCTGTCGGCGCTGTCGCCGGCCAGCGGGTTGTCGTCGCTGTCCCCGCCGCTGCCGCAGGCGGTCAGCGCGAGGGCGGCGATCAGGCCGAACGCGGCGCTGCGGTGGATGGCTCTCATGGGTGTTTCCTCTCTCAAGAACCCCTGGGGGCTCAGGACTTCGTCATGAACCGGTGGGGGTTCAGGACTTCGCCGCAGGGGTCCGCAGACCCGGCGACACGAGCAGGCGCCGCAGCGCGGTGAACAGGATCTGGACGACGAGGGCGAGCGCGACGACGACGGCGGAGCCGCCGATGACGAGTTCGTAGTCGTTGCGGGAGAGCCCGTCGACGATGAACCGGCCGAGCCCGCCGAGCCCGGGGTAGGCGGCGACGGTCGCGGTGGCCACGACCTGGATCGCGGCGATGCGCAGCCCGAGCAGGATCAGCGGCAGCGCCATCGGCACCTCCACCTTCGTCAGGACCTCCCAGCCGGTCATGCCGACGCCGCGGGCCGCGTCCCGGGTGGCGGGGTCGACGCCCCGGACGCCCTCGAAGGTGTTGATGAGGACGGGCGGCACGGCGAGCGCGGTGAGGGCGATGAGCACGGGTGCGGTGCTGAGCCCCGCGAGGGTGACGACGAGGACGACCAGGCCGAAGGTGGGGACGGCCCGCGCGAGGTTGGCGACGGAGGCCACGGCGAACGCGCCGCGCCTGGTGTGTCCGACGAGCAGCCCGAGGGCCAGCCCGATCACGGCCGCGCACAGCAACGACAGCCCGCTGTAGGTGAGGTGTTCCAGGAGCCGCTGCGGGATGCCCTCGTCGCCGCGCCACTGGCCGGGCGAGGTCAGCCAGTCGGCGACGAGCCGGACCTGGTTCAGGACGTCGTTCATGCCGTGCTCCTGGACCAGGGGGTGAGCAGCCGCTGCGCCAGCACGAGCAGCGCGTCGGTGACGAGCGCGAGCAGCATGATCAGCACGATGGCGGTGACGATCGGGGTGGGGAAGTCGAGTTGGAGGCCTCGGGTGATGTAGTAGCCGAGCCCGCCCTGTCCGATGAGCTGTCCCACGGCGACGAGGCTGATGGAGGAGACCGCGGCGACGCGCACTCCGGCGATGACGACGGGAACGGCGATGGGCAGTTCGACCTGGACGACCCGTCGCACCGCGCCGAAGCCCATGGCGTCGGCGGCGAGCCGCACCGGTTCGGGTACGGCGCCCAGACCGTCCACGACGCCCGGCACGAGCACGGACAGCGTGTAGAGGGTGAGCGGGATCATGACCGTCTGCTCGGTGAGCCCCGTGTACCGCACGAAGATCATGAACAGGGCCAGCGACGGTATGGAGTAGAGGATGTTGGCCACGGTCAGCACCGGTGGGTAGAGCCAGCGCCAGCGGTGGCAGGCGATCCCCAGGGGCACCGCGACGATCAGCCCGAACAGGACGGGCAGCAGTCCGAGGCGCAGGTGCAGGCCGGTGTAGTCGGCGAGTTCACCGGCGTGGTCGCCGATCCAGTCCCAACGGACCAGCGGTTCGTCGTCGTTCATCGGGCACCGCCCGTCAGCTCCTGCGCGCCCGCGACTCCCACGGCGGTCCCGTCGGTGTCGAGGGCGACCGCGAGCCGGGCGGGTGACAGGAGCGCCGCGTCCAGGGCGGCCCGCGCCGAGTCGCCGAGGAGGCTGAAGCCGGGGCCGAAGGGCTTCAGTTCGACGTCGGCGAGGGTGCCGCCGGCGGGCAGTGCGCCGGTCTCGGCCCAGCCGAGGGGTCGCCGTTCGCCGTCGAGGACGAGGAGCCAGGGTTCCCCGGCCGCGCGGGCCACGGACACGGGCGTCTCCGCCGGCAGCAACGGGCCGTCACGCAGGGGCACTTCGGAGCCCTTGACGAAGGACAGACGGCGGATGCCCCGGTCCTGGCCGACGAAACCGGCGACGAAGTCGTCGGCGGGCTCGGCGAGCAGCCGCTCGGGGCTGTCGAACTGGGCGAGTACGCCGCCGGTGCGGAAGACGGCGATGGTGTCGCCGAGCCGGACGGCCTCCTCGATGTCATGGGTGACGAAGACGATCGTCTTGTGGAGTTCCTTCTGGAGCCGCACCAGTTCGGTCTGCAGCTCACCGCGCACGATCGGGTCGACGGCGCTGAAGGGCTCGTCCATCAGCAGGACGGGCGGGTCGGCGCCGAGCGCCCGGGCCACTCCGACGCGCTGCTGCTGTCCACCGGAGAGCTGGTTGGGGTAGCGCTTGCCCGACTCCGCCGGCAGGCCGACGAGTTCGAGCAGTTCCGCCGCCCGCGCGCGGGCCTTCCTGCGGCTCCAGCCGAGCAGCAGCGGCACGGTCGCGATGTTGTCGAGGACGGTGCGGTGCGGGAACAGCCCGGCGTGCTGGATGACGTATCCGATGCCGCGGCGCAGCTCGGGCGCGTGCACCTCGCGGATGTCCCTGCCGCGCAGGCTGACGGTGCCCGAGGTGGGCTCGACCATGCGGTTGATCATGCGCAGGGTGGTGGTCTTGCCGCAGCCCGAGGGGCCGACCAGGACCGTGATGCCGCCCTCGGCCAGCTCCAGGGACAACTCGTCCACGGCGGTCGTCCCGCCCGGGTACTTCTTGCTCACCGCATCGAACCTGATCAAGACTGCCCCTACACCCGACTGCATATGGTCATGCAGGGTTACCGGTGACTGAATGGCAGTCAATGCTCTTTCGTGAACGGCGTATTACGTTCCTGAGAAATTGACATAATCGCAGGTCAGAGGCAGGGAGACAGTTCCATGGAACCGGTCTGGTTCACCTTTCTGAACGGCGCGGACATCGCCCGTCTGCACCTCACCGACGCCGAGATCCTCGACGCGGTCGAGGACGGACTGCGGGCCCAGGGCCTCGGGAGGACGGTGATCGAACCCCGCGTCCATCTCGTCCCCGACCCCGCCTTCAACGGTCACTTCAACGTCCTGCGCGGCTACGTCGCCCCGCTCTCGCTGGCCGGTGTCAAGATCGTGGGCGACTACGTCGACAACTACCGCCAGGGCCTGCCGTCCGAGATGGCCCTGCTGAACCTCTTCGACCCGCGCACCGGGATGCCCGTCGCCGTCGTCGACGCCACCGCCCTCACCGAGATGCGCACCGGCGCGCTCACCGCGCTCGGCGCCCGCCATCTGGCCCGGCAGGACTCCAAGGTGCTCGGACACATCGGCGCCCGCGCCACCTCGTACTGGAACGTCCGGCTCCTCGACCGGCTCTTCGACCTCACCGAGATACGGGTGCACTCCCGCCGCCCCGAGAGCCGTCGCGCCTTCGCGGAGCGGCTGGAACGCGACCTCGGCAAGCCGGTGACCGTCACCGACGACTGGCGGTCCTGTGTCGAGGGCGCGGACATCGTCGTGGAGGCGTCCCGCCTGGAGCGCCCCGAGCCGCTCCTGAGGACCGAGTGGATCTCCCCCGGCGCCCTGGTGGTGCCCTACGGCACGAACAGCGCCGTGGAGCTGGACCTGACCGACGTCATGGACAAGGTCGTCGTGGACGACTGGGGGCAGGCGCACGCGGGACCGTTCGGCGCGCTGCGCGCCCACGTCGACTCCGGCAGGCTCAACAAGGGCAATCTCCATGGCGAGTTGGGCGAGATCGTGGCGGGTCTGAAGCCCGGCCGGGAGAGCCCCGGGGAGACGAACCTGTTCTGGCACCGCGGTCTCTCCCTCTCCGACATCGCCCTCGGCGCGGCGATGCTCCGCAAGGCCGAGGAGCTGGGCCTGGGACAGAAGCTGCGGTTCTCGTGACGGCCCGCGGAACGGTACGCGTCGACGGCCGCACGCTGTCGTACGACGATGTCGCCGCCGTGGCCCGCGACGGCGCCCGAGTCGCCCTCGCCGAGGAGGTGTTGCCGCGCCTCGAACGGGAGCGCGCCGTCGTCGAGGACGCCGTCGACCGGCAGGTGCCGACCTACGGTCTGACGACCGGGCTGGGGTCCCGCTCCTCGTTCGCGCTGCCCCGCGCGGAGCTCGAACGGTTCAGCGTGCGCACGGTGCGCGGGCGCGCCAACGCGGTCGGCGATCCGCTGCCGGTGCCGGTCGTGCGGGCCGCGCTGCTCGCGCGGGTGTCCGGGCTCGCGGGCGGGGGCAGCGGGGTGGGGCCGCAGGTCGTGCGGCTGCTGGTGGACCTGCTCAACGCGCGGGTGCATCCCGTGATCCCCGAGGTCGGCTCGATCGGCGCCTCCGATCTGTGCCAGATGGCCCATGCCGGTCTGGTCGTCCTCGGCGAGGGCCGCGCCGAGTACGGGGGCGAGGTGCTCGACGGGGCCACGGCGCTGCGCCGGGCGGGTCTCACCCCGGTGCGTCTCGGTCCCAAGGACGGGCTCGTGCTGTGCGGGGCGAGCCCACTGGCGGCCGGGGCGGGTGCGCTCGCGCTGCACGAGACCGCCGCCGTCCTCAGCCTCGCGCAGACGGTGACCGCCCTGACGTACGAGGGGTTCCGGGCGAACACCAGCCCGCTCGACCCGCGGGTGCTCGCACTGCGCCCGGCTCCTGGACAGGCCCGCGCGGCACGGGAGTTGCTGGCCCTGCTCGACGGCGGCGAACTGGGCGACCCGCGCCGCGCGCGGCGCGTCCAGGACCCCGTCAGCCTGCGCTGCTCGGCCCAGGTGCACGGCTCCGCGTACGCGGCGCTGGACTTCGCGACGGCGGCGCTCGGTCCCGAACTGAACGGGTGCGGAGACAACCCGGTGGTCCTGGCCGGCGACGAGGAGGGCGCCGGGACCGGTGGCACGACCGACCCTGACCTCGGCTCCGACCCTGACCTCGGCTCCGGCGCGATCGTCTCCTCCGGCAACTTCCACACCCCGGCTCTCGCGCTGGCCCTGGACACGCTCGCGCTGGCGCTCGCCCAGACCGCGGCGGTCTCCGGCGAGCGGATGCGACGGCTGCTCGACCCGGCGGTGAGCGGTCTGCCGGCGAACCTGTCGCCGTACGGCCCGGAGCGCTCGGGGTTCGCGCCGCTGGCCAAGACGGCACAGGCGCTGGTCACCGAGGTGCGCATGCTGGCGGTGCCGGTGTCCGTGGACCCCCGGCACGGCGCGGACGCCGTCGAGGACGACTCGACCAACGCCTCCCTCGGCGCGCGCCGTCTCTCCACGCTGCTGGGCCGGGTGCGTCAGCTCCTCGCGGTGGAGGCCGTGGTGGCGGCGCAGGCGGTGGACCTGGCGGCGCCCTCCGCGCTGGGGCGGGGCCCTGCGGCGCTGCACCGTGCGGTCCGCGCGCTGGTGCCGCCGCTGGACGACGACCGGCCCTGCGGGGTGGACGTGGAGGCGGTGGACCGCGAGATCATGGACTCCGATGACGTGCGGCGCGCTCTGGGCGCCCTGGCGGGAGGAACGTCTTGACCACCGTCGACGTGCACCAGCACCTGTGGAGTCCGGAACTGCTGGCCGCCCTGCGCGCCCGCCGCGAGCCGCCCCGCCTGGACGGCTGGACCCTGCTCCTGGACGGCGAACCGCCCTACGAGGTGCCGCCGGCCGCCCATGATCCCGCCCTGCGTGCGGCGATCGCCGCCGACGACGGGCTCGGCCTGGCCCTGGTCTCGCTGTCCGCGCCGATCGGCGTGGAGTGGCTGCCCGACGCCGAGGCGCGGCCCCTGCTCGACGCCTACCACGAGGGCGCGCTCGCGCTGCCGGAGCCGTTCGGCGCGTGGGCCGCCGCCGGGGTGCGGGACATCGACGCCAAGGGCGCGGCCGAGGACCTGGACCGGGGCTTCGCCGGACTCCAGCTGCCGGCCAACGCCCTTGCGGACGAGGACGGTTACGCCCGCTGCGGCCCACTGCTCGATCTGCTCGAAGAACGGGACCTGCCGCTGTTCGTGCACCCGGGGCCCGCCCCCGGGGCGTCCGCGGGCCCCGGCTGGTGGCCCGCGATGGTGCCCTACGTGCAGCAGATGCACGCCGCGTGGTTCGCGTTCCAGGCGTTCGGACGGCCCCGCCGCCCCCGGCTGCGGGTGTGCTTCGCGCTGCTCGCCGGGCTCGCCCCGCTGCACGGGGAGCGGTTCGCCGCCCGCGGGGACGGGCCGGCCCGCCCCGACCCGGGCGTGTTCGTCGAGACGTCCTCGTACGGGCCGCGCGCCGTCGAGGCCGTCGTGCGCGCCCTCGGGGTGGACGCCGTCGTCCAGGGCTCGGACCGGCCGTACGCGGAGCCGCCGCAGCAGCCCGGCTTCGGCCTGGGCGGCGCGGCGGCGTACGCCTTCCGGATTGCCAACCCGCGGCGGCTGCTGACGGGGTGAGTTCGGCCGGCGGTTTGTGAACGGCCGATTGCCGTCTCTTGGCGACGCCCAGGATCCGGGTACCGGGCCACCGGACCGTGCAAGGATCTTCCGGTCCGAGGATTCCCGCCGGAGCAGACCGGAAGAGACGTACATGGCACGCGTGATCGTGGTCAGCGGAGGCGGTACCGGCATCGGCCGGGCCGTCGCCGAGCGGTTCGCCCGGGACGGGGACGAGGTCGTGGTCATCGGCCGCCGGGCCGACGTCCTGGAACGCGCGGCGGCGGAGATCGCGGAGGCGGGAGCCCTCGCCAAGGTGGTGCCGCTCGCCGCCGACCTCGCCGAACCGGCCGAGGCCGACCGGGTGCGGGAGGTCCTGGGCCGCGAGTACGGCAGGGTCGACGTGCTCGTGCACAGCGCGGGCGGCAACGCCGCTCTCGACGCCCCGCCTGCGGAGGGCAGCCCGGCCGCGCGGGCCGCCGCGCACTGGACGGGCAACTTCCGCGCCAACGTGCTGACCACCGTCCTGCTCACCGAGGCGCTGCGGGACCTGCTCGCCTCGCCGGGCGGACGGGTGGTCCTGCTCAGCTCGATCGCCGCCTACCGGGGCTCCGGATCCGGCTCCTACGGCGGCGCGAAGGCCGCGCTCCACCCGTACGCGTACGATCTCGCCGCCGCGCTCGGCGGACAGGGCGTCACCGTGAACGTGGTCGCGCCCGGGTACACCGCCGGGACGGAGTTCTTCCGGGGCGCCCTGTCGGCGGAGCGGGAGCGGACCCTCGTCGGCCAGACCAGCACCGGCCGGGCGGGCACCCCGCAGGACGTCGCCGAGACCGTGCACTGGCTCGCCTCCCCCGCGTCCGGTCACGTCACCGGCCAGATCGTCCAGGTCAACGGCGGCGCCGAGCGGGGCCGTTGACCCGCGATCCTGCACCGGACGTCTGAACGGGGGCCGCCCCGGGGCTACTCGGCCGGGAGCGGGACCTGCCACACCAGTGCCGTACCGCCGCTCTCCGGTCCGCCCAGTTCGAGTGCGCCGCCCAACTGCCTCGCCCGTTCGGCCATGTTGCGCAGGCCGCTGCGGCGGCCGTCCGGCGGGATGCCGACCCCGTTGTCGGTGACGGCGAGGCGCAGCCGGCCGGCTTCGGCCGTGAGGACGATGTCGGCGCGGTCCGCGTGGGCGTGGCGGGCGATGTTGGTGAGCGCCTCGGAGAGGACGGCGACCGCGTGGTCGGCGATCTCGCGGGGGACGTCGGTGTCGAGGAGGCCCTCCATGCGCACGCTGGGCGCGAAGCCGAGCACCGCCGCCGCCTCCCCGGCGATCCGGACCACGCGGGCACGCAGCCCGGTTCCGCCGGAGCCCTCGCGGGAGCGCAGACCGAAGATGGTCGACCTGATGATCTTGATGGTCTCGTCGAGGTCGTCGACCGCGCGGACCACGCGCTCGGACGCCTCGGGATGCTCGATGAACCGGCCCGCGCTCTGGAGGGTCATGCCGGTCGCGAAGAGCCGCTGGATGGCGAGGTCGTGCAGATCGCGGGCGATCCGGTCGCGGTCCTTGAGGACGGCGACCTCCTCGGCGTCCCGGCGGCGCTCCGCGAGCTCCATGGCGACGGCGGCCTGCGCGGCGAAGCTCAGCAGCGGATCGGTCTCCTTGTCGGTGAAGACCGTCCGGCCCGCCGCCCGCATCAGCAGGACGACACCGCGCACCCCGCCCTCCCCGGTGCCGACCGGTACGGCCAGCGCGGGGCCCAGGCCCGTGAAGCGGGACCGCCGCGCCGCCACCCGCTCGTCGAGACAGACGTCCGGGGTGGTGACCGGCGCGACCGTCGAGAAGGCCTCCCCGATCAGCGAGCCGTCGACGGGCAGCACCAGCCCGCGCAGGGTCTCCGCGCCCGGTCCGATGGCCAGCTCCACGCTGAGCGAGTCGGTGTCCTCCATCGGCACCGCCACCATCGCCAGCGTCGCCCCGGTGATCTCCCGGGCCCGGTCGGCGATCAGCCCGAGGACCTCGCCCCGGTCGGCGCCGGACATCAGGCTGCGGGTGATCTCCGCGGTCGCGCTCAGCCAGCGCTCCCGCAGCCGGGACTCCTCGTACAGGCGGGCGTTGTCGATGGCGACCCCGGCGGCCACGGCGAGCGTCGAGGTGACGGAGACGTCCTCCTCGTCGAACTGCGCGCCGCCCCGCTTCTCGGTCAGGTACAGATTGCCGAAGACCTGCTCACGCACCCGGATGGGCACCCCGAGGAAGGTGTTCATCGGCGGATGGTTGGGCGGGAAGCCGTAGGACGCGGGATGCTCGGAGATCTTCGCCAGGCGCAGCGGCGCCGGGTGCCGGATCAGCTCGCCGAGGATGCCGTGGCCCTCCGGGTAGGGGCCGATCCGGGCGATCTGCTCCTCGGTGACGCCGACCGTGTGGAAGGCCGACAGCCGCCTGCCGTCCGGGCCGATCACACCGAGCGCCGCGTACTCGGCGTCCACGAGGACGGCCGCGGCCTCGACGATGCTGTGCAGCGCCTGCTCCAGGTCCAGCTCACGGCCGACCGCGAGCACCGCCTCCAGCAGGCTGTGCACCCGGTCCCGGGTGCCGCGTGCCGCGTCCAGCCGGGCCTGCAGCTCCTCCAGCAGTTCGTCCAGCCGCAACTGCGGCAGCCGTACCCGGGCCTCCCGAGGCTCCTCGGCGCTTCCCACCTGCGTCTCCTCCGCTCCCCTGCGCGGTCGCTCACCAGCCGCTGCGATCACTGTCCACGCTACCGACCGGGACCGGCCCGCAGGGACCGTTCGGCCCCGTGAAAGCGCCGACGGGCCCCTGTCGCCGCGCGCCCGCCGGTGCCACGGTCGACAGGGCGCCGGTGCCGGCGTCCGTGCCGGCGCGGCCACGCACCGCGTCCGTCATGCGTCCGTTCCGTGCTTCCCGAGCAGAAGGCAGGGCCATGAACCGCTCACCGTCGGTCCCCCGGCAGCGACTGGACCGCGTCATCGTCGCCAGCCTCGACGGCCCCGCCCGGTACCAGCCGACCGTCCACTGGGCGTGGGAGGAGGCGACCCGGCGCCGTCTGCCGCTGCGCGTGGTCCACCACGCCGGGTCCGGCGCCCTCGCCGACGCGCAGCTCCTCGTGACCGGGTTGCGGGACACGGACCCGGCGCTGCTCCCGGGCTGCCCGGTCGTGCTGGTCCCCGAGGCGACCGCCCCGTCACCGGACGCCGAGATCGTCCTGGGCGTCGACGCCCGCCGTCCCTGTCCGGCCGCCGTGGACTTCGCCTTCGAGGCCGCCGGGTCCTGGGGCGTGCGTCTGCGGGCCGTGCACGCCTGGCAGTTGCCCGCCGCCAGGGCCGAACTGCCCTTCGCCGTACCGGAGGAGGACCGCGCCACCTGGGAGGACGAAGAGGTGCAGACGCTGCGGGACGCGCTGCGGCCGTGGCGCGGGGACCACCCCGAGGTGCGGGTCCTCGAGGACGTCCGGCTGCTCGCGCCGGCCCGTGCGCTGGTCCAACGGTCCGCGCGGGCCGGGCTGGTGGTCGTCGGACGGGACGGCGGACGGTCGCCCGGGACGACGGTGCGGGCCCTGCTGCGCGACGCGCGCTGCCCGGTGGCCGTGATCCCCGCGTGAGGGGCGAGGGCGCGTGCCGGGCGCCGCGGGTGCTGTGCGGGACTTTCGCCACACCCCCCAGGGGCCCTGACCGGCGGGCCGTCCGGGTGCGCGCCGCCGCGCCGGAACGTACGGTGGCGTCCGGATGGGGACGCGGCCCGGACGGGCCGTCCCACGAGGCGGCGGAGGCGGCATGGCCGACAAGGGCGCGGCGAGGCTGCCGCGCAAGACGTACGAGCGGGAACTGCTGCGGCTCCAGACGGAGTTGGTGAAGCTCCAGGAGTGGGTGCGGGCCACGGGCGCCCGGCTCGTCGTCGTCTTCGAGGGGCGGGACGCGGCGGGCAAGGGCGGCACGATCAAGCGGGTATCGGAGCATCTCAACCCGCGCGTCGCCCGGATCGCGGCCCTGCCCAAGCCGACCGAGCGCGAGCGCACCCAGTGGTACTTCCAGCGGTACGTCGAGCATCTGCCGGCCGCCGGGGAGATCGTGCTGTTCGACCGGTCCTGGTACAACCGGGCCGGTGTCGAGCACGTGATGGGGTTCTGCACCAAGCGGGAGTACCAGCTCTTCCTGCGCCAGTGCCCCCAGTTCGAGCGGATGCTGGTCGAGGACGGCGTCCTGCTGCGCAAGTACTGGTTCTCGGTGAGCGACACCGAGCAGCAGGAGCGTTTCCGGCGCCGCCTGGAGGATCCGGTGCGCCGCTGGAAGCTCTCCCCGATGGACCTGGAGTCGATCACCCGCTGGGAGGCGTACTCCCGGGCCAAGGACGAGATGCTCGTGCACACCGACATCCCCGAGGCGCCGTGGGCCGTCGTGGAGAGCGACGACAAGCGGCGGGCGCGGCTGAACTCGATCGCCCATCTGCTGGACTCCGTGCCCTACCACGAGGTGCCGCCGCCGGTGCTGGAACTGCCGGGCCGCCCGCCGTCGACCGGGTACGAGCGCCCGCCACGGGACCTCCAGACGTACGTGCCCGACCACGCGGCGACGCTCTGAGCGACGGCCGCGCCCCGGGCGGGCCGGGTGGCCCGCCCGGGAGGCCGAGTGGCCCATGGGCGAGCGGGGCGCCGGACGCCAGGCTGGTGTCAGGAGAAGCCGGCACCCCCGCCCGGGAGGCACCCCATGATCACCACGCCCACGCCCAGCATGCTGCGCGCCCTGCCCGCGGAGCACCGGCACCGGCTGATGAGCGTCGCCCGCGAGGTGTCCTTCCCGCAGGGCGCACGTCTGTTCGAGGAGGGGGGCAGGGCCGACCGTTTCTGGGTGGTCCGCACGGGCACGGTGGAGCTCGACATGCGGGTGCCGGGACGGCGGTCCGCCGTGATCGAGATCCTGCGGCACAACGAACTCGTCGGCTGGTCCTGGCTGTTCGCCCCGCACGTGTGGCACATGGGCGCCGAGGCGACGACCCCGGTGCGGGCGTACGAGTTCGACGCCACGGCCGTCCGGCTGATGTGCCAGGACGACCCGGCGCTGGGCAGCGCCGTCGCCCAGTGGGTCGGTGACGTGCTCGCCCACCGGCTGCGCTCGGCCCGTACCCGGCTGATGGACCTGTACGCCCCCTACGGCGCGGGCGGCACCGTCTGAGCGGGCGCCGCGCACCGGAGCGACTGGGGCCGGTCGGCCCTAGTGCGCCCCGCCCCCGGCGAGCGATGATCGCCCTCACGAGCGGCCCGCAGTCCGCGCGCCACCGGAACGAGGGATCGTCATGGCCGAGACACGCAGTTTCACGGAGCAGGACCCGATCCGCGTGTTCCTGCTGGACGACCACGAGGTCGTGCGGCGCGGCATCACCGACCTCCTCGACGCCGAACCGGACATCTCCGTGGTCGGGGACGCCGACACCGTCGAGCACGCCCTCGTCCGCGGCCCCGCCCTGCGTCCCCATGTCGCCGTTCTCGACGTCCGTCTCCCGGACGGCGACGGCATCACGGTCTGCCGTGAACTGCGCAGCCGTATGCCGGAGTTGGCGTGTCTGATGCTGACGTCCTTCGACGACGAGGACGCGCTGCTCGACGCCATCATGGCCGGCGCCTCCGGCTACGTCCTCAAGCAGATCAAGGGCTCCGACCTGGTCTCCGCCGTCCGCACGGTGGCGTCCGGCCAGTCCATGCTGGACCCCGCGACGACGGCCCGCCTGATGCGCTCCCTGCGCGCCGACCCCGCCGAAACCCCTTCCCTCTCACCGGAGTTGGCGAGCCTCTCGCCCCGGGAACGGGACATCCTCGCGCTCATCGGCGACGGCCTCACCAACCGCGAGATCGGCAAGAAGCTCTTCCTCTCCGAGAAGACCGTCAAGAACCACATCTCCCGTCTGCTCGCCAAGCTCGGCGTCCAACGCCGCGTCCAGGCGGCGGTCCTGGCGTCCCAGCTGGAGCAGCCGGAGCCGGGGGACCGCCCGGGCAGGTGAGCGCGGGCCGCCTCGGCCGAAGTACGTCTGTCCCCACCCGGCGGGGCCCGGCAGACTGGGACGCCGGCCGGCTCGCGTCGGGTGACCGTGATCCGTCGTGGCCGCGCGCGTCCACGGCACGCCCGGTCACCGATGCCGGCGGGCCGCCCATCTGGCCGACCGTCCTCGGGAGACTTGGGTGACTTGGCAGACCTGCGCGACCTGGGTGAGCAGAACACTCCGCACCACCGCCGGACGTTCCCGCGTGATCGCGTCGGTGACGAGCCTGCCGGCCGTGATCGCGCTGGCCGTGTCCGGCACGGTCCCGGCGAGCGCGGCACCGTCGCCCGGCGCCGCTTCCGTACAGAGCACGCGGGCCGTCGTCGAAGGTCTCGGGATCGCCGGGACGAGCTGGGCCGTGGATCAGGGCAGCGGGCGCCTGCGGGTCCTCGCGGACTCCACGGTCGCGGCCACGGACCTGGCAAGACTGCGGCGGGCCGCCGGTGCCGCGAACGTGGAGCGGGTCGAGGGACAACTGCGCACCCTCGTGTCGGGCGGTGACGGGATCTACGCGTCGGCGTACCGCTGCTCGGCGGGGGTCAACGTGCAGAGCGGCTCGACGTACTACTTCCTGACGGCGGGCCACTGCACCCAGGCCGCGTCGACCTGGTCCACCAGCGCCGCGCTCACCACGGCGATCGGCCCGACCGTCGCCACCAGCTTCCCGGGCGACGACTTCGGCCTCGTCCGGTACACCAACACGGCCGTCCCCCGCCCCGGCACGATCGGCACCGTGGACGTCACCGGCGCGGGCACCGCCTACGTGGGGCAGGCGGTGTGCCGTCGGGGCGCGGTCACGGGCGTGCGCTGCGGGGTGGTGAACGCGCTCAACGTGACCGTCAACTACGCGAGCGGCGCGGTCGTCCGCGGCCTCATCCGCACCAACATCTGCGCCGAGCCCGGCGACAGCGGCGGCCCGCTGTACGCCGGCGACAAGGTCATCGGCATCCTCTCGGGCGGCTCGGGCGACTGCACGTCGGGCGGCACCACCTATTACCAGCCGATCCAGGAAGCGCTCAGCGTCTACGGGGTGAGCGTCTACTGATCCCGGGCGTCCCTGACGTCCCTGACGTCCCTGACGTCCCGGCCGCCCGTCAGGGCCGGATGTTCTCCAGGTCCTCCAGCAGGCCGGGATGCTTGGGCTCCCAGCCCAGTGCCTGGCGGGTGCGGGCGCTGGACGAGGGCTGGTCGCTCGCGAAGATCTGGCCGAGGGGGCCGAAGGCCTCCGCGGGGACCGGCCGGACCGGCAGGCCGAGGCGCCGGCCGATGACGGCGGCGATGTCGCGGACCCGGTCCCCCTCGTCGTCCACGGCGTGCCAGGCCGTGCCCGGTTCCGCCCGCTCCAGGGCGAGACGGAAGAGGACCGCGGCGTCGAGCGCGTGCACGGCCGGCCAGCGCTGCGCGCCGTCGCCGGGGTAGCCGGACACGCCGGTACGGCGCGCGATGTCGGTCAGCAGGCCGGCGAATCCGCCGGCGCCCTCGTTGTGGACGGTGCGCGGCAGGCGTACGGCGCTGCTGCGCACCCCGCGCGAGGACAGTTCCAGGACCGACGTCACCGAGCGGCCCCGGCCGCCGACCGGCCCGTCGGTCATCAGCGGGTCGGTCTCGGTGGAGGCGCGGCCGGGCACATGGGGCGTACCGGAGCAGACGACGAAGGGGCGCTCGCTGCCGACGAGTTCCTCGCCGAGCGCCGCGAGGGCGGCGCTCTCCTCCGCGACCGACCTGGCGATGCTGTCGGGGCTGCTGAAGTCGTGGCCGAAGGCCAGGTGGATCACCCCGTCGGCGCGGGCGGCGCCGTCGCGGAGCGCGGCCAGGTCGGCGAGGGCGCCCCGGACGGGTGCGGCGCCGGCCGCCGCCACGGCCCGCGCGGACGCGTCGGAGCGGGCGAGTGCGAGGACGGTGTGGCCGTTGCCGGTCAGTTCGGCGACGACGGCGGACCCGATCAGACCGGTGCCGCCGGTGACGAAGACGCGCATGGGGAACTCCCGAGAAGTGATGGGACTCTTGTCCCATCACCGTACCTCAGTGATGGGACAAGAGTCCCATCACTTATGATGGCGACCATGGGCAGATGGGAACCGGGCGCACGCGAACGCCTCGTCATGGCCGCTGTCGACCTGTTCACGGAGCAGGGGTACGACGCCACGACGGTCACGCAGATCGCCGAACGCGCGGGGGTCACCAAGAGCACCTTCTTCCGGCACTTCCCCGACAAGCGCGAGCTGCTGGTGGCGGGACAGGAGACGCTGAGCCGTCTGCTGACCGAGGGGATCGCCGAGGCGCCCGCCCACGCGAGCCCGCTCGAGGCGGTCGCCGCCGGTCTGGAGCGCGCGTCGGGCGCGATGGGCCCCGTCAGCCGCGAACTGGCGCCACGCCTGAAGGCGGCGGTCGCCGCCAGCGCCGAACTCCAGGAGCGCGACGCGCTCAAGAGCGTGAGCCTCGCGGCGGCGATGACGGCCGCCCTGGTCGCCCGCGGCGTGCCCGACGCGACGGCGGCCCTGGCGGGCGAACTGGGCGTCCTCGCCTTCAAGCGCGGCTACGGCCGATGGTCCGAAGGCGCCCGCGACGGCACGGACGAGCTCGCCGGGTTCACCCTGGCGGCCCTGGACGAACTGCGCGCGGCGAGCGCCTCGCTGGGATGAGCGGCACGGGGGTCAGGAACCCGCGAGGAAGCTGACCCGGACCTTTCGCTGCGGGTTGTCGCGGTTGGTGTCCACCAGGCACACCGACTGCCACGTCCCGAGCTCCAGCCGGCCCGCCACCACGGGCAGCGTGGCGTGCGGCGGGACGAGGGCCGGGAGGACGTGGTCGCGGCCGTGGCCGGGGCTGCCGTGGCGGTGCTGCCAGCGGTCGTCGGCGGGCAGGAGGGTGTGCAGGGCGGCGAGGAGGTCGTCGTCGCTGCCCGCGCCGGTCTCCAGGACGGCGATGCCCGCGGTGGCGTGCGGGACGAAGACGTTGAGGAGGCCGTCGCGCCCGGCGGCGGCCTCGCGCAGGAACGCCTCGCAGTCGGCGGTGAGATCGACCACGCGCTCCGAGGAGCCGGACGTGATGTTCAGGACCCGGGTGGTGAACGCATCTGACATGCGTCCATCCTCGCCCACCCGACGCGGGCGCGGAGGACCGCCGCCCCCCGGACCCGAGGGAGACCCGAGGGAAGATCCGCGCCCCGCGCACGGTTGGTAGAACCGTGAACAACACTGAGGTCGTCGTCGTGGGCGCCGGTCAGGCCGGACTGTCCAGCGCCTATCACCTGCGCCGCACCGGCTTCGAGCCGGACCGCGACTTCGTCGTCCTGGACCACTCCCCCGGTCCGGGCGGCGCGTGGCAGTTCCGCTGGCCGTCTCTGACGTACGGCAAGGTGCACGGGATGCACTCGCTGCCCGGCATGGAACTGACGGACGCCGACCCCGCACGGCCGTCCTCGGAGGTGATCGCCGGGTACTTCACCGCGTACGAGCGCGCCTTCGACCTGCGGGTACGACGGCCCGTGGACGTGCGCGCGGTGCGGGAGGGCGAGGGCGGACGGCTGCTCGTGGAGACCGACGCCGGCACCTGGGCGGCCCGAGCCCTGATCAACGCGACCGGCACCTGGGACCGGCCGTTCTGGCCGCGGTATCCGGGTCAGGAGACCTTCCGGGGGCGGCAGGTGCACACCGCGCGGTACCCGGGGCCCGAGGCGTTCGCGGGGCTGCGGGTCGTGGTGGTGGGCGGGGGCGCGTCCGGTACCCAGCACCTGATGGAGATCGCCCCGTTCGCCGCGGCCACCACGTGGGTGACCCGGCGGCCCCCGGTCTTCCGCGAGGGTCCGTTCAGCGAGGACGTGGGGCGGGCCGCCGTCGCGCTCGTCGAGGAGCGGGTGCGGCAGGGGCTGCCGCCCAGGAGCGTCGTCTCGGTGACCGGGCTGCCGCTCAACGACCAGGTCCGGCAGGCGCTCGCGGACGGGGTGCTGGACCGGCGGCCGATGTTCGACCGGATCACCCCGGACGGGGTGGAGTGGGAGGACGGCGGGCAGGTCGAGGCCGACGTGATCCTGTGGGCGACCGGCTTCCGCGCCTCCATCGACCACCTGGCCCCGCTGAAGCTGCGCGAGCCGGGCGGCGGTGTCCGGGTGGAGGGCACGCGCGCGGTCGCCGACCCGCGGGTCCATCTCGTCGGCTACGGCCCGTCGGCCAGCACGATCGGCGCCAACCGCGCGGGGCGGGCGGCGGTGCGGGACATCAGGCGGCTGCTGGCCGGGGAGCCGGTCGCCGCCTGACGTCCCGGCGGGTCACTTCTGCGCGGGCTGGGCGCTCTTCTTCTGGACGGCGTTGAACTCGGCCACATTGCGCAGGTGTTCCTCATAGCTGGCCGTGAACCGGGTGTCGCCGGGCTTGACCGTGACGAAGTACAGCCAGTCGCCCGGCGTCGGACTGATGGCGGCGCGCAGCGCCTCCTCGCCCGGGTTGTCGATGGGCGTGGGGGGCAGGCCCATGCGCTGGTACGAGTTGTAGGGGTTGTCGATCCGGGTGTCGGCGTCGGACGTCTTCAGCGTGGAGCGGTTCAGCGCGTAGTTGATGGTCGAGTCCATCTGGAGGGGCATCCCGCGCTCCAGGCGATTGAAGACGACCCGCGCCACCTTTCCCATGTCGGCCTTCGAGGCGGCCTCGGCCTGGACGATGCTGGCGATCGTGACGGCCTGGTAGACGTTCATCGCGTTGCGCTGCGCGCCGGCCGCGATGGGGGCGCCGTTGAACTTCTTGTTCGCCGTGGCGGCCATGAACGACAGGAGCGACTCCGGAGTGGTCTTGTCCTCCAGCGGATAGGTCGCCGGGAAGAGATAGCCCTCCGGGTTGCCCTCGGCGTCGTTCGGCAGCTTCAGATCGGCCTTGGCCAGCGCCTTTCTGGTGGTGCCGGCCGGGCGTTCGAGGGCCTTGTCGACGGCCGTGTAGATCTGGCTCGCGCGCCAGCCCTCGGGGATGACCAGCGAGGCGGGTTTGGCCTCCTCGGCGCTCTTCAGGCTCAGCAGCGGCACCGCCACGGCGGTGCCGGCCACGACGGCCCCGGTCGCGATGAGAACCAGTCGGCCCCGACGGGTCAGTCGGATCGTGCTCCGTGGCGGAGTGTTCTGATACATGCGGGCACGGTAACCCCCAAAACGTCACAAACCCGGCATATTTTCAGCTTGTCGGTTCCAGTTGGGCATCCCGGCGTACGAGGGCGGCGTACCGCCCGTCCTGCGCGAGGAGTTCCCCGTGCGTGCCGCGCTCGGCGACCTGCCCCGCGTCCAGGACCACGATCTGGTCCGCGTCGCGCACGGTGGACAGCCGGTGGGCGATGGTGAGCGTGGTGCGGTCGGCGGACAGGGCGTCGATGGCCTCCTGCACGGCGTACTCGGTGCGGGTGTCCAGAGCGCTGGTCGCCTCGTCGAGGATCAGCACCGGCGGGTCGCGCAGGATCGTGCGCGCGATGGCCAGGCGCTGCTTCTCGCCGCCGGAGAAGCGGTGGCCGCGCTCGCCGACCACGGTGTCGTAGCCGTCGGGCAGGCCCGCGATGTGGTCGTGGATCTGGGCCGCCTTCGCCGCCGCGTGCAGTTCCTCGTCGGTGGCGTCGGGCTTGGCGAAGCGCAGGTTGTCGGCGACGGAGGCATGGAAGAGGTAGGTCTCCTGCGAGACGACGCCGACGGCCCGGGCGAGCGTGTCGAAGTCCAGGTCGCGCACGTCGACGCCGTCGAGGGTGACCCGGCCGCCGGTCACGTCGTACAGCCGCGGCACCAGGTGGCCGAGCGTGGACTTGCCCGCGCCGGTCGGGCCGACGACGGCGAGGCTGCTGCCCGCGGGGACGGTGATGTCGATGCCGTCGAGGGTCGGCGCGCTCTTGTCGTCGTAGCGGAACTCGACGGCCTCGAAGCGGACCTCGCCCTTGACGGTGTCGAGGTGGACCGGGGTGTCGCGCTCGGTGATGTCGACCGGCAGGTCGAGGTACTCGAAGATGCGCTGGAAGAGCGCGAGGGAGGCCTGTATCTGCACGCCCGTGCCGAGCAGGCTCACGGCCGGGCGGAACAAGCCCTGCTGGAGCGAGACGAAGGCGACGATGGTGCCGATCGAGACGTCCGGGCCGCCCATCTGGAGGGCCAGACCGGCGGTCCAGTAGATGACGGCGGGCATCGCGGCCATGACGATCGTGATGACGGCCATCCGCCAGCGACCGGCCATGCTGGAGCGCACTTCGAGGTCGACGAGCTGCTCGGACTCCTCGGAGAAGGAGCGGGTCAGCGAGTCGGAGCGGCCCATGGTGCGGCCGAGCAGGATGCCGCTGACCGAGAGGGACTCGGTGACGGTGGCGGCCATCGCGGCCATCTGCTTCTGGCGCTGGGTGGTGATCTTCTTGCGTTCGTTGCCGACACGGCGGCTGATCCACACGAACACCGGGAGCAGCAGGAGCGAGACGACGGTCAGCCGCCAGTCCAGGGCGATCATCGCGATGATCGTGGCGATGACGCTGGTGGCGTTGGAGACCAGCGAGGTGGCGGTCGAGGTGACGGTGGCCTGCATGCCGCCGATGTCGTTGGCGATGCGCGACTGGACCTCGCCGGTACGGGTGCGCGTGAAGAACGCGAGCGACATCCGCTGGAGACGGTCGTAGACGGCGGTGCGCAGGTCGTGCATGACGCGCTGGCCGACCGTGGTCGAGATCAGGGTCTGCAGGACGCCGAAGACGCTGGTCAGCACGGCGCTCAGGATCATGCCGAGCGCCAGCAGGCTGAGCAGCCCGGTACGGCCCTCGGGGATCGCGACGTCCAGCGTCTCCTTCAGCAGGAACGGCGTGGCGACGGAGACCAGGGAGGCGGCGCCGACGAGGAGGCCGACGACGGCGAGGCGGCGGCGGTAGGGGCGGAAGAGCCGCAGGATACGGCGGACCTGGCGGGGTTGTTCCTTCGGGTCGCCGGGCGGTGCCCAGACGGATTCGTGTTCGGGGCGCATGTGCTCCTCAGGGAGACGGGTCGGCGCGGGAAGGCGCGTCGAAGATGACTTACGGACCTTAGCTCATTGTTACCTATACTCACAATGCACATGGTCCTGATATTGTTCCCGTATGACCGACCCCGCGTCCGCACCCGTCTCCGCGACCGCCTCCGCGTCCGATGCCGACGGCCTGCTCGCCGAGCAGCTGCTGCGGTTCACCCGGCGTGTGCACCGCATCCAGAAGCGGCACATCGAGCAGAGCGGTCTGGGCGTCACCCCGGCCCAGTCGCGTCTGCTGCGCACGCTCGCGCACTACAGCGCGCCCCCGCGCATGGCGGATCTCGCCGAGCGGCTGGAGGTCGTCCCGCGCGCGGTGACGACGCTGGTGGACGGGCTGGAGGCGAACGGCAAGGTGCGCCGGGTGCCGGATCCGACGAACCGGCGGGTGATCCGGATAGAGCTCACCGAGGACGGCCTCAAGTCGCTGGGCGAGCTGCGGGAGGCACGGCGCTCGGCGGCGGCGGAGATCCTCGCGCCGCTCCGGGTGGATCAGCGCGAGGCGTTCGGGACGCTGCTGGACGCGCTGCTGGGCGGGGACGCGGAGAAGCCCAAGAAGCACTGCTGAGCGCGTCCGCGGGACGGGCGGTCCCGACCGCCTTCTCCCGGGAAGGCCGGTCCGCGGCCTGCGGCTCCTGCCCCGCCCCGCCTGACGCAGCGCACACGACTCGCCTCAGCAGCGCGTCAGATCCTCGGTGAGCACCCCCTGAACGGTCGTCAGGGTCCGGTCGTGGCAGCCGCCTCGCCCGTACAGCCGGTAGCGCTCGCTCGACGTGCCGACCGCGTGCCGCTGGTCGCGCGGGACGCCCAGGGTCCAGGTGGCGTCACCGGTGTAGGTGTCGTCCAGCCATCGGGTTCGGCGCCCGTCGACGGCGACCGCGGCCCGGTCCCCCAGCGTCAGCACGGTCCGCAGCCGGTCGTCCGCGCCGATCGTGGTGGTGCCGTCCATCGTGTACGTCCGTGCCGTACGGGTGGTGCGGGCCGGGCCGCGGCCGTCGACGGTGACCGACTCGTCGTCCGTCCAGACCGACGCGAGCGCGTCGAGGTTCTCCCCCTCGGTCCAGCGGTGCGTGGAGGTGTTGGCCAGCGTGCGGCGGACCGTCGTCGTCACCCGGCCGTGCGAGGTGTCGACGTATCCGGAGACGGTGAGCCGGTGGCCGCCCTCGGTGTCCAGCCGATGCTCCGAACCGGGCGTGTAGGTCGAGGAGTTGGCGAGTTCGCCTGCGGAGTGCGCGGTGAGCTTCCCGGTGACCCGCGCGCTCTTCTCGTCCTGCCACACCAGCACGTTGACGGGTGCGCTCCAGCCGCTCTGCCCTTCGGGGACGCCGACCACGTCGACCTCCACCCGGTGCGGGCGGCCGTCGTTGAGGAGTCCCGCGAACGGCGTCAGGTCGTATGCGATCGGCTGGACGTCGAAGGCGCGGGGCCCCGGAACGACGTACCAGAGGAACGGATTCGACCAGCCGCCCGTCCACACGTGCGGGAACGGGGCGGCGATTCCGGCCAGTTGGCCGTCGACCGAGATCTGCACCTCCCGGTAGGGTCCGCCGGTCGCCTTGCAGGAGTACGGGGCCGTGTCGGGGACGGTCAGATACCAGTACTCCTCGCAGCCGCCGCCGGACCCGGTGGCGTACACCTCGGCGACGATGCGTTCGCTGTTGCGCGGGGTGCTGAGCGTCGAGTCGCCCGCCAGGGTCAGGACCCGGTCGGGGGTGTCCCGCGCGGCGGGCGCGCCCGGGTAGAACGTCAGCGTCACCTTCACGTCGATGACCCCGGTGTAGGTGTCGTCGACGACGTTCCCGATGAGCATCTCGACGTCCCGGCCCGCGCGCAGGGTGTCGCTGTAGCGGGTGACGTCCTTCTCGACGGACCACTCGATCCCGTCGGGCGACGGCTCCGGCGTCGAGGTCCGGAAGATCTCCACCCCGCCGACCCTCAGATAGCCGAGCCGGTCGTACTGGCGGCCCTTCACCTCGCCGTCCAGCCGCAGGACGACCTTGCTCCAGCGGTCGCCGCACCCGGCGGGCGGGGTGTAGGTGCCCTGGTAGGGGGTGAAGTCGCGGAACCGCGCCTCGGCGACGGTGACCTCACAGGACCGGCCGGCGGGCCGGGTGACGGGCGGGGCGGCGGTGACGGGGTCGTGCCAGTCGCTGCCGAACTCGGCCGGGACGTCGGCGGAGAGGGCGGGCGCCGCGCCCAGAAGGGTGCTCGCGAGGAGGGTCGCTCCGGCGAGCATGGACATGATGAACCGTCTCTTCATGGCCGGTGTTCTACGGCGAGCGGGGCGCACCCCGCAATGACGCCTCGGGGCGGACGCCCCTTTCGGGCACCGTCATCCGGATCTGTTCGCCCGACCGTAAAACCGTTTGCCTGAGGCCACGCGATGACGCGAACCTTTCACGGTTTGCTACCGCGCTCTCGCGGTCCGTCCACCACCCCTGACACGAGCCACTGGGACGTCATCCGTCATGCAGATCCAAGACCTTCCGTATCCCGACCCGGGCGTCCCCGACGCCCGCTCGGGTCCCCGATTCCTGTGGTGGCTCTTCCGGAATCAGCTCGGCGGACAGGTGAAGTCACTGGCCTGGGGGCTCATGCACTTCGGGTCCGTGTCCGCCCTGCCGTTCTGTGTGGGCCTCGCCGTGCAGGCCGTCGTCGACCGTTCCGGGACCCGGCTCGCCCTCGCGGGCGGGCTGCTGGCACTGGCCGGCGCCGCCATCGCGCTCGGCGACACCTTCCTGCACCGCACCGCCATCACCAACTGGATCACCGCCGCCGCCCGCGTCCAGCAGCTCCTCGCCCGCAAGGCGGCCTCCCTCGGCTCGGCCCTGACCCGCCGGGTCGCGGCCGGCGAGGTCGTGGCCGTGTCCACCGGCGACGTCGAGAAGATCGGCTGGTTCGTCGAGGCCGTCTCCCGGTTCACGGCCGCCGCGGTGACCATCGTGTTCGTCTGCGTGGGCCTGCTCGTCTACCAGCCCGCGCTGGGCGTGGTCGTCGCCGTCGGGCTGCCCGTGCTGGCCGTCGCGGTGCTGCCGCTGCTCCCCCGGGCCACCCGGCGGGCCGACTTCCAGCGCGAGAAGGCGGGCCGCGCCACCGAACTGGCCTCCGACACGGTCGCCGGACTGCGCGTGCTGCGCGGCATCGGCGGCGAGGAGCTCTTCCTGGACCGCTACCGCAGCGCCTCGCAGGAGGTACGGCACGCGGCCGTGCGCAGCGCCCGCATGTGGTCGCTGATCTCCGCGATCCAGGTGCTGCTGCCGGGGCTGCTGCTCATCGCGGTGGTCTGGCACGGCGTGGGCCTGGCCCGCGAGGGCCGGATCACCGTCGGCGAACTGGTCACCGTCTACAGCTCGGTCATGATCCTCACCTATCCGCTGCGGCACTTCGAGGAGATCGCCATGGCGTACTCCTTCTCCCGTCCCTCGGCCCGCCGAGCGGCGGGTGTGCTGGCGCTGGAGCGGGCCACCGACAGCGGCGGCTCGCGCGGCTCCGAGGTACCGGCCGGGGACCTGTACGACCCGGCGACCGGCCTGCTCGCACCCTCCGGCCGGCTCACCGCCGTGGTGTGCGGCGACCCGGACGCGGCGGGCCTGCTGGCCGAACGGCTCGGCGGCCACCCGTCCGAGCCGGCCACCTCGGTGCTGCTCGGCGGGGTCCCGCTGGACGAGCTGCCGCTCGGCACCGCGCGCACCGCCGTCCTCGTCCAGGACAAGGACCCGGTGCTGCTGTCCGGCACGCTCCGCGAGCTGCTCGACGTCCCCGCGTCCGGCGCCGTCGACGCCCACGAGGCGCTGGCCGCCGCGCAGTGCGATGACGTCCTGACCGCCCTGGTCCAGGGCTCGCTGGACGCCGACGACCCGATGGACGCGCGCATCACCGAGCGGGGCCGCTCCCTGTCCGGCGGCCAGCGCCAGCGGCTCGCGCTGGCCCGGTCGCTGGTCACCGACCCGGAGGTGCTCGTCCTGGACGAGCCGACGTCCGCCGTCGACTCGCACACCGAGGCCCGCGTCGCCGAGGGCGTACGGGAGCTGCGCGCCGGCCGTACGACCGTCGTGTTCACGTCCTCGCCGCTGCTCCTGGACCGGGCCGAACGCGTCGTGCTGGTGCACGGGGGCGAGGTCGTGGCCGTCGGCGTGCACCGCGAGCTGGTGCGCACCGAGCCCCGGTACCGCGCGGTCGTGACCCGCGAGACCGACGAGGAGAGCACCCTCGCGGACCTTGAGGAAGCCGCCCGCACGGGCATGGACGACGTCGCCCTCACGGGCGCCCGCAAAGACATCGAGGAGTCGGCATGATCGGCCTGGCGCCACCGGCGTACGACCCGGCGGCCCCGACGACGGCCAACACGCTGCCCGTCGGCGG
Source organism: Streptomyces sp. NPDC090106 (assembly GCF_044747265.1). Taxonomy (NCBI): domain Bacteria; kingdom Bacillati; phylum Actinomycetota; class Actinomycetes; order Kitasatosporales; family Streptomycetaceae; genus Streptomyces; species Streptomyces sp. NPDC090106. The sequence goes on along the minus strand of NZ_JBIVDS010000017.1, from coordinate 184,295 downwards.
TCCCGCGACCGTACGCACCTATGTGACCGAACTGTTCCGCCGGCACCGCCGGGCCTTCCTCGTCCTCATGGGCGTCAACACGGTGTCCGTGGTGGCGTCGATGGTGGGGCCGTGGCTCCTCGGCGGCCTGGTGGAACGGGTCTCGGACGGGGCCCGTGAGGTCCATCTGGAACTGACCGCCGGGCTGTTCGTGGCCGCCCTCGTCGTGCAGGCCGTGTTCGTCCGGCAGGTGCGGCTGCGCGGCGCGACCCTGGGTGAGCGGATGCTGGCCGACCTGCGCGAGGACTTCCTCGTCCGGTCGGTCGGGCTGCCGCCCGGGGTGCTGGAGCGGGCGGGCACGGGCGACCTGCTCTCCCGGATCACGACCGACATCGACCGGCTCGCCAACGCCATGCGCGAGGCCGTGCCCCAGCTCACCATCGGCGTGGTGTGGGCGGGCCTGCTGCTCGGCGGGCTCGTCGTCACGGCGCCGCCGCTGGCCGCCGCCGTGCTGGTGGCCCTGCCGGTGCTGGTGACCGGCTGCCGCTGGTACTTCCGGCGCGCCCCCTCGGCCTACCGTTCGGAGGCCGCCGGGTACGCCGCCGTGGCCGCCGCGCTCGCCGAGACCGTGGACGCCGGGCGCACCGTCGAGGCGCAGCGCCTGGGCGCGCGCCGGGTGGAGCTGTCGGAGCTGCGGATCCGGCAGTGGACGGCCTGGGAGCGGTACACGCTGTGGCTGCGCTCGGTGCTGTTCCCGGTCATCAACGCCACCCATGTGCTGATCCTCGGCTCCGTGCTGATGGTCGGCGGTGTGTTCGTCCTCCAGGGCTGGATCGACGTCGGCCAGCTGACGACCGGTGCGCTGATCGCGCAGATGCTCGTCGACCCGGTCGGGCTGATCCTGCGCTGGTACGACGAGCTCCAGGTCGCCCAGGTGTCGCTGGCCCGGCTGGTCGGGGTGCGGGACGTCGAGCCGGACGCCGGTGACGCCGCCGTCTCCCCCGACGGACGCCAGGTGCACGCGGACGACGTGCACTTCGGCTACCTGGAGGGCGTCGACGTCCTGCGCCAGGTGTCCCTTCAGGTCGCTCCGGGCACCCGGCTGGCGCTGGTCGGGCCCTCGGGTGCGGGCAAGTCGACCCTGGGCAGGCTGCTGGCGGGGATCTACTCCCCGCGGGACGGCCGGATCACGCTGGGCGGCGCGGAGCTGTCGCGGATGACCGCCGAGAGCGTCCGCTCCCATGTGGCCCTCGTCAACCAGGAGCACCACGTCTTCGTGGGGTCCCTGCGCGACAACCTGCTGCTCGCCCGCACGGGCGCCGAGGACGCCGAGCTGTGGGCGGCGCTGGGCGCGGTCGACGCGGATGGCTGGGCGCGGGGCCTCGACGAGGGACTGGACACCGAGGTCGGCTCGGGCGGCTTCGCGCTGACCCCGGCCCAGGCCCAGCAGATCGCGCTGGCCCGGCTGGTCCTGGCCGACCCGCACACGCTCGTCCTGGACGAGGCGACCTCGCTGCTCGACCCGCGCGCGGCCCGGCATCTGGAACGGTCGCTGGCCCGCGTCCTGGACGGGCGCACGGTCGTCGCCATCGCCCACCGGCTGCACACCGCGCACGACGCCGATGTCATCGCCGTCGTGGAGAACGGCCGGATCAGCGAGCTGGGCAGCCATGACGAGCTGGTCGCGGCCGAGGGCGCCTACGCGGCGCTGTGGAGGTCGTGGCACGGGTAGGGCGGAGCCCCGGGCCGGGTGCGGCGGGGCGCCGTGGGGGACGGTTCTGGGATCGGTGGGGTCGGTCCCGGGATCGGTGGGGTCGGTCCCGGGGGCGCTCGCGGGGCCGGTCCCTGGGGGGGGTGGACTCCGGGCAGGTTCCCGGGGCGGGCTCCGGGTCGGTCTGGGGGTGGACTCCAGGCAGGCCCCCGGGGCGGGCTCCGGGTCGGTCCCGGGGACGGACTCCGGACAGGCCCTCAGTGGCGGACTCCGGGTCGGTCCCGGGGACGGACTCCGGACAGATCCCCAGGGCGGACTCCGGGCCGGCCCCGGGGGACTCCCGATCGGTCCCGGGGACGGGCTCCGGGCCGGTCCCCGGGGCGGGCTCCGAATCGGTCCCGGGACCGGTGGATTCCCGGGCCGTCCCCGTCGTGCCGTTGCGCGGTCCCGAAAAGGGGTGGAAGGCTGGAGAGCGGCACCGGCTCGGGGAGTGCCCGGGGACGATCGGGTTCCCCGGGCGCAGTCTGTGCTCCGTGCGGCGGCCCGGCATCGGCCGCCGTGTGACCGGGCCCGTGCCCACCACCTGGAGGTACCCGTGAACAGCGCCGACGGATGGGGCGACGACGTCTACCAGCCCGACGGATCCGAGATCCAGGAGGACTCCGGGCTGCTCGACGCCGAGGACACACTGGACAACGACGGTGTCGACGACCCCCTTGACCGGGGCTGGTCCCCTCCGGACCGCCCCTGGGCGGTGGAGCACTCGGGGGTGACGGCGGCCGAGGGCCACCGGGGCGAGACGCTCGACGAGCGGCTCGCCGAGGAGGTGCCCGACATCGCCGTCCCCGACGGCGACGGCATCGGCGACGTCGACGGCACGGACGGCGAGCTGCTCGACAACGAGGTCGGCGACCGGCGCTCGGGCCGGCTCGTCGCGCCCGACGAGGGCGCCCACGAGGACGAGGAGAGCGCCCTGGTCGCGACGGACGTCGGGATCGACGGCGCCGCCGCCTCCGCCGAGGAGGCCGCGATGCACATCGTCGACGAGGATGCCCTGTCCGGCTGAGTCGGCGGAACGGCGGCCGGTGCCCGCCTCGCGGGCCCCGACCCGGCCCCGTCGGCTCAGATGAAGTTGAGCGCCGCCGCGCAGCCGATCCCGCCGAGCACCATGAACACCGGCATCAGCACCTTCAGCTCGACCCAGCTCCCGGCCCGGAAGCGCATCGCCTTGGGCGGCCCGATCGGGTACCAGCGCTTGCGGCCCACCGGGATCGGCCACAGGATCGGGCAGCCCGAGACGGTCAGCGCGTCCCCGATGTCGTGGACGAGCGCCCCCAGGACGACCGGCAGCCCCAGCCACAGGTACTCCTGGCCGGGCTGGGTGAAGAGCCAGTCCGAACCGTTGCCCGGCTGGTCCAGCACCCCGGCGATGATCCATGAGCTGGTCGCGGCGAGCAGCCACACCAGGACGTCGGCGCTGGAGCCACGGGTCGCCCGCCACAGCAGGCCCTCGATGGCCAGCACCATGTGCACGAAGAGGATCCCGAGAACCGCCCAGCGGTCCCCGGTGATCGCCGCGACGGAGACGCCCGCGCCGATCAGGGCGGCCCACAGCCAGGTGTGGGTGAGCGTGCGGTGCCCGCCGGAGCGCCGCGGGTCGCCCGGCTTCCGGGTCGACTTGTAGACGGCGTACGACAGCTTGTCGACGATCTCGCACAGCCACCGTGAGATCGGCCCGAAGGCCCGGGAGATCGTCGCCGCCTTGTGGTCCAGGTCGGGCGCCAGTGCCGCGCCCGCGCAGATCAGGGCTCCGGTGAGCAGCACCGGCCAGGGCATGGTGTGTCCCGCGGCGGCGGCCGCCGCTCCGACGCCCAGCCAGGCGGCGGCGCCCGACAGTGAGTGTGCTGGTCCCATCATGGCCGTTCCCCGCCCCATTCCTCTTATGTCGCTGTTCAGTTGACCCGATGCCCTGACTGCGCGTCGGTGACACAGCGTACTGCTCGTGATCTTCGCACCCGCATCCGATTCCCCCGCAGCGGGGTGGGACAGGCAAGATGGGTGGGTGACCCTCATCGATCAGCTCCCGCCGACCGCAGACCCCGACGCCCTCTACGAAGCCTTCGAGTCGTGGGCCACGGAGCGCGGGCTCACGCTCTACCCCCATCAGGAGGAGGCGCTGATCGAGGTGGTCTCCGGGGCGAACGTGATCGTGTCGACGCCCACCGGCTCCGGCAAGAGCATGATCGCGGCAGCCGCGCACTTCGCCGCGCTCGCCCGTGACGAGGTCACCTTCTACACCGCCCCCATCAAGGCGCTGGTCTCGGAGAAGTTCTTCGAGCTGTGCAAGATCTTCGGCACCGAGAACGTCGGCATGCTGACCGGCGACGCGTCCGTGAACTCCGACGCGCCCGTCATCTGCTGCACGGCCGAGGTCCTCGCGTCGATCGCGCTGCGCGACGGCAAGCAGGCCGACGTCGGCCAGGTCGTGATGGACGAGTTCCACTTCTACGCGGAGGGCGACCGCGGCTGGGCCTGGCAGATCCCGATCCTGGAGCTGCCGCAGGCCCAGTTCATCCTGATGTCGGCCACCCTCGGCGACGTCTCCATGTTCGAGCAGGACCTCACCCGGCGCACCGGCCGCCCCACCTCCGTGGTCCGTTCGGCGACGCGCCCGGTGCCGCTGTCCTACGAGTACCGGCTCACGCCGCTCACCGAGACGTTGACCGAACTCCTGGAGACCCGGCAGGCGCCGGTGTACATCGTGCACTTCACCCAGGCGCAGGCCGTGGAGCGGGCGCAGGCGCTGATGAGCATCAACATGTGCTCGAAGGAGGAGAAGGAGCGGATCGCCGATCTCATCGGCAACTTCCGCTTCACCACCAAGTTCGGCCGGAATCTGTCCCGTTACGTACGGCACGGCATCGGTGTGCACCACGCCGGCATGCTGCCCAAGTACCGCCGCCTGGTGGAGAAGCTGGCGCAGGCGGGCCTGCTGAAGGTCATCTGCGGCACGGACACGCTCGGCGTGGGCGTCAACGTCCCGATCCGCACGGTGCTGTTCACGGCGCTCACCAAGTACGACGGCAGCCGGGTGCGGACCCTGCGCAACCGTGAGTTCCACCAGATCGCCGGGCGGGCCGGGCGCGCGGGGTTCGACACGGCGGGCTTCGTCGTCGCGCAGGCCCCCGAGCACGTCGTCGAGAACGAGAAGGCGCTCGCGAAGGCGGGCGACGATCCGAAGAAACGCCGCAAGGTGGTCCGTAAGAAGGCTCCGGAGGGCTTCGTCGCCTGGACGGAGAGCACCTTCGACAAGCTCATCGCCTCCGACCCGGAGCCGCTGACCTCCCGCTTCCGGGTGACCCACACGATGCTGCTGTCGGTGATCGCCCGCCCCGGCAACGCCTTCGAGGCGATGCGGCACCTCCTGGAGGACAACCACGAGCCGCGCAAGGCGCAGCTGCGGCACATCCGGCGCGCGATCGCCATCTACCGCTCGCTGCTGGACGGCGGCATCGTCGAGAAGCTGGACGAGCCGGACGCCGAGGGCCGGATCGTCCGCCTCACCGTCGATCTCCAGCAGGACTTCGCGCTGAACCAGCCGCTGTCCACGTTCGCGCTCGCCGCGTTCGAGCTCCTCGACCCGGACTCGCCGTCCTACGCCCTGGACATGGTCTCCGTCGTCGAGTCGACGCTGGACGACCCGCGGCAGATCCTCGTCGCCCAGCTGAACAAGGCGAAGGGCGAGGCCGTCGCCGCGATGAAGGCGGACGGCGTCGAGTACGAGGAGCGCATGGAGCGCCTCCAGGACATCAGCTACCCCAAGCCCCTGGAGGAGCTGCTCTTCCACGCGTACGACACGTACCGCAAGAGCCACCCCTGGGTCGGTGACCACCCGCTGTCCCCGAAGTCCGTCATCCGGGACATGTACGAACGGGCCATGTCCTTCACCGAGTTGGTGTCCTTCTACGAGCTGGCCCGCACCGAGGGCATCGTCCTGCGCTACCTCGCGAGCGCCTACAAGACCCTGGACCACAACATCCCGGACGATCTGAAGTCCGAGGACCTCCAGGACCTCATCGAGTGGCTCGGCGAGATGGTCCGCCAGGTCGACTCCAGCCTCCTGGACGAGTGGGAGCAGCTCGCCAACCCGGCGGAGATGACCGCCGAGGAGGCCCAGGAGAAGGCCGACGAGGTCAAGCCGGTCACGACCAACGCCCGCGCCTTCCGGGTCCTCGTCCGCAACGCGATGTTCCGCCGCGTCGAGCTGGCCGCCCTCGACCAGGTCGAGCAGCTGGGCGAACTGGACGCCGACGACGGCTGGGACGCCGACGCGTGGGGCGAGGCGATGGACAAGTACTGGGACGAGTACGAGGATCTCGGCACCGGCCCCGACGCCCGCGGCCCCAAGCTGCTCCTCATCGAGGAGCAGCCGGAGAACCGTCTGTGGCGCGTCCGGCAGATCTTCGACGACCCGAACAAGGACCACGACTGGGGCATCAGCGCGGAGGTCGACCTGACGGCCTCCGACGCGGAGGGCCGCGCGATCGTGCGTGTCACCGACGTCGGCCAGTTGTGAGCGGACGTCGGCCGATCGAGGGCGGACACCCGCCCGTCGTGAGCACAGGAGAGACACACCCATGACGACGAACCCGGCCGAGCGCCTGGTCGACCTGCTCGACCTGGAGCAGATCGAGGTCAACATCTTCCGTGGCCTGAGCCCGAACGAGTCCCTCCAGCGGGTCTTCGGCGGGCAGGTGGCGGGCCAGGCGCTGGTCGCCGCCGCACGGACCACCGAGGGCGACCGGCCCGTGCACTCGCTGCACGCGTACTTCCTGCGCCCGGGCCGGCCGGGGGTGCCGATCGTGTACCAGGTCGAACGGGTACGCGATGGCCGGTCGTTCACCACGCGCCGGGTCACCGCGGTGCAGCAGGGCCGCACGATCTTCAATCTCACCGCCTCCTTCCACAAGCCTGAACAGGGGTCGTTCGAGCACCAGCTCCCGCCGGCCCGTGAGGTGCCGCACCCCGAGTCGCTGCCGACGGTCAGCGAGGAGATCCGCAAGCATCTGGGCGCGCTGCCCGAGCAGTTGGAGCGGATGGCCCGCCGTCAGCCCTTCGACATCCGCTACGTGGACGGGTTGCGCTGGACGCCGGAGGAGGTCCAGGGCGCCGAGCCGCGCAGCGCGGTGTGGATGCGCGCGGTCGGCCCGCTCGGTGACGATCCGGTCGTCCACACCTGCGCGCTGACCTACGCGAGCGACATGACGCTCCTGGACGCCGTGCGCATCCCGGTCGAGCCGCTGTGGGGCCCGCGGAGTTTCGACATCGCGTCGCTGGACCACGCGATGTGGTTCCACCGGCCGTTCCGCGCGGACGAGTGGTTCCTGTACGACCAGGAGTCCCCGATCGCCACGGGCGGCCGGGGCCTGGCACGCGGACGGATCTACGACCTGGAGGGGCGCCTGCTGGTGTCGGTCGTCCAGGAGGGGCTCTTCCGGGCCCTGTAGGTCCCCGCGCGGGCCGGTCCAGGGTCGCCGTGCGGTTCGGCTCCGCGGGTCAGGCGCTTCTGCGGCGGAGCCAGCCGAGCAGGGTTCGGCCCTCCCGGCGCGGCGTCCCCGGCTCTCCCGTCGGCCCTGCGGTGGGCTTCGCGGGCCGCTCCGTCGAGGGGCGGGGCGCCGGCCGGTGCCTGCGGGCGTCGTCCAGGGTGCGGCTCAGCGAGGTCGCCAGGCCGTCGATCTCGTCCGGGTCGTCGGCCGTCATGATCCGTTCGCTCAGGTGCGCCCCGGGGGAACCGGGTGCGCCGTGGGCCGGCGGTTCCGGCCGGAACCGGTGCAGGTACGCCCGCTCGTAGGGGTCTGGGACGAGGTCGCCGATCCGTACCGGGTCGAGGAAGGCGGCCAGGACTCCGGCGCTCTCCCACGGGCCTTCGGCCTGCCGCAGCAGGAAGTCCCGGTGCCCGGCACGCCAGTTCCGCGCCCGCAGGTCCACGCCCGCGTCCAGCAGCTCGCGCAGCGTCTCGGGGATACGGCGGGCGGTCAGCACCTCGGCGTTGCGTTCGTCGGCCGCGGCCCGTTCCAGGTCCTCGGCGAGGTAGAGCCAGACGACGGCCCGGTACCGGTTCAGATAGAAGCGCACCGGCGCGACGAGGCCCAGGCGGGCGAGGCGGGTGAACCTGCCGACGGGCACGTCCATCAGGGCGGCTCCCTCGGTCGTGCCCACGACCCGCACCCGCTCCCGCAGCGTTTCGGGGAAGCCGTCCTGGGAGCGCAGCCGCTCGATCTCGGCCGGGCTGACGCGTCGGCCTCCGCCTCCCTCGTCGGGGACCGTCGCGATATGGCCGAGATGGACGGCCAGGTCGAACTCGCCCCGTTTGATCTCCAGTTCACGGGCCGCGCGGCTCGGCGTGTACGCGAGGCGCCGCGGCTTGGGAACGGAGCTCTGGGCGGTGACGGTGGTGACGGTGCCTGTCATGGTCGTACTCCCCCGTGGAGTGGTTCGCTCACGCTGTGTGCGTTCGCCGTGACAGAAGGGTAACCGGTCCGGCGTGAGACGTGGTGAGCCTGTGGATAACTCCACGGGTGAGTGCGAATACGCAGGTCAGAGGTCGATGGGTGAGTTCTGGCCGGGGTGGCGGGAGTCCACGTCGAGGTGTTCGCCGACGCGGTTGACCAGCAGGGTCATCTCGTAAGCGACCAGACCGACGTCGGCCTCCGCGCCGCTGAGCACGCACAGACAGCTACCGGTGCCCGCGGCGGTCACGAACAGCATGGCGCCGTCGAACTCGATCATCGTCTGGCGCACTCTGCCGGCCCCGAAGTGGCGTCCTGACCCCTTGGCCAGGCTGTGCAGTCCGGAGGAGACGGCGGCGAGGTGCTCGGCGTCCTCCCGGCGCAGCCCCGTGCTGGCGCCGGCCACCAGCCCGTCGTTGGACAGGACGAGTGCGTGCCGTATGTGGTCGACACGCTCGGTCAGGTCGTCCAGCAACCAGTCAAGTCCCTGGTTCTGCGCCATGTTTCCGCCTCCCCGTGTGGCATCTCCCCCTGTTCGGGGGTCTGTTCGCCACCCTTCCCGACGACCGGCGGCCGGGCAAGGAGGACAGGGCATGGCGCGGTAAAGGGCGTGATGTTTTCGGCGCGGCGGCTGTTCGTGACGGGATCCGGCACGGCCCGGGACGCGGGGAGCGGGAAGCGGGAAGCGTGTTCTCAGCTCACCGAGTCGAGCAGGCGGGCGGTGTGCATGCGGCCCGCGTACTCGACGAGCCGGATGAGGACCTCCTTGCCCGAGTCGCGGTCCCGGGCGTCGCAGAGCACGACCGGGGTTCCACGGTCCAGGTCGAGTGCGCGCGAGACGTCCTGGGCGCCGTACGTGCGGGCGCCCGCGAAGCAGTTGACGGCGACGACGAACGGGATGCGCCGGTGCTCGAAGTAGTCGACCGCCGGGAAGCAGTCCTCCAGGCGGCGGGTGTCCGCGAGGACGACGGCGCCGAGGGCGCCCTGCGCCAACTCGTCCCACAGGAACCAGAACCGGTCCTGTCCGGGGGTGCCGAAGAGATAGAGGGAGAGCCCGGAGCGGATGGTGATGCGGCCGAAGTCCATGGCGACGGTGGTGGTGACCTTCTGGCCGACGCCGCCGGTGTCGTCCACCGACCGGCCCGCCTCGCTGAGCAGTTCCTCGGTGCGCAGCGGCCTGATCTCACTGACCGCGCCCACCAGGGTGGTCTTTCCCACGCCGAATCCACCGGCGACCAGTATCTTCAACGCCAGCGCGGCCGACTCGCCGCCCTGGGCATCGGAGTGCTCGGGGACCATCGATCCTTCTCTCAGGAGTGCGGGCAACGGTCGGCGGTACTGACGCCGGCACGGCGAAGGTGCCTGACGTCAAAATGATGACAACTGCGTTACCCCTTCGAGGGGTTGGACCGCAAATTGACCGTTCTGACCGAGTCGCGCGCATTGGCGTTCGAACTTTCATCTACAGCGCCCGCAGTCCTTCGATGACCTCGCGCAGAATCCGTTCGTCAGGAAGCTGCGCGGGCGGCACGGGGCGGCTGACGGTGACGTGGCCGAGTTCCAGCAGATCGCCGAGCAGCACACGGACGACGCCCACGGGCAGGTCGGCTCCGGCGGAGAGTTCGGCGACGGACTGGATCTCGACGCGGCACAGTTCGACCAGGGCCCGGTGTTCCGGACCGAGCGGGCCGTCGTGGAGACCGGGCGCCGCCGGGTCCAGCGCGACGAGGGCGATGAGGTCGAACCGGATCCCGGAGGGGCCGGGCCGGGTCCGTCCGCCCGTCATGGCGTACGGGCGGACGAGAGGCCCGGCCTCGCCGTCGTACCACTGGCCGCCCGGCTCCCGTTCCCGCGCGGCGTTGTCGTGCGTCATGCGTGGGCACCGCCTTCGCGTCTCATCCGGCGGCCGGTGGCTGCGCGGCGACGCGCGGGGCGGTGCACAGATGCTCGCCGACGCGTTTGACGAGCAGGGCCATCTCGTAGGCGACCAGCCCGATGTCCGCGGTCACGGCGGTGAGCAGGGCGAGGCAGGAGCCGTCGCCCGCGGCGGCCACGAACAGGAAGCCGTCGTCCATCTCGACCATCGTCTGGCGCACGCCGCCCGCCCCGAAGTGGCGTCCGGCGCCCTTGGCGAGACTGTGGAAGCCCGAGGCGACCGCCGCGAGGTGCTCGGCGTCCTCGCGGCGCAGGTCGTTCGAGGCGCCCACGGCGAGGCCGTCGTTGGACAGCACCACGGCGTGGCGCACCGCGCCGACCCGCAGCACCAGGTCGTCCAGCAGCCAGTCGAGTTCGCCGGACCTGCGGGCGCCCCTCATGCTCGCCGTGCTCGGGTCCTGGATCATGCGGGGTCTCCTTCGCTGCTGTCGCCGGCCACGCGGCGGGTGTCCGGGCCGGCCCCGCGGCCGGGACGCCGGCCGCCGCCGCGCGTCCAGCCGTCGCGGTAGGCGGTCATGCGGTCCCGCACCAGTTCCGGGGTGCGTCCGTCGTCGGTCCGGGGATCGGGGTGCCGCTCGGGTTCGTCGGCCTGCGGGGCGCGCAGCTGCGGCGCGAGGTGCGCCTGCCGGACGCGGCGCGGCAGGTCGTCGGAGTCCGTGCCGGAGCCCGGAAGCGGGCGGGGGTCCGCGCCGGAGGGCGGGTCCGTGTGACCGGGTCGCTCGTGCGGGCGGTGCAGGCGCAGGGTCGCAACCCCGGGCGGCGGGGTCCCGGACCCGCGGTCGGCCGCAGCGGCACCGACCGGCCCGCCCCCGGCGGCCGTTCGCGCTGTAGCCGTTCGCGCTGTGGCCGTTCGCGCTGTGGCCTTTCGCTCGGCAGCCGCTCGCTCCCCGTCCGACCGTGGCGCGGCGTCCGACCGTGGCGCGGCCGACCGTTCCACGACCGCGCGCTCGCCCCCGGTCTCCGTCCGGTTCGGCCGGTCCGCTCCCGTGGCGGGGGCCAGCGCGGGCCGCTCGGCGGAGGCGCGCACGGACTCCTGCGGCCTGCTCGGCCCCGGCACGCGCGCGTAGTCGTGTCCGGGATCGGAGGCGGGATCGGCCGCCCGGCCGGGGGAACGTTCCTCCACGCCGCTGTGCAGCAGCGCGGTGGGCAGCAGGACGACCGCGGTGGTGCCGCCGTACGGCGAGGTGCGCAGGTGCACCTTGATGCCGTGCCGGGCCGCGAGCCTGCTGACGACGAACAGTCCGAGCCGGTCGCTGTCGAACAGGTCGAGCGCCTCGGACTGTTCGATCCGGCGGTTGGCCTCGGCGAGGGTCTCCTTGCCCATGCCGAGCCCTCGGTCCTCGACCTCCACGGCGTACCCGTTGCCGACGGGTTCGCCGGTGACGCGCACGCGCGTGTGCGGGGGCGAGAACTGGGCGGCGTTCTCGACGATCTCCGCGAGGAGGTGGGTGAGGTCGGCGACGGCTCCGCCGAGCACGGCCGCCTCGGGGAGCTGGCGCACCTCCACGCGCGCGTAGTCCTCGACCTCGGAGACGGCCGCGCGGACCACGTCGGTCAGGGAGACCGGCATCCGCCAGGCGCGGCCGGGTGCCGCCCCGGAGAGGATGATGAGGCTCTCGGCGTGCCGCCGCATGCGGGTGGTGAGGTGGTCGAGGCGGAAGAGGTCGCTGAGCTCGTCCGGGTCGTCGGAGCGGCGCTCCATGCTGTCCAGCAGGTTCAGCTGCCGGTGCACCAGGACCTGGCTGCGCCGGGCGAGGTTGACGAACACCCCGGAGATACCGCCGGCCAGCTCGGCGCGTTCGGCGGCGGCCCGCAGAGCGGCGCGGTGCACGGTGCCGAGCGCCTCGGCGACCTGCCCCGCCTCGTCCTCCGCGGGCGGGCCAGGCGGAGCCTCCGCACGGACGTCGATCTCCTCGCCGGCCCGCAGCTTCCGCATCGCCTCGGGGAGCCTGCGGCGGGCGATGTCCAGGGCGGTGTTGCGCAGGCCCACCAGCTCGATCACCAGGCCGCGGCCGATGCGGACGGAGATGACGAGCGAGGCGAGGACGGCGGCGAGGCCGAACAGGACCGCGGCGCCGGCCGGGGTGAGCAGCCCGCGTGCGAAGGGGTCCGCCTCGTCGGCGACACCGCGGCCCGCGTCCTGCTCGATGGCCCGCATCGCGTCCTGCACGCGCGCGTGTGCCGGGTCCCAGGTGCCGTCCGGGGCGGCGTCTACGGCCGCGGTGCCCGCGCGGCTCGCGAGGACCTTGTCCTCGACGGCGACGAGGCTCCCGTAGTCGTGTCCCGCGGCGAGGTCCTGCCAGGCGGCCCGTCCGGAGCCGCTCAGGTCGGCGACCGCGGACTCGGTGAGCGTACGGCGGGTGTCGACGGCGCCGGCGAACAGACGCAACCGCTGCCCGTCGAGGCGGCCCGCCTGGCGGGCGCTGGACAGCACGGCGCCCTCCTGGGCCAGCGCCTCTCCCGCGCGGGAGAACTCCAGCAGCACGCGCGCGTCGGCGCCGAGTTCGGCGTCCTGGACGCCGCTGAGGGCGCCGCCCACTCCGAAGGCCGTGGCGATGGTCCGGGTGTACCGGTCGTAGGTCTCGGCCCAGTCCGCGCGGCGGTCGAGGACCTCGGTCCGCAGGGAGGGCAGCTGTTCGGCGCCGCTCACGAAGGCTTCCAGGCGGCGGCCCACGTCCGCGGGCAGGTCCGTGCCGTCGGCGACCGTGCTGCCCTTGCCGAGCCGGAGGGCGGCGACGGCCTCGTCCGTGCGCCGGGCCAGCTCCTCGAGGTCGCCGGCGCCGCCGCTGCCCGGGTCGGTCGCGTACAGCACGGCTTCGGCACGCTCGGCCTGCAACGCCGCGACGGCCGCCGTCACGGGGGTGCGGATGCCGGCGTCCACGCGCTGCGACTGCCGCAGCCGGGAGACGTCCTGGGCGGTGGTGACGGTGGCGTACGCCCACAGGGCGAGCAGGGAGACGACCGGGACCATCAGCAGGCAGACGATCTTCGCGCGCACGGTGCGGGGGCGGAAACGCCACCCGCGCGCGAGCGGTTCCTCCGCGGTCGGCGGCGGGCCGTCGGGGCCTTCGTCGGCGGGTGGTCCGGCGTGTGCGCGACGGCCTCTGGCGGGTGTCGCGGCGGTGTCGTTCGTGGGTGTCCTACGGGGTGTTCGCATGGCCTCCTGCCTCGGAAAGTGTGCGGCGTGCCGGGACGGGCCGCCGTCAGTGGGCCACGGGTTCGACCGGCCGCTGGGCCGACGCGGACGCCTCGCGCTCCCCCGTCGTCGGTGACAGCGCGACGAAGGCGGAGGTCAGGAAGAGGTAGGAGCCGAGGCCGACGGCGAGGGGGAAGACGAACTGCATCGCCGAGGCCCCGGCCAGTGGCACGCCGGACGGTGCGACCCGCACGCTCACCGAGAACATCCCGGTGTAGTGCATGCTGCTCACCGCGGCGCCCATGATCAGTGAGGCGATGGTGACGGCGACCGGTGACTTGATGTTGAGCGCGGCCCACAGCGCGGCCGTGGCCGCGACGACGGCGATCAGCACGGACACCGCGACGAGCATGGGGTCGTAGCGCACCTCGCCGTGCAGGCGTACGGCAGCCATCCCCAGGTAGTGCATGCTCGCTACGCCGATCCCGGTGCTGAGTCCACCGATGAGAAGCGCGCGCGTACGGTCGCGGCTGTAGCCGACGGCGAAGACCCCGGCGCAGACGACGGCCATGGCGACGAGCAGGCTGGCGACGGTGAGCGGTACGTCGTAGCGGATGTCGGTGCCGCTGACGCCGAAGCCCAGCATGGCCACGAAGTGCATGGTCCAGATGCCGGTGCCGAGCGCGGAGGCCGCGGTGATGAGCCAGTTGCGGCGTGAACGTCCGGTGGCGCCGAGCGCGCGCACGGTGCAGCGCAGACCGAGCGCCGAGCCGACGCAGGCCATCACGTACGACAGCACGGGGGTCAGCCAGCCGAAGGCGGCGTGGTCCAGGTGTCCCATGGCTCCGGGACGCTAGTCGGGGCATGGGCGCACAAAGGGGGCGCGTTTCGAAAGGTGTTGCAATGTGACGCGGAGATGCACCGGAACGATCGTCTGCCGCTCGAACGTGTGCGCCGCTGCATCACCCTTGTCGGTGAGGGATCATGCGGACCATGAGCGACGACCACACACGCGTCCAGGAGTTCTTCGCCGCGAGGGCCGCCGGCTGGGACGCCAAGTTCCCCGACGACGGACCCGCCTACGCCGCCGCGGTCGCCGATTTGGGGCTGCGCGAGGGTGACCGCGTGCTCGACGCGGGGTGCGGCACGGGACGCGCCCTGCCGCCGCTGCGGGCGGCCGTGGGGCCCTCCGGGCTGGTCGTCGGGGCCGATCTGACCGCGGCCATGCTGGAGGCCGCGGTACGCGCCGGACGGGACCGGGACGGGCGGTTGCTGCTGACCGACGTGGCCGCGCTGCCGCTACGCTCGGCGTCCCTCGATGCCGTGTTCGGAGCGGGTCTGATCGCCCATCTCCCCGATCCGGCCGGGAATCTGCGGGAGTTGAGGCGTGTGGTGCGTCCGGGCGGCGCCCTCGCCCTGTTCCATCCGATCGGCCGGGCGGCGCTCGCGGCCCGGCAGGGCCGCCGGATCACTCCGGACGACCTGCGCGCGGAGCCCAACCTGCGTCCGCTGCTGGCCGGTTCGGGGTGGCGCATGACCTCGTACGCCGACGAGGACAGCCGGTTCCTGGCGCTCGCGGTGCGCGACGCCTGAGGGCCGGGCCCCGTCGGGCGCTCAGTCGGCGGCCGGCGCGTCGCCCCGGTGACGGACCGGGCAGCCACCCGTGCCCGGTACCGGCCAGGTGCCCAGCTCCTCGGGCCGGTAGCCGTCCCGGTACCCCTTGATCTCACGGTTGTGCCGGGCGTAGTGCGGTGCGCGCCGGGGCGGCAGCAGACGCACGGCACGCCCGCGCAGCCGCACCGCGCGGCGTACCAGGGCGCGGGTGGTGTCCCCGGGCGGCGGGTAGCGGAAGGCGCGCAGGAGCGAGTCGTCGAGGAGGGCGAGCGTCCCGGTGCGCAGCAGGGGTGCGAGCGGGCGCGGGTACCAGGACGTCATCAGGTCGATCGTGGCGTCCGAGACGCGCCGCGCGCCCTCGTCCCAGCCGAAGTGGGCCTCCTCGTAGGCGTCTAGGAAGGCCTCGAACTCCTCGTAGGTCTCCGGCACCGAGCCGATGCCCATGAGCCGCCCCAGGGTGCGGTAGTGGACGACGGAGGCGACGATCTCGTGACGTGACAGCCTGCGCCATGCGTAGGCGTCGATCCACCTTCTGGGCATCACGACGAACGTGCACAGGACGTAGCGCATCTCGTCGTCGGTGATGTCGTAGCTGCGGTGCATCTGGTTGATCCGGCGGATCGACGCCCGTGTCCGCTCGGCGCCGAAGCCGTGCTCGACGATCTCGCCGAGGAGGAGCGAGGTGTCGTCGTAGCGCTTCTGGGAACGGTCCGTGAGCTCGGCGGTCGCGGCGAGCAGCCGTCCGATGCCGGGAACGGCGTAGGTGCGGTAGAGGGCGAGTTCCAGGGAGCGGGTGAAGTCCCAGGGGAACTCGTACGCCGTCATCAGCCGGTAGATCTCGGAGGCGTCCTCGACGGGGTCGAGCCGTCGTATCTGTTCGAGCCGCCCGTACCGCTTCACCGCGGTGTCCCCCTTCTGCCGCCGAGGCTCCAACTCTACGTTGAGTAGGAGGAGATGAACGATCAGTAGCCAGGAACGGCCGCTACGGCCGGGACAACCGCGCAGGGGGAAGGTGGTCACGATGTTCGAAAGGATCAAGGAGGCCCTCGCCAGACTTCTCGGTCCGGCGCGCGCCGACGGGGACGAGGGCGGGCGCAGGCGTCCGCACAATCTCTTCGAGGCCGCGGCCGTGTACGTCTCGGCGTGCGCGGAGGACGACCAGGAGCAGATCGACGAGGCGGCGGGCTGGGTGTCGCCCGAAGCGCTGTCGTTCGGGGTGAGCGAGCTGGCCTGCCGGGCCGTCATCGCGCTCGCCCGGGAGCGCGACGAGTCCCCGCAGACAGTCGCCCGCGATCTGCTGGGGCTTCCGGCGGCCTGAGCGGGCCGGTGGCCTGAGCGGTGGCTTGAACGGCGTGAGCGGCCTCGGCGGCTTCAGCGATCTCGGTGGCCTCAGCGGTCTTGGTGGCTTCAGCGATCTCGGTGGGTCTCAGCGGCCTCGATGGCCTCAGCGGCTTCGGCGGCCTGAAACGTCCGGTCATCTGCGGTCTTTTCGCCCTGTCCGGACGGAAAACCGCTGCTCCGGGTGGGGTGCGGAGTCGTGACAAGCGCCTTCCGGGCGCACTAGGGTGCGCGCCGTTGGGTGTAACGATGGGGAGGCTGGGATGGCCGGGACGGACGAGGACGCCGTCGCCGCCGAGGACGAGGCGCTCTTTGTGCTCACGGCGGTGCTGCTGACGCCGGCGAAGTTCCCGAGCGTGCTGGGCGACGACTATCCGGAGGCCTGCGCGGCGCTCGGCCTCGCGCCGGCGGCCGACGGCTACGGCCTGGTGCTCGGCCAGGACGGGGACGGTTCCCGCTGGACCGTCGTCATCGACGACGTGTCCCTCGTGGCGGTCGCCATCGCGTCCTGGGACTGCGGCATGGAATACGACCTGTCGCCGGACGAGCGCACGGTCGTGGCCGCGCTGCCCGGCTGGCCGCTGGCCGTCGCCGTCGCGGCACCGGGGGTCCCCGCGCCGCACGACCCCGCCGAGGACGTCGCGGACGGTCCGCCGCTCGCGCCGCCGGACACCACCACGTGGGGACCGGCCCAGCGCCGCCTCGGCGCCGACGAGATAGCCGTGCAGTGGGCCACCTGGCGTGAGCAGATCGACGACGCGGACTTCCCCGCGCCGGGAGCCACCGCGGACGGCGAGCGGGGCGAGGACGGCGAGAAGGCCGAGTCCAGGGGGCACAGCGGCATCCGGCGCGTCCTCGCGGAGGCGCGTGGCTACGTGGACAGCCCGCCGCCGCTCGGCCGGGTCCGGTCCTCCTTCGCACCCGGCGACGCCCGCACCCTGCGCGCGGACGGCCCGGGCTGGTCGCTGGTGGCCCGGACCGACGACATCGCGTTCGTCCTCCTCGACGACGAACCCGGCGAGGTCTTGCCCGTCGGCCGCGGGCCGGAACTGCCGGGCCTGCTGGAAGCGCTCGACAAGATGGCCGTACGGCCGCTCTGAACCGCTCCACCCCCGGCAACCCCTCCGAGGCGTTCCGCCTCTCGGGCCACCCGCCGGCCGACCGACCCGTGACGGTCCGCCGGCCGACGCGTCTCAGCGGCCGAGCTCCTTGCGGGAGACACGGCGCAGCCTGCGCCGCTGAGACGGATCGAGCGTGAGGTACGCGGCGGCCG
The DNA here is from genome assembly GCF_044747265.1 of Streptomyces sp. NPDC090106. Classification (NCBI taxonomy): domain Bacteria; kingdom Bacillati; phylum Actinomycetota; class Actinomycetes; order Kitasatosporales; family Streptomycetaceae; genus Streptomyces; species Streptomyces sp. NPDC090106. The sequence continues at coordinate 166,800 of NZ_JBIVDS010000017.1, read as the reverse complement.
GGACTCCCAGGACGATCAGGAGCGCGGCCCACCACGGCAGCCAGATCAGCAGCAAGATGCCGACTGCCACGCCTCCTGCGGCGATCTTCGCTTTCTTCGACATGTGTCGCCTCCTTCGCGGCCACTGCCGCTCTCTGCCCTGAAAACGGCCCCGCGCTCCCCGCAGTTCCGGACCACGACCCTGAGACGCCCCTGAGTCGCCCCCGAGGAACGACCCTTACGCGCCCCTGAGACCGGTTCGACCCCGGACCGGGTGGGCCCTCGCGGCCGGTTCGGCGTCCCAGGACCGGGATACCCACCTCACTCCATCGTGACCCAGGTCACGGCCCGGTCATGCCGGACGGCCGCGGGGAGTCCTGTACCGTCGGCCACCGCACCCAAGGTAGTCAAGTTTGAGGAGTGCTGCGTTCCTGTGCCGACGATCCCTGCGGCGACCCCGTCCGAGATCGCGCAACTGGCCCGTTGCTGCGCCGTGTTCGTCCCCGGCGACCCGTCCCGCACCGGCGGGGTCGCCTTCTGGGACCCCGCCGGTGACGCTCCCCCGCCCGTCCCGGCCGGGTCGGTCGAGGAACTGTCCGTCGTGGTACCCGTCGGGCGGCGGGTCGAAGTGGTCCGGGTGCGGGCCGTCGTGCTGCCGGTGCGGGCGGCGCTGCCCGTCCTCACGCGTGCGCGTGCCGCCGCCGACGGCCACCCGGCGGCCGTGTTCTGGGGCACGGCCGCCGTGCACGCCCTCCAGCTCGCGGCGCGCGGCCTGCTGCTGCCCGGCCTGTCCGCGAGCGACCACGACGCCTGGCGCATGGGCCCGCTCGGACCCCAGGACGTGGAGCGCGTGCGCGGCCTCGCCGCCGCGATGCCGCCCGAGGCGCACGCCGTACCGCTCGGTGAGGCCGTCGGGCCGCTCCGGCTGCCCGACCCCGAGCGGCTGCTGCGGGCGTTCCTCGACGCGGTCGCGGACGCCCTGCCCCGTTCCCCGGCGGCGCACCTGGTGACGGGCGGCCCCGCCTACGCCGCGCCGGAGCCCCGGCACGTGCCGGAGTACCGCGCCTGGGCGGGCGACGTGGCCGCCGGTCACGACGCCGGGGTGCGGCTGTCGCTGCGCGTCGAGGTGCCCGGCCTCACGGCGGCCACGGACGACGGCGCAGGTCTCGCCTTCCGGGCCGTCCTCCAGGTGCACAGCGTCAGCGATCCCGGCCTGGTCGCCGACGCGGGCGCGGTGTGGGCCGGCGCCGACGCCGGGTTCGGTCCCCGCGCGCGGATGGACGCGCTGCTGGCGCTGCGCCGCGCGGCACGCGCCTGGCCGCCCCTGGCGCCGTTGCTGTCGGCGGCGGTCCCGGACGTCGTCGAGCTCGCCGACGAGGAGGTCACCGACCTCCTCGCGCACGGCGCGCGGGCCCTCGGCGCGTCGGGCCTGGACGTCCACTGGCCGAAGGAGCTGGCCCGCAAGCTCACCGCGCGCGCGGTGATCGGCCCGCCGGACGAGCGGCCCCGGGACCCGGACGGCACCTCTGCCAGAGCTTCCTCGGACGTGCCGTCGTTCCTCTCCGCGGACGCGTTGCTGGCGTTCGACTGGCGGTTCACGCTGGGCGGCCGGCAGCTCACGCGCGCGGAGCTGGACCGGCTGGCCGAGGCGAGCCGGCCCGTCGTACGGCTGCGCGACCAGTGGGTCCTGATCGACCCGGAGGAGGTGAGCCGGGCCCGCGCCCACAAGGACCATCAGGTCACGGCCATCGACGCGCTATCGGCGGCGCTCAGCGGGTCGACCGAGGTCGACGGCCGCCGCGTCGACGTGGAGCCGACGGGCTGGCTGGCCGCACTGCGGGAGCGCCTGGCGGACCCCCGGGCGCGGGAGCCCGTCGGGCAGCCCGAGGCCCTCGCGGCGACCCTGCGGGACTACCAGCGGCGCGGCCTGGACTGGCTGGCGCGGATGACGTCGCTGGGGCTCGGCTGCTGTCTCGCCGACGACATGGGGCTCGGCAAGACGATCACCCTCATCGCCCTGCATCTGCACCGTCAGCAGGACCCGGAGAGCGCGGGCCCCACGCTCGTGGTGTGTCCGACGTCCCTCATGGGCAACTGGCAGCGCGAGATCGAGCGGTTCGCGCCGGGCACGCGCGTGCGGCGCTTCCACGGGCCGCGCCGTGATCTGGACGCCCTGGGCGACGGCGAGTTCGTGCTCACCACGTACGGCACGATGCGGCTCGACGCCGAGCGGCTGGCGGAGGCGGCGTGGGGCATGGTCGTGGCGGACGAGGCGCAGCACGTGAAGAACCCGTACTCGGCGACGGCACGTCAGCTGCGGTCGATCCCGGCACGCGCGCGTGTGGCGCTCACCGGTACCCCGGTGGAGAACAACCTGTCGGAGCTGTGGGCGATCCTCGACTGGACGACGCCCGGTCTGCTGGGCCGTCTCGGCACCTTCCGCGCGCGGTACGCGCAGCCGGTCGAGGGCGGCCGTGATCCGGGCGCCGCCGAGCGGCTGTCCCGGCTCGTGAGCCCGTTCCTGCTGCGGCGCCGCAAGTCGGACCCGGGCATCGCCCCGGAGCTGCCTCCCAAGACGGAGACCGACCGTGCCGTGTCCCTCACTCCCGAACAGGCCGGTCTGTACGAGGCCGTGGTGCGCGAGACGCTCGCGGAGATCGCCGGGGCCGACAGCATGGCGCGACGCGGTCTGATCGTGAAGCTGCTGACGGGGCTGAAGCAGATCTGCAACCACCCGGCGCAGTTCCTCAAGGAGGAGGAGCCGAGGATCGCCGGCCGCTCGGGGAAGCTGGAGCTGCTGGACGAGCTGCTCGACACGATCCTCGCCGAGGAGGCGGGCGTGCTGGTCTTCACGCAGTACGTGCGCATGGGCCGTCTCGTCGAACGGCACCTGGGCGCGCGGGGCGTGTCCTCGCAGTTCCTGCACGGCGGCACGCCGGTGGCGGAGCGCGAGGCGATGGTGCGGCGCTTCCAGGAGGGCGAGGTGCCGGTCTTCCTGCTGTCGCTGAAGGCGGCCGGCACCGGCCTGAACCTGACCCGGGCCGAGCACGTCGTGCACTTCGACCGCTGGTGGAACCCGGCCGTCGAGGCGCAGGCCACCGACCGCGCCCACCGAATCGGCCAGAACCGGCCCGTGCAGGTGCACCGGCTGATCGCGGAGGGGACGGTCGAGGACCGCATCGCCGCGCTGCTCGGCCGCAAGCAGAAGCTGGCCGACGCGGTGCTCGGCGCGGGCGAGGCGGCTCTCACGGAGCTGACGGACGCGGAACTGGCCGACCTGGTCGAGCTGCGAGGGGGTACGCGATGAGCGGGTACGACGGCAACGGGTACGCCGGGAACGGGTACGGCGACGGGCCGGAGCGGACGTTCGCCGCGTTGCCGCCCGCCCAGGGGAGGGGTTTCGCGGGGTCGTGGTGGGGCCAGGCGTGGCTCCGGGCACTGGAGGACGCGGCGCTCGACACACAGCAGGTGAAGACGGGCCGAAGGCTCGCCCGCGCGGGTGCCGTCGGAGCGGTCACGGTGCGGCCGGGACGCCTCACGGCCGTCGTCCAGGACCGCGACCGTACGCCGCACCGCGCGGACGTCCTGCTGGCGGAGCTGTCGGCCGGGCAGTGGGACCGCTTCCTGGACATGGCCGTCGAGCGTGCGGGGCACATCGCGGCGCTCCTGGACCGCGACATGCCTCCGCACCTCGTCGAGGACGCCGCCGCCGCGGGGGTGGACCTCCTGCCGGGCATGGGCGAGCTGGAGCCCGAGTGCGACTGCGGCGCCTGGGACCACTGCGGGCACACGGCGGCGCTCTGCTACCAGGTGGCGCGGCTGCTGGACGAGGACCCCTTCGTGCTGCTCCTGCTGCGCGGACGCGGCGAGCAGGAGCTGCTGGCCGACCTCCAGGCCCGCACCACCGCGCCCGCCGACCCGGCCGAACGGGCGGAGGAGGAGGGCGTCGACGCCGCCGAGACGTTCGCGGCCGGGGCCCTGCTGCCCGCGCCTCCCGCCCTCCCGGAACTCCCCGAGGAACCCGGCACACCGCCTTCCCTGGACACCGAGACGCCTCCCCCGGCCGGGCTCGATCCGGTCGCCCTGGAGTACCTGGCCGCCCGGACCGCGACGTGGGCGCACCGGCTGCTGGCCGAGGCGCTGAGCGCCCAGCCGCCCGCCCATCCGCCCGCGCAGCCGTCCACGAACCCGGAGCCGGAGCCGGGTCTCGCCGAGGACGCGGTGCGTCTCGCGGACGGCGCGGACGATGTGACCGACGACGCGGTGGCCCAGCGGCTGGCGGCGGGATCGGGCCGTACGCCGCGGGAGCTGGCGCTGGCCGTTCGCGCCTGGCGGCAGGGCGGCGCGGCGGCGCTGGCCGTGCTGGAGGAGAACCGGACCGTCGAGGGCGAGGAGCTCGCACGCGCGCGTGCCGCGATAGACGCGGCCTGGGACGAGGACGAACGGCCGTCGCTGTCCGCGCGGGACGCTCGCTGGACGGTCGTCGGGACCCCGTACCAGCTGCGGCTGGGACGCGACGGCCGGTGGTGGCCGTTCCGTGCGGAGCAGGGCGATTGGACGCCCGCGGGGGCCCCTGCGCAGGATCCGGCGACGGCCCTGGCCGCGGCGGCGGAGCTCTGATCCGAGGGCGCTCGAGGGCTGCGGGAGCGGGGATCTCCGTGCCCGACGAGTATCCGCCACATCCCGTTCACCCTGCGGTGGCCCGGCGTTCGACGGGGGAACGAACTCTGTGCGCTGTCACAGCAGTTGTTCCCAGGAGGCCAGCATGTCCCCGCACGCCACCGGCCGGCGCCGCGTCCATCGTTCCGTCGCGACGGGCGTCCCCCTCGCCGTGCTGGCCGCGCTCGTGGCCGCGGCCCCCGCCGAGGGCGCCCCGGCCGGGAGTTCCGCCCACCCCGCGAAGGCCGAGGTCGTCCGCACGGCGACGCTCGGGGACATCCCGCTGGGCACGTTCAGCAACGGCCTGCTCCCGGGCACCGTCGGCGACGACCGGGGCGTGGACCTCGGTGGCATCGGCAGCGACATCTACCCGGCGGGCCGCAAGGGCGAGTTCTGGACCGTCACGGACCGGGGCCCCAACGGGCAGATCAAGGTCTCCGGCACCAAGCGCCGCACGTTCCCCGTGCCCGGCTTCGACCCGGCGATCGTGAAGATCAAGGTGTCCGGCGACACGGTGAAGGTCCTGGACGCGATCCCGATCACCACCTCGTCCGGCAAGGCCGTCACCGGTCTGCCGAACCAGCAGGCGCGCGACGAGGCGCCGTACGACTACAACGCGCAGACGCCGCTGTCGTACGACCCGAACGGTCTGGACACCGAGGGCATCGTGCGGGCCGCCGACGGGAGCTTCTGGCTGGTGGACGAGTACGGGCCCTCGCTCGTGCACGTCTCCGCGCGCGGGAAGGTCCTCACCCGGTACGTGCCCGAGGGGCTGAACCTCACCGGGGCCGGCTATCCCGTGGTGGAGGCGCTGCCGTCGGTGCTGCTGCACCGGAAGATCAACCGTGGCTTCGAGGGCCTCGCCCTGCTGCCGAACGGGGATCTGGTGCTGGCCGTGCAGAGCCCTCTGTCGCTCCCGGACACCGACGCGGGCGAGGGCTCGCGCACCACGCGGCTGCTGCGCTTCTCGCCGAAGAAGAAGGCCGTCACCGCCGAGTACGCCTACCGCTTCGACCCGGTGGAGGTCGTCGACCCGGGCGAGGACGACACCTCCGAGCTGAAGATCTCCTCGGTGGTCGCCGTGGGCGGTGACCGGCTGCTCGTCGAGGAGCGCACCGACAAGGCCGCGCGCCTCCAGCTCGTCCGGCTGGACCGCACGTCGAACATCCTGGGCGGCGCCTGGGACGACGACACCACGTCCCCGTCCCTGGAGCAGCTCGACGACCCGGCGGCCGAGGGTGTGCCGGTGCTCGGGAAGCGTCTGGTCGTCGACCTGGGCACGGTCGCGGGCGTGCCCGGCAAGATCGAGGGCGTCGCGCGCGTGGACCACGACACGCTCGCCCTGATCAACGACAACGACTTCGGGATGACCGACGGGACGGGCGCGTTCGACGCGAACGGCCGCCTGGTGGACAGCGGCGTGGAGACGACCGTGACGTACGTGCGTCTCCCGCGCGGTATCTGAGACGGCTCCTGCCGGGCGTCGCGGGGCAGGCGGGACTGCGCGGACACGACCTAGAAGTCCGGGATCAGTGATTCCAGGCCGCTCGGGATCTCACTGGGGAACTCGCTCGGCAGCTCCGTGGGGAACTGGGAGGGCAGTGCGGTCGGCAGCTTGCTCGGCAGCTCCGTGGGCAGCTCGCTCGGCAGGTTCAGCGACGGGCTCGGCGAGGAACTCGTGCTCGTGCCGGGTTTCTCGTCGGGCGAGTCGTCGCTGCCGCCGGAGCCCATCAGCACGATGACGGCGACGGCGGCACCGGCCGCGAGCACGGCGAGCAGCACGAAGAGAAGCGGGGTGCGGCCCCGGCGCGGCCCTTCGGGTGGCGGCGGGGGCGGTTCCCAGGCTCCGTACGAGGTCGGTCCGTCGCTCCCCGGAGGGGGTCCGAAGCCGCCGCCGTAGGGCGGCGTGTCGTCCGGCGGCTGAGGCGGTACGGGCGGCATGGCCATACCGTCCAGAGTCGCCGCGAACCGGGCAGCAGGCGACCCCCGTACGGAAGTTGATACGGACTCATGCCATGGACCGCATGATTCCGGCGCATTCCGTACGGGGGTCGTGCGACCCGGCACCCGCGCGCGTGGCCGCCTGACTCGGCACGCGCGTGTGATGCCGGGCGCGCGTACGCGCGCGTGGCGTCAGCCGCGGGCGCCCAGCAGGTGGTCCATCGCCAGCTGGTCGAGCTGCTCGAAGGCCATGCCGCGCGCGGCGGCGGCCTCGACGTCGAACTCCTCGAAGGCCGTACGGTCGGCGAGGAGCGCCTTGAGGCCGTCGGCCGCCGTGGACTGCGCCAGCTCGTCCAGACGCGAGGCGCGCAGCGCTTCCTGGACCGCCGGGTCGGCGCGGAAGGCAGCCGCACGCTCCTTGAGGATCAGGTAGTTGCGCATGCAGCCCGCGGCGGACGCCCAGACGCCGTCGAGGTCCTCGGTGCGCGGCGGCTTGAAGTCGAAGTGCTTGGGGCCCGCGTAGCCGGCGCTCTCCAGCAGGTCGACCAGCCAGAAGGCGGACCGCAGGTCACCGGCGCCGAAGCGCAGGTCCTGGTCGTACTTGATGCCGGACTGGCCGTTGAGGTCGATGTGGAAGAGCTTGCCCGCCCACAGGGCCTGCGCGATGCCGTGCGGGAAGTTGAGCCCGGCCATCTGCTCGTGGCCGACCTCGGGGTTCACGCCGTACAGCTCGGGGCGCTCCAGGCGCTCGATGAACGCCAGCGCGTGGCCGACGGTCGGCAGGAGGATGTCGCCGCGCGGCTCGTTCGGCTTGGGCTCGATCGCGAACTTCAGGTCGTAGCCCTGCTCGGTGACGTACTCGCCGAGGAGGTCGAAGGCCTCCTTCATGCGGTCCAGGGCGACACGCACGTCCTTGGCGCCACCGGACTCGGCGCCCTCACGGCCGCCCCAGGCGACATAGGTCTCGGCGCCCAGCTCGGCGGCGAGGTCGATGTTGCGGATGGTCTTGCGCAGGGCGTAGCGGCGTACGTCGCGGTCGTTCGCGGTGAACGCGCCGTCCTTGAAGACGGGGTGCGTGAAGAGGTTGGTGGTGGCCATCGGCACCTTCATGCCGGTGGCGTCCAGGGCCTCGCGGAAACGCTTGATGTGCCCCTCGCGCTCACTGTCCGAGGACCCGAAGGGGATCAGGTCGTCGTCGTGGAAGGTCACACCGTGGGCGCCGAGCTCGGACAGGCGCTGCACCGTCTCGACGGGGTCGAGGGCCCGCCGCGTGGCGTCGCCGAACGGGTCCCTTCCCTGCCAGCCGACGGTCCACAGGCCGAAGGTGAACCTGTCCTCGGGGGTGGGCTGGTAGTTCATGCCGCGGCTCCTCGCTGGCTGACGACTGCTGCGCCACGACTATTTCGTCATGGCGGTTTACAAATTAGTATGCCCGAGCGTCTCAGGGAAGAGACAAGATGGCTCCGGAGAGAGTCATCTGCCGCACATGAGGGAGAAACCCGATGTCAGCAGCCGAGGGTCCGCTCGTCGTCGGCGTGGACACGTCCACGCAGTCCACCAAGGCCCTGGTCGTCGACGCGTCGACCGGCAGGGTGGTCGCCAGCGGCCAGGCGCCGCACACGGTGTCCGCCGGCGCCGGTCGCGAGAGCGATCCGCGCCAGTGGTGGGACGCCCTGTGCGAGGCCCTGAGCCAGTGCGGGGACGCGGCGTACGAGGCCGCCGCCGTCTCGATCGGCGGCCAGCAGCACGGCCTGGTGACGCTGGACGGGCGCGGCGAGCCGGTCCGCCCGGCGCTGCTGTGGAACGACGTGCGCTCGGCGCCGCAGACCAGGCGCCTGATCGACGAGCTGGGCGGCCCCAAGGCATGGGCGGAGCGCACCGGCAGCGTGCCGAGCACGTCCTTCACGGTCACCAAGTGGGCCTGGCTCGCCGAGCACGAGCCGGAGGCGATCCGCGCCACCCGGGCCGTCCGGCTCCCCCACGACTACCTGACCGAACGCCTGACCGGCCAGGACACCACCGACCGGGGCGACGCCTCCGGCACCGGCTGGTGGGCCTCGGCGACCGAGGCGTACGACGACGAGATCCTCGCCCACGTGGGCCTGGACCCGGCTCTGCTCCCCCGGGTGGTGCGCCCCGGCGAGATCGCCGGCACCGTGCGCGACAGCCATGACCTGCCGTTCTCCAAGGGCACCCTGGTCGCGCCCGGCACCGGCGACAACGCCGCCGCCGCGCTGGGCCTCGGGCTGCGGCCCGGCACCCCGGTCCTGAGCCTCGGCACATCGGGCACGGTGTACGCGGTGTCCAAGCGGCGCCCCGCCGACCCGACCGGCACCGTGGCGGGCTTCGCCGACGCGCACGGTGACTGGCTGCCGCTGGCGTGCACGCTGAACTGCACCCTGGCCGTCGACCGGGTGGCCGCGCTGCTGGGCCTGGACCGCGAGGCCGTGGAACCCTCTTCCGGCGTCACGCTCCTGCCCTACCTGGACGGCGAACGCACCCCGGCCCTCCCGGCCGCCTCCGGCCTGCTCTACGGGCTGCGGCACGACACCACCGGCGGGCAGCTCCTCCAGGCGTCCTACGACGGTGCCGTGCACGCCCTGCTCGAAGCGCTCGACCTGGTCCTCGACGAGGACGCCGACCGTACGGCACCGCTGCTGCTGATCGGCGGCGGCGCCCGGGGCCGGGCCTGGCAGGAGACCGTGCGGCGTCTCTCGGGCCGTCCCGTGCAGATCCCCGAGGCCAAGGAGCTGGTCGCGCTCGGCGCGGCGGCCCAGGCCGCGGGCCTGCTGACCGGCGAGGACCCGGCGGCGGTCGCCCGGCGCTGGAACACGACGGCCGGTCCCGTACTGGACGCCGTGGAGCGGGACGAGGAGACGATGGCGCGGATCTCCGGGGTACTCTCCGACGCGGCTCCGCTGCTGGAAGGCGCGCCGCGGACCCGCTGACCGACCCCCGGGTCACCGACCGCCGGATCACCGACCACTGAGGACTGACGGAGGCATGACCGCACCGCTGCACGAGTCGCACCCGGCCGGACCGGGGCGCGCGCTGCCCGACACCCAGCAGGGCATGCGCCGCCGCAACCTGGCCCGGGTGATGCACACCGTCAGCGCCGAGGGACCGCTGTCCCGTGCGGCCGTCGCCTCCCGCATCGGGCTGACGCGCGCCGCCGTGTCGACCCTGGTGGACGAGCTGATACGCGCCGGCCTGCTGGAGGAACTCGGCCCCGAACGGCCGGGCCGGGTGGGCCGGCCCGGCTCCGCGCTCGCCGTCAGCGGGCACGGCCCGGCGGGGATAGGCGCCGAGGTCGGTGTCGACCATCTGGCGGTCTGCGCGGTCGATCTGCGCGGCCAGGTCCGTGCCAGGGCCGTACGGCACGGCGGGAACCGGGGCCGCTCCCCCGGGCCGGTGCTCGGTGAACTCGCGGAGCTGGTGGCCCGGGTCGTCGCCGAGGCGGAGGGCGAGGGCCTGTGGCCCGCGGGACTCGCGGTGGCGGTGCCGGGCCTGGTGGCCCGCGACGCCCGGACCGTCGTGCGCGCCCCGAACCTCGACTGGCACGACACCGACCTCGGCGCCCTCCTGCCGTCCGCCTATCCGCTGACGGTGGACAACGAGGCCAATTTCGGCGCCTTGGCGGAACTCTGGCTCGGCGACGCCACCCCGCAGGACTTCCTGCACGTGTCGGCGGAGATCGGCATCGGCGCGGCGCTCGTCGTGGCGGGCGGACTGCTGCGCGGGCGGCGGGGGTTCGCGGGCGAGCTGGGTCATGTGCCGGTGGAGCCGGAAGGACCTGCGTGCCCGTGCGGCGGACGCGGCTGCCTGGAGCAGTACGCCGGCGAGGAGGCGGTGTTGCGGGCGGCGGGCCTCGAACCGGGCGGTGACCGCGTCGGACTGCTCGCCACCCGTGCCGCCGAGGGCGACGAGAACGTACGGCGGGCCCTGCGCGACGCGGGACGGGCCCTGGGGGTCGCGCTGACGGGGGCGGTCAATCTGCTGGACCCCGAGAGCGTCGTGCTCGGCGGTGAGCTGTCCGGGCTGGCGCCCTGGCTGCTGCCCTCGCTGGAGGCCGAACTGGCGCGCCGCACGGCGGGACCGGCCTGCCCGGTGTCCGTGTCCCGGCTCGGGCCCGAGGGCCCTCTGCTGGGGGCCGCGCACTCGGTGGTGCGGGCCGTCCTGGACGATCCCGCGGCCGTGCCGGAACGAGCGGCCTGACTCGGGGACTTCAGGACTCCGGAACTCCATGACATCGGGGCTCCGGATGCGAATCACCCTGGTGGGTGAGGGAGTTGTCCACATCCCCGCGGCCGTCCACCGGAACACGGCACCCCCTTCTGCCCACCTGGCCGGCGCCGTAGCGTGAGGCACACCAAGGACCAAGGCATGCCAAGGCACACCAGGAGCAACAGAACGGAGCGGAACACCCATGAGTGAAGTGCGCGAGCCGGCCGCGAAGCCGGGCCGGTGAAGTCCCTCCCCCCGAGCAGGCGACGCGTCCTGCGGGGTGCCGCGCTCGCCGTCGTCCCCTACGCGCTGCTGCCCGCCCGGCGCGCGGAAGCCGACCCACACCCCGTGGACGACCCGGACGCCGAGTGGGAACCCGCGAGCCCCGCCAACTACACCCCGGCGAACCGCCCCGCGTCCCACCCCGTCGACCTCGTGATCATCCACGTCACGCAGACGACCTACCGCACGACCCTGGGCGTCTTCCTGGGCCCGAGCAAGGAGGTCTCCGCCCACTACGTCGTCCGCTCCTGGGACGGCAACCTCGCGCAGTGCGTCCGCGAGGCGGACATCGCCTGGCACGCGGGCGACTGGGATCACAACACCCGCAGCATCGGCATCGAGCACGAGGGCTGGGTGGACCAGCCCGGCTACTTCACGGACGCCCTCTACGAGCGGTCGGCGCGGCTGACCGCGGGGATCTGCGGCAGACACGGGATACCCGTGGACCGGGAGCACATCATCGGGCACTACGAGGTCCCGGGCACGGACCACACCGACCCCGGGCCGTATTGGGACTGGGCGCGGTACCTACGGCTCGTCGAACGGTTCGCACAGTGACATCGTTCGGCTGATCCGCGCCGAAGAGGTTGTCCGCGCACGTACTCGGAGTGACGATGGCAGCGTTCACGTCGTCGCCACGTCAACGCCGTTCGGGGAGGCCGAGTTGACCGATCCGTGGGTGGCCCTGGAGCCGGGGGCCGATCCCGCCGAGCGGGTCCGGATTCTGCGCCGGGCCCATGAGGCGTTCACCGAGGCCGGCACCGTGCCGAGACCGGTCCGGCCGGTGGTGGCCGACTCGTGGCGGCGTTCGGCGCGGGCCGGGGTCGGGCCCGACGGGACGGCCAGCGTGGAGCTGATGGACGGTGACCTGGGCGCGTACCGGGCGGAGCACCCGCTGTCCAGGGTGATGCCGCTCTTCCGGGAGCTGCTGGGCACGTTCGCCGCCGACGGCGAGCATCTGCTCGCGGTGTGCGACGCGCACGGCAGGCTGCTCTGGGTCGAGGGCCACGCCTCGACCCGGCACAAGGCGGGGCTGATGAACTTCGTGCCCGGCGCGCGCTGGGCGGAGAGCGCCGTCGGGACGAACGCGCCCGGGACGGCGGTCGCCGTGGGCCGTCCGGTGCAGGTGTTCGCCGCCGAGCACTTCATCCGTCAGGTGCAGCCGTGGACGTGCGCGGCAGCTCCCGTGCACGACCCGCGGACGGGGCGGGTCCTCGGTGCGGTCGACATCACCGGCGGGAACGGGCTGGCGCATCCGCACAGTCTGGGACTCGTGCAGGCGGTGGCCCGTGCCGCCGAGTCCCATCTGGCGCTGCTGGCACCGGAGTCCCCGGCCGCGGACCTCCCGGAGCTGACCGCGCTGGGCCGTGACGAGGCACGCCTCAGCACCGGCGGCCGGTCGGTGCGGCTCAGCCGCCGGCACAGCGAGATCCTCGTCCTGCTCTCCCGCCACCCGGAGGGCCTGACCGGCGACGAACTCCTGTGCGCGCTCTACGAGGACGAGTCGGTGACCCCGGTGACGCTGCGCGCCGAGCTGGCCCGGCTGCGCCGCGTCCTCGGTCCGGGGCTGCTGGCCTCGCGCCCGTACCGGCTCACCGTGCCCGTCGGGTCGGACGTGGCGGTGGTGGAGCGGCGGCTGGAGACCGGCGCGGTCACCGCCGCGGCGACCGCGTACAGCGGCCCGCTGCTGCCCGCCTCCACGGCACCCGCGGTGGTCCGGCTGCGGCACCGCCTCGCCGACGGGCTGCGCACGGCGCTCATCGCGCGCGGTGACCCGGACCTGCTGGCGGACTGGGCGCACACACCGTGGGGCGAGGACGACTTCGAGGTGTGGCGGGCGCTGGCGGCGACGCGGCCGACACCGACGGTCCGCGCGCGGCTCGCGGCGCTGGAGGCGGAGCTGGCGGTGCCGGGCGGACGACCCTGGTAGGCAACGTAGTTGCAACGTCCGCGTTCCTAGCCTCACGCGCAGAGCTGCCCAACGGCGGGCAGCGCTGCTAGGAGGAGGCAGGCCAGCATGACCCGTTACGCGGCGCCCGGCACCGAGGGCGCGATCGTCTCCTATCAGGCGCGCTACGACCACTTCATCGGCGGCGAGTGGGTACCGCCGGTGCGCGGGCAGTACTTCGAGAACCCGTCGCCGGTGAACGGGCAGCCGTTCACGGAGATCGCGCGCGGTACGGCGGAGGACGTCGAGCGGGCGCTGGACGCGGCGCACGCGGCGGCCCCCGGCTGGGGGCGCACGTCGGTGACCGAGCGATCCGACATCCTCCTGAAGATCGCCGACCGCATGGAGGCGAACCTGGAGAAGCTGGCCGTCGCGGAGAGCTGGGAGAACGGCAAGCCGGTCCGGGAGACCCTCGCCGCCGACATCCCGCTGGCCATCGACCACTTCCGTTACTTCGCGGGCGCCATCCGCGCGCAGGAGGGCTCGCTGGGCGAGGTCGACGACGACACGGTGGCGTACCACTTCCACGAGCCGCTCGGTGTGGTCGCGCAGATCATCCCGTGGAACTTCCCCATCCTGATGGCGACCTGGAAGCTGGCGCCGGCGCTCGCGGCGGGCAACGCGGTCGTCATCAAGCCGGCCGAGCAGACACCGGCGTCCATCCACTACTGGATGAGCCTGATCGCGGACCTGCTGCCGCCGGGCGTGGTCAACATCGTCAACGGCTTCGGGGTGGAGGCGGGCAAGCCGCTCGCGTCCAGCCCGCGAGTGGCCAAGGTGGCGTTCACCGGTGAGACCACCACGGGGCGGCTGATCATGCAGTACGCCTCGGAGAACATCAAGCCGGTCACGCTGGAGCTGGGCGGCAAGTCGCCCAACATCTTCTTCGACGACGTGTGGGCCCACGACGACGACTTCCGCGACAAGGCCCTCGAAGGCTTCACCATGTTCGCCCTCAACCAGGGCGAGGTGTGCACCTGTCCGTCCCGGGCACTCGTCCAGCGGGGCAACTACGCCGAGTTCGTCGAGGCGGCCGTGGCCCGCACCGAACTCATCGTCCCCGGCCACCCCCTCGACACCGACACGATGATCGGCGCCCAGGCGTCCAACGACCAGCTGGAGAAGATCCTCTCCTACCTCGACATCGGCCGCCAGGAAGGCGCGAAGGTCCTCACCGGCGGACAACGCATCGAGCACGACGGTGAGCTGAAGGGCGGCTACTACGTCCAGCCGACCATCTTCGAGGGCGACAACCGTATGCGGATCTTCCAGGAGGAGATCTTCGGCCCGGTCGTCTCCGTGGCCTCGTTCGACGACTTCGACGACGCCATCAAGATCGCCAACGACACCCTGTACGGCCTCGGCGCGGGCGTGTGGACCCGCGACATCAACACCGCGTACCGCGCGGGCCGCGCCATCCAGGCCGGCCGCGTCTGGACGAACTGCTACCACGCCTACCCGGCCCACGCGGCCTTCGGCGGCTACAAGCAGTCCGGCATCGGCCGGGAGACCCACAAGATGATGCTGGAGCACTACCAGCAGACGAAGAACCTGCTCGTCTCGTACTCTCCGCAGAAGCTCGGCTTCTTCTAGACAAAGGAAAAGGGGCGTCTGACCAGGAAAGATGCCTGCCAGACGCCCCTCTCGCAGCAAAACTACTCGGCGAGTCGAAACGCTCCCTTACTCCTGATATCTCCCACTGCTATCCCACCTTCGATCAGCCGTTCCGGGGCATTTCCGGGCCAGGGTCCCGCTAAGACCGTGTCCTACGTGGTGAGGCGGTCGTTGGTTCGTTCATGGGGCGGGGTACGTGGAGTTGGATTGTTCCGGACGGGCTATGGGAGATCGCGAAGCCGCTGATCCCTCCGTCACGGGTGCGTCCGCAGGGCGGCGGGACACAGGACACGCCTGATGAGACACTGTTCGCGGCGATCGTCTATGTACTGGTCAGCGGTTGCGCCTGGCGCCAACTACCGCCTTGCTTCGGGATATCGAAGTCGACCGCCCACCGACGGTTCCTGATCTGGTCGAGAGCCGGAGTCTGGGGACGGCTGCACGAAGCCGTGCTGCACCGCCTCGACGATGCCGGCCTCATCGACGTCACCCGCGTCGTACTGGACACTGCCCACGTCCGGGCTAAAAAGGGGGCGAACACACAGGTCTGAGCCCCGTGGACCGGGGCAAGCCGGGTTCCAAGATGCACGTCCTGTCGGACGCGAACGGACTGCCCCTCGTCGTCGGCCTCTCGGCCGGCAACGTCCACGACAGCGAAGGGCTGAAGCCCATGGTCGAGGGCCACCAAACGCAACACGACCCCTACCGCGGACGGTACTTCAAGCCGCAGCGGCTGCACGCGGATAAGGCCTACGACGTTCCCCACCTGCGGAGATGGTTGTGGGGCAAACACATCGGCGTGCGTATTGCCCGCAAGGGGGTCGAGTCCAGTGAACGATTAGGGCGTCGGAGATGGGTGATCGAGCGCACGATGTCGTGGCTGTCCGGCTACCGCAGGCTCAGCCCCCGCTACGAGCGCAACCCCCGCAACTACCTGGGCTTTCTCGGACTCGCGGCAGCCCTGTGCTGTTACAAGCGACTCGTCCGCCTCACCACGTAGGACACGGTCTAAGAACTCCTAACGGAATGATCTTTGAGGTGGTTGGATCACTTCGGGGCGGTCGATCTGGGGGTGTGGGGTGGCTCGGCGGAAGCCGTGGGACGTCGATGACGAGCTGTGGGCGGTGATCGAGCCGCTACTGCCGAAGATCGAACGTCGCACTCGTCATCCCGGGCGGAAGCGTCATCCGGACCGGCTGGTGTTCCGGGGCATCCTGTTCGTGCTGCATACCGGGATCGCCTGGGAACACCTGCCGCAGGAACTCGGCTTCGGTTCGGACATGACGTGCTGGCGACGCCTGGCCGAGTGGACCGAAGCCGGCGTGTGGCCCCGGCTCCACGAAGCGCTCTTGGCCAAGCTCCGCAGTGCGGACGCCTTGGACCTCTCCCGGGCGGCGGTCGACGGCTCCCACATCCGGGCGCTAAAAGGGGACCCAAGACGGGACGAAGCCCTGTTGACCGGGGCAGGACGGGCAGTAGGCACCACCTGATCACGGACGCCACCGGCATCCCGCTCGCGGTCACCCTGACCGGTGGCAACCTCAACGACGTCACCCAGCTCATCCCGCTGCTCCAGGCAGTGCCGCCCGTGCGGGGCAAGCGCGGCCGACCCCGGCGCCGCCCGGACGTCGTGCTCGGTGACCGCGGCTACGACCACGACAAGTACCGCCACCTCATCCGCGCGCTCGGCGTGAAGCCACTGATCGCGCGACGCGGAACCGAACACGGCTCCGGACTCGGAACTCAACGCTGGGTTGTAGAGCGCGCCTTCGCCCACCTGCACTGGTTCCGCCGCCTGCGGATCCGCTGGGAGATCCGCGACGACATTCACGAAGCCTTCCTCACCCTGGGATGCGTACTCATCTGCTGGCGACGCCTGTCACAGCCGACCCGATCTCTGACCCTCTCCCAGTAGCCATTCCCGGACCGACGAAGCTTGGTCAAGAAGCTGTCTGACTTGCATTCCCTCTTCGCGTGAGGTCACCTTCGGCAGCGGGACGAAGTCGTCGGGGGTGACGTCCAACCAGCTCACCACGCGGTCTCCCGTACGCAGAGCGATCAGCAGTTCCCACCGCACTTGATCGGGAACGTCAGGGCGGTGGGACAGGGTGTGCCACAGGGCCGGCCACAGATAGTGGGTGCCGTCGGGCGCCACATTCGCCCGCACCCACGTTGGATCCAATCGCTGGCTCAGGCAGAGGACTTCCGCCCGCTCCTCCAGCCGGAACAGCGAGGCCGAATCGATGACCTTCACCTCGCGCGGCAGCGGCCGCTCAACATTCATCGCCCCATGCTCCCCGACAACAAATTACATTGGGCACCCAACCCCAAAGAGTCATTCCGTTAGGAGTTCTTAGCCACCAGAACTGGAACCTCAGAGATGGGGCAAGTCAAGATGTCACCCGATCGTGCATCAGACCCTATGGCTGAATCGCATAGGCGAGTAAGGGCTTGCTGATGCGAAGCCCCTGGTTAATCGACGCTCGATGATCGAGCGTCACCGAGTTCGGCGTGAACATGACTATCGACTCGGTGGCGGCAAATGAACCGAGTGATGACAACCGATGAACCACAGGCATCGACGTGAGCTCGTTCAGTGCCTGCGCGATGCACCTTTGGCGTGGTCGCGGATACTGTCGAGGACTGCGTTCGACGAGACGGACTGCGGCACAGGATGTCTCCCCGGGGTGGGTTGGGGTTCATTAGATCGAGAACCGTTCCGGGAACGACGCGCCGCTGCTGTCGCTGCCTGGCCCTTTGACCGGCGTGATTCCTTCAGCAACAGAGCAGTGTCACATCGCGACGGATACTCATCCTGCGACACTGCCTGGAGCGCTGAATGGGTCTGTCGGGCGGCTTTCTCCGCCTAGCCGTCACGGAGTGAGCATCACGACGCCGTGGGCCTTACTGGCTCTAACAAAAGCGGTTTCATCATGCGACTGTCGACCTGACCGCTCATTGACGAGGGCACGGAGAAGTGCAGGCGGCAGCAACTCGCCAGCCCCACCCTGCTGTCGGACTCTGTGGATGAGGTCTGTGGTGTCGTCGAGCAGGCCATGTTCTCCGGTCGGTGTGGCCTCGGCCGGGTGCTGGCGGGCGAAGGCCTCGGCCTCCGGGCGGGCCTCGCGCAGCATGTCCCAGAGCTGTGTCGCCTTCTTCGCCGGGGGGGGACCGCGCAGCGGCGGGCGTAAGCCTAGGGCTGTTGAAGGACGGTGCACAAGTCGTCGACCGTGACATGGTCGCCCGTGCAGTTCTTCTTGGCGGAGAACTGCACGGCGAGGGCGATGAGGCGGTCGAAGCCGTCGCGGCCCAGTGCGCGCGGCCCTTCGGTGGCCAGGTCCAGTGCGAACTGCCGGCCCACGCCATTGCTGACGGTGTCGTGCTCCATGACGTGGAACCGTTCCTCGAGCAGGATGTTGATGAGTGTGCCCGCGATAAAGTTGGGCTTGTCGATCACATACACGGAGACGCGGTCGCGCAGGGGGCCGCCGGGTGCCAGCAGTTCGCCTAGTATCCGGCGGCGCTGGCCGACTCCACGACACAGGACCCGGGCCTCTGAGGAAGCCCGGGTCCCTGCCAAGCAGTGTCATGCGGTGGTGCCATGCGCCAGCGCACGGGCCTTGGCCGCCCACTCCCCCATCCTCGAGATAGCGGAGGTCAGTTGCTTCACTGCGCCGGAGATCTCCTTCACCGGCTTGCGGAGGTACCGGCTGACCCGAAGCATGCCGACCGCCGAGGTGCCGAAGGATCCGATCTGAGCCAGACCCTCCTGGGCCGCCTCGTCCAAGGACATCAGCTGTTCCAGGAACTCCTCCGTTCCCTCACCACGCTCGTCGGGCGGCGTCATCTCGATGAGCCCCAGCGCGGCCCGCACCCCGCTGTCCAGAGTCACCATCCGCTCCGCAAACGCAGCGGCGACGGTGTTGAGTTCGCTCGCCGGTGCACTGATCGTCTCCGCGTACCGGGCGACGGCAGCGAGTTGAGCGCTCGCGGGCGCGTTCGCCTGGCTCAGATCGCCCATCTCGGTACTGGACTGTTCGGTCAGCGCTCCGATCGTCTCGATCGTCTTCGTGATCGCCTCCATGTCGGCGTCCATCTCGGCCAGCCCGTCCTCGATCACGGCGAAGTCGTCGAGCAGGCCAGGCGAATCCTCGTCCTCCCTCTTTCCGCCCTCGTCAGTCTCGGACGCGGGGTCCGGTCCGACTCCGGCCTGGAGTCCACGCAGCACCCGCGCCGGCGTGAGGAGTTCAAAGCCCTCCCGGAGCCCGGCCTCCAGGGCGCTCTCGATCTCCTTGCGCGCTCCGGCCAGATGGCTGCCCGTCCGCTCGTAGTGGATCGTCCTGATCGACGCGATGTCGAAGGGCAGTTGACCGACCTCGCCTATATGGATCGTCGGCTTGCCTGTGATGTGCCGCAGTCCCAGTTCGTACATCACATTGGGGTTGCCGCCGCTGACGTCCGCGACGACGAGGTCGGATTCGACGACGTACCTGCAGATCTGCTCGTTGATGTCACCGGCGTGCGCGATGCCGTCCGCGCGAAGGGTACTGATGTCGTACTTCTCGCAGGCGGGGACGATCACCTGCTCGAAGACGCGCAGGTGATGCTCGTACGCCTCGCGCTCCGGGCTGCCGTGCGCGGCATGCGAGTCACCGATGGGGCCGACGACGAAGCACCTCAGCGGCTGGTCGGACTCCTGTCGAAGCGTCTGTGACGTGATCATGCGCGAACCTCCGATACGTGAGCGTGGATGTCGTGGGACTGGGCTGCGGACACCGTGTCGTCCTCGAGCGGGACGGCGTACACCGGCCGTTCCTCGATACCGAGGGTGCGCAACAGGTAGGCCGTGGGAATGCGGTAGCGTCCACCGACCCGCATCACGGGGCAGGGAAAGGCACCGAGGCGGATCAGCTTGTAGGCGGTCGCAGGGCAGATCCCGAATGCGCGGGCGGCGGTGCGCAGATCGACGACCAAGGGCAGGTCGAAGGCCTCCGCGAAGCCGACCGGCGGGCCGGACCGCGCGCTCACCGGTGGGCTCCCGCAGGGCGCAGGACAAGCGTGCCGATGAGATCGGCCTCCTCGTGCCGACGAGCCCGGAACACCAGATCGGGCAGGCGGGTACCGGACTGCCGACCGCCTTGCCGAGGGCGCGGCTCGGCGAAGCAGATCGTGGCGTAGAGGCCTTCACGGCGGGGCGGTGGCGTGATGTGCAGATGCCAGCCTTCGGGCGGGGTGGGTCGCTCCTCCGACGGAACGGTAGTTTTCCGAGCCTCGGCCAAGGCAAGGATGTCGACGACAGGGATCTCCCGCGTGACGCGCCTCGCGTAGGCCCACATCCGGTTCACCGTCTCCTTGGTCAGACAGCGGCCCACATCCGGGGTGTCCGGATCCATCGTGTCGAGGGCAGCCAGCACGGCCAGGACTGCCTCCGCCTCGAGATCCGCCTGATCCAGCCGGCGCCAGAGGCGCAGAATCCGGTGCAGGTTCCGGTACAGCCCCGGGAGGGCGAGCCAGACGACCAGCAGCCGTCCGGAGCCATGGCCGTCCCGGGGTTCCCGCCGCGCATCGGTGACGGCCTGCCGCCAGACGGCCGAGCCCAGCACCGCGTTCCTTCGCGGGCCATACAGCGCGCCCCTGCTCTCTTCCAGGGAGAGCGAGAGCACTTGCGGGCCGACATGGACCGTGAGGGGCGGTCGTGTGGCGTCAGGCGGTCCCAGGACCTCGCGGTCGATCCGAGCGAAGACCGTTCCGGGTCCGGTCGAGGTCATGCCTCCTCCTTTCCGGCCGCGTCGGACCGGAGATACGACAGGGCAGCAGCGGCTCGGCCGCAGGCATGTGCGAGGTCGGTCAGGGCTGACTTCACAGCCGTGTGCCAGGCTTTGCCGACCGGGTGAGGCATGGCGTTCCGGTGCCCGGAACGTGCGGCGGGCGCGTGGAAGTGGATACCGCCGTACACGGCATGGCCTACGTTCACGCCGTAGTCCGCCCACTGGTTGTCGCCCCGCTCGCGCCAACGCGGGGCGTCGGAGGGGGCCTTCACCGCACAGGCCAGGGGCCGGGCGGTGGAGGCGGGACGGGAAGGCCGACCGTGAGACCACCAACGACGTCGCCGCCGACGGCGGCCCCCTGGTGGACGTGCTGTGACAGGGCCGTCCGGCTGGGTGTGTCGCCCTCGTTCGGGGACGCCGGCCTGTGCCCCGGCGCCTTCGCCAGGGCCGACCGCATCTCGTCCGGGCCATGGCCCGGCACTCGGATCCAGCCGTAGCCGCCGAATTCCTTCACCTGCACGTGGACCCTCATGTACTGCGCAGGATCGAGGTCTCGCCACCCGGCCCGGACGACGTCCTGGTACAGCCGGTCCGAGACAATGGCAGCGAGATGCGCGGTGGTGAGGTTGGCGAGTACGGAGCGGAGCTGGGGCGCGTCGAGGTAGCGCGCCACAGCGACTGGGGCCGGGCCCGCGTGCCCCAGCGCTGCGTCCAAGGCCACACCGGTGTCCACGGACAGCCGCAGCCTGATCCGCACAGTGCCCGGTCGGGCATTGTGCTCGCCGAGGCGGGCGGCGAGATGGTGAACCAAGGGGCCGAGAACGACGCCTTCCGGCGTGAGCTCAGGGAGGACGGCGAACTCCAGGTCCCCCTGCGGCTGACGCGTCCAGGTCGCCCGGTCCAGCCCGGCCGATGCCGCTGCCTCGTCGAGCAGCCGGACCAGCTCGGACTGGACGACGCACTGCGTGCGGGTGTCCAGACGGCTGTACTGCTCCACGTCCGCGGCCAGGCACAGACGACGAGGCGTCAGGCCGTTCGGCGGGCAGGGGTGGGATAGCTCTTTCACTACAACTCGCCACCTTCCAGGAGGAGTTGGGTGCGGTGCACGCCAACTGTGGACGGAAGGAGCGGGAACGGCTGTCCAAGCCGTATTAGTGCGGTTTGCTTGCGCTGCTCCCGGGAGTCGCACTCAGCCCAGCTGCCTGGCGCAGGCGTTCCATGTCCTCAACGGAGGTCTTCCGGTCACCGGTGGTGATGATGTTGCGTCTGCGCAGGTGAGCGAGGGCCTTGTGCACGGTGTCCGTCGTGGACGCAGCAAGGGCGGCAAACTCCGACTGGGACAAGTCCACATCGATGCACACCTTGTTCCAATTGGGCCCCCTGAATGTCCCTGCGGGTCGCCCGCACGACTCCGCCAGCTCGACGAGGACGCGTGCCAGCCGAACCCGGACCGGGTATCTGCCCAGCTCGAGTCGCAGACGGTCGGATCGACTCAGCCGACCGCATGCCATCCGGTAGAGCGACAGCGACATCTCTGGATGAGTGAGCAGAAAGTCCCTGAGCTCACGGCTCGGGATGACAGTGGCGAGCACATCACCGCAGGCCGTGACCGTGGCCGAGCGCGGTCCGAGGCCCACTGCGGCCCTCTCGCCCACGACGTCTCCTGCACTCCAGATGTCCACGAGTGACTCCCGGTCATGGTCCAGCCGAGCGGTCACCTTCACCAAGCCCTCGTGGAGGACGACCAGTTCCTGATCGTGGTCGCCCTCATGGATGAGTACGTCTCCCCCGGCGTAGCGGCGTCGCGTACCGAGGCAGCTGAACGCCGTGCGCGCCTCAGGCGACAGCATGCCGAGGAAGGACGCACGGCTGTACGGATTCGAGCCCTGTGTCATCTGCACAGCACAGCACTCGGTCGCCCCGGCAGCGGTCGTTTTCGCCTCCGTCCCCGAGCGCGCCGGACGCACGCCGGGGCGCGCCACGGCGCACGACGGAGGCATCCGCGGGCCGGGAACGGGAAAGGGCCGGCCCCTTCAGCCCCGGTCGGAGTCGGTGATCGCCGCGGCCACGCCGTAGGACCCGGAGAGCAGCAACTGGTCGAGCAGATCGAGAATCTCGGACCGGTGTGCAGGAGAAGTGGCCTGGACATACGCACGGACCAGCAGGCGGCCGATGTGGCGGGCGTCGGCCGACGCACTGCGGGTGAGGTCGCCTGAAGCGGCTGCGAGTACCGCGACGAAGCGCCGCACGCACGCCAGAACCAGTTGGTCGACCCGGTCCGGAGCGCGTTCGAGCGTGATCAGCAGCTGAGGCAGGGCGGCCTCGAAAGCGCGGGAGTCAATCAATGCGGTCAGTGTCCGCTTGTAAGACCCCAGACGCCGACCGCGCAGAGCGGCGGCCACTGTCGCGGCGGCTTCCCGCACATCCTCCTCCGGATCGTGGAAAAACCGGACGAGTGCGCGATGAGCGAAGGCAGCGTCGCCGGTGTTGAGCAGTCGCTGAGCGCATACGGCTGCGGCTCCCTGCCGTTGTGCCATGTCGTTCCCGGCAAGTACCTCAGCCAGCGGGCCAGGCATCTCCCATTCCATCGCGGCAAGCGCGGCGACCTGGCCACCGACCCGGCGTACCGGGGCCGCCGCGGAGTGCAGCATGCGTTCTGTCAGCGGCCCGGCCGCCGCCGGGTCCCCGTGCATCAAGGCAACGGCGAGGCGGGAAACATAAGGTGACGCCAGCAAATGGTCGGGAGCCTGGACCAACACCGCGAAGGCATCGGCCGCCGCGGGGCGGTCGTGACGGATCGCGGCACGCAGCACATGGGCCACGCATGCGCGAACGTCAAGGGAGGGATCGGCCGCCAATCTTCCCAGGTGGGGGACGATCAAGGTGGCGCGGGATCCGTCGGCGTCGTGGACGAGCAGATCGCCCAGACTTTTCGCCGCGGTGCCCCGTACGCTGTTGATTCCGGCGTTGAGCAGGTCGCGCGTCACATCACCCTTGTCCGCGCCGTGAGGACGGTCGGCGTCGCTCGGATCACCCGAGTTGAGAGCGCGACCGAGAAGCGTCTCGACCAGGTCCAGCGGCACGTGGTCGAGGTACTTCTGCAGGGCGTGCCCGAGCCACCGGTCTTGCGACGACAAACCCCTGCCGGCGAAATGCCGCACCGCCGCGAAGACGGCCTCAGGATCGTCGTATTGCTCAGCCTCGCCCAAGCCGAGGAGCAGCGAAACACCGTAGGCCGGATGCGTGCCGACGTCGACACGCTGAGCAAGCCTCACGAACCGACGGGGGTCCGCCGCCGTCATGCTCCGCAGCACGTGTGAAAGTTCGCGCGCGCCGCCGGTATGCGTTGCCCAGTCGACTCGGTCCCGGCTGTGTTTCCTCATGGCCTTGAGCCACTGGTCGTCACTCATGCGCTGGGCCGCGTCCACCGGGATCGGCGAACCTACGAACCCACCAGTCATCCCCTCCGGTTCGTCCGGTTCCCGTCGGTCGCCGTGGAGTCGGCTGAGTTCTCCGAGTCGGCGCCTCGCACGCTCGGAAAGCCGCTCTTCGGGCAGCGCCGTCAGCAGAGTGAACTCATGCCAGGGGGACAGCTCCTCGTCCGGGGGGAGGCGCAGTTGGAACAGGTACTGCTCCAACTGCGCGACCGTAGGGTCCGGCAGAGCGCCACCGATGGCGCTGAGGACCTCACGGGCGCCCCACACGACGTTGTCGGCATAGCCGGACAGCAGACGGTGTC
Source organism: Streptomyces sp. NPDC090106 (assembly GCF_044747265.1). Classification (NCBI taxonomy): domain Bacteria; kingdom Bacillati; phylum Actinomycetota; class Actinomycetes; order Kitasatosporales; family Streptomycetaceae; genus Streptomyces; species Streptomyces sp. NPDC090106. The sequence continues at coordinate 142,646 of NZ_JBIVDS010000017.1, read as the reverse complement.
CACCCTGGAGGAGAATGTCGGCGGCCCATGGGGCGAGGTCGGGTCCCCCCGCGGCCAACGCCTGGTACAGGAGCCACTGTGCTGCCTCGTACGGCTCGCTCACCAGACCGTCCACAAGCTGACGCGCTCGCGCCGCGTCCCGGCCCGCTGTCATCCGCAGAGCTTCGGCCGCGCCCTGCAGCAAGGCGTCCCCCAGGTCGCCTGGATCGTCGTCGCGATGGCGGTGTGAGAAGTGGCGGTCATTGATGGGCCATCCTGCCTGTACCGGGTACGCGGTCAGACACATAGCGGCCAGGAGGACCGGCAGCATCCGGGCGCAGAACTCCTCCGGTGCGCCGACCGCGGCGGCGGTAACCGCCTGGAGCATCGCGTAGTCCCGGTTGACCAGGATAGCCACCCTGCCTTGGTCGTCGAGCCGGAGGGCGTCGGGGCGCTCGGTCAACAGTGCGCCCAGCAACTCGACCACCCAGGTGGGTTCTACCGCCGCCAAGTCGCTCGCCGGAAACCAGAGGGCGTGTTCGAGACCGGTGAAAACACCTTCTCGCACGCCGTCGAGCAGGGAGTCGAAGAGCGCTCGACTGCCGACGAGGCTCGCACGGGGCACAATCTTGATCAGCCACGAACCGTACCTGGGGTCGGCCGTATGCGGTTCCAGGAGGCGGGCCACTCGGTCGGGCAAAGCCTCGGCAACCGCCGCCAACAGCCCCACCGCCCAGCCTTGTTCCCTCACGTCGGCGCTGTCGAGCCAGCGCTCGAAGACCCCTTCGTCGTCTCCACGGCGGAACCAGGCGGGCGTGCCGAGCAAGTCGACGAGGCGGTCACGGAAGGGCGGGCGTGTGGCCAGCACACGGGCCACGACACCCCACTCAGTGCCGGTGGGAGCATCCAAGCCGCGCAGCACCGCAAGTGTCAGGTGCTTGAGGTGATATCGAATGTCCGGGCTGGTCAGCAGTGCCTCGACCTCTACAGCGAAGCGTTTCGGGTCGAGATCCCGCAGGTGTTCGAACACCTGCCGGAGCTGTCCGCGGCGGAACAACTCCTGTTCACCTGCGGTGAGGAAAACAACGAGGCTCTCTTCGCGCCGAAGCCAATCACGGGCGAAGGCGTAATCGAAGAAGCTCTCATGGAAGAAAGCCAGTTGGCGACCGTCGCGCACACAGATGTGTTCCGACTCCAGGACCTTCCTGCTGGCTGCGAGGGCGTCGGTGTCGAACACGCTGTGGGGCACGGACAGCCGCTGGCGCGCACTCATGACGGAGACGACAGCCGAGACCGCGTCGTGGAAACGCACGGACGGACGGCGGGCGCACGCCTCCTCTTTGGTGTCCCAGAAGGCGTCAAAGAGCTTTCGAGTGCTGTGGAGGCAAAGCGCCTCCTCCTGGTTGCTGACCTGGGCGAGGAGGACGAGATGCAGCGGTGAGCGCAGTAACGCTCGTTGCGGCGCGGCCAGTCGGGAAGCGTCCAGGCCCAATTCGGTGACCGCGCTGTCGACCTGTGCATCGGAGAGCGACCCGACCGAGACGCGCGTACAGCGGTCCGGGGCTGTGAGCCTACGGATTCGGGCGTCGGCCTCGACGTCGAACGCGCGGCAGGCCAGGACCACCCGCATGCCGGGATGTGCCGCAGCCTCGTCGACCAAGTCGGCCACCGCGTCGAAGGTTTCCGGGATGCGCCCCGATGCCATGCTCACGGCGTCGAGTTGGTCCACGACAAGGACGCAGGGCCGCCCGTCCGCTACGGCACCGAGAGCGCCGACCGGGGATATGGGCAGTCCGACACGCTGTCCCAGTTCATGGGTCGAGCCGAAGGGTTCCAGGCGGTCGAGCCGGAAGGCAAGAACCGGAGTGGCCGCCTCCACCAGGGCGGCGACGGTCTGATGCAGCACGGCACTCTTCCCACCGCCCGCCGTTCCGGTGGGCAGGATGAGCCGCCGAGGGCCCTCCCTGACCTCCGTCGCGACGCAGTCGGTTTCTTCCCTCGGGATCGTGGGCCAGAGCAGCGTACGTTGGACACTTGCCGCCCACCGCCGCGTCACCGTCCGCACGGCGTCGGACACCGCGAGAGCGTCAGCCCGTACGGCAGCCCGCAGTCCGTAGGCCCCGAGGCGGAAGGTGAGAGTCTCGGCGTCAAGTGTGGTTCCCAGGTTGTCCATCAGCACTTGGCCGAGGGCGAGCGCCGCCAGCCGACCCGGCGCTCCGGCCAGGACCTGTTCGGCCAGGATGGCGTTGGTGTGCACGAGGTCCCGTTCGTCGTGCCACTCCATCCGCAGCCCTCTCAGCATCCGCCAGGCCGTCGCGGTCGAGCCGTAGATGCCACTCGAAGCGAGGGCGTCAAAGGCGCCCCGGAGTTCGTCCGTCAGCCACTCAGCTTCGAACGAGGCGAGATCGTCGGAGCGACGGGCGCGGTCAGTGAGCTCGTCAAGCACACGGGCGGGGACTACGGAGACAAAGTGGAACGCCCGACCTGCATCGACGTGCGAACGCAAGCTCTCCCACACCCCCTTGCTGCGGAGGGAGGCCACATTCCAACTGTTCGCATTGCGGTTTTGGCGCTTGACCTGGTGCACCTCCGTCGCGTGGTCATGCCGGTAGACGAACTCGACCCCGTCGCCCAGCAGCCCACCCGGCTCGACGCAGAGCGACGTACCCGAACCCATCAGTACGTACAGGGCATGCCTGACCGTCCAGGCTCCCTCGTAGCGGTTGCCGAACTTGTCCGTCTCGCCTCCCGACCGCGGTGCCACCGTGTCCCCTGCCCCCCTCCACCCCCAGACGAGCCACACCCGTGCGCGGACGCTACCGGATACGAGCGAGGGACGCCGAGCTCCGCCGAGAGAGCCTCATTCAGTCAGACCAAGATCCGGACCATTGACGGACCAACGCCCAACCAATAACAGTCTCGAGCTTCATTTCTGCAGGTCAGCAGGCATCGGATTCATGTACCACCGACAGACGAAGAACCTGCTGGTGAGCTACTCACCGCAGAAGCTCGGCTTCTTCTAGGGGATGAACTCGGTTGCCTGGAGGGAAGGTTGACCTCCAGGCAACCCGCCGCACGAGCTCGGAGCCGGCCGGCCCGACTCGCCGCGCGGGCCCTGGCCGCCCCCAGGACCAGGACCTCGCGAACGCGGGACCTGAACTTGCGCTGAAGCGCTCTGCTGGGTGTGTCAAGAGAATCTGCCGCTGCTCCCTCTCCAGTGTTGTACGGCCCGTTTGCTTCAACCGCGAGGCGCTGGAGGCCGCAGAGTGGAGGAGGTGCTCGGTGGATGTCGCCGGCGCAGTGCTGTTCCTGATCGTGATCATCGCTCCCAGTCTCGGGAAGTTGATCGACAGCGTGGCCTATCGGAACAGGGCCAGCGGGAGGGCCGAGGTGATCCGCGCGCAGAGCGCAACCGAGTCGCACGCCTGCGAGACGCGCGAGCGCGGGAGGGTCGATGGCTGAGGGGAGAGTCGTATCCGTGGAGACGTGGAACTCCGTGTACGCGGAGTTCCACGGGGAGATGACGGGCAAGGCACGCCGGTTGCTGTCGGACGCGAGGATCCCGGCTTCACGGCTCGAGGCCGAGGATGTCGTGCACAACGCGTTCTCCAACGTGCTCCGCGCGCCTCGCGTTGCCGACGACCCACGCGCCTACCTGTACGCGGTGATCCGCCGCGAAGTCGAGTCGGAGGCGAGGCGGTACGGCTCATCAGCCCGCTGGGAACCAGCGCGCCGGCTCGACGGCATGTCCGCCGGCGAGCCGGCGCTTGCGGACTTCAGCGACATGGTCGCTCACCAAATCTCGCTGCACCAGGCTCTCCGCGAGCTGCCGCCTCAGCAGCGGACTGCCGTGTGGGCAACGAAGGCGATGGGCCACACGCAGCAAGAGGTAGCCCGGGACATGGGCAGAAGCCCGGGCACCATCGCCACCCATGTCGCACGGGCAGTGACCTGCTTACGACTCAACCTGTCAGCGGTGTGGGCAGTCGTGGTCACGTTACTGTGCGGCCTGCTGGGCACGGTGGCTGAGCGCGCGGCAGATGTCGCCGACAGGGGCCGGGAACGCGCGACTCCGATGACTCCCGACCTCGGGCTGAGCAGTTGGCAGGCCATGTGTCTGGGCGCGGTACTTCTTCCCCTCGCGTTCTACGTGTCCGGGTCACTCCTGGCCTGGCTGAAGGCGAGGTTCGACTCCGGCCTATCCGACGATGCCGGAGCAGCTTTTCGCTACCGAGCTGCATTTCCCGTGGTGTTGGACCGCGCCCGCGCCGGGAGAAGAACGCGCATCGAGAGACTGACCTTTCGTGCAGGTGAGGTATCGCGGACGAAGCAGTGACTGCGCAGCTCCCGATCCAGCGGGGCAGCGTCGGATGCAGGGCGATCAGCTGTGCACCGATCTCCTCACCGGCCCCGGACCGGCTTTCGACGGTGCGGGGCCCGGCTTGAGCGCACCAGCCCCCGGCACCGGACGCCCTCAGGTCTTCCCGCAGCACCGCCGTCGCCAAAGTCACAGATCCGGACCAGACGCAGACCCGACGCGGACCAGCTTCCAAGACCGCCCCACCCGGCTTACGTTCGCGCCGGTCAGAGACATGCGTGCACGCACCACCAGCACACGAAGCACCTGCTGGTGAGCCATTCACCCAATCACCCACTCACCCAGAAGCTCGGCTTCTTCCGGTTCCACCGGCAGTTCTGCGGGAGGTTCTCCTGCCACCTCTTCCGGCGGCGCACGAAGTGCCCGCCGCCAAGCGTGACTACCCGTCAGGCACCCCTCGCTGCCACCCACTCAACCTCAGAGTGATCTGCGACACATGCTGAAATTGAACGTGCAATTTCATGTTCGCGCAAATCTGCCCCCTTTCCGCACGTTTCCGTGAAACCGGCAGCTCGTCAGGGTGGCGCCAAAAGGCGCGCGGGGTGGCGAAGTGTGGCGCTGTGCGCTTGCGAAAAGCGCCCCCTGTTACACGCGGGCGGAAAGTTACCTTCCGTTAGAACGATGTGCTGAGAGGTCTGCACGAATCACTGGGCTCATAGGCTTGTCTGTTTCGCAGAGCAACGGTGCTCAAGGTGTCTGCCCGCCCGAACGGGGGACGGTGCGGTCACAACACCGCCTGAAACGAAGGAAGACAGCCACTGTGAACTACGTCGACGCCGGCTTCGTGCTGGCCCTCGCCGCCGCGGCGCGCTCGTTCGCGCCCGACGTGTGGTTCCTAGTGCGGCGCCTTCTCGGTGCCGGAGTACGGCTCGGCGCCCTGGCGCTGGCCGAACAGCAGCACGTGTCCCCCACATCCCCCATGTCCCTCATGTCCTCGACGTTCCCCGCATCCCCCGACACGGCCTCGCTGGACGAAGGAGGCCACCGGTGAGCACTCCTCACCCCGACCCGGCAGGACCCGCCACCGACTGCCGTTCGCCCTGGGTTCCACCCGACTTCGGGGCGTTCCAGGACCGGTACGACCGGGCGTTCCTGGAGTACAGCCGTATCCATCTCGGGGATCCGGCCGCGGCTCGCCGGCTGGTGGACGCCACGTTCCTCTATCTGGCCGTCATCTGGCCCCGGCTGCGGCTGATGGCCGACCGCGGCTCGCATGCCTGGGCCCTGTTCAAACAGCGGGTGCACGGCGAGTTGGAGGCCCAGGGCCGCAGCCCGGCGATCACCGAGAACCTGGCCTTCGCCCGCGCCATCCGGGCGGCCACGGCGCCGCTGCTGGAATCGTTCAGGACCTCCTTCCACGCCGAACACGGCGACGAGTTCACCGAACTCGAGGAAGGACTCGGCGTCTACAGCCACATGGTGCGCCTGAGCGAGCGGCAGTTCGACGTCCTCGTGCTGCGGGACGCGCTCGCGTTCACGACCAGGGACACCGCCTTGATCATGGGCATCAACGAGGCGACGGTCCGCTCCACCCACCGCACGGCGAAGATCCGCATGGCGTCCGCCATGGGGTACCGCACCGACGACGCCCCCGAGGCGGACAAGGAGTGAGGAACCTGTGAACCGCACCCCGCGCAGCATCGACGAGGCCTTGCGCCGTGCCCGCGTCTTCCAGGGCGAGTACACCGACGCCGACCTCGAGCAGTCCCGGCGCACCCTGGCCGGGCAGCTGCACGAGCTGCGCTGGGTGCAGTTCCTGAGCACCGCCCCGGCGGGCTGCCCGCACACGCCCTCGGCCGCGCTGCACGAGCAGGCCGCCCACGATCTGCGGCTGCTGTGCCGGGGCACCGTCCAGCACCGTGAGGCATCCGGGCACATCTCCGCCTTCGAGCGGGACCGCGCCCCGGACGGGGCCCTCACCTTCGCCGGCCTGCTCTACCTGGCCGACGAGGAGGAGGGGGCGCAGTTCTGGTGGCACTACGCCGCCGGGGCCGGCAGTGTCACCGCCGCCCTGTGCGTGTATCTGCTGCATCTGCGCCGGGGAGAGATGCGCGACGCCGCCCACTGGGCCGGGCAGATCCAGCGCCTCAACACACTGGGCTGGAACACCTACACGCCCGTGGAGCATCACGCCGCCCTGCCCGCGCGCCCGCCGGAGTCGGCCTCGGCCGTGCAGTACCGGCTGCCGGCATCGAGACCGGGTGTGTGCGAGGACGCCCTCAGGGACGCCCTGGACGACCTGCGTACGCCCTGTGCGGGGGCACTCGGTCCGGTGCCGCAGCCGATCCCCGCGCTCGCCGCTCACTGGGCGGCTCTGGTCACGTGTTAGGAGAAAGAAGGCCAGGATCAGACGACGGACGGACGGCCCCCTCACGCCGAGGGCCGCGACGGATGCCGGTTCGAGCGCCGCGACGAATGCCGGTCCGACGGCCGCGCAAAAATGCTGGTCCTGGCGCCGCCATGCGGCGCCAGGACCACGGCAGGCATCGCGGCAACGAGTCCTGCTCCGTCTCCGGGTGACTGGATTGCCCGCAGTACTTCGGAGAGCCTCGCCGGTGCGGTGACCGCGTCCGGCGACTGCACGACTAAAGATCGGGCATGCCCGCCGCGAGGTCAACAGCGGGACGCCCGCGCGGGAAAGCCGATCCTCATTCACGGCCTGACCTGGCACAGAAGCAGGTCAGGCTATGTCCGAAAGACGCAGGGAGGGGTGAGACAGGCATGCGGGAAATCACTCTCCGTCACATTACGGGGTGCGCCAGACCGGGACACGGAAGCGGAAATCATCCGGCCAAAGAGAACCTGACCTGCGCCTTCTGCATGACGCGGAGCGAGTTCGGCCAAGACCACCACAGGGACGGATTCGCGGCTATGGACTTCAAGGGGTTAGTGCTCAAGGCCCGGATGCTGCAACATCACTTGCCATGAAAGGCGGCGGCAACCGCCTTGCACCATCCGTCAGTTAGCCCGCAGTACAGCAAGAGTTGGAGAAAGATCCGTGAACAACCCGTTCTGCGGCCCACCACGGCCGCTCACCACGCCCGAAGCCGGCGTTCTCATCGTCATCATCGTCGTGGCCGCCGTGCTGGCCGCCGCAGGCCTGCCGACCGCGGGCGTGATCCTCCTGATCACCGAGGCCGTCTCCTGCGGCACCGGGCTGCTCCTGCGGCTCCGCGCACGCGAGACGGGCACAGCGCGGGCGACGGAGATCTGACCGACCGATGGGGCGCCGCGAGAAGCCGATTGCCCAGTGCAGCAAGTCCTTGCACGCACTGGCCACTTGGCTGCGCGCCGGCCGTACGAAAGCCGGGTTGACGTACGACCAGCTCGCCGCCCGCACCCAGTTCAGTGCGGACACTCTCGCGCGCGCCTCATCGGGCCACAGCGTCCCGCAGAACCCCGCCGTCGTCATCGCCTACGCGCGGGCCTGCAACCTCAGCCCGAAGGACGCGGAACGGCTGTGGAAGCAGGCCCGTCGTGACGCCGCCCGCGCCCAGAGCGCCGTCAGCGGCGGACACCGCGGCGGCGTCCACATCAGCGTCGTGAAGGACTTCGCCGACCTGCACTCCGTCATCGTCGACCTCTACCACGACGAAGGCAGCCCGCCGCTGCGCAGCCTCGACGCCCGCGTCGGCGGGGTGGGCCGGCTCCCCCACAGCACCGTGGGGAAGGTCCTCAACCGCCAGTCCACGCCCAGCAGAACCTTCGTGGCCGCCTTCGCCGAAGCCTGCAACGTCCGCAAGGCGGATCTCCCGGAGTGGACGAAGGCCTGGGACCGTGCCGACGCCGACCGGCGCAGCACCCGTATGCGCAAGAAGCCCGCGGGTCCGGACCCGCGTCTGACGATCCACGACCGTGCCACCCCGCGCGACCTGCAGCAGCTGATGAGCGAACTGGAGTCGTCGGCCCGCAAGGAACCCGGGCTGAAGCTCCTGGTCCACATCCCCCAGCCCGGCGACGCGGATGCAGAATCGTCCACTCGCATGACCCGCGAGCTCCTGGTCGACCAGGCGCAGCGCAGCGGAGACCTCGCCTGCCCGCAGTGCCGACGCCCCTCCTTCGGGTACGACGACCGCAGCGGCTGGATCCCCCAGCTCTGCACCACCTGCGCCCCACCGCCCCCGGCCGCCGCCACCGAGGACACTCCCACCCTGCCGCTGGGCCTCCGCGTCCCCACCGTCCCGCCGCCCCTGCCCCAGCGCGTCCCACGCCCCTGGCCCACCGCGACCACCACCCCGGCCACACCCCAGGACGCCGACAGTCTGGCCACCCACACCGACGCACCGGCGCCCGCGCACCCGCAGTCCCCGTTCGCCGACTGCACCTGCATGTTCTGCGCCAACGAACGCAGAACCCAGTCCGACAAGCAGCCGCCACCCACCCGGGACACCTCCCTGACGACCCGCATCCGGATCAACATCCCCGGCAGCCGCCCCATCCCGCCCATCGTCGTCCGCACACCCAAGCCCGACCAGCCGGGGAGAATCGACGACGTCTCGTGACCGGGACAGGCCGAGGCGTCACAGGGGCCTTGGCGTTGCTCTCCGCGTAGTCGTCCGGTGACGCGGGCGCCTCTCCTGTTGCGGCTGGGAAGCCCGTTTCCTACGCCCGGTGACCCGCGTCACAGACCGGCGGGTAGCCATTGCCGCCCCGCGCGACGGGCCGCAATCTTCCGTCAACCACCGCCACACGCACGGGAGTTGACGATGCTGGCCTGCCCCTCCGACAAATGCGGTTCGACGAACGTTCAGCAACTGTCGCACTACTGGCTGTCGCTGGCGTCGGATTCGCCGCTCAAGAAGACGTACGCACCGCCGGCGAAGGTCGATTCGCGAGCGTGGATCGCCGCGCTGGCACTCATCGGCGGAATCGCCCTGCTGGTGTCCGGTTCCTGGCTGCTCGGATTGGCCGTGGCGGCGGGCGGGCTGCTGTTCGGAGCTTGGGATCACCGCGAGATGGGCGTCTACCTCACGTCGCGGGCGGACTGGGAGTCGAAGCGGATCTGTCTCGGCTGCACCGGCCGATTCTGACGCGGCACGTCAGCCCCTGGCACTCGACGGAGGTACGGGGCCGACCCGGTGACCTCGCCCGTCCCGGCCGAACCCCTGCCGTTCCCCCTTCGTCGGAGAAGAGGACCGCGGACGTGTTCGCCGCTCGCAGCCCGACCGGGCGTGCACCGCACGTGAAGCGGAAGGGTGCCGGCGACCGACCCCGACCCCGCGGTAACGCAAGCCGACTCCCGGCCTGCCGCCGGACTCGGCGGCGGACGCCGAGGACAGCGTCCGGTCGGCCGTCGCGCGCCACAAGAGGACCCCGCGGTCCGTACGGGAAGCGCTGCGACCGGATGGCTGGAGCGAGGCGCGTGACCTGACACGCGAGCGCATCGACAGCGAGTACGGACACTGACACCCGCCCCGCCGTGACCCGCTCGTCGGCACTGGTGATCAACTGTTCCTGCCGGAAGCCACGTGCGCGACCGATCGTTCGAGCCGTACCTTCGCGCCGTTCCTTCGCGTCGTCCCTTCGCGCCGTCCCTTCGCGCCGTTCTTCGAGCAGGCCGGCATCGCGTTCCCCACCAAACCCCGCGACGGTGTTGACATCCTAATGTCCTGACATACTCTTGTCCCGAAGCGCGAGCGCACAGACACGCACGCCGCCGAGCGAAGGGAACCCCACGCGATGTCGTTCGATGTCCTGACCATGGGCCGGGTCGGGGTGGATGTCTATCCGCTCCAGACCGGGGTGGGGCTGGCCGAGGTCACCTCGTTCGGCAAGTACCTGGGCGGCAGCCCGACCAACGTGGCGGTGGCCGCGGCCCGCTACGGGCGGTCGGCGGCCGTCGTCACGAAGACGGGGCGGGACCCGTTCGGGGACTTCGTACGCACCGCGCTCGACGGCTACGGCGTGGACACCCGGTTCGTCGGCACGTCCGACATCGCGCCGACGCCGGTGACGTTCTGCGAGATCTTCCCGCCGGACGACTTCCCCCTCTACTTCTACCGTCTCCCCAAAGCCCCCGACCTGGACATCCGTCCGGAGGAGCTGGACCTGGACGCCGTGCGCGGGGCGAAGGTCTTCTGGGTCACCGGGACCGGGCTGAGCGAGGAGCCGAGCCGCTCGGCGACACTGGCGGCCCTGCGGCACCGGGCCAAGGCCGGGACGACGGTCTTCGACCTGGACTGGCGGCCGATGTTCTGGTCCGACCCGGAGCAGGCGCGCGCGTTCTACGCCGAGGCGCTGGCCCATACGACGGTGGCGGTCGGCAACCTCGACGAGTGCGAGGTCGCGACCGGCGTCCGGGAGCCGGTCGCGGCGGCGGAGGCGCTGCTGGCGGCCGGTGTGGAGCTGGCCGTGGTCAAGCAGGGCCCCAAGGGGGTCCTCGCCATGGACCGCTCGGGCGAGATCGCGGAGATCCCGCCGGTGTTCGTGGACGTGGTCAACGGCCTCGGCGCCGGCGACGCCTTCGGCGGCGCCCTGTGCCACGGGCTGCTGTCGGGCTGGGACGTGCGCCGCGCGGTGTCCTTCGCGAACGTCGCGGGGTCGATCGTCGCCGGCCGCCTCTCCTGCTCGGACGCGATGCCGACCGAGGACGAAGTCGACGCCAGGCTCGGCGCCACCGGCGAGAACGACGCCACCGCCGAGAACGACGTCAACGCCGAGACCGGCGGCACCGCCGAGACCCGCGCCACCGCCGAGAACGACGCCACCGCCAAGCTCGACGAGGTGACCCAGAGTGTCTGAGAAGCTCGACCGGATCGTCCACGCCCGGGTGAACGACCCCGGCGCGATCGAGGCGGCGGCCGATCGCCGGGTGAAGGCGGCCTCGCTGCTGGGCGAGCACGGCAAGGCCATGATCATCGCCGCCGACCACCCCGCACGGGGCGCCAACGGCGTGGGCGGCGACCCGAACGCGATGGCGGACCGCTCGGAGCTGCTGGACCGGCTCTGCGTCGCCCTGGAGCGCCCCGGAGTGACGGGCGTGCTGGGCACCGCCGACATCCTGGAGGACCTGCTCCTGCTCGGCGTCCTGGACGGCAAGTCGGTGTTCGGGTCGATGAACCGGGCCGGCCTCGCGGGCTCGGTGTTCGAGATCGACGACCGGTTCACCGGCTACGACGCCGAGACCATCGCCGCGATGGGCTTCGACGGCGGCAAGACGCTGACCCGTATCGCCCTGGACGACCCGGCCACCCCGGCCGCCCTGGTCGAGACGGCGAAGGCGGTCAACGAGCTCAACGACCGCCGGCTGATCGCGATGATCGAGCCGTTCCTGTCGGTGTGGGAGAACGGCAGGATCCGCAACGACCTGACACCCGACGCGGTCATCAAGTCGGTCACCATCGCCTCCGCGCTGGGCCGCCGCACCGCCTACACCTGGCTGAAGCTGCCGGTGGTGCCCGAGATGGAACGGGTGCTGGCCTCCTCGACGCTGCCCGCGCTCCTGCTGGGCGGCGAGGTCAAGGACGCCGAGGCCGCCTTCGCCTCCTGGGGCAGGGCGCTGCGCCAACCGACCGCGCAGGGACTGGTCGTGGGCCGTTCACTGCTCTACCCCGCGGGCGGCGACGTCGCCGGGGCCGTCGACAAGGCGGTGAGCCTGCTGTGACCTCCTCGCACAAGTACCACCTCCCGAACGGGACTTCAGGGGACGGCGACTACGACCTGGTCGTGACGCCGGAATCGGCGGGCTGGGGCCACTCCGGCCTCAGGATCCTCACCCTGGCACCGGGACAGGCGCACGCCCTGTCCACCGAGGACTCCGAGTTCCTGGTCCTGCCGCTGACGGGATCCTGCACCGTCACCACGGACGGCAGCACCTTCGAACTCGAAGGGCGGACCGACGTGTTCGCCTCGGCCACCGACTTCGCGTATCTCCCCCGCGCGTCGGAGGCTCTGATCAGCAGTGCGGACGGCGGGACGTTCGCGCTGCCCTCCGCCCGTACCGAGCAGGGAGGTCATCCGGCTCGGTACGGGCCCAAGCAGGACGTGCCCGTCGAACTGCGCGGCGCGGGGGCCTGCTCACGGCAGGTCAACAACTACTGCCTCCCGGGCACCTTCGACGCCGAACAGCTCCTCGTGTGCGAGGTGTTGACCCCGGGAGGCAACTGGTCCTCCTACCCGCCGCACAAGCACGACGAGGCACGGACCGACGCCGACGGGAACCCGGTGGAGTCGGAGCTGGAGGAGATCTACTACTTCCGCATCGCCGGCGGGGACGACGCGTTCGCCTACCAGCGCGTCTACGGCACCCCCGAACGCCCCCTGGACGTACTGGCGGAGGTGCGTTCCGGAGACGCCGTGCTGATCCCGCACGGCTGGCACGGCCCCTCCGTCGCGGCGCCGGGCTACGACCTGTACTACCTCAACGTCATGGCGGGCCCCGGTCAGGACCGGGCCTGGCTGATCTGCGACGACCCCGCCCACGGCTGGGTCCGCGCCACCTGGGACACCCAGGACGTGGACGACCGCCTGCCCTTCGGAGAGACCTCATGAGCACCGTCCGACTGACCACCGCGCAGGCCCTGGTGCGTTTCCTCGCCGCCCAGTACAGCGAGCGCGACGGCCAGGAGCAGCGTCTGATCCCCGGTGTCTGGGGCATCTTCGGTCACGGCAACGTCGCCGGCCTCGGCCAGGCGCTCCTCCAGGCGTCCGTGACCGGCGAGGCCGATCTGCCGTACTTCCTGGCCCGCAACGAACAGGGCATGGTGCACGCGTCGGTGGCCTACGCGAAGATGCGCGACCGGCTCGCCACCTTCGCCTGCTCGGCCTCCACCGGCCCGGGTTCGACGAACATGATCACGGGCGCGGCGCTGGCCACCACCAACCGCATCCCGGTGCTGCTGCTCCCCTCGGACATGTTCGCCACGCGCGCCGCCGACCCGGTCCTGCAGCAGCTGGAGGACACCCGGGCCGGGGACGTCACCGTCAACGACGCGTTCCGGTCCGTGTCGAAGTACTTCGACCGCGTCCAGCGCCCCGAGCAGCTGATCCCGGCCGCGCTGGCCGCGATGCGGGTCCTCACCGACCCGGTCGAGACCGGCGCCGTGACCCTCGCCCTCCCCCAGGACGTGCAGGCCGAGGCGTACGACTGGCCCACCTCGTTCTTCCGGCGCCGGGTCTGGCACGTGGGCCGCCCGGTGCCGGAGGCAGCCGCCGTCCGGCGGGCCGCCGCCCTGCTGAAGAACGCCAGGAAGCCCCTCCTGGTCGCCGGTGGCGGCACGGTCTACTCCGGTGCCGAGACCGCCCTGCGCGCGTTCTCCGAGGCGACCGGCATCCCGGTGGCGGACACGCACGCGGGCAAGGGCGCGGTGCCGTGGGACCACCCCTACGCGGTCGGCGGCCTCGGCTCCACCGGCGCGTACGCGGCCAACGAACTGGCGCGCGAGGCCGACGTGGTGCTCGGCATCGGCACCCGGTACTCCGACTTCACGACCGCCAGCCACACCGTCTTCGGCAACCCCGACGTCACCTTCGTCAACCTCAACGTCGCCCGCCTGGACGCCGTCAAGCACTCCGCCGAACCGATCGTCGCCGACGCCCGGCTCGGGATCGAGGCCCTGGCCGGCGCGCTGGACGGCTGGGAGGTCGCGCCGGAGTACCGGACGCACACCCGTGAACTCATCGCCCGTACACGGGAGATCGAGGAGACGTGCTTCGCCCCGGACCGCAACACCGGTGAACTGCCCGCCCAGACGCAGATCCTCGGGGCCCTCAACGACGTGCTCGACGACCGCGCGGTGGTCATCAACGCCGCCGGTTCCATGCCGGGCGACCTCCAGCAGCTGTGGCGGGCCCGGGACCCGAAGGCCTACCACGTCGAGTACGCCTACTCCTGCATGGGCTACGAGGTGGCGGCCGGTGTCGGCGCGAAGATGGCCGACCCGTCGCGCGAGGTCGTCGTCCTCGTCGGCGACGGCTCCTACCTGATGATGGCTCAGGAGATCGTCACCATGGTCTCGGAGGGCCTGAAGGTCATCATCGTCCTCGTCCAGAACCACGGCTTCGCCTCCATCGGTTCGCTCTCCGAGTCGCTCGGCTCGCAGCGGTTCGGCACCAAGTACCGCTTCCGCGACGACGGTTCGGGCCAGCTCGACGGCGATGTGCTGCCCGTCGACCTGGCGGCGAACGCGGCGAGCCTCGGCGCGGACGTCCTGCACGCCTCCTCCGTGGACGAGTTCCGCGTCGCGATGGAGAAGGCCAAGACCGCGTCCAGGACGACCGTCGTGCACGTGGAGACCGACCTCTACGGCCCCAACCCGCCCGGTCACGCCTGGTGGGACGTCCCCGTCAGCGAGGTCTCCGCGCTCGACTCGACCCGGAGCGCCTACGAGACCTATGCCGCCCACAAGCAGGCCCAGCGCCACTACCTGTAAGGAAACCGCGAACCGTGAACACCATCCCGCACTGGATCAACGGCACTGAGGTCACCGGCGAGAGCACCCAGGCCGTCTACAACCCCGCCACCGGCGCCGAGCAGGCCCGGGTCGTCCTCGGCGGCGGCCCGGAGGTCGACGCCGCCGTGCAGGCCGCGAGCGCCGCGTTCGAGACGTGGGCGGACTCCTCGCTCTCCCAGCGCACGCAGGTCATGTTCGCCTTCCGTCAGCTCCTGGTCGAGCACGAGGAGGAGCTGGGCCGGATCATCTCCGCCGAGCACGGCAAGACCGTGGACGACGCCCGCGGCGAGATCACCCGCGGCCGTGAGGTCGTGGAGTTCGCCTGCGGTCTGGGCGACGTGCTGAAGGGATCCTTCTCCGACCAGGTCTCGCGCGGCGTGGACGTGCACAACTTCCGCCAGCCGCTCGGTGTGGTCGCGGGCATCACCCCGTTCAACTTCCCGGCCATGGTGCCGCTGTGGATGCACCCGATCGCCATCGCGACCGGCAACACCTTCATCCTCAAGCCGTCCGAGCGCGACCCGTCGGCCGCGAACTTCGTCGCCGAGCTGTACCGCAAGGCCGGTCTCCCGGACGGCGTGTTCAACGTGGTCCACGGCGGCAAGGACGCGGTGGACGCCCTCCTGACCCACCCGGGCATCGAGGCCGTCTCCTTCGTCGGCTCCACCCCCATCGCCAAGTACGTCCACGAGCAGGCGACTTCGCACGGCAAGCGGGTGCAGGCGCTCGGTGGCGCGAAGAACCACGCGGTCGTCCTGCCGGACGCGGACCTGGAGTTCGCCGCCAACCACATCACCGCCGGCGCGTACGGCTCGGCCGGTGAGCGCTGCATGGCCGTCTCCGTCGCCGTCGCCGTCGGGGAGGCCGCCGACCAGCTGGTGGAGATCCTCACCCGCAAGGCCCACGAGGTGAAGGTCGGCCCCGGCGACGAGGCCGGCGTCGAGATGGGCCCCCTCGTCACCAAGGCCGCCCAGGAGCGGGTGGAGAACGCGGTCGGCGTCGCCCAGACGCAGGGTGCCACCGTCGTCGTCGACGGCCGCGGCCTGAAGGTCGAGGGGCACGAGGACGGCTTCTTCACCGGCCCGTCCCTCCTCGACCACGTCACCACCGAGATGGAGGCGTACAAGGAGGAGCTGTTCGGCCCGGTCCTCGCGGTCGTCCGCGTGGACACCCTGGACGAGGCGATCGACCTGATCAACGCCAACCCGTACGGCAACGGCACCGCCCTGTTCACCGGCTCCGGCGAGGCGGCCCGCCGCTTCCAGCGCCGTATCCACGTCGGCATGATCGGCATCAACGTGCCGGTCCCGGTGCCGATGTCGTACTACTCCTTCGGCGGCTGGAAGGACTCGCTCATCGGCGACAACCCCATCCACGGCCCCGAGGGCATCCGCTTCTACACCCGTCCGAAGGTGGTCACGACCCGCTGGCCCGAGCCCCGCCAGCAGGTGGCCGCGGGCTTCAACTTCCCCACCTCCAGCTGAATCAGCGCCCGCTCCGGCTGAATCAGGCCCGGCTCCGACGGAGTTGGGACCAGCCTCCACGAGTGCCCGTGGCCCCGGATCATCCGGCGCCGCGGGCACTTCCGTTTCCCCCGCGTGTCTACGGCCGTGCGCGCAGCCCGTCGAGGATCAGACCCAGCATCCGCGGCGCCCGGTCACCGGGGCCCGGTGCGGCCCGCCACAGGGCGCCGGTGAGCTGGAGGAAGTCGCCGGGGTCGGCGTCCTCGCGGAGGGTGCCGTCCGCCTTGCCCGCGTCGAAGAGCAGGGTGAGGGCCGCGATGACGGGGCCGTAGCTCTGCTCGGCGATGGCCTGGTGCGCGCCGGCGCTGAGCGCGTCGCCGAGGCCGTGCTTCTGGCGCATGGCCTCGACCAGGTCGGTCGTCCAGACGCGGAGCGCTTCGAGCGGCGCCAGCTGGGCCAGCAGGTCGGGCACGGCGCCGGTGATACGGGCGACCTCGTCCTCGTAGACGGCGAGGACCAGCGCCTCACGGGTCGGGAAGTTGCGGTACAGGGTGCCCGCCCCGACACCCGCGCGCAGGGCGACCTGGTTCATGGAGGCGCCGCTGTTCTCGGTGAACGCCTCGCGGGCCGCCACGAGGATGCGCGCCCGGTTCTCCCGAGCGTCTGAACGAACCACAGGACCTCACCTTGCCGACTCGGCTTGCTAAGCGGAGAACTCTCCACTACGTTATCCGGAGAGCTCTCCACTTAGTTTAGAGGGGCATCATGCGCTACATCAAGCTGGGCACCACCGGCATGGACGTGTCACCGATCGCGGTCGGCGCGATGACGTACGGCGAGCCCGACCGCGGGCACCCCGTCTGGTCCAAGGGCGAGGAGGAGGCCCGGCCGCTCATCCGGCACGCGCTGGAAGCGGGCATCAACTTCTTCGACACCGCGAACATGTACTCGAACGGCTCCAGCGAGGAGATCCTCGGCCGGGCCCTGAAGGACTTCGCCGACCGCGACGCCGTCGTCGTCGCGACGAAGCTGCGCCATCCGATGCGGCCGGGAGCCAACGGGCGGGGACTGTCCCGCAAGGCGGTCATGACCGAGGTCGAGCACTCGCTGCGCCGCCTCGGCACCGACCACATCGACCTCTACCAGATCCACCGCAACGACCACGACACGCCGTGGGAGGAGACGCTGGAGGCGCTCAACGACGTCGTGAGGTCCGGCAAGGTCCGCTACCTCGGCGCCTCCTCCATGCACGCGTGGGAGTTCGCCAAGGCCCTGCACCTCCAGAAGCAGCACGGCTGGGCCCGGTTCGTGTCCATGCAGGACCACTACAACCTCCTCGCCCGCGAGGAGGAGCGCGAGATGATCCCGCTCTGTCTGGACGAGGGCGTCGGCACCGTCGTCTGGTCGCCGCTGGCCCGGGGCCGCCTCGCCCGCACCTGGGACGACGCCCGCTCGACGGTGCGCTCGGAGACGGACGGCGCCTACGCGGACCAGCTGTACTCACGCGACGTCGAGGCGTCCGACCGGGCGATCGTCGACGCGGTCGGACAGGTCGCCGACGCCCACGGGGTCAGCCGCGCGCAGGTCGCGCTCGCCTGGCTGCGCCGCCAGCCGGTCGTCACGGCACCCCTGGTCGGCGCCGGTTCGACCCGGCAGATCGACGAGGCCGTGGCCTCCCTCGACCTCGACCTCACGGACGACGACGTACGCGCCCTGGAGGCCCCTTACACGCCGCGCCACGACTGGCAGGGCGTCTCCGACGAGGCCGAGATGGAAGCCGTCCGCCGGCGGGTGCCCGGAATGGCCCTCGCGTGAACCCCATCGCATCCACCCCACCCACCGACCGATCCCGGGAGACGGAGATGGCACGCGTACTGGTCACCGGAGGCACCGGTTTCATCGGGAGCCGGTGCGTCCTGGCGCTGCTCGACGCCGGGCACACCGTGCGCACCACGGTGCGTGACCTCGGGCGCGAGCGGGACCTGCGCTCCTGGCTCCACGCCGCCGCCTCGTTCGACGACGACCGGCTCACGGTCGTGCGCGCCGACCTCGAACACGACGAGGGCTGGGACGACGCCGTCGCCGGCTGCGACCACGTCCTGCACGTCGCCTCGCCGACGCTGCGGCACACACCGGCGCACGACGACGAGCTGGTCGTCCCGGCCCGGGAGGGTGTGCTGCGGGTGCTGCGCGCCGCCCGGGACGCCACAGTACGGCGGACCGTCCTGACGAGCGCCTTCGGTGCCGTCGGGATCGGGCATCCGCCGCGTGCGACGCCGTTCACCGAGGAGGACTGGACCGACGTCGACGCCGACATCCCGCCCTACCAGCGCTCCAAGACGCTCGCCGAGCGCGCCGCCTGGCGGTTCGTCGCGGAGGAGGGCGACGGCATGGAGCTGGCGGCGGTCCACCCGGTCGGGGTGCTCGGTCCGCTGCTCGGGCCGGACGACCCGCCGTCGCTGCGGCTCGTGCGCCGCATGCTGGAAGGACGGGTCCCGGCGTGCCCTCCGTTCGGCATGGGCTTCGTCGACGTCCGTGACGTCGCGGATCTGCATCTGCGCGCGATGACGGACCCGGCCGCCGCCGGTGAACGGTTCCTCGCGGTCGCCGGGCACAGCCTGCGCGTCGTGGAGATCGCCCGTGTGCTGCGCGAGCGCCTCGGCGAGCGCGCGGCACAGGCCCCGACCCGTGAGCTGCCCGTGTGGCTGGCCCGCGCGCTGGGCGCCGTCAACCCGGAACTGCGCCTGCTCCGGCACCAGTTGGGCCGGGACCTCGACGCGACCTCCGCCAAGGCGGAACGTCTGCTGGGCTGGCGGGCCCGGCCCATCGAAGACACGATCACGGAGACGGCCGAGAGCCTGCTGGCCCAGGGCATCGGGGCACGACCCGGCCGGTGACCGTCCCCCGCGCGGCGCGTGACGCCGGGCTCAGCCCCCGCGCCGCACCCGCGCCGCCCTGCGGGCCTCGGCGAGCTTGGCGGCCTCGCTGCTCTTGCGGGAGGACCTGCCGCCGGAACCGGAACCGGACCCGGCCCCTGAACCGGAACCGCTCTTCGTCGTGTCCTTGGTGCTGCCCAGACCGCGGAACGGGGCGTTGTGGTTCTTGGGGCGGGACGCGGCGGAAGCGGAGTCGAGCGGCTTGCCGGACGGGACCCTGGCACCCGTGATCCGGCTCAACTCCGCCTCGCCCGACCGCACTTTGGTGACCTTGGGGGCGACACCGGCGTCCGCCAGCACCTGGCTCGTCTCGCGGCGCTGGCCGGACAGGGCGAGGGTCACGACGGTGCCGGAGCGGCCCGCGCGGGCGGTGCGGCCGGCCCGGTGCAGATAGTCCTTGGGGTCGGTGGCCGGGTCGACGTTGACCACCAGGTCGAGGTCCTCGACGTGCAGGCCGCGTGCGGCGACGTTCGTCGCGACCAGCGCGGTGATCTGCCCGTCCTTGAACTGGGCCAGGGTCCGGGTGCGCTGCGGCTGGGCCTTCCCGCTGTGCAGGGCGGCGGCGTGCACGCCGTTGGCCCGCAGATGCCGGGTGAGGAGGTCGACGCCGTGCTTGGTGTCCAGGAACAGCAGGACGCGGCCGTCCCGGGCGGCGATCTCCGTCGTCACGGCGTACCGGTCCGGACCGTGCACGACGAAGACGTGGTGCTCGATCTCGGTGACCGCGCTGGAGGACGGGTCGACGGAGTGGACCGCGGGATCGCGCAGGTAGTCCTGGACGAGCTGGTCGACGTCGCGGTCGAGCGTCGCGGAGAACAGCATCCGCTGCCCGTCGGGGCGGACCTGGTCGAGGAGCTCGGTGACCTGCGGCAGGAACCCCATGTCGCACATCTGGTCGGCCTCGTCCAGCACCGTGATGCGGACCCGGCCCAGTCGGCAGCCCTTGCGTTCGACGAGGTCGTGCAGACGGCCGGGGGTGGCGACGACGATCTCGGCGCCGTCCCGCAGCGCGGCGGCCTGCCGTCCGACGGACACACCGCCCACCACGGTGGCGAGCCGCAGCCGCAGCGCCTCGGCGTACGGGGTGAGCGCCTCGCCGACCTGCTGCGCGAGCTCCCGGGTGGGCACGAGCACGAGGGCCAGCGGCTCCTTGGGCTGCGCGCGCCGTCCCGCGGTACGGGCGAGCATCCCGAGGCCGAAGGCGAGGGTCTTGCCGGAGCCGGTACGGCCGCGGCCCAGGACGTCCCGGCCCGCGAGCGCGTTCGGCAGGGCCGCCGCCTGGACGGGGAAGGGCACCGTCACACCGTGCTCGCCGAGCACGCGCAGCACCTCGGTCGGCAGGCCCAGTTCCGCGAAGGAGGTCGCCGGGGGCAGGACCGGGGTGGCATCGGCACGTGCTGATTCGCTCACAGAGAGCCTTCCTCGGAAGGGGACCGTACCGAGGGAGGCTCGGCGGGGACGGCGGCCACCGGCCGGGACACCTCACGGAGGTCCGGCGCGGCGGCACAGCAAACGACCCACACTAGCACGGGGCGCCGCACCGCCTTCGCAAAGCCGTTCGCCGGCAGCCGGTGACCGAGGAGTGAACTGGGCATGATGGGCCTATGACGATGGCCGAACACGCCTTCACCCACCTAGCGGCGTGGCCGGACCTCACCGAGGTCGCGCCGAGCTGCGGCACGGGCCGGGCCCTCGCGACGGCCCACCGCGAGATCGTCCACTTCCACTCCGACCGTGAGGTGGACCTGCACCTCACGCTGCGCGCCGTCCGGCGGTTCGAGGACCATCTGGCCGCCGCGCGCGCCGTGCGGATGGCGCCGGGTTCGCCGTGGGTGACGGTGCGTCTGGACACCGTCGCGGACGTCCATCTGCTGACCACCCTGGTCACGCTCGCCCTCCAGTCCCACCAGGCACGTCCGGTCGCCGAGGGCGCCCCGGACGGCCCCTGCACCGGTCACCGCAGCGGGGTCCGCCCGAGCGGGCAGTTCAGCGGCGGCTGACGGCGGCGCGCGGGCCCGTCCGCTCAGCTGTCGTAGTCGACCGTCAGCGTCTCCGACACCGGATAGCTCTGGCAGGTCAGGACGTAGCCGGCGTCGACCTCCGCGGGTTCCAGCGCGTAGTTGCGGCGCATGTCCGCCTCACCGAGGGTGATCCGGGCGCGGCAGGTGCCGCAGACGCCGCCCTTGCAGGCGAACGGCAGGTCGGGGCGGACACGGGCCGCCGCGTCGAGGAGCGTGGTGTCGCGGCGCAGCGCGGCGGTGGTGGTGCGGCCGTCGAGGGTGACGGTGACCTGGCTGACGGGGCCGTCGGCCGGCGCGTCCTCGTGCCGTACGGGTTCGATGGGCTCGTCGGCGAAGAAGAGTTCCCGGTGGACGCGTTCGCGGGGGACGCCGAGGCGGGCGAGGACGTCCTGGGCGTCCTCGACCATGCCGTGGGGTCCGCACAGCCACCAGTGGTCGGTCCCGGGGACGTCGACCAGTCCGTCGACGAGGGCGGCGAGCCGGTCGCCGTCGAGCCGCCCGGAGAGGAGTTCGGCCTCGCGGGGCTCGCGGGACAGCACGTGGGCGAGGTGGAAGCGGGTGCGGTGGGCGTCCTTCAGGTCGGCCAGCTCGTCGGCGAACATGACGGTGTCGGTGCGCCGGTTGCCGTAGAGGAGCGTGACGGTGGAGCGGTCGTCGGCGGCGAGGACGGACTCGGCGATGGACCGCATCGGCGTGATGCCCGAGCCCGCCGCGATGAGCACGTGATGGCCCGGCGCGGTGAGGTCGGGGGTGAACGCGCCGGTGGGGGCCATGACGTCGACGGTCTGTCCGGGCCGGACGTCGTGCACGAGCCAGGAGGAGAAGAGCCCGCCGGGGACCTCGCGGACACCGATGCGGGGCGGCGCCCCGGCCGGTGAGCAGATCGAGTACGAGCGGCGCTCGTCGCGTCCGTCGACCTCGCGGCGCAGGGTGAGGGACTGGCCGGGACTGAAGGCGAACTCCTCGGCGAGGTCCTCGGGGATCTCGAAGCCGACGGCGACGGCGTCCTCGCAGAGCCGCTCCACGGTGGCGACCCGCAGGGGGTGGAAGGCCGGCCTGCGGCGACGGGGCGGTGTGGCGGGGGCACCGGCCGTGGTGGCCAACAGCTCCGTCATCAGATCTCCTTGACGTACTCGAACGGCTCCTGGCAGGCACGGCAGCGCCACAGCGCCTTGCAGGAGGTGGCCGCGAAGCGCGAGGTCTCCTCGGTGTCGGGGGACGCGCAGCGCGGGCAGCGGACGGTGCGCGGCGCCGGCGACAGCACGAGCGGCACGGGGCCCGCCGGGCGGCGCGGTGCCGGGTGGGGCGGGGCGATGCCGTGCTCGGCGAGCTTGCGGCGGCCCGCCTCGGTGATCCAGTCGCTGGTCCACGCGGGGTCGAGCACCGTGCGGATCTCGACGCGCGCGAAGCCGGCCTCGCGCAGCCTCGCCGCGACGCCCGCACGCATCTCGGCCATCGCCGGGCAGCCCGAGTAGGTGGGGGTGAGGGAGGCGACGACCGTGCCGTCCGCCTCGACGCTCACGTCCCGCAGGACGCCGAGGTCGGCCAGGGTGAGCATGGGCAGTTCGGGGTCGGGCACCTCGGCGGCGAGGCGCCGGGCCCGCCGGACATCGACCGAGGCCGTGGCCGAAGCCGAAGCCGAAGCCGTGGATGTGGATGTGGATGCGGATGCGGATGCGGATGCAGGTGAGGATGCGGACGTGGTCACCATGTCGCCTCCGGGTGGGCCCGGGCGACGCTCTGCAACTCGGCCAGCAGCGGGGCGAGATGCTCGGTGCGGTCGCCGTCGCGTCCGTTGCCCGGGAGCGCCTCGGCCTCCGGCAGGGGCAGCCCGGCGGCGTCCAGCACCTGGCGGAGGTCGGCGAGGACGGCGTCGCGGGCGTCGTACGCCGCGAAGAGTTCGGGCCAGTAGGGCGCGAGCGCGTCCAGGGCGGCGCGCATCCGGGCGTGGGACTCGTCCGTGCCGTCACCGAGGCGTACGGCCCATTCGGCGGCGTACTGGCGGTGGTAGGCCAGTTCCTTGACGCCCTTGGCCGCGATGGCGGCGAGGACCGGGTCGGGCGCGGAGGACAGTTCGGTGAAGTGCGCGAGGCGCCAGCTGGAGAACACCAGGAGGCGGACGATCGAGAACGCGAAGTCGCCGTTGGGGAGTTCGGTGAGGCGTACGTTGCGGAAGGCGTCCGGGTCGCGGAAGTAGGCGTAGGCGTCCTCGCCCTGGTCCGTGCCGTCGACCTGGCCGCACCGGGCGTACAGGAGGCGGGCCTGGCCGAGCAGATCGAGGCCGATGTTGGCGAGCGCCACCTCCTCCTCCAGCTCGGGCGCCCGGGTGGTCCACTCGGCGAGCCGCTGGGCGCCGATGAGGGCGTCGTCGGCCAACGCCAGGCAGAGCGCGGCGAGTCCGGCCCGGTCCACGCCGTCGGGCACGGTGGTGTCGACGCCGTGCAGGGGGTCCTCGAACCCGGTGCCGTAGGCCCAGCGGGTGTCGTCCTCGTGCCCCTCGGCGAGGGTCATGTAGACGTGGTCGTCGCTCATCGCCGGCGTCTCTCCTCTTCCTGGCCGCGTCTTCAGATGTGCGGGACGTCGTCGGGGATGTCGTAGAACGTGGGGTGCCGGTACACCTTGTCGGCGCTGGGCGCGAAGAAGGGGTCCTTCTCGTCGCGGGTGGAGGCGGCGATGTGCTCGGAGCGGACCGCCCAGATGCTGACGCCTTCGTTGCGCCGCGTGTACAGGTCGCGGGCGTGGGTGAGGGCCATCTGGTCGTCGGCGGCGTGCAGGGAGCCGACGTGGACGTGGTTGAGGCCGCGCTTGCCGCGCACGAACACCTCGTACAGGGGCCAGTTGGCGGGGCCGCGGTGCACGCCGTGCTCGGTGCCGTGCTCGGGGGCGGCGCCCCGGGTGGTGTCGCCTGCGGTGGGGTCGGTCATACCGCCGTCTCCTTACGGGCTCGGGCCGCCTGCTTGGCGGCATGGACGCCGGCCGCCTCGCGGACCCAGGCGCCGTCCTCGTGGGCGCTGCGGCGGCGTTCGGTGCGCTGGGCGTTGCAGGGGCCGTCGCCGCTGATCACGCGCTTGAGTTCGGTGAAGTCGGGGGTGCCGAAGTCGTGGTGGCCGCGCTCCTCGTTCCAGCGCAGGTCCGGGTCGGGGAGGGTGACGCCGAGCTTGGCGGCCTGGGGGACGGTCATGTCGACGAAGCGCTGACGGAGTTCGTCGTTGCTGTGCCGTTTGATCTTCCAGGCCATGGACCGGGCGGAGTTGGGCGAGTCGTCGTCGGGCGGGCCGAACATCATGAGGGAGGGCCACCACCAGCGGTTCACCGCGTCCTGGACCATCTCGCGCTGGGCCTCGGTACCGCGCGTCATCGTCATCAGCAGTTCGTAGCCCTGCCGTTGGTGGAAGGACTCCTCCTTGCAGATGCGGACCATGGCGCGCGCGTAGGGGCCGTACGAACTGCGGCACAGCGGCACCTGGTTGCAGATGGCCGCGCCGTCCACGAACCAGCCGATGACGCCGACGTCGGCGAAGGTGGGCGTCGGGTAGTTGAAGATCGACGAGTACTTCTGGCGTCCTTCGACCAGGCGCTGGGTGAGGTCCGCGCGGTCGGCGCCGAGGGTCTCGGCGGCCGAGTACAGGTACAGCCCGTGGCCGGCCTCGTCCTGGACCTTGGCGAAGAGGATCGCCTTGCGGCGCAGCGAGGGCGCGCGGGTGATCCACTCCCCTTCGGGCTGCATGCCGATGATCTCGGAGTGCGCGTGCTGGGCGATCTGCCGGATCAGCGTCTTGCGGTACCCCTCGGGCATCCAGTCGCGCGGCTCGATGCGCTGGTCGCGCGCGATGGTCGCCTCGAAGGAGGACTCCAGTGCTTCCGTCACCCCTACCACCCTTCCCGCTGCCCCAACCGACCATTCGTTCGGTCCATAGTACGACGATCCCCCGCCACCCTGGCAAGCCCTGGACCTCACCAGGTGTGGAACCCCTGTCCGCTCTTGCGGCCCAGTTCGCCGCGCGCGACCTTCTCGCGCAGCAGGCGCGGCGGGGCGAAGCGCTCACCGAGGGTGGCGTGCAGGTACTCGGCGATGGCGAGCCGGACGTCCAGGCCCACCAGGTCGGTGAGCCGCAGCGGCCCCATGGGGTGCTTGTAGCCGAGCCGCATCGCGTCGTCGATGGCCCCGGGCTCGGCGACGCCCTCCTCGACCATCCGGATCGCCTCCAGGCCGAGCGCGAGACCGAGCCGGCTGCTGGCGAATCCCGGCGAGTCCCGGACGACGACGTCCTGCTTGCCCAGCGCCTCGGTCCAGGCGAGGGCCGACGCGACGGTGTCCGGGGCGGTGCCGGGGGCGACGACGATCTCGACCAGCTCCGAGGCGGGCACCGGGTTGAAGAAGTGCATCCCGAGGAAGCGTTCCGGGCGCCGGAGCACGGCGGCGAGGTCGGTGACCGACAGGGAGCTGGTGTTGGTGGCGAGGACGGCCGTGTCGCCGACCGCGGCCTCGGCCTCGGCCAGCAGCCGCGCCTTGAGACCGGCGTCCTCGGGCACGGCCTCCACGACCAGCTCGACACCGGCCGGCAGGTCCTCCGCCCGGGCCACGGCGGCGACCCTGCGCGCCACCGTCGCGGCGGGCTCGTCCAGGTGGCCCCGCTCCCCCGCCCGCGCGAGGCTCGCGCCGATCCGCTCCAGGGCGGCGGCAGCGGCCTCCTGCCCGCTCTCCACCACGACCACGGCGGAACCGGCCGTCGCGAAGGACTGGGCGATGCCCGCGCCCATGCGACCGCCGCCGATCACCGCGACCGTCCTCGGTACCGACGCCATATCCGACTCCTCGATCTCGACAGGGGCGACCCTTGACAGGCGGGTGCCCTGCTGGATTACTTGACCGTGCCGCACGCTAACCGAATGTTCGGTCGGTCCACAAGGTGGTGGAAATGACGCCCGAGGCCCCCTGCCCGACGCGCTCCCCCGTCGAGGCGATGTTCGCCGCCGACGAGGCCTCGCGAGGACTGGGCATCGAGTTGCTGGAGCACGGCGAAGGGACCGCCGTGCTCCGGATGACCGTGACCGCCGCACAGGTGAACGGGCACGGGATCGCCCACGGTGGCTTCGTGTTCCTGCTCGCCGACTCGGCCTTCGCCTGCGCCTGCAACAGCCACGGTCCGGTGACCGTGGCGGCGGGCGCCGACGTCGAGTTCGTCGCCCCGGCCCACGAGGGCGACGTCCTGGTGGCCACCGCGCGGGAGCGCACCCGGTTCGGACGCAGCGGCATCTACGACGTGACGGTCGTGCGCGGCGACGAGGTGATCGCGGAGTTCCGCGGCCGCAGTCGCACCCTGCGCAGCACGCGAGACGAGGAGCCGCGATGAGCAGCGAAGTGACCGGACCCCAGGGAGCCCGCCGGGGAGAGCCGCTCCCCGAGGCCCTGCTGGACGACACCGAGCGGATGTCACGCGAGGAGGTCAGGTCGCTCCAGCTCACCCGGCTGCGCGCCACGCTGCGGCACGCGTACGACAACGTCGAGCTGTACCGGAAGAAGTTCGACGCGGCGGGCGTGCGCCCCGAGGACTGCGCGTCGCTGGAGGACCTCGCCCGGTTCCCCTTCACCACCAAGGCCGATCTGCGCGAGACGTACCCGTTCGGGATGTTCGCCGTGCCGATGGACCAGGTGCGGCGGCTGCACGCGTCCAGCGGCACGACGGGCCGTCCGACGGTGGTCGGGTACACCGAGGGCGACCTGTCGATGTGGTCGGACGTGGTGGCCCGGTCGATCCGCGCGGCCGGCGGCCGTCCCGGTCACAAGGTCCATGTGTCGTACGGCTACGGCCTGTTCACCGGCGGGCTCGGCGCGCACTACGGCGCCGAACGGGCCGGGTGCACGGTGATCCCCGCGTCCGGCGGGATGACCGCGCGCCAGGTGCAGATCATCCAGGACTTCCACCCCGAGATCATCATGGTGACGCCGTCCTACATGCTCACCCTGCTCGACGAGTTCGAGAAACAGGGCGTCGACCCCCGCTCCACCTCCCTGAAGGTGGGCATCTTCGGCGCGGAGCCCTGGACGGAGGAGATGCGCCGGGAGATCGAGGAGCGTCTCGACATCCACGCCGTCGACATATACGGGCTGTCGGAGGTGATCGGCCCCGGGGTCGCGCAGGAGTGCGTGGAGACCAAGGACGGCCTCCACGTGTGGGAGGACCACTTCTTGCCGGAAGTGGTGGATCCGCTCGGGGAGGAGGCCCTGCCCGACGGCGAGAGCGGTGAGCTGGTGTTCACCTCCCTCACCAAGGAGGCGCTGCCGATCATCCGTTACCGCACGCGGGACCTGACCCGGCTGCTGCCGGGCACGGCGCGGCCCGGGTTCCGCCGGATCGAGAAGATCACCGGACGCAGCGACGACATGATCATCCTGCGCGGGGTGAACGTCTTCCCGAGCCAGATCGAGGAGATCGTGCTGCGCACCCCGGCGGTCGCGCCCCACTTCCAGATCCGGATCGGCCGGCGCGGGCGCATGGACCACATGACGGTCCTCGTGGAGACGCGCCCCGGCAGCGGGCCCGAGCAGCGCGCGGAGGCCGCGCGGGCCATCGGGCAGGGCGTCAAGGACGGCGTCGGCGTCAGCGTCGAGGTGGAGATCGTCGAACCGGAGACCCTGGAGCGGTCGTTGGGCAAACTGAAGCGCGTGAAGGACACCCGCACCACCTCCTGAACCCGCACCACTTCCTGAACCCGCGCCGCCTCCCGGACCCGCGCCGGTCCGGGTCGGCGTCCTGCCGGGTCCGCGTCCTGCCGGGTCCGCCGCCTCGTTCGTCTCACCCGCCCGCCTCCGGAGGCATGTTGAACGGGGTGACGACCTGGATCGCCGACGGCAGGGTGGGGCCGTCGTCCGGCAGGGCCCGGTGGGCGCGCATCACGGTCTGGCAGGCGCGGCGCACGTCGTGGCGCAGGTCGTGGTGGAGCACGGCGGAGAGCCGGCCCTCACGCAGCAGCCGTACGTTGTCGTGGTCGAGGTCGTGGGCGATGAACACCGCGCATTCCCGGCCGAGTTCGGCGAACGCGTCCAGGGTCGCGAGGTTGCCGCCGCCCATCGAGTAGACGGCGACGATCCCCTCGTCCCGGCGCAGCGCCTCCAGGACGAGGTCGCGCTGGGTGCTGTCGAGGCCGTCGGCGTCGGTGACCTCGACCAGTTCACGCCGCGGGAAGGTGCCGCGCAGGGCGCTGCGCAGACCCATGTCGCGCTCCTCCTCACCGCGGAAGGAGCCGCGGCTGATGGTGGTGAGCAGATGCCCGGGGCGGTCGCCGAGCCACTGCTGGAGGAGATAGGCGGCGGTGGTGCCCGCGGCCCGGTTGTCGATGCCGACGTACGCGAGGCGCGCGCTGCCCGGCAGGTCGGTGACGAGCGTGACGACGGGCACCCCGGCGGCGGCGAGCCGGCCGACGGCCGCGGTGATCTCGGGGACGTCCGGGGCCTTGAGAAGGACGCCCTGCGTGCCACGCGCCGCGATCCGGTCGAGCGTGGCGGCGAGGTCGGCGGCCGTCCCGGTCTCCCGGAAGTGGAACCGGGAGCGGACCACCGCCGGGTGCAGGGACGGCAGTTCGGCCTCCAGGGCGTCCCGGACGGCCGTGGAGAAGCGCTCGGGCGCCTGCATCACTATGTCGATCATGAAGGTGCGGCCCGCGATGCGTACCTGGGTGCGCTGCCGGTCGAGGTCCTCGATCGCCTGGCGGACCTCCCGGACCGTGGTCTCGCGCACCCCGCCCCGGCTGTTGAGGACCCGGTCGACGGTGGCCGTGCTGAGCCCGGCCTGACGGGCGATCTCCCGGATCGGATAGGGGTGCGGCATGGTCGGTTCCTCACGGTCGGGCAGCGGTTCGGACCAGGGATACGGTGATGCGTTTTTGATGGATCCCTGAGGCTTGAATGAGGGATTTCCTGCCAGAAGACTGACAGAAAGGCGCTGGCTGCGAAAGGACCCGCGATGAACCCCGGCACAGCACGGACCTGGCTCACCGATCAGGACTGCGACCTCGACGCGTTCCGCGCGCTGGTCGAACGGCCCACGGACCCGGCGGCCCTCCCCTCGGCCGACCGGGTGGAGCAGGGCGTACCGCTCTACGACGGCGAACGGCTCCGTTCCCTGACCGCCTCCCCCGAGGGCCGCCGCGCGGTGCAGGGCGAGCTGGTGCGCGCGCTGCTGGACGGTCCCGGGATCGTGGTGTTCAAGGGCGCGTTCACGGACCCGGCGCTGGTGGACCGGGCCTCCGACGCCTTCCGGGAGCTGATCGAGGAGGAGCGCGCCGCGGGTGTCTCGCGCGGCGACCACTTCGCCCGGCCCGGCGCCAACGACCGGGTGTGGAACGCCCTGGACAAGGTGGCGCTGCGCGCCCCGGAGGTGTTCGCCGACTACTACGCCAACGACCTCCTCGCGCTGGTCGCCGAGGCCTGGCTCGGCCCCGCCTACCAGGTGACCTCGCAGGTCAACGTCGTCAACCCGGGCGGTGCCGCGCAGAGCGTGCACCGCGACTACCACCTCGGGTTCCTGTCGCGGTCGCGGGCGGCGGCCTATCCGGCCCATGTCCACCGGCTGTCCCCGGTGCTGACGCTCCAGGGCGCGGTGGCCCACTGCGACATGCCCGTGGAGTCGGGGCCGACGCTGTACCTGCCGCACTCGCAGAAGTTCGAGCCGGGCTATCTCGCCTGGCGGCTGCCCGAGTTCGTCGAGTACTTCGACGCCCATCACGTCCAGCTCCCCCTGGAGAAGGGCGACGCGGCCTTCTTCAACCCCGCGCTGTTCCACGCCGCCGGGCACAACCGCTCGGCGGACATCCGGCGCATGGCCAATCTGCTCCAGATCTCGTCCGCGTTCGGGCGGGCCATGGAGACGGTGGACCGGGAGGCGATGGCGAACGCGCTCTTCCCGGTGCTGCTGGAGCGCAGGGCCGGCGGTGCCTCCGAGGACTGGCTGCGCCGGGTGGTCGCCGCGACCGCCGAGGGCTACCCCTTCCCCACGGACCTGGACCTCGACCCGCCGGTGGACGGGCTCGCCCCGCCGTCCCAGGCGGACACGCTGTGGCAGGCGGTCACCGAGGGCTGGGAACCGGCGCTGCTGCGCCAGGAGTTGACGACCTGGGCCAAGCGGCGGGGCGGAGTGTGATGTCCTGATCCGTGCCACCGGCACGGAACGACCGGGCAGCGCCCCGGGGAGTGGAGCAACGTGACAGCGTTCGACGGCGTCGTCCGGCCCGCCGCCACCGCGGACATGAGGGCCGTGGCCGACATCTACACGCACTACGTCCGCCACACCGTGGCCACCTTCGAGGAGACCCCGCCGGCCGTCGCCGACTGGGAGCGGAAGCTGGGCGACCTCGCGGGCCGCCGGCTGCCGTTCCTCGTCGCGGAGCTGTCGGGGCGGGTGGTGGGCTTCGCGTACGCGTCACCGTGGCGCCCCAAGCCGGCGTACCGGTACACGGTGGAGGACACGGTCTACCTGACACCCGAGGCCGCCGGCCGGGGTCTGGGCTCGGCGCTCCTGGAGGCCGTCATCGCCCGGTGCGCCGAGGCCGGGGTACGGCGGATGATCTCCGTGGTCGCGGACACCGGCAGCGAGGCCTCCCTCGCCCTGCACCGCCGCCTCGGCTTCACGGACGCCGGGCATCTGGCCGACGTCGGCTTCAAGCACGGCCGCTGGGTCGGCACGTTCCTGCTCCAGCGGACGCTGGAGCAGGGACCGGCGGATCAGGGTCAGGGGGAACCGGGCCCGGCGAACCAGGGTCAGGGAGAACCGAGCCCGGCGAACCAGGGTCCGGCGGACGGGACGGGCAGGCCCTAGCCGGTTCCCTTCGCGCCCATCGCGCGCATCACGAACGGCAGCAGGCGGTCCGCCGCCGCCGTCGCCTCGTCCACCGGGACATGGTCCGGTGGCACGGGGGCCAGGGTGAAGAGGCTGACGACCGGCCCTATCACCAGGTCGCCCACCAGGTCGCTGTCGGCCAAGGGCGCGATGTCGCCGCGGGCCACGGCCCGGCGCACGATGTCGTCCACCCGGCGGCGGACCGGCTTCATGAGGGCGTCGGTGAGCGACACGGCCAAGGCGTCGTTGTGGGCGGCCTCGCCGATGAGCGTGCGGATGAGCTGGCCGCTGGTGCCGGTGAGCGCGACGGCCTTGTCCCGCAGCAGATCGCGCAGGTCGCCTTCGAGGGAGCCGGTGTCGGGATGGTCGCCCAGGTCCCCGGCGTAGGCGGAGACGGCGGCGATCACCAGCTCCTCCTTGGACGACCACCGGCGGTACAGGGTGGCCGTGGAGACCCCGGCCCGCGCGGCGACCGTGGCGGTGGTGAGCCCGCCGTAGCCGCTCTCGG
Source organism: Streptomyces sp. NPDC090106 (assembly GCF_044747265.1). Classification (NCBI taxonomy): domain Bacteria; kingdom Bacillati; phylum Actinomycetota; class Actinomycetes; order Kitasatosporales; family Streptomycetaceae; genus Streptomyces; species Streptomyces sp. NPDC090106. The sequence goes on along the minus strand of NZ_JBIVDS010000017.1, from coordinate 111,134 downwards.
CCAGGACGGCGAGCGTGGCCTCCAGCAGGGCCCGGTCGCGGGCGGCGTCACGGGGGCGGCCCCGGTGGGGCGCGGACTCAGGCACGGGCGGCTCCCGGCAGGTGCTCGGCGAGATGCAGGGCGTGCAGCCGCTCGTACTCCTCGTGGGTGCACCGGCCGTACGCCGGGTGGGGCGCGTGCTCGCCGGTGTGTGCCGTGAACAGCGCGATCGCCTCCTCCAGTTCGGTGAGCGCCGCCTCCGTCGGGAGGTGCGGGTCCAGTGGCGGGGCCCCCGCGATCTCCGCGTCGAGCGGGTGCCGCATCGCGCCGCGGCGCAGGAAGACCCGCTTGGCCAGCGCGCCGGCCGTCAGCCGGAACAGGACGGGCCTGAGGCGGGGGTAGCCGGTGACCGAGCAGCGCACGGTCTGCGCGCAGTGCTGGAGCGTCTGGGAGAGGTTCCAGGGGCCGCCGGGGACCGGCAGGTCACGCTCGGGGTCGTCGAGGAGGCCGCGGAGCGCGGCGGCGGTGTCCGGGAGCCGTACTGCTGGGCGGGCGGGCGAACTCATGGGCCCCAGATTACTCGATTACCGAAACGAAAAGCTTTCGTTTCGTTTAGGCTCCTCGCCATGCCGACCTCCTCAGACCTGCCCGCCACGGACCTGGCCGTCACGGACCCGCCCTCCGCGGGACCGTCCCCGGCGGGCCCGCGCTCCGGGCCCGTGGACCCCACCGCCGCGCAAGCCGTCCCGGCGGCCGTCGCCCGTCTGCACGCCGCCTTCACGACCGGCGTGACGCGCCCCCTGGACTGGCGCAAGTCGCAACTCCGGGCGCTCAGAACCCTGTTGGTCGAACGGGAGGACGTGTTCGCCGCCGCGCTGCACACCGATCTCGGCAAGAGCGGGACCGAGGCGTACACCACCGAGATCGGGTTCGTGATCAACGAGATCGATCACCTGCTGAGCCACATGGACCGGTGGCTGCGCCCCCGCCGGGTCAAGGTGCCCCTGTCCCTCGCCCCGGCCAGAGCCTGGACCGTGCGGGAGCCGCTGGGCACCGTGCTCGTCATCAGCCCCTGGAACTACCCGCTCCAGCTCGCGCTGTCCCCGCTCGTGGGCGCCCTCGCCGCGGGCAACTGCGTGGCCGTCAAACCGAGCGAGCTGGCGCCCGCCACCTCGGCGGCGCTGGCCGAATGGCTGCCCCGGGCACTGAACCCTGACGCCGTGGCCGTCGTAGAAGGGGGCGTGACTGAGACGACAGCGCTGCTGGAAGAGCGGTTCGACCACGTCTTCTACACCGGCGGCGCGGCGGTGGCCCGGATCGTGATGACGGCCGCGGCCCGCCATCTCACGCCGGTGACACTGGAGTTGGGCGGCAAGAGCCCGGCCGTGGTCGAGACGGGCACGGACCTCGCGACGGCCGCGCGCCGGATCGCGTGGGGCAAGTTCATGAACGCCGGGCAGACGTGCGTCGCGCCCGACTACGTGCTCGCCGTCGGGGACGCCGACATCGAGACCCATCTCACCGACGCCGTACGGGAGATGTACGGCCCGGACCCCGCGGCGAGCGAGGACTACGGCCGGATCGTGAACGAACGGCACTTCGACCGGCTCACCGCGCTGCTGTCGGACGGCCGGATCGTCTGCGGCGGCGACCACGACCGGGACCGGCTCCACCTCGCGCCGACGGTCCTCACGGACGTCGACGTCGACTCGCCGCTGATGCGCGAGGAGATCTTCGGCCCGATCCTGCCCGTGGTCCGGGTGCCCGACCTGGACGCGGCGATCCGGTTCGTCACCGCCCGCGAGAAGCCGCTCGCCCTCTACGGCTTCACCGCGTCGGCGCGGTCCAAGCGGCGGCTGCTCGCGGAGACCTCCTCCGGCGCGCTGGCCTTCGGGGTCCCCAACGCCCATCTCGCCGTCCCCGGGCTGCCGTTCGGCGGGGTCGGCGAGAGCGGCATGGGCCGCTACCACGGGGCGCACTCCCTGGACACGTTCAGCCACACCAGAGCCGTACTCGACAAGCCCCGGCTGCCGGACACCCTGCGTCTGGCGTATCCGCCGTTCACCCGCGGCAAGGACCGGATCCTCCGCTTCTTCACCTGACCGGTCCAGCGCACTTCCGAAAGGTTCCCCATGCAGAACTGGCGCATGGCGAAACGCCTGTACGTCGTCCTCCTCTTCCCCGTGCTCGTCGCGCTGTCGCTCGGTGCCTTCCGGGTGAAACGCTCGGTGGACACGGTGCGCAGCGCGGAGGACGCCGTGTACGTCGCCCAACTGGTCCAGGCGGCCAACAAATACGCGAGCGACGTCATCAACGAGCGGGACATCTCGGTCGTCCCGCTCCTGGAGGGCAGGGAGTCGGACAGCGCGATAGCCGAGGCGCGGGCCGTCACGGACCGGGACCGCGTGGCCTTCGACCGGGCGGTGGAGCGCATGCCGCGCACCGAGCGGCTCCTCCAGCGGGTCGCGGCCGTCCGCAGCGGCGAGCGGGTCCTCGAGGAGTTGCGTGAGGACGCCTTCACGGACAAGCTGCCCGGGGTGGAGACCGAGGAGCGGTACCACATCGTGCAGCATCCGCTGATGGAGCTGTCGAACGAACTCGGCTTCGGCAGCAGCAATCAGACGAGCTTCGGGCGGACGCTCTTCGCCCTCTCTCTCACCCAGGCCGCCGAGTCGCTGACCCGGGCGATCGGGCAGCGCCTGCTGATCGAGGACCGCGCCGGGCTGGCCGAGGGCGAACTGGAGACCAGGCTCGCCACGTTCCGGTCGTACGCCTATCTCCAGCAGGTCGCTCTCCAGGAGTTCACCGGCGCCGGTACGAACGCGGACGCCGCACGGCTGGACAGGGCCATCGAGGCCGCCGAGACGAAGGGCAAGGCGCTGACCGTCGAGGCGGCGCAGCAGGCCGCGGAGGCCGGCGAGACCTTCGTCTCCCCTCCCCCGCTGGAGGAGATGATCCAGGAGATCGCGACCGGGGCGACGCCCGCCGAACTCGCCTCGAAGGGCATCACCCAGACGACCTTCTTCACCTCGGCGACGCTCGCCTTCGACGCCTATCGCAGTGTCGAGGTCGAACTGGCGGACACGGCGCTGTCCAACGCGCAGGAGATCTCCGACGACGCGCGCCAGGACGCGATCCTCAACGCCGCGGTCGTGCTCGCCTCGGTGCTCCTGGCCGTCCTGCTCGCCGCGTGGGTCGCGCGCTCGATGACCCGGAGCATGCTGCGGCTGCGGGGCGCGGCCCTGGAGATAGCCGAGAAGCAACTTCCCTCGCTGATCGAGAAGTTGTCCCATCCCCGCCCTTACCCCGTGGACACGAGGGTGGCACCCATCCCGATCTCCAGCCGGGACGAGATCGGCGAGGTCGCCCGCGCCTTCGACCAGGTGCACCGGGAGGCCGTGCAACTGGCTGCCGAACAGGCCCTGTTGCGGGGCAACGTCAGTGCGATCTTCACGAGCCTGTCGCGCCGCTCGGAGGCCCTGGTGGAGGGCCAGCTGCATCTGATCACCGAACTGGAGAACCACGAGGGCGACCCCGACCAGCTGGAGAACCTCTTCCGCCTCGACCATCTCGCCACCCGGATGCGCCGCAACGGCGAGAACCTCCTCATCCTCGCCGGTGAGGAGCCCCGGCACCGCTGGGAACAGCCGGTGTCCCTGATCGACACGCTGCGCGCCGCGACGTCCGAGGTGGAGCAGTACGCACGCATCGAGTTCTCCGGGATCCCGGAGGCGTTCGTCCACGGCCGCGCGGTGACCGATGTCGTGCATCTGCTGGCCGAACTGCTGGAGAACGCGACAACGTTCTCCTCCCCGCACTCCCGGGTGCATGTCACGGCCGCCGCGCTGCCGGACGGCCGTGCCATGGTCGAGATCCACGACCAGGGCATCGGGCTGCGTCCCGAGGACTTCGCCGAACTCAACCGCAAGCTCGCCGACCCGCCGACCGTGGACTCGGCGATCTCCCAGCGCATGGGCCTGTTCGTGGTCGGCCGGCTCGCCGAACGCCACGGCATCGGCGTCCAGTTGCGCCCGTCACGCGACGGCCAGGGCGCCATCGCCCTCGTCATGCTGCCGCAGCCGACGATGGTGTACGCGCCGCAGGAGGCGGCGGTCCACAGCGGCGGCTGAGGCTCCCCTGGCGAGCGGCCCCGAGCGGGAGGGCTCAACGGAGGGGCCCGGGAGGGACCCCCGGGAGGGACCGGCTCATCCACGGCATGGATGAGCCGGATACGGGATTCGGATCGTGTGGAGGATGGCGGCGGGCCCGTCCCGCCGCCCATAGTCGTCCCTACCCGCACGCCGCTGTCCGGACCAGCCGCCGCCGTGCGGCCGTCCCCGGCATGCCGTGCCCGGTGCGCCCCGCCGGCGCCCGCGCCCCTCAAGGGCATGCCCGCTCCCGCAACCGTCCTTGGAGTCGCCATGCCCGGTTCCGTGCCCCCGTCCCCCGCGACGGCGGACGACGCCGCTCCGTCGCCCGTCGCCGTCACGGGCCCGGCCCATCTGCTGCGGGTGTTCCTGCTAATGGCGGGCAGCTGTCTGCCGATCCTGGGCGCGGTGCTCATCGCGCCGGTGCTGCCGAAGATGCAGGACCACTTCGCGTCGGTGTCCGGCGCCGAGGCGCTGGTGCCGCTCGCGCTGACCGTCCCCGCGCTCTCGCTGGCGCTGCTCGCCCCGTTCGCGGGCGTCATCGTCGACCGGCTCGGCCGCAAGCGGCTGCTGATCGGGGCGACCCTGCTGTACGCCGTGTTCGGGACCGCTCCGCTGTACCTGGAGTCGCTGGGCGCGATCATCGCGAGCCGGGCCCTGGTCGGTGTGGCCGAGGCCGCGATCATGACGTGCTGCACGACCCTGATCGGCGACTACTACTCGGGGCAGCGGCGGGTGAAGTACCTGGCGTTGCAGACCATGTGCGCCTCGGCGTCCGCCACCGTCTTCTTCGTGCTCGGCGGCGCGGCCGGATCGGCCGGCTGGCGGGTGCCGTTCTGGGTGTACGCCGTGAGCCTGCTGCTCGCACCGCTGATGGTGTCGGCGCTGCCGGCCCCGGCGCGCCGGGAGGTGACGGAAGCGGCGGCCCCGACGGCCCGGCACTCCTTCCCCTGGCGGCAGTTGGCAGGCATCTGCGCGCTGACGTTCTTCGGGGCGATGGTCTTCTACACGGTGCCGGTGGAGATGGCGTACCTCCTCGACGACCTCGGGGTGGAGAACCCCGGCGTGATCGGCCTGGCCACCGCGATCGCCAGTGCCGCGACCGTGGGCGGCGCGGTCGCCTTCGCCCGCCTCAAGCGCTCCCCCGACCCGATGCTGCCGCCCGCGTTCGCGCTCGCCGGGCTCGGCTTCGGGGTGATGTTCCTCGCGGACGGTGCGCCGCTGCTGATCGTCGGCGCGGTCGTGAACTGTGTGGGCACGGGCATGCTGCTCCCGGCGCTGCTGACCGGCGCGATGTCCCGGCTGGCCTTCGAGGACCGGGGCCGCGGCACCGGGCTGTGGATGGCGGCCTTCTTCGGCGGCGAGTTCGTCTGCCCACTCGTCCTGCTCGCCCTGGAGTCGGCGGTCGGCTCCCTCGCGGGCGCGGTGGGCCTCCTGGGCCTGGCCTCCGCCGCCCTCGCGGGCGCCCTGGCAGCGGCCCGCCGGCGCACGGCGGCGACCGTGGACCCGCGCCCGCTGCCGGAGCAACTGGCCTGACGGACCGAGGCGTTGAGGGCGGACCGTCCGACGGTCCGCCCTCTCACCCTGCCCGGCCCCCTGTCTCCCCGAGGGCGGCCGGTCGCCCCCACAACGACGCCGCGACACCCGCCCTCACCGCACAGGGCACCCCCTAGACCACCCCCACGTCGTCCCCCGCGCGCCCCATCAGCGCCGCCCCCACCTCCGCCGACTTCCGGCGGAGCCAGATGTGGGCCGCGTCCTGGGCGTGGACGGGGTGCCACCACATCGCCTCGGTGAGCGGTACGGCCTCGAAGGGGCAGGGCAGGACCCGGACGGCACAGGCGCGGACGAGACGGCGGGCGAGGCGCTCCTGGATCATGGCGATCCGGCGGGTGCCCTCGATCATGTACGGCAGGAGCTGGAAGGTCTGCACCGACACCTCCACCCTCGGGCTGATCCCGAGCATGCTGAGCTGCCGGGCCACCGGGGCGTCGTAGGGCCGCTGGTAGACCGCCCAGGGCAGACGCGCGAGGTCGTCGAGGGTGAGCTCGTCGCCGACATCGGGATGGTCGTCGGCGACGACGCAGAGCCAGCGGTCCTGGTAGAGCTCGACGGCCGGGAAGCCGTCGATGACCCCGTGCGGCATCAGCAGTCCGTCGGCGGTGCTGAGCATCGTCGCGGTGTTCTCGACGACCGAGGGCGCGGGGTGCTGGAAAGTGAGCCGGACGCCGGGCGCCTCCTCGTGCAGCGCGCGGGCGAGCGCGGCGCCGAACACGGCGGCCCCGTAGTCGGAGGCGAGGAGGGTGAACTCGCGGGTCTCGGCGGCGGGATCGAAGTCGGCCTGGCTGGAGAAGAGCCGTTCCAGCAGGTCGCAGGCGTTGGCGCTGCGGTCGCGCAGGGCCGCGCCGAGCGGGGTCAGCTCGTAGGCGTTGCCGGTGCGGGCCAGCAGTTCGTCGCCGAAATGCCGGCGCAGCCGGGACAGGGCCGCGCTCATCGCGGGCTGGCTCAGTCCGACGCGCTCGCCCGCCCTGGTCACATTGCGCTCGTCCAGCAGCGCTCGCAGGGCGACGACCAGATTGAGGTCGAGTCGGGACAGGTTCACCGGGCACCACCTGGGGTTCAGGGCTATCCGTCCGGTGAATGCTCCGCATTCACAGGATCTATTTCCGTGATTCGCCGATCAGGGCCACAGTAGACCGCAACCACGCAGGAGGAAATCTGATGGCAATGCTCGCGCAACCTGCCGGCCCGTTCGCGCTCGGCACGTTCTCCGCCCCGGACGGGGCGCCCTTCCCCGGTCTGCTGGCCTCGGAACGGGTGCTCGACCTGAGCGGGGCGCTGCCCTGGGCGCCGTCGGACGTCCGTGCCGTGGTGGAGCGCTGGGACGAGGCCCTGCCCGTGCTGCGCGCCCTCGCGGAGGACACCGCGCTCGGCCGGCGTCCGCTGGAGGGCCTGCGGGTGCACGCCCCGCTGGAGCCCCGCCAGGTCTTCCAGTCCGGCGCCAACTACCGCCAGCACGTGATCGACCTGGAGGTCGCCCACCGCTCCCCCGACGACCCGCGCACGGTCGAGGAGGCCCGCGCGGAGATCGCCGCGATCATGGACCGCCGGGCGGCGGAGGACCTGCCGTACGTGTTCATCGGTCTGCCGAGCACGATCGCGGGCCCGTACGACGACGTCGTGCTCCCCGAGGGGGTGGAGCAGCCGGACTGGGAGTTGGAGCTGGCGGCCGTGATCTCCAGGCCCGCGTACCGGGTGTCGCAGGAGGAGGCCCTGGAGTACGTCGCCGGGTACACGATCGCCAACGACCTCACGGACCGGGCGACCGTGTTCCGCCGGGACATGAAAGCCATCGGCACCGACTGGCTGCGCTGCAAGAACGCCCCCGGGTTCACCCCGCTCGGCCCGTGGCTGGTGCCCGCCGAGTCGATCGCCGACCCGGGTGACCTGCGGGTCACGCTCAAGCTCAACGGCGACACCATGCAGGACGAGTCGACCAAGGACATGCTCTTCGGGATCGCGCGCCTCGTGTCGTACATCTCGCAGACGGCGCGGCTGCTGCCCGGGGACCTGGTGCTGACCGGCAGCCCGGCCGGCAACGGCATCCACTGGGGCCGGCTGCTGCGCGACGGGGACGTGATGGAGGGCTCGGTCACCGGTCTCGGTGTGCAGCGCACCCGCTGTGTGAAGGAGTCGCGGTGAACCGGCACGACCCCGAGGGCGCGATCGCCGAGGCCGCCAAGCGGTTCTCGAACTGGGGGCGCTGGGGCGAGGACGACGTGCTCGGCACCCTCAACTTCCTCGACGAGGCCAAGCGCCGCGAGGGCGCCGCGCTGATCCGCCGGGGCACCAGCTTCTCGCTGTCGCAGCGCTTCGACATGGACGGCCCGCAGAAGGGCTGGCGCCGCCGCACCAACCCGGTGCACACCATGCTGGACACCGGCACCGACGCCGCCCTCGGCAACCAGGGCTTCCCGCACGGCATCGGCGGCGCCGACGACGTGATCGCGATGCCGCTCCAGTGCTCCACCCAGTGGGACGGGCTCGGGCACATCTTCGACCACGGCAAGGCGTGGAACGGCCGGGACGCCGCCAGGGTCGTCACCTCCGACGGCGACCTGGTCACCGGAATCGAGCACATGGCGCCGCATGTCGCCGGGCGCGGGGTCCTGCTGGACGTCGGCCGGGTCGTCGGCACGGACGGCGAGCTGCCGGACGCCTTCGCGATCACCGAGGAGCACCTCACGCGGACCGCCGAGGCGCACGGGGTGACCGTCGGACGCGGTGACATCGTCCTCGTCCGTACCGGCCAGCTCGCGCGGGTCAGGCGGGACGGCTGGGGCGATTACGCGGGCGGCCCGGCCCCCGGTCTCTCCTTCACCAGCGCCGGGTGGCTGCACGGCACGGAGATCGCCGCGATCGCCACCGACACCTGGGGCTTCGAGGTCCGGCCGAACGAGTTCGAGCACGCCTTCCAGCCGCTGCACCAGGTCGCCATCCCCAACATGGGTCTGCTGATCGGCGAGATGTGGGACCTGGAGTCCCTCGCCGCGGACTGCGCCGAGGACGGGGTGCACGAGTTCTGGCTGACCGCCGCGCCCCTCCCGATCACCGGCGCCGTGGGCTCCCCGGTGAACCCGATCGCCGTGAAGTAGCCCGCCGGGCCGAGCGGCCCACCCGGCCCCGGACGCGCCCGACCCCGGACAGCGAGGGCGCATCCGGTACCCGTCCCGTCGTCCGAGACCCACCCCCGTCGCCCGGCACCGTCCCGTCGTCCGAGACCCACCGCTGCCGTCCGGTACCCACTCTCCTCGTCCGGCGCCCACCCCCGTCGGGAGACCTCGTCCGGAGGCTCCCGCAGAAGCCGCTTGTCCCCGTAGCCGCACCCCCCGCCGCCCGAAGCCGCGCGGCCCCATCCCGGGAGGTATCCCCGACATGGCTGACAGCCCCAGCCCCAAAACGGTCCTCGTCATCGGCGGAGGCACCTCCGGAAACGCCCTGACCGTCCTGTTGCGCAGGGCCGGCGTCGCCGTCGACCTCGTCGAGGCGAGCGCCGACTGGAAGGCCGCCCTGGGTTCCGGCATCACCCTCCAGGGCAACGCCCTGCGGGTGCTGCGCGAGGTCGGTGTCCTCGACGACATCCTGAAGGACGGCTACGAGGCCCAGGGCGTGGCGATCCTCGCCCCCGACGGCACGGTCCTGCACGCCCACGACGAGCTGCGCACCGGCGGTGACGACCTGCCCGCGCACATCGGGATGCAGCGGCCCCGGCTCCAGCAGCTCCTCATCGAGCGGGTGGAGGCCTCGGGCGCGGACATCCGCCTGGGCACCCGGGCCACCGCGTTCGCGCAGGACGACGACGGCGTGGACGTCACGTTCACGGACGGCACCCGCCGCCGCTACGACCTCGTCGTCGGCGCCGACGGCCTCGGCTCGGCCACCCGCGCGATGATCGGCGTCACCGACACGCCCGAGCCCACCGGCATGGGCATCTGGCGCGCCCCGGCGCCCCGCCCGGCCGGGGTGAACCGCACCGAGATGATCTACGCGGGCCGCTGTTTCATCGCCGGCTACTGCCCGACCGGCGAGGACACGGTCTACGCCTATCTCGTCGAGCGGGCCCGCGACCGCGCGGGCATCGACCCGGACACGTACGCCGACGAGATGCGGGCGCTGAGCGAGGGCTACGGGGGCGCGTGGAACGAGATCCGCGAGGCGTTCACCGACCCGAAGGACGTCAACTACACCTGGTTCGACCGCCACCTGGTGGAGGGGCCGTGGCACCGGGGCAGGGTCGTGCTCGTCGGCGACGCCGCGCACGCCTGCCCGCCCACCCTCGCGCAGGGCGCCGCGATGTCCCTGGAGGACGTCCAGGTCCTCGCCGAGCTGCTGACCTCCCGCTCCGAGTGGGACGAGCGGCTCCTGACCGACTACCACACCCGCCGGTACCCCCGGGTGCGGCTGGTCGTGGACGCGTCCGTGCAGCTCGGCCAGTGGCTGCTCGACGGGGTCCGCGACGCCGACGTCCCCGGCCTGATGGGCCGCACCATGAACGCGCTGAAGGAACTCCCGTGACCGTGAACGTGACCACGACCGCGCCCGAGACGCTCCCCACCGTCGACGTCCACGCGCACGTCATCCTCCCGGAGATCGAGGAGGCCGTGGCCGGTCAGCCGGGGCTGGCCGAGGCCCGCGCCTTGGACGCCCGCCGCAACGGCCCCGCCGCGCTCGCCGTGAACGGGCCGATGGTCGGCGCCCGCATCCCGCGGCTCACGGACGTCGAGGTGCGCCTCGCGTCCATGGACGAGCAGGGCGTGGACATCCAGGTGGTCAGCCCGTCCCCGTCGCACTACCACTACTGGGCGGACCTCGAACTGGCCTCTCGCGTATGCCGGTTGGCCAACGAAGGAACCGCGACGCACTGCGCCAAGGCCCCCGAGCGGCTGTACGGTCTCGGCCTGGTCCCGCTGCAGCACCCGGATCTGATGGTCGAGTTGCTGGACCACGCCCTCGAACAGGGCCTGCGGGGCGTCGAGATCTCCTCGCACGCATCCGAGCGCGAACTGTCCGACCCCGCGTACGAGCCCTTCTGGTCCCGCGCCGAGGAGACGGGTGCCCTGCTGTTCCTGCATCCCTTCGGGTGCACGCTCGACGAGCGGCTGGACCAGTGGTACCTGTCCAACACGGTCGGGCAGCCCACGGAGAACGCGGTCGCGCTCTCGCATCTGATCTTCTCGGGTGTCCTGGACCGGCACCCGGGGCTGAAGCTGGTGGCCGCGCACGGGGGCGGCTACCTCCCCACCCACATCGGCCGCTCGGACCACGCGTGGCGGGCCCGCCCTGACGCCCGCGGCTGCGCCGAGGTACCGAGCTCGTACCTGAAGCGGCTCCACTTCGACTCCCTGGTCCACGACCCGGCGGTGCTGCGGGAGCTGGTCCGTGCCGCGGGCGCCGGACAGGTGCTGCTCGGCTCCGACTTCCCCTTCGACATGGGCACCGAGGACCCCCTCGACGCCCTGCACTGCGCCGGCCTGTCCGAGCAGGACTTCCACGCGGTGCGGGGCGGCAACGCCGCCGCCCTGCTGAACCTCGCCTGAGGAGAACCCCCATGAACAACCGTCTGCTGACCCATCTGCGCCATGTCGACCTGGCCGTGCCGGACTACGACAAGCAGCTCGACTTCTACGCCGGTGTCTGGGGCCTGACCAAGGTCGAGGAGGACTCCGGGATCTCGTTCCTGGCCGCCGAGGGCAGCCCGGAGCGCTATGTGATCCGGCTGCGCAAAGCCGAGGAAAAGCGTCTCGACCTGGTCTCCTACGGCGCGGCGAACGCGGCCGACGTGGACACGCTGGCCGAGCGACTGCTCTCCCAGGACGTGAAGTTGATCTCGCGGCCGGGCCGGGTCGACACCCCCGGCGGCGGCTACGGCTTCCGCTTCTTCGACGTCGACGGCCGCACGATCGAGGTCTCCGCGGACGTCGAGGTACGGCAGCACCGGAAGATCGAGGAGAAGGAGTCGATCCCGGTCAAGCTGTCGCACGTCGTCCTCAACTCCCCCGACCTCGACCGGACCCGCCAGTGGTACGAGACCCACCTCGGCTTCCGGCTCTCCGACACCCTCAGCTCGCCGCACATGGGCGAGGTCATGCACTTCATGCGGATCTCCAACCAGCACCACTCGATGGCGATCGCGAAGGGCCCGCACACCTCCCTGCACCACGTCTCCTTCGAACTGCGCGGCATCGACGAGTACATGCGCGCCTCGGGCCGGGTGATCCGCTCCGGCGCCCGCAAGGTGTGGGGTCCCGGACGGCACATGGCGGGCGACAACACGTTCACCTACTTCCTCGACCCGCACGGCAACACCGTCGAGTACACGACGGAGCTGGAGGAGCTGGACGAGGACACCTGGCACCCGCACGTCTACGACTTCTCCCGGCCCGAGGTCACCGACCAGTGGGGCACGGCGAACCCGATGAACGAGCTGGTCGCCAAGGAGTCCTTCAACGACGTCGACCGCGGCGTCTTCGTGGCCCCGCCGGTCTGATCCACCCCGCCTCCCCCCTCCCTCCCACGACAGGACAGCCCCATGCGTTTCGCCACGTACGAGCACCAGCGACGACGTCAGGTGGCCGTCGTCGAGGAGGACGGCACCCTCTTCCCGCTGCCCGGGGCCGACTCGCTGACCGGCCTGCTCGCCCGGGGCGGCGGTCTGCCCGGCCTCCTGGAGGCGGGCGCGGCGACGCTGGACGTGCCCCCCGGCCCGCATGTCTCCGAGGTACGGCTGCTGCCGCCCCTCCAGCCGCCCACGGTGCGGGACTTCGTGGCCTTCGAGGAACACGTCGAGGGCGTACGGCGCTCGATCGACGGCGACGCGGGTGTGCCGGAGCAGTGGTACGCGGCCCCGACCTTCTACTTCACCAACCCGTACGCGGTGTGCGGCCCGTACGACACCGTCCCGGTGCCGCCGGGCTCGCACGTCCTGGACTTCGAGCTCGAAGTGGCCGCCGTCATCGGCACGGAGGGCCGCGACCTCACCCCCGAGCGGGCCCGCGAGCACATCGTCGGCTACACGGTCTTCAACGACTGGTCCGCGCGCGATCTCCAGTCCGCCGAGATGAAGGTCAACCTCGGCCCCTGCAAGGGCAAGGACACCGCGACCACCCTCGGCCCGTACCTGGTCACGGCCGACGAGCTGGACACGTACCGCGACGAGGACGGCTTCCTGCGGCTGGCGCTCACCGCGGCGGTCAACGGCGAGGTGGTCGGCGAGGACCTGCTGTCCAACATGAGCTGGACCTTCGAGGAGATGGTCGCCTACGCCTCGCGCGGCACCTGGGTCCGTCCCGGTGACGTCCTCGGCTCCGGGACCTGCGGCAACGGCGGCTGCCTGGCCGAACTGTGGGGCGTGCGCGGCCGTCAGGACCCGCCGCCGCTGAAGCCGGGCGACACCGTCACCCTCACCGTGGAGGGGATCGGCACGGTGTCCAACACGGTCGTCCAGGGCGTCGAGCCGCTGCCGCTGCCGACCGGCCGTCGCCGCGGCCGGGAGCGGCCGTGACCGGCCTGCACCCCAAGCGGCTGCCGGGCCGGGTCGTGGTGGTCACCGGCGCCGCCCGCGGCCAGGGCGCGGCCGAGGCGGAGGCGCTCACCCGCGAGGGCGCCCGGGTCGTCGCGACGGACGTCACCGACGCCCCGGGCTGCCGCCGCCTCGACGTCACCGACGAGCAGGCGTGGGCCGAACTCGCCCTGGAACTGCGGGAGTCGTACGGGGAGATCCACGGGCTGGTGAACAACGCCGGGATCACCTGGCGGGCCCGGCTGGACGAGGTGAGCCCCGAGGACTTCGCGCGCGTGCACGCCGTGAACGTCGTGGGACCGCTGCTCGGCATCCGGCATCTCGCGCCGCTCATGCGGCCCGGCGCGTCGATCGTCAACGTCGGCTCGTCGGCGGCGCTCACCGGGCACTACCCGGTCGCGTACACGTCGAGCAAGTGGGCGCTCAGAGGGCTGTCGAAGACGGCGGCGCTGGAACTGGGTCCGCGGGGCGTGCGGGTCAACATGATCCATCCGGGGTTCATCGAGACCGAGATGACGGCGTCAGCGGCGCCCGCGTTCCGTGCCGCGAACATCCGGGAGACACCGCTCGGCCGCACGGGAACCGTCGACGAGGTCACCCCGCTCGTGGTGTTCCTGCTGTCCGCGGAGTCCTCGTTCGTCACCGGTGCCGAGATCCCGGTGGACGGCGGGCTGACCGCGCACGGCGGCGTCAAGTCGATCTCGGACGCACTCCAGTAGGCGGCGGGCCCGGCATGCGGCGGGCCCGCCCGGCAAGCGGCAGGAAAGAGAAACCCCTTATGGACAAGGTCTGTTCGAGCGCCGGGGAGGCGGTCGCCGACATCCCCGACGGCGCCTCGCTGGCCGTCGGTGGCTTCGGCCTCAGCGGCATCCCCGGCACCCTGATCCAGGCACTGCACGAGCGGGGCGCGACCGGCCTCGAAGTCGTGTCGAACAACTGCGGTGTGGACGGGCTGGGCCTCGGGGTCCTGCTCGCCGACGGCAGGATCGCCCGCGTGACCGGCAGTTACGTGGGCGAGAACAAGGAGTTCGCCCGGCAGTACCTGTCCGGTGAGCTGGAGGTGGAGCTGGTCCCGCAGGGCACGCTGGCCGAGCGGCTGCGCGCGGGCGGCGCGGGCATCCCCGCGTTCTACACGCCGGCCGGGGTCGGCACCCAGGTCGCCCGGGGCGGGCTGCCCTTGCGGCACGCGGCGGACGGTTCGGTGGCGCTGGCGTCCCCGCCCAAGGAGACCCGGGAGTTCGGCGGCCGGACCTACGTCCTGGAGCACGGCATCGTCACCGACTTCGCCCTCGTCCGCGCCTGGCGGGGCGACCGCCACGGCAATCTGGTCTTCCGCAGGGCGGCGGCGAACTTCAACCCGCTCGCGGCGATGGCGGGCCGGGTGACGGTCGCCGAGGTCGAAGAGCTCGTGGAACCGGGCGAGTTGAGCCCGGACGCGGTGCACGTGCCCGGAGTGTTCGTGCAGCGGGTGGTGGAACTGACGGCGACTCAGGCCGCCGACAAGCGCATCGAGAAGAGGACGGTACGGGCATGAGCTGGACCCGCGACCAGATGGCCGCGCGTGCCGCCGAGGAGCTGGCCGACGGCTCCTACGTCAATCTCGGCATCGGACTGCCCACGCTGATCCCGGGCCATCTGCCGCCCGGCGTCCATGTCGTGCTGCACTCGGAGAACGGCATCCTGGGCACCGGCCCCTACCCGACCGTGGACGAGGTCGACCCGGATCTCGTCAACGCGGGCAAGGAGACGGTGACCGTGCTGCCGGGCGCCTCCTTCTTCGACTCGGCGCTGTCCTTCGGGATGATCCGCGGCGGGCACATCGACACCGCGGTGCTGGGCGCCATGCAGGTGTCGGCCTCGGGCGACCTGGCCAACTGGATGATCCCCGGGAAGATGGTCAAGGGCATGGGCGGGGCGATGGACCTGGTGCACGGCGCCCGCCGGGTCGTCGTGCTGATGGAGCACAACGCCAGGGACGGCAGCCCGAAGATCGTCGAGGAGTGCTCCCTGCCGCTGACCGGCGAGGCGTGCGTGCACCGGATCATCACCGACCTCGGCGTCCTCGACGTCACCCCCGAGGGGCTCGTCCTCGTGGAGTGCGCGCCGGGCGTGACCGTCCAGGAGATCACGGACCGCACCGAGGCCCCGCTCACCGTCGCGGCAGCGGTGTGACCAGGCGATAGCAGGACATCAGGGCCGGTTCCGGGGCGTTCGCTCCGGGACCGGCCCGCTCGTTCCCCGGACGACCAGCCGGGAGTCCAGGACCGCCTCGCGCGGCTCCAGTTCGGGCTTCTCCAGCCGCTCCACCGCGAACCGCACGGCGCTCTGCGCCATGAGCCGCGCGTCCTGGCGGACCGTGGTCAGACCCACCGGCATCAGGTGGGAGAGATGACTGTCGTCGTAGCCGACCACCGACAGGTCCCGCGGCACCTCGACGCCACCCCGTGTCATCGCCATGAGCACGCCCATCGCGCACCGGTCGTTGCCCGCGAGCACGGCCGTCGGCAGGGGCAGCCCCCGCTCCCGCTCCGCCAGCAGCAGCTGTCCCGTCTCGATGCCTGACCGCTCGGTGTGCTCGCCGGGGATCACCCGGATCTCCGCGTCCAGTCCGTGGCGTCGCATCGACGCCCGGTAGGCGCGCCGCCGCTCGGCCGAGCCGGGGCCACGGCCTCCGTCGATGTGCACGATCCGCCGGTGCCCCAGCTCGATCAGATGGTCCATCGCCAGCCGGACGCCCTTGCCCTCGGCGGAGTGCACGAAGTCCACCGGCGCCTGCGGCACCCGGCGTCCGACCGACACGGTCGCCGCCCGGCCGCCGAGGTCGTGCAGGTAGGCGGCGTCGATCTCGTCCAGCCCCTCCCCCGCACCGGACCCCGAGCCGAGCAGGATCAGCGCCTCGCAGCGGTGCGCGAGCAGCGCCTCGACGGCCTTGGCCTCGCTGCGCCCCTCGGCGGCGGCGGAGAGCAGCACGTCGTAGCCGAGACGTTCCGCCTCCGGGTAGACGCCCTCGATGAGATCGGTGTGGAAGGTCTGGTGGACGATGAACATCACGCCGATCGTCCGGCTGCGCCCGCGCGCGAGCAGCCGCGCCGCGTTGTCGGGCCGGTAGCCGATCTCGTCGGCGACGCGGAGCACCCGCTGCCGGGTCTCCTCGCCGGCCCCCGGCTGGTTGCGGAACACGATCGACACCAGCGCCCGCGAGACGCCCGCCTTGCGGGCGACGTCCGCCATCGTGGGCCGCTGCCGCCCCACTGCTTCCACCTGTGACCCACCCTCCGACGGCGCCCACCCTATCGGGCGGGCGGCGGGAGGCCCGGGGACCGGGTGCCTCCCGCCGACGCGAAATCTCCCGGCAACAAGCTATTGACATGACATTCGGACAGGGGTCATCGTACTCGCACTAGAGCGCGCTAGTAGAGCGCGACAGGACACGACTTCCATGACAGCCGCCGGTCACGCCGGCCGCGGCACCGCAGGCCGCGGCCACCGGCACGCACCAGGCCTCCCAGGACCGTCCCCGTCCCCTCTCCCCTAAGGACAACGCCATGGCAACGGCGCCATCCCCCCTCCGCACCACCGTCGGGAACCTCTGCCTCGGGTCCGCCCCCGACTCCTGGGGCGTCTGGTTCCCTCAGGACGAGCACCAGGTCCCGTACACCCGCTTCCTCGACGAGCTCGCGCAGGCCGGCTACGAGTGGTTCGAGCTCGGCCCGTACGGCTATCTGCCCACCGATCCGCGACTGCTGAAGGAGGAGCTGGACGCCCGGGGCCTGAAGGTCTCCGGCGGTACGGCCTTCGGCGCGCTGCACCGGCCCGAGGCATGGGACGAGATGCTCGCCCACGTCCGCCGGGTCGCCGCGCTGACCCAGGCCGCCGGCGCCCACCACCTGGTGCTCATCCCGCCGATGTACCGCGACGAGAAGAGCGGCGCGTTCACCGAGCCTCCCGAGCTGACCGCCGCGCAGTGGGCGGGCTTCGGCCAAGCGGCCGACCGGCTGGGCAGGCTCCTGCTCGACGAGTACGACGTCCGGCTGGTCGTCCACCCGCACGCGGACAGCCACATCCAGACGCAGCCGGAGATCGAGCGGCTGCTGAACGAGTCCGACGCCCGGTACACGAACCTGTGCCTGGACACCGGCCATGTCGCCTACGGGGGCGGGGACAACGTCGACCTGATCCGGCGTTTCGGCGAGCGCGTCGGCTATGTGCACATCAAGCAGATGGACCCGGCGGTCCTCGCGCAGGTCGCGGCCGAGGACCTCGGTTTCGGCGAGGCCGTGAAACGCGGCGTGTGCGTGTCGCCGCCCGCCGGCGTGCCGGACCCGGCCGAGATCGTGTCCGAACTGGCGCGACTGGAAGCCGAGTTGTTCGTGGTCGTGGAGCAGGACCTGTACCCGTGCGCGCCCGAGGTGCCGCTGCCGATCGCGGTCGGCACCCGTGAGCACCTCGGCCGGCTCGGGCTGTCCGGCACCCGGCGCCCCGCCCTGAACGGCTGAGGGGGCGGGCATGGACGTCCAGGACGACGCCGGCAGGACCACGCCTCTCGAACGGCAGGACCAACCCGCCGCCGTGTCACGGCGGTTGCGGATCATCACGATCGTCGCCACGTTCGGCGGTCTGCTCTTCGGCTACGACACCGGTGTCATCAACGGCGCCCTGCCGTACATGACCGAGGACCTCGGGCTGACGCCGGCCACCGAGGGCATGGTGACCAGTTCGCTGCTGCTCGGCGCGGCACTGGGCGCCGTCGCCGGCGGCCAGCTGTCCGACGCGCGCGGGCGGCGCCGCACGATCCTCACCCTTGCCGTGCTGTTCTTCGTCGGCGCGCTGGGCTGCACGCTCGCGCCGACCACGGCCGTGATGGTGGTGGCGCGGTTCGTGCTCGGCCTCGCGGTCGGCGGGGCGTCGGTGACGGTACCGGTGTACCTGGCCGAGGTCTCGCCCGCCGAGCGGCGCGGGGCGCTGGTCACCCGCAACGAACTGATGATCGTCAGCGGGCAGTTGCTGGCGTTCACGTCCAACGCGGTCATCGCCCGGGTGGGCGGCGAGTCCGGTGGCGTGTGGCGCTGGATGCTGGTCGTCGCGACCGTACCGGCCGTGGTGCTGTGGTTCGGGATGCTGGTGATGCCGGAGAGCCCGCGCTGGCTGGCCTCGCAGAGCCGGTTCTCCGAGGCGCTGGACGTGCTCAGGCAGGTGCGGGCGCGGCAGCGGGCCGAGGCGGAACTGGCCGAGGTGTCCGCGCTCGCCGTCAGGGACGAGACGGAGAAGCTCGGCGGCTGGAAGGACATGAGGGCCACGCCGTGGGTGCGCAAGCTGATGTTCGTCGGCTTCGGCATCGCGATCGTGCAGCAGGTGACCGGCGTGAACACGATCATGTACTACGGCACCCAGATCCTCACCGACGCCGGTTTCGCCGCCGACAGCGCGCTGACCGCGAACATCGCCAACGGGGTGATCTCGGTCCTCGCCACCTTCGTCGGCATCTGGCTGCTCGGCCGGGTGGCCCGCCGCCCGATGCTGATGACCGGTCAGATCGGCACCACCGCTGCCCTGTTGATGATCGGGGTGTTCTCCCTCCTGCTGCCCGCCGGTGACGGCCGCGCCTACGCGGTGCTCGCCATGACGGTCACGTTCCTGGCGTTCCAGCAGGGCGCGATCTCGCCGGTGACCTGGCTGATGCTGTCGGAGATCTTCCCGATGCGGATGCGCGGATTCGGCATGGGGGTCGCGGCCGTGGTGCTGTGGCTGACCAACTTCGTGATCGGGCTGGTCTTCCCGTCGCTCGTGGCCGCGATCGGGATCTCGAACACCTTCTTCCTCTTCGTCGTGGCGGGGCTCCTCTCCCTCGCCTTCGTGAAGCGCTGCGTCCCCGAGACGAAGGGCCGCACGCTCGAATCCCTCGAAGCCGAACTCCGGGCGCGCTTCTCCTGACCCCCTCGTCCTGACCCGCTGTAAGGAAAAGACCATGACTGTACGTGTAGGTGTCATCGGCGCCGGCTGGATCGGCAAGGAACACATCCGCCGGCTCACGGACACCGTGACCGGTGCCCGGGTCACCGCGGTCACCGACATCGACCCGGAACGCGCCGCGGAGGCCGCCGCCCCGGTGGGGGCCCGGGTGCTGCCCGACGGCGCCGCCGTGGTCGCCGCCGAGGACGTGGACGCCGTCCTCGTCACCTCCTGGGGCCCCACCCACGCCGAGCACGTCCTGAACGCCGTCGCCGCCGGGAAGCCGGTGTTCTGCGAGAAGCCCCTGGCCACCACCGCCGAGGACTGCCTGCGGATCGTCGAGGCCGAACAGGCCCACGGCCGCCGCCTCGTCCAGGTCGGCTTCATGCGCCGCTACGACGTGGGCTACCGGCAGATGAAGCAGGTCATCGACTCCGGCCGCATCGGCGCGCCGCTCATCGTGCACTGCGCCCACCGCAACCCGACCGTGCCCGAGTCGTACACCTCCGGCATGGCCGCCCTGGACACGGCCGTGCACGAGGTGGACGTGCTGCGCTGGCTGCTGGACGACGAGATCGTCTCCACGCAGGTGATCACCCCGCGGGCGACGAGCAAGCGGTTCGAGCACCTGAGGGACCCGCAGATCATGCTGTTCGAGACCGCCAAGGGCGTCCGTATCGACCTGGAGGTCTTCGTCAACTGCCAGTACGGCTACGACATCCAGTGCGAGACCGTCGGTGAGGAGGGTCTCGTGCGCCTCCCCGACCCGGCCGCCGTGGGGGTGCGCACCGCCGCCCGGCACAGCACCGAGGTGCTCACCGACTGGGTCGGGCGCTTCCGCGACGCCTTCGACACCGAGTTCCGCGAGTGGATCGGCGCCGTCGGCACCGGGCGGGAGCCCGAGGGCCCGTCCGCCTGGGACGGCTACGCCGCCACCGTCATCACCGCCGCGACCGTCGAGGCCCTGGAGTCGGGCCGTGTCGTCGCCACCGACCTCAAGCCCCGTCCCGCCTTCTACGGAGGTGCCGCGTGAAGATCGCGATCGACCCGTACATGTTCCGCGCCCTGCCGATCGACGACATGGTGCGCACGGTGGCCGAACTCGGCTACGAGTACATCGAGTTGTCGCCCCGCGACGACTTCATGCCGTTCTTCCTGCACCCGCGCGCCGACGACGCGCGGATCGCGGAGCTGAGGAACGCGCTGCGCACGCACGGGGTGCGGCTGGCCTCGGTGCTGCCGCTGTACAAGTGGTCGTCGCCGGACGAGAGCGAGCGGCAGGCGGCCGTCCGCTGCTGGAAGCGGATGATCGAGATCACCTCGGATCTCGGATGTGCGCTGATGAACAGCGAGTTCAACGGCCGGCCCGAGCGCGCCGCGGAGAGCGAGGCCGCGTTCTGGCGGTCGCTGGAGGAGCTGCTGCCGGTGTTCGAGCGCGAGGGCATCGCGCTGAACCTGGAGGCCCACCCGGACGACTTCTGCGAGGAGAACGCCCCCGCCGTCGACCTCGTCCGGGCGATCGACAAGCCGTGGGTGAACTACCTCTACTGCGCTCCGCACTCCTTCCACCTCTCGGGCGCGGACCCGACGGCGGACATCGCGGCGATGATGCGCTACGCGGGCGACAAGCTCCAGCACGTGCACATCGCGGACTCCTTCAACCACAAGGGGTCGTCCGGGCTGCGCTACATCCTCAACCCGCCCGGCACGGCCGCCCGCATCCATCAGCACCTGGACATCGGCCAGGGCGAGGTGGACTGGGACGTCTTCTTCGGCACGCTGCGCGAGCTGGACTTCGACGGGGTCGCCACGGCCTGCGTCTTCGCCTGGGAGGAACGCGCCCGCGAGTCCTCCGCGTTCATGCTCGACCGGATCGGCAAGGAGCTGGCGGCGTAACGCCGTCCGGCCCGAAGTGCGCCGGATCCCCGCACGGGTCCGGCGCACTTCGGTGTCCTGAGAGGTGGGGCTACTTGCGGCCCACGCCCCCGTAGAAGCCGATCGAGGCCGCCTCCGGGGGCAGTTCGCCGTCGGGGCGCCAGAACGGGACCTGGGTGAGGCCCGGTTCGACGAGCGTGAAGCCGTCGAAGAGGCGCTCGATCTCGGCGTGGCTGCGCAGGTTCATGCTGGCGGTCGCGTTGTTGTAGACGGCCTGGGCGTCGCCGCGCTCGAAGAGGTCGCCCGTCGCGTGCGACAGGACCAGGAAGCTGCCCTCGGGCAGTGCGTCGCGCAGCGTCGCGACGATCTCGCCGGGCTTCTCCGCCTCGGTGACGAAGTGCAGGATGGCGACCAGCAGCAGGGCGACCGGCTCGTCGAAGTCGATGATCCGGCGGACGTCGGGGTGCTCGACGACGCCGCGCGGGTCGCGCAGGTCGGCGAGGACGATGCTGGTGGCGCCGGACCGGCTGAGCAGCGCGTCGCCGTGGGCCTTCACGATCGGGTCGTTGTCGACGTAGGCGACCCGCACCTCGGACGCCGCCTCGTGGGCGATCTCGTGCACGTTCGGCGAGGTGGGCAGCCCGGTGCCGACGTCGAGGATCTGCCTCACCCCCTCACCGACGACGTGCCGCACGGCGCGCCGGAGGAAGGCGCGGTTGGCCCGAACACTGACCCGGGCCTCGGGGGCGGCGGTGACGAGCCGCTCACCGGCCGCCTCGTCCACGTCGTAGTGGTCCTTGCCGCCCAGCAGGTAGTCGTAGATCCGGGCGGGATGCGGCCTGCTGGTGTCTATCTCCGGGGCGGGACCGTCCTGAGTCACGCTGCGCTCCATCCATGATCGGCTCCCGACAGCTTCGCACATCCGCTGCACGTATCAACTACCCGTCCGAGGTACCGAGTTGCCTCGGCCGTGAGGTCCGGCCGCGCCGGGGCCCATCCGGGGCCGATCCGGCGCCCCTCAATACCCCCCTGGGTATCTGTTACGGTGAATCCAGATACCCCCGGGGGTAATGTGGGAAGGGAGAGTCCGGTGTTCTTCGTCGACACTCTGGACACGGAAGGCCTGGGCAACCGCAGCTATCTCGCGGGCGGCGCCCGGACGGCGGTCGTCGTGGACCCGCCGCGGGACGTCGACCGGGTGCTCACGGCCGCCGCCCGGCGGGGCGTGCGGATCGTGGCCGTGGCCGAGACCCATGTGCACAACGACTACGTCACCGGCGGCCCGGAACTGGCCCGGCTGACCGGCGCGCGCTGCCTGGTCCCGGCGGCGGCCGGGGTGGCGTACCCGCACGTGCCGGTCGCCGACGGGGACGTGGAGCGGATCGACGAGGGCCTGACGCTGCGGGCCGTGGCGACGCCCGGGCACACCCCGCACCACACGTCGTACGTCCTGCACGAGACGGGGCGGGCGGTGGCGGCGTTCACCGGCGGCTCGCTGCTGATCGGCGGGGTGGGCCGCCCCGACCTGGTGGAACCCCGGCTCACCGAGCCGCTCGCGCGCGCCCAGCACGCCTCCGCGCACCGGCTGGCGGCGGAGCTGGAGGACGAGGTCGCCGTCCTGCCCACGCACGGCTTCGGCAGCTTCTGCTCCTCCTCCGTCGCGGCGGGCGGCGCGCCGGGCACGATCGGCGGGGAACGGGCGGCCAACCCGGTGTTCGCCCAGGACGTGGACGCGTTCGTCGCGGAGCTGCTGGCCGGGCTCGACGACGTGCCCGCGTACTACGCCCACATGGGTCCGGCCAACGCCGCGGGTCCCGCCCCGCTGGATCTGACGCCGCCGCGGCCCGCCGACGCCGACGAGATCGCGCGGCGGCTGGCCGCCGGCGAGTGGGTGGTGGATCTGCGCGGCCGGGTCGCCTTCGCCGCCGGACATGTGGCCGGGTCCCTCAACTTCGAGGCCGACGGACAACTGGCCACCTATCTGGCCTGGCTGATCCCGTGGGGCAGGCCGGTGACGCTGCTCGCCGCCGATCCGGGGGAGCTCGCGCGGGCCCAGCGGGAACTGGTCCGGGTGGGCATCGACCGGCCCGCCGCCGCGGCGGTCGGCACCCCGGAGGACTGGATCGCCCGGGGGTCCCGGCCCGCCTCCTTCCGGCGGGCCACGTTCGCCGGCCTCGCCGCCGCCGAGGGCCCGGTGGTGGTGCTCGACGTCCGCCGGGACGGCGAGCGCGCGGGCGGCTGGATCGAGGGCAGCGTCCATGTCCCGGTCCACGAGCTGCACCGCCGTCTGGCGGAGGTGCCCGAGGGCACGGTCTGGGTGCACTGCGCGGGCGGGATGCGCGCGGCGATCGCCGCGTCCGTGCTCGACGCGGCGGGACGTACGGTCGTGGCCGTGGACGACGGCTTCGCGGGGGCGGCCGAGGCGGGCCTCGCGATGACCGGCCCCGACGGCCTTCCGGTGCCCCGTACCGCCTCCGCCGTCATATGACCGCGCTCGTCCTCGCCCTGCTCGCGGGCGGCTTGGTGGGGATCGCCCTGGGCGCGCTCGGCGCGGGCGGCAGCATCCTGACCGTCCCGGCGCTGCTGGCCCTGGGGTGCGCTCCGGCGGCGGCGACCACCGGCGGCCTGGTCGTCGTGAGCGTCACGTCGGCGACCGCGCTGGTGGCGCACGCCCGGACGGGCGCGGTGCGCTGGCGGGCGGGGCTGCTGTTCGCGGCGGCCGGGCTGGCCCCGGCGGCGATCGCGGGAGCCCTGTCGGCCCGGGTGCCCGACGTCCTGCTCACGCTGATGTTCGCGGCACTGGCCGCGACGGCGGCGCTCCGCATGCTGCGGCGGCACCCGGGCGAGGGAGGCCGTGGCGAGCCGGACGAGAGCGGCCGTGGCGAGCCGGACGACGTCGATCCGGTCGGTCCGCCACCGCTGTCGGGCACTGAGATCCCCGGCCTCCCGGCCGGCGTCGCGGACGGTGCCGCCGATCCGGCGCGGGCGTCCCGTCCCGGCGCACCGGACGCAGCCCTCGATACGGGTCCGGTCCTGGCGGCCGCGGAAGCACGCCAGCGTGAGGGCGCGTCCGTGTCGGCCGTGCGCGCGGTGGGCGCCGGGGCCGGGCTGGGCGCGGTGACCGGGTTCCTCGGGGTCGGCGGGGGCTTCCTCGCCGTACCGGCGCTGGTGACCGTGCTGGCGGTGCCGATGGCCGCCGCGGTGGGGACGAGCCTGCTGGTCGTCGCCGCCAACGCGCTCACCGCGCTCGCGGCCCGCGCCCCCACCGCGGCCGGCCTGGACTGGCCGCTGCTCGCCCCGTTCCTGGCCGCCGCCGTCCTCGGCGCGTGGGACGGCAGGCGGCTGGCCGCGAGGGTGCCGGGCGCGGCCCTCCGGCGGATCTTCGGGTCCGTGCTGCTGCTCGTCGCGGCGGCCATGACCGTGACGGCCGTGCTGACGGCGGTCGCCGGCGGATGACACCGTCCCCGCGCGGAGGTCTCAGGCCAGGGACAGGAACAGTTTCTCCAGCCGCGCCCGCATCTGCTTCGAGTCGCTGATCTCGGGGTCGTCGCCGGTCATGCACTGCTCCAGGCCGGTCGCGATGATCGCGAACCCGGCCCGGTCCAGGGCCCGGGAGACGGCGGCGAGCTGGGTGACCACGTCCTCGCAGTCGCGCCCCTCCTCGATCATCCGGATCACCCCGGCGAGCTGCCCCTGAGCGCGGCGCAGCCGGTTCAGCGCGGACTTCAGTTCCTCGGCCGACATGTCGAGTTGCACGCTTTCGCCACCTTCTCCTCGTATATACCCCCACGGGTATCCTACCCGTCCGGGGAACGCCTCACCGAAGGGTTCTTCTTCCATGACCAGCCGAGTCACCGTGACCCCGGCCCGCCTCGCCGGGTACGCCGTCGTCGACGTCCGCACGCCCGGCGAGTACGCCGGCGGACATCTCCCCGGCGCCCACAACGTCCCGCTCGACCGGCTCGCCGAGGCCGCGGGCGCGCTGCGGGCCGCGGCGGCCCGCCGTCCGCTGCTGCTGGTGTGCGCGTCGGGCAACCGTTCCGTGCGGGGCTGCGAACGCCTCGCCGCCCTCGGGGTGACGGCCGCGTCGCAGGAAGGCGGGACCGCGGCGTGGGCGGCGGCCGGTCACCCGGTGGAGCGCCCGGCGGGGACCCGTGCGGCGTGGCCCATGGACCGGCAGGTGCGGCTCGCCGCGGGCGCGCTGGTCGTCGCCGGGTTCGCCGCCGGCCCGGTGTGGGCACCGGGGCACTGGCTGTCGGGGCTGGTCGGCGCGGGGCTGGCGCTGTCGGCGGTCACGGGGACGTGCGCGATGGCCGCGCTGCTGGGCAGGCTGCCGCGCAACCGGGCACCCAAGGACGCGGTGCCGTTCGCCGAGACGCTGCGCCGGCTGACCGGCTGATCCCGTCCCCGGGTGCGGCGGACCTGGTCCTCGCGTACGACTGAGGGGTCCGTGACCGATGGACGCCGCGCCCCGGGAGAGCCATGACCGACGCCGATCCGCCTCAGGTCCGAGCGGGCGCGCTGCTGCGCCACCCGAAGCTGTGGGTGGTGCCGACCGTGCTGACGGGGCTGCTGGCCCTGCTGCTGTCGCTGCTGTACATGGGCGGGATCGTGAACCCGAAGGGCGATCTGAAGGATCTGCCGATCGCCCTCGTCAACGCCGACCGGGGCGAGCCGCTGCCCGGGCAGGACCAGAACGTGGGGACGCGGATCGCGGCGGCGGTCCTCGGGGACACCTCCTCCGACTCCGCCGCGTGGCGCTCACTCACCCGGGCGGAGGCCCAGGACCAGCTCGACTCCGGCAAGGTCTACGGCGCGCTCGTGATCCCCGCCGGTTTCACCGACTCGGTCGCCGCGCTCACCACCACGGGGGCGACCCGGCAGCCGACGCTCACGGTGCTCACCAACCCCGGCAAGGGCAGCCTCGGCTCCAGCCTCGCGAGCCAGATCTCCACGCTGGCCGCGCAGCAGTCGTCGAAGACCATCGGCGAGGAGCTCCTGAAGGCCGACCCGGACGCCGACGCGACCCGGAAGCTGCTGCTCGCCGACCCGGTGCGCGTCACCACCGAGGTCGGCCATCCGATCGGCGACCGCAGCGGCATGGGCCTGACGGCGTTCTACTACACGCTCCTGCTGGTGCTGGCCGGGTTCATGGGCGGCAACGTCATCAGCAACGGCGTGGACACCTCGCTCGGTTACGCCGACAACGAGATCGGCCCCTTCCACACCCGGCTGCCCACCGTCCCGATCAGCCGCACCCAGACGCTGCTGCTGAAGATGGCGATGACGGCGGTGATCACGCTGCTCACCGTGTCGCTGACGATGCTGGCCTGCGTCACGTTCCTCGACATGGACGCGACCCACCTGCCGCTGCTGTGGATCTACTCCTACTGCGCGGCCCTCGCGGTCGGCCTCGGCGTGCAGGCCATCAACGCGGCGTTCGGCGGCATCGGCCAGCTCGTGTCCATGTTCGTGTTCATCGTGCTGGGCCTGCCCTCCTCCGGCGCCACCGTCCCCCTCCAGGCGGTTCCGGCCTTCTACCGCTTCCTGTCCCACTTCGAGCCGATGCGCCAGCTCAGCGACGGCATCCGCGCCATCCTCTACTTCGACGCACGCGGCGACGCGGGCCTCGCGCGCGCCTGGACCATGACGGCGATCGGGGCCGCCCTCGGCCTCGCCTTCGGCTTCGCGATGACCCTCTACTACGACCGCAAGGGCCTCAAGCGCCTCACCCCGCAGCCGACCTCCTGAGCGCGGCGCGGGACCGGCGCGCCCGCAACGTTGTCGCAACCTCCCCCCTGCTCTCCTGAGCCCATGGACGAGGAGATCCCGCGCGTCGCCGTCACCCCCGCCGCCGCCGACCTGCTGCGCCGGCTGCGGGCCATGCACGGTCCGCTGATGTTCCACCAGTCCGGCGGCTGCTGCGACGGCAGCGCGCCCATGTGCTATCCGGACGGCGAGTTCCGCACCGGCGGCTCGGACGTGCTGCTCGCCGAGCTGGAGGTGGAGGGGGTCGACGAGACCGTCTCGTTCTGGATGTCCCGCAGCCAGTACGAACTGTGGAGCCACACCCGGCTGATCGTCGACGTCGTCGAGGGGCGGGGCAGCGGCTTCTCGCTGGAGGCGCCCGAGGGCGTACGTTTCCTGATCCGTTCGCTCCTCATCGACGTCTAGTCACCCGTACGGCCGAGGCCGTCTGGTGCGATCCCCGTGGATCCTGCGACAGTTGACGCGACCTCAGGGGGAACGGTGACGCATCGTCAAAGACGCTTCCGCGCGGGCAGATCGGTACTGACGTTGTGCACGGCATTCGGCGCGCTGGCCGGTGCGGCCCTGACCGGGGCGGCACCGGCCGGTGCCGTTCGGGCGGCGGTACGGGTCGCCTCGGGGGTCACCTACCGGCAGTACGACATCCAGGCGGCGAAGGGTCCGACGCGCGTCCATGTCGTCGACGCCGATCTGCGGAACCCGAAGGTACGCCTCGACCTGCTGTATCCGGGGGCGGTGGCCTCACGTGCGGCCGTCTCCCGGCTGGCCGACACCGCGGGCGCGGTCGCCGCGGTCAACGGTGACTTCTTCAACATCACCGAGGACCAGCATCCGGGCGTGCAGGCGACGGGCGCGAGCGTGGGCCCGGCGATCGCGGGCGGCCGTACGCTCAAGGCGTCGGTGCCGGACGGCCAGCGGTTCGGGCCCGCGCTGCCGCCGGACACCTCGACGCGGGACGTCCTCGGCATGGGCGTCGACCGCAGGCTCCGGCTGGACGTCATGACGCTCAAGGGGTGGGTGCGGACCCCGGCGGGCCGGCTGCCACTGGGCGGGCTCAACCAGTACGCGCTGCCGGTCGGTTCGATCGGCGCGTTCACCAGCGCCTGGGGCAGCGCCTCCCGGGTGCGCGCCACCTGCGGCACGGACACCGACCGGGCGGCGCCGTGCAGCACGGACACCTACGAGGTGACGGTCCGGGGCGGCCGGGTCGTGTCGGTCTCGGACACCCCGGGCGAGGGCGCCCTCGCCGCGGGCACGACGGTACTCCTGGGACGGGAGGCGGGCGCGCGGCAGTTGCGGAAGTTCCACCAGGGCCAGATCGTCCGGCTGCGCACGGACCTGGCCGCCGGCCACTCCCGGGTCCCGTACCGCTTCGCCGTCGGCGGGTATCCGGTGCTGGAGGACGGTCAGCCGCTCGCCGGACTCGACCGCGCCACCTCGGCGGTGCGCACCGCCGTGGGCGTCGCGGACGGCGGCAGACGGCTGCTGCTGGTCGCGGTGGACGGGGCGGCGGCGTACCGGACCGGTCTGACGATCGCCGAAGTGGCGTCCACACTCCAGGGGTTGGGGGCGTCCGACGGCTTCAGTCTGGACGGCGGCGGCTCCTCGACCCTGGTCGCGCGCCCGCCGGGCGCGAGCGCGGTGACGGTGCGCAACCATCCCAGCGGTGGCGCGGAACGCCCGGTGCCCAACGGGATCGGCGTCTTCTCGGCCGGCTGACCCGGAGCCTCAC
Organism: Streptomyces sp. NPDC090106; assembly: GCF_044747265.1. Lineage (NCBI taxonomy): Bacteria > Bacillati > Actinomycetota > Actinomycetes > Kitasatosporales > Streptomycetaceae > Streptomyces > Streptomyces sp. NPDC090106. The sequence continues at coordinate 82,603 of NZ_JBIVDS010000017.1, read as the reverse complement.
GCGGGCTTCAGGGGTTGAGGCTTCCCACGATGTCCGCGGTGGCCGTGAGGCCGTCGTGGATCGTGGGGGCGATGTCCGAACTCGCCAGGTAGAAGCCGAGCAGCGCGCAGACCAGGGCGTGGGAGGGCTTCAGTCCTCCGCTGCGCAGGAAGATCACCGCCAGGATCAGGAGCAGCAGCACCACTGAGATGGAAATCGCCATCGTCAACCTCCTCCGCCACGCCGTCACGTCCGGTTCACGGCGTTCGGCCGTAAGTGTGGCGTAGCGGAGGGTTCGTCCGGGCGGCTGACCTGTCCTCCGAACGTGTGATGTCCGGGCCCGTCCGGCGCTTCGGGCCGATGCGCCTAGGGGGTGCGGTGGGCGTCCAGGAAGGCTTCGAGTCCGGCGAGGTCGTCGGTGTTGAGGTAGTCGACGCCGGCGGCGAGCAGTTCGGCCCACAGCGCGTCACGGGCGGGTCCGGCGAGGTCGGGGGTGGCCCAGAACCGCACCTGCCGGCCCCGCGCGTGGGCGGCGTCGACGAGGGAGCGGAGCCTCGCGCGCTCGGCGGCCGGGAACTCGCCCACGCCCTGCCAGCTGAAGTTGAGGGTCCAGTTGTCGCTGATCAGCGAGATGAACGAGGCGGGTGCCGGGCTGCCGAGGTCGCTGAGCCGGCCGTCGTAGAAGGCGTGGCGCACGGTCTGCGCCTCCATGGGCGTCCGGGCCGCGCGGTCGCCGGAGACGACGGCGGTGACCGCGCCGGGGCGGACCCGGCCGTGGGCGTAGGTCGTGAACAGGTGCCTGTAGCGGCGGAGTTGGCGGTCGAGTTCCAGATACGTGGCCGCGCCCTCGGTCTTGATGTCGACGAGCAGCTGGAGCGGGTGGCGGTGACCGCGGTACACGGAACCGCGGTTGGCCCGTACCCGGGCGGCGAGCGGGGCGAGGTAGAGGGACTCCAGGGTGCGGGCCGGGTCGAGGTCGGTGACCTCGTGGGCGACGAGGAGCTGCCCGTCGACGAGGAAGACGTCCGCCTCGACGCTGCCGAAGCGGTGGTCGAGGGCGTCGAGCAGGGGCCGGGGGTGCTCGTAGTCGTTGTGGGCGTGGGCCCGCCACAACGGCCTTGGCCCGTGCGGGTGTTCACCGGCCAGGGCACGGCCCGCGGGTGCGACGAGCACGGCCGCCGCGGTGGCGCCGAACGTGGTGAGCGCTCTGCGGCGAGTGAGGTGGGCCATGGGGTGCCTCCCTGTGGACGGGTGTCGAATCCACAGGGAGTATGGGGCCGTTCGCGCCCGATGAACCTGTACATGCCAGGAGTTGGCCGGACCGCCGCCGCTCGTTCACTCCCCCGGGCCGGGCCCGGGGGCACGGAGAAGCCCGCCCGGTCGGGGCGGGCTTCGCCGGAGGGACGCCGGGGGCGTCAGGGCGTGGGCAGGTCGACCAGTTCGGCCAGCGCCTCCCGGTGCGCCCCGGCCGTCCCGAACGCGATCGAGTCGGCCTTGGCGCGCTTGAGATACAGATGGACCGGGTGCTCCCAGGTCATGCCGATGCCGGCGTGCAACTGGAGCGCCTCCTCGGCCGCGTGCACGGCGACGGGGGCCGCGTAGGACTGCGCGACGGCGACCGCCAGGTCCGCGTCCCGCCCGGTCGCCAGCGCGTCCGCCGCGTTGCGGGCGGCGGCCCGGAGGCTGACGACCTCCAGCCACAGCTGCGCGAGGCGGTGCTTGAGCGCCTGGAACCCGCCGACGGGCCGGTTGAACTGCTTGCGCTCCTTCAGATACCGCACGGTTTCGGTCAACAGCCATTCCGCGGCGCCGAGTTGCTCGGAGGCGAGCAGCCCGGCCCCGGCCCGCAGCGCCCGCCGTACCGCGGGTCCGGCCTCGCCGAGCGACCGCCCCTCGGCGCCGTCGAGCGTCACGGTCGCGAGCGGCCGGGTCAGGTCGAAGGACACCTGCGGGGTGACGGTCACGGCGGCGGCCCGCACCGCGTACAGGCCACCGTCCTCGGCCGGGACCAGCAGCACGTCGGCGACGGCCGCGTCCGCGATCCCGGCCAACTCCCCGTGCAGGAGGCCGTCTTCGAGGCGTACGACGGGGTGGGCGCGGCCAGGTCCCAGGTGCAGGGGGACGGCGAGGGCGCCGATCCCGCGTCCCGAGGCGAGTTCGCCGAGCAGCTCGGCGTCGTCGCAGGCGAGGAGCGCCTCGGTGGCGACGACGGCACTGGTGAGGTAGGGCACGGGCGCGACCGCGCGGCCCAGCTCCTCCAGGACGACGGCGGCCTCACGGTGCGTGGCGCCCTGGCCGCCCAGCTCCTCGGGGACCAGGAGACCCGCGAGGCCCATGCCGTCGGTGAGGGCCTTCCAGGCGGCGAGGTCGTGCGGGGTGTCGGACTCGGTGCGGGCGATGACGCCGGGGGCGTCGCAGTGGTCGGCGAGGAGGTCCCGCACGGCGGCCCTGAGCGCCTCTTCCTCCTCGGAGTAGAGCAGATCCGGCTGCGTGTTCATCGGGCGAGGTCCTTCCAGGCGACGTCCTTGTCGGTGCGCGGTTCCGAGGGCAGGCCCAGGACGCGTTCGGCGACGATGTTCAGCAGGACCTCGCTGGTCCCGCCCTCGATGCTGTTGCCCTTGGAGCGCAGATAGCGGTACCCGGCGTCCCGGCCGGTGAAGTCGACCAGTTCGGGGCGGCGCATGGTCCAGTCGTCGTACAACAGGCCCTCCTCGCCCCGGAGTTCGACCTCCAGGCCGCTGATCTCCTGGTTGAGGCGGGCGAAGGCGAGCTTCATGCCGGCGCCCTCGGGGCCGGGCTGTCCGGCGACGAGCTGCTGGCGCAGGCGTTCGCCGGCGAGGCGGGCGACCTCGGCCTCGACCCAGAGCTTCAGCAGCCGCTGGTGCAGGTCGTGGGTGCGCAGTCCGGGGCGTTCGCGCCAGGTCCTGGCGACCGGGCCGATCATGCCGCCCTCGCGGGGCAGCCGCATACCGCCGATGGCGACGCGCTCGTTGTTGAGGGTGGTCTGGGCGACCCGCCAGCCGTCGCCGATCTCGCCGAGGCGGCGGGAGTCGGGGATGCGGACGTCGGTGAGGAACACCTCGTTGAACTCGGCCTCGCCGGTGATCTGGCGCAGCGGCCGGACGTCGACGCCGGGGTCGGTCATGTCGCACAGGAAGTACGTGATGCCCGCGTGCTTGGGCACGGTCGGGTCGGTGCGGGCGATGAGGATGGCCCAGCGGGCGTTGTGCGCGCCGGACGTCCACACCTTCTGCCCGTTGACGACCCAGTCGTCGCCCTCGCGGACGGCGCGGGTGCCGAGTCCGGCCAGGTCGGATCCGGCGCCGGGCTCGCTGAAGAGCTGGCACCAGACCTCCTCGCCGGTCCACAGGGGCCGCAGGAAGAGCCGCTTCTGCTCCTCGGTGCCGTACTTGAGGATGGTCGGCGCGGCCATGCCGAGGCCGATGCCGTTGCGCCGCGGGTCGTTGTCGGGGGCTCCGGCGGCCTCCAGCCCGGCGTCCACGACGGCCTGGAGGGAGCGCGGGGCCCCGAGACCGCCGAGCCCCTCGGGGTAGTGGACCCAGGCGAGCCCGGCGTCGAACCGGGCGCGCAGGAACTCCGGCCGCTCCGTGCTCGCGGGCGGGTGGGCGGCCAGCAACTCGGCGGTGCGGCGCCTCAGTTCGGTGGCGTCGGTCATGCTCCGGCTCCGTTCGGGACGACGGCGACACGGCCGGTGGTGAGCCCGTCGCCGACCCGCTGGACCGCCGCTGCCGCCCCGGCGAGCGGTACGCGCTCGCTGACCAGCGGCTTGACGGCCCCCCGGGCGGCGAGTTCGGTGAGCTGCTCGTGGCAGTGCTGGACCAGCTTGGGGTTCCTGACGTTGTACAGGCCCCAGTGCAGGCCGAGGATCGAGTAGTTCTTCACCAGCGCGTGGTTGAGCCCCGGGCTGGGGATCTCGCCACTGGCGAAGCCGACGACGACGATCCGGCCCTCGAAGGCGACGACCTTGGTCGACTGGGTGTACGCCTCGCCGCCGACCGGGTCGTAGACGACGTCGGCGCCCCGGCCGCCGGTGGCCTCCTTCACGGCGGCGATGACGTCCTCGCTCTTGCGGTCGACGACCACGTCACAGCCCAGCTCACGGGCCACGGCGGCCTTGTCGGCGCCGCCGACGACCCCGATCACCCGGGCCCCTGCGGCCTTGCCGAGCTGGACGGCCGCGCTGCCGACCCCACCGGCGGCGGCGTGCACGAGCAGCGTCTCGCCGGCTTCGAGTCCGGCCCGCCGGTGCAGGGCGAACCATCCCGTCTGGTAGCCGATGTGCAGGGCCGCGGCCTCGGCGTCGTCCAGCGACTCGGGCGCGGGCAGCAGCGCGGCGGCGTCCGCGACGGCGTACTCGGCGAAACCGCCGTACGGCAGCGCGGGGTTGGCCAGGACGCGGCGGCCGTCCTCGGTCTCGCCGCAGATCTCCACCCCGGGGGTGAAGGGGAGCGGCGGCCTGACCTGGTAGTGGCCGCGGCACATCAGCACGTCGGGGAAGTTGATGTTGGCGGCGCGCACCTTCAGCAGGACCTGGCCGTCACCGGGCGTCGGCGTCTCCACGTCCGCGAGGCGCATCACCTCGCTCGGCTCGCCGTTCTCGTGCACTTGCCATGCCTGCATGCGATGCCTCCACGCGACTACGTCGTACGACCTGGGGTAGTCGCATACTAAGCGGTCGCTTGCCGATCAGGGAACAGCTCACCCAGGACCGGCTCGCTCCGGACCGGCTCAGCCGGGACCGGCTCGCTCCGGACCGGCTCAGCCGGGACCGGCTCGCACGAGACCGACCCACCCGGGGCCCGACCCACCCGGGGCCCGGCTCACCCGGCAGCGGCCCGGCCCGGCCCGTCACGCCTGCCGCGGCTTGGCCCGCACATGCATCCGCTCGCCCTGTGGCCCGAACAGGCTGAGGAACTCCGCCGGGCCCTCCCCCGTCGACCCGAACCAGTGCGGCACCCGGGTGTCGAACTCGGCGGCCTCCCCGGCGGCCATCACCACGTCGTGGTCGCCGAGGACGATCCGCAGCCGCCCCGACAGGACGTACAGCCACTCGTAGCCCTCGTGGGTGCGCGGTTCGGGCTCCTCGTCCCGCTGCGGCACGAGCACCTTGTACGCCTGGAGCCCGCCGGGCTGCCGGGTCAGCGGCCAGTACGTGCGTCCGTGCCGCACGAGCGGCTTGGCGCGCACCCGCGGGTCCCCCGCCGGGGGCGTCCCGACCAGTTCGTCCAGCGGCACCTGGTGCGCCTGGGCGATCGGCAGCAGCAGTTCCAGGCTCGGCTTGCGCAGCCCGGACTCCAGACGGGAGAGCGTGCTGACGGAGATCCCGGTCGTCTCGGAGAGCGCGGCCAGGGTCACCTCGCGCTCCTTGCGGATCCTGCGCAGCCGGGGGCCCACTTCGGCGAGTACGTCTTCTGCGGTCATGCGGATATTGCAGGTTCGGCAACTTCGTTTGTCAATCGCGCACGGTCGGGGCGACGGTGTGGGCATGACCGAGACCTATGAAGTGATCGTGATCGGCGGCGGCGCTGCGGGCCTCTCCGCGGGCCTGGTCCTGGGCCGCGCCCGGCGCCGCACCCTCGTCGTCGACGCCGGTGAGCCCCGCAACGCGCCCGCCGCCCACATGCAGGGCTATCTGTCCCGGGACGGCATGCCGCCCGCGGAGTTCCTGGCGATCGGCCGGGAGGAGATCGCGCGCTACGGCGTCGAGCTGGTCCGGGACCGGGCCGTGGACGTCGCCGCCGACGCCCCTGAGGGCTTCACCTTGACCCTGGCGGGCGGGCGGACCGTCCGGGCCCGCCGCCTGGTCGTCGCGACCGGGCTGAAGGACGAGCTGCCGTCCGTCCCCGGCGTCGCCGAGCGGTTCGGCCGCGATGTGCTGCACTGCCCGTACTGCCACGGCTGGGAGGTCCGCGACCGGGCGTTCGGCGTCCTCGCCACGACCCCGCTCGGCGTGCACCAGGCTCTGATGGTGTCCCAGTGGTCGAAGGACGTGACGCTCTTCCTCCACACGGTCACCGAGGAGGAGCTGTCGGACGACGACCGGCGCCGGCTGGCCGCGGCGGGCGTCTCGGTGGTGCCCGGCGAGGTGGCGGGACTCGTCGTCGAGGACGACCGTCTCACCGGGGTACGGCTCGCCGACGGGACGGTCCACGCCCGCGAGGTGCTGTTCGTGGCACCCCGGGCGGTCCCGCGCAACGAGCTGCTGGAGCAGCTGGGCGCCGAGCTGGCCGAGACGCCGTTCGGCGCGTATCCCGTGGTGGACGCGACCGGGCAGACGACCGTGCCCGGTGTGTGGGCGGCGGGCAACGCGATGGGCTTCGCCGAGCAGGTGGTCAACGCCGCGGCGGGCGGCTACCGGGCGGGGGCGACGATCAACGGCGACCTGCTGATGGCGGACCTGGACGCGGCCTCCCGGGTGTAGAGCGACGGCCTCCGGTGCACCATGGCTGCATGCTGCTTGCCCGGCTGGCCCAGGTGTCCCGGGAGGTCGCCGCGACCTCCGCACGCTCGAAGAAGGTCGCGCTGCTCGCCGAACTGTTCCGGGAGACGGAACCGGCGGACGTGCCGGTGGTGATCCCGTATCTGGCCGGACGCCTGCCCCAGGGGCGGCTCGGGGTCGGCTGGAAGGTGCTGAGCCGTCCGGTGGCCCCGGCGGCGGAGGCGACGCTGACCGTACGGGACGTGGACGCGCTCCTCGATGCGCTGGCCGGGGTCTCCGGCGCGGGCTCGCAGGCCGAACGGCTCCGGCTGGTCGGGGAGCTGATGGGCGCGGCCACCGAGGACGAGCAGCGGTTCCTGTTCGGGCTGATCAGCGGGGAGGTGCGGCAGGGCGCCCTGGACGCGGTCGCCGTCGAGGGGCTCGCGGGGGCCACCGGGGCGCCGCCCGCCGACGTGCGCCGGGCGGTGATGCTGGCTGGCTCCCTGCGGACCGTCGCCGAGGCCCTGCTGGCGGAGGGCCCGGGCGCGCTCGCCCGGTTCCGTCTCACCGTGGGCCGCCCGGTGCTGCCGATGCTCGCGCACAGCGCCTCCTCGGTGGCCGAGGCCGTGGGGAAGCTGGGCGTGTGCGCCGTGGAGGAGAAGCTCGACGGCATCCGTGTCCAGGTCCATCGCGACGGCGACGACGTCCGGGTGTTCACCCGCACCCTCGACGACATCACCGACCGGCTGCCCGAGGTGACCTCGGCGGCACGCGGCCTGCCCGGCGACCGGTTCGTCCTCGACGGCGAGGTCCTCTCCTTCGGCGAGGACGGCCGGCCCCGCTCCTTCCAGGAGACGGCGGGCCGCGTCGGCTCCCGCACCGACGTGGGGACGGCCGCGAGGCAGGTCCCCGTCTCCCCCGTCTTCTTCGACGTGCTCCACTCCGGCGACCGCGATCTGCTCGATCTTCCCTTCGCCGAACGGCACACGGAGCTGGCCCGGCTGGTCCCGGAGGCGATGCGGGTGCGGCGGGCGCTCGTCGCGGGGCCCGAGGACACCGAGGAGGCGGAGGCCTTCCTCGCCGGGACGCTGGCCCGCGGGCACGAGGGCGTCGTGGTGAAGTCCCTGGACGCCCCCTACAGCGCGGGCCGCCGCGGCGCGTCCTGGCTGAAGGTCAAGCCGGTGCACACGCTCGACCTGGTCGTGCTGGCCGCCGAGTGGGGACATGGCCGCCGTACCGGCAGGCTCTCCAACCTGCACCTGGGCGCGCGGGCGGCGGACGGGTCGTACGCGATGCTCGGCAAGACGTTCAAGGGGATGACCGACGCGATGCTGGCGTGGCAGACGGAACGGCTCCAGGAACTGGCCGTCGGCACGGACGGCCATGTGGTGACCGTCCGGCCCGAGCTGGTCGTGGAGATCGCCTACGACGGTCTCCAGCGGTCCACGCGGTATCCGGCCGGGGTCACGCTGCGGTTCGCGCGCGTGGTCCGCTACCGCGAGGACAAGCGGCCCGAGGACGCCGACACGGTGGAGACGCTGCTGGCCGCGCACCCGGAGGTGACGCCGTGAGGACGAGCGCGGGCCTGCTCCTGTACCGGCGTGCCGGGGACGGTCCTGAGGTGCTGCTCGGTCATATGGGCGGCCCCTTCTACGCCCACCGCGAGGCGGGCGCGTGGGGCGTGCCCAAGGGCGAGTACGTGGCCGGGGAGGAGACGGCCTGGGACGCGGCGCGCCGTGAGTTCCGGGAGGAGCTGGGGCTGGCGCCGCCCGAGGGGGAGGCCGTGCCGCTGGGCGAGGTGACGCAGAAGAACGGCAAGGTCGTCACGGTGTGGGCGATCGAGGCGGATCTCGACCCCGCGACGATCGTCCCGGGCACCTTCCGCATGGAGTGGCCACCCAAGTCGGGGCACGAACAGGACTTCCCGGAGCTGGACCGGGTCGCGTGGTTCACCCTCGACCGCGCGCGGGCGGTGATCGTCACGGCGCAGGCCGCGTTCCTGGACCGGCTGGCGGAGCACACGCGCTGACACACGCGTTGCGGGCCCGGCCCCCGCGCGGGAAGGTCGAGAGACAGTCCCCCCTTTTCCAGGAGGTCGGTCATGCCCATCGCGACGGTCAACCCGGCGAACGGCGAGACGCTCAAGACGTACCAGGCCATGGGCGCCGAGGAGATCGAGCGCCGGCTCCAGCTCGCGGAGGCCACGTTCCGCACCTACCGGGCGACGCCGTTCGCCGAGCGGGCCCGGCTCACGCACCGGGCGGCGGACCTTCTCGACGCCGCCGCGGACGACATCGCCAGGGTCATGACGACCGAGATGGGCAAGCCCGTCGGACAGGCCCGCGCGGAGGCCGCGAAGTGCGCGAAGGCGATGCGCTGGTACGCCGATCACGCCGAGTCCCTGCTCGCCGACGAGGAACCCGCCGAGTCCGACGTCAAGGACTCCGGCGCGGCCCGGGTGCGGGTGCGCTACCGCCCGCTCGGCCCGGTGCTCGCCGTGATGCCGTGGAACTTCCCGCTGTGGCAGGTCGTCCGGTTCGCTGCGCCCGCGCTGATGGCGGGCAACGTGGGACTGCTCAAGCACGCCTCGAACGTGCCGCAGACCGCGCTGTTCCTGGAGGACCTCTTCCACCAGGCGGGCTTCCCCGAGGGCGTCTTCCAGACGCTCCTGATCGGCTCCGGCCCGGTCGAGGAGATCCTGCGCGACGAGCGGATCAGGGCGGCGACCCTCACCGGCAGCGAGCCGGCCGGACGCGCGGTCGCCTCCGTCTGCGGCGACATGGTGAAGAAGACGGTGCTGGAGCTGGGCGGCAGCGATCCGTACGTCGTCATGCCGTCCGCCGACCTCGACCGCGCGGCGGATGTCGCGGTGACCGCGCGGGTGCAGAACAACGGCCAGTCGTGCATCGCCGCCAAGCGGTTCATCGTGCACACGGACGTCTACGACGCGTTCGCCGAGAAGTTCGTGGCGGGCATGAGGGCGCTCACTGTGGGTGACCCCCTGGAGGAGTCGACGGACGTCGGTCCGCTCGCCACCGAGCAGGGGCGCGCCGATCTGGAGGAGCTGGTCGACGACGCGAGGCGCAGCGGCGCGAGCGTGCTGTGCGGGGGCGAGCGGCCGGACCTGCCGGGCTGGTACTACGCGCCGACCGTGCTCGCCGGGATCGACCGGGAGATGCGCATCCACCGCGAGGAGGCGTTCGGGCCGGTGGCGACCCTGTACCGGGCCGGTGACCTGGACGAGGCGGTGCTCATCGCCAACGACTCGCCGTTCGGGCTGAGTTCGAACGTGTGGACGCGCGACGAGGCGGAGATCGACCGGTTCGTCCATGATCTGGAGGCCGGTGCCGTGTACGTCAACGGCATGACCGCCTCGCATCCGGCGTTCCCGTTCGGCGGCGTGAAGCGGTCCGGGTACGGGCGTGAGCTGTCCGGGCACGGAATCCGCGAGTTCTGCAACATCACCACGGTTTGGCACGGAGCGTGAGCGCCGCGCGGTTACCATCCCCGATGTGAGCCGTGAAGTGACTTTGCCCCTGATCGTCGACGACCGGGGGAACCTGCAGGTGTCGGCCTCCGACGTGAGCAAGTTGCTGCGGACCGTGGGCGGGCGCTGGCTGCACCTCGTCGAGGCCGGCGAACAGGACCTCGACGAGGACACGGTGGCCGCGCTGACCATCGAACTCGCGAAACTGGCGGACCGCATCGACGTGGCGTGCATCGCCCACAGCAGCGGCAGCGCGCCCTGAGGCCCCCGGAGCTCCCCGGCCCCCGTTCGGAGCCTTTTTCGCCTCTTCCCGTTTGAGTCTCCCCCCGTCGCCGGAACGGAGTATTCCGGCGCGAACTCGCCGCACCCTCGGGTGATTGTGGACTGGACCACTCCCTGAGGCGAAAGCAGGCACAGCTCATGGCGACTTTGTGCAGACCCTCGGTGTCCGTTCCGGAGTACGTGATCACGATGGAGGAGACGCTGGAGCTGGCGGCCACCCACCACGCGGATCATCCGCAACTGCCGCTCGCTCTCCGGCTGATCGAGAACACCGGCGTCCGGACCCGGCACATCGTGCAGCCGATCGAGGAGACCCTGAAGCATCCCGGTTTCGAGGAGCGCAACAAGGTCTACGTGGCCGAGGCGAAGGCCCGCGTCCCCGCGGTCGTCCAGCGAGCGCTCGACGACGCGGAGCTCCTGACGTCTGACATCGATGTCATCATCTATGTCTCCTGCACGGGCTTCATGATGCCCTCGCTGACGGCGTGGCTGATCAACGAGATGGCCTTCGACAGCACCACCCGGCAGATACCCATAGCCCAGCTGGGCTGTGCGGCGGGCGGCGCGGCGATCAACCGGGCGCACGACTTCTGCTCGGCCTACCCCGAGGCCAACGCGCTCATCGTGGCCTGCGAGTTCTGCTCGCTGTGCTACCAGCCCACCGACCTGGGCATCGGCAACCTCCTGTCCAACGGCCTGTTCGGGGACGGCATCGCCGCCGCCGTCGTGCGGGGCAGGGGCGGCGAGGGCATCGTGCTGGAGCGCAACGGGTCGTACCTGATCCCCAAGACCGAAGAGTGGATCATGTACGACGTGCGGGCCACCGGCTTCCACTTCCAGCTGGACAAGCGGGTGCCCGCCACGATGGAGCCGCTCGCCCCGGCGCTCCAGGACCTCGCGGGACTGCACGGCTGGGACGCGGCCGACCTGGACTTCTACATCGTCCACGCGGGCGGTCCCCGCATCCTCGACGACCTGAGCAAGTTCCTCCAGGTCGACCCGCACGCCTTCCGGTTCTCCCGGGCCACCCTCACCGAGTACGGCAACATCGCCAGCGCCGTCGTGCTGGACGCGCTGCGCCGGCTCTTCGACGAGGGCGGCGCGCCGGACCGGGCGCGTGGACTGCTCGCCGGGTTCGGACCCGGCATCACCGCGGAAATGTCCCTGGGCCGCTGGCGGCGCCCCGACGAGACGGCATGAGATGACCGAAGAGACGATCACCGAGATCCTGCCCCCCGTCCGGCACTGGCCGGCGCTCGATCTGAGCGGGGTGGACTTCGACCCGGTCCTGACCGAGCTGATGGACGAGGGCCCGGTCACCCGGATCCAGCTGCCCAACGGCGAGGGCTGGGCCTGGCTGGTCACCCGCCACGACGACGTGCGGATGGTGGCCAACGACCCCCGGTTCAGCCGCGAGGCGGTGATGGACCGGCCGGTCACCCGGCTCGCCCCGCACTTCATCCCCGAGCGGGGCGCCGTCGGCTTCCTCGACCCGCCGGACCACACCCGGCTGCGCCGCTCCGTGGCCGCCGCGCTGACGTCCAAGGGCGTGGAACGGGTGCGGGAGAGATCCCGCCGGATGCTCGACGAGCTCATCGACGGCCTCGTGCGGACCGGGCCGCCCGCCGATCTCACCGCGGCGGTGCTCAGCCCGTTCCCCATCGCGGTGATCTGCGAGCTGATGGGGGTCCCGGCCGCCGACCGGCACCTCATGCACACCTGGACCCAGCTGATCCTGTCCTCCTCGCACGGCAAGGAGGTCAGCGAGAAGGCCAAGGGCGAGATGGGCGCCTACTTCTCCGACCTGATCGCGCTGCGCGAGGGCAGTACGGCCGAGGACGTGGCGTCCCTGCTGGGAGCCGCGGTCGGGCGCGACGAGGTGACGCTGGAGGAGGCGGTGGGTCTGGCGGTCCTCCTCCAGATCGGCGGCGAGGCGGTCACCAACAACAGCGGCCAGATGTTCTATCTGCTGCTGACCCGCCCGGACCTCGCGGACCGGCTGCGCGCCGATCCGGCGATCCGCCCGCAGGCGATCGACGAACTCCTGCGCTTCATCCCGCACCGCAGCGCGGTGGGTCTGTCCCGGATCGCGACCGAGGACGTGGGCATCAAGGGGGTCCGGATCCGGGCCGGGGACGCGATCTACGTCTCGTACCTGGCGGCCAACCGCGACCCGGCGGTCTTCCCGCACCCGGAGACGATCGACTTCCTGCGCTCCCCCAACCCCCATGTCTCCTTCGGCTTCGGCCCGCACTTCTGCCCCGGCGCCATGCTGGCCCGCCTGGAGTCCGAGCTCCTCGTGGACGCGCTCCTGGACCGGCTCCCCGGTCTCCGGCTCGCGGTGCCGCCCGGGGAGGTCCCGTTCAGGAAGGGCGCGCTGATCCGCGGCCCCGAGGCGCTCCCGGTGACCTGGTGACGGCCACCGAGGGTCTGCTGGTCCCACCCGGTCACGGCCGGGTGGTCCAGACGCCGGCCCAGCACGTGACGTTCAAGGTGACCGGCACGCACTCCCGCACGGCGTCCGCCTTCGAGGTGATCGTGCCCCCGGGCTTCGACGTCGGCGCCCATGTCCACGCCCGCAGCGAGGAGCTGTTCTACGTCCTGGAAGGCGAACTGGACGTCCTCGCCTTCGAGCCGCGCGTCCGCACCCCGGACAACTGGCAGCGCTGGACGTCGGGTTCGGGCAACCAGGTGGTACGGGCCACCCCGGGCACGGTCATCGTCGTCCCCCCGGGGTGCCCGCACGCCTTCGCCAACCCGACCGACTCCCCCGCCAAGATGTTCTTCCAGGCCTCGCCGCCCCCGGACCACGAGCGGTACTTCGAGGAGCTCCTGGACATCCTGTCGGGGGGCGGCCCACCGGACCACGAGGCGATCGAGCGGCTCCGCGCCAAGTACGACATCGAGCAGCTCACACCGCTCAGACACCGCTGAACGCGAGCGCGGCCGGACGCCGCGAAGTCCCGTCCCGCGCGCGGGACGGGACTTCGCGGACACGCCCTAGCGGATCGGCATCCCCGACAGGGTGCGGGCGATGACCAGCCGCTGGATCTCGCTCGTGCCCTCGAAGATGGTGTAGATCGCCGCGTCGCGGTGCATGCGCTCGACCGGGTACTCGCGGGTGTAACCGTTGCCGCCGAGGATCTGCACGGCCTGGGCGGTGACCTTCTTGGCGGTCTCGCTGGCGAAGAGCTTCGACATCGAGCCCTCGGCGGCGTCGAAGCGCCGGCCGTTGATGGCCATCCAGGAGGCGCGCCAGACCAGCAGCCGGGCGGCGTCGATGGAGGTGCGCATGTCGGCGAGCTGGAAGGCGACGCCCTGGTTGTCGATGATCGGGCGGCCGAACTGCTCACGCGTCTTCGCGTAGTCGAGCGCGACCTCGTACGCGGCGCGGGCGGTGCCGACGGCCATGGCGCCGACCGCCGGACGGGACGCCTCGAAGGTGGCCATCGCCGCGTTCTTCACCCGCTCGCCGCCCTGCTTGGCGCGTTCACGGGCCCGCGCGAGGCGCTCGTCGAGCTTCGCCTTGCCGCCGAGGAGGCAGGAGCCCGGCACGCGCACGCCGTCGAGGACGACCTCGGCGGTGTGCGAGGCGCGGATGCCGTGCTTCTTGAACTTCTGACCCTGCGACAGGCCGGGCGTGTTCGGCGGGACGATGAAGGACGCATGGCCCTTGGACCCCAGGTCGGGGTCGATCACGGCCACCACGACATGGACGTTGGCGATGCCGCCGTTGGTCGCCCAGGTCTTGGTGCCGTTGAGCACCCACTCGTCCTTGGCCTCGTCGTACACGGCCCGCGTGCGCATGGAGGCCACGTCCGAGCCGGCGTCGGGCTCGGAGGAGCAGAACGCCGCGACCTTCACGTCGTTGGCGTCGCCGTACATCTGGGGGATCCAGGTGCCGATCTGCTCCTCGGTGCCGTTGGCGAGGACGCCTACGGCGGCGAGGCCGGTGCCGACGATCGACAGCGCGATGCCCGCGTCGCCCCAGAACAGTTCCTCCATGGCCATGGGGATGCCGAGGCCCGTAGGATCGAAGTACTGCTGGGCGTAGAAGTCGAGCGAGTAGATTCCGACCTTGGCGGCCTCCTGGATGACCGGCCAGGGAGTCTCCTCACGCTCGTCCCATTCGGCGGCCGCGGGGCGGATGACGTCGGCGGCGAAGCCGTGCAACCAGTCCCGGACCTCCTTCTGTTCGTCGTTGAGCTCCATGGTGAACTCGGCCATGTCCCCTCCAGGCGGCGGCGCACGTGCGTGTTACTAGCGGTAACCCGAGTCTGTTACCAGCGAGTAGGAAAAGTCAACTCCCGATGATGCCTCGGCAGCCCGTTCGATGCATGAGGCATGGTGAGTGTTAGTTTGCGCAGGCGTCACCGAATCAGCACGGGTGGGGAGAGCAGATGGACACCACGCAGCGGACCGAGCAGCAGCGGTCCGCCGACCGCCGACGGCGCGAGCTGCTGGAGGCCGCGGACCGGGTGGTCCTGCGCGACGGCCCCCAGGCCTCCATGAACGCGATCGCCGCGGAGGCGGGCATCACCAAGCCGATCCTCTACCGGCACTTCGGCGACAAGGGGGGACTCTACGCCGCGTTGGCCCAACGGCACACCGACGCGTTGCTGGCCTCCCTGCGGGCCGCGCTGGACGCGCCCGCGGAGCGCCGTGACCGGGTCGAGGCCACACTCGACACCTACCTCGCGGCGATCGAGGCCCGCCCCCAGGTGTACCGGTTCCTGATGCACCCCGCGGAGGGCACGCAGACGGCCGACCAGGGGTTCGACGCCGGGAAGCACTCCATCCCCCTGCTGCGGCGCATGGGCGAGGAGTTGGCCCAGGTCATCGAGGAGCGTCTCGACCTCGGCCCCGGCAGCCAGCAGCTGGCCCGGGTGTGGGGGCACGGGATCGTCGGCATGATGCACGCGGCGGGCGACTGGTGGCTGGGCGAACGGCCCTGCTCGCGCGCCGAGTTGGTGCGGAGCCTGGCCGATCTGCTGTGGGGCCGGCTGGCCGCCGCCGGGGACAGGGTCGGCGGTCCGGGCTTCTGAGGGCCGTCACCTGTGCCAGGAGGCCCTGCTCACCTGGCGCATGAGCTTCCGGTGGCGCCGGCCCGTGACACGGTCCGCGTACACCGTCCCCGCCAGGTGGTCGCACTCGTGCTGGAGGCACCGCGCGAACCAGCCGGTGCCGTGGACCGTGACCGGCTCCCCCGTCATCGTGAACCCCTCGACGACCGCGTGGTCGTACCGTTCCGTCCCCGCTTCCAGGCCCGGCAGCGACAGACAGCCCTCGGGTCCCCGGACCACCACCCCGTCCGCCTCGACCAGCGTCGGGTTCACGACATGGCCGAGATGCCGTACGTCATCGTCGTCCGGGCAGTCGTAGACGAATACCCTGAGCGACTCACCCACTTGGTTCGCGGCGAGGCCGACGCCCTCGGCGGCGTACATCGTGGCGAACAGGTCTTCGACCAAGGACCGGAGTTCAGCGCCGAACTCGGTCACGTCGGAGCAGGGGGTGCGGAGGACCGGATCGCCCAGCACGGTCAGGGGAAGGACCCGGCCTCGGGTGCCCGGAATGGAACTGTGTCGCATGTCGGTCAGGGTACGGATTCGGGAGTGCGATTGGATCTCGATAGGCTGACCACCACCACGTCTCCGACAGGCGCGGCGCGTACGCAAGGAGGATCGAGAACTGATGGCAGGCAACTCGGACCCGCTCACGCCGCGGGCCAAGCTCGCCGTGACCGCGGGCAAGGCGGTCGCGGCGGCATCGCGCGCTGCGGGGCGCGGCAGCGGTTCGGTGATCGGTGGCCGGGTGGCACTCAAACTCGACCCCGACCTGCTCGCCCGGCTGGCCCAGCACCTGGACGTGGTGCTGGTCTCCGCGACCAACGGTAAGACCACCACGACCCGGCTGATCGCCGAGGCCCTGCGGGCCGCGGGACCGGTCGTGTCGAACGCGCTGGGCGCCAACATGCCCGCGGGCATCACCTCGGCGCTGGCCGGGGGCAACGAGTCCCGGTACGGCGTGATCGAGGTCGACGAGAAGTACCTCGCGGGCGTCGCCCGTGACACCGACCCCAAGTGCATCGCGCTGCTGAACCTCTCCCGCGACCAGCTCGACCGGGCCGCCGAGACGCGGATGCTGGCCGAGAACTGGCGCGAGGGGCTCGCGGGTTCCAAGGCCGTGATCGTCGCCAACGCCGACGACCCGCTGGTCGTGTGGGCCGCGTCCTCCTCCCCGAACGTCGTCTGGGTGGCGGCCGGGCAGATGTGGAAGGACGACGCCTGGTCCTGCCCGTCCTGCGGCGGTGTGATGCAGCGTCCGGGCGACGACTGGTTCTGCGGCGAGTGCGGCTTCCGCCGGCCCACCCCGAGCTGGGCGCTGTCCGGGGACCACGTCCTGGACCCGCACGGCTCCGCCTGGCCCATCCACCTCCAGCTGCCCGGGCGCGCCAACAAGGCCAACGCCGCCTCCTCGGCCGCCGTCGCCGCCGTCTTCGGGGTGCCCCCGCAGGTGGCGCTGGAGCGGATGTACCAGGTGCAGGCCGTCGCCGGACGCTACGACGTCGTCCAGTTCGAGGGCCGTGACCTGCGGCTGCTGCTGGCGAAGAACCCGGCGGGCTGGCTGGAGACGTTCAGCCTGATCGATCCGCCGCCGACCCCGGTGATCCTCTCGGTGAACGCGCGCGGCGCCGACGGCACCGACACCTCCTGGCTGTGGGACGTGGACTACACGCGGCTGACCGGCCACCCGATCTGCGTGGTCGGCGACCGCAAGCTGGACCTCGCGGTGCGTCTGGAGGTCGCCAACCAGCAGTTCCAGGTCTGCGACAACCTCGACCAGGCCGTGCAGCTGAGCCCGCCCGGCCGGATCGAGGTCATCGCCAACTACACCGCCTTCCAGGACCTGCGCCGCCGCGTCGGCAACTGAGACTTCAGGGGACTTTTGTGAGCGACAACCAACTCCGGATCGTCTGGGTCTACCCCGACCTGCTCAGCACGTACGGCGACCAGGGCAACGTGCTCGTCGTGGAGCGCCGGGCCCGGCAGCGCCGGCTCGACGTGGCCCGTCTCGACGTGCGCAGCGACCAGCCGATCCCGACCTCCGGCGACATCTACCTCATCGGCGGCGGCGAGGACCGTCCGCAGCGGCTCGCCTCCGAGCGGCTGCGCCGGGACGGCGGACTGACGCGGGCGGTGGAGAACGGCGCGATCGTCTTCTCCGTCTGCGCGGGCTACCAGATCCTCGGCCACGAGTTCATCAACGACCTCGGCCAGCGCGAGCCGGGCCTCGGCCTGCTCGACGTGGTGTCCACGCGCGGCGAGGGCGCCCGGTGCGTCGGGGACGTGCTCGCGGACATCGACCCGCGGCTCGGTCTGCCCTCGCTGACCGGCTTCGAGAACCACCAGGGCGTCACCCATCTCGGCCCGACCGCCCGCCCGTTCGCCCAGGTCAAGATCGGCAACGGCAACGGCACGGGCGACGGCACCGAGGGCGCGTACAACGACACCGTCTTCGGCACGTACATGCACGGGCCCGTGCTGGCGCGCAACCCGCTCATCGCGGACCTGCTGCTGAAGCTGGCGCTCGACGTGAACGCGCTGCCGCCGACCGACGACCGCTGGTACGAGGCGCTGCGCAACGAGCGCATCGCGGCGGCCAAGGAGCCCGCCTAGCACGTCCCGGCAGCCCTGCTGAGCTGCGTGTTCACCGGGCCTCAAGGCCCGCTTCACCAGCCCGTCTGACGATGGGTCCGCACACCTGAGCGGGCCCGTCCAGCAGGCGGACGCACGGTTCGGTCCCGCCCCCTCCTGCCGCTAGGGTGGCGGGGATCGAGCCGGACGACGAGGTCCGGTCCCCGGCCCACGTTGAGAAGGTTGTTCGGGCTATGCGCATTGGTGTCCTCACGTCCGGCGGCGACTGCCCCGGCCTGAACGCCGTCATCCGGTCCGTCGTGCACCGCGCCGTCGTGGACCACGGCGACGAGGTCATCGGCTTCCGGGACGGCTGGAAGGGCCTCCTGGAGTGCGACTACCTCAAGCTCGACCTCGACGCGGTGGGCGGCATCCTGGCCCGCGGCGGAACGATTCTCGGCTCCTCCCGTGTCCAGCCCTCGCATCTGCGTGACGGTGTGGAGCGCGCCAAGGGGCATGTCGCCGAACTCGGCCTCGACGCGATCATCCCGATCGGCGGCGAGGGCACGCTGAAGGCGGCCCGGCTGATGTACGACGCGGGCCTGCCCGTCGTCGGCGTCCCGAAGACCATCGACAACGACATCGCCGTCACGGACGTCACCTT
Source organism: Streptomyces sp. NPDC090106 (assembly GCF_044747265.1). Taxonomy (NCBI): domain Bacteria; kingdom Bacillati; phylum Actinomycetota; class Actinomycetes; order Kitasatosporales; family Streptomycetaceae; genus Streptomyces; species Streptomyces sp. NPDC090106. Next base: position 64,115 of record NZ_JBIVDS010000017.1, on the reverse strand, counting down.
CGGCTTCGACACCGCGGTCGGTGTGGCCACCGAGGCGCTCGACCGGCTCAAGACCACCGCCGAGTCCCACCAGCGGGTCCTGGTCGTCGAGGTCATGGGCCGGCACACCGGCTGGATCGCGCTGCACTCCGGCATGGCGGCCGGCGCCCACGCCATCGTCGTCCCCGAGCGGCCCTTCGACATCGAGGAGCTGGCCCGGCGGGTCGGCGAACGGTTCGAGGCGGGCAAGCGGTTCGCGATCGTCGTCGCCGCGGAGGGCGCCAAGCCGGCCGCGGGCACGATGGCGTTCGACGAGGGCGGCAAGGACGTCTACGGGCACGAGCGGTTCGCGGGGATCGCGCGGCAGCTCTCCGTCGAGCTGGAGCAGCGGCTCGGCAAGGAGGCCCGTCCGGTCATCCTCGGACATGTGCAGCGGGGCGGGACGCCGACGGCCTACGACCGGGTCCTCGCGACGCGGTTCGGCTGGCACGCGGTGGAGGCGGTGCACCGGGGCGAGTTCGGCGCGATGACCGCGCTGCGGGGCACCGACATCGTGATGGTGCCGCTGGCGGAGGCCGTGGAGACGCTGAAGACGGTCCCGGCGGACCGGTACGCGGAAGCGGAGTGCGTGCTCTGACCGCCGCCCGCGCGGCGTGGGACGTGGCTGCCCCCGGTGACATCGGTCGCCGGGGGCAGTTCTAGTCTGTGTGCGGACAGATTTGTACAACCCCCACGAATCAGGAGCCGCCGGAATGGATCACAGCGGGCACGGCATGACCATGGATCTGCCGCCGTTCACGCTGGGGCGGGGTCTTCAGTGGTCGGCCGATCCGTTCTTCCTGGTGGCCTGTCTGCTCGGGCTCGGGCTGTACGCGTGGGGGGTCGTGCGGCTGCGGCGGCGCGGCGACTCGTGGTCGGCGGCGCGGACCGTGTCGTACGTCGTCGGGGTGCTGACCGTGATGCTGGTGATGTGCACCGGACTGAACGACTACGGCATGGTCATGTTCAGCGTGCACATGGTGCAGCACATGGTGATCAGCATGCTGTCGCCGATCCTGATCCTGCTGGGCGCCCCGATGACGCTCGCGCTGCGGGCGCTGCCGGTGGCGGGCAAGGGGCGCACGGGGCCGCGTGAGCTGCTGCTGGCGCTGCTGCACAGCCGGTACATGCGGATCATCACGCATCCGGCGTTCACCATCCCGCTGTTCATCGCGAGCCTGTACGCGCTGTACTTCACGCCGATCTTCGACACCCTGATGGGGTCCAAGGCGGGGCACATCGCGATGATGGTGCACTTCCTGGCCGTGGGCGTGGTCTTCTTCTGGCCGATCATCGGGGTCGACCCGGGGCCGCGCCGGCCCGGCTATCTGATGCGGATGCTGGAACTGTTCGCGGGCATGCCGTTCCACGCCTTCTTCGGCATCGCGCTGATGATGGCGTCCACGCCGATGGTCGAGTCCTTCCGGAATCCGCCCGCCTCGCTCGGAATCGACGCGCTCTCCGACCAGAACGCGGCGGGCGGAATCGCGTGGGCGTTCAGCGAGATTCCCTCCGTACTCGTGCTGCTCGCACTGCTGTTCCAGTGGTACGGATCGGAACAGCGTCAGGCGCGCCGCAAGGACCGGGCCGCCGACCGGGACGGCGACAAGGAACTCGAGGCATACAACGTCTATTTGGCCTCATTGAACGCACGTGGGCGGTGAAGCCCGCACCGGCCTGAGGCATTCAGTAGCATGAAGCGCGTTGGGGGAACCGCCGGGGGGAGCGGTGATGACACTTCGCGCATTTATGCACAGGCTCGCGAAAAGGATTGCGTGCCTGCTGATATTCGTTCTCGCGTTGAGCGGCTGTGACAAGGGCACACCGCTGCTGGTGGTGAAGGCCGTCGCGGCCGGTGTGCCCTCGCTCGCGCCGTTCTTCGACGAGAAGAGCAGTGAGCTGGGCAAAGACGCCGCCTCGGTGCGTTCGGCGCCGGTCCGGGGCAGTCTCCAGCAGGGCGACACACCGGGGCTGTACGGGGGTTCGAAGCAGCCGACGATCTGTGACGTCGACAAACTGGAGAAATTCCTCACCGATCCCAGGAATCACAGGAAGGCTCAGGCATGGGCCTCGGTGCCGCACATCGGCACCGACGAGATTCCTGAATATCTGGACCGCCTCACACCGGTTCTGCTGCGCCACGACACGCTCGTGAAGAACCACGACTACAAGAAGGAAAAGGCCGTCCCGTTCAACTCCCTGCTCCAGGCGGGAATCGCGATTCTCGTCGATGAACAGGGCGCTCCGGCCGTGAAATGTTCGTGCGGGAATCCGCTGCGCCCCTTCGAGGGTGACACCAGCCGGATCGACGTCGAGTTCGGGGACGGCAACAAGGAATGGAAGGGCTACGAGCGTTCGTCGGTGGTGACCGTGCGGCCCGCCTCGCGTCCGCTGGAGAAGGTCGCCCTCGTGGACGTGGCGGACCCCGACCGGGGCATCGACCGGCCGGTCGGCACGACGGGCGCGAAGGACGTCGCCTTCGACACCCGTGAGACCCGGGCCGTGCCCTCCCTGGCCGGGCTGACCTTCGCCCAGGCCCGCGCCGCCCTCACCGACCGCAGGCTCGCGACCGGCTACGACGGCGGGTCCGCGCCCGCGGACACCGCGCGCGTCACGGCCACCGATCCGCCGGCCGGGACCGACCTGCGGTTCGGGTCGTACGTGATGCTGAGCGTGGCGGAGGAGTCGAAGTCGTCCGGCGGCTCGTCGTCCGGCGGCGCGACGGGCTCCGGCCCTGGTCCCTCGTCGTCCGGTCCGGGTCCCTCGTCGTCCGGTCCGCCGACGCCCGGCGGCTCCGGGGCGAGCAGCGGCGGTACGTCCTCGCCGCCGCCGTCCTCCTCCTCGCCGCCTCCTTCGTCGAGCGGTCGCCCGGTGTCCAGTTCGTCGCCCGCTCCGAGCAGCCCGCCCCCGGCAACGACCGCATCGAGCGCGCCGGTCACGAGCAGCGCACCGCCACCCACCACGTCGAGCGCGCCACCGCCCGCCACCACCAGCGCCGCGCCGCCCACCACGAGCGCGCCCCCGGTGACGAGCAGCGCGCCGCCACCGCCGACCGTCACGAGCGCACCGCCGACGACCACCGCCTCCGCGCCCGAAGCGCCGACGGCGAGCGTCAGCGCGTAGCGCCCGGGCAGTACTCGCAGAACCCGGGAGTCACCGGATGCATCCAGGATCACCGACATCGGGCGTGGGCCGGGTCATCGCCAGCCGCTATCTGCTGCTGAACCGGCTCGGCAGCGGCGGCATGGGCCATGTGTGGCTCGCCCACGACCAGAGACTCGCCTGCGAGGTCGCGCTCAAGGAGATCGTCTTCCGGGACCCGGCGGAGGCCGGGCACGACCGGGAGACCCGGGTCGCCCGGGCCCGCGCGGAGGCCCGGCACGCGGCGGGGCTGCGCGGCCACCCGAACGTGGTGACGGTGCACGACGTGCTGGAGCACGACGGTCTGCCGTGGATCGTGATGGAGTACGTGCCGGGCGCCGTGGACCTGCGCGACCTGGTCGCCCGGATCGGCCCGCCGGCCCCGGCCGAGGTGGCCCGGATCGGGCTCGCCGTGCTGGACGCGCTCACCGCCGGGCACGAGCGCGGGGTGATGCACCGGGACGTGAAGCCGGCGAACATCCTGCTGGCACCGGACCGCTCGGGCTCGGCGTACGGCCGGGTCCTGCTCACCGACTACGGGATCTCGGTGCAGCCCGACGCGGGCGAGACGCGGTACACCATGACGTCCGTGCTGGTGGGCACCGCCGGTTTCCTGGCGCCGGAGCGGGCCACGGGCGGGCCGCCGACCCCGGCCGCCGACCTGTTCTCACTGGGCTGCACGCTGTACCACGCGGTCGAGGGGTGCGGGCCCTTCGACCGTGAGTCGCACTTCGCGGAGATCACCGCCGTGGTGATGGAGGAGCCGCGGCCCCCGGTGCGGGCGGGGGCGCTGGCGCCGGTGCTGGAGGCGATGCTGGTCAAGGACCCGGGGCTGCGGATCTCCGCGCAGCGGGCCGAGGCGGCGCTGTCCGACGTCGTCACCCCGCGCGTGGACCCGTTCGCCCGGACGCAGACCGATCTGGGGTCGCAGCCGCCCTGGGCGCAGCCCTCGCCCCCTCTCCCACCTCCGGGGCCGCGGGCGCAGGAGCCCGCGCAGGGCTTCGGGCCGCCGCCGGCCGGACCCGGCGGGCGGCGGCGCCGTACCCGGCCCAGGGCGCTGCACTCGGCGCTCGCCGGGCTGCTGGGGCTGGCCCTGGCCGGGGGCGGGGTCTGGTACGCGGTGGCGCAGCAGCCGCCCGGGAAGGACGCGGAGGGGGGTTCCGCGAGCGGCGGCGCGCTGCCCTACGGCGAGGACGTCGGACTGAGCGGGCCGCTGAAGGACGGCGACTGCGTGATCGTCGACTGGCTGGGCGAGGCGCCCTTCGCGGGCACGCCCCGGGTGACGCCGGACCCGACGTGCCGCAACGGGCCGCCGGACGGGCAGGTCATGGCGTTCGCCCCGGCCGCCTCCGCCGACGAGGCGCGTGAGCGGGGGCCCGCGCGGTGCGAGGAGCTGACGGCGGAGCTGCGCGGGAAGCTCGCCGACGTACGCGCGTACGCCGTCGTGCCCACGGCGGCGGGGTTCGCGGCGGCGGGGAGGCGGAGCGCCTGTCTGGTGCTGGGGGCGCACGGGCCGGTGTACGGGCCGCTGGACGGGAACCGGGAGCCGGGCTCGGCGTTCGCGGACGTGGCGACCATGCAGCGGCGGGACTGTCTGGAGGTGCGGTCCAACCGGGACGCGCGGCTGGTGGACTGTGCGAAACCGCACGACGAGGAGGTCCTCGGATTCACCCGTCTGGGCGCGGCGGTCACGCTGGAACAGGCGCGCACCCGGTCGGACGCGGCCTGCGGGCAGAAGGTCCCGCCGGCCGACTACGGCTTCGATCCGTCGGTGTACGCGGCGGGGTCCTGGACCAGCGCGGGTCCCTGGAAAACGGGCACACATTTTGTCGTCTGCACCGTCCGGAAGCAGAACGGGGGCACCATGGAGGGGGACGATTCCTGAGGAGGGTGCCGCGATGGCAGGTTCCACGGACGGTTCGACCAGAACGATGGGGGTGCTCACCGTCGGCGGACTCGTCATGGTGACCGCCTACACGGTGGCGCTCGGCAGCAACGGCTGGCTGTGGTTCGGCTGGGTGGTGCTGGGCCTGATCACCCTCGGCATGGTCGTCACACGCAACACGTGACGCCCTCCGCCCGAGCCCCCGGTCCGGGTCACCGTGCCGGGTGGACGCCCGGCTGGTACTTGGGCAGGCGGGCGGTGATCCGCATGCCCGCGCCCACGGCCGTCTCGATGACGAGGCCGTGGTCGTCGCCGTAGACCTGGCGGAGCCGGTCGTCGACGTTGGACAGTCCGATGCCGCCCGAGGGGCTGACCTCGCCGGCGAGGATGCGGCGCAGCGCGTCGGGGTCCATGCCGGCGCCGTCGTCCTCGATGACGACGAGTGCCTCGGCGCCCTCGTCCTGGGCGGTGATCTGGATCCGGCAGGTGCCGGACTTGCCCTCCAGGCCGTGTTTCACGGCGTTCTCCACGAGCGGCTGGAGGCAGAGGAAGGGCAGGGTGACGGGGAGGACCTCGGGGGCGATCTGGAGGGTGACGGAGAGGCGGTCGCCGAAGCGTGCCCGGACCAGCGCCAAGTAGTGGTCGATGGCGTGGAGTTCGTCGGCGAGCGTGGTGAAGTCGCCGTGCCTGCGGAACGAGTAGCGGGTGAAGTCGGCGAACTCCAGGAGCAGTTCGCGGGCCCGCTCGGGGTCGGTGCGGACGAACGAGGCGATCACCGCGAGCGAGTTGAAGATGAAGTGCGGGGATATCTGGGCGCGCAGGGCCTTGATCTCGGCCTCGATGAGCCGGGTGCGGGACCGGTCCAGGTCGGCCAGTTCCAACTGGACGGAGACCCAGCGGGCGACCTCCCCGGCGGCCCGGACCAGGACGGCGGACTCGCGGGGCGCGCAGGCCACCAGGGCGCCGTGGACCCGGTCGTCGACGGTGAGAGGGGCGACGACGGCCCAGCTCACCGTGCAGTCGAGGGCGTCGCAGGTCAGCGGGAACGCCTCGCCGCGCCCGGTCTCCAGGGGGCCCGCGAGACGGCGCATGACCTCGTCGCGGTGGTGGCCGCCGGCGCCGTCCCAGACGAGGACCTGCTTCTGGTCGGTGAGGCACAGGGCGTCGGTGCCGAGCAGGGTGCGCAGCCTGCGGGCCGACTTGCGGGCGGTCTCCTCGGTGAGGCCGGCCCGGAGCGGGGGTGCGGCGAGGGACGCGGTGTGCAGGGTCTCGAAGGTGGCGTGCTCGACGGGGGTGCCGAGGTCGCCGGGGCCGTCGGCGCGGGCGGTGCGGCGGCCGAGCCAGAAGCCTGCGGCCAGCAGCGGCAGGATCGCCACGCACAGTCCGGCCAGGAAGCCGCTCATGCCTTCACCTCCGTGCCCGCGCGCAGTTCCTCGGGCAGATGGAACCGGGCCAGGATGGCCGCCGTGCCCGCCGGTACCCGGCCCGGGGTGGCCAGGGACACCAGGACCATGGTGAGGAAGGCGAGCGGCACCGACCAGAGGGCGGGCCAGGCGAGGAGCGCGTGCAGGGCGCCCGCCCCGGGGAATCCGGCCATCGTCGCGGCCACCGCGAGCAGCGCGGACCCGCCGCCGACCAGCATCCCGGCGGCGGCACCTGGCGGGGTCAGCCGCCGCCACCAGATGCCGAGGACGAGCAGCGGGCAGAACGACGAGGCGGACACGGCGAAGGCGAGCCCCACGGCGTCGGCCACCGGCAGCCCGCCGACCAGCACGCTCGCCACCAGGGGGACGGCCATGGCGAGGACGGTGCCGAGGCGGAAGTGGCGTACGCCGCGCGAGGGGAGAACGTCCTGGGTGAGGACGCCGGCGACGGCCATGGTCAGCCCCGACGCGGTCGACAGGAACGCGGCGAACGCGCCCCCGGCGACGAGCGCGCCGAGCAGGTCGCCGCCGAGGCCGCCGATCATCCGGTCGGGCAGGAGGAGCACGGCGGCGTCCGCGTCGCCGGTGAGGGTGAGTTCGGGGGCGTACAGGCGGCCGAGGGCGCCGTACACGGGCGGCAGGAGGTAGAAGGCGCCGATCAGGCCGAGGACGGCCACGGTGGTGCGGCGGGCGGCGACGCCGTGCGGGCTGGTGTAGAAGCGGACGACGACGTGCGGCAGGCCCATGGTGCCGAGGAAGGTCGCGAGGATCAGCCCGTAGGTGGCGTAGAGCGGGCGTTCGCCGCGGGACTCGGCCTGGGAGGGCGAGAGGCTGGTGTCGCCGGGCCCGGCCTCGGGGACGGGGGCGCCGGCGGCGAAGGTGAGCCGGGTGCCCGCGTCGATGCGGTGGGTGCCCGCGGTCAGGCGCAGTGCGGTGTCCTCGTGGGCGCGGCCGTCGACGGTGCCGTCCACGGTGACGGTCAGCGGCCGGTCGAGGTCGAGGTCGAGGGTCTCCCCCACCCGCACGACGCGCTGTTCGCGGAAGGTGGCGGGTTCCTCGAAGGCGTGGCTGGGGGCGCCGTCGCCCTGCCAGGCGACGATCAGGAAGAGCGCGGGGACGAGCAGGGCGGTGAGTTTGAGCCAGTACTGGAAGGCCTGCACGAAGGTGATGCTGCGCATGCCCCCGGCGGCGACGGTGGCGACCACCACGACGGCGACGATGACCCCGCCGAGTTCGCCGGGCGCCCCGGTCAGCACGGTCAGCGTCAGTCCGGCGCCCTGGAGCTGGGGCAGCAGGTACAGCCAGCCGACGCCGACGACGAAGGCCCCGGCCAGGCGTCGTACCGCCTGGGAGGCGAGGCGGGCCTCGGCGAAGTCGGGCAGGGTGTAGGCGCCCGAGCGGCGCAGCGGGGCGGCGACGAAGAGCAGCAGGACGAGATAGCCGGCGGTGTAGCCGACGGGGTACCAGAGCATGTCCGGGCCCTGGACCAGGACCAGTCCCGCGATGCCGAGGAAGGAGGCCGCGGACAGGTACTCGCCGCTGATGGCCGCCGCGTTGAGCCGGGGTCCGACGGTGCGGGAGGCGACGTAGAAGTCGGAGGTGGTGCGGGAGATGCGCAGTCCGAAGGCGCCGACGAGGACGGTCGCCACGACCACGAGCGCCACGGCGGGCACGGCATAGCTGGAGTTCATCGGTCCCCGTGCCTCATCGGTCCTGGTTCCTCCGGTCCTCGTTCCTCATCGGTCCCCGTGCCTCATCGGTCCCCGTGCCTCATCGGTCCTCGTGCCTCATCGGTCCTCGACCAGCCGGACGAAGTCCCGTTCGTTGCGTTCGGCGCGGCGCACGTACCAGCGGGCGAGCAGGACCAGCGGGACGTAGATGCCGAAGCCGAGCACCGCCCATTCCAGGCGGCGGGCGCCGGGCATGGCGGCGAACAGCAGCGGCAGCGGCCCGACGAGGAGTCCGAGGACGGCGAACACGGCGAGCGCCGCCCGGAGTTGGGAGCGCATGAGGGAGCGGACGTAGGTGTGGCCGAGGGTGGTCTGCTCGTCGATCTCGGTGCGGGGCCGGTAGTAGCCGGAGGCGTGGCGGGTGCGGCGGGGCGGGCCGGTGACGACGACGCGACGCTCCGCGGGGTCCTGCGGCACGGTCAGGGCCTCCTCATCAGCAGGTCGCGCAGTTCGCGGGTGTGGCGGCGGGAGACCTGGAGTTCCTCGGCGCCGACCAGGACGCTCACCGTGCCCGCGTCCAGGCGGAGTTCGCCGACGTGGCGCAGGGCGACGAGATGGCGGCGGTGGATCCGGACGAACCCGCGCGAGCGCCAGCGTTCCTCCAGGGTGGACAGCGGGATGCGGACGAGATGGCTGCCCTTGGTGGTGTGCAGGCGGGCGTAGTCGCCCTGGGCCTCGACATGGGTGATCTCCTCGACGCTCACGAACCGTGTGACACCGCCGAGTTCGACGGGTATGTGGTCGGGGTCGGGTTCGTGGACGGGGATGCGCGGGGCGGCGCCGCGCAGTTCGGCGGCGCGCCGCACGGCCTCCGCGAGGCGTTCCTTGCGGACGGGTTTGAGGACGTAGTCCACGGCCTTGAGGTCGAAGGCCCGCACGGCGAAGTCCTCGTGGGCGGTGACGAACACGACCAGGGGCGGACTGGCGAAGCCGCCGAGCAGCCGGGCCAGGTCGAGCCCGTCGAGGCCGGGCATGTTGATGTCGAGGAAGACGACGTCGATGGCCTCGGGCCCGTGCGGCCCCGATTCCAGGGCCCGGTTGATGCGGCGCAGCGCCTCGGTCGCGTCCCCGGCACCCTCGGCGCTGCCGACGCGCGGGTCGGCGTGGAGGAGGTAGAGGAGTTCCTCCAGCGAGGGGCGTTCGTCGTCGACAGCCAGGGCGCGCAGCATGACCGGGAGTGTAGGAGCAATTCGTACGACTGCACATGCGCCGGTGTGGACGTTCTCGCTGGACACGGTGTGGGTCCGGGGTCTGGGTACAGTGCCGCCATGAGCAGCACGTCCGCGTCGTTCGACGCGCTCGACCGGCAGATCATCACCGCTCTGATGGCGAACGCCAGGACGAGCTTCGCGGAGATCGGCACGGCCGTGGGGCTGTCGGCGACGGCGGTCAAGCGGCGGGTGGACCGGATGCGGGAGACCGGTGTGATCACCGGGTTCACGGCGACCGTGCAGCCGGCCGCGCTGGGCTGGCGCACGGAGGCGTACGTCGAGGTGTACTGCGAGGGCGCCGCGCCGCCGCGGCGGCTGGCGGAGGTGGTGCGCAACCATCCGGAGATCACGGCGGCGATGACGGTGACGGGCGGCGCGGACGCGCTGCTGCATGTGCGGGCGCGGGACGTGGAGCACTTCGAGGAGGTGCTGGAGCGCATCCGCACGGAGCCGTTCATCCGGAAGACGATCAGCGTGATGGTGCTGTCCCATCTCATCCCGGAGAGTCCGGAGGCGGGTGCGAGCCAGCCCGCCCCGCCCGACGCACCAAGCGTGCGCTGAAGGGGTTCAAGAAGCAGCATTCCTGCGCGGACACGCAATTCTCGTTGCTTGTCCGTCCTATCGGTCACTTCCTACCTTGGTGTCAACCCTGAGACGACACTCCAGGAAGCGGAGGAACCCCTCTGTGTCCGACTCCCGTGTGCCGCGCCGACGGCGTTTCCTCGTCTGCGAACCCAGACACTTCGCCGTGCAGTACGCGATCAACCCCTGGATGCATCCCGACACGCGCGTGGACGTGGACCTCGCCCAGGATCAGTGGCAGTCGCTGATCCGGGCGTACCGCGCCCACGGCCACACCGTCGACGCCGTGGCCCCGGTCCCCGGCCTGCCGGACATGGTCTTCGCGGCGAACTCGGCGGTCGTGGTCGGCGGCCGGGTCTTCGGCTCGCTCTTCCACGCGCCGGAGCGCCGCCCCGAGTCGACCCACTACGACACCTGGTTCAAGACGGCCGGGTTCACCGTCCACCGCCCCGAGTCGGTCTGCGAGGGCGAGGGCGACCTCGTCTGGACCGGCCGGTACGTGCTGGCCGGCACCGGTTTCCGCACGACCCGCGACGCGCACCGCGAGGTGCAGGAGTTCTTCGGCCACCCGGTGATCAGCCTGACCCTGGTGGACCCGTACTTCTACCACCTGGACACCGCGCTGTTCGTCCTCGACGACGCGAACGTCGCGTACTACCCGGAGGCCTTCTCGGCCGGCAGCCGCGAGGTGCTGGCCCGGCTCTTCCCGGACGCGGTCCTCGCGACCCGGGACGACGCGATGGTGTTCGGTCTGAACTCCGTCTCCGACGGCCGCCACGTCTTCATCGCGCCGCAGGCCGAGGCGCTCGCCGCGCGTCTGGACGCCCACGGCTATGTCCCCGTCCCCGTCGACCTGTCCGAGCTCCACAAGGCCGGCGGCGGCATCAAGTGCTGCACCCAGGAGATCCGCTCATGACCGCTGCCGTGCACACGCGTACCTCCGCCGAGCTGATCCGGGCCGAGGAGCCGGTCCTCGCGCACAACTACCACCCCCTGCCCGTCGTCGTCTCCCGCGCCGAGGGCACCTGGGTCGAGGACGTCGAGGGCCGCCGCTACCTCGACATGCTGGCCGGCTACTCGGCCCTCAACTTCGGCCACCGCCACCCGGCGCTGATCGAGGCGGCCCACCGCCAGCTGGACCGGCTCACCCTCACCTCACGCGCCTTCCACAACGACCAGCTCGCCGCCTTCGCCGAGCGGCTCGCCGCGCTGACCGGGCTCGACATGGTGCTGCCGATGAACACCGGCGCCGAGGCGGTCGAGTCCGGCATCAAGGTGGCCCGCAAGTGGGCCTACGACGTCAAGGGCGTCCCCGCCGACCGGGCGACGATCGTCGTGGCGTCGGAGAACTTCCACGGCCGTACGACGACGATCGTCAGCTTCTCCACCGACGAGACGGCCCGGGCGGGCTTCGGCCCGTTCACCCCCGGGTTCCGGATCGTGCCGTACAACGACCTGGCGGCCCTGGAGGCGGCGGTCGACGAGACGACGGCCGCGGTGCTCCTGGAGCCGATCCAGGGCGAGGCCGGCGTGATCGTCCCCGACGAGGGCTATCTGACCGGTGTGCGGGAGCTGACGCGGCGCGCGGGGTGCCTGTTCGTCGCCGACGAGATCCAGTCGGGCCTCGGCCGCACCGGGCGCACCCTGGCCGTGGAGCACGAGGGCGTCGTCCCGGACGTGCTGCTGCTGGGCAAGGCGCTCGGCGGCGGCATCGTGCCGGTCTCCGCGGTCGTGGCCCGCCGGGACGTGCTCGGCGTGCTGCATCCGGGCGAGCACGGCTCGACGTTCGGCGGCAACCCGCTCGCGGCGGCGGTCGGCACGGCCGTGGTCGAGCTGCTGGAGACCGGCGAGTTCCAGCGCCGGGCCACCGACCTCGGCGCGGTCCTGCGCGACGGCCTCACCGCCCTGGTCGGCAAGGGCGTCGTCGGCTTCCGCTCGCGCGGTCTGTGGGCGGGCGTGGACGTCGATCCGGCGATCGGCACGGGCCGCGAGATCAGCGCCCGGCTGATGGCGGAGGGCGTCCTGGTCAAGGACACCCACGGCTCCACGATCCGCCTCGCTCCCCCGCTGACGATCACGGCGGACGAACTGCGCGGGGCGCTCGCCACGCTGGAGGGGGTCCTGCGATAGCGGGACGGGCCGGGGCGCTCGCCGCCCCGGCCACCGCTCCCTCTCACCCGGTGGGCGGTCTCGGCCGGTGGTCGTGTTCTGCGCGCTCCCGCCGTATCGGGTGAAGATGGGGAGAAGAGGTGGTAGACCACTCTTCAGCGACAGAGAGGTCGTCCGTGGGCGCTGACGAGAAGCAGGACGTCGCCCGGCAGCGGTTCGATGTGGCCGATGCCGCGCCCGTGCTGCTCGACGAGCGCGGGGTGATCACCAGCTGGACGCGGGACGCGGAGCGGCTGCTGGCGTACGCCGCCGACCAGGTCGTCGGGACGGAGGCCGTGACCCTGCTGTCCGCCGAGGACGCGCGGCGGGCACCGGAGGTCGCCGGGCGGTGCCGGGCGGACGGCGGCTGGTCGGGGCTGCTGACGGCGCGGCGCGGGGACGGGCGTCCGGTGCGGCTGATGGTGCGGGTCACCTCGGCGATGGAGCCGTCGGGGCCGTGCCGCTGGCTGGTGCTGCTGTCGGACATGGCCGAGGGCATCGGCTGGGACATGAGCCGGCAGGTGCTGGAGCAGATGGCGACCCGGTCCCCCATCGGGATAGCGATCGTGGACACGAACCTGCGGTTCGTGTGGTCCAACGAGGTTCTGGAGCAGTTCGGCAGCGGCCCGGCCCGGCACCGGCTGGGGCTGCGCATCGGGGACCTCCAGCCCGGTATCGACGTCGTGGGCATAGAGACGCAGATGCGGCGGGTCCTGGACACCGGTGAGCCGGTTCTCGGCTACGAGCACGTGGGCCACGTCCGGTCGGCGCCGCACCGGGAGACGGCGCACATGATGTCGTTCACCCGGCTCGACGACGAGGACGGCCACGCGGTCGGCGTGTACTACACCGTCGTCGACATCACCGAGCGGCACCGCGCCCGGCAGCGGCTCGCGCTGCTGGACCGGGCGGGCGAGCGCATCGGCCGCACCCTGGGGATCCGCCAGACCGCCCAGGAACTGGCCGACGTGGTCGTGCCGAGCCTCGCCGACTTCGTCGCCGTGGACCTGCTGGACTCCGTGTTCCAGGCGGCCGAGCTGTCCCCCGGGCCGCCGCAGGCGACGGATCGCGTACCGCTGCGCCGGGCGGGCCACCAGTCCGTGAACCAGGGCGTCCCGGAGGCGGTCGTCGACGTCGGCGAGGTGGCGACCTATCTGCCCGGCTCGCCGCCGCTGCGCTCGCTGGCCTCCGGGGAGTCCTGGCGGGAGGAGCGGCTCGATCCGCTGGCCGGCGAATGGGGCTCGATGACCCGCGACGCCACCTTCCTGGAGCTGGGACTGCACAGCGTGATGATCGTGCCGATCCGCGCCCGGGGCATCACCCTCGGTGTCACCACGTTCTTCCGCCGGCGCCGCCAGGAGCCCTTCGACGCGGACGACCTGAGCCTGGCGGAGGACCTCGTCTCACGGGCGGCGGTCTGTGTCGACAACGCCCGCCGCTACACCCGGGAGCGGGACGCGGCCCTGCTGCTCCAGCGCAGCCTGCTGCCCCACCGGCTGCCCGAGCAGGGCGCCGTGGAGGTGTCCGCCTGCTACCGCCCGGCCGACGAGCTGACGGGCCTCGGCGGTGACTGGTACGACCTGGTCCCGCTGTCCGGGGCGCGCGTCGCCCTCGTCGTGGGCGAGGTCCCGGGGCACGGCATCGGCGCCGCCGCCGCGATGGGCCGGCTGCGCACCGCCGTCCGCACCCTGGCCGCGCTGGAGCTGCCGCCCGAGGAGGTGCTCGCCCACCTCGACGACCTGGTGGTGCGCTCGGCGCGCGAGGAGGGCGGCGGTCCGGACGACGACAGCGCCCAGCCGGTGGGCTCCGGGTGCGTGTACGTCGTGTACGACCCGGTCGACGGCCAGTGCACGATGGCCGCCGCGGGACATCCGGCGCCGGCCGTGGTGCTGCCCGACGGGACGGTCACCTTCGTGGACCTGCCGCAGGGGCCGCCGCTCGGGGTGGGCGGGCCGCCCTTCGAGTCGGTGGAGCTGGCGCTGGCCGAGGGCAGCACGCTCGCCCTGCACACGGACGGACTGCTCGCGCACGGCACCGGCTCCGGCGCCGACCGGGACCAGCTGCGGGCCGCGCTGGAACGGTCGCCCGCCCCGGCGCGGGCGGGCGACGGGCCGCCCTCGCTGGAGCTGCGCTGCCGGTCCCTCGTCGACGCGCTCACCCCGGACCACCCGCACGACGACGTGGCGCTGCTGATGGCCCGGACCCGGCTCCTGGGGCCCGACCAGGTCGCCGACTGGGACCTGCCGTCCGATCCGGCGCAGGTCGCCGACGCCCGCAAGGCGGCCACCCGGCAGCTGACCGAATGGGGCCTGGAGGACTTGGCGTTCACCACGGAACTGGTCGTGAGTGAACTGGTCACCAACGCCATCCGGCACGCCGTCGGCCCCATCCGACTGCGCCTGATCCGGGAGCGCTCCCTGATCTGCGAGGTGTACGACGGCGGCGCCACCGCGCCCCATCTGCGCCACCCGCGCACGACCGACGAGGGCGGGCGTGGCCTGCTGCTGGTCTCCCAGTTCGCGGAACGCTGGGGCACCCGGTTCGTGCCCGAGGGGAAGATCATCTGGGCGGAGCAGCCGCTGACGGGCCCGGTGGAGTGACCGGGCGGAACCCGCCAGGGCCAACTCCCCTGAGGTTTTGGGGCAGTCCACGGTCCCCCTACACTGACAGCCCCACGACCTGCCGGTTGACCTGTGGGAACGCGGCGGTTGAGCCGACCCTTCGGTGTGAGGAGCGACCCCTTGTTCTACTACCTGCTCAAGTACGTCCTGCTGGGGCCGCTGCTGAGACTGGTCTTCCGGCCCCGAATAGAGGGCCTGGAGCACATCCCGGAGACCGGCGCCGCGATCGTCGCGGGCAACCATCTCTCCTTCTCGGACCACTTCCTGATGCCGGCCGTCCTCAAGCGGCGCATCACGTTCCTCGCCAAGGCCGAGTACTTCACCGGGCCCGGCATCAAGGGCCGGCTGACGGCGGCGTTCTTCCGCAGCGCGGGGCAGATCCCGGTGGACCGCTCCGGCAAGGAGGCCGGGCAGGCGGCGATCCGCGAGGGGCTCGGGGTGCTCGGCAAGGGCGAGCTGCTCGGTATCTATCCGGAGGGCACCCGGTCGCACGACGGACGGCTGTACAAGGGCAAGGTGGGCGTCGCGGTGATGGCCCTCAAGGCCGGGGTGCCCGTCATCCCCTGCGCGATGATCGGGACCTTCGAGGCGCAGCCGCCCGGCACGGTGATCCCCCGGCCCCACCCCGTCACCATCCGCTTCGGCGAACCCCTCGACTTCTCCCGCTACGCGGGGATGGAGAACGAGAAGGCGATCCTGCGCGCGATCACCGACGAACTGATCTACGCGATCCTCAGCCTCTCCGGCCAGGAGTACGTCGACGAGTACGCGGCCGTGGTGAAAGCGGCCGAGGCCGAGGCGAAGGCCGACAAGGAGCGCCGCTTCCCGCGGCTGCCGCTCAGCTGACCTCCCGCCCGGTACGGGGCAGTTGGCGTCCGCACCCGACGGTCCCTCTGCCGTCGGCAGAAGTCCTGGGACCCCGGGTCCCGTACGTCGTACCGTCGCCGCATGACACGACGTGCTGTGGTGATCGGGGCGACCGGGCAGATCGGGCGGGTCGCGGTGGGGACGCTGGCCCGGGACGGCTGGGAGGTGACCGCCGTCTCGCGCGGCGGAGGACGGGACGAGGACTGGCCCGGGGACGTACGGGTGGTCCGGGCTGACCGCGAGGACGACACCGCTCTGGTCGCCGCGGTCGGTGACGGCTGCGAGGTCCTCGTGGACGTGGTGGCGTACGACCGGTCGCACGCACGGCAGTTGACGGCCCTGGCCGGGCGGGTGGGGTCCGCGGTCGTCGTCTCCAGTGTGTCGGTGTACGAGGACGGCAAGGGCCGCGGCTTCGACACCCAGGAGGAGCCGGACGGCTTCCCCGAGTATCCGGTGCCGATCACGGTGGACCAGCGCACGGTCGAGCCGGGCGACGGCACGTACAGCACGCGCAAGGCCGGACTGGAGCGTGAACTGCTGGCGGCGGGCGACGCGTTGCCCACGACGCTGCTGCGCGCGGGGGCCGTCCACGGGCCGTACTGCCAGACGCCGCGCGAGCTGTACTTCGTCAAGCGCAACCTGGACGGCCGGACCCGGCGCGTCCTCGCCCACGGCGGGCGGAGCCGGTTCCATCCGGCGGGCGTGCACAACATCGCGGAGCTGATCCGGCTGGCGGCGGCGAAGCCGGGCAGCCGGGTGCTGAACGCGGTGGACCCGGACGTGCCGACGGTGGCGGAGATCGCGCGGGCGATCGACCGGGTGATGGGCGTGGACCCGCTGCCGGAGGACGTGCTGGTCGAGGGTGCGCCGCCGGTGCCCACGGTCGGCGACACCCCGTGGTCGGTGCCGCTGCCCGTGATCGGCGACATGTCCGCCGCCGAAAGGGAGTTGGGCTATCGCGCGGTGACCCGGTACGCGGACCGGCTGGCCGAGACGGTCGCCTCGATCGAACGCCGGCTGGCGGGGCGGGACTGGCGGGAGGCGTACCCGAAGATGGTCCGCTCGTACGGGGAGGGCCTGTTCGACTACGCGGCGGAGGACGCGTGGCTGGACGCGTGACGAAGGGGGCGCCCCGGGCGGGGTGCCCCCTTCGCTCAGCCGGCCGGTGCTACGGCTTCGGCGTCGCGTGCGCGCCGCACGTGACGTCGGCGGCGTCGAGCCTGCCGCTGAGCAGGTAGGCGTCCACCCGCTCGTTGATGCACGGGTTGACCAGGCTGGTCACACCGTGGGAGCCCGCGCCCTTCTCGGTGATGAGACGGGAGCCCTTGAACCGCTTGTGCAGCTCGACGGCGCCCGCGTACGGAGTGGCCGCGTCACGCTCGGACTGCACGATGAGGACCTGCGGCAGACCCTTGCCCGTCCGGACGTCGACCGGCGTCTGCTGCTTGGCCGGCCAGGTCGCGCAGGGCAGGTTCATCCAGGCGTTGGCCCAGGTGAGGAACGGGTAGTCCTTGTGCAGGCGGGTGTTGTCGCGGTCCCACTTCTGCCAGCTGGTGGGCCACTTGGCGTCGGTGCACTCGACGGCGGTGTAGACGGCGTTGCCGTTCTCCGAGGCGGCGTTGCCCGCCGTGTCGGAGAGGTCGGGCGCGGCGGCGTCGACGAGGGCCTGGGTGTCGCCGGCGAAGTACTGGCTGAAGACCGTGGCGACGGGGACCCACGAGGAGTCGTAGTACGGGGCGCCCTGGAAGAAGCCGATCAGCTCGGCGGGTCCCACGACCCCGCCGATCGGGTTCTTCTTCGCGGTCGCCCTCAACTTCAGCCACTTCGCCTGGACTTCGGCACGGGTGGTGCCGAGGTGGAAGGCGGCGTCGTTGGCGGCGACCCAGTCCTGCCAGTCCTTCCAGCGCATCTCGAAGGCGACGTCCTGGTCCAGGTTGGCCTGGTACCAGATCTTCTCCCGCGACGGGTTGACGACGCTGTCGACGACCATGCGGCGGACGTGGCCCGGGAAGAGGGTGCCGTAGACGGCGCCCAGGTACGTGCCGTAGGAGACGCCTAGGTAGTTGAGCTTCTTCTCGCCGAGCGCGGCACGGATGACGTCGAGGTCGCGCGCGGTGTTCGGCGTGGTCATGTGCGGCAGCATCTCGCCGCTGCGCTCGGCGCAGCCCTCGGCGTACTCACGGGCCAGCTTGCGCTGGGCGCGCTTGTCGGCCTCGGAGTCGGGCACCGGGTCGGCCTTGGGCGCCTTCACGAACTCCTGCGGGTCGACGCAGGAGATGGGCGCCGACTTGCCGACGCCGCGCGGGTCGAAGCCCACGAAGTCGTACGCCTTGGCGGTGTTGGCCCACACCGGCGCCTTGGTGACGACCCGGCGCGGGAAGCGGAGGCCGGAGCCGCCGGGGCCGCCGGGGTTGTAGATGAGCGCGCCCTGGCGCTCCTCCTTGGTCCCGGTGTTGCCGATGCGGTCGACGGCGAGCTTGATCTGCTTGCCGTAGGGCTTCGCGTAGTCCAGCGGCACGGTGACGTACCCGCACTGGATCGGCTTCTCCAGGCCCCAGTCGGCGGGACAGTCCTGCCAGTCGATGCCGCTCTTCGCGGCCCGGTCGGCGGCGATCGCGGCGCCGCGTGCCTCGCGGTCCTGGCCGTGGCGGCTGCCCGCGCTCGCGTTCGCGGTGGCGTTCGCGGTGGCGTTCGCGGTGGGTGCGGCCACGGCCCCGGCTATCAGCGTCGCCGATATCAGCACGCCGGCGGAACCGAGTGCCGCGGCGCCTCTGGTCGATCTGCTGCGCCTCAAGTGCGTCCTCCCCGTACGTCGTTGATGAGTACGGGGATCCTCTCGGCTGTGCGTTCCCTGAGAGAAGACCTGTCCGGCCTTCTTTGCCAATCCGATAACCGGATAGATCTGTTCGCTAGCCGAGGTCGGTGAGCGCGGCGTCCAGCAGCCTCCGCAGCCGCAGCGCGTCCGGCGCCACGGCGGTGACGAGCGCGGCGGGACCGGCGAGCGGCATCAGCGCGGCCCCGTCGCCGAGCATCCGCGCCGCGACGGGCCGCTCGGCGAACTCAGGCCGTACGACGACGAGTTGCCCGACAGCCCGATGACCGCCGAGCACTGCGGGCCCGTCCCAGCCGCCCGGCGCCCCGGGCCCGCAGGACAGCTCCTGGTCCAGGACGACCCGCCCGCCGACCCTCACCACGAGCCGGCTGCCGAGCCGGCCCGGCTCCTCCCCGGCCCGCCCGAGCACCTGCTCCTCGCGCAGCACGAGGCGCCCCTCGGCGCCCACGTCGGCATGGGTGGTGACGGCCAGATCGCTCCCCGCGACGGAGATCAACTGCTCCGGAAGCCAGAGGAGTTCGGCCCCGTCGGCGACGGTCAGCCGCACGTCGTAGCGGGCGCCGTCCTTGTGCTGCCCGGGCAGGGCGATGGTCGCGGCGGCCGACCCGACGTGCAGCCGGGCCCTCTCGGTCACCTCGGCCTCGACGGTGAAGTGGTCCCCGCCGAGCGGCCCGCTCATCGCGCCGACGAGCATGACCCGCGCCCGGTCGCCGCTGCCCCGGGTCCGGCGCAGCGCGAGCGGTCCCTCGCCCTCCAGGACGGGCAGCGCGGTGCCGCCGCGCCCGTCGGACCGGGCGCCGAGCCGCGCGGTCGCCCGGACCCCGGTGCTCACGCCGTCCACGCGGCGATCCGCTCCCGCACCCACGCGGCCACGTCGGCGACACCGGCCTCGCTCCTGAGCGACTGGAACACGACCGGCAGTTCGGCCCGCTGCGCCTTGGCGTCGGCGGCCATGCGCGCGAGATCGGAGCCGACGTACGGGGCGAGGTCGGTCTTGTTGACGACGAGCAGGTCGGCCGTGGTCACACCGGGGCCGCCCTTGCGCGGGATGTCGTCCCCGCCGGCCACGTCGATGACGAAGATCTGCGCGTCGACGAGCCCCTTGGAGAAGGTGGCGGTCAGGTTGTCCCCGCCGCTCTCGACGAGCACGAGGTCCAGCGGCCCGACCTCGTCCTCCAGATCCTCGACGGCTTCGAGGTTGGCGGAGATGTCGTCCCGGATGGCGGTGTGCGGGCAGGCTCCCGTCTCCACGGCGGTGATCCGCTCCGGCGGCAGCACGGCCTCCCGGAGCAGGAACTCGGCGTCCTCGCGGGTGTAGATGTCGTTGGTGACGACGGCCAGCGACAACTCGTCCCGCAGCAGCCGGCACAGCGCGGCCACGGTAGCGGTCTTCCCCGACCCGACGGGCCCTCCGAGCCCGATCCGGAACGCCCGACGTCGCCCGTCAGGACGACGAGCGTCGGCGCTGACGGCGACGGGGCCGTGGTGGGAGTGGTCAAGATGCATGATTACGGCTCCTAACGAGCATCGGCCTGGTCTTTCTTCCAGCCCGTCCGGCGTCGCATGGACATCGGTCTGATCTTTCTTTCAGCCGGTGCGGCGTCGCAGGGACATCGGCCCTGTCCTTCTTCCAGCCCGTCCGGCGTTTGAGGACGAGGCCCTTTCGGGGCCGATGGGGGGTCCAGGGGGCGGAGCCCCCGGGTCGGGGCGGGGTCGAAGGGGCGGCAGCCCCTGGTGAAGGGAACGGGTAGGGGCGGCGGGGGCGAGACACCTCACGAGGCGAACAACCGCGCCCCCCAGCCCGCATGCCCCTCCGCGAACACCTCCAGCAGCGGAGCGGAGGCCGCGGGCACCGCGTCGACGCCCGCGTCCACCACGCCCCGCGCCGCCTCCACCGCGAGGTCCGCGACCCGGTCCATCTCCCCCGCCAACCGGGCCAGCACCCCGCTCGCGTCGAACGGGTCGAGACTCAGCAGCCGCACGGTCGCCGACGCGGGCCCGCTCACGCACTCGTACACCGCGCAGTACGCCGCGTCGACGGCAGCCAGCCCGGCGGCCCGAGCGGCCAGCCCCAGCACCACCGGCTGATGCGCGCCCTTGGGGAACTCGGCCGCGAGAGCGTCGAGTTCACCCGACGGCCACGTCGCCCGAGCGGCCCGGGTCAACTGCCGCCCCAGCTTCCGCGAAGCACCCCGCAGCGCGGGCGACGGCGTACGGGCGTCGACGGCGGTGTCCAACTCCACGGGATCGACACCGAGTACGGCAGCGGCGGCGACGGACGCGGACACCAGACCGGCGGTGTGCAGCCGCCCCCGGCAGAAGTCCTCCAGCTCCGCCGCCCCGGAGATCAGCCCGGCCTTGACCGCCGCCTCGGCCCCACCGGAGTGCGCGTGACCTCCGGCGGGGAAGCGCCCGTCGGCGAGGACGAGCAGTGCCGCCCTGGACATCAGAAGAGGAAGTAACGCTGGGCGAGGGGCAGTTCGGCGGCCGGAGCGGCCTCCACCAGCTCCCCGTCGATGTGCACGGCGAAACTGTCGGGGTCGACCCGTACCTCGGGCCGCGCGTCGTTCTCGCGCATGTCGGCCTTGGTGACCCCGCGCGTCGACTCGATCGCCACGAACCGCTTGCCGAGCTGGAGCCGCTCCGGCAGCCCGTCCTCGATCGCCAGCGGGGCGACGAAGTTGAAGGAGTTCGAGGCGGGCGCACGGCCGATCGCGCCGTACATCGGCCGGGGCAGGATGGGCTGCGGCGTCGGGATGGAGGCGTTCGCGTCGCCCATCTGCGCGTAGGCGATCTGCCCGCCCTTGACGACGAGATGGGGCTTGACCCCGAAGAACGCGGGCTCCCAGAGCACGAGGTCGGCGAGCTTGCCGGTCTCGACGGAGCCGATCTCCCGGGCCAGGCCCTGGGCGATCGCCGGGTTGATCGTGTACTTGGCGACGTACCGCCGCACCCGGTGGTTGTCCGCGCGGCCGTCGCCGGGCAGGGCGCCCCGGCGGCGCTTCATCACGTGGGCGGTCTGCCAGGTCCGCATGACGACCTCGCCGACGCGGCCCATGGCCTGGGCGTCGGAGGAGATGATCGAGATGGCGCCGAGGTCGTGGAGGATGTCCTCCGCGCCGATGGTCGTCGGCCGGATACGGGACTCGGCGAACGCGAGGTCCTCCGGGACGGCCGGGTTGAGGTGATGGCAGACCATCAGCATGTCGAGGTGTTCCTCGGCGGTGTTGACGGTGAACGGCCGCGTCGGGTTGGTCGAGCTCGGCAGCACGTGCGGCTGCGAGACGACGGTCATGATGTCGGGTGCGTGCCCGCCGCCCGCGCCCTCGGTGTGGTACGCGTGGATGCCGCGTCCGCCGATCGCCGCGAGGGTGTCGCCGACGAACCCGGCCTCGTTCAGGGTGTCGGTGTGGATGGCGACCTGGATGCCGGTCTGCTCGGCGACGGTCAGCGAGGCGTCGATGACGGCGGGCGTGGAGCCCCAGTCCTCGTGCAGCTTCAGGCCGAGCGCGCCGCCCCGGATCTGGGACAGCATCGCCTCGTGGGACATGGTGTTGCCCTTGCCGAGGAAGCCGATGTTGAGCGGGTACTGCTCCATCGCCTCCAGCATCCGGGCGAGGTGCCAGGGGCCCGGCGTCACGGTGGTCGCCTTCGAGCCCTCGGCGGGTCCCGTGCCGCCGCCGACCAGGGTGGTGACGCCGGAGGCCAGGGCCTCGTCGGCGATCTGCGGGCAGATGAAGTGGACGTGGGCGTCGACGGCCCCGGCGGTCAGGATGCGTCCGTTGCCCGCGATGACCTCGGTCTCGGGGCCGATGACCAGGTCCGGGTGGACCCCGTCCATGGTGTCGGGGTTGCCGGCCTTGCCGATGCCGGTGATCCGGCCGTCACGGATGCCGACGTCCGCCTTGACGATGCCCCAGTGGTCGATGACGACGGCGCCGGTGATGACGGTGTCCGGGGTGCCCTCCGCGCGGGTGGCGCGGGACTGACCCATGGACTCGCGGATGACCTTGCCGCCGCCGAACACGGCTTCCTGGCCGGCGAGTCCGGGCCCGCCGCTGCGGTCCTCCTCGATCTCGACGATCAGGTCGGTGTCGGCGAGCCGGATGCGGTCACCGGTGGTCGGGCCGAACAGGTCGGCGTACGCGGCACGCGAGATCTCAGGCATCGAGGGCACCTCCGGTCTCCCCGCGCAGCCCCGGCACCACACGGGCGCCGGCGAGCGGGACGAGTTCGACGTCGACGGGGATCCCGGGCTCGAAGCGGACGGCGGTGCCCGCGGCGATGTTGAGCCGCTTGCCGCGCGCGGCGGCACGGTCGAACTCCAGGCCGGGGTTGGCCTCGGCGAAGTGGTAGTGGGAGCCGACCTGGACGGGCCGGTCGGCGGCGTTGAGGACGGTCAGCGCGGTGACCTCGGCGCCCTCGTTGTACACGATCGGGTCCTCGGCGAAGAGGATCTCGCCCGGAATCATCGCGGCCCCCTCAGACGATCGGGTCGTGGACGGTGACGAGCTTGGTGCCGTCCGGGAAGGTGGCCTCGACCTGGACGTCGTGGATCATCTCGGGGATGCCTTCCATGACGTCGTCCCGCGTGAGCAACTTGCGCCCAGAAGCCATGAGTTCGGCGACCGTACGGCCGTCACGCGCGCCTTCCAGGATGTGCGACGTGATGAGCGCGACCGCCTCGGGGTGGTTGAGCTTCAGCCCGCGGGCCCGGCGCTTCTCGGCGACGTCGGCGGCCACATGGATCAGCAGCCTCTCTTGCTCGTGCGGGGTCAGTTGCACGTCCCACCTCACAGTCCTCGCTCCGGACCGTGCGGGGTCCGGTGGCCTCCACCGCAGGGCAAAGTCCCTGGTGGCGTGCCGGAAGGCTAGTTGGGCGGGGTTTCAGGCACGTTAACCGAGCTGTGATCCGGCACGCTCATCAACGCCCGTAGACCGTCGCCGAGGACGTCGGTCGACGCGGACCCGAACAGGGCCTGCTGCGCGAGGAAGCCCATCGCGGACCCCATCAGCGTGCGGGCCACATGCTCCGGGGGGACGTCCGGCCGCATCGTCCCGGCGTCCTGGTAGGACTCGACGATCCGCTGCCAGGCGTCGCGCACGGCGCCGTAGCCCTCGGCCAGCAGGGCCGCGAGTTCGGCGTTGCGCAGCGTCTCGGCCCAGACCTGGATGACCAGGCGCGGGAAGGCGGGCCGCCCGTCCACCGTCAGGGACGCCTTGCTGGCGAGGACCTGGTCGAGGACCGAGGCGACCAGGACGTCAGGCGGCGGGGACGGGGTGCTGCGGGCGCCCTCCTCGAACCCCTGGTGGACCTGGCCCAGCACCTCGGCGACGATCGCGGCGATCAGCTCGTCCTTGCCGCTGAAGTAGCGGTAGACCGCCCCGGCCGACAGGTCGACCTCCTTCAGGACGTCCTGCATGGACGTGGCGTGGAAGCCGTTGCGGGCGAAGCAGATCGCGGCGCCGTCGAGGATCTGCCGGCGACGGGCGTCGAGGTGTTCCTGGGTTACGCGGGCCATGGCCGTAAATCTAAAACGAACGTTCCTTCTTGACAAGGACCCGGGGTGGCGGGACGGTGGAGCCACCCGCAAAAACGAACGATCATTCTTTTTAGCGACCCGCACTCCCCCTCCATCCCTGCCCCTCATGCCCAACCCGCCTCTTTCGCCCCACCCGCCCCCCACCTCCCACACACCTCGGACAGAGAAAGGGACAGCCCATGTCCTCCGCCGCCGCCCTCACCGGGAACACCCGCCGCATGCTCGCGGTCGTCGTGCTCGTCCCGGTCCTCACGGCGCTCGCGCTCTGGGCCTTCGCCTGGCCCGCGGCCCGCACCGCCCCTCGCGACCTGCCGCTCGGCGTGGCCGGACCGGCCGCCGCGACCGCGCAGGTGGAACGGGAACTGGCCGAACACGAGGGCGCCTTCGAGATCCACCGCTACGCCGACGAGGCCGCCGCGCGGGCCGCCGTCAAGGACCGGACCGTCTACGGGGCGGTCGTGGTCACCGCTGACGGCCCCGAGCTGCTGACCGCGTCGGCCGCGAGCCCGGTGGTCGCGCAACTGCTCCAGCAGGCGGCGGCCGGCGACGGGCGGACGAGGACGGTCGACGTGGTCGCGGCCCCGGCGTCCGACCCGCGCGGCGCCGCTCTCACCGCCGGTGTGCTGCCGCTCGCCCTCGCGGGCCTCGCGGCGGGCGCGATGGTGACGCTGGGCGGACTGCGCGGGACCCGTGCGGCGGCGGCCCTGCTCGGCGCCTCCGCGCTGGTCGGACTGGTCGGGGCCGGGATCGCGGACACCTGGCTCGGCGTGATCGCGGGCAACTGGTGGGCGGAGGCAGGGGTGTTCGCGCTGACGACGCTCTCCGTCAGCGGCGCCGCCGCCGGTCTCGCCGCGCTCGTCGGTACGGCCGGCACGGGCATCGTCGCGGCGGCGGTGATGCTGGTCGGCAACCCGTTCTCCGGCGCGGCCTCCGCGCCCCGGATGCTGCCCGAGCCGGCCGGCACCATCGGCCAGTGGCTGCCGCCGGGGGCCGGTACGACCCTGATGCGCTCGGTCGCCTACTTCGACGGCGCCGCCGCCCTCGGCCCGGCGCTCACCCTCACCTGGTGGGCGGCCCTGGGCCTGGGCGCCGTCCTGCTGGGCAAGGTCCTCAAGGAGCGCCGCAGGACACCCGTGCCGACGCCCGCGCGCAAGCCGGAGCCGGAGCCGGTCGGCTGACGGACCCGCGCCCCCGGACACCTGACGCCGGAGGGGACGACCGCCCCAGGGGCCGTGGCCTTACGAGGCCCCGGCCCCCCGGCGATGCGCGGTGACGCCGAACCGCTGCTGCTCCCGCGCGGGCGCGGCCACCTCACGGACGGTCGACACGGCGGCGATCACCTGTTCCTCGACGGATTCCACCGGCTCGGGCGACGCCTCCAGCCGTTCGAGGTCGGCGGCCGAGACCAGGGCGACGAGCGGCTTGCCGTGGCGCGTGACAACGACGCGCTCACCCCCGTACACGACGCGGTTGATCAGGTCGGCGAGTTCAGCCCTGGCTTGCGTCACCGGAATCTCGTAGGCCATGAACCCATTCTAACGTCACGTACGTCCTGTACATTTTTTACCGACGTCGAAGGAGGGGTACCCATGGTCCGACCGTCCGCCCGTCAGATCCCGCCCGGATTCTCCGAACGCACCGGTTCCGGGGGCAGGACGTTCGATCCGTACGCGAAGCTGCTGGACGAGCGGATCCTGATGCTCGGGACACCGCTCGACGACGCCACGGCGAACGACGTGGTCGCCCGGCTCATGCACCTTGGACACCGGGCCCCCGACCGGGACATCTCGCTGTACGTCAACTCCCCCGGCGGCTCGTTCCGCGCGATGTCGGCCGTCCACGACGCGATGCGGTACGTCGGTTGCGACGTGGAGACGGTCTGTCTGGGGCAGGCCACCTCGACGGCGGCGGTGCTGCTCGCGGCCGGCACCCCCGGCAAGCGGTTCGCGCTGCCCGGGGCTCTGATGGTCCTCCAGCAGCCCACGCTGTCCGGGCCGATGGAGGGACGGGTCTCCGATGCGGCCACCCGAGCGCGGGAGTTGACGCGCGAGCGGGACCGCCTGGAGGAGATGCTCGCCCGGCACACCGGGCGCGACCGGGACCGGGTCCGGGCCGACATCGAGCGGGACCTGGTCCTCGACGCGCAGGGGGCCCTGGAGTACGGACTGGTGGACGCCGTGATCCCCCACCGCCGGGCCACCCGCCCCGCGCCCGGGGACCGGTGAGGGGCGGTGCTCCCGGAGGAGCTGCCGCCGCTGCCCGCGCTGACGCGCGCCGAGGGTGAGCTGATCGACCGTTATCTGGACGTGGTCGATCTGCTCGGCCGGATCAACCCGGCGGTCGACGGGGACACCTACCGCGGGCTGCGCGCGGCGCAGGCGCTGGTCGCCAAGGCGGCCGAACTGCGGGACGCGCTGGCGCTGATGCACCAGCGGGGTGAGACGCACCTGCACGCGGCGACTCTCGCGCGGGCGCTGCGCGTCCTGGACGGAGAGCGCCGCACGCTCCGGGTGACCCTCCCTCCGCGCTCCGACGGCTGACGCGGCCGGCCGGGCCCCGGGGCGTGGCCGGGCCTGTCGCCGGGCCGTCCGGAACCCCCTTCAAACGGACCGAAAGACGTACCCCCTGTTGGAGTAGACACCGGTCGTCCCAGGGGGCCTTCGGGGTTGCGCAACACACCTCCCCCGGACCCGGAAGCATCCGCTCCGCCGCTGGTCCGGGGCTCCTCAGGACCCTCGACGCTCCCTCGAACAGACGAGTGTCCACCCGAACGGGTGAGTGGTGAGTAAGAACACAAATCCCCGATTCCATTGGGTTTTTCGGACTTCGGTGCGTGAAGATCCCTGTCTGACGACAAGCCCCCGCCACAGCGGCGGGGCGGTCCGGGCGGACGCCGAGTCCTGCCGCCGCCCGGATGACCGGTCGACAGGAGTGGATCGGCAGGAGTGGAGGACCCGAGCAAGATGGGTCGCCGGCACGGTCACGCCATGACCGGGTCGAGCAGCCCTTGGGGTGAAGCCGCGTCAGCGGCCGGGCAACTTCGCCAGCCCGAATCCGACAGGTCATCCTTCACAGGCGGCTGACGAAGGGTTGCGCATGACTGCGCTCAATCGTGTCCCGTCGCTGATGGCCCGAGCCGGTACGGCCTCGGCCCTCACCATCGCCGCAGTGGGCGGCTCCATCGTGGTCCCGGGTCTGGCGTCCGACGCCGAGGCCGCGACCACGGCGACGAAGGCACTTCAGGTCGCGGCGTCCAAGAAGGGTTCCCCGTACAAGTACGGGGCCGTGGGTCCGAAGCGGTTCGACTGCTCGGGGCTGACGCTCTACTCGTACAAGAAGGCGGGCAAGACCCTGCCGCGTACGGCGGCCCAGCAGTACAACAAGACCCGCCACATCTCCTCCGGGAACCGCAAGGCCGGGGACCTCGTGTTCTTCCACTCGGGGTCGAACGTGTACCACGTCGGCATCTACGCCGGGAAGGGGAAGATCTGGCACTCCCCGAAGACCGGGGAGGTCGTGAAGCTCCAGAAGATCTGGACGAAGAGCGTCTGGTACGGCCGGGTCAAGTGACCCACCTCGCGGGGGCGACGGCGACCTGACCCGCCGTCGCCCCCGCGAGGGCTCCGCACGGCGCTCGGCGCCGACAGCGACGCCCGGGGCGGTGCGGGAGCCCCTACGGCGTCCGCGGAGCGTGTACGGCGCGTCCGCGCCGGTGCGCGCGCACCGCCTGTGCATGCCCACCCTAGGTCCCGGGATCTACGGCTCCTGCTGCCCGCCCGCGGTGACCGGCTGCGCCGGTACCGTCCAGGGGAGTTCGATGGACACCGTCTTGCCCCCCTCGCGGGTGGGCCGGACTCTGAGTTTTCCGCCGCATTCCGCGGTGAGCCAGCGGATGATCACCATGCCCCGCCCGTTGTCCTGCTGCACGGCGGCGGGCAGCCGCTTGGGGAAACGCGGGTGGCTGTCGGTCACCCCGAGGAGCAGTTGTTCGTCACGGTCGAGCCGGAGGTCCACCGTGAAGGTGGGTGACTGGCCGAAGGTGTGCTGTACGGCGTTGGTGGCGAGTTCGGAGACGATGAGCCGGATCGTCTCCGCCGCTTCGGTGTCCGCCGGCAGGCCCCATTCCGCGAGAGTGCTCAGGACATGGGCGCGGGCCGCGGAGACCGAGGCGGGATCGCTCGGCAGAGTGACGGATGATTCCAGATGGTCTGCCATGGCGACGTCGTCCCTTTCCCACGGGACCACAGCCCGACACGGAGCGGATGGTTCGAGTACGGTCCCGGACTGGTGCTTCTTCGCCAGAGTGCCACTACCAGCCCCGGTACGGTGCCGATCCACCAAGATATGCATATATCTGTCGCTCGAAGCGGTGAACTCTGCGACGGAAGACCGTATTTGGGCGCCCCGTAAGGAGTAAGGAGTAGGCCCATGCAGCACGGTCCCGCGGTACGCCGCCGGAAACTCGGCGCCGAACTGCGTGCCTTGCGCACCGGTGCGGGGCTCACCAGTGGTGAGGCGGCCCGGCTGGTGGGCTGGCACCAGTCCAAGGTCAGCCGTATCGAGACGGGCGCGAGCGGGGTGAAACCGGCCGATGTGCGGTTACTGCTCGACGCCTACGCCGTGGGGGACGGCCAGCTACGGGAGTTGCTCCTGGTGTTGGCGGGATCCGACGAGGGCGGCGGCCGTCACCACTGGTGGCACGCCTACCGCGGGGTCCTGCCGCCGACGTACCGGGATTTCATCAGCCTGGAGTCGCAGGCCGGCGCGATGCGGACGCTGGAGACCTCCGTGGTGCCGGGGCTGCTCCAGACGCCGGAGTACGCGCGGGCGGTGACCCGGGCCGCGATGGGCGGGGCGGACGGGACGGTCGAGGACCGGGACGGCCTGGAGGAGCGGCTGGACGCACTGGTGGAGGTGCGCATCGCCCGCCAGGACGTCCTGCGGGGCGATCCGCCGCTGGAGCTGAGCGCGGTGCTGGACGAGGGCGTGCTGCGCCGGGAGATCGGCGGACCCGAGGTGATGGCGGCGCAGTTGCGGCGGCTGGAGGAGGCGGCCCGGCTTCCCCAAGTACGGCTCCAGGTGCTGCCGTTCGCCGCAGGAGCGCACATCGGCATCACCGGCCCTTTCGTAATCTTCTCTTTTTCGCGCACTTCTGATCTGGACGTGGTTGTTCTCGACCACTTGACGAGTAGCCTCTACCTGGAGCGGAAAGAAGACCTCCGGGCCTATACAGAGGCCTTCAACACCCTTCAGATCCACGCCCTTTCACCCGAGGACTCGTTGGATTACATCGCCGGGATAGGTGACGGCGTGTAGGGAGGCACCATGACAGCACTGCCTCGGAACGTTCCTTCAAGTAGCGAAGTGCCTGGTGGGCCGTGGTTGCGCAGCAGCTACAGCACCGGAGCCAACAACTGTGTCGAGACGGCCCGGCCGGACGCCGGACCGAGGGCGGGGCACGTCGCCGTCCGCGACTCCAAGAACCCGGCCGGACCCGCGCTGCTCTTCTCCCCCGAGAGCTGGGCGGGCTTCACGGCCGCGTTCTGATCATTTCCGATCACTTCTGATCAGTGCCATCCCCCTGGCACACGGCCGTGTCACGCCGACTCATGGTCGTGTTGCGACGATCACCTGTACAGCGCGTTCGATCTGCGCCCCGGAGAGGTCCGCGCGGGCGGTCAGCCTGAGCCGTGAGATGCCGTCGGGTACGGAAGGAGGACGGAAGCAGCCGACGGCGAGCCCTGCCGTCCGGCAGTCCGCGGCCCAGCGCACGGCCCCCTCCGGGGACGGCGCGCGCACCGACACCACCGCGGCGTCCGGCCGTACCGCCTCCAGGCCCGCGGCGGTCAGGCGTGCGTGCAGTCCGGCGGCGACCTCACGCGCGCGCGTGGCGCGTTCGGGCTCGCGGCGCAGCAGCCGCAGGGCCGCGAGGGCCGAGCCCGCCGCCGCGGGGGCGAGACCGGTGTCGAAGATGAAGGTCCGCGCCGCGTTCACGAGATGCTCGACGACCCGGGCCGGGCCGAGCACCGCACCGCCCTGGGCGCCCAGCGACTTGGACAGGGTGACCGTCACGACGACGTCGTCGGCGCCCGCGAGACCCGCCGCGTGCGGCGCGCCCCGCCCGCCGTCGCCGAGGACGCCGAGGCCGTGGGCGTCGTCGACCACCAGGCCCGCGCCGCGCTCCCGGCACGCCGCCGCGTAGGCGCCCAGCGGGGCGGCGTCGCCGTCGACCGAGAAGACCGTGTCCGAGACGACGACGGCGGGACCGTCGTGCGTCCGCAGCGCCTTGCGCACGGCGTCCGGCTCGCCGTGGGCGACGACCTGGGTGGTGCCGCGGGCCAGCCGGCAGCCGTCGATCAGGGAGGCGTGGTTGCCCGCGTCGGAGACGATCAGCGAGCCGTGCGGGGCCAGCGCGGTGACCGCGGCAAGGTTGGCGGCGTAGCCGGAGGAGAAGACGAGCGCCGCCTCGACACCACAGAAATCGGCCAGTTCCCGCTCCAGCTCCGCATGAAGCTCGGTCGTGCCGGTCACGAGCCTGGATCCGGTCGCGCCGCCGCCCCAGTCGCGCGCGGCGCGGGCGGCGCCCTCGGTCACCTCCGGGTGCCGGGCCAGGCCCAGGTAGTCGTTGCTCGCGAGGTCGAGGAGCGGGGAGTCGGCCGGGCGGGGGCGCAGGGTCCGTACGAGCCCGGCCTCGCGGCGCTGCCGCGCCTGCTCGTCGATCCAGCCGAACGCCATGGGTCCTCCGCGGGTTTTGTAGGCAACGAACAGACACTAGTGGGATGGTCACTCCCCCACTGTGTGGCAATACCCACACAGTGAAGAGACGCTGTTGTACGAACTCTCCTTGGCCACGGACCGCTCCTTAGGACAGGATCAGCTCTCATGGACCTGCTGAACACGCTGGTGGACAAGGGGCTTCGGCGCGAGCTGCCGACCCGCGAGGAAGCACTCGCCGTCCTCGCCACTTCCGACGACGACCTGCTCGATGTGGTGGCCGCGGCCGGCAAGGTGCGCCGGCAGTGGTTCGGACGACGGGTGAAACTGAACTACCTCGTCAACCTCAAGTCCGGCTTGTGCCCCGAGGACTGCTCGTACTGCTCGCAGCGGCTGGGCTCCGAGGCCGGCATCCTCAAGTACACCTGGCTCAAACCCGACCAGGCCTCCGAGGCCGCCGCGGCCGGGCTCGCGGGCGGCGCCAAGCGGGTCTGCCTGGTGGCGAGCGGCCGGGGTCCGACGGACCGGGACGTGGACCGGGTCGCGGGCACCATCAAGGCGATCAAGGACCAGAACGAGGGCGTCGAGGTGTGCGCCTGCCTCGGTCTGCTCTCCGACGGCCAGGCCGAGCGGCTGCGCGAGGCGGGCGCCGACGCCTACAACCACAACCTCAACACGTCCGAGGCGACGTACGGCGACATCACGACGACGCACACCTACGCGGACCGCGTCGACACCGTGCAGAAGGCGCACGCGGCGGGTCTGTCGGCCTGCTCGGGTCTGATCGCCGGCATGGGCGAGTCGGACGAGGACCTGGTCGACGTGGTGTTCTCTCTGCGTGAGCTGGACCCGGACTCGGTGCCGGTGAACTTCCTGATCCCCTTCGAGGGCACCCCGCTGGCCAAGGAGTGGAACCTCACCCCGCAGCGCTGTCTGCGCATCCTGGCCATGGTCCGGTTCGTCTGCCCCGACGTCGAGGTGCGGATCGCGGGCGGCCGTGAGGTCCATCTGCGCACCCAGCAGCCGCTCGCGCTGCACCTGGCCAACTCGATCTTCCTCGGCGACTACCTCACCTCCGAGGGCCAGGCGGGCAAGGCCGACCTGGAGATGATCGCCGACGCCGGGTTCGAGGTGGAGGGCGCGGGCGAGGTGACGCTGCCGGAGCACCGGGCGCACGCCACGGGCGGCGCGTGCGGGTCCCACGCCGAGGCGGGCGGCGGCTGCGGCTCGCACGCGGAGACCGGCGGAGGCTGCGGATCGCACGAGGGCGCGGGCTGCGGGTCGGTGTGCGGTTCCGCCGCGCAGGCGCCCGCCGCCGCGCAGGAGGCGAACGAGCCGCGGACCGACCTGGTCGCCGTACGCCGTCGAGGCGCCGGAACGGATCTCGCGCCCAATGCCTGACCTGTCCGTGCCCGAATTGCTCGAGCTGGACCGGCGGCACGTGTGGCACCCCTACGGGCCGATGCCGGGCCGGGTGGACCCGCTCGTCGTGGAGTCGGCGAGCGGGGTGCGGCTGCGGACCTCGGCCGGGGAACTGGTCGACGGCATGTCGTCCTGGTGGTCGGCGATCCACGGCTACAACCATCCGGTGCTGAACGAGGCGGCGCGCGAGCAGGTCGGCCGGATGAGCCACGTCATGTTCGGCGGGCTCACGCACGAGCCCGCCGTACGGCTGGCGAAGCACCTTGTCGACATGTCGCCCGAGGGCCTTGAGCACGTCTTCCTCGCCGACTCCGGGTCGGTGTCGGTCGAGGTCGCGGTGAAGATGTGCCTGCAGTACTGGCGCTCGCTCGGCCGCCCCGCCAAGCAGCGGCTGCTGACGTGGCGCGGCGGGTACCACGGCGACACCTGGCAGCCGATGTCGGTGTGCGACCCCGAGGGCGGGATGCACGACCTGTGGACCGGAGTGCTCCCGCGCCAGGTCTTCGCGGACGCGCCCCCGGCCGAGTTCGAGGAAGCGTACGCCGGGCGGCTGCGCGATCTGATCGAGCGGCACGCCGGTGAGCTGGCCGCGGTGATCGTCGAGCCGGTGGTGCAGGGCGCGGGCGGGATGCGGTTCCACTCCCCCGCGTATCTGCGGGTGCTGCGGGAGGCGTGCGACGCGCACGACGTGCTGCTGGTGTTCGACGAGATCGCGACCGGGTTCGGCCGCACGGGCGCGCTGTTCGCGGCGGACCACGCGGCGGTCGTCCCGGACGTGATGTGCGTGGGCAAGGCGCTGACCGGCGGGTACCTGACCATGGCGGCGACGCTGTGCACGTCCCGGGTCGCGGACGGCATCTCGCGCGGCGAGGTGCCGGTGCTGGCGCACGGGCCGACGTTCATGGGCAACCCGCTCGCCGCCGCCGTCGCCTGCGCCTCGGTCGAACTGCTCCTGGGCCAGGACTGGCACAGCGAGGTGAAGCGGATCGAGACGGGGCTGAGGGACGGGCTCGCGCCCGCGCGGGACCTGCCCGGCGTCCGGGACGTCCGGGTGCTCGGCGCCATCGGCGTGGTCCAGCTCGACCGTCCCGTGGACATGGCGGCGGCGACGGACGCGGCGGTCCGCGAGGGCGTGTGGCTGCGCCCGTTCCGCGATCTCGTCTACACGATGCCGCCGTACGTCACCGGCGACGACGATCTGGAGCGCATCACGCGCGCGGTGTGCGCCGCGGCGGCGGCAGAAGGCTGATGAGCTCAGGAGCTCAAGGGCTTGCGGGCTTGCGGGCTCAAGGGCTTGCGGGCTTGCGGGCTCAAGGGCTTGCGGGCTTGCGGGCTTGCGGGCTTGCGGGCTTGAGGTTTACGGGAAAGGGTTGTTGCGTTGTCTGTTCTGGTGATCACGGGCACGGGCACGGAGGTCGGCAAGACCGTCGTCACGGCCGCCGTCGCGGCCACCGCGGTCGCGGCCGGCCGTTCGGTGGCCGTCCTCAAGGCGGCCCAGACGGGCGTACGGCCCGACGAGCCCGGGGACGCCCAGGAGGTCGCACGGCTCGCGGGAGCCGTGGCCACGGCCGAACTGGCCCGCTACCCCGACCCGTTGGCCCCCGCGACGGCCGCGAGGCGGGCCGGGCGCACCCCCGTCCGCCCGGCCGAGGTCGCCGAGGCGGCGGCCGAGCTGGCCACGGAGTACGACCTGGTGCTGGTCGAGGGCGCGGGCGGGCTGCTCGTCCGTTTCGACGCGGCGGGCGGGACCCTGGCCGACGCGGCCGGACTGCTCGGCGCGCCGGTCCTCGTGGTGGCGTCGGCGGGCCTCGGCACCCTCAACACCACGGAGCTGACGGCCCGTGAACTCGCCGCGCGCGGGCTGGAACTGGCCGGTGTGGTGATCGGCTCCTGGCCCGACTCCCCCGATCTGGCGTCGCGTTGCAACCTGGCCGACCTCCCGGAGGTGTCCGGCGCCCCTCTGCTCGGCGCCCTCCCGGCCGGCGCGGCCTCACTGCCTCCGGCGGACTTCCTTACGGCGGCGCCGAGTTGGCTGGCACCGCGACTGGACGGGGTGTGGGACGCGGCGGAGTTCGCGCGGCGCGAGGCGCCCTGAGCACGCGGGTACGGCCGTCACCTCGTCTCCCCCTCCGACAGGAGCCGCACCAGCTCGATCCGTGAGCGGATGCCCAGCCGGGTGAAGACGCCCCGGAGGTGGTGGTCGATGGTGCGGGGGCTGAGGGCGAGGCGGGTGGCTATCTCCCGGTTGGTGGCGCCGTCGGCGGCCATGCGGGCGACCATCAGCTGCTGGGCCGTGAGCCGGGTCGTGGGGTCGTCCGGGGCGGAGCGGGCGGAGGACGCCGGGGTGCCGAGGGCGCGCAGCTCGCCGCGGGCCTGGGCGGCGCTGTGGGGTGCGCCGAAGTGTTCGAAGGCCTCCAGGGCGCTGTGCAGGCGGTCGCGGGCCTCGGTGCGGTGGCGGAGCCGGCGCAGGGCGCTGCCGAACAGCATTTCCGTACGGGCGCGTTCGAAGTCGCGGGTGCCGCGGGCGTGCAGGTCGAGGGCCGCGCGGTAGTGCTCGACGGCCTCGGCGCCCGGGGCGAGCAGGGCTCGGCAGCGGGCGCTGAGCGCCAGGTCGTCGGGGCTGCGCACGACGGTGGCCCAGCGGTGGTAGTCGGCGTGGGCGACCCGGGCGACCCGGGTGTCGTCGGTGCGGACGGCCGCCTCGACGTAGTGCGGGGTGGCGAGGTGCCGGATGGCCCGGTGGCCGTGTCCGGGTCCGAATCCGGCGAGGGCCCGGAGCCGGGCCGCCGCGGCGGCGAACCGTCCGCTGCTCAGGTCGAGGTAGGCCAGCGCCCACTGGGCGAGCGCGGCGGGCAGGCCGAGGCCCCGGCCGAGGGCGTAGGAGCGGGCGGCGGCGGCGCGTTCCCGGCAGACGTCGGCGTCGCCGGTGAGCGCCGCGAACATGGCGAGGGCCGCCTGGAGATGGCAGGCCCCGTTGTCCTGGCCGGTGGCGTGCGCCTGCCACAGGGCGTCGGCCGCGGCGGCCTCCCCGGCGCGCGGGCGGCCGGTCCAGAAGTCGGCGTACGTCCGGAACTCCAGGGCCTGGGCGACGGCGACCGTGGCGCCCCGCACCCGGGCCGAGGCGGCGGCGCGGGTCGTCGCCGCTGCGGCCCTGGTGTGGTCGCCGAGGAGGAGGGCGGCGATCCCGGCGTGGATGAGGAGGGTCGGGTCGCCGCCGGGACCGCAGCGCCCGGCGGTCGCCCCGAGCAGGTCGCGGGCGTCCTCGTAGCGGCCCTCGAAGGCGGCGGCGAGCCCGCCGAGCGTGCCGGGCGGCTGGACGCCGAGCCGTCGGGCGACGCGGGCGGCCTCCCGGCAGCGGCGCAGATCGCCGGTGTAGATGGCGGCCTCGGTCGCCCGGGCGAGGAGGTGGAGGGCCGGGTCGGGGACGTCGAGGGTGGTGACGGGACGGGCGGGCCGCGGGGTCGCGCGGGTGGCGGGGGTGATCGCGGAAACGTTCCCGCCGGGGGTCTCGCTCGGTGACGGGGGCGCCGGTGTACACGTGTACACGGACAGGGCGGCATCGGCGTCCATGTCCGCTCCGCCCTCCCCGAGCGCGGCGGTGAGCAGCGCGTCGAACGCCTCGCCCGCGTTGCCCGCGCGGAGCGCGAGGACTCCGGCCAGGGCGTCGTCGTCGGCACCGGCCGCCAGGGCGTGGGCGCGGTCGCCGCTGCCGGACTGCCAGGCGTAGACGGCGGCGCGGCCCAGCAGGCGGGCCTTCCCCGGCCGGTCGGGGCAGAGCGCGGCGGCGCGTTCGGCGAGGGCTCCGGCCAGCGGGAGGCGGCCCTCGTCGCGGGCCCTCGCGGCGGCGCCGCCGAGCTCGGCGGCGAGCCGGGCGCTGGGGCCGAGGGCTCCGGCGCCGCGGTGCCAGGACCGCAGCGAGGTCTCGCCCCCGGAGCGCAGGACGCGGGCGAGGAGCCGGTGGACGTCGCGCCGGTCGGCCGGGGAGCCGGTCTCGTAGGCGGCGATCCTCGTCCAGGCGTCGCGGAAGACGACCCCGTCGGCGGTGGCGTGGGCGAGTCCGGCGGTCTCGGCGGCCTCCAGGGGCCGGGTGTCGAGGCGGGCCGCGGCGACGGCGCGCAGGAAGGCGTGCGTGGCGACCGGGTACTGGTCGGCCGCCGCGAGGAGCACGAGGAGCCGGGTGTCCTCGGGCAGGGCGCGGATCTCGGCGCGGTGCGCGCGCAGCAACGCCGGTGCCAGGTCGGCCGGTTCGGTGGGGAGCGGGTCGAGCCCGGCCTTCTGGCGCGGGCTGAGCCGGCGCACCGACTCGGCGGCGGCGCGCGGATCGCCGTACACGGCGTGCAGCAGCCGCACCCGGACGCCTTCGGGCAGCGCGGGCGCGAGGTCCTGCCACCCGTTCGTGATCAGGGGTGGCGAAGTGGGGGCAAGGGGCGGGGGGTTCACCGGAGTCACCACACCAACGACGTTACTGGCGAGTTAATTGACACGTAAAGACCGGCGATTTCACCGATGCGCCGCGCGTAGACCCGGCCGCACCCTCCTGACAACCCCACCCGTATCAGGAGGCATCATGCTGCGCTCCAAGCGTCGCATCTCAGCGGCCGTCTCGGCCCTGTTCGCATCGCTCCTTCTGGCCCTGTCCCTGTCCGCGGCCCCCGCTCAGGCCGCGACCCCCAATCCGGTCGTCTTCGTCCACGGTTTGAGCAGTTCTTCGAGCAGCTGGGACGAATGGGTCGCCGACTTCAAGGCCGACGGCTACACCGCGTCCCAGCTCGACGCCTGGTCGTACAGCTGGTCGCAGTCGAACGTCACCACGGCCCAGCAACTGGCCACCGAGGTCAAGCGGGTGCTCGCCGCGACCGGCGCCTCCAAGGTCGACCTGGTGGTCCACTCCATGGGTGCGCTCAGCGCCCGCTACTACCTGAAGAACCTCGGCGGAACGGCGTACGTGGACGACTTCGTGTCGGTGGCGGGTGTCAACCACGGGACCACGGTGGCCTCCTGGTGCTCCTGGCTCTACACGTCCTGTGCGGAGATGTACACGGGCAGCTCGTTCCTGACCGCGCTCAACTCCGGTGACGAGACGCCCGGCAGCGTCTCCTACGCCAGTTACTGGTCGAACTGCGACGAGGCGCTCACCCCGGACACCACGGCGCTCCTCAGCGGTGCCACCAACGTCGAGGTCGGCTGCATCGCGCACACCGACATGAACAACGACTACGGCGTGTACGAGCAGGTGCGCGACTTCGTCGCGTAGTGCGCGCGGAGGGTGCGCGGGACGCGTCCGGGGGACAATGACGGGAGAGGCCCGTCCTGTCCGGGAGGTCGCCATGCCGCTACGGTCCGCCGGCACGGGCGCTGTGCCGCGCGATCCCGTGCACCATCCGCTGTTCGCCCGCTCCTACGCCCGCGTGAGCGTGGCCCTGGAGTCCCGGGGCATGTCCGGCGTCCGTGCCCGGCTGCTGGCCGGGCTGTCGGGGCGGGTCGTGGAGATCGGCGCGGGCAACGGTCTCAACTTCGCGCACTATCCGGGCGCGGTCGCCGAGGTCGTGGCGATCGAGCCGGAGCGGGGCCTGCGGCGGCTGGCGGTGGAGGCCGCGGTGCGCTGCGCGGTGCCCGTGGACGTGGTGCCGGGCACCGCGGAGGCGCTGCCCGTCAAGAGCGAGGCGTTCGACGCGGCGGTGGTCTCGCTGGTGCTGTGCAGTGTGCGCGATGTGCCGCGGGCGCTGGCGGAGCTGCGGCGGGTGCTGCGGCCCGGCGGCGAGCTGCGGTTCTTCGAGCACGGTCGGGGCGGCGGACCCGCGATGCGGGCGACGCAGCGGGCGCTGGACCGTACGGTGTGGCCGCCGCTCAGCGGGGGCTGCCATCTGTCCCGGGACACGGTGGCCGCGCTCCGGGACGCCGGGTTCGAACTCGGCCCCTACCGGCGGCTGTCGATCCCCGAGAGGGGTCCGAAGCTGCCGCCGTCCTTCTGTGTGCTGGGCACCGCGTGGCGGCCCGCCGGGACGGCCTGATCAGCGGCTCCAGCGGCGCAGTTCCTCCGCGATGTCGTGCACGGTCGCCTCGCCGCTCTTGACCAACCGGGCCAGATCCCGGACCTGTTCGGGCGAGGTGACGACCTTCAGACCGCTCGCGACGAGGTAGGCGTACGCCACGGCGGAGGCGAACAGGGCGTTGGAGCGTTCCAACGCCGGTACGTGGATGAGGAGTTGCAGCAGGGACGCGGCGCGGGCGTGGGGTCCCTCGTAGACGGGGACGTCGAATATCTCGGCCTCGTGGCGCGCGACGGCGGCGATCAGCGCACCCCAGTCGGTGACCTGGGGGTCTCCGGGGGTGTTCTGTTCGGCGAGCATGAGCAGCCAGGCGAGGTCGATGGCGAGGTCGTCGCTCAAGAGGTCAGCGACGCCCCTCGCGCTCGGCGCCGAACTCCTCGGCGAAGACGTTCTCGTACTGCTTCATGAAGTCGGCGGCGGCCTCCACGAAGGTGTGGCCGACCTCTCCGGCGTCCTGCCGGACCAGTTCCTCGATGTACCGGTTGACGCTCATGCCGCGCGCGAGGGCGCGTTCGCGGGCGGCCCTGGCGGTGCCCTCGTCCACGCGGACGTTCAGCTGAGTCTTCGCCATGCTTCGAAGCTAGCGCCGGAGTGCTAGCGGCGGCAAGGGGGATCGGGCGGCGATCACGAGCCGGCCGTCCCGCGCGGCGACAAGGGTGGGTGCCCCTTACATCGGTGTCAGGGACCCGACCTGGGGTGGAGACACACCTGCACTCAGGGGGGATATCGGCTGTGGGCCGCATCACACTACCCTCGGCCGCGACAAGGGACGTCGGCCCGTCCCGGCAGGGAAGTCGGCGCGACCGAGCGAGCGAGGAGGCAGTCTTGTCCACACCTGCTGCGGAGCACCCCCCTCAGGGGGCGACCGCCGACGGGATCGCGGCCCGCGCGCGCGGACTGACCAAGGCGTACGGCTCGGGCGAGACGGCCGTGCTCGCCCTCGACTCGGTGGACGTGGACATCACGCGCGGCCGGTTCACGGCGGTCATGGGCCCGTCGGGTTCGGGGAAGTCCACGCTGATGCACTGCCTGGCCGGGCTCGACACCGTGTCGGCCGGGCAGGTCTGGCTCGGCGACACCGAGATCACCGGGCTGAAGGATCGCGAACTGACCCGGCTGCGGCGCGACCGGATCGGCTTCATGTTCCAGTCGTTCAACCTGATCCCGACCCTCAACGCGGCCGAGAACATCACCCTGCCCATGGACATCGCGGGCAAGAAGCCCGACGAGAAGTGGCTCGACCAGGTCATCGACACCCTGGGCCTGCGGGACCGGCTCAAGCACCGGCCCTCGCAGCTGTCCGGCGGCCAGCAGCAGCGCGTCGCGTGCGCGCGGGCGCTCGCCTCCCGGCCCGAGCTGATCTTCGCGGACGAGCCGACGGGCAACCTGGACTCACGGGCGGGCCTCGAGGTGCTGGGCTTCCTGCGCGAGGCCGTCGACGAACTCGGCCAGACCGTCGTGATGGTCACCCATGACCCGGGCGCGGCCACCCACTCCGACCTGGTGCTCTTCCTCGGCGACGGCAGGATCGTCGACAGGATGGAGGAGCCGACGGCGGAGGCGGTCCTGGAGCGCATGAAACGGTTCGACGTGATCCGCAGCCAGTCCGACCCGTCCGGGGAGGCGTGAGCCGGTGCTCAAGGCGACGCTCCGCAGCTTCCTCGCCCACAAGGGACGGCTGCTGCTGTCCGCGCTGGCCGTCGTGCTCTCCGTCGCGTTCGTCGCGGGCAGCCTGATCTTCTCGGACACGGTCACCCGCACCTTCGACCGCCTCTTCGCCTCCACCTCCGCCGATGTGACCGTGGAGCCGAAGGACGACCTGGAGTCCCAGGTCCCGACCGGCGCGGCCCGCACCCTGCCGTCGTCGCTCGCCGCGCGGGTGGCGCAGGTCGACGGGGTCGCCTCCGCGCACGCCGACGTGGGCGTCGAGAACATCACGGTCGTGGACCAGGACAACGAGTCCGTCGGCCCGACGACCGGCGCGCCCACCATCGCCGCGGACTGGTACGTCACCGACCGCAGCCCGGTGAAGCTCACCTCGGGGCACGCGCCGCGGGGCGCCGCCGAGGCGCTGCTGGACGCCGACACCGCCGACAAGAAGGACGTGCGGATCGGGGACACCCTGACCGTGCTGGCCCAGCCCGGCCCGTTCAAGGTCCGGATCGTCGGCATCGCGACCTTCACCACGACCAACCCCGGCGCGGCCCTCGTCTTCCTCGACCCCGAGACGGCGGCGGACCAGCTGCTGGGCTCGCGCGACAAGGCCACCGGCGTCTCGGTGGACGCGGCGCCCGGGGTGAGCGACGCCGAGCTGAAGAGCCGGGTCGCCGACGCGATCGGCTCCGGCGCCTACGCCGTACGGACCGCCGACGAGCAGGCCAAGTCGGCCTCCGAGGACCTCGGCGGCTTCCTCGACGTCATCAAGTACGTGATGCTCGGCTTCGCCGGGATCGCGGTCCTCGTCGGCGTGTTCCTGATCGTCAACACGTTCTCCATGCTCATCGCCCAGCGCACCCGGGAGCTCGGTCTGCTCCGGGCCCTCGGCGCGGACCGCCGGCAGGTGCGCAGGTCCGTGCTCACCGAGGCGGTCCTGCTCGGCCTGGTCGG
This sequence comes from Streptomyces sp. NPDC090106, assembly GCF_044747265.1. Lineage (NCBI taxonomy): Bacteria > Bacillati > Actinomycetota > Actinomycetes > Kitasatosporales > Streptomycetaceae > Streptomyces > Streptomyces sp. NPDC090106. Next base: position 23,319 of record NZ_JBIVDS010000017.1, on the reverse strand, counting down.
TTCGACGCTGGGCCTGGCGGCGGGCATCGGGCTCGCGGCCGGGCTGATCAAGCTGATGGGCGTGTTCGGGATGAACCTCAAGACCACGGAGATGGTGGTCGGTTGGGGAACTCCCGTGGCGGCGTACGTCGTCGGCGTCGGCGTCACCTTCGTGGCGGCGTATCTCCCCGCGCGCCGGGCGGCGGTCGTCTCACCGATGGCGGCGCTCGCGGACGCCGAGATCGCCGGTGTGGGAAAGCCGTTGAGGACGCGGGCGATCGTCGGCTCGGTGGTCGGGGCGCTCGGGGCGGCGGCGCTCGTCGGCTGCGTCACCGCGACGAGGACGGCCTCCTCGGCGTCCTTCCTGGGCCTCGGGGTCGTCCTCACCCTGATCGCGACGGTGATCGCCGGTCCGCTGCTGGTGCGGCCCGTGATCCGGGTCCTCGGTGCGGCCTTCCCCGCGCTGTTCGGCTCGATCGGCCGGATGAGCCAGCGCAACGCCCTGCGCAACCCGCGCCGCACCGGGGCCACCGCGGCGGCCCTCATGGTGGGTCTCGCGCTGGTCGGCGGCATGTCGGTGGCGAGCGCGTCCATGTCCCGGTCCTTCGACGAGCAGATCGACAAGACGCTGGGCGCCGACTTCGTCGTCCAGAACGCCAACTTCGTGCCGTTCTCGCAGACCGTCACGGACGCGGTGCGCGACACGGACGGCGTCGGGCTCGTCGTACGGCAGCGGTTCGCGCCCGTCGCGGTGCGGCTGCCCGACGGCAAGCGCGTGGAGACCACGGCGGTCGGCTACGACAGCCAGGTCGACGACGTCGCCCGGGTCACCTACGCGGCCGGGAACTCGGCGGCGGCCCTCGCGCCCGGCGGCATCGGCATGGACGTCGGCTTCGCCCAGGACCACGACGTGCGGATCGGCGACACCGTCCCCGTAGAGTTCCCCGGCGGCCGGCGGACCGACCTGAAGGTGGCCGCCTTCACCGACCAGGACGGCTCCGACGGCTTCGGCATGCAGGGCGGCCTGTTCTTCGGCATCACGACCGTCGAGACGTACGTGCCCGGCGGCCAGGACTCGGCGCTCTACGTCAACGCGTCCTCCGGTACGGACGCCGATCGGCTGCGCACCCGGCTCGACCGGTCGCTCGCCCCGTATCCGCAGGTCCAGGTCCGCGACCTGGCCGACTACAAGGAGCTCGTCCACGACCAGATCGCGGTCCTGCTCTACCTGGTGTACGCCCTGCTCGGTCTCGCGATCGTCATCGCGGTGCTCGGCGTGGTCAACACCCTCGCCCTGTCGGTGGTCGAGCGGACCCGGGAGATCGGACTGCTGCGGGCCATCGGGCTCGGCCGCCGCCAACTGCGCCGGATGATCCGCCTGGAGTCGGTGGTGATCGCCGTCTTCGGCGCGGTGCTCGGGCTGGGCCTCGGTCTGATCTGGGGCGTGTGCGTCCAGCAGGTCCTGGCCCTCCAGGGCATGAAGGCGCTCGCCATTCCCTGGGGCACGATCGTCGCCGTCGTGATCGGATCGGCGGTGGTGGGCGTGGTCGCGGCCCTCCTGCCGGCGCTGCGGGCGTCGCGGATGAACGTGCTGGCGGCGATCGCGCACGAGTGACGCCGGCGCGCGCGTGCCCCGTCCACGGCACGCCGTGACGGAGCGGGCGCGGTGCTTCGGCACGGGCGTGCCACTCCCGACCCGAGGACCGCACACGGCTGGATCGCTCCACCACCACCCGGTCCCGCACCACCGGGGAGCCGATGGCCGGGGGCCGCACGCGCGCGTGGACCGATGCCGGGGACCGGCGGCGGCCCCCGCGCGGTCACCGGAACTCGGCCCGCCCGTCCGGGCGGCGGCGGCCACCGGCAACCGGGCCACCTCCGAACGAGCACCCCGGCGCGCGGTCCACGGACGCGTCCGCGTCCGTCGTCGCCGGCCGGGCGGGCGGCGGCCGTCCGCATCGTGGAATTTCGGCTGCGGCATCACGGACGCGTGGTGGGATCGCCGTATGACCGATCTACGTTTGCGTGCCGCGACACCCGCCGATCTCGATGCCGTGCTCGCCTTCTGGAAGACGGCGGCCGAGGGGACGAGCATCAGTGACGACCGGGACGGTGTGGAGCGGCTCGTGACGCGGGATCCGCAGGCGCTGATCCTCGCCGAGCGGGACGGGGAGCTCGTCGGCACGGTGATCGCCGGCTTCGACGGGTGGCGCTGCCATCTGTACCGGCTGGCGGTGCACCCGGAGCGGCGCCGTCAGGGCATCGGCTCAGCGCTGCTGACGGCGGCGGAGGAGCGGTTCGCGGCGCTCGGCGGACGGCGCGGGGACGCGATGGTGCTGGTGCGCAACGAGGGCGGGCAGGCGGCGTGGCGGGCGGCCGGGTACGAGCCCGAGGAACACTGGCGGCGCTGGGTGAAGCACCTCACACACTGATCAGCTTTGCTCGTCCTTTACTATTGGGGGACCATTCGGTCCTCCAATGAAAGGTGTGAGCGTCCGCCCATGGGCGAGCCTCCCAGTAGTCCCAGCAGCAAGCCGGTGCACCCCCGTCGTGCACGAGATCGCGCGATCCTCTCCGCCCTGTCCGATCATGGGACGGAGGTGACCCGATGACCGAAGTGCTCCTCCTGTTCGTGGCGGTCCTGCTCTCGCTGGCCTGCGGCGCCTTCGTCGCCGCCGAGTTCTCGCTGACCACGGTCGAGCGCGGAGACCTGGAACGAGCCGCCGAACGCGGCGAACGGGGCGCCGCCGGCGCCCTGAAGGCCGTACGCAACCTGACGTTCCAGCTCTCCGGCGCACAGCTCGGCATCACCGTCACCAACCTGGTCGTCGGCATGCTCTCCGAACCGTCGATCGCGAAGCTGATCGCGGGGCCGCTGGAGTCGCTCGGCGTCTCGTCGTCGGCCTCCTCGTCCATCGCACTGGTGATCGGTACGGCGCTGTCGACGGTGTTCCTGATGGTCGTCGGCGAACTCGTGCCGAAGAACTGGGCGATCTCCTCGCCCCTGGCCGTGGCCAAGACGGTGGGCAACGCCCAGCGCTGGTTCAGCGCCGCGTTCCGGCCCTTCATCACCCATCTCAACAACACGGCGAACCGCATCGTGCGCCGCTTCGGCGTCGAGCCCACGGAGGAGCTGGCCGCCGCGCGCGGGCCGCAGGAGCTGGCCGCGCTGGCCCGCCACTCCGCCAAGGAGGGCGCGCTGGAGGCGGACACCGCCGAGCTGTTCGTGCGCACCCTGAACCTCGCCGATCTCACCGCCGAGAACGTGATGACCCCGCGCGTCCAGGTCATCGCCCTGGACACCCAGGCGACCTGCGAGGACGTCGCGAACGCCACCCGGGCGACGGGCCTGTCCCGCTTCCCGGTCTACCGCGGCAACCTCGACTCGGTCGTCGGCACCGCGCACATCAAGGACGTCCTGGCGATCCCCGCCGAACAGCGGTCGCGGGTCCCGGTCTCCGAGGTGATGCGCGAGCCGCTGCTCGTCCCGGAGTCGCTCACCGTCGACCGCCTGCTGGACCGGCTGTCCGGCAAGCGCACGATGGCCGTCGTCATCGACGAGTACGGCGGCACCGCCGGTGTCGCCACCCTGGAGGACATCGTCGAGGAGGTGGTCGGCGAGGTCCGTGACGAGCACGACCCGCACGAGACGCCCGACATCGCCTCCGCCGGCAGCGACGACGAGGGCCACGCCCTGTTCTCGGCCGACGGTTCGGCCCGTCTGGACCAGCTCGTGCGCGTGGGCCTGAAGGCCCCCGAGGGCCCCTACGAGACGCTGGCCGGCCTGGTCGCGGCCGAACTGGGCCGCATACCGCTGGTCGGGGACACCGTGGAGGTCGCCGGCTGGCGGCTGGACGTGGTGGACGCCTCGGGCCGGCGGGCCGCACGCGTACTGCTGCGGGCACCGCTCGACGACGCCGCGACCCACGAGGAGGCGGGCAAGTGACCACGATCCAGTTGCTGATCGGTCTGGCGACCCTCGTCGTCAACGCCTTCTTCGTCGGCGCCGAGTTCGCGCTGATCTCCGTGCGCCGCAGCCAGATCGAGCCGTACGCCGAGGAGGGCGACCGCCGCGCCAAGAGCGTGCTGTGGGGGCTCGAACACGTGTCGGCGCTGCTGGCGGCGGCCCAGCTCGGCATCACGCTGTGCACCCTGATCCTGGGTGTGGTCGCCGAACCGGCGATCGAACATCTGCTGGAGCCGGTGTTCCACGCGCTCGGTGTCCCGACGGGTGTCGGACACGCGGTGTCGTTCGTGATCGCGCTGACCGTCGCCACGTATCTGCACATGCTGCTCGGCGAGATGGTGCCCAAGAACATCGCCCTCGCGGAGCCGGTGCGCAGCGCGCTGGTGCTCGGCCCGCCGCTGGTAACGCTGTCGCGGGCGCTGCGGCCGGTGATCTTCACGATCAACGCGTTCGCCAACACCCTGCTGCGGCTGATGCGGGTCGAGACGAAGGACGAGGTCGCGGCGACGTTCTCGGACGACGAGCTGGCGCGACTGGTCAAGGACTCCGACGAGGCGGGCCTGATCGACGACCGCACCCGGGAGCGTCTGCACGACGCCCTGGAGCTGGGCCGGCGCCCGGTGCGCGATGTCGTCCTCCCGCTGGAGCAGGTCGTCTACGCGCGCGTGGGCGTCACTCCGGAGGAGCTGGAGCAGTTGTCGGCCCGGTCCGGGTTCTCCCGCTTCCCGGTGGTCGACGAGACGCGCAGGCTCACGGGCTACCTCCATGTGAAGGACGCCCTGGACGCCTCCCCGCGTGACGTCCCGTTCAAGGTGCGGGACATGCGGCCCATCGCGCGCGTGAAGGAGAGCACTCCGCTGGACGACGTCCTGACGGCCATGCGCGGCAGCCGTACGCATCTGGCGGCGGCGGTCGGCGACGACGGCCGGCTGGCGGGTCTGGTGACCATGGAGGACGTGCTGCGGAGGCTGTTCGGGCAGCGCGCGTAGCCGACCTCCCGGCCGGGGCGACCGGGCTGGGAGGGCGGGGCCCTGAGGCGACCGGGCTGGAAGGGGGAGGTACCCGGGGGGACCGACCGCCGGGTATGTGCACGGGATACGATTTCTGTCGCGATGCACACGAACCCCACCTTCACCAGCCTGGTCGCCGTCGGCGACTCCTTCACCGAGGGCATGTCGGACCTGCTGCCCGACGGCTCCTACCGCGGCTGGGCCGATGTCCTGGCCGGCCGGATGGCCGCCGCCACCCCCGGTCTGCGCTACGCGAACCTCGCGGTGCGCGGCAAGCTCATCCAGCAGATCGTCGACGAGCAGATCGACGTCGCGGCGGCCATGCGCCCTGACGTGATCACGCTGGTGGGCGGGCTCAACGACACGCTGCGCCCCAAGTGCGACATGCCGAAGGTGACCGGTCTGCTCACGGAGGCCGTGGAACGGCTCGCGCCGTCCTGCAAGCAGCTCGTGCTGATGCGCAGCCCGGGCCGCCAGGGGCCGGTCATGGAGCGCTTCCGGCCCCGCATGGAGGAGCTGTTCGACTGCGTCGACGCCCTCGCCGCGCGCCACGGCGCGCTCGTCGTGGACCTGTACGGCGCCCCGTCCCTCGGCGACCCCCGCATGTGGGACGTGGACCGTCTGCATCTGACCCCGGAGGGCCACCGCCGGGTCGCCGAGGCCGTCTGGCAGAGCCTCGGCTACGCCCCCGAGGACACCGAGTGGCGCACCCCGATGCCGGCCACTCCCCCACCCGCCTGGGCCGCCCGCCGCGCGGCCGACGCCCGGTTCGCCAGGCAGTACCTGCTCCCGTGGATCGGCCGCCGTCTGACCGGCCGCTCCTCCGGCGACGGCCTGCCCCCGAAACGCGCCGAACTGCTCCCTTACGAGGGTCCCGCCGCGTAGCCGGCGCTGTGACGGGGGTCTCGTAGGTTCCGACCAGTGAGACCGGGGCGTTGGCCTGCACTAATCGCCAGTAGAATCTGGACACGTGACTTCAGCGCCCGCCAAGCCCCGCATCCCGAACGTCCTCGCCGGACGGTACGCCTCCGCCGAGCTCGCCACGCTCTGGTCCCCCGAGCAGAAGGTGAGGCTGGAGCGGCAGCTCTGGCTCGCCGTGCTGCGGGCCCAGAAGGACCTCGGGATCGAGGTGCCGGACGAGGCGATCGCCGACTACGAGCGCGTGCTCGACACCGTGGACCTGGAGTCCATCGCCGCGCGTGAGAAGGTCACGCGGCACGACGTGAAGGCGCGGATCGAGGAGTTCAACGACCTCGCCGGGCACGAGCACGTGCACAAGGGCATGACCTCGCGCGACCTCACCGAGAACGTCGAGCAGCTCCAGATCCGGCTCTCCCTGGAGCTGGTGCGCGACCGCACGGTGGCCGTGCTCGCCCGCCTCGGGAAGCTGTCGGGCGAGTACGCCGAGCTGGTCATGGCGGGGCGCTCGCACAACGTGGCCGCGCAGGCGACGACGCTGGGCAAGCGGTTCGCGACCGCCGCCGACGAGCTGCTCGTGGCGTACGGCCGGGTCGAGGAGCTCCTCGGGCGCTATCCGCTGCGGGGCATCAAGGGCCCCGTCGGCACCGCGCAGGACATGCTGGACCTGCTGGGCGGGGACGCCGGCAAGCTCGCCGAACTGGAGCAGCGGATCGCGACCCACCTGGGCTTCGCGCAGGCGTTCACCTCGGTCGGCCAGGTCTACCCGCGCTCGCTGGACTACGAGGTCGTCACCGCGCTGGTGCAGCTCGCGGGGGCGCCGTCCTCGCTGGCCAAGACGATCCGGCTGATGGCCGGGCACGAGCTGGTGACCGAGGGCTTCAAGCCGGGCCAGGTCGGCTCCTCGGCGATGCCGCACAAGATGAACACGCGCTCCTGCGAGCGGGTCAACGGGCTCATGGTCATCCTGCGCGGCTACGCGTCGATGACGGGCGAGCTGGCGGGCGACCAGTGGAACGAGGGCGACGTGTCCTGCTCGGTGGTGCGCCGGGTCGCGCTGCCGGACGCGTTCTTCGCGCTGGACGGTCTGCTGGAGACGTTCCTGACGGTGCTCGACGAGTTCGGCGCCTTCCCCGCGGTCGTCGCCCGGGAGCTGGACCGCTACCTGCCGTTCCTCGCCACCACCAAGGTGCTGATGGGCGCGGTGCGCGCGGGCGTGGGCCGTGAGGTCGCGCACGAGGCGATCAAGGAGAACGCGGTGGCCTCGGCGCTGGCGATGCGCGAGCAGGGCGCCGAGCGCAACGAGCTGCTGGACAAGCTGGCCGCGGACGAGCGGATCCCGCTGGACCGGGCACAGCTGGACGCGCTGATGGCCGACAAGCTGTCCTTCACGGGCGCCGCGGCGGCCCAGGTCGGTGTGGTCGTCGCCCGGATCGAGGAGATCGCCAAGCAGCACCCCGAGGCCGCGGGCTACACGCCCGGCGCGATCCTCTGACCGGCACGTCGTGCCCCGCTTCACCCAGGCGGAACTGGAGGCCGCCCGCGACCGGCTCGTCCCCGACGTGGTCGCGGACGGCCTCGGCGTGCTGTTCTGCGGGATCAACCCGGGCCTGATGACGGCCGCGACGGGCCATCACTTCGCCCGGCCCGGGAACCGCTTCTGGCCGGTGCTGCATCTGTCGGGGTTCACGCCCCGGCTGATGAAGCCGTCGGAGCAGTCGGAACTGCTGTCGTACGGGCTCGGCATCACCAATGTCGTGGCGCGGGCGACCGCGCGGGCCGACGAGCTGAGCGCGGAGGAGTACCGCGAGGGCGGGAGGCAACTGGTGCTGCGGGTGGAGCGGTTCGAGCCGCGGTGGCTGGCCGTGGTGGGCGTCACCGCCTACCGGGCCGCCTTCGGCGAGCGCAAGGCCCAGGTGGGGCCGCAGGAGCGGACGTTCGGACGGACGCGGGTGTGGGTGCTGCCGAATCCGAGCGGGCTGAACGCGCACTGGACGGCGGCGACGATGGCGGAGGAGTTCGCGCGGCTGCGCGTCACGGCGGGTCTATGACCGTGACGACGGCCAGGAGCCGGACCTCGTCGGCCGGGTCCCGGTCGGCGACGGCCACCGCGATCCAGCGCCCCGTCCCGGGGTCCTCCCAGAGGTAGGCGAAGCCCGCCTCGTCGCTGCGGGAGGCCCACGGCTCGGGTATCTCCTCGTGCGCGCGGCGCAGTTGGACCGTCTGGAGGTTCAGGTGGTGGGGCTCGCCCCGGCGCGGTGCCAGACCGTCGCGGACAGCCTCCAGTTCGTGGTGGTACCGGTCCACCGCCGCCGCTCGCTCCGCTGGGTCGCTCACCTCCCTGAGGCCGTGGCCGGCCGCTAACTCCGCGAGGTGGAAGGCGTGCTCCGCCGGGAAGGGGCGGAGGCACAGCTCGTCGATGAGGGCGATGTGCCGCGCGATGTCCATGAGCCCCAGTAAAGCGGGCCCCACTGACATCTGGCGCCCCGTCAACCCACCGGCCCAGCGGCCCCGGCACAGGGCCGGTCCGTGTCGCGTCGGACGGGCGGTGCGTGTCCCGTTGGGCGGGCGGTCCGTGTCCCTTTGGGCGGCCGGTACGTGTCCCCTTGGACGGGCGGTCCGTGTCGCGTCAGACGGCCAGTCCATGTTCCGTTGGACGGGCGGTCCATGTCCCGTTGGACGGCCGGTCTGTGTCGCGTCAGACGGCCGGGTCAGGGTCCCGTTGGACGGGCTGTCAGGACCCGTCGGTCAGCCGGGTTCGCATCCTGTTGGACAGCAGGCACGAGCCCGCCAGGCGTCACCGGTGGACGGCCCGTCCGTGTCCCGTCAGGCGTCCCGTCCACGGCTCGGCGGACGGCCCGTCCATGTCTCGTCAGGCAACCCGTCAGGCCCCCGTCGGTCGGAGGGTCCGCGCCCCGTCGGATGGCCGGTCAGGTGCCGTAAGGCGGCCCCTGGGACGACCCGTCCCTTCCCGGCGGACAGCCGGTCCGCGTCCCCTCACACATCCCCTCAAGCGTCCCGTCGGACGCCCCGTCCGCATCCCGTTGACCGTCCCGGGGCGGACGTGCAGACGCCCCCTCGGACGACTCACCCCCATATCCGGCAAGCCCCCGGCCGCGGCCCGTCAGGCGTCCCGGCGCCGTATGCTCCACGCGCCCGCGAGCAGGGCGGCGGCCGTCCACAGCGCGGTCACCGCGAGGCCGGACCACGGTCCGAGCGGGCCGTCGTACGTCCCGTGCAGGGCTATCTGTCCGGCGCGGTCGGGCAGGAAGTCCACTGCCGTGCCCGCCGCGTCCCCGATCACGAACGACACGACGAGGACGAACGGGATCAGCACCGACAGGGCGCCCACGCCGCTGCGCAGCAGTGCCGCGAGTCCGGCCGCGAACAGGGCCATCAGCGTCAGGTAGAGGCCGCAGCCCACCACCGCGCGGACCTGCTCGCCCGCCGTCAGGGCTCCGGCCGCCTCGCCGAGCCCGGCCCGTGCGGCGAGGAGCGCGGCGAGGGCGGTCACCAGGCCGACCGCCAGGGCGGGTACGGCGATCGCGGTCGCCTTGGCCGCGAACCAGTGTCCGCGGCGCGGCACCGCAGCCAGGGAGAGCCGCAGGGCGCCACCGTGGAACTCGCCGGAGACGGCCGTCGCGCCGAAGGTGACGGCGGCGATCTGGCCGACCGTCGCGCCGGACAGCGCCGTGAACAGGGGGTCCGTGTCGGCCTCGGACGTGGCGCCCGCGAGGGCCGAGAACGCGACGCTGACCCCGAACAGGGCCAGGAGCGCCCCGAGGAGCGAGCGCAGGGTGCGGATCTTGAGCCACTCGGAGTGCAGGACGGGCGCGAACGGGAACGGGGCGGGGCGGTCGGGCGTCGGCGCCATGTCAGGCCTCCTGCGGCTGTGCGGTGAACTCGGCTTCGGCGGACGTCAGATCGAGATAGGCCTGCTCCAAGGTGCCCTCTTCCGCGGCGAGTTCGAGCAGTGGTACGCCCGCGGCGGAGGCGATGCGGCCGATGTCGTCGACGCGGGCGTGGTGCACGGTCCAGTGGCCGTCCTCGTGCTCGACGGCCTGGTGACCGTGTCCGGCGAGGGCCGCTTCCAGGGCGGTGGGGTCGCTGGTGCGGACACGGACGCTCGGGCGGGCGCGGGCGTGGATGAACTCTCGCATCGGGGTGTCGGCGAGGAGCCGGCCCCGGCCCAGCACCACGAGGTGGTCGGCGAAGGACGCCGTCTCGTGCATGAGATGGCTGGAGACGAGGACCGTGCGGCCCTCCCCCGCGAGCCGGCGCAGCAGGCCCCGGATCCAGATGATGCCCTCCGGGTCGAGTCCGTTGGAGGGTTCGTCGAGCATGACCACGGCCGGGTCGCCGAGCAGGGCGGCGGCGATGCCGAGCCGCTGCCGCATGCCCAGGGAGTAGCTCCGCACCCGGCGGCGGGCGACCGCGGCGAGCCCCGTCTCGGCGAGCAGGTCGTCCACCCGGCGCTCGGGTATCCGGTTGCTGACGGCGAGGGCGCGCAGGTGGTCGCGGCCGGTGCGGGAGCCGTGCGCGGCCTGGGCGTCGAGCAACGCGCCCACGTGACGCAGGGGTTCGTGGAGCGTGGCGTAGGCGCGGCCGCCGAGGGTGGCGGTGCCGGAGGTGGGCCGGTCGAGGCCGAGGACGAGCCGCATCGTGGTGGACTTGCCCGCCCCGTTGGGGCCGAGGAAGCCGGTGACGCGGCCCGGCAGCACGGTGACGGTGAGGTCGTCCACCGCTCGCCGGGTGCCGTACTCCTTGGTGAGGTCGCGGACTTCGATGCTGGTCATGGCAGCAGCGTGCCGTCCGGGCCGGGGCGGGCGCCTCCCCCGTGAGGGGAGATCGTCTCCCCCGTGCGGGGGAGGTCCGCCGCCGGTGCCGGCTGGCACGATGACGGCATGGTCCGCTCTCCCCGTTTACTGCGCCCGTTCGGCCGGGCGGTGACGTACACACGGCTGCTGCATCTGTCCATCGCGATCGTGTGGCCGTCGCTGTGGCTGTTCGTGCGCGAGGCCTGGTGGACGTGGGCGGTGGCGGCCCTGCTGCTCGTGCCCGTGGGGCTGGTGCCCGCGATGCGCACCGTGGAGGGCCTCCAGGCCAGGATGCTGCTGACCGGTCAGCGGCCCGACGGCGAGAGCGCCGGTGTGGTCGTGGCGCCGTCGGCCGGCTGGGGCGACCGGGGGCGGCTGGTCGTGTGGCTCCAGGCGCGGCTGCTGATCGGCTGCGCGACCTCGCTGTTCCTCGTGCAGTCGCTGATCGCGACGGTGGACCTGGTGTCGGCGGCGTTCGGGCAGGACGTCGACGTGGCGCTGCTGGGCGGGCACCGCGGGTGGCATGTGCTGCTGGTGCCGGTGCTGTTGGCGGCGATGGCGGGGACCGTCCTCGCCGCGGGTTCGCTGATCACCGCGGTCGCGCTGCGGCTGCTGGGTCCGTCGGCCGCCGAGCGGCTCACCGCGTTGGAGGAGCGCACGGAGCAACTCCTGGAGCGCAACCGCATCGCGCGGGAGCTGCACGACTCGATCGGGCATGCCCTGACCGTGGCCGTCGTGCAGGCGGGCGCGGCCCGGGCCGCCGCCGATCCGGCCTTCACCGACCGGGCGCTGATCGCGATCGAGGAGACGGGCCGGGCCGCCCTGGAGGATCTGGAGCGGGTGCTCGGCGTGCTGCGCGAGTCGGGCCGTCCGGTGGGCAGCCGTCCCACGCTGGCGGACGCCGACCGGCTGCTGGAGTCCGCGCGGGCCTCGGGGGCGAAGGTCGACGTCGAGACGACGGGGCCGCTGGACACGGTGCCGGGGCCGGTCTCCCGCGAGGGGTACCGCATCCTCCAGGAGTCCCTGACCAATGTGCTGCGGCACGCGGGCGCCGTCCCCGTGACGGTGCGGATCGCGGTGGACGGCGGGGGACTCGGCCTGGAGGTCCGCAATCCGCTCACCGCGCGGATACCGGGCCCCGGGCGGGGCAGCGGGCTGCGCGGCATCCGCGAGCGCGCGGCCCTGCTGGGCGGGCGGGCGCACACGGGCCCGGACCGGGGCGACTGGCAGGTGCGGGTCGACCTGCCGCTGCGCTGATCTACGCTGGCCGGATGCCCGTCACCGTTCTCCTCGTCGACGACGAACCCCTCGTTCGCGCAGGCCTGCGGGCCGTGCTGGAGGCGCAGCCCGACATCGAGGTGGTCGGGGAGGCCGCGGACGGGGCGGCGGTGATACCGCTGGTGCGGAGCCTGCGGCCGGACGTGGTGGCCATGGACGTGCGGATGCCGCTGCTCGACGGGATCGAGGCCACGCGCGCGGTACTGCGCACGGTCGACGCCCCGCCGAAGATCCTCGTGATCACGACGTTCGAGAACGACGAGTACGTGTACGAGGCACTGCGTGCGGGCGCGGACGGGTTCCTGCTGAAGCGGGCCCGGGCGGCGGAGATCGTGCACGCGGTACGGCTGGTCGCCGAGGGCGAGTCGCTGCTGTTCCCGGCGTCGGTGCGGCAACTGGCCGCGCAGTACGGCGAGGACGGCGGGAACCGTGCGGCCCGCGCGCTGCTGGACCGGGCACAGCTCACCGAGCGGGAGGCCGAGGTGCTGCGGCTGATGGCGCGCGGTCTGTCGAACGCGGAGATCGCCGCGCGGCTGACCGTCGGGACGGAGACGGTGAAGTCCCATGTCAGCGCCGTGCTCGCGAAGCTGGGCGCGCGGGACCGCACTCAGGCGGTGATCACGGCGTACGAGTCGGGGTTCGTGGCGCCGGGCTGATCGGGAACGGGCGGTCGGGACACTCGCCGGGGTCCGCCGGGCCGAGTACGATCCGGCCAACACGCGCACGAGCTGGGAGGACGGACGGTGGGGCGGCTGACCGGCGGGGATCCCTCGCTGCTGCGAAGGATCAATTCCGCGGTGGTGCTGCACGCGCTGCGTGCCACGGACTGCGCGACGCTGACGGAGATCACCCGGGTGACGGGCCTGTCCCGGCCGACGGTCGAGGGCGTGGTCGAAGGGCTCATCGAGGCGGGGTACGTCGTCGAGACGGCCGCCGACGAGAGCGCGGTGCGGCGTCAGGGGCGGCCCGCTCGGCGGTTCAGGTTCCGGGCCGAGGCCGGGCATCTGCTCGGTCTGGAGGTCGGCGCGCACCGGGTGGCCGCGCTGCTGGCCGATCTGGACGGGCGGGTGATCGGCGCGCAGACCCGGGACGTCGGCGAAACCGCGTCGGCCGACGAGCGGCTGGAGCGGGTGCGGGGCGCGGTCGCGGAGCTGCTGCGCCGGGCCGGGGTGGCCCGGGGTTCCCTGCGGGCCGTCGGGGTGGCCACGCCCGGGATCGTGGAGGCGGACGGCACGGTCCGGCTGGGGACGGCGCTGCCGGAGTGGACGGGGCTGAACCTGGGCGAGCGGCTGAGCCGTTCCTTCAAGTGCCCGGTGCTCGTGGAGAACGACGCCAACGCGGCGGCGGTCGCCGAGCACTGGAAGGGCGCCGCCACGGAGTCCGACGACGTGGTGATGGTGCTGGCGGGGCTGAGCCCGGGCGCGGGGGCGCTGATCGGGGGGCGGCTGCACCGGGGGTTCGGCGGGGCGGCCGGTGAGATCGGCGCGCTGCACCTGCTGGGCCGCGAGGTCACACCGGAGACGTTGCTGTCGACCACGGACGAGCCGCTGCACCCGCTCGACGAGCAGGCGGTGGCCAAGGTCTTCGCGGAGGCCCGGCAGGGCGACCAGCGGGCGCGCGCGGCCGTGGAGCGGTTCATCCAGCGTCTTGTGCACGATGTCGCGGCGCTCGCGCTCGCCCTCGACCCGGAGGTCGTCGTGATCGGTGGCTGGGCGGCCGGCCTGGACGGCGTACTGGAGCCGCTGCGCGCGGAGTTGGCGCGTTACTGTCTGCGTCCGCCGAAGGTGGCTCTGTCGCTGCTGGGCGAGGCGGCCGCGGCGACCGGTGCGCTGCGCCTCGCGCTGGACCATGTCGAGGAGCAGTTGTTCGCGGTGGAGGGCACGGTCACCGCGCGGCGCTGAGACGGACGCGCGCCCCGGGGCGTCCCCGGGGCGTCCCCGGGGCGCGCGTCCGTCGGCGGGGAGTGTCAGGAGGCCCGGCGTTCGGGGTCCTCGTGGATCTCCACCGCGCCCGAGTCGCCGAAGGTCAGGCGGCACGTGTCGGCGCGGTACGTGGCGACGGAGAGCGCGGCCGTGCGGCTCCGGGCGAAGTAGCGGGTGGTCACCACGAGGACGGGTGCCCCGGGGAGCCGGTCCAGCTGCTTGGCGTCGTCGGCGCGGGCCGAGCCGAGTTCGACGGCGCTGTCCTGGCCCTCCAGGTCCAGCCGGTGCAGTTCGCGCAGGACCGCACGCGCGCGTGCCGCGCCCGACGGGGCGTCGATCGCGGAGAGGTCGGGCACCGAGGACGCCGGGACGTGCAGCAGTTCGGCGGCGACCGGCTGACCGTGGGTCATCCGGGAGCGGCGCACGATGTGCACGGGTTCGTCCTGGCCGGTCTCCAGGGCCGCCGCGACGGCCGCGGACGGCACCTCGAACGTGCTGTCGCTGAGCTGCCAGGCGTCCCCCGAAGCGCCCGGCCAGATGTGCTGCTCGGTGCCCACGGCGACGCCCACGCGCGGCGGGGCGACCGTGGTGCCGACTCCGCGGCGACGCTGGAGGCGGCCTTCCAGTTCGAGCTGTTCGAGCGCCTGCCGGAGCGTGGCGCGGGCGACACCGAACCGGGCCGCGAGGTCTCGCTCGTTGGGGAGGATCTCCCCCACCGAGAACTCGGAGTCCAGTGCCTCGCTGAGCACGGTCCTCAGATGCCAGTACTTCGGTTCCGCCACCGATTCCAGTTGCGTGGTCCCCACCCTGTCCTCCGCAATCGCCGTGTTCCGGCGGCGTTTTAGCGCCCTTGTTTATTAAAGGTTGTTGCACTTCTCTGCGACCATAGGGCGGCCCCCACCCTTGGTCAATACCAATCCTCCAACCCTTGGCCCACTCACAGGGACGGCGGTCGTGAACGTTCACGACCCGTTCGTGCGCGGCAACATGTGTGACGGCACGGCAAAGCCCCCGTCACAGGACGGGGGCTCGTCGGGGCCGGGCGCCCGGTCAGCCGGTGGCCAGGGGGCGGAGCTTGTCGGGGTTGCGGACGACGTAGACCGACTGGATGCGGCCGTCGGCGACGTCCAGCTGGAAGAGCGTGTCGGGCTTGCCGCCGGACAGCAGCAGCAGCGCGGGACCGCCGTTGACCTCGATGAACCGGTACGACATGTCCGGGACACCCTTGTGCGCGGTGCCCGCGAGGAAACGGCCCACCTTGGCGGCGGTGTCGATGATCCGCAGCGGTGCCTTCGTCTTGCCGCCGCTGTCGCCGACGAGACGGACGTCGGGGGCGAGCAGCGACATCAGCCCGTCGATGTCGCCCTCCAAGGCGGCGGCGAGGAACCGTTCGGTCAGATCCCGGCGCTGGGCGGGGTCGACCTCGTAGCGCGGGCGGCGCTCCTCGACGTGCTTGCGGGCCCGGCCCGCGAGCTGGCGCACGGCGGCCTCGTCGCGTTCGAGCACGGCGGCGATGTCCGCGTAGGGGTAGCCGAAGGCCTCCCGGAGCACGAACACGGCGCGCTCCAGCGGCGACAGGGACTCCATGACGACGAGCACGGCGAAGGAGACGGAGTCGGCGAGCACCGCGCGTTCCGCGGTGTCGGGCACGGTGTCGCCGAAGTCGGTCTCGTAGGGCTCGGGGAGCCAGGGGCCGACGTAGGACTCGTTGCGCGACTTGATCTGGCGCAGCCGGTCGAGGGCGAGGCGGGTCGTGACGCGCACCAGGAAGCCGCGGGGGTCGCGCACCTCGGCGCTGTCGACGCCGGCCCAGCGCAGCCATGCCTCCTGGACCACGTCCTCCGCGTCGGCCACCCTGCCGAGCATGCGGTAGGCGACCCCCAGCAGGACGCGGCGGTGTTCTTCGAAGACGTCGGTCTCGATGTCGGTCGTCACCCGACCATCCCAGCCCACTTGCCGGGAGCTGTCCAGGCGCAGGGGCCATGGGTCACACCACAGGGGCTACCCGCCAGTAGCAATTGCTGACAAGCTGTCTACAGTCGTTCGCCGCCCGCGTCCGCGACGGCCGATCCGCCTCCGCAGCGCCCGTCCGCGTGTCCGAGTACTCGTCGAGGAGCACACCCCATGGCCGCCACCGTCTCGTTCAAGGTCCCCTCCCCGCACGGCCCGCAGTCCGTGACCGTCGACTACGCGCGCGTGGGCCGCGGCGAGCCGCTGCTCCTGCTGCACGGCATCGGCCACCACCGGCAGGCCTGGGACCCGGTGGTCGACATCCTGGCCACCGAGCGCGACGTCATCGCCGTGGACCTGCCCGGCTTCGGCGCCTCCCCCGGCCTGCCCGCCGCGCTGTCGTACGACCTCGCCACGACGAGCGCCGTGTTCGCCGGTCTCTGCGAGGCGCTGGAGCTGGACCGGCCGCACGTCGCGGGCAACTCGCTCGGCGGGCTCATCGCGCTGGAGCTGGGCCGGGAGCGGCTCGTGCGGTCGGTGACCGCGCTGTCGCCCGCCGGGTTCTGGTCGGAGGCGGAGCGGCGGTACGCGTTCACCGTGCTGCTCGCGATGCGCGGGATAGCCGTCCGGATGCCGCTGCCGGTGGTGGACCGGCTCTCGCGCTCCGCGGCCGGCCGGACCGCACTGACGAGCACCATCTACGCCCGCCCCGGCCGCCGTTCACCCGAGGCGGTCGTCGCCGAGACCCTCGCCCTGGTGAACGCCCCGGGCTTCGAGGCGACCCTCCGCGCGGGCGGCTCGGTCCGGTTCACCGACGACGTCCCCGGCATCCCGGTCACCGTCGCCTGGGGCACCAAGGACCGCCTCCTGCTGCGCCGTCAGGGCGTCCGCGCCAAGCACGCCATCCCCAAGGCGCGCCTCGTGCGGCTCCCCGGCTGCGGTCACTGCCCGATGAACGACGACCCGGCGCTCGTCGCGCGCGTGATCCTCGACGGCAGCCGCTGACCCGCCCCGCGCCCCGAACACCCCTGATCCCAGGGCCACTCCGGCGCCGACCAGGACGCTGCCCGCGGCCTGCGCGGCGCCGTAGGTGCCCGTCCCGACCAGCGGGGCGGTACAGGCGGCGGCGACCGGGATGAGACCGGAGAAGAGCGTGGCGCGCTCGGCACCGATCCGCTGAAGCCCCATGTACCAGCAGACGAACCCGACGACGGTGACGACCGCCGCCTGCCACAGCAGCGCGGCGGCCTCGGTCCCGTCAGGCATCCGCAGCCACGCGCCCCCGTCCAGGACGGCTCCGGCGGCCAGCGACTCGGCCGCGGCGACCCCGCAGACCGTGACCGACAGCAGGCGCGGCCCCAGCGGCCTCAGCAACGGCACCGCCAGCACCGCGAACCCCACCTCACCGGCGAGCGCGCACCCGGAGAACGCGAGCCCCGCGCCGTCCGTACGGCCCCAGCCCTGGACGGTGAACGCGCCCGCCGCGACGACCGACGCCCCCGCGAGGACCGTCCGCCGGGGCCGCCGCCCGTCGAGCAGCGGGACGAGGACGGCCACCACGACCGGCGCGCAGCCCACGAACACCCCGGGCACGGCCGGTTCGGCGGTGCGTTCGGCGGCGATAACCGCCATGTTGAACCCGACCATCCCGATCCCCGAGAGCAGCGCGAGGCGGCCCCACTGGCGAGGCGTCAGCGCCCTCAACCGGGCCGGGGAGCCCCGTCCGGCCACGGGGAGGAGCAGCAGGCAGGCGAGCCCGTAGCGCAGGAACTGGCCGCCCGGGTACGGGTAGTCGCCGAGGACGCTGTTCGCCGTGAAGGAGGCGCCGACGAGGACGGCGGCGCACGCGACCAGGAGCGCGCCGCGGGTGGTGGTGACGTTCATGGGAGCGACGCTAGGCAGCGGGGCGGTCCGGTTTAAGGTCCACTTCCATGACGCCATCGGGGACCAATCGCCGGCCCGGGGACTCCGACAGGGGTGAGGGCGCGGGGACTTCCGGCGCGTCCGGGATCTCCAGGGCGTGGGAGGTGCTGCTTCCCGCCGTCGCGGCGCCCGCACGCGCGCGGGGGCGGGCCCTTCAGGAAGCGCTGCGGGAGGCGGTGCGCTCGGGGCGGCTCTCGCCCGGGACACGACTGCCGTCCAGCCGGGACCTGGCGGCCGACCTCGGGGTGTCGCGGGGGCTGGTCACGGAGGCGTACGAGCAGTTGACCGCCGAGGGCTATCTGCGCAGCGGGCGCGGCGCGGGCACCTGGGTGGGCGGCGCGGCCCGCGCCACACGGGCACGCGCGCGTGATCTCGCGCCGCGTCCGGCGGGCGCCGCGGCCGACTTCGTGCCCGGGACGCCGGATCTGTCGCTGTTCCCGCGCACCGCCTGGTCCGCCGCGCAGCGTGCGGTGCTCGCCGCACTCCCCCATCACGACCTCGGCTATCCCGATCCGCGCGGGCTGCCCCGGCTGCGGACCGCGCTGGCCGAACTGCTCGCGCGGCGCCGGGGCGTGGTCGCCGACCCGGAGCGGATCGTGGTGGTCTCCGGAGTGGCCCAGGCGACGACCCTGCTGGGATTCGCGCTCCACGCGCGCGGGTTGCGCCGGGTGGCCGTCGAGGACCCGGGCAGCCCTCAGCACGACGCCCTGTACGCGGCGGCCGGGGTCACCCCGGTGCCCGTGCCGCTGGACGGCGAGGGACTCGCCCTGGGGCCGTTGCGCGCGTGCGGGGCGCGGGCCGCGGTGACCACGCCCGCGCACCAGTACCCGACCGGCATCGCGTACGGGGCGCGGCGCCGAGCCGAACTGCTGGACTGGGCACGGTCGGTGGACGGGTTCGTCCTGGAGGACGACTACGACGGCGACTTCCGTTACGACCGGGCGCCGGTGGGCGCGCTGCAAGGACTCGACCCGGACCGGGTGGCCTACACGGGGTCCGTCAGCAAGTCCCTCGCGCCGGGGCTCAGGCTGGGCTGGCTGCTGGTGCCGGAGGCGCTCGCCGACGAGGTGATCGAACGCAAGCGGACCATGGACCTCGGTCATCCGGCCCTCGACCAGGCGGTGTTCGCCCGGTTCGTGGAACACGGCGACTACGACCGGCAGTTGCGCCGCTGCCAGCGCGCCTACCGGGAGCGGCGGGACGCCCTGGTCGCCGCGCTCGCGGAACATCTCCCGGGCACGGAGGTCTCCGGGATCGCCGCGGGACTGCATGTGATCGCCGCACTGCCCGGACGGTACGGTCCCGAGGCGGATCTCGTCGCGCGACTGACGGCGGCCGGGGTCGCGGTGCGCCCGCTGTCGCAGTGCGCGCACACGCCCACCGGGGACGACGGCGATCCCGCGGCCGTACGGCTGGTCCTCGGGTACGCGCATCTGTCGCCCGCACGCATCCGGACGGGGGTACGACTGCTGGCGACGGCCACCCGGGGGTGAGACCCTCGGAGGCTCCCCGGCCGTTCCCTGGTGAGGTCAGCAGGGGCTCCCATCCGCACCCGGGGTGCGAGCCGACCGGTTCCGAGGGTGAGCCCGAGAGGGGCGAGATCCGTCACGTCCTGGGCATGCACCCCCGACAGACAAGATCCACCGGATCCCACTGGACGCGGGAACGACTGCTGCCGGCAGCCGCCCGGAAGCAAGGCCCTCGGAGACTCCCCGCCCATTCCCTGCGACAAGGACCGCGAGGGCTCCGACCCGCACCCGGGGATGCAAGCCGACCGGTTCCGGGCGTATGCCCGAGAGGGACGAGGTCCGCCGGGCCCCGGGCCCGTGCCCAAGACGGAACGGGCAAGACCCGCCCGGATCCCGAGCGCGTGCCCGCGAGAGACAAGAGCCTCCGGGGTACGAGCGCGTGCCTGAGGCGAACGAGCGCCGCCGATCCCCGACACGCGCCCGAGGCCGACAAGACCCGCCCGGTTCCGGGCCGGTGGGGTCAGTTGTTCACTCGTGGTTTGCGTGCGCGCTGCGGCGCCCCAGTAGGCATGGCATCGCACACTGGCCGGATCCCGTTCCCGGAGGCGTATCGATGTCACACCGTCCCTTGCCCGGCCGCCGCAGTGTTCTGCGCGGCTCCCTGGTCGCGTCGGCGGCCCTGACCCTGCCCGCGGCGGCGGCACCGGCGTTCGCCCTGTCCGGACGTCCTCAGGCGGGCTGGGGTGTGCAGACGGGTGATGTGACCGCGAACTCCGGTCTGGTGTGGGTGCGTTCGGACCGTCCCACGCGGATGATCGTCGAGACGTCCGCCACCGAGTCGTTCCGCAACGCCCGCAGCTGGCAGGGTCCGTTGCTGGGCGCGGACACCGACTTCACCGGCACGACCCGACTGCACGGCCTGCCCTCGGGCGAGCAGATCCACTACCGGGTGCGGCTGGCCGACCCGGACGACCCGCGGCGCACGGGCGAACCGGTGTACGGCACGTTCCGTACCGCGTCGGCGAAACGGCGCGACGGGGTGCGGTTCCTGTGGTCGGGCGACCTGGCCGGGCAGGGCTGGGGCATCAACCCGGACTTCGGCGGCTACCGGATCTACGACTCGATGGCCGCGCTGGACCCCGACTTCTTCCTGTGCAGCGGCGACAACATCTACGCCGACGGCCCGCTCACCGGGTCCGTGGCCCTGCCCGACGGCAGCACCTGGCGGAACATCACCACCGAGGAGAAGGCCAAGGTCGCCGAGACGCTGGCCGAGTTCCGCGGGAACTTCCGCTACAACCTGCTGGACGACAACCTCAGGGCGTTCAACGCCCAGGTCCCCTCGATCATCCAGTGGGACGACCACGAGGTCACCAACAACTGGTTCCCCGGCGAGATCTTCGCGGACACCCGCTACACCGAGAAGAACGTCGACGTGCTGGCCGCCCGGGCCCGGCGGGCGTTCTCCGAGTACTTCCCGATCTCGACGCTGCGCCGCCCGGGCGGCAAGGTGTACCGGGTGGTCCACCACGGTCCGCTCCTGGACGTCTTCGTGCTGGACATGCGGACCTACCGCAACGCCAACTCGCCGGACGACCAGGGCACCGACGCGCAGGGCATCCTCGGGGCCGAGCAACTGGCGTGGCTCAAGCGGGAGCTGGCGCGGTCCCGGGCGGTGTGGAAGGTCATCGCCTCGGACATGCCGATCGGGCTCGTGGTGCCCGACGGGACGGACGGCGCGCCGAACATCGAGGCCGTCGCGCAGGGCGACCCGGGCGCGCCGCTCGGGCGTGAGCTCCAGATCGCGGAGCTGCTGCGGTTCGTCAAGCACCGGCGGATCACCGGCACGGTGTGGCTGACGGCCGACGTGCACCACACCTCGGCCCAGCATTACCAGCCCTCGCGAGCGGCGTTCAAGGACTTCGAGCCGTTCTGGGAGTTCGTCTCGGGTCCGCTGAACGCGGGCGCGTTCCCGGCGAGCGCGCTGGACGCGACCTTCGGACCCGAGCGGGTGTTCGTCAAGGCGCCGGCCGCGTCGAACGTGTCCCCCGCGGGCGGCTACCAGTTCTTCGGCGAGGTCGACATCGACGGCGGCAGCGGCGAGCTGACGGTGCGGCTGCGCGAGTCGGACGGCACGGTGCTGTTCACCCAGGTGCTCCAGCCGGGGCGCGTCGGTCAGTAGCCCCCGGCGACTCCCGTACCCTCTTAGGCGGGCCGCGTACCGGCGTCATCCCCCGGTGCGCGGCTCGTCGAACGGGCCCTGGGGCGGCGGGGGTTGGGTTCGGGTCCGGCCGTCCGGCGAAGATCACGGACCGGGTCGTGCAACACTGAACAAAAGGTACATTTCCAGTCTTTACCGCTCGGACACAAGACGTTCGTGATCACGCAACACCATTCCTTCACAGTGGCTGCATGAGTCGAGACATGTCTGATGTGACGCGGGCGAAGCACGGCCGCCCGGTGCACCACTGGCGGCGAGACGTCATCGAGCTGGCCGCGCTCTTCACGGCGGTGGCGGTGGCCGACGCCGTGGCCAACCTGATCGGGCACGGACCCGACGGCCCCGAGCTGCTGCTCGGCTCGGCCGTCGCGCTGGTCGCCACGGTCGGCTTCCACACATGGTGGGCACGCCGCCACGGCCACGCGCCCCCGGTGGGCGATACCGGTGCCCGGCCGCCCTCAGCGCAGGAGCCGGCCGGGCAGCCCGAGGGGACGCGGTCCGGCGAGAGCGCGCTGTGGCGGATGCGGACGACGGTCAAGGACGAGCCGGGATCGCTCGCGGCGCTCTGCGTGGCCCTCGCCGCGCCGCGCGTCGACATCCTGAGCCTCCAGACGCATCCGCTGGCCGAGGGCACGGTGGACGAGTTCCTGCTGCGGGCGCCCGCCGACCTGTCGGCCGCGGAGATCACCAAGGCCGTCGCACAGGCCGGCGGCGCGAGCACGTGGATCGAGCGGGCCGACGCCCACGATCTGGTGGACGCGCCGACCCGGGCGCTCGGGCTCGCCGCCCGCACCGCTCAGGACGCCGCCGAACTCCCGCTGGCGCTGCGCCAGTTGCTGGGCCGGTGCACGATCCGTCAGCTGCCCGCGGGACCGCCGCGCGCAAGCCGTGACAGCGGGGACGTCCCCGCCGACGGCTCGCTCGACGACACCGTGATGAGGCTGCGGGCACCGGAAGGCGGAGTGATCACCGTGGAGCGGCCGTACCTGCCGTTCACCCCCACCGAGTTCGCGCGGGCCCGCGCCCTGGTGGAACTGGACGCGGTGCTCGGGCCGCGGGTCCCGCGCAGCCAGGACGTGCTGACGCTGCCCGAGGGCAAGGACATCACCGTCCGCCGCGCCGACCCCGACGACCTGGAGGCGGCGAAGGCGATGCACGAGCGGTGCAGCCCGCTCACGCTCACCCGGCGCTACCACGGGCCGGTCGGGGACGCCGACCGGTACCTCAACCACCTGCTCAGCCCCCGGTTCGGGCGCACCCTCGCCGTACAGACCGCCTCGGGGCGGATCGTCGGGCTCGGCCACCTCCTGTGGGACGGGGACGAGACCGAGGTCGCGCTGCTCGTCGAGGACGGGTGGCAGCGGCGGGGCATCGGCGCGGAACTGCTCCGCAGGCTGGTGGGGATGGCCGTCGAGGCCCGGTGCGAGAGCGTGTACGCCGTGACCCAGTCCTCCAACACCGGGATGGTCGCCTCCATGCGGGGGCTCGGGCTGCCGCTCGACTACCAGGTGGAGGAGGGGACGTTGGTGATCACGGCCCGGCTGGACGCGGGCGTCGCCCCCGAGCCGCTGATCGGCTTCGAGGCGGAGCACCGCCGGGGCTAGGGGGTGCTTCGAAAGTCCCGCACGGCACCCGCGGCGCCCGGCACGCCCTCTCGCCGCACCGGCCGAAACCCCAAGTACGTCCAGTACGAGGGCTTTCGTCCGGCACACCGAGAGCACGCACCGGACACCGCGGCCACCGCACAGGACTTACGAAACACCCCCTAAAGGCAATGCTGTTGCTTTACGGGTCTGCGGGTTGGGGTCGTTGAATGCGGATGGCTCGGGTGCCGGTGTGGGTGGGTTGGGGCCAGGTGTGGTGTT
>NZ_JBIVDS010000016.1:161366-258279 GCF_044747265.1 Streptomyces sp. NPDC090106 | reverse complement strand
ACACCACACCTGGCCCCAACCCACCCACACCGGCACCCGAGCCATCCGCATTCAACGACCCCAACCCGCAGACCCGTAAAGCAACAGCATTGCCTCTAGGCCGCCTCCGCGACACCGGCATCGGCATCGGCGCCGGTGTCCGCGTCCCGCCGTCGGCGTTCGGCGTCGGACAGTCCGCCCCAGACGCCGTAACTCTCCCCGTGTGCCAGGGCCGTGGCCGCGCAGACGTCGACGACCGGGCAGCGCCCGCAGATGCTGCGGGCCCGCTCCTCGCGAGCGAGGCGCGCACGGCCTCGCTCCCCCGGCGGCGAGAAGAACACGGAGCTGTTCATGCCGCGGCAGGCGGCGCTTTGCTGCCACTGCCAGTCGCTCGACAGGGGGCGCAGGGTGTTTCGCATGGGGTTCCTCTTCTTCCACGGTGGTCTTTGCACGGCGGTGGACCCGCCGAGGTCACTCCGCGAGCTGGACCAGCTCGTCCCAGTCCACGCCGTCCAGTTCGGCGCCCTGCGGGACCATCGCGTAGGTCCGCTCCAGCCAGTCGGTGACCGGCTCGGTGGGAATCTCGAACAGCGCCGTGCGGGCGCCGCCCACCCGGAGGCAGAAGGAGTCCGACTCACCGTCGTGATCGAGCAGCGGCCACAGCACCACGTCGCCGTCGCCCTCACGGGCGATCAGGCCGTCGGCCAGCAGATCGCGGGACAGGATCCAGGTCACCGGCCGCACGCCCTCGGTGTCGAGCACCAGGGTCACGGCGAGCGGGTCCTGGGGGTCGTAGGTGAACTCGCAGGACAGCGGCACATCGATCTCGGGGATCACCCAGTGTGTGATCTCCAGTGCGAGCCGGCTCTTCGTCATGGTCGCCTCCTATGGCTCGGCCGGTTCGGCCGACGTGAATACGTGGTGGTCGTGCTTCCGTGCTTCCGTGCTTCCGTGCCCGGGCAGCGCTCAGCCGAGGGAGCGCAGGGCCCGGGGATGTCGTCGTGCGGCGGCGAGTGCCTCGAACGCCGAGGTCGCCACCAGTACGCAGCCGCCGACGCGGGCCAGCTGACCCAGGGACGCGAAGGGGAACGCGGTCATGAACAGCCCTGCCGAGACGATCACCGCGTTCAGGACGTCGTCGTAGACGAAGACCTGACGGACCGACGGCGAGGTGACGGAGACGGCCATCGTCAGTCCGCGCAGCAGCCAGCCGCAGCCGGTCCACAGAGCGAGCAGGAACACGGTGTCCGCCCGTCCGTCGAAGAGCACCGCGCCCAGCACCAGCGCGGCGACACCTCCGGCGGACAGCAGCCCGCGGACCGCCGACGACGCGTGGCACGCGCTGACCGCCAGCAGCTGGAGCACTCCCTGGACCGCCATGTGCACCCCGAACAGCGCCCCGGCCAGCGCCAGGGTGTCCACCCGGGCGACGATCAGCACAGCGCCCACACCGGCGGAGACCAGCGAACCCGCCAGCATCGTCGTCCTGGTGAGGGCGGCACCAGGGCGGGCGGGCACACGGACACCGGCGCGGGGCAGAGGGCGAAGGACCTCGTCGCGAGGTGTTTCCAGCTGTGCCATGTCCGGTTCCCGTTCGTCGGCCACGGATGTGCGATGCACCGTGGCGTTCTCGTCCTGTCGGTCGAACTCATATGTTTCCGTGAGGCGTTCGGTCCGGGCGCTCGGCGCGACCGCGGTCCCGGCATCGTGTTTCCTGGAACACGCTCGTCCCCCGCCGCTCCTCGCCCCTGGGGACAGGGCCGGACAGATGCGGGAACCCCCCGGATACAAGCGCCAAGTCTCGGAGCGGGCCGCATCAGGGTCTGTCGTGCGCTCCCTCGCCCTTGCTCGGGGCTGCCCCGGCCCGGTGTAGGGCACACCCCACCCCGCCGCGGGCACAAGCCCCTTGACCTGCGGCGCGGTACCGGTGCGGAGCGGTCCGTCCCGGGGGCGACGAGGACCGGGGACCGCTGGAAACGGCCCGGGAACACCCCCGACCCTAGGGTTGTCCCCACACCGCCCGTCTGGCGCGCCCCCCCGGCACCGCTCCGGTGTCCTTGACAGCCGCCGTCCTCGGCAAGCAGACATCCTGAGTGCTGACCGACACACATCAGGTGCGACGGCGGACGTCACGACACATGTGTGTGTTCGCGGCGGCACACGGACCACTGGAGGCTGCCTTGATCCGGGCGACCGGCATCCCCCCGACGACGTACGGCACCGCCCACCCGGCGCCCGAGGCGCTCGCCCGGGGGCACGGCCTCCCGCGGGACCGGCTGCTGCGCCGGTTGCCGGGGCTCGTCCACCGCGGCGAGGGTGGCGTGGTGTGGGTCGAAGGGCCCGCCGACGTCGGGAAGTCCCACCTGCTGGCCCGCACCGTCGAGGAAGCGGTCCTGGCCGGGGCCGTGCCGCTGACCGGGAGCGGGATCGCCGGAGGAGGTGCGGCACCGCTGGCTCCCCTCCTCGATGCTCTCGGGGCTCTCCGGCAGACACCCGCCGCCGCACAAACCGGCGAGCCGGACCCACCGCACCAGCCGCGCTCCCCGTACGAACTGCTGCGCCATGTCGAGGACGGCCTGCGCGAACTGGCGCACGACCGGCCGGTCCTCGTCGTCCTCGACGACGTGCACCACTGCGACACCCTCACCCTGCTCGCGGTCCGCACACTCACCGCCCGACTGGCCGCACTGCCCCTGCTGTGGGTGCTCGCCGCACGCTCCCACCCCGACACGCCGCCCGTGGAGTCCCTGCGCCGCGACCTGCTGACCGGGTCCGCGGCCGGCGTCGACCTCACAGCCCTGCCACCGGAGACGGTGCGACTGCTCGTGCGGGACCTGTTGGGACCGCGGGCACACGAGGCCGAGCCGTACCTCCCCCTGCTCGGCGGACTGCCGGGCGCCGTACGCCATCTGTGCGCGCTGCTCGGCTCCAGGACGGCGACGGTGCGGGAGCAGGAGGCGGACAGCACTGCCTTGGGCGAGGCCGTCGCCGCCCGCAGGCTCGATCGGCTGACCCGGCCTGCCGCGGAACTGGCGCTCACCGCCGCCGTGGTGGACGACCGTCTCGGCGTGCGGCACCTGGCGCGGATGCTGGACCGCGCGGAGCCCGCCCTGCTGCGCCCCCTGCGGGAGGTGCTGGCGGCGGGACTCATGCGGGCCGAACAGGATCACCTCGCCTTCACCCACCCGTCGGTGCGTGCCGCCGTCGCCGCCACCCTGCCCCCGCCCCTGCGGCTGTCCCTGCGCCGCCGCTCGCTCGACCTGCGGCTCGCGGAGGGCGTACCCGCCACGGACCTCGCGGCCGAGATCGCCGAACTGGCCGGGCCCGGCGACGAACACGCCATCCGCGTCCTGACGAGCGCCGCCCAGGAGGCCGCGCCCCTCGCGCCGGCGACGGGCGCGGCCCATCTGCGCCGCGCGATGGAACTGGCCGGGCCCGCCACACCCCGGCGGATCCGGCTGGCGGCCCGGCTGGTGCCGCTGCTGTGGGAGACGGGGAGGCCCGGTGAGGCCCGTGCCCTGGCCCGCGAGGTGCTGCGGACCCCGCCGGACGCCGGCACACACGCCTGGACGTGTCTCGAACTGGCCCGCATGGGCGGGCCGTTCCCGGTTCCCCAGGCGGAGGCCCAACTGCGCCGGGCCCTGCACCACGATGACGTCCCGCAGCCGGTGAAGGACCAACTGCTGTCGACGACCCTGCTGAACCGGCTCCTCGCGGGCGAGACCGACGAGGCCGGCGGGACGGTCGCCGGGGCCCTGCTGCGCACCCGGGACCTCCATCCGCTCGGCGACCTGACACGCCGCACCCTCCGGTCGATGAGCGCCTGCCACCGGCAGCTGTGGAGTGTGGCGCTCGAACGCAGCGCTCCGGTGCCGGCGAAGGCCGCCGAGCTGGACCCGTCGTACGGCCCCACGCTGCCCGAGGTGGTGGTGTCGACTGCGTGGCGGGCCGCGCTGCTGGGCCTGGCGGGCGACAGCCGGGGTGCCACCGAACTGGTGGAGAACGGGCTGGCGGAGGCGGAGGCACGGGGCCGCCGGGCGTACGTGCCCCTGTGGCGCACGGCGCGGGCCCGGCTGCTGCTGGACGCGGGCAGGCCGGCGGAGGCGGCACGGGAACTGGCGGCGGCCGGGCCCGGCCCGCATCTGCCGGGGATGTCCGCCGCGAACGAGGCGGCCCTGGTGTGCGCCCGCGCCCGGACGGCCTTCCACACCGGCGACGACGGTGAACTGGCGGCGTGCGCGGCCCGCGCGGAGGACTGTCTCGCGAGCGAGGAGCGGCAGTTGCGGCGGGCCGGGGCATGGGTCGCGGTCCTGGTCGCCCTGTACCGGGAGGAGCCCCTGCCCCGGCGGCGGTTGGACGGCGCCCTCGCCCACGTGCGGCGCGGTTTCCTCCACGCGACGTGTGTCGATGCCGGGGACGTCGTCCTGCTGACGGCGGCGGCACTGGCTGCCGGGGAGCGTGAAGTGGCCGCCGCGGCGGTGGAGTTCGCGGAGGAGAGGGCCCGGCTCAACCCCGGGCTGCCGTTGTTCGCCGCCGCCACGGCGCATACGCGGGGTCTGCACACGGGCGACGCGGAGCTGCTGGTCCGGGCGGCCCGACACTACGGTGACGCACGCCCTCTGCTGCGGGCCCGCGCGCTGGAGGACGCCGGTGAGCGGGCCGCCGCGGACGACGCCGGTACGGCCCGGACCTGCTTCGAGGAGGCACTGGCGGTGTACGCCGGGTGCGGGGCTGGTCATGACGTGCGACGGGTGCGGAACAGGCTGCGCGGGCTCGGTGCCCGGCCCCTGTCCACCGCCGGTGCGGCCTCCGCTTCGGGCACGGAGTGGCGTGGGCTGACCCGTTCGGAGCTCGGGGTGGTGCGGTTGATCGCCCACGGCGCCACCAACCGCGAGGCCGCCGAGCGGCTCTTCGTGTCCCCGCACACCGTGAACACCCATCTGCGGCACGCCTTCGAGAAGCTGGGGGTCCGCTCCCGGGTCCAACTGGCCCGCCTGTACGCGCGGGAGGTCGACACGAACGAGGCGGCCGCCTGAACGGGACGGCGGCGCGCGTCCCGCCGGGACAGGTGTACGCGGCCGTGGAGGCGCCCAACGGCTTTGGTGTCCCCCGTGACAGCGGCTAGCCGGCGGTGTCCCGCGGACCGGAGCCGGGTTCGGCTCCGGCTGTGTCGGTGAGGGGGCGGAGCATGGCGGTCAGCAGCTCCGCGACGTCGTCGTCGGCGGCCTCGGCGAGCGCGGTGGCGCCCACCACGGTCCGCAGCAGCCAGGTACCGGCGACCAGCGCCAGCCCGAGCTGGGCCCGCACCTCCGCATCGGCCCCCTCCAGCAGCCCGGCCAGTCGCGTACCCACATGTGTCTCGATGCCCCGGCGCAGCGCGTCCACCGCCTCCGGGTCTTGCGCCGAGCGCAGCAGCAGCAGAAACGGGTCGAGCCGGTCGGCGGCCGGCCCGGTGCGCTCGGCCAGGGTGTGCGCGATCGTCTCCGGCAGCTCACGGCGCTCGGCACCGACCACCGTCGGCGGCGCGAAGGCGCGGTCCACGGCCTCCGCGAACAGCCGGTCCTTCGAACCGAAGTAACGGTTGATCATCATCGCCGTCACCCCCGCGCGCTCGGCGATCTGCCGTACTCCGGCCCGCGCGTAGCCGTGCTCGGTGAACTCCACCACCGCCGCCGCGAGAATCGCCTCGCGGGTCGCGGCACCGTCACGCTTACGGGGAGGTCGCACAGCATCCATGCCCTGGAGCATACGTGGGGCTGGCACCGGGTCCGGCACGTGTGGCCAGGGCGTCGACACCCCGAGCGGTCCGCGGGCCGTCGTGTCCGGCGGGTACGGTACATACCTTTGTAGTACTACGATGCCGTCATGAGCCAACCAGTGCGGGCGGTGCTCGGCGAGGACCAGCCGTTCATGCGCGAGGGCATCGCGGCGATCCTGCGCCAGGCCGGCATCGACGTGGTCGAGGCCGCCGACAACGCGGTGGACCTCGTTCGCGCCGCCGAGGAGCACCGCCCCGACGTGGTGATCACCGACATACGGATGCCACCGGACCTGGAGGCGGACGGTCTGCGGGCCGCGCAGAAGATCCGCGCCGCCCAACCGGAGACCGCTGTCATCGTGCTCTCCCAGTTCCTGGACGCCTCCTACGCGCTCGACCTGGTCGGGGACGACCCGAGCGGGGTCGGTTATCTCCTCAAGGAGAAGGTGGCGAGTCCGCAGATCCTCATCGACGCCATCGAGCGGGTCCTGGCCCGTGACTCGGCCCTGGATCCCGACGTGATCGCGGCGCTGCTCGGGCGCAAGCGTCCGGAGGACCCACTGGCCGCGCTCACCCCCAAGGAGCGGGAGGTCCTGGCGCTGATGGCGGAGGGTCATTCCAACACGGGGATCTCCGAGCAGCTCTTCGTGAGCGTCGCCGCCGTGGAGCGGCACGTGACCGGCATCTTCCTGAAGCTGAGGCTCAGCCAGTCGGCCACCGGGCAGCACCGGCGCGTCCTGGCCGTGCTGCGCTACCTCGGTCAGTAGACCGCGGACGGTCAGTGGACCGTTCGTGGACGGTCGGCGGACCCGCGCGTGGTCAGGGGCTCGCCGACGGGCCGTTTCTCACGAGGCCGCGGGGGCGAACATGCCCTTCAGATCGGCGTCGAACAACTTGTCCTTGGGCACGAAGGACTCGATGCCAGCCCGGTCCAGCTCCTCCTGCGACCAGAACGACTTGTCGGTCGAGGTCAGCACGATCCGCGGCGGGCTGTCCTCCGCGGCGACCCGCCGCGCCACGGTGAGTCCGTCCACGTCGGGCAGGTGCAGATCGAGCAGCAGCCCGTCGGGCCGATGTGCCCGCACCGCGGCCAGGGCCGAGGCGCCGTCCTGGGACTCCGCCACGACACGCAGGCCCCGTGCCGTCAGCAGCGTCGTGGCGATGCGGCGGAACCCAGGGTCGTCGTCCACGACGACGATGTTGATGCACATGCTCCCAGCATGCCGAACGGCCTCGCGGCGGGACCATAGGGGGAGCCCTACGGTTTGTGTATCGCTCACGCAAAGGAAAACCCATCCCGGTGCGGGCGGACCGCGGAAGGCATGTGGCGGAGGCCCCACACCCCGGGCCGGAAGATCTGGGGCGCGCTCCATCGATCCGGATGCCCGCGCGAGAGACATTGGACCAGGACCGGCTCGACGACCCCGCCCGGGCCCTGACCCGCTCTGGAGTCGTGACATGCCGCGTGTACCGAGGATCCCGTGGACCTGGACGGTGGTGGCGGCGGTCGCGGCCTGGCTGGCCCTGGTGTGCGGCTGCCTGCTGACACCGAGCTCTCCCGCCCCGGCTCCGGGGGCGTCCGACGTCGACGCCCTGCGGGCCGCAGCGATCAGCGCTGTGCGCCGCCAGGAGCCTGGGGCCTTCCAGCGGCTGTTCGCGCCCGGCACCGCGGGCACCGGCTACGCGGACCGGTACTTCGCGGAGCTCTTCGCGGCCCCGGCCACCGGTCTGCGCCTCGACCTGGAGATTCGCGAGGACCTGCGGTTCCTCGTCCTGCGCGGCGGCCGTCCCGACGGTGGCGGAACCCTGTGCGACGCCTGGCCGGTCCAGGAATCCGGCGACCGCAGCGTCCTCAGCGCGGTGCCGCCGCTCGGGGGCCCGTGCGACGCCCCGGAATCTCCGCGGACCTAGGACGAGGGGATCGCCGTAGGACGGAGTCCCCCGCGATCCCGCCGTACGACGGAGTCCCCCGCTGTCCGTCGTACGGCGATCCCCCGCCCGGGTCAGGAACCGGGCGCCGGGCGGACGGCGGTGCCGTCGGCCGGGCCGGAGGTGTCGGGGACGTCAAAGGGCTCGGAGGTGCCCGGGGCACCGGTATCACCGTGGGCCCGCGCGGCCACGGCGTCAGCCGCCCGTTCCGACTGTCCCAACCGGACCGCCTTACAGCGGCTGACACAATGAGGTGGATCAGTCCTGGCTGCCGTTTCCAGGACGGGGGTTGAGCGTTCGGTCCGGTGTGAGGAAGTCGCCGTGGATCGTGTCGGATGAACTGTGGGACCGTCTGGAGCCGCTGCTGCCGCAGCGTGAGCGCAGGTTCCGGTATCCAGGTCGCAAGCCGTTGCCGGACCGGGCGGTGCTGTGCTGTGCTGTGCTGTGCTGTGCTGTGCGGGATCTTGTATGCGCTGCACACCGGGATCCAGTGGGAGTACATGCCGCAGAACCTCGGCTTCGGCTCCGGCATGACGTGTTGGCGCAGGCTGCGGGACTGGAGCGAGGCTGGCGTCTGGCAGCGGTTGCACGAGGTCCTGCTGGCCGAACTGAACGCGGCCGCACGTCTGGACCGGTCCCGCTGTGTGGTCGACTCCTCCCACGTCAGGGCGCTTCGGGCATCCCCGCTGCAAACCGGACTCGCTGTTCGCGGATCGCGGGTACGACCACGACATCTACCGCGACCAGGTCCGCGCCCGAGGCATCGTGCCCGCGATCGCCCGCCGCGGCACCCTGCACGGCACCGGACTGGGCACCTACCGCTGGGGCTGGAGAGGAGTTCTGCCTGGCTGCACGGCTTCCGACGACTACGCATCCGATGGGAACGACGAGCCGACATCCACGAAGCATTCCTCAAACTCGCCTGCTGCCTGATCACCCACCGACAACTCAGGTCATTGTGTGAGCCGCCGACAGCCGGTTGAGAACTTCGTCGGGGGTGAAGCTCCAGCCGACCAGGCGCGCCCCGCTCCAGTTGATGCCGATCACGAGTCCATCCCGGGCGGCGTCGGGCAGTACGTGATCGCACCAGGTGTCCAGGGGCATGGACTCAACGCGGAGTCCATGCCCCCAGATCTTTGCTGCCCTCTGGGCGCGGGGTGAGGTCGACCAGAAGGGAAGACTTCGCGTGCCGTCCGCAGAGAGGTGTGTCGGGCATCCGTTGTCATCCCGGACAAGCCAGACCACGCTGCTCTGGCGGACGTCTCGGAAGAATGCCGCCGATTGCGAACCGCTCTGACTCATGGCCACCGAGCCTACCGCTCCCCAACGCTCATTTCGTTAGGGGTTGTTGGTTGAGAGAGGCAGGAAGAAGATTCTCCTTGCCTATTCTTTTGTCGTCGCGAGACCTCTCCTCTATATGGGCGGCACGCATTCCGCTCGCCTGGTGGCGGAGTTTCGGGAGATCGCCGGGCCTGTGGCCCGCGCCGGAGGTGACCCCCTCAGGAGGGAACTTACTCGTGGCTGACCTGTTCTCTTTTGTTCTCGCCCCCGACAGTGGTGTCAAGGCTTTCTGGAGAGCCGCTAGAGACGGACAGCAGACGGATTCGATCTGCTCGATTTTCTGCTCCCAACTCCCTTACGGTGACAGTGCGTTAGGCCATCCGCTTTCCCGAATGGTGCGGAGCGCGCAAGGGGAATAGGAGCGATGAAGGAATGTCGAATCCACGCAGGAGCCTCACCAGAACCATCATCGCGGCAACGGCCTGTGTCGTCGCCGCGCCCCTGGCCACCGCCGGGGTCGCCGGCGCTGCGACGACCGGGGCCGATGCCGCCACCGCGACGACCATCGAGGTGGTCGCCTCCGGTCTGAAGAACCCCCGTGACGTCACCGCGCTGCCGGACGGCAGCCTGCTCGTGGCCGAGTCGGGCGAGGGCCTGCCGGGCTGCGCCGTCGGCTCGGTGTGCCTGGGCGATACGGGCTCGGTCTACAAGGTCAAGGGCTCGTGGCAGGGTCGCGTCGTCACCGGTCTGCCGTCCTACGGTCCGGGTGTCGCGCCCGGAAACGCCGTCTACGCCATCGGTCCGGCGAACGTCCTGCCGGACCCCAAGGGCGGCTACCTCGTCCTGTACTCGGGCGGCTTCGACGCCGCTGGCCGCGCCGCGCTCGGCCCCGCCGGCGCACCGCTGGGCACCCTCTCGCGCACCCGGGACGGCTCGGTCGTCGCGGACTACGTCGCCCTGGAGACGCAGTCGAACCCCGATGGCCGCGAGGTGTACTCCAACCCGTGGAAGGTGCTGCGCAGCGGAGGCGGCTACCTCGTCACGGACGCGGGCGCCAACACCCTGCTCCGCACGGCGGGCGGGACCACGTCCACCGAGTTCGTGATGCCCTTGAACGAGAACGACCGTGACGGTGTGCCCACCGGCATCGTCAAGGGTTCCGACGGCAAGCTCTACATCGCTGGCCTCGGCGTCTACGCGGGCCAGTCCCGTATCTACAAGGTCGGCGCCAATGGTCCCGAACTCTGGGTCGACGGCCTGACCAACGTGGTCGACCTCGCCGTCGCCCCGAACGGCGACCTGATCGCCCTGACGTACACGCCCGGCTACGTGGGGGACCCGCCGCAGCCGAGCAAGGTCCTCAAGATAGACCCCGACACCGCCGAGGTCACCGAAATCCCCACCGGCGACCGTCTGATCATGGGCGCGGGTCTGGACGTCGACAAAAACGGCCGGATCGTCATCGTCGACAACGCCCGCAACACCGATGGTGAGTTGTTGCGTCTGACCTACTGACCCGGTCCCCGCTCCGCATGCAGCGAGCCCGCCGCAGCGCGTCCGTCGCGTGGTGGCGGGCTCGTGGTGTCGGTGTCCGTCGCGGTCACGGCGACCAGCAGTGCCAGGTCGGCGATGGCCAGGACGAGCAGCAGCCGTATACGGGCAGGGCTCCAGGACATGGTGTGACTCCCCTCGCTCGGCGGTTCATACGAGGGGAGAAGCCCTCCGCGTTCACACGTTCCCTGGCGGGGCGCCCTGGTCCTCCGGCTCCCATGCGCGGAGCAGGTCGAGGAGTGCGTGGTCGCCTTCGGTCCGCAGGAATTCCGACGGGATGCGGTCGTCGAGGCAGAGGATCAGTTCACCGGCCGTGCCCCGGACGGAGACGCCGGGAGGGTCAGGGCCTCGGCGCCGGTGTCCGTGGACAGTCGTTCGGATCGTGCGCCGTCGGCCTCGACGGCGAAGCGCCAGGAAGGGCCCTCGATGGCGTGGAAGTCGAAGGCGGTGGGCTTGTGCGGCCAGGCGGACGTCGTCGCGCAGCAGGTGGAGAGGAACTCGTCGGCCCCGTCGAACGCCACGTCCTCGGGCAACGGTCGCGGGTCGTCCAGGGTGACCCGCATGTCGTAGGTGTGCACCGTGGTCTCCTGGACCCGGTGCCGGGCGACGGCGGCGGCGTTCCGCGGGGACTGCGAGGCACCCCACCACGTCCAGCAGCAGCCCTCCGGACCCGCCTCCCGCAAGCTCCACGCCGCCACCGGCTCGAAGTCCGACCCCGTCGCCGCTGCCGCGGTCGCCCACAATGCGATCGCTACCCCCGGCCTGGACTGCCACCGCATCGACGACCGCGTGCGCGAGCTGCGCGTGCTGGTCGACTCACGGGTCTTTCGGGCGGTGCGCGGTGTTCCACCAGGTCGTCCACGCCAGCAGGGCGGACTTGCCCGCCCAGGGGGCGGCCTGCCACCACACGTACGGGCCACGGCGCTCGTCCAGACAGAAATCGGCGAGTTCAGCCAACTCTGCTTCTCAGTCACGTAGTTCCCGTGGGCTGAACCGTTTGACTTGCCATCGGTAGGTCGAACGGACGGGTTCCCGCGGGGCGGGCCGTGGACGATTGATGTTCACATGGACGTCGCGGTTGACCCGCCCGATACTCAGGCCGGTTTCCTCCCCGGAGGAGCGCTGCGGTCGGCCGGCGATTCGTGCAACCGCTGCCAGGCGCCCGCGTCGTTCCAGTCACGCAGGCGCCGCCAGCAGGTCATACCGGAGCCGAAGCCCAGCTCCTGGGGCAAGAACTCCCACGAATACCGGTGTACAGCACGAACAGAATGCCCCACAGCACCTTCCGGTCGTCCAGACGCTTGCGCCCGGGGTGATCCGTGCGGCGCGGCACAACCGGCAGCAACGGCTCGATCCGCTCCCGCAGCCCATCCGGCACGATCCACGGCGGCTGCTCACCCCTTCTCATATCTAGGCTAACAACCCATCAGACACCAACGTTCCAAGGCTAGTTACAGCATTCTGTTAGGAGTTCTTAGTCGCCTGGGCCGCCTGGACCAGGCCGCTGGAGGCGCGCAGCGGGACCTCCTTGATGAACAGGGTGACCAGCAGCGAGAGCAGGGCGACGGGGGCGGCGTACAGGAAGATGTCGCCGATGGCGTGTCCGTAGGCGCCCTCCAGCCAGGTGCGGACCGGGGCGGGCAGCAGTGCCAGGTCGGGCAGTTCGCCGCTTCCGGAGGTCCGCGCCGCGGTCGCCCGGTCCTGCGGGCCGAGCTGGGTGATGGTCTCGCGCGCGTAGTGGGCGATGCGGGTGGTGAGGACAGAGCCGAGCACCGAGACACCCACCGCGCCGCCGAGGGAGCGGAAGAAGGTCACCGTGGAGGAGGCGGCGCCCAGGTCGCTCGGGGCCACCTGGTTCTGCGTGCACAGCACCAGGTTCTGGAGGGTCATGCCGACGCCGAGACCCATCAGCACCATGCACAGGGCGATGAACAGGTACGAGGTGTCGTGGCGGAGCATGCCGAGCAGGGCCAGGCCCGCCGTGAGGAGCACGCCGCCCGTCA
Organism: Streptomyces sp. NPDC090106; assembly: GCF_044747265.1. NCBI lineage: Bacteria > Bacillati > Actinomycetota > Actinomycetes > Kitasatosporales > Streptomycetaceae > Streptomyces > Streptomyces sp. NPDC090106. The sequence continues at coordinate 245,778 of NZ_JBIVDS010000016.1, read as the reverse complement.
GCAGCCAGCCCTTCCACTTCCCGGTGCGGGTGATGATCCGGCCGGAGACGGTGGAGGCCACGAACAGGCCGGCGATGAACGGGATCGTCATGACGCCCGACCTCGTCGGGGAGTCCCCGCGGGCCAGTTGGAAGTACTGGCTGAAGAAGACGGTGCCCGCGAACAGGGCGACACCGGAGAACAGTGAGGCGACGGAGGCGAGGGCGATGGTGCGGTTGCGGAACAGCCGCAGCGGGATGATGGGTTCGTCGACCTTCGTCTCGACGTAGAGGAACACGAGCGTCAGCACGAGCGAGGCGCCGACCAGCGTGTACGTCTGCCAGGACAGCCAGGCGTACTTGTCGTCGGCGAAGGTGACCCAGATGAGCAGGGAGCAGACGGCCGCGGTGACGAAGAAGGCGCCCGCCCAGTCGACCTTGACCGCTCGCCTGGTCACCGGCAGGTTCAGGGTCCGCTGGAGCACGACCAGGGCGACGAGCGCGAAGGGGATACCGACGAACAGACACCAGCGCCAGCCGAGCCAGCTGGTGTCGGTGATGACACCGCCGAGCAGCGGGCCGCCGACGGTGGCGACGGCGAAGGTCGCGCCGAGGTAGCCGGAGTACCGGCCGCGTTCCCGCGGGGAGATCATCGCGGCCAGGACGACCTGCGAGAGCGCGGACAGGCCGCCGCCGCCCAGGCCCTGGATGACGCGGGCGGTGATCAGTGTGGCGGGGTTCGGCGCGAGACCGGCGACCAGGGACCCGACGGAGAAGACGACCAGGGCCGACTGGACCAGGATCTTCTTGCTGAACTGGTCCGCGAGCTTGCCCCACAGGGGCGTGGAGGCGGTCACCGCCAGCAGGGAGGAGGTGACGACCCAGGTGTAGGCGCTCTGGCCGCCGCCGAGGTCGCCGATGATCCTGGGCAGCGCGTTGGTGACGACGGTCGAGGACAGGATGGCGCAGAACAGGCCGAGCAGCAGTCCCGACAGCGCCCGCATGATCTGCGGGTGTGTCATCGGCACGGCGCTCTCTCCGGGGTGGGCCTGTGGGGCCCGCGCGCCGGTACTCGGGGTGGTGGTCATCGGGTTACTCGTCCTTACGTGGTGACTGCGGGGGTACGGGGGAGGGTGGAGGTGTCCGCGGGCCGGCCGGCGGGGATGTCCGGGAGTGGGCTGGCGGGGATGTCCGGGGGTGGGTCGGCGTCGGCGAGCGGCTCCGCGTCCGTGTCGGCGAGTGGCTTCGCCCCGGTGTCCCGTTCGGGGCACAGGTCGTCGAAGCTCGCGCGGAGCCGGGACAACAGCCCGGTCAGGAGGCGGACGTCGTCGTCGCTCCAGTCGTTCAGCCGCAGGGCCAGCAACCGCGCGCTGCGGTCGGCCAGTTCGGCGAGTCCGGTGCGGCCCTCGGAGGTCAGGCGCAGAATGCGCGAGCGCCGGTCCGCGGGGTCGGGGGTGCGGTCGATCCAGCCGCGGGCGGCGAGGTGTGCGACATGGCGGCTGGTGACGGACATGTCGACGGCGAGGAGTTCGGAGAGTCTGCCGATGCGCAGGTCGCCGTCGCGGTCGAGCAGGGCCAGCACCAGGGCGGTTCCGCTGGAGCAGCCGTCCGGGAGGCTTCGGTCCAGTTGACGTCGGACGGCGCCGACGGCGCTCAGCCGGCTCATCAGCTCCTCGTACTGAGCTCTGTCGGCCACATCCGCCTCCATTTCATTGCTCTAGGCAACCATGCTGCATTCGGTTGCCTTGGGCAAACTTTCAGGTGTGAAGTGTGCTCTAAGACACGTGTGCCAGATCGATCAGGTGTCCAGGCGCACACCCATGTGCGTCAGCGCAGGATGCGGCGGGCGACATTGGTGGTCACCAGGTCGAGCAGCTCCTCGCCCCGGCCGGACAGGACCGTACGGATCGCGTAGAGGGTGAAGCCCTTGGCCTGCTCCACCGAGACCGCCGGCGGCACGGACAGCTCCTGGCGCGCCGTCATCACCTCGACCAGCGCCGGGCCCTCATGGGCGAAGGCACCCTTGAGGGCCTCCTCCAGATCGCCGGGCCGCTCCACCCTGCGGGCCCACAGTCCGATCGCCGCGGCGACCTCGGCGAGCTGCGGATTGTCCAGCTCGGTGGCGTAGTTGACGATGCCGGCCGCCTTCATCTCCAGTTCGACGAAATTGAGCGAGCCGTTGTTGAAGACCACGATCTTGGCGGGCAGCCGGTTCTGCCGCAGGGTGAACAGCTCGCCGAGCAGCATGGTCAGCCCGCCGTCGCCGGACAGCGAGACCACCTGGCGGCCCGGGTACGCCGCCTGCGCGCCCACCGCGTGCGGCAGGGCGTTGGCCATCGTGCCGTGGTTGAACGAACCGATCAGCCTGCGCCGCCCGTTGAACGTCAGATAGCGGGCCGCCCACACCACCGGGGAGCCGACGTCCACCGTGAACACAGCATCCTCGGCCGCGAGCCGGTCCAGGGTGCTCGCCACGAACTGCGGGTGGATCGGGGTGCGTTCGCGGTCGTTGACGGCGAGCGAGTCCAGCGACCTGCGGGTGCGGGCGTAGTGGGCGAGGGCGTCGTCGAGGTGTCCGCGCGCGCTCTTGACGCTCAGCAGCGGCAGCAGCGCGGGCAGGGTGTCGCGGACGCTGCCGACCAGCGGCAGGTCGACACGGGTGCGGCGGCCGATCTGCTCGCCGCGCAGGTCGAGCTGGATGACCTTCGCGTCCCGCGGATAGAACTGCCGGTAGGGGAAGTCGGTCCCCAGCATCAGCAGGGTGTCGGCGCTCTCGATCGCCTTGTAGCCGGAGGCGAAGCCGAGCAGCCCGGTCATCCCGACGTCATAGGGGTTGTCGTACTCGACGTACTCCTTGCCGCGCAGGGCGTGCACGACGGGTGCCTTGAGGGTCTCGGCGAGCCGTACCAGGTCGTCGTGGGCTCCGGCCGCGCCCGCGCCCGCGAGGATCGTCACCCGCTTCGCGTCGTTCAGCAGCGCGGCGGCCTCACGCAGGGACTCGGCGTCCGGGCGGACGACGGTCCGGGCCGGGCGCACCACCGTGGGGGCCAGGTCGCGGGGCGTCTTGCCGAGGAAGACCTCGCCGGGTACGACGACGACGGCGACGCCCTTGCGTTCGACGGCCGCCCGCATCGCCGTCTCCAGGATGCGGGGTCCGTGCTCGGGGCTGGTGACGGTCTCCGCGTAGACGCTGCAGTCCGCGAACAGCTCCTGCGGGCGGGTCTCCTGGAAGTAGCCGGAGCCGATCTCGGCGCCCGGGATCTGGGCGGCTATGGCGAGGACCGGCACCCGGCTGCGCTGGGCGTCGAAGAGCCCGTTGATCAGATGCAGGTTGCCCGGTCCGCAGCTGCCGACGCAGACGGTGAGCTCGCCGGTCAGTCCGGCCTCGGCGGCCGCGGCCAGGGCGGCGCTCTCCTCGTGCCGCACATGGACCCAGTCGACCTGGTCGTCGCGGCGGATGGCGTCCGTCAGGCCGTTGAGCGAGTCGCCGGGCAGTCCGTACAGACGGCGCACGCCGGAGTCCCTGAGCGAGGCGATGACGTGCTCGGCGAAGGTGGTCATACGGGTGCCTTTCATCGGTCGGGACGGCGTGTGTCCAGCCTCCCGGCACCGACATTGCGCACACATCCGTCGAATGACTGTGTATCCGGCACCGATGCGTCCCGGGCGTCTGGGTCGGACGACTGCCCGATTCCGCCCCCTCCTGCTCGGCACCGGACATCGCACCCGCGGAGATACGTGTCGACCAGGCCGGGTACGTGACCGGGAAGAAGAAGTACGCCCACGTCATGGGAGAGGGGGCGCGTCGACGGAGGCCGGTTTCACGGTGCTCGACGAGCGCGCCGCACCGTCCTGCGCGGCGCGCCGGGCCCTTCGGCCGGCTCCTGGGCATCCTGGACGACGTGGCCGCCCGGCAGACGGTCGAACCGGCGGACGACTACGGCGACCGCCCTGCTCGCGCTCTCCCTCACCGCGGACGCGGCGGTCACAGCACGGCGCTGAGGAAGGTGACGGCGGCCAGCCGCCGGGTCCGGCGGGTGTGCTCCTCCGCCTGGCGGTCCGGCTCCCGTCGGTCGTTGCAGTTCACCCGGCGCAGGAGCTCCGCCATGGCCTCCTGCTCCTTGCCCAGACGGCCGGGGAAGAGGGGGTACTCATACGTGTTCATGACCTGTCCCTTTCGGGCGTGGACCGGTCCGGTCGGCCGACCGGACCACAGTCAGCCTGCCCCCGAGATCATCACCTGTCAAGGCGGTGACGAATGCGGTGCACGAGAAAGGGTGCCGGCTCCTGGACGGAGTACCGGCACCCTGTGCTCGTCGGAGCCGCCTACGGTGTGCGGGTGCTCCACTTCTGGTTGGGGGTTCCCCCACATGTCCACAGCTGAAGGTTCGCACCGTTGGCGGTGCTCTTGTTCTTCACGTCGACACACTTGCTGCCGGACTGCGGGTTGGTCAGGTCGTGCGACGAGTTCAGCCGGAACTGCTGGGCACCGGAGCCGTTGCACGTCGTCCAGTTGATGAGGGCGCCGTTCGCCGTCGAACCACCACTGACGTTCATGCACTTGCCCTCGGACCGCACGGTGCCGTCGACGAACGTCCACCGCTGGTAGGACTCGTCGTAGCAGTCCCAGATGACCAGCTTGGAACCGACGGCCGCACCAGGGCTGTTGGCGATGCCGATGCAGCGACCGGAGGCGTGGCTGTAGATCCACACGCCGCCGGACGAGGTCTGGCTCTGCGGCGTCGACTTGACGGTGGTGTCCGAGGACGTCCCCGAGCCGGTCGAGGTGGAGCCGGAACCCGAGCTCGAACCCGAGCTTGAACCCGAGCCGGAGGCGGAGCTCGAACCCGAGCCCGAACCCGAGCTCGTGGTGGTCGTCTTGCCGCCCGTCGAGGACTTCTTGCCACCGGAGGAATTACCCGACTCGGGGGTCAGCGTGACCGTCATGGACTTGCCGTCCGGGCCGGTGGTGACGACGACCTTCGGGTCCTTCTTGCCGGGGGCCTTGGACACGTGCGGCGACGGCGACTCCGAACCGACCACGCCGGGAGCCGCCCCGGCCAGGCCGCCCAGCACGGTGCCCGGGGTGGCTGCCGATTTCGCGGACGACTTTTCCTCGTCGCCGTTGCCGCCGCTGATCAGGAACGGCACGGAGACCAGAAGCACGCCGAGGATGGCGGCTCCGGCCAGCAGGCTCTTGTGCGGTCGGCCCGGTGCGGCCTCGGTCGTCGCCTTGGCGGGACCGTCGGCGGTGTCGTCGGACGCGGCGGTCTGGTCCGTGGCGGCGACGGCTTCGGCGGTGCCCGTGGTCGCCGTGGACGTGGCCGCCGTGGACGTGTCGGAGGACTCCGCCGTCTCGGCCTCCTCGGACGCCGCTTCCGGTTCGGCCTTCGCCTCGGGTTCGGGCTCGGGCTCGGGCTCAGCCATGGCGGAGGGCACGGCGGATGCCCTGGGGGACGCCGCCGCGGTCAGGATGCGTTCCGCCGTGGTGGCAGCGGACTCCTGCCCCTCCTCGGCTTCGCCGGCACCCTCCGCCTCGGCCTGTGCGGTGGCGACGGCCGTCGACTCCTCGGGAGAGTCATTGGGTCTGGAAGTCGTCATGACACCTTTCCGGTGGGGTGGGTGTGACATACGTACGACACTCAGGTGTGAGAGAACGGGCAGATCAACCCGGTGTGCCGATCGCCGGCGGACGCCGGGTGCCGTGCCCACGGTGTTCAGTCGCTGATTCTAGGACGGTACCAAGGCTACAAAGGTTGCTGGATGTCAGCCGGTTGAGATACCTACCACGACACACATCTGTGTCGACAGCGATGCGACATGTTCACCTGCCGCCGCCACCGCTCAGAATGCTGACGAGATAGTCCTGACGGGAGAGCTCAGGTGTGGCCTCGACGGCAACCTCGTCCTCGGCCTCGCTCTCGGCCTCGCTCTCGGCCTCGTTCTCCGCTGGACGGACATCGGATTCCGGCTCGGTCTCCGGCTCGGAGTCGGGCTCGGTCTCCGCCATGGCCTGTTCAGCCGGCGGCACGACCAACTGTGCGGGAGCGACGGTCATGCTGACGGCGCCCGCGGGGTTCACAAAGAGCTGTGTGCCTTCGGCGAGTTCCCGGACCAGGTCTCGGACCAGGACCTCGGCCGAGGCGTAACGCCCGCCCGCCCGGAGCTGCGGCACGGAGGTGAAGACCGGAACGACCGGGGCACCGTCCGGACCGCGCGCCTCGACAGGACGCCCGTCGGGTGCGAGCAGCACACTGACCTCGGCCCCGGCCAGCAGACGGAAGACGTCCTCCTCGGGCCCGTACCCGGTGGCCGCGCGCTGGATCGCGTCGTCGACCGGATCGGTGGGGTCCGGCCAGCCGTTCGCGCTCGGCGAGGGGCGGTAGTCGTCGTTGGGCTGCCACTCCACCACCTCGCCGTCGGCGTCGGACCGGTACCGGCCGACCACCGCCCAGTCCGGCGGCGCGTCCTCACCACGCCAGGCGGGATCGACCATGCCGAACCAGTGATCGGGGGCCGCACGGGCGGCCTGTGCGATCCGCGACGGCACTTCGCCCACCGACGGCTTCGGTACGGACACATCGCTCATGTGGTGGGGCCTTTCAGGGTGGGGAGGCGTCCGACGGGCATCGCTCACTGCTCACTGCTCACTGCTCACCGGGACGACGAACTGCCCGCGCCATGGCTCTGCCGCGTCTGCACGCGCAACGCTTCCGGCAGTTCCCTCTCGAAGTAGTGCAGTGTCATCGGGTGGAGCCGCGCGCGGGGTGTCGGATCAGGGTCGTAGAAGGCCGCGTACGCCTCGGCGAACCATTCCACCGGCCTCGAGAACTGGTAGTTGGAGACCGCGTACCGCTCACGCTGTTCCCGGCGGTAGCTCACCCAGCGGTGGTCCGAGGCCACGTGGTACATCCGTCCGCCGATGTCGAGCACGTCCCCGCCGCCGTCCTGGAGCATCCAGGGATGCGCGAAGGCCAGCTGCCCGAAACGGACGACCTGCTCCAGCCGTTGACGGAAGTCGGGGGACCGGTGGGAGTACCCGTCGCGCAGCTGGGCGAACGACCGGTTCCGGTCCACGCCCTCACCTGGATCGAGCGCCGTCACCGTCGCCTCCAGGAGGGTCTCGCCGCCCGGTATGCTCCGCTCCCCGCGTCGATCGGACAGTCCGACCTTGCCAAGGATCGCGTTGGCCACCATGACGCGTCCGCTGACGCCGTAGGTCTGCCAGCCGCCGAAGCGCTCCTGCTCGGAGAGGTCCTGCAGCCAGTTGCTGCGCTGGTCGACGTGGTGTCCGACCTCGTGCCGCAGCAGCCACTTCATGAAGTTGCCGTGCGCCAGGACGTTCGATATACCGCCCATGATCTGCCGGTTCTGCCAGGTCAGACCGAGGGCCCGGTCTCCGCCGCTGCTGATGCCCGGGTAGTCGGTCATGGCCGCCCGGTCCATCGCCCTGAGCTGCCAGCCGCTGCCGCGGTTGAGCTGGGTGAGCAGCCAGGACGGCAGCTGGTAGGGCGAGACGACGTCCACGGTCTGCCGTTCCGCGTCGTACTCGGTGGCGAGGCTGTTGTGCTCCGGGGGCGCGGGTGAGATGGCGACCAGGTCTCTGAGGTGTTCGGGCGGCAGAGAGGCGAGCACACCTTCGATCCGGGAGAGGGTGGAGTGGCTGAAGTGCGCGTTCGGTCGCGCCCGCGAGGGCCCGATGTGTACGCCGTACCGGGTGCTGAGGGCCTGCTCCCGTTCGGGCACACCCTGGTTCCACAGCATGCCGCCGACACCGTGTCCCGCCGACCCCAGCTGGTACATGTTCGACGGCGACCAGCTGTGGTGGGTGTACTGGGGCTGCGGGGGCTGCTGGGTGTGCGGGTGTGCCCCACCGGACGGCCCGGGCTGCGGCTGGTTCGAACGGTGTGCCGGGCTCGACTGGTTCGGCCAGATCCGCCTCATGCCGGCCCGCACTCCGGGAACCTCGGCGAAGCGCGGATCGGTGGCGGCCAGCGTCATGCGTTCCTGTCGGACGGCGGCGGCCACCTCGTGGGCGCGGGACTCGTCATGGGTGTCGTCGGGCCCGAGTACCGCCGCCACCCGGTCGACCCAGCCGTGCTGCACCTCGCGGAAGGCGACGGTGTCCTCGTCGGTGCCGATGGTCACCCGCAGATGCACCTCGTGCCGTGCGAGGATCTCGACCGCCCTGAGCCGGCGGGGAGCGGGCGCGTCGGCCCGGTCCTGCCCGGCTTCGGCCCGCGTCCCGCTCGTGGCGTCCAGAAGCCGTGCGGTGCGTGCGGTCAGGACGTCGATCGCGGCCAGCTCGGCGGAGATCCCGTGTTCGGGCGCCGAGTCCCGCAACCGCTGTGTCTCCTCGTCGGAGAGCGAGGCCTCGCCCCTCCCCCGCAGCAGCGCGTTCACCCGGTCCTGCACCGCGCGGCCGGTCGGGTCGGCAGCCGCCTGGACCGTCGGGTCCTGCGGGTCCTGCGGGTCGAAGCGCTGCCAGGTGCCGGGCTCACCGTCCGGTCGTACCTCCAGGTCCAGCTTGATGGAGGGCGCGGTCTCCGTGGCGTACACCGGACGGCCCGTCACATCCGCGACGGTCTGGGCGAACGCCTGGCTCCGCCCCTCCCCGGCCTGGCCCGTGTAGCACGCGGCGAGCACGATGGGCGCGTCCTGCGGGAGGGCGGCGAGGCTGGGTCGGCGTCGCAGGTGGTGGCCCACCTCGGTCGGGTCGATGCGGTGTTCCGCGCCGTCGCCGTCGGGGAACCGCATCCACGACGGAGTGGCGTGGCCGGTCCAGAAGTAGGCCGGCCGGCCTTGCTCGATCCGGTCGGCCCACGGCAGCGGCCGCGTGTCCGTGGAGACGGTCTCGGCCTGCCGGCGTCCGTCGGCGGCGGTGCGCACCCGGAAGTCGCGGTACTCCGTGGCCGTCGTGAAGTAGGTGTGCTGCTCGTTCTCCGCCCTCCACTGCTCGTAGCCGACCAGCGGGGAGCGGCCGCCGACGCGGTACGACCGGTCGGGAATGGGCTGCGTCGCGAGGTCCTCGTCGACCAGCATGTCCCCGTCGACGGTCAGCACCACGTCGGGTGCCGCGGAGCCGGCCGCCCGCGTCGACGCCAGATCATCGGGGTGGCTGACGGTCCACTTGCCCTCGGGCCGCGCGTCGGCCTGGTTCCACGGCTGTTCCACGGCGTACGTCGTGAGGTGCCGGCCCCTCGATCCGGCGGCCACGTCGAGCGGACCGCTGAACGCCCACACCTGGCGACCGCTGCGGGCGGACAGCAGACGCGGCAGGGTGAGCGTTCCGGCGCCCGCGTAGGAGAGCGCCAGCACGACCGGGGCATCCGGGGGCGCGGTGGCGAGCGCCGGGTCGTCCGCCACCATGTCGGCGAACTCCTCATGGCCGAGGCGGCGCACCACGCCGTCGCCGAACTGCACCTCGACCTGTTCGCGGTCGCCGGTCGCGGTGGCCACGACGACGAACGGCTCGGCGGTACCGGTCCGTTCGGCGTCGGGGACGGTGTCGGTGTCGGTGTCGGTGGAAATCCAGGGGGCGGGCTGTTCCCTCAGGTCGAAACGGCCGTCCTCCTCCCTGACCAGGCGGTGGACGGTTTCCGTACGCACGGGGCCGACCGCGTCGGTGGGCCGGGCCGCCGCCGGGGTGTAGTCACGTCCCGTCGCGCCGTCGGAAGCCAGATCGGTGCGCACGGGGTCGTACGGACCGGCGTACGCGTCCAGCGCCGACACCGGTGCGGCCACCTGCCTGAAGGAGATCCCCAGCGTCAGGCCCTCACGGTCCGCGAACTCCTCGAGCCGGTCGGCGACTTCGTCGGCCCGACGCCCGGACTCCTCGTCCCAGTAGGTGAGTTCCGCTCGTTCGACGTCGGACCAGCGCAGGGTGGTGGGGAGGAGGGCGCCGAAGTGAGCGGTGGTCGCGGGGCGGGCCACGAGGTCCTGGGCCAGGCCGGCGTCATGGGCGAAGTCCGTCGCCTCGGCCAGCGCGAGCCGCACGGCGTCCGCGTCACCGTGCGCCAGCAGCCCCGAGAGCGAGTGCACGGTGAGGCCGTGGTCCACCGAGCCGAACGGACCCTCGGGTGTCGGCGTGTGCAGGGCGACGTCACGCGTAGCCGCCCTCCAGTGCAGGACCAGCCCGCCCGCTCCGGCCCCGGGCGGTGACTGGTGGACGGCGGAGACCAAGGCCCCGCGGAACAGGCTGCCGGGCAGCGTGTCGTCCGGCTGCCGTACGGCCTCCTCGTAGTCCTTGAGCAACTGCCCGAGCGGGGCGCCGGTGTCCGCGGTCAGCAGGGCCGACCATGAGGAGGTGCCCCGGGGCCCGTCGTCGAACGGCACCGGGGTGACCAGAGCGGTCTGCGCACCGAGGCGGCGCTCGACATCCGCCAGCAGACCGTCCGCCTCCGCCGCGTCCAGCGGGTACGCGGTGCCCCACACCTCGTTCAGATGCCGGAGCCTGGCGATCGCCACGTCCGTGTGGTGCAGCGCGAGCCGCTGGGAGCGGCGTTCGGCGCCGACCAAAAGGTGCTCGGCGCCGGTCCCGTCGGAGACGACACCGCGCTCGTCCAGGGCGGTGACCACACGCTGCGCCTCCAGGAGTTCCCGCACCTCCGCGGCGACGGACGCACCCGCGCGGGGCGGCTGCTGCCCCGAACTCAGACGCACCAGGGACATGCGCAGCTCATGGAGCGCCTGTGCCCGGTCCGCGCTGTCCAGCGCACCGAGGACGAGCCTGTCGGTGGGGTCCGCGGACCTGGGACCGGTGCCGGGGGACGGTACGCGACGGGTCAGTTCGGCCTCGATGGCCTCGGCCTGCGCGGTCAGCGCCGCCCGCTCCCGCCGGAACCCGGATGCCCGGGCCACGCCCAGGGCGGCGTCCCGCGCCGAGCTCCAGTCGATCTCGGCGATACGCCGACGCCGTAGCCCCGCCCCCTCCGCCAACTGCACGGTGGGCCCGGTCAGGAACGTCTCCAGACCGGCCCTCTCCAGGTCCTGGCCGAGGACCGCGATCCGCTGCTGGATGAGGGCGGTCCTGCGGCGGAACTCCGCGGTACCGGGGGACGTCACGTCGCTCTCCGGCCGGTTGAGACGCGCCACGACCACCCGCTGGAGCCGGACCAGCCTCCGCCGGGTGCGCTGCTCCGCGTGGAAGGGGTCGTCCCCGAACGGCCCCTCGGAGAGTTGTGGCTGCTCTGAGACCTCTGAGACCTCGGCCCCGTCCTCCCCGCCGCTGCGTGACGTCTCCCCCGCCGAAGGCCCTTCCTCCCGCGCCGTGGTGAGGCCGCGCGCTCCCGCCGCGCCGCCCCGGGTCGCCTGGGTGCCGAACTCCCGGCGCAGCTGCTCGGAGAGCGACTGCGCCCGCTGCGCCGCGTCCGGCTGACCCGAGTAGTCGTAGAGGGTCGCGGCGATCAGGACGGCCATCTCGTGGTGCAGCGCGCTGTACGGATGCCGGGCGGTGCCCGCCTGGTCGAGGGGCGGCGCCTGGTGGCGGTTGGCCATGATCCGCCCGGCCTCGGTAAGGAACAGGGCTTGTGCCCGCCGGTCCAGGCCTCCCATGGTCCGGCGGGCCTGCTGGAAATAGCCGGCCCAGCGCTCACGGACGTCGTCGTCGACGGGCGGGAACGGCGTCACCGACGCCGCCTGCGACGCCACCTCGGCCAGCGCGCTCTCCGGCCTGCGAGTGGTGCCCCGGCTGTCCCAGCGGGAGCGCGCGTACCGTGCCAGGGCCGTCGTGAGAACCGGGTTCGGGGCGTCCTCCTGAGGCAGCGTCCGCGTGAAGTGCTCCAGGACGGCGGGTCCTTGACGCAGGACCCGGGAACCGATCCGGCCCCGGGCCTCACGTGCGCCCTGCTCCAGTTCGTCCTGCACCTCGGCCGCCTGGGCAGCGTGCAGTCCCGAGGCGAAGCCGCCCGGATGGGTGGCGAGTTCGTTCGCGAGCCGCTCGAAGCTCTCGTCGGTCCAGAGCTGTTCCAGCTCCGCCGCGTGGGCGGCGGCGTTGAAACCGTCGTCCATGAACGCGGTGTCGTTGTCGATCGCCGTCACCCGGCGCTGCCGCGCGTCGTACAGGAGGTTGTCCCAGTTGATGACCGTGCCGCCCGAAGGCGTCACCCAGAGGCGGTCGGGCCTGGCGAGGAACGCGTCGGTCACCATCATCAGTCCGCCGATGGCGCGCAGCGAACCGGCGTCCGCGGCCAGGGCCCGGCGTTCCGTCACGCTCAACCGCGACAGGGGGGTGCCCTCGGCGAACTCCGTGACCGTGATGTGGTCGTACTCGCCGAGCAGTTGGTGGTGCGCGCTGTTCCAGTGAGGGTCACGCCCCGTGACGATCGACTCCAGTACCCGGGCGTCGGTGCTCCCCCGGGCGAGCACCCGCGAGCCGGGGACGTGAACGTCCGACACACTGCGGATGAACTCGTCGGCGTAGACGGCGGAAGCGGCGGCGGAGTGGAACTTGACGACCACGCGCCCGCCGTTGCCCGTGCCGAAGATGTGGACACCGCCGTTGTTGCCCTGCCGCCACTCCATGGCCACACCGGCGGGCCAGTCCCGGGGGCGGGTGCCGGCGAGCGCGGGGCCGGGCTGGGCGGCCTGGTGCTGCGGGGCGGAGCTGCCGGAGGCGTACGGCTGCGGGACGTACGCCGCTTGACCAGCGCCGTACGGAGCCTGCGGGACGGAGTACGGGGTCGGCGCGTAGGGAGTCTGGACGTAAGGGGACTGGACGTAAGGGGACTGGGCGTAGGGAGACTGCGCGTAGGGTGCCTGAGGCTGTGCCCCGGGCGGATAGGCGTACGGCATGGAGGCGCCCTGGCCGGAGGGGCCGGGTGCGAAGTGGCCGCTCGTGCCGGAGGGGCCCGCCGCGGCCGGGTCCGACCCGGAACGACTGCCGCCGAACCGCTTCCTGAGCCACTTCCCGGGACCGCCGCCCTCGCCGCCTCGCGTCGCCCGGGTGCCGAACTCCTCCCGCAGCAGTTCGGACAGCACGAGGGCGGGCCGCTGCTCACGCGGGAGGTCAGGGCGCGGCGAACGGCCCAGCTGATCGGCGACGAGCACCGCCATGTCGTCGTACAGGGAGAGGTAGGCCGCTTCCGGGGAGCCGGGCGTGGCGTCCGCGCGGATGATCGGCGGCGGCCGGTGGCGCCCCGCCATGAGCTGCGCGGCGTGCGCCAGCAGCTCGCTCCGCCTCACCTCGCCGAGCAGGGCCAGCTCCGCGTGCGCCCGCGCGAAGAGGGGGGCCCAGCGTCGCCGTACCCCGGCCTCCGTCCCGGCACCCGACTCCCCCGGGAACAACTCCTGACGCAGCTGCCGCGTCAGCGCCCGGCGCTCCCGCACCGCCGGGTCCACGGGCGCCGCGGGCGCCTCGGACCGGGTGGGGGACGCGGACAGCCGGGACCACGTCGTCAGGAAGTCCAGCTGGCCCACCTGGTCCGAGGTCATCGCCCCCCGGTGGGAGGCGAGTCGGTCGATCAGGGCCAGCGTGTCCGGGCGCCGCAGCCGGTGTTCCCGCGCCGCGGTCCACACCGTCGCGAGGGCGCCGGTCAGGAAGGCGTCCTCGGTGTTCGCGAACCTCACCTGGACCGCCGGGTTCGTCGTGGCGCCGGCCGGACCGGCGGTGAACGCCTCGGCCAGCTCCCGGGCGAGGGAGGCCGCGCCCGCTGCCGGATGGGCGGTCAACCTCCTGTGGTGCAGGAAGAAGGCCACGAGGTCGACGACCTGCCCGTGCAGCTGCCGGTAGTCGCTCGCCGCCGCCGACGGATCCTCCTGCCGGGACGGGGGTACGACGTGCTGCTCGGCCACGATCTGCCGTGCCCGCTGGCGGAGTTCGTCGGCGTTCTCCGCCCCGTAGAGGAAGTCGCGCGCGTTGCGGAAGCGGTCGGCCCATTCCTCCAGTACCGCCGCCGAGGGCTCGGGCCAGCGCCGCTGCCCGGCGTCCGCGTCCGCGTCCGCTGCCGGAGTGAGGGAGGGGTGGCCCGTGTTCCCGGGGCCGGTGTCCGCGCCGACCAGCAGGCGCAGCGTCCGCAGTTCCAGGTCCCGGACCACGGAGGCACGTGTCCCGTCCCCGGGCTCACGGCCCCAGACCCGGACCTGGTACAGGATGTCGCGCAGCGCTGTCGGGTCGCCCGGGGTCCGCACGACGCGTGCCACGGCGTCGTCGACCGCCTCGGAGCCGGACGGGGCGACGTCATCCAGCGGGCCCGGCGGCCAGTGGCCGCGCTCACCGGTCAGCACCTCGTTCAGCCGCGACACCGCCGCCATCGCCTGCGCCCACGGATCGCTGAGCTCCGGCCACGCCGAGGGCGCGGAGGTGTTGACGTGGGTGGCGAACTCCGTCAGACGTGTCTCGAAGTCCCGCAGCACCACGGCCGCGTGATCGCGTTCCTGGTCGTCCGGCAGTTGCCGCGGGTCCCCTTCACCCTCGTCGGCGGGCGCCGGGGCAAGGGCACGGCGCACCAGTCGGCCGACCTCCTCCCGCCAGAGCGGCCGGTGGCCGTTCTCCTCACGGCGCCGGAACGCGTCGAGCGCGTCCGTGCTCCGCGCCAGGCGCTCGACGGTCGTCGCGAGGTCCGTGCCGGCCGACAGCGCACGGTGGACGGGCAGCGCGGAGTCCGGTGCGGACCGGGTCCGGCGGGCCGCCGTGTCGTAGCGGTGGTGGGCACGCTCTTTGAGCGTCTCGTAGGTCTCCCGGGCCTCGGCGACGCTCTCGGCGTCGGGGAGCTCGCGCACCTCGACGAGCACCTTCCCGTCGTCGAGCTCCGGGAAGACCGTGTAGATGCTGAGGTTCTCCTGCGTCACGATGCGGGAGGGCTCGCTCAGGGTGAAGCTCTGAAGGTAGTCCCTGACACTCACGTCCTCGGGGAAAGGGGCGTCGAGCGGGTTGTCGGTGTAGGTGCCGCCCGTCGCGCGCAGCGCGTGCTCGGCGAACTTCTCCAGCACGTGGTCGTCGTGGGCGGCGAGCAGCTCGCGCGTACGGGGGGTGAGGTGGCGGGCCAGCGTCGCCGGGTCGTGGCGGGAGGCGGTGAAGAGGTAGCTCTTCAGCCACCGCTGCGGCTGTCGCTTCGCCGCACGGTCCGCCGCGTAGCGCACCCCCGTCATCGCGTGGGTGAACACCAGCGTCAGCAGCCCCGCCAGCGACCGGTGCTCGACATCGTCGAGCAGGTGCCAGGCGACGGCGGGGTCGAGTCCGGCGACCCCGTGCGCCTCGGCGAAGAGCCGGGCCGCCACGTCCTTGGCGAAGGCGGCGCCGGCCTCGATGTCCCGGCGTGAGGTGTCGGACGCCAGCGTGGCCATCGGCTGCGCGTCGTCCAGAAGGAAGTCGATGAGTTCGGACGGGTGCATGCCCACGGTCCACTGCGCGGAGAGGACGAACTCCCTTCCCAACCGCACGTCCAGACCCGCGTCCTGGAAACGCTCGAAGCCGTTCTGCTCGCCGAACAGATCATGCACGGACCGGCCCTGGCTCAGGGTGCGCATGGTGGCCTCGAAGGACTCCCAGAACTTGTCCTCCTCGACGCCGTCGCTCTCGTTCCGATACGTGATCGGCCGGCCGACGATCTCGAGTATCGGGGGCAGGTCACCCATCTGCTCCAACGTCAGCTGGAGTTCGGAGTTGCCGGCCAGGAGCTCGCCGTGTTCGAGCTCCGCGGGCGCCACGAGCCACCACTCGGTCTCGAACTCGCCGCCCAGCTTGCCGTAGCCGGCCCGTGCCGCTGACGGCTCCGCGGACAGCGGCACGCCCGAGGTCTCGGTGACGCGGGACGGCACGGAGGCCGAGGTGCTCGCGCTCCCCTGCGAACGCGGACCCGGTGACCCGCCGGGCGTGCCGTCCTTGCGCCGCAGGTCCGGGAACACCTCGTACAGGCGGGCGGTCAGGGCCCGGGCGAAGAGGACGGCATCCGTCCGCCCCCGGGTGTCGAGCCTCTCGACGACGGAGCGGAGCACGGACTCGCCGAGGCCCCGCCGCGCCTGGTCCTCCTCGCGCGTGCCGATCACCATCGGGTGCCTGAACCCTTCGGCACGGAGGATGTCCAGGGCTTCCCGGACACTCGTGTCGTCGGCTTCCGGACTCTCGTCGGGGGTCGGGGGGAGCGGCTTCTCCTCGGGGGTCGGGGGAAGAGGCTTCTCCTCGGACGTCGCAGACAGCGGGCTCTCGTCCGGCGTCGGGGGGAGCGGCTTCTCCTGTCTGTCGGTTGCGGGGGCGACGTCCGCGGTGGCCGGGGAGGGCGCCGACATGTGTGTGCGGTAGCGGGCGACGAGGCCTTCGGGGTCCGTGTGTCCCCAGGCGCGCAGTGCCTGCTCGTCCCGGCTCAGCCGCATACGTGTGGCGGTGTGCGGGTTCGGCTGCGCGGCCTGTTCGTAGGACGTGAGGTAGCGCTGCCAGGCCTCGGCCCGGGTCGCGGGGAAGTCCTCGGCCCGCTTGGCACGGTTCGGTTCGTACCCGTCGGCGTCCTCGTCGAGCTGCTCCGGCCAGGGCTTACGGTCCTCGGGGGGCGCCGTGGCCGGCTCGGGCGCGACCGGTGCGCCGTCGGTCCGGGTTCCGGTCGCCTCCACGTTCTTGTAGAGCACCGGGGTGACGTCCACGCCGAACAGGTCACGCATCCGCTCGGCGGCACTGGTCAGCCACGCGCGGGCGTCGTCGGGGCTCAGCCCCGGACGGATCTTGAAGCTCATGTAGCGGCCGGACTTGTCGCTGATCTCCCAGCGGTTCGCCTCGGGGTCGAAGGCGAGTTCCCCCGCGATCCGCGCGGGCCGTGCGCGCGTCGCCCCGTCCTCCGTGAAGCCCGCCGCGACCGTGGGGTGTCCCTGGCCGTTGAGCGCCCTCTTGAGTTCCTCCATGGTCAGGTCGGCGTTGGCCGCACTCGCGCGCATGGCCTGGAGGAGCTGTCCGAGTTCGTCCTCCGTCGCGACGCTGAGGACCTGCTCGCTGCCGATCACGATCCGGCCGTCCTCGTCGACCGCGAAGTGCCACTGCGCGCCGGTGCGTTCGAGCAGCGCGGGCCGGAAGTCCTCCAGGCGGTACCACAGCGGGTTCAGTCGTACGACGCCCTGGTCGTCGAGTTCGGTGTCCTTGACCTTCTTCGGGCCCGCCAGGGGTCCGAAGGTCTCGTCGTCCTCGGCGGTGCCGGTGCCCGCGACATACGCCTGCGGGTCGACGCGCGGCCGGTCGGGCGCGAGGGGCGTGACGGTCGTGCCGAGCACCGCGCTCATCCGCTCGGCGGCAGCGCGTACCCACCAGCCGACCTCGGCGAAGTCCGTCCCGGGGCGTTCCTTCGGACCCATGTAGCGGCTGGAGGCGTCGATCTCCCAACGCTGGGCGCGCGCGTCGTACTTGAGCTCGCCGCTGACCCGGCCCGCCCGCAGCCGTGTCGCCCCGTTCCCCTCGAACCCGGCGGCGACGGTGGGCACGCCCTGGTCGTTGAGGATCTGCCTGAGCCCGTCCATGGTCAGGGTGTCGTCGACCCGGCGCATGTCCCGCAGCAGCGCGTCCAGTTCGGCGGGTTCGGCGACCGAGGTCACGTCCTCGCTGCCGATGAGGACATCGCCGTCCTCGTCGACCACGTACAGCCATGCGCCGCCGGTGCGTTCCAGGAGCGCCGGCTTGAAGTCCTCCAGGCGGTACCACAGCGGGTTCAGCCGCAGTTCGCCCGCGGTGTCGTGCTCACCGTCCTTGACCTTCCGGACCGCGACGGCCGGTCCGTACGCTCCGTCCAGTGCCGTCGGGTCCGTTGTCTTCGGCTCTTGTGCTGTCGGGTCCTGTGCCGTCGGGTCCGCGTCGGCGCTCTCCGCGGAGGCCGGGGCGGAGTCCGCCCGCGCGTCGGGTGCGAGGGCGGCGCGCAGCCGTGCCGCGAGGTCCGCGTCGAGGTCCGGGCGGCGCAGCAGCAGACGGGCCTGGTCCATGGGGGACAGACCGGCGTCCCGGACCGGGACCGGGGTGTCCGGGGCGAGCTGCCATGTCAGGTCGAGCGCGGAGTCGTGGGGCAGGCCGGTGAGGTCCTGCCGGGTGACGGGTGTGTCCTGGAAGGGGGAGGCGGCGAGCCGGTCCGTCAGCGCCTCGCTCAGTGCGCCGTCCGACGGGGCGGGCTCGGTGGGTCCCGCGGGCGTGGTCGAGGGCTCGCGCGAGGGCTGGGCCAGCAGGAACTCCGAGCCGCGCTGGTACAGCGTGACCGTCCGGTCCGGAACCGGGCCGGCCGGCCGGTGGGTGTCGTGGGTGCCGTCCTCGTGGACGACGACGACCTCGGCGCCGTAGCTGTTGGCGGCGACCTGGGCGGCGGTGGCCGTGGTGGCGGCGTTCCAGTTGTTGCCCAGGAAGAGCTGCGCCTTGATCAGCGCGCGGCGCTGGTGCCGGTCGAGCACGACGCCTTCGGGCAGCCGGCCGCCGTTGGTCCGGAAGCTCTCGCGCTGCTCGGCGGTGAATCCGCCGGCCGCCGGATCGGCCGTGACGCCGACCCTCGCCCAGGTCAGCACCTCGTGGGTGAAGGGTGTCTCGGGGTCGAGCTCGGCGTTCGCGGGCAGGCGCTGGCCGATGACCCGGTTGACCGGGTCGTGGTTGCGGCGGTGCAGGGCCGTGGCGAAGGCGGACCAGAAGCCGTTGCCGTCACCGTGCGGTTCCTGGAGCAGGTACTCGGTGCCGTCGGGGCCCACCAACTGCCCGGTGTCACGCCGGGTGAAGGCCCGCTCGGGCGTCCGCGCGGTGTTCCACGGCGGCATCTCGTGCGAGGCGCGCCGCAGGAAGTCGGGTGCGGCCACGGTCGGGCGGGCGACGGCCTCCTGGTTCTGGCGATTCTCGTCGGTGACGGCCTCTCGGTCCGCGCGAGCCTCGTCGGCCGCCTCCTGGTCCGGGCCGGCCTCGGCGGATGCGCGCGAGACCGGCTGCGGCAGGTCCGGCACGTCCGCGGGCGCCTGGAACCCGGCGGGAACCGCGAAACGGAAGTGGTTGCCCTCCCGGTGCAGGACGACATGAGGCGTGCCCTCGACCGTGTTCGCCACGGTGTGCGTGTCCTCGGCGCCGAAGTCCCGCGCGAGTCCGTCGGATCCGACGACGGTCACCCGGGCGCCGAACACCCGCGCGGCCACGGCGGGCAGCAGCCCGGCCGCGCCGGCCGCCCACGCCGCGTCCCGCGGTGCGGTGCCGGTCCGCCGCAGCAGCACCCCGGCCAGACGGGCTCGTTGCCCGGCGGAGAGCTCGTGGCGCAGGGGCAGCAGGCCGGTCGCGGTGAACTCCCGGTGCTGGGGGCTGCCCGGTGCGAAGTCGATGCCCGCGCGGGCGATCTCCTCCGCGGTGACCGTGCCGAAGTCGCGGGGCTCGGCGTGCGGGGGCAGGGCCGTGTCGCCCGGCGCGAGCAGGTCGTCCGCGAGCAGCGACCGGAGCGCGTCGGTGAGGGCCGTGCGGTCGTCGAGCGGCACCCGCGCGGACAGGGCGGCGGGCGCCGCGCGGTGGAGCGCTTCGGCGAAGGCGTGGAAGAAGCTGTCGTCGTCGTGGGGTGTGTCGTGGACGGTGTACCGGTCGGCCCCCGGCCAGGGCACGCCACCGAGGGTCGGCGGGGGCGTCAGGACGGGAGCACCGTCGCCGTCCGCGACCTCCACGACGAAACGGTCCACGGCGGGCGCGGGCGTGGACCCGGACCCGGACCCGGACACGGTGGAGTCCGGCTCGCGGTACACGACCTCGGGCGGCTCGGGAACGCCCCTACGGCGCTCCACGCCGTCCGGGCCGTCCACGCCGTCCGGGCCGTCCACGCCGTCCGGGCCGTCCACGTCGTCCGGGCCGTCCACGTCGTCCGGGGCGTCCACGCCATCCGAACCGGTGACATCCGTGTCGTCCGCCCCGGCTTCTCGCGGCAGCCGGTGCCAGCGCGTCAGACGGTCCGCGGCGGCCCGCACCCGGTGGAACTCGGCCGCCGCGTCCTGGGCGGCGGTGAGCGAGGGAAGCAGCCGTGCCCGGTCCTCGTTCAGGAAGGCCCGGGCGGCAAGGAACGCCTGGGTGCGCCGACGGACCGCGTCCCGGGCTGCCACGGCCTCCGGCGACCGGCCGCCGTGCCTCTCGACGGCACGCTCCAGCCACCGCTTGGCGGACGACAGGTCACGCCGGGCGGCACGGTACTCGGCGCGCAGCTGGTCCCGGCCTCCTTGCAGCGCACGCCGCTGCTCCCAGTAGGCGGTGTCCGCGGCCACCCACGCGTCGGCCGCCCGGGGAACCTGCGCCCAGGCGTCGGCGACCCGGGGCGGGAAGTTCTCGTCGGTGACCAGGCCGAGCTGACGCGCGACGTCCTCACTGATCCAGACGTGCGCCTGGCTCTCGGTCTCGACGGCCTGAGGGCCGGGGTTGGTGAAACCGAACGGACCCGACAGCGACGAGAGCCACTTCCCCGCGTCGCTGTCCTTGATCCGGTGCCGCACCTCGCCGACCCCGAGCCAGGCCGTGGGCACCGTGAACAGGAAGGCCCGGCCGACGGTCGGCTTGAGGGTGACCTGTGCCGCGTGGGCGCCGCCCTGCCGGTTGGCCTCGCTCTCGGTTCCCGCTCCGTCCGCGGGCGTGCCCGACGGTACGAGGTAGCCCGCCTCGGCGGTACGTACCTGCGCGTTGCCGGACAGGATGAGCTGCTGGGTGCCGACGCGGCTGACCGAGCGGTCGCCGGAGGCCGTGTCGCGGGCCGCGCTCTCCATGGTGCCCGCCGGTGTCACGGCCAGCAGCTGAGCGCCGGTGAAGTCGGGCCGTGAGTACAGGCGGTAGTCGCCCCGGGCGCCGCCGATGAACGAGTCGTCGGTGAGGCCCGGTACCTGGTATCCGTGGGCCGCGGCGGTGTCGTCGTAGAAGGCGGTGACGGCGGTGTTGCTCAGGCCCTCGTTGAGGGCGAGGGAGGGCTCCGCGCCCGAGCGGGTCAGCCCTCGTCCGCGAGCCTTGCGCAGGACCGGGTCCAGGTCCCCCTCGGCCAGCCGCTGTCCGTCCCGGACGGGGAGGTTGACGCCGTAGGCGCGGGCCAGAGCGAGCTCCGCGGCCTCGACCACGGTGGACAGACCCGTGACCCGGCGGACGAAGTAGCCCGTCTCGGGGACCGCGAACGGGCGGCCTCCCGGCAGTCCCCGGCCCCGCCACTCCTCGATCCGGTCCGGTGCGACCTCGTGCGCGGGCCAGAGGCCGACGGCCCGCGCGGGCGCCGGCGGCCTCGGCACGGCGAGCGGGTCCCCGGGGTCGGGCTCGCCGTCCGGCACGGGAACGCTCAGGCTGAGCGGGACCTGGTCCCGCAGGTGGCCGACGTCGCCGGACACCTCGACCGGCGTGCTTCCGTCTCCTCGGTCGAGGGTGAGTTCGAGCGTGTAGTCGGTCAGGTACTCGGCATGGGGCTCGTCGGTGGAGAACACGTTGTTGCGCAGCCGCTCCCTGGTACGGCTTCCGGTGCTCTGCTGAACGCTGGTGCCCTGCTCGATGAGGGTGGGACCGGCGGCGCGCGCCACGTCGTCACCGGTGCGCAGGCCCTCGCCGACGAGGGCTCCGAGCGCCCGGGCCGTGGTCCTGCCCGACAGTTCCTCGCTGGTCTCGGTCGCGTGCCGCCCGTCCTTGAGGACCAGGCCGTGGTCCAGGCCGTCGAAGCGCGGTTCGTGGGCGATCAGCCGGACCTTGAGCGTCGCGGTGCCGCCGATCCGCATCTCGGTCGGGCCGAACGAGGTGTTGATGTGCGCGCGGGCCAGCTTGCCGGTCGAGGAGGCCTGGTCGCGCAGGGTGCGCATCAGCCGAGGGCTGAGCAGGGTGCGCAGCCGTTCCCGGCTGCTGGTGTCGACGCCCGCGGCACGCAGCCGCTCGTCGAACCGGTTCAGGACCTCGGCGGTGTCGAGGGTGTTGACCGGGTAGGCGCCCAGCGGGTCGCCCTTGAGGAGCGGCTCCCAGCGCTGCTCCGTGTAGAGCGGCACCTCACCGAGGTGGTCCTGTACGAGACCCAGCCGGTGGGCGGTCTTCTCCGGTACGTGGGCGTAGAAGTCGGCGGGGAAGTGCGCCGTGCGTCCGGCCCAGTCGCTGCGGCCCGCGGTGAGGAGCCGGTGCACCGGCCGCAGCAGACCGTCTCCCCGCACCATGGCGGCGATCTCGTGTGCCGTGTCGGCCGTGACGAGCAGGAAGCCGCCCCGCTCGGGCCGGCTGTAGTTCGCGTTCAGGTCGGCGAGCGCCTTGCGGCTGACGGCCACCGCCGTCGCGGACGAACGGGTCGTGCTGCCGAACAAGCCGTAGGTGCCGAACAGCCCCGGCCCCAGCTCGTGGAAGTGCCGCTCGGACTGGGTGACCGTCCAGGCGAAGCTCTGCACGGTGGTCGCGGCTCCCGACACCTGGGTGTCGCCGCCGAGGGTCTCCTCGACCTGGACACCGAGCAGGTCCGAGATCACCCGGGGCGAGAGCAGCCGGGTGCGGTGCACCAGGAGCCCGCGCCTGTTGAGGTAGGGCCCCTGTCCGAAGAGCCCGTTGACGCGCAGTCCGGTGGCACTCGAGGACAGGTCGTGGTTCGCGGTCAGGTACTGCGACAGCAGCGGCCGCAGCGCGGCCTCGCGAGCCGGGGCGCCCGGCTCGGTGAAGTGCCAGGATCCGTGCGCGGCCTCCGCCATGGCCGCGGCGGCCGCCTCGGTGAGGTCCCGGTGCGCGCCGATGCTCAGGACGTGGAACGGCAGGTCGCCGAAGGGATTGACGGGTGGATCGGTGTCGCGCCCCATGGCCAGCGCCTTGGCCGTGGCCGGGCCGAGTCGGGTGACCCGCCCTTCCTGAGGCCGCGGTGCGACGTACGGCCGTGGTGCGGCGTACGGTCCGGCCGCGAGGGTGTGTTCGTCGGCCACGGCCAGCACGACGCGTCCGGTGACCGGGTCGCCCGCCGTGCCGCCGACGAGGTCGACCGGCGGTTCGTGGAAGACGAAGAGCTGGGTACCGAGCAGTCCGGCCGAGGCGACCCCGCGCAGCAGGTAGTTGGGGCGCCGGTAGCCGCCGATCTGGGCACGCAGGTCCACCCGGTACGAGAAGTGCTGGGACCCGCCGGTCCCGACGTGCAGCGTCTCGTACGACGCCGTCGATCCGACGCCGGTGCGCGAACCCCTGCTCAGACCCTGCCGGGGCCCCACGGCGAGGGAGCCGAGGTTGCGCGGCGAACTGCCCTGCCCCCGGATGCCCACCGACAGGTCGAGCCCGGCCTCTCCGCCGTGGACGACGTTGCGCATGTCGTCGGCGCGTTCCGAGGACTGGGTGCCGTGGCGCGTCTTGTGCTCGTCCTGGGTGCCGTCGCTCCGCAGGTCCGACAGGTCGGCGTGGACGACGACGCTGCGGTGCGCGTCGGTGAAGAACCCGGGGCCGCCCAGGGCGATCTCCACCCCGGTGGTGGCGGCCGTCTCCAGGTTCCCGGACATGGCGTGGAAGGAGAGCGTGTTGATGACGGTGAGCGTGTTCTGGAGTGCCGCCGTGTAGTTCTTGGGGCCTCCCCAGCGTGAGTCCGAGGGGTCGCCCAGGGCGCTCAGCGGGGCGACCATCCGGGGATGTCTGGCGGAGAGCGCCTCGATGACGTGGTCGGTGAAGACCTGGAGCAGGGTGGTCGGTACGTCGTCGCCCGACGGCTCCGCGCTGCCCTCCGGGTCGTCTTCGAGGACGAAGGCCTGCGGGCGGCTCAGGCCGAGGACCGTCGGCCGGTCCGGGGTCAGGTACGCCGGGGGGAACGGGCCGGTGTCCTCGTCCCGTGCCGGCGGGGCCGAGCCGTCGTCCCAGCCCGCGAGCCGTCGCGCCTCGTTGAGCGGCATCCGGTCCAGGCTCCACACGCGGAACGCGGTGGGCCGCTCGTCGCCCGTCCTGCGGACGTAGACGATCTTCTCGGCCCGGTAGAGCTCGGTGGGGGCCTTCTTCACCTGCCCGACGATCTTGCGGTTCGCTGTGCCGCCGAAGGCGGAACCGTGGGTGGTGGACCGGCTGTACCGGCCGAAGAGCGCGGTCATGGCGCGCAGTCCGCCCACGTCGCCGAAGAAGTCGAGGAAGTCGGCGCTCGGGCCGACGCTCGCGAAGACCTGCTGGATGTAGGTCTTGGAGATCTGCCGTTCGTTCTTCACCGCCTGCTGCACGGTGAGCCGGAGTTCGGCGGCCTCCGTCTCGTTGAGGTGAACCGCGGAGACGGGCACGATCCGGTCGACGACGAAGGCCCCGAGCGGTGTCTGGTCG
Organism: Streptomyces sp. NPDC090106; assembly: GCF_044747265.1. NCBI lineage: Bacteria > Bacillati > Actinomycetota > Actinomycetes > Kitasatosporales > Streptomycetaceae > Streptomyces > Streptomyces sp. NPDC090106. The sequence continues at coordinate 221,640 of NZ_JBIVDS010000016.1, read as the reverse complement.
TCCTCGCCGCCCTGGAGCTGCCGGGTGGGAACGGCACCCTGAGCCGCGCGTTGGGCGATCCGCCGAAAGTTCTCCGTGGTGAAGAAGCCCGCCGTCTCGTCGTAGGCGGAGTCACCGGGGTGCGCGTCGAGCCGGCCCAGTGCCCAGCGCCGGATCTCGTCGACGGGGCCGAAGTCCTCGGTGCGTACGAACCGGAAGTCGGCGTCCGGCTGGAAGACCAGGTCGGCCGGTGCGCGCTCGGACGGTGCGGGTGCGGTCGTACTGTCCGACAGTCGCACCGTCAGACCGTTGCGCACACCGAAGGCGAAGTGGGTCTCACCGGGGAAGACCGCGTCCGTGGACAGCAGCCCGGGACTCACCACGTAGACCTCGTAGTGGACGTCGGTGAGGTGCAGGTGTGAGGCGTCCCCCGTCCTGGTCTCGCTCTGCTGGAGCGTCTGGTCGGGCATGGCGTAGTCGAAGGACCGGGTGAGACCGAACGCGGCACCGACCCGCCCGTAGGCGCTGGGCCCGCCCGGCACCGGACCGGCCGAGACGGAGGGCGCCACCCGCACGGTGGAGCTCTGCATCGCGTGGGAACCGGCGGTGACCTGACTGCGCTGCACCGAGTCGAACTTGACCGGGGAGCCGGAGTCGTCGGCGAACCGTTCCCAGCCGGTGTGCGGATACGTGGTGACGTGGATCTGCCGGATCACACCGTGCTCGTCCAGGAAGGTGGGCGACCGGTATCCCTCGCCGAGGAACGCCTGGGGAGCGTCCCGCAGGGCGCGCGCGAGGTGGTCCAGCGCGGTGGCCCGGTGCCGGCTGCCGCCGCCCGGCGCGAGGCCCGCCCGGGCCGCGACCTCCGCGACGACCTGATCGACGCCCCGCAGGGTGACGCGGCTGTGCCCGTAGGCACCCCACGGGGTCTCCGGGTCGCCGTCGCCGGTCAGATGGACGGGCAGGCCGCTGCCGTCGCTGAAGGTGATCCGCCGGCCGTGCGGCGAGGGCGACGGGAGCGAACGGTCCAGACGAGGCGGCCGGTGCTCGTCGAGCTGGGCCTCGACGGTACGCCTCGCCATGACGGCCGGCGCGCGCTCGGGTTCACCGGCGTCGTCGGCGAACCGGACGCGCCTGGGGGGCGTCCCGGTCGTCGGCGGGTCCGTGGGGGCGGGCTCCTCGCCGTCCGGTTCGGCGGAGGGTTCCACAGGTGTCTCGGACGCGCCGGGTGCCTCGGGTGTCCCGGACGTCCTCGGGGTCCAGGTCGCGAGCGCCTGTTCCAGTCGCCTGATCTGTTCCGGGTCCGCTTCCGGTGCCTGGCGGGCGTTGTGGAGGGCCTGTTCGAGCCCGTTGCGCATGGCGTCGTCGGTGGCCGCCATCCGGACCTGGACCGGAGCGGACCCCTGGGCTCCACCGGGGTACGCCTGGTCCAGAACGGCGGCGACGACGTTCGCCCGGTGGTCCAGGCCGCGCCACTGGTCGGCGGGCCGCAGCCGTCCATGGGCCCAGACGACCTGGTTCTCGGCGAAGGAGACACCACGCCCCCGCTCCCCGAACAACCGGTTGACCTGGCCGGTCAGATAGCGCGCCTGTTCACGTGTCAGCGGCGGCGGGGCGGCGAACCGGCCCGGTGCGGCCGGTCGCGGACCGCCCATCGCCGTGTACAGCTGGTCGAGCCGGGCCAGGGCCCGGGGGTCCAGGTCGAGCCCGATCAGCCGCGCGAGCGCGAACTCCGGCTTGAACTCCAGCGGGTTCGTCGTGGCGTACGCGCCGAGATGCCGTACGACCGCCTCGTCGCCCGGCTGCGCGAAGTCCGTTCCGACGAGGTCGGCCTCGGCGGCCGGGTGCTGCGCCAGGGAGAGGTAGTGGAACATCTCGTGCAGGACCACGCCGAGCGCCCGGTCCTCCATCCTGTCGTCGACGGCGTCCGAGTCCTCGTCCACGAATCCCGCCGGATGACGGACCGCCAGCATCGGCGTCAGGAACATGTGGTGGGGCGCGTGGAAGGACGCCAGCGCCGTGTCGGGCACCACACCCGTGATCGATTCGGTCTGTACGTCGAGTTCGGGGTTCCCCCGTTCGTCGTAGGCCAGGGTGACGTCCACCTGCCGGTGGTACCGGGGCAGATAGACGTCGAGGACGCCTTCGGGAGCGGCGTAGCCGGCTTGTTCGAGCACTCCGATCGCCCGCCGCAGCACGTCGATCCGGCGCTCGGCGAGGGGGTCTCCCGGCGAGTGGTGCACACGGAGCGGGAAGCCGCCGACCCGCTCGGTCAGGACGGCGAACCGGGTGTTCGCGTCCGCGGTCATCCGGGGGTCGCGCCGCCCGAGATACGTCTCGAACTCCGGTACGTCGATGAGGTAGGGCCCCATCAACTCCCTCAGCCGGGCGTCGTCGACCCCGTCGACCGTCATTCCCCCGGTCTCCTGAAGGTCCCTGATGCCTCGGGCCGCGTTGCGGTCCGCGCGCCGCAGATGCTCCTGGACCGCCGCGGCCGACAGCTCACCCCTGTCGGTACGCGGGTGGGCCACCAGGTAGTAGTCCTCCATGGCCGGGTGCGGGACCTGCCCGTCCGGCAGCGGCTCCCGGCGCACGTACGGGCTCATCGCCGGAGCCACCTGGGTGTACGAGGGAAGGACGGGCCCGGCCCAAGGTCGGCCCATGGGCGCGGCGGAACGACCGTGTCCGGCCGTGCCGGGGCCGCGCGAGGATCCGGCCACGCCGGGGGCCGGACCGTACTGGGGCGGCCCGGGAAGGTACCGGGGTTGTCCCGGGAGATACGTCGGCTGTCCCCAGCCCTGGTGTCCGGCGGGAGCCGTGCGGGAGGCGGGAGGGAGGCGGACCCCGTGGGCGGCGAGCGGCCCCACCTGGTCCGGCCGCGGTGACACCGCGCCCCGTTCGACGTCGTCGACCCAGCGGCGGGTCAGTTCCGTCCAGTACCGCCGGTCGGGCGGCGCCGCCGCCAGCTCGTCGAGGACCGCGTCCAGTGCCCTCGTCCCCGCGACCAGCCCGGAACGTCTGGTCGTACCGAGGCGCTCTCCCAGGTCACGGGAGAGGTCACGCGCGGCCTCCTCGCCGTGCGTGTGGTACCGGTCCGCCACGAGGGTGACGATCTGCTCGACCAGCCGGCCGTGCGCGGCCTGCGCCTCGTCGCTCGCCCCGCCCAGCAACGTGGTGTGTCCGGCGCTGACGATGTGGGACGCCTGGCGGTGTGCCGCCTCGGCTGCCCCGGCCCCGGTCTTCTCCAGCCGTCGCTCGGCGGCGGCGACCTCCCGTGTCAGGGACTCGCCCGGAGCCTCGGCGGGGGGTGCCGTGGGTTCCGGCGAGTCAGGCGGCCCGTCCGGCAGGCTGTCGGCGCTGAACACCGTACGGAGTCGGCTGGGCCCGCCTGGTCCGTCTCCGGGTGCCTTGAAAGGGTCGTGGAAGGCGAAGGCGGCCGAGACCGTGTCGCCGCCGGGCCATGGCGCGGGCCCGGTGACCGCCGTCTCCTCGGCCGGCTCCTCTGCGATCGTGCCCTCGTCCGGGGCGGGCACCAGGGAGTTCTGCCGGGAGAACCCGCCCTCGAACGTGGGCACCTGACCGGGGCGGAAGATGATGACCTGTTCCGAGCCGTCGTGCACCGGCCTGGTGATGTTCCGGAAGATCTCCTGGTCCTCGGGCTTCGTCGGACGCCAGTAGGTCGCGGCGCCGTGCACGACCGGCCCCACCTGGCGCATGATCTCGTCCACCGCGTGCTCGTAGCGACGCGGTGTGAGTTCCGATCCGTGGGTCGGGGTGAAGAGGTCGAACAGGTCGATGTCGCTGGCGATGGGCCGCAGTACGCCGTCCTCGTCATATCCGTGGACGACGCCGTCGACGACGGGGTAACGGTCCTTCTGCCGCTCCATCTCGTCCCGGTAGGTGCGGTACTCCTCCTTGCGGTGCCGGTAGCGCTCACGGATGCGCTCGCGCATCGCGGGCTCGTAGCCCGACAGGTCGGACGGCAGCCTGGGGTCGAAGAACACGACCTTGGCCAGGTCGAGTTCGTTGTACCGGTGGCGGACGCGTCTGCCGCGGGAACCGCTGGTCGTCGCGTAGGCGAGGAAGAGGTCGTAGGCGTTGAGGGACTTCGTCTTGATGTCGAGCGGCTTGGGGAGCGCGCCTTCTTCGAGGCGCCTCGCCGCGTGCTCGTTGACCGCTCGGGCGACGATGACCAGCCCCAGCTCACGGCTGAGCCGGCGCAGCCGCTCGGAGTTGCCCGCGGAGATGCCGCCGATACCCCGGGCGGGCAGCGCCTCGGGGGGCCGCCAGCCACCCCAGTCGGTCCCGAAGCCGCTGCTGACGGCGGCGCTCGGACGCGGGAGGGCGGGGGCGAGCATGGGCGCCGAGGCCGAGGTCGTCGCGGTGGACGTCGACGGGGCGATCTCGTCGGGGGCGACGGGCTGGTCCCATCCGTGGGGCGGCCGGGAGGCGGAGCCGCCCGTGCCCGGGAAGAACGCGCCGGTGGCGATCTTGTTGCCGATGAGGTCCGCGCGGCGGGTGAGGGGCTGCGAGTACCAGGAGTCGGACAGCTCACGGTAGGCGTCCTCGACCCGCTGGGCGAGGTCGTCGTCGGCCTCCCGGCCGGTCTGTTCGGCCACCAGACGGTTGATCTCCAGGCGGTCGGCCGCGGGGAGCCAGTCCCAGGTGGGACGGTCCGCGTAGGCACCCGCCTCGTTCTCCAGACGGCTGATCCAGTTGCGGTGGCTGTTGTCCATGAACACCTGGACGAGCTCCCGGACGTTCCGCACCCGTGACGTCAGCCGGTTCCGCTCGGTCTTGTTGAAGAGCGGCATGGGGATGTCGTCCCGCAGCTCGGGGAGGGCGTGCACGAAGCCGGGCATGTAAGCGGCGCGTTCCAGGCGGAAGTCGGCCGCCAGGCGCTGGAGCGACTGGAAGTCCTCGGCCTTGTCGATCTGCTCCATCTCGCTCGCGACATGCGACTTGATGAGCTGGTAGACCGTCTCGATCCTCCGGTACTTCTCCTCCTCACCCCGCTGAGGCTTCGTCAGCATGGCGTTCCGGTAGCGCTGTTGGATGTCGTTGTCCTCGAACGCCTCGGCCCGGGCCAGCGCCTGGTAGACGCTGGTGAGGTGCCGGAGCTCCCCGCCCTCGGTGAGCCGGAGGGGACGGTGCTGGAACCGGTGGAGTGTGACGGACTTGCTCATGTGTCCGGTACGGCTCTCCTGGCTGAGCACCTCCCAGCCGTCCGGACCGCGCCACAGCATGTTGGTGGTCTCGAACATCGGGGCGACGGCCCCCGTCTGGCCGGCCGGAGCGACGTCGTAGTACTCGCCGTCGCCGTACCAGTCCGTGGGCCGCTTGATCTGGCGGAAGCGCTCGGCGTTCGGCACGTTCGAGAGGGACCCTGGGGACTGGAAATGCCAGGCGGTGAAGCGGCCGTCCACGGATCCGGCCGTGACCGCGAGCGCGCATCCGTTCATGGTCGGGGTGACCACGAAGTCCGGGCTGAACTCCGTGTCGCTCGGGTCGCGGACCACCTCGGTGTGGCCGAGGGCGTTGTCCAGGTCGCTCGTGGCACCCGTGAGGTAGGGGATGAAACCGGCCTGGAGGTAGGCGGCGTCCTTCCGCGTCGCCGGCAGCCGGCCCGCCGGGATCTCACTGAACGCGGCGGTGTCCGGATAGAGCTGCGCGTACTTCTCGATGGCCGGTGCCAGCACGTACGCCGGCCTGCCGGAGGTGTCCCGTTCGACCTCGACCAGCACGAACCAATGGCGCCGCATCGAGGTGTCGTTGAGTGCCGCGACGGCCTTCACGGCCTGCTCGGACGTCAGCCGGGGCGCGTACAGCTTGAGGCCGGCCGCCATGTCCAGGGAGATGACGTTGTGCTCAAGGAACTGCCGGGGGTCCTTGCGCAGAGCCGCGACGGTGGAGGTCCGTACATGCCCCGGGCTAATGGGCGTACGCGGATATCTGCTGGGCCCAGCGCTCTGCGGCGTTCGAGGAGTCCGCAGGGGGCCCGGCGTCCTGGGCGCCCGGGCGCTCCTCGGCGTCCTGGCCGTGCGGGGTGTTCTGGCGGAGGCGGGCGCGGGCGCGTCGGCTCGTCGCGGTGTCCTGGCAGGCGCGGAGGCGTCGGTCGTACGGGACGACCCGGCGGTGGAGGTGTCGGTCGTACGGGACGGCCCGGCAGTGGAGGTGTCGGTCGTACGGGACGGCCCGGCAGTGGAGGTGTCGGTCGTACGGGACGGCCCGGAGGCCGAGGTGCCGGTCGTTCGGACCGGCTGCGGGCGCGGTCGGCGCCCGGCGGTACGCGGGGTGCTCGCCGAGGTCGCGGTGCCCGGCGTCCTCGGGCTGCGCAGGCCGGCGGAGGTCCGGGAGCCCACCGGGGCGCGGGAGTCGCGGCGGCTGGGTGCCGAGAGGTCCAGTGCGGGCGGGGCGATCCGCACCCGGCGCTCGGGGCGCCGGACCGGCACCGTGGCGTCCGCGTCCCCGGCAGGCGTCTGCCGGGTACCGGCGCGCGCCGTCTGTCCCCTGCGCACGGCGTCCGCGTTCTCCGCGATGAGCCGTTGGTTCAGCGCGTCGGTGCTGTCGTCCTGGGTGAGCGCCATGCCGATGAAGGGGGCGCTCGTCATGGTGGGAGACATGTCGGCGAGCAGCGCCTTGCCGTCGGCGGATGCCGGATCGGCCAAGTCCCGGTCCGCGTGGGCGAGGTCGGCGAGCCAGCGGGAGATCTCCTCCCGCGACCGGGGCAGCCGCCCGGCCTCCGCGACCCTCGCCGCCTTCTTGTCGACGTCGGGAGCGGAGTCGGAATCCGATTCGGGGTCGGGGACGGGGTCGAAATCGACGAGCGTGTCGCCGGATTCCGACTCCGAGTCGAAGACCGTTTCGAGGTCGTCGAAAGCGAAGTCGTCGACGTCCGCGGCATCGGCGTGCGACACCGTGGCCATCGGGACGGGTGCGGCGAGATCGTCGTCCGGCGCGGCGGGCGAGGCCGTGTCCTCGGGCTCGCCGGGACGCGGGTCCGACTCGGTGACCGGGCCGGTCTTCTTCCGGTCCTTCTCACGCTCCGCGGGCGCACCGGGCAGCACGACGTGCGGAGCGGGCGAGGAGACGGTGGCCATGGCGGTCGGAGCGGTGTCCCCGACCTCGGCGTCCCCGTCCGCGGTGGGGTCCTCCTGCCGGGTGGCGTCGTGCGAGTCGGTGTCCTTCGAAGCGGTGCCCGTGGTCGCGGTGGCGTCCTGGTCGGCGGAGGTGACCGAGGTGGCCGGGCTGTTCGGGGTGGTGGCCCGGTCGGTGTCCCCCACCGCTCCCGGGGCGCCGCCGTCCTGCGTAACCGCGGGAGTCTGTGTCGTACGGGGAGGCTGGACCGTTCCGGGGGTCTGGACCGTTCCGGGCGCCGGGGTGGCTGCCGGCGGTCCGGTGACCGTGACCGGCCCCGGCGCCGCGAACTCGGCCTGTCCCGGCACCTGCTCCTGCCCCGGGCCGGTGGCGGTCTCGGCGTCGGTCGTCGCGGGCGACACGTCGGAGTACGGGTCGGAGGAGGCGTCGGAGGACGCGTCGTGCGCCATGCCTTCGTCGTCCGCGGCGGAGGTCTGGGCGGCCGGCTGCGCGCCGTTCTGCGCGCCGTTCTGCGTCCCGTTCTGCGCCGGACCGGCCGGGCTCGCGGCCGGTGCCGTCGGGGTGCCACTCGGAGAAGTGGTGGTGCCGTGGCCGGGGACCGTCGGCGTTCCGGTGTCCTCCTCGGCCGGCGGACGGGTGCCGGTCTCGTCGCCGGTGGACGTCGCCGGGGCGTCGGGCGCCTGCGTCTGCCCCGCGCCCTTGACCGGCGTGCTCCCGCCGCCCGGTGCGCTCCCGCCGCCCCCGGACGTGGTGGCCGGACCGGCGCCGTGGCCCGCGCCCGCGCCCGTGGCGTCGGTGGAGACGTGCGGGGTGTCCACGCTGGGGGTCTGCGAGGTGGTGGGGATGGGTGACGGGCCGGTCCCGGCGGTGTCGTCGGGCTGGTAGGTGGCCGGACCGGACTGGCCCGCGCCCACGGTGGGGACCTGGGTGTCCTGGGCCGGGTGGTCGGAGACGACAGGTGTGCCGGTGCCCTTGGCCGGGTCCGTGGTGAGTCCGGCCGAGACGGTGTTGGGGGTGATGGAGAGGTTCTTCGGGAGGACGAAGTCGTGCAGTCCGAGACCGGCCTTCTGCACACCCTCGAATATCAGCCCGGTGTTGATGCTGCTGACGACGGCACCGTGGAAGGTCGAGAAACTCAGGCCCTGGCCGTAGACCGCGGCCTCGGCGAACGTCTCGGCCGCGCCCTCGCCCAGTGCGTCGAATGTCCGGCCGCCGGTGTCGGAGGCAAACTTTCCACCGGTGGACAGGGGTGGGTCCGAGGTCAGGTTCTTCGCCCCGTGCTTGGTGTCTCCGCTCAGGGTGTTCGTGTGGACATCCGGCGTGTCCGGCTTGCTGTCGAACTTCTTGTCGAAGCCCGGCCCGAGGTCGGCCTTGTCCTTGAAAAGATTCTTGAAGAGGTTCTTTCCGCCGTGGAACAGGTGGTCGAAGACCGAGGTCAGACCGCCGGTGACACCGCTGAGGATGACGTCCTTCAAGTCGATGCCGTGCGGCTTGCGGTCGGGCGCCGCCGAAAGGATCAGCGCGAGCCGCGCGGCGAGCGTGGTGAAGGCCTCTTCCAGCGCCTCGCTCAGGGTCGGCAGCAGATGGAAGCGCTTGGCGAAGATCTCCAGGATCACCAGGATCCGGGCGCGCGTGCGCAGCTTGGCCTCCACCGCCTCGCCGGCCGTGGCACCACCGGTGAAGAACGACATGACGGCCAGGAACAGCAGCTCCGCCGCCAGGATCGCCAGCTCGATCAGCAGACTGATCTTCGACTCGGCGATGTCGATGGAGGTCTTGACCCGGCCCTCCGAGATGTCGTCCAGCTGGTCGGCGAACTCGGTGACATGGTTCTTGCCGCCGTCGTCGGTGAGGACGCGCACGCCGCGCACGTAGGACTCGGCGTTGTCGGGAGGCAGCACCTTGGCGGCGTAGTGGATCGACTCGTTGAGCAGGTCGCCCAGTTGACGGATCCGGCCCGAGAAGTTCTTGTACGCCTCATGGCTCATGTAGGCGAGGTCCTCGTTGGCCTGCGGCAAGCGCTCGCCCATGAGGGCGTAGAACAAGTCGTTCAGCCAGTCAGGGACCTGGATAGCCATGCGGGGTCAGTGCCTCCCGCTCTTGGAGGCGTCGTCGATGGCCTCGTAGGCGTCGTTCTGGGCACCCTGGATGACATTGCCGTTCATGCTGAGCACCCGGGCCATGGTGTCGCCGGCTTCCATCAGCGCCTCGCCGGTCTCCTCGGTGCCGTGACGTTCCTTCTCGTCGCGCGGGCCGAGTTCCCGTGCCATCGAGTCGTCCCTGCCCACCCAGCCGGCGGTCCTGGTCGCGTCGTCGTGGAACAGCCGCACGCTGTTGCCCACGATGTCCAGGATCTCGGCCTGGATCCTGGCCGCCCGCTGGATGTCTCCGGGGCTCGCGGAGAAGACGTTCCCCATGGTCCTACTCCTCCCCGTCCTCGTGGATCTCGTCCCGCAGCGAGCCACGGCCCTTGCGCACCGCCGACTCCACCGGGTCCTCCAGCACACCCGGGCCGAAGACGTCGGCCCAGTCGACGTCGAAACCCTCCATGTGCGGCATTCCCAGGCGGGGTTGGGTGAAGGGCTGCATCGTGCGCATCACGTGTCGTGACATCGCGTCGCGTGCCTGCGTCACCGCGTCCAGCACGGACGCGGCGAGCTCGGTCGAACTCATGGTGCGGTGCTTGTTGTCGAGGAACCTCACCCCGATCAGCTGACCCTGGGAACCCACGGTGGCCTCCACCGCCCGGTCGCGGGAGCGCACCACGTGGGTCGCCGCGCGCAGTTCCTCCTTGGCCTTGGCCAAGCCGGTGGTCACGGTGTCGAGTTCGGCCAGGGTCTCGGCGAGGCGCCGGCTGAGGGATTCCGTGAAGGGGTTGGCCGCGACGGTCGCGTCGGGCGCGTCGGGCCGCGTATGTGTCGCGCCGTTCTTGTCCATGCCGTTCATCCGAGCACCGCCGGTGTTCCGCCTTCCTCAGTTCCCCACACGTCCTCGTCCTCCTCCACCCAGTTGGTGCGCTGTCGTTCCCCGCTCTCGGTGGACTGGCCGCCCTGTGCGCCGCCCATCGGGGCACCGCCTCCCATGGGGGTGCTGCTGGTCTGGCTGCCGTTCCGGAAGGGCATGGCCTCGTTGTCGATGCTCGGTGCCACCGAGCCGGTCCGGCGCAGCGCGGAGAGGCTGCTCGGGTCGTTCAGCACACTTCGCACACGTTCCCCGTTCGCACCGCCCGCCCCCGCACCCGCACCGCCGGCTCCCGAGCCGAAACCGGGATTGAGAGGTGTGCCGCTGGTGGGCGACGTGGACGTGTTGGCCGCGGCGGTGTCATATGCCCCCACACCTCCGCCCAGCGTACCTCCTGTGAAAGGTGTGCTGTCGTAGTCGAGGTAGTCGGCGTCCGCGTCGAGGTCCGGGTATCCGCCGGCGTCGCCGAGTGCGCCGTTGTTCAGTGGCGAGGTCCCACCGTACGACAGGTTGGTGTCGCCCCCCAGCCCGGAGGTGTCGATCGGGGTGTTCAGCTGGGTCGTGGTGTGAGTGCCGTCCGGGTTGGTGGTCTGCAGGGTGCCGTCGGACGGGTCGAACACCGTCGTGGTGCCGTCGGGGTGGTGTGTGGTGAGGGTGCCGTCCGGGTTCAGCTCGATGCTGCCGCCGTCGGGGGTCGGTATCGAGTCGCCCGGGTTGAGCTGTGTGGTGGTGGTGTGCCCGTCGGGTCCGGTCGTCACCAGCTGGCCGGTGTCCGGGTCGTACACCGTGGTGGTGCCGTCCGGGTAGGTCTGCACCAGGTTCCCGTCGTCGTCGAGACGTGGGTTGCCGGAGAGGAGCGATCCGGCGTTCGGGTTCAGCGGGGACGTGATGCCCGTGCTCGAATTGGTGAGCAGGGAGCCGGGGTTGAGCGGCAGGGTGGTGCCGCTGCTTGTGCCGTCGGAGTTGCCCAGCAGGTCGCCCAGGCCCGTGTTCAGCGGTGACGTCGTGGTGTTCCCGCCGCCGTCGAGGCCCAGCGGGTCCGGGTTGAGGCTCTGCGTGAAGCTGTTGCCCAGGTTGCTGAGACCGTTGTTGAGTCCGTCGCCGAGACTGTCCCCGAGTCCGCTCAGACTGTCGTTGAGCTGCCGTTGGCTGTTGGCGGACTGGGTGAGGTTGTTGTTGAGCCCGTCGAAGAGGCCCTTGTTGTTGTCGTTGGCCGCGGCGAGGTTGTCGTTGAGCTTCTGGAAACCTTCGTTGGTCTTCTTGGTCGCGTCATCGAGAGCCTTCTCGCTGTCCTCCTTGGTCTTCTTCGTCTCTTGCTTCTGGTAATTCTGGGAGAGGCTTGTCTCATGCTTCGTGGTGACCTCTTCCGAAAGAGTCTCGGAGGAGGTGCTCCAGCCTTTTCCGATGTCGGAGAGGGACTTCTTCGCGGCCGGGATGAGATAGCCTTCGACGTTTCTGTTCCAGCGGTCCACGGCCCGCTGACCGACTACCGCCCAGGCTTTGATGTCGTCGAGTGCGCCGAATCCGGGGTTGTCGGTGAACGGGGATACGGTGTCGAAGGTGTAGCTGGTGGTGACACTGAGGTCTTCGTTCGTGTCCGCGGTCTCGTTGTAGTTGTCGTAGGTGTACTCGATGTCGGTGACGACGTGGGGCACGTTGTTCTGCAGGATCCACCGGCTCAGTTCGTCCAGTTCCTCCAGCAGGGCCCGGTACGGGTCGTGCTCTCCGGAATTGGCCCAGTTCAGCCATGCGGACTCCATGACCTTCGCTTCGAAGTGCAGATCCCACTGCGCCTGGAACAGCGTCTCGGAGTAGCTCGTGGTCGGCACATGACCGGCAAGCATGGTGTGGCCCGACTTGAATTCGGCCCCGCCCATCTGATCGACGTAGTTCTCGTAGTTCTTGTGGAGGGTCTGAATGAGATTCCGTACCACGTCGGCCGACTCACCTTTCCAGGCGGCATTGTCACCCCCCATGTCGTCGTTCCACTGAGCCAGGATCTTCGACTGGTCGTTGAAGAACTTGGCCGCCCGGTCGAAGGAAATGGCCGTTCGGTCGAAGGACTCCAGGTCGACGGCGTCGACGTCCGCCACGGTCACGCCCGCATGGGAGAAGTGCGTGGTCTTGTGGTTCTGGACCAGCTCGTTGAAGGCGTACTTCGGTGCGGAGATGTAACGCCACAGGTCGTTGTCGTCCCAGTCCTCACCGTCCTTCCCCTTGGCCGTACCGCCGTCGCGGGTCGCTCCCCCGTCCAGCAGATGACTCTGACCGTCGTCGCCCGTGACCGGCCTGATGAAGGTGATGTCCGCCGTGAAGAGGCGGACGTCGTCCTGACCGTGATGGGTGTAGAAGGCGAGCCGGTAGTCCTCGCCGTGCGAGGCGTGCCAGCCGGCGACGGCGGAGTAGTCCTCCGGCTTGACGGCCCGCCCCTGGTGCTCGACGAGATGCACCCGCATGAGCGGGATGCCGTCCTTGCTCTTCAGCTTGTCGAAGAGGACCTTGCGGCTCGGCATCGGGTAGCCGGTGTACAGACTGACGACCTGCGCCCAGTAGTCGTCGGCATCGGCCTGGCTTGCCATGGGGGAACTCCGCCTCTACGAGGTGTCAGATGTCGGTGCTGCTGCTGGTCGAGGTCGGGCTCAGGTCGTTGTCGACGTCCTCGAAGATGTCGAGGAACTTCTCGGCGTTGATCTCGGCGATGTTGTCGCTCTGGGTGTTGCCCATGAGCTTCAGGGTCTGCCTGAAGTCCCTGTCGATGTCCCTGAAGAGCCGCTCCTGCGCCTCCAGGATCCCGTCGATGGACTTGGCCGACTTGGTGGTCGCCTCGATGAGGTTCTTCCCGTGTGTGAGACCGTCCGAGACCATCGGCCCGAGCGCCAGGAACTGGTTCTGTTGCAGGGTCTCAGGCGTGGTGGTGCCGTCCACCAGGCTCTTGAGGGCCCTTCCCGGCGGTCGGGCGTCCCCTGAATCGGTCTTGTCCTGACGGATGTTCTTCGTCTGCTCCACGAAGTCCTTGAGTTCCGTCTCGATGAACGAGGACAGTGACTTGCCGTCGAGATGCGTCAGTTTTCCCATGAGACCTCCAGAGATGGCGGGGCGGGCGGGCGCGGGCCACGCCCGCCCGCCCCACGGCGGCCGGTGCGGCCGGTACGGGTCAGCCGATGACCTTCACGCCGCTCCACACCTCGTTGAGCTTGCGCTCGGTGTACTGGTAGTTGCCGGACACCTCGGTGAGGAGTTTGGCGTTCTTGACGAGGAGGTTGTTCATCGCCTCCACCGCCGAGTTCCACTGCGACTGCTTGTCCGAGTAGGCGTCCTTGTCGATACCGCTCCAGGTGTCCCTGAGTGCCTGGAGTTCGGCGTCGAGGTCGACGAGCGTCTGGTGGATGGCCTTCGTCTGGGAGACCATGTCGTCGGCCGCGTTCTGCATGTGGTCGTACGAGACGTAGATCTCACCGTCGGTGAAACTCATGATGATGACCCCTTGATGTCTTGGTGTGCGTCAGTGTCCGCGGGAAGCACGTGCGAGGGCTCAGGACTTGCCCGTCAGCGTGTTGAAGAGGTCGTTCGACTCCTTGTAGGCCTGGTTGATGGCTTCGTTCGACGAACCCTGGTTCTCGTTCATCGCCTTCAAGGTGTCGTTGAGGCTGTTGATCATGTCCCGCATGCCGCGGAGGATGCTGTTGGCGTGGCCCTCCCACTCGGCGACGAGCCCCTGGAACGCGCCACCGTCGCCTCCCTTGAACCCGGAACTCAGGTTGTGGCGCATCGCCTCGACGTCCTGACGGGACCTCAGGACACCGTTGAAGGCGGACTCCAGGGCCTGGATGCCGTTACGTGTGGCCTGTTCGTCCCCGGAACGCAGATTGCCTGCCATGCTCAGCCTTTCCCTTGCCTCTTGGATGGGTCGCCGCTCGGCGGCTGTAGATACGTGCGTGGTGTCCGCGAGAGCGGGCGACAACACTGGACCCGGAACATACGGTACCGCTCACATGTGTTGCGAACACACCTTTCCCCTGTGGGTGATCACACTCCACCGGGTTCCGTCATCCCGCCCGCCCGCACCGGGCGGGTGTGGTGACCGGGGACACCGCCCCCGAGGCCGCCTCCGGGTCCAGGTCCGGCCCGGTCGGCAGCATCGACACCAGGGAGGACGGCAGGGACGTCACCTGCCCTTCGCTGTACCCCAGCGCGGTCAGCGCCTTGGCCGTCGGAACGCGGTACTTGGCGCCGGTGTCGGCGACCAGGTAGGTCGTGGTGCCCATGGGTGAGCCGCCGGCTCCCAGAGCGCGCACCAGGACCGCGTGGCCGGGTCGTACCACCACGGCGTCCGCGGTGAGGCAGGCGCGGGCGGTCTCGGCGGGGGGCTGGGTGACCGGGGCGAGCGCGTTCGTGGGCGCGAGCAGGGTGGTGACCTTCGTACCGGCGCCGTCCGGTTCGACCCCCACGCACGCGGACATGCCCGTGGCCACGGTCGCCGCCTTCGGCGGAGTGACAGGCAGGCCCTCGGCGGCCGGGGACCGGCCCTCCGCACCGGGTGCCAGATGCTGCTTCAGCCCGTCGGCGCCCAGGGGCAGCGCGCGCGGCGCCTGGCCTCCGTAAGCCTTGTCACGGGTCTGGTGGTCGCCGAGGACGAGGGCGGCTTGGGTAGCGGTCAGCGGCACCAGGCCCTCCTGGCGCAGCAGGTAGTAGGGGTGTTCGTCGGAGCCGGGGACCTCGGCCTGGAAGACCTGGCCGACGGTGGCGGCGGTCCCGTCCAGGGAGGGGCCCGCCGTACCGCGGCCGGGGACGTCGGCCGCCACCAGGTCGGGCCCGGCGACCAGGGCGTCGAGGAAGGCGGCGGAGACCGGCCGGGGGGTCACGGAGCCGTAGCCCAGCGACACGGCGGCGCCGGACTTCTTGTCCAGGCGGAGCCGGCTGCCCTGCCAGACCAGGTAGCCCGTGCGGTCGGGGCCCTCGACGACGAACGCCTGTTCCGCCCCGAGGCCGGTGCTCTCCACGGGTGCCCCGGCCACCAGTGCGGTCCGTGCGGCCGTTCCCGCGGCGCCGGTGGCGCAGACCAGCCAGGCGTTCCGGTCCAGGTCCGCCGCCGACGGCACGGATTCGGGCGCGCCCGGGATGCCGACGGGCCGGCCCACGGGGGTGTCCCGCAGGGAGGCGGTGGCCACGGTGGAGGTGGCGATGTCGTTGCCGCCGATCAGGAGGGCGGAGGCGTAGTTGCGCAGCGGCCTGAGCCGGCCGCCGAGGTACAGGTAGCGGGCGCCGGTCTCCTTGTTGATGACCAGCGTTCCGGGTGTCTTCCACGAGGTCTTGTTGCCGGGTGAGATCAGTCCGAAGACCACCGCGCCGGCGGATATCAGGACCGCGATGAGCACACCTATGAACACGCCGCGTGTGGTGCGGCTCAGCGGGGTGTCGGGGGCGTCGGGCTCCGCGAGGAGCATGCCGGCGGTCAGCCGGCCCATGACGAAACTGTGTGCCTGTACCTGGTCGCGCTTTGACTGCATGGTGGCCTACCTCGCGGCTTTCTTCGGAATCGGCATGGTCGCGGTCAGCCCGAGATGGCCCGCAGATCGCCGAACACACCGATGGCCCAGAGGGTGAGCGGCAGCAGGCTGACGGCCAGCGTGGACTGCAGCAGCTCGGCGGCGCGGCCCCAGTAGGGCAGCATCCGGCGCCCGGGAACGGTCCAGGTGACGACGGCGAGCACGGCGGTCAGCGCGAGCAGCCCCGCGACGAACACGGGCCGTTCGTCGGCGGCGAGGTGGGCGCCGGTCCCGACGAGGACCAGGGCCGCTCCCATGGCGCCGGGAACCACCAGGACCAGCCGCTGCCAGACGTTGACCATGCCGCGGCCGTGCAGGAGGAGGATCAGGGACAGGACGACGGCGATCAGGGCTTCCGGAAGGTTGGGCCGGCGCACCAGCGGGGCCAGGCAGCCCGCGCACACCAGGCCGATCGAGCCGTACAGCGCGATCATCCAGCCGCTGGCCAGCTCCGTGCGGGTGGCCACGTCCGCCCCGTGGTAGGGGTCGATGCCCTCCTGGAGCTGGCGGGGGTTGCCCGGCAGGGGCGGCATCCGCAGCCCGGCCAGCCGGAAGGCGATGGCGGGGACGAAACCGCCGATGACCACCAGGCAGGCCGCGACCACGCACGCGGCCTTGTCCACGGGCACGTCGAAGACGCTCATCATCGCCCCGGAGACGGCCGCGGCCACGCAGACCACGGCCGCGGACAGGAACAGCGGGGCGTAGACGGCGACGGCGGCGAGTGCGAGGACGGCGGCGCCCGCTCCGGCGGCACCCGCGGCCAACAGGCGTGCTCCCAGGACGTGGTAGGCGTTCGGTCCGGTGATCTCGCCGTCGGGCAGCAACCAGCCCGCCAGTGTCAGCGCGGGCACCGCCATGACGCCCAGGACACCGCCGGTGGCCGCGTCACCGACGGCACGGGCGGCCGTGCCGGCTCCGGCGAGCAGCAGCAGGCCGGCGACGCCCGCGGTGACCACGCGGGGCACGACCGCGCCGCCCGGCCAGGCCAGGACGCCCAGGGCGATCACGAGTACGCAGACGACGAAGCCGCGCAGCAGTTGCCTGCTGCGCTCGGGGGTCCAGGCGTGCAGCCGCTCGCGGGTGACGTCCGCGATGCCCTCGACGAGGTCGTCGAGGCGGACCTCCGGCATCGCTTCGGCGTGGGGCCGCAGGTGGAGGACCTCTCCGTCGTGGAGGTCGAGTGCCTCCAGGGTGAGTTCACCGGCGAAGACGGGGCCGCCGAGACGCTGGAGTATCCA
Source organism: Streptomyces sp. NPDC090106 (assembly GCF_044747265.1). Lineage (NCBI taxonomy): Bacteria > Bacillati > Actinomycetota > Actinomycetes > Kitasatosporales > Streptomycetaceae > Streptomyces > Streptomyces sp. NPDC090106. Next base: position 204,815 of record NZ_JBIVDS010000016.1, on the reverse strand, counting down.
GCCGCCGTGGTCGAGCCCTTCCTCCTCGATGCCCTCCACGCAGTATCTGAGCAGGGTGGGCAGGAGGTCGGCCACCGGGACGTCCACGGGGACGGCCAGGTCGATGGTTCTGGCTGGTGCCCGGACGGTGAGGCGGCACAGGCTGGCCACCGAGGTGTCGCTCATGGTCGGCACATTCGCTTTCGCGGAGAATGATCAGCTGGGTCGATCGGATGCGGCAAGGACACACATGACAACACGTGTGTGTGATCCGGAGAGGTGTCCATCCGTCTATCATGTGCAGAGTACCTGTGTCTGACGCGCCGGCTTCACACCCCTCCCTCTCGTCGGGGGGCCGCGGTGACACCTGCCTGGCTGCCGCCCGAAGGAGCCGATCCGTTGAGTTCCGTGCTTTTCCGTCGTCCCGCGCGTCGCCGTGGACCGGACATGCCTCAGGGGGAGTTGAGTCTTCAGGAACCCCCGGTTCTCGCGGAGACGGTGCCGGACAACTCCGCGGTGTGGACATACATGCCGATGGCGATGATGTCCGTCTCGATGATGCTGATCTTCCTGCGGCCGGGTGGCTCGAACGGTGTCTTCATCTATCTGTCGCTGGGCCTGATGCTGATGGCCTCGGCCGCCATGATCATCGGCCAGTTCATGCGTCGCGCCGGTGAGCGCAAGCAGCGGCTGCGGGGGGAACGGCGCGACTACCTGCGGTATCTCGGACAGATCCGCAAGCAGGTGCAACGCTCGGTGGTGGAGCAGCAGTTGGCGCTGGCCTGGCGGCATCCGGAGCCGACGGCGCTGCCCTCGATGGTGCGCACCACGCGGCTGTGGGAACGCCGGGTGAAGGACGAGGACTTCGGCGAGGTCCGGATAGCCGTCGGCGACCAGCAGCTGGCCACGAAGCTGACGGCCCTGTCCACCAAGCCGGTGGAGGACCTCGACCCGCTCTCCGCGCATGCGCTGCGCCGGTTCATCCGTGCCTACAGCACGGTGCCCGACCAGCCGGTCGCCGTCTATCTGCGGTCCTGGGCGAAGCTGCTGATACGCGGCGACGAGGCCGCACGCCGTGATCTGGTCCGGGCGATGGTGGCGCAACTCGCCGTGTTCCACGCCCCGGAGGAGCTGTGGATCGTCGTGTGTGTCGCCGACGAGCACCGGGCGGGCTGGGAGTGGGTGAAGTGGCTGCCGCACAGCCAGCATCCGCAGGAGGAGGACGGGGCCGGCCCGGCCCGGAGGGTGACGTCCGCCTTCAGTGACCTGGAGGACCTGCTGGGCGCCGAGTTCGGCGAACGGCCCGCCTTCGACCCGGAGGTGCCGCCCGGCCGCGAGGAGCCGTACACGATCGTCGTCCTGGACGGTGTGACCGTGCCGTCCGGGCACCGCATGGACGCCCAGGGCTACCGCAACACGGTCGTCGTCGACCTGGCCGACACCCTCCAGTGGCGGCCCGGACGCAGCACCCTGCGCCTCGACATCCGGCCCGACCAGGTCAGCCTGGTGCGCACCGACCGCGCCCGCAAGGAGCAGACGACGCCCCTCGGCAGGCCGGACGCCATGGGCCCGGTCGAGGCCGAGTCCCTGGCCCGGACGATCGCGCCGTACCGTATGCGGCTGGCGGCCTCCGCCGCCGAACCGCTGGCCGCGGACACCGAGCTCACCACCCTGCTCGGCATCCCCGACCTCCACCGGCACGAGCCGAAGGCGCTGTGGCAGCGGGCCGACGGCGCCTCGCGGCTGCGGGTGCCCATCGCGATGGGCAGCGACGGACTGCCGGTCGAGCTGGACATCAAGGAGTCCGCGCAGGGCGGTACGGGACCGCACGGCATGCTCATCGGTGCCACCGGCTCCGGCAAGAGCGAGCTGCTGCGCACCCTCGTCCTGGGCCTGGCCCTGACCAACTCCTCCGAGACCCTCAACTTCGTCCTCGTGGACTTCAAGGGCGGCGCGACCTTCCTGGGCCTGGACGAACTGCCCCACACCTCCGCGGTGATCACCAACCTCTCCGACGAGGTGGCGCTCGTCGCCCGTATGCAGGACGCCCTGCACGGCGAGCTGATCCGCCGCCAGGAGCTGCTCCGGGCGGCCGGCAACTACTCCTCCGCCCTGGAGTACGAGAAGGCCCGCGCCTCGGGCACCCCGCTGGCCCCCCTGCCGAGCCTGTTCGTGGTCGTCGACGAGTTCAGCGAACTCCTGTCCGCCCACCGTGAGTTCATGGAGCTGTTCGTCATGATCGGCCGCCTCGGGCGGTCCCTGGGCGTCCATCTCCTGCTGGCCTCGCAGCGCCTCGACGAGGGCCGCATGCACCAGTTGGAGAGCCATCTGTCGTACCGGATCGGCCTGCGCACCTTCTCGGCGATGGAGAGCCGCGGTGTGCTGGGCGTCCCGGACGCCTACCAGCTGCCCTCGCAGCCCGGCAGCGGCTACCTCAAGAGCGGTGTGGAGGCGCTGACCCGGTTCCGGGCCGCCTACGTCTCCGGTGAGTACCGCAAGCGGGGCGGGACGGTCGTCCAGGCCCGGGTCGCCAGTCAGGTGGTGCCCTGGACGTCGTCCTACGTGGTGCCGCGTGCGATCGCGCAGCCCGCCGTGCCGGAACCGGCCGAGGAGGAGAAGGAGTCCGGCGACACCCTGCTGTCGGTGGCGCTGGACCGGCTGCGCGACGCCGGGCCGGCCGCGCACGAGGTGTGGCTGCCCCCGCTGGACGAGCCCTCCTCGCTCGACGAGCTGCTGCCCGGTCTCGCGCTCGACCCGGAACGCGGCTTCACCGCCACGCGGTGGCCGTCGGCCGGTCGTCTGAAGGTGCCGGTCGGCCTGGTGGACAAGCCCTTCGACCAGCGCCGCGACCCCCTCGTGGTGGACCTGTCCGGCGCGGAGGGCCACGTCGGCATCGCCGGTGGTTCGCAGAGCGGCAAGTCCACGCTGCTGCGTACCCTCATCACTTCGCTGGCGCTCACCCACACCCCGCGCGAAGTGCAGTTCTACTGCCTGGACTTCGGCGGCGGCACACTGACCGGCCTGACCGGGCTGCCCCACGTGGGCGGGGTCGCCTCCCGGCTGGACAGCGAGCGCATCAACCGGACCGTGGCCGAGGTCACGGCGGTGCTCAACCACCGGGAGCAGTTCTTCCTGGACCACAACATCGACTCGATGGCGACCTACCGGCGGCGGCGGGCGGCCGGTGAGTTCGCCGAGGAGGCACACGGTGACGTCTTCCTCGTGGTGGACGGCTGGGGAACCCTGCGCCAGGACTTCGACAGCCATGTCTCGACGATCAACCAGTTCGCCGTGCGCGGCCTCAACTACGGCGTCCACCTGATCGTCGCCTCCTCCCGCTGGATGGAGATGTCCACGCAGGTCCGCGACCAGATCGCCACCCGGCTGGAACTCAAGCTCGGCGACCACATGGACTCGGTGATCGACGTGCGCCGGGCGGCACTGGTGCCGCGTATCCCCGGCCGCGGACTCACCGTGGACGGCAAGCTGCACTTCCTGTCGGCCCTCCCCCGCATCGACGCCGGCAGCGGCGCCGACGACCTGACCGACGGTGTCGCCGACCTCGTCGAGCGGATCACGCAGGGCTGGAGCGGGCCCGCCGCGCCGCCGGTGCGCATGCTGCCGCACCGGCTGCCCGCCGCCGAACTGCCCGCGGCCGAGGCCGTCGAGGGGCTGCGGATGCCGCTGGGCCTCGACGAGGAGACGCTCTCCCCCGTCTGGCACGACTTCAGCCGCACCCCGCATCTGATGGCCATCGGCGACACCGAGAGCGGCAAGACCAACTTCCTGAAGCTGGTGACCTCCGCGATCACTTCCCGGTACACCCCGCAGGAGGCGCAGATCCTGGTGGTCGACTACCGCAGGGAGCTGGTGGAGTCGATCCCCGAGGCGCACCGGCTGGGTCACGCGGTGTCCCTCACCGCGCTCGGGGAGCTGCTCAGCGCCGCCCAGCGGGCGCTGACGACGCGTCTGCCGGGGCAGGACATCAGTCCCGCCCGGATGCGGAAGGCGGACTGGTGGGCCGGGCCGCGGCTGTTCGTCCTCATCGACGACTACGACATGCTGGGCGGCAGCAACTCCTTCGACCACTCCTTCGCTCCGCTTTTCGACTTCCTGGCACTCGGCCACGAACTCGGCCTGCACGTCATCGCCGCCCGCTCCGCCACGGGCGCCGGCCGGGGCCTCAGCGACCAGCTGCTGCGCCGGCTGAGCGAGGTCAACACCCCGGGTCTGCAGCTGTCCTGCCCGCCCGCCGAGGGGTATGTCTTCGGCAACATCAAGGGCCGCACCCTGCCGCCGGGCCGCGCCCTGTACATCGCCCGCAACAAGGCGACCCTGATGCAGACCGCCCTGGTGGAGGAGACGGTCTAGGGTCCGCCCGGCCCGCGCGACAGCAAGGGGGGCGGGGACCGAGCCGGCTTCGGCCCGGTCCCCGCCCCCCTTCGGGTGGGTACGGCGGTCAGCCGCGGCGCGGCGGGCGCCAGCCCCGGCTGCGGCCACGCGGTACGACCAGCGCCGCCCAGCCGACGACGAGGACGACCGCCGTGCCGCCGGCGGTGACCAGCAGGGCGGTCCGGGTGGCCCGTTCCCCGTGGCCGCGGTCCGGCAACCGTACGGCGGCGTCGTGCGCGGAAGCCCGGGAGTTCGGCTCCGTGGCGTCCGACACCGAGGCGACCGCAGCGTAGGCGTCGAGCCGGGGTACGACGTCGGGATAGGCCGTGGCCGTCAGCCGGCGCCCCACCTCGGCCGCGGAGAGGTCCGGGTAGGCCGAGCGGACCAGGGCGGCGACGCCCGCGGTGTACGCGGCGGCGAACGAGGCTCCGGAGCCGACGAAGTGCCCGCTCCCGCGCGGCCCGATGCCGACGACACCGTCCCCGGGCGCGGCCAGGTCGGCGTCCACGGCGAGCAGCGCGGTGTCCGGACGGCTGCCCTGGACGTCCACGTCCAGCACGCTCAGCACACCCGGGGAGGCGGCGGGCCAGTAGTCGCGCGGCGCCGGTGTGGTCGTGGCGGCGGCGTCGGAGCCCGGCGGATCGGGTACGGCGGCGGCCACGACGAGGACGTCGTGCTCGACGGCGTACACGACCGCCGCGTCCAGTTGGTCCGACCTGGTGGCGAACGCCGCCGACACCTCGACGACCTGGGCGCCCGCGTCCACCGCGGCGCGGATCCCGGTCGCGACGCGGTCCGCGGACGCGACCCCGCGTTCGGTGGTGCCGCGGGCCGCGACGACGGTGGCCCGCGGGGCGATCCCGTGGAACGCGACGCCCTTGGCCGGTGCCGCGGCGATCAGTCCGGCCACGAACGTCCCGTGACCCACGCAGTCGTCCCCCGCGTCACCGACGGCCTCGACCCGCCCCTTCAGGGTGGGCGCCCCGGTGGAGACACCCGTGTCGACCACGCCGACCTTCACACCCGCGCCCTGGGAGATCCTCGCGGCCTGGGCCAGTTCCAGGCTCTGGTGCTCCCAGGGGATGTTCTTCGTGGTGCTCGTGGACGCCTTCGTGCAGCCGGCGCCGTCCGCCAACTCCGCCGCCATGACGGGCAGTTTGACGGTGGCCTGGCCGGCGGCGAAGACCGGCGAGGGCAGGCCCAGGACGACCGTCGCCGTCAGTGCCGACGGCAGCAGGACCGAGCCCAGGGAACGTACGGCCGTCCGGCGCCGCACCGAGTGTCGCGGCCCGCGCGTCATGCCGTCTGCCCCTGTCGCTGCGGAGCGTCCTGCGGCAGCAGGAGCCTCAGGTCCTCGAAGCCGGGCGCCGACATCGCGCTGAGCCGTCCGGCCTGGCGGGTCATCATGCCCTCCAAGACCTGGCGGGCGAGCCGCGCGTTGCCGAAGGACCGGTCGCGCGGCAGCGAGTCGAAATACTCGCGCAGCAGCTGCCCGGTGCCGGGCCCGCACTCGTAGCCCGACGCCGCCGCGTGCGCCCGTACGATCGTGACCAGTTCGTCGGACGAGTAGTCGGCGAACTCGACCCGGCGGGAGAACCGCGAGGACAGACCCGGGTTGGAGGCCAGGAAGCCCTCGATCTCCGCGGTGTACCCGGCGACGATCACGACGACCTGGTCGCGGTGGTCCTCCATCAGCTTCAGCAGCGTGTCGACCGCCTCGCGGCCGAAGTCGGAGGCCGAGGCGCCCTCAGGGGTGAGGGTGTACGCCTCGTCGACGAACAGCACGCCGCCGATGGCCCGTTCGAACACCTCGCGGGTCAACTGCGCGGTGTGACCTATGTACCGGGCCACCAGATCGGCCCGGGACACCTCGACGATCTGGCCCCGGGGCAGCACCCCGAGCGAGGCGAGCAGCTCGCCGTAGAGCCGTGCCACGGTGGTCTTTCCGGTGCCGGGCGGGCCGGTGAAGACCAGGTGGTGGCTGATGCGCGGCGCGGGCAGCCCCGCGGCCTCCCGCTGCCGTGCCGTGGACAGCAGGTTGACCAGGTCGGTGACATCGCGCTTGACGGCCGCCAGGCCCACCAGGTCGCCCAGCCTGGCCAGCGGGTTGGTCTCGTCCGACGCGGCCTCGCCGGCGGCCGCGGCCGCCGCGTCCGCGCCGACGTCGTCGGGCAGCAGCAGTTGCAGGTCGCTCTCGGAGATGTCGGGGAGGGTGGCCAGCCGGGTCGCCTGGCGGTCCACCATCTCCTCGAACACCCGGCGCGCCTCACGGCCGTTGCCGAACGTGGCGTCCTTCGGCATACGTTCGAAATGCACGGCCAGCGCCTGGTGGGTCGTCTCGTCCAGCCGGTACTGGTGGGACTGGCACATCTTCTCGACGATGGAGACCAGCTCGGGCACGGCGTAGTTCTCGAACTCGACGGTCCGGGAGAAACGCGAGGCGAGGCCCGGGTTGGACGCCAGGAAGTCGTCCATCTGGGACGAGTAGCCCGCGGCGACCACGACCACGTCCTCGCGGTGGTCCTCCATCAGCTTCAGCAGCGTGTCGACGGCCTCCCGGCCGAAGTTGGCGCCGGAGCCCTGGCCGTCGGACAGCAGGGTGTACGCCTCGTCGATGAACAGGACACCGCCGAGCGCCCGGTTGAAGGCCTCGGTGGTCTTGATCGCGGTGCCGCCGACGATCTGGGCGACCAGGTCCGCCCGGGAGACCTCGACCAGGTGTCCCGACCGCAGCGTGCCGAGCCCGGCGAGGATGCTGCCGTAGAGCCGTGCGACGGTGGTCTTGCCGGTGCCCGGAGGGCCCGCGAAGACGAGGTGGCGGCTCATCGGCGGCGCCGACATGCCGAGGCTGGCCCGCCGCTGCGCCAGCTGGGTCAGGTTGACCAGCGTGCGGACCTGCTGCTTCACGTTGTCGAGGCCGATCAGCGCGTCCAGCGCGGCCAGTGACGTGTCGTCGCCCGGGCCGTCGGCCTGCTCCCGAGTAGCGGGGGAGGCGGCCGGGTCGGTGTCCTCGGCGTCGCCGACGCCCCACGCGTCCCGCTTGCCGTTGCCCGTGCTGGTCAGGCCCTCGACGGCGACCCGGTCACCGGCCTTGGCCTGGATCAGGCCACCGCCCTCGTTGTCCCGCACCGCGCAGTTCACCACCGACACCGGGGAGTCGGACTCGATCCGTACGCCGTCCTTGCCGCTGCCGCTGATCTCGCAGGAGTTCAGGGACGCCCGCCCGCCGTCGGCGATCAGCACCCCGTGCTCGGCGCTCTCGCGGCACGTCGTACGGGTCGCGGTCAGGTCGCCGTCCTTCTCGACCAGGACACCGTGCTGCGCCGCCTTGTCGATCGCGCAGTCCCGTACGGTCATGACGCCGTCACCGCCGACCGAGAGCCCCGCTCCCTCGGGTGCCTCCACCGTTCCGCCGCCGACGTAGACGTTCCCGTCGTCCTCCACGCGCACCCCGGCGCCGCCGGGCCGCTGGATCAGGCAGTCCTCCAGCCGGCCCCGGCCGTCCTTGGTCACCTCCACGCCGTGTCCCGCGGGAGAGATGACCCGTGCCCTGCGGATGAGGGGGTTGGAGCCGGTACGGACGGAGATGCCGGCGCCCTTGGCGTCCACGATCTCCAACCGGTCCATCTCCACCGCGGACTCCTCCTCCAGCAGGAGCCCGGCGCCGGCGCAGTCCCGCACCGTCAGCCCGACGAAGACCGGTGAGGACGATCCGGTCACCCGGACCGCGGGCGCCTCGCAGGAGTCCGCCCAGCAGTCCTCGAACGTGCCCCGTGAGCGGTCGGCGACGAGGACCCCGTGCTCCTTGGTCCGGGCCACCCGGCAGCGGCGCAGCAACGGGTCGCTGCCCGCGCCGACCGCGATGCCGACACCGGAGGTGTTCGTCACCCGCACGTCCTCCAGATGGACCCGGCACTCGCTCGTGATGTGCAGGCCCGTGCTCGTGTCGTGCACCACCGTGCGCAGCACCCGGGTGGTGCTGCGGCCCTCCAGGGCCACCGCGGGTTTGTCGGTGGAGGAGATGTCGCACTCCTCGACGGACCCCTGGGCCTCGCCGTTGGCCAGGACGCCGTTGCCGCGGGCGTCGCGGATCGTGCAGCCCCGTACGGTGACACGTCCCTGTTCGCCGATCACCACACCGGTCGTGCCGAGGTGTTCGATCGTGGTGGACTCCACCGAGCTGTCGGCGGGCGAGGTGACGACGACTCCGGCGCCCGCGCCGTTGGTCACCCGGCAGTCCCGCAGTGCCAGCGAGCCGCTGTTGCGGGCGAGCAGCGCGGTCCAGGAGGCGGCCGATATCTCACAGCCGTCCATCGCCACCTGGCCGCGGGGCGCGTCGACGGCCGGGAGTTCCTCGTCCCGGCCGCGCAGCACCAGGTCGGTGAGCATGACGGCATCCGTCTTCAGCGTCAGGGCGGTGCCCCGGCGCGGAGCTATCTCCACGGTGCCGCGTGCCTGCGCGGCGACGATGGTGACCGGCGTGGTGATCGTCAGGTTCTCCGGGTAGCTGCCGGGCAGGACGCTGACGACCGCACCACTGCGCGCTCTGGCCAGTGCTTCCCCGATCGTTGACAAGCCGTCGGCGCTGTCCGGGCCGACGGTGAGTACCTGGCGAGACACGCGTGGTTCCTCCTCAGACGGACACCCCCACGACCGTGGACCGGGAGTGCCTTGCACGGCGGCGACCCTCCTGCCGGGAGCCTTGGTCGCCGGGTGGTGGCCCCTGTGTACACGTAGGCGATCGTGCGGCGGAAACCTGTCTCGTGCCCGGCTCCTGCCGACACCCCACTCGATTGCTTCGGCGCTCACTGGGCCGCCCCCGGTGACAGACTAGTTGAGGTTTGACGACACGTAGGAACTGTACGACCACCCGGCACACGAATCTCACCGGCTGGGACCAGGTGTCGGCAGGGCACGGGGCGAATGTCACACGTGTCTCGGCGGGCGACGGGCCGGGAGGCATGACAGCGGCGCCCAGCCCGGTCCCGTACCGCACCGGCGCCCAGCCGGTCCCGTCACCGCGCCGGCGCTCAGCCCAGCCGGTACCGCACCGGCAGCGACAGCACCCCGCGCACCATTCCGGCGGGGAACCACTCCAGGGAACCGGCGGGAACCGCCGGTTCCAGGTGCGGGACGCGGGTGAGGAGGGTGTGCAGGGCGACGCGGGCCTCCAGCCGGGCCAGCGGGGCGCCCAGGCAGTGGTGGATGCCGTGGCCGAAGGAGAGGTGACGGGCGGCGGGGCGGGTGATGTCGAGCACGTCCGGGTCGCCGCCCCCGGGCAGCGGGGCGTCACGGTTCGCGGAGGCGAGGGCCACGGCGACGACACCGCCCCGCGGGATGCGCGCCCCGCCCAGTTCCAGGTCCCGGGCCGCGTACCGGTTGGTCGTGCGCTCCACGGAGGTGTCGTGGCGCAGGAACTCCTCGATCGCGTCCGGCAGGAGGTCCGGGTGGTCGCGCAACAGCTTCAGCTGGTCGGGGTGGCACAGCAGCGCCAGCACGGAGTTGCCCAGGAGGTTGACGGTGGTCTCGTGGCCCGCGATGACCAGCAGGGCCGCCGTGCCGACGAGTTCCTCCTCGGACAGGCGGCCGTCGTCCTCGTCCCGGGCGGCGACGAGGGCGGACATCAGGTCGTCGCCGGGGGCGCGCCGCTTGTCCGCGACCAGTTCCCGAAGGAAGGCGTGCAGGGCGGCCACCGCCGAGGCGTACCCGGGGCGGCGCGGGTGTGTCCGCTCCGGCCGTGCGGTCTCCTCGTGGCGGGCGCCGGCGGCGGAGCCGGATAAGCTCAGCACTCAACCGCCCGTTCGCTGCGCCGCGTTGAGTCGGCGTCCGCGGACCGGTATGAGTCACATGTCACGCGTCGCAGCGGTGAACCGGAACGGGCGGCGGATCCGCTCGACGTGTGACAGGACCGCACCGCTCGGAAGACCGGTCGGACACCCCCCGCACCTGTGCCGCCCACGCCTCGGCCATGCCGGAAAGGAACCCATGAAGCCTCCTCACACGCCCCGGTCCGCGGGGGACCTCCCCAAGAGAGTCCCGGGCAGCGGAAAGTCCGTCAGCCCCGGTCGTCCCGGGCCCGAACCGGCCCAGGACGGCACCACGGGGCCGGACACTCCGGGCGTCGACCGTACGTCGGGCGCACCGGGCGGTGGTGACCGTACGTCAGGCACCGCCGTGCCCCGCCTTTCGCAGATCTCCTCGCTCGGCTTCCGGGGGAACGCCGGCCACCGGGGCTCCGCGGCCGACGTCCCGGCAGGAGGCTTCACCGCGGAGCGGCCCGGAGACAACTTCGCGCGCCGCGGGGACGCGACCCCGGAACCCGCCCCGGATCTCGCCGCAGGGCTCGAACCGGCCGCCCGGCGCGAGGGCGACAAGGCCAGGCGCGAGGGACTGCGCGGCGCGCTCGGCGTCGTGGGCGTCGTGAGCCTGCTGGCGGTGGGCGGTGTCGCGCTGACCCTGGGCCTGGTGGGCGGTGACGACGAGAGCAAGCGCGACGAGTCGTCGGTGTCCGTGGGCTCCGACGGCCACGACTCGGACCTCATCGACGGGCTCGGGACCCTGTCGGACCCGTCGGCACGGGCCTCGGCCGGCGACGCCGGGAAGAAGCCCGACGGTGACGAGAAGCCCACCGGGTCCCCCTCGCCCTCCGGCAGCAGGTCGGGCGGGAGCTCCGCGACGCCGGACCCGAAGGCCACCGGACCGGCGAAGGACAAGGCCGGCACGTCCTCGGCCACCCAGACCGCGGTGCCGGGAGTGGGCGTGTACAGCCACGCTTCCGAGCGCTGCGTCGACGTCGTGGGCGGCAAGGCCGTGCAGGGCGCGAAGCTGATGATCTGGGACTGCAACCAGTCCGCCTCGCAGCACTGGACATACACGGGCGGGACCATGCGCACCCTCGGCATGTGCGTACAGCTCGCGGGCGGTTCGACCGACGACGGAACGGACATCGAGCTCGCCTCCTGCAACGGCGGCGCCGCCCAGCAGTTCGACCTGAACGTCCGGCACGACATCGTGAACTCCCTCGCCGACAAGTGCATGGACGTACGGGACAACCAGACGGCGAACGGCAGCAGGCTGCAGCTGTGGTCCTGCTCCGGCAGCCCCAACCAGAAGTGGTCCTCGTCCTGACCGACCCGGCGCCTCCGGCGGGCCGTGCCGCCGCCCGCCGGGGACCGGCCCGAACACCGCCCGGACCTGCGCACTCCTACAATTGAGCGAGCACGTACGGAGGGGCGCGGACGACACGTTCCGCACCGGCCGGACCGGAACCGGAAGGAGTGGTGGCCCGTGGTGGCCGCTGACGCCCCGCACCTCGGCGCGGCCGACCGGCTGGTGGGGCGCGAGCGGGACCTGGACCGCATCCTCGGGGTGTTCGAGCAGCGCCCCGGAGGCGCCCTGCTGCTGTCCGGGGACCCCGGCGTCGGCAAGTCGGCGGTCCTGGACGCCGTGGCCACGGCCGCGGCGTCGGACGGCACCCGGGTGCTGCGCGCGGCGGGTGTCGAGTTCGAGGCGGACATCGGCTACTCGGCGCTGAACCAGATCCTGCTCCCGCTGCACCCTCTGCTCGACCGGCTCGGCGCCCCCGGCAGGGAGGCCATGACGGTCGCCCTCGGCTTCGGCGCGGGCCCGCCGCCGGAGCGCCTGGTCGTCTGCAATGCCACGCTGGCCCTGCTGCGGTGCGCCGCCGAGGACGGTCCCCTTCTGCTGGTCGTGGACGACCTGCCCTGGGTGGACCGGGCGAGCGCCGCCGTCTTCGGCTTCCTGGCCCGCAGGCTGTCCGGCGACCGCGTCCGGTTCCTCGCCGCCTCCCGTACGGGTGTGCCCAGCTTCTTCGACGGCAGCGGCCTTCCGGCGTACGCGCTGCCCGCCCTGGACACCGACTCCGCCGCCCGCCTCGTCGACCTGCGCTTCCCCGACCTGGCGCACCCGGTGCGGCAGCGCCTGCTGGACGCCGCGCAGGGCAATCCGCTGGCCCTGCTGGAGCTCCCCGACGCGTTGCGCGCGGACCAGCGCCGGGCCCGGGAGGTCCTGCCGGCGATCCTGCCGCTGGGTGAGCGCCTCCAGTCCCTGTTCGTCTCCCGGGTCCACTCCCTGCCCGCCGCGACCCGCACCCTGCTGCTGCTCGCCACCCTCGACGGCACCGGCGACCTCGGGGTGCTCTCGGCGGCCGTGCGGGAGACGCACGGCGAGGCCGACCTGCGCGACCTCGACCCCGCCGAGCGGGACGGGCTCGTACGGGTGGAGGAGTCCCCGCGCCGACTGGTCTTCCGGCACCCGCTGATCATGTCGGCCGTGGTCGAGGCGGCCACCAGCAGCGCCCGCCGCGAGGCGCACGGCGCGCTGGCACGGGTGCTGGCCGACAAGCCGGAACAGCGCGCCTGGCACCTGGGCGAGGCCACCCTCCAGCCCGACGAGGAGGTGGCCGCGCTGCTGGAGCGGACGGCCCGGCGCATCCTCGACCGCGGCGACGCGGTGGCCGCGATCGCGGCACTCACCCGGGCCGCCGACCTCAGCCCGCGGGGCGCCGACCGTGCGCGGCGGCTGTCGGAGGCCGCCTATGTGGGCGCCGAGGCGATCGGCGCGCTGCACAGCGCGTCGGAGCTGCTGAAGGACGCCTCGCGGGCGGATCCCGGGCACGGCACGTCCCTGAACTCGGCCAACGCCGCGGTGCAGCTCGTGCTGAACAGCGACGGGGACCTGGCCACCGCCCACCGTCTGCTGGTCGGCGCCATCGAGGAGGGCGACCACGGCTACGACGCCGAGGACCCGGCGCTCGTCGACGCGCTGCACTTCCTGCTCCTGCTGTGCAACTACGGGGCCGCCGAGGACCTGTGGGCGCCCTACTACCGGGCCGTCGCCCGGCTGCGTCCCGCTCCCCCGCCGCTGCTGCTGGTCGCCGCCCGCACCTGGGGCGACCCGGCCCACGCCGACGCGGCGACGCTCCGGGAGCTGGACCGGATCATCGACGGCGCGCTGCGGGAGACCGACCCGGCCCGGGTCGTCCGGGTGGGCACCGCCGCGCTCTACCCGGACCGGCTGGCGGCGGTGCGCGAGGCGGCATGGCGGCTGGTCCGGCAGGGCCGTGAGGGCGGCGCGGTGCGACGGCACATCGGCGCCCTGCTGCACCTGTGCCTGGACGGCTATCACCGGGGCGCGTGGACCGAGGTCCTGGAGCTGTCGGAGGAGGGGCTGACGCTGTGCGCGAGGTCCGGGTACTCGGTCTGCACCTGGTTCTCGCAGTACACCAAGGGGCTGGTGACCGCCTCCCGGGGTGACACCGGGACCGCGCACGCGCTCGCCGACGCGATGATCAACTGGGCCTCGCCGCGAGGTATCCGGGAGGCGGTCCACTGCGCGCAGCATGTGCACGCCCTCGCGTACATCGCCGACGGCGACTTCGACGCGGCGTACGGGCGGGTGACGTCCATCAGCCCCGCGGGGAGTTTCCCGCCGTATGTCGCGCACGCCTCATGGGTGTTCTTCGAGCTGGTGGAGTCCGCGGTGCGCACCGACCGGCGGGCGGCGGCCGTCGCGCATGTGCGCGCGCTGCGCGAGACGAACGTCGCCGGGCTCTCGCCCCGGCTCGCCCTGCTGGCCGGCGGTGCCGAGGCCCTCGTCGCGGACGACACCGAGGCGGGCCGCCTGTTCGAGGAGGCGCTGTCCACCCCGGGCGCCGAGCGCTGGCCGTTCGAGCTGGCGCGGGTACGGCTGGCCCAGGGCGAGTGGCTGCGCCGGTCCAGGGCGCTGTCGGACTCCAAGGCCCCGCTGACCGCCGCGCTGAAGACCTTCGAGCAGCTGGACTCCTCGGCCTGGGCCGAACGGGCGCGCAAGGAACTGCGGGCGGCCGGGCGGGTCCTGCCCCATGAGGCGGACCGGCACGGCGAGGTGCTGACCCCCCAGGAACGAGAGATCGCCGAGCTCGCCGCGACCGGTCTGACCAACAAGCAGATCGCCGAGCGGCTGTTCATCTCCCATCGCACGGTCGGCGCGCACCTGTACCAGATCTATCCGAAGCTGGGCATCGCCTCCCGGATCGCGCTGCGGGACGCGCTGAACCGGGAGAGCTCCCCCTGACATCGCAGTGGTGGCGCTCTCCCGGGGAACGTCAGCGCGTGAAACGTCAGCGCCCGGTTCCGGAACGGCAATTCCGGAACCGGGTCCCTGCGGTCCCTTCCGTCCCTGCGTCCGCGAGGGTCAGAAGGTGAGGCTCCAGCGGTCCAGGTAGCCGCCCTCACTCAGCGGAATCCCGGGCGCGGCCGGTGTGTAGTCGGTGACCCGGAGCTTCCAGATCCCGTTCGCGGGCAGGGCGGAGGCGTCCACGGTGAACGTGTCGTGCAGTTCCGTGCCGGTGTCCCACTTGAAGTCCTTGACCAGCAGCACCGTGCCGTCCGGGCCGATCAGCTGGACGACCTGGGCGCCGATGAAGGTGTGGACGATGTCGACGGAGACCTTGAGGTCGGCCGGCGCGTTACCGGTGCGGCCGGTGACCGTCAGCGGTGTCTCGACGGACTTCCAGGCGGCGTAGTCGTGGCGGTCGGGGTCGACGAAGAAGTCACCGCCGGAGGCGACCACGGTCCAGTCGAAGGTGAACCGCCTTTTCTCGGCTGCTGAGTTGGTGAAGGTGACCGTGGTCGGGTAGGTGCCCGCGGCGGTGGGGGTGCCGGAGACCAGACCGGAGGTGGCGTCGATGGCCAGACCGGTCGGCAGGCCGGTCGCGGCGTAGGTGACGGCGCCGGGGCGGGTGGAGACGGCGGCCACCGTCCGGGCCACCGGCTGACCGACGGCCGAGTCACGGGTGGACAGGGACGTGATGGCGATGTGGTTGACGTAGCGGGCACCGACGTTGACCGCGGCCCAGGCGTTCGCGACGGACTCGTAGGCGTCGCTGGTGGTGCCGAACAGGTCGGCGGCGGCCTGGAGGGTGGCGGTGCGGGCGCCGGCGTAGTCGGTGGTGCTGGTCATGTAGTGGGTCAGCGCGCGGTACCAGACGTTGGTGGCGTTGCGCAGACCGATGCCGGCGACGGGCAGGCCGTCGTAGGTGGGGCTGTCGTAGTCGACGCCGTTGATGGTCTTCGCACCGCTGCCCTCGGAGATCAGGTAGAAGAAGTGGTTGGCGACGCCGGCGCCGAAGTGCGGGTCGATCAGATGGGTGCCGGGGGTCCAGTAGTCCTGTGAAGTGCCCTTCGTGGAGGCGTCCTTGGAGGGCTGGTCCAGGTAGCGCAGGGGCTTGCCGGTGCCGCGGACGTCGGCGAGTTCACCGATGGTGTAGTCGGGGACGTCCTCGGGGTTGTTCGCGAAGAACTCGACGGCGGTGCCGAGGATGTCGCTGGTGGCCTCGTTGAGCGCGCCGGACTCGCCGGTCTCCAGCAGGCCCGCGGTCTGGGAGGTGACACCGTGGGTCATCTCGTGGGCGGCGATGTCGAGTTCGGTGAGCGGATGCCGGTTGTCCAGGCCGTCGCCGTAGGTCATGCAGAAGCAGCTGTCGAGCCAGTACGCGTTGGCCAGGCCCGCGACATGCACGTTGGAGACGGCTCCGACACCGTCGTCCGCTATGCCGTTGCGGCCGAACACGTCGTGGTAGAAGTTCCAGGTCGTACGGGAGCCGTAGGCGGCGTCGACGGCCGCGGTCGCCCGGTCGTCGGCGGTGCCGTCGCCCCACACGTCGTCGGCGTCGGTGAGCAGCACACCGAGACCGCCGTCGGTGACGTCGCGGACGCTGTTGCCGCCGCGCTGGGTGTCGACGAGCTGGTAGGTGTCCCCCACCCGCTGGGTGCCGAGCTGCACGGTGCCGCTGTACTGGCTGTTGCCGACGCCCGCGGTCACCTCGTCGTAGGCGGCGAGCCTGCTGCCGGTGGCGGCGTCCAGGACGACGTGCAGACGGCTGGGGGTGCCGTCGGCCCGCACACCGGAGATAACGTTGTCGAGGGCGAGCCGCGGAGCCCCGGAACCGGCCCAGACGACGCGGCGCGCCGATCCGTCGACGGCGGCGTGCGCGATGTGCTGCTCCCGTGCCGCGGCCAGGGCCTCGCTCCTGGCCGCTCCCGCCGTCACCGCCTCCCGCACCGCGGGGACCGACAGCGGGGCGTTCAGCGAGTCGTCGATGCTGCGGCCTCGCGCGCCGTCGTGCACGACCAGGTCGCCGCCGCCCTCGACGGGCAGACCCTCGTAGGTCCGCTGGTAGCGGGTGTGGACCGTGCCGTCGGCGTCCTTGAGGACGTCCTTGACGACCAGGTTCTCGTGACTCCCGGCGTGCAGCGCCTTTCTGACGCCGGCGCGGTCGTCGGCGGCGCGCTCCAGCAGCCGCTCGCGCTCGGTGGAGGTGAGGGGCGCCGCCTTGGCGCCCGCCTTGGCATGTGCGGCGACGAGCGGCGGCGCCGGAGTGCCCGAGGCGTCGCGGGCGCTGCCCGCGGGGGCCGGGGCCGCGGTGCCGGGCGAGGCGGTCAGGACGACGGTGCCCAGTGCCACGACGACGGAGACCGCGAGCGGGCCCAGTGGTCTGACGCGAGAGGCGGACCGTGCGGCGCGCGGGGCGCCCACGGCGGGTGTGAAGCGGGACATGACTCTCCTGGCTCGGAGGGGAGGTGACACAGGTGTCGCGGCGATGGGACACCCGTGGAGCTGAGAGACGAACAGGACAGCTGAGTCGGAGCAACGACAAGCGACGGGATCGTTGCAGGTAACGGGCCCGCTGTCAGCATCCCGGTGATCACTGTCCGAAATCCGGCCACCGGTACGTCCGGACACGTCGAGGCGGGCCGGGCCGCCGACGGGCACCTTTACATCGCGGCAACATTCGGCCACTTCGGAACTTTGGCGATTTCCCGATGGCGTCAGTGTGCCGAGAGCACCCGCTCGACACACACGTGTGAGGGTGGGCGGCATAGTCCCCAAATGAGTCCAATGACTTACATGTCGCCGGTTCGCGCCCGCACCCGGCACGGCAGTCGGCAGCAAATCGACGGAGGCCGGCCGCCGGTCCGCCGAGGAGAGTGGGACCAACCCACCGGCTTCCACCCCGGTACGGCGAGAAACAGGAAAGGCACTCTCATGCCCAAGACATGGTTGATCACCGGCACGTCCCGAGGCTTCGGGCGTGCCCTGGCGGAAGCGGTGCTGGCGGCCGGTGACCAGCTGGTGGCCACCGCCCGGCGGCCGGAACAGCTGGCGGAGCTGGTCTCCCGGTACGGCGACCGGGTGCGGGCGGTGCCGCTGGACGTCACGGACACCGCCGCCGCCCAGAGCGCGGTGCAGGCCGCCGTCGACGCGTTCGGCGCACTGGACGTGGTGGTGAACAACGCCGGATACGCCAACAGCGCGCCCATCGAGGAGATGGCGGAGGACGACTTCCGCGGCCAGTTCGAGGCCAACTTCTTCGGGGTCGTCAACGTCACCCGGGCGGCTCTGCCGGTGCTGCGCGGACAGCGCTCGGGGACGTTCGTGCAGTTCTCCTCGCTCGGCGGCCGGGTGGGCGGCACACCGGGCATGGGTGCCTACCAGAGCGCGAAGTTCGCCGTCGAGGGCTTCTCGGAGGTCCTGGCGAACGAGGTCGCTCCGTTCGGTCTGAAGGTCGTCATCGTCGAGCCGGGCGCCTTCCGGACGGACTGGCAGGGCTCGTCGATGGAGCTGCACGCCGTGGGTCCCGACTACCAGGAGACCGTCGGGGCGATGAACACGTACCGGGCGGAGAACAACGGCACCCAGCCGGGCGACCCGGTCCGCGCCGCCCAGGTCCTCATCGACGTCGTACGCGACGACGATCCGCCGCGCCGGATCCTGCTCGGCGCCCAGGCCGTGGCCATGGCGCTGGAGGCCGGCGAGGCCCGGGCCGCGGAGACCCGCAAGTGGGCCGCGGCCAGCGGCGCCGCGGACTTCCCGGCCGGCGAGTAACAACGGCTTTCGGGCCGTCGCACGTGGTGGCAGCCCCGGGCCGTATCCCCGCCCGCCCGGCGCCCCACACACTTCCCCTCCCCTACGACACCTTTCTCGAGCAACCTGAAGGAGAACACTCCATGTCTCGCAAGACCTGGCTCATCACCGGCGCTTCCAGCGGACTGGGCAAGGCCCTGGCCGAACACGTCCTGGCCCAGGGCGACCAGGTGGTGGCGACGGCCAGCTCGACGAAGGCCACCACCGAGCTGGCCTCGCGCTACCCGCAGACCGCTCTCGCGGTGAAACTCGACGTCACCGACGCCGAGGACCGTGTGGCGGCCGTGCGCGCCGCCGAGGAGCGCTTCGGCGGGATCGACATCCTCGTCAACAACGCCGCGATCGACTTCGTCGGCGCCCTGGAGGAGCAGGAGGAGAGCGACTACCGCAGGCTCTTCGAGGTCAACTTCTTCGGCGCGGTCGCTCTCACCCGGCAGGTGCTGCCCGGTATGCGGGCCCGGCGCAGCGGCATCGTCGTCAACGTCTCCTCCATGGACGGCCTGGCGAGTCTGCCCGCCAACGGCTACTACTCCTCCAGCAAGTTCGCCCTCGAGGGCTTCACCGAGGCCCTGTGGCAGGAGATCGAGCCCATCGGGCTGCGCGCGATGATCATCCAGCCCGGTTCCTTCCGTACCGGCATCGAGAACCGGACGAAGGTGTCGGGCGACGCCATCGACGACTACGCCGCCACGGCCGGTGCCTTCCGCGCGATGATGGGCGGTCTGACGCCGGAGATGTTCCCCGGTGACCCGGAGCGGGCCGCCGAGGCGATCGTCCAGGCTGTCAACGCGCCGGAGCCGGCCCACTGGGTCGTGCTGGGCAGCGACGCCCAGCGCCGTATCGGCGTCAAGCTCGACCTGCTGCGGTCCGAGTTCGAGGCCGGCCGGGAGCTGGCCTTCAGCACGGACTTCCCCGGAGCCGCCGAGAACGCGGTGCTCTGACCCAGCACTGTGCACAGCCCCCGAACACCACGCCGGCGGCAGGCGGTCCATGACCGCCTGCCGCCGTTGGCGGTTCGCCTGTGGTGTGGTGCCGTACGAGGGTCAGACGGTGATCGTCTTGTACTCGGTGTAGGTGCCGAGGCCGACGGCGCCGTACTCGCGGCCGATGCCGCTGGCCTTGAAGCCGCCGAACGGGCCGTCGAAGGCGAGCGAAGCACCGTTGACCGTGAGGGTTCCGGTGCGCACCCGGCGGGCGACCGCGAGAGCGTGCTCCTCGTCGGCGGACCAGACACCGCCGGACAGGCCGTACTCGGAGTCGTTGGCGATCCGGACGGCGTCGTCCTCACCGTCGTAGGCGATGACCACCAGGACCGGGCCGAAGATCTCCTCCTGCGCGATGCGCATGGAGTTGTCGACGTCGGCGAAGACGGTCGGCGTGACGTAGTTGCCCTTCTCCAGGCCCTCGGGGATGTGCGGGCCGCCGGTGACCAGGCGGGCGCCCTCGTCGATGCCGAGCTGGATGTAATTGCGCACCCGCTCCTGCTGGTCGGGGCGGATCATCGGGCCGATGAAGGTGTCCGGCTCGTTCGGGTCGCCGACCTTCAGCGACTCGACCAGCTCCTTCAGCGCCGCCACGACCTCCTCGTACTTCTCCCGCGGGGCGAGGATGCGGGTCTGCGCGATGCAGGACTCGCCGTTGTTGAGCAGGGAGCCGAACTTCAGACCGGCGACGGCCTTCGCGACGTCCGCGTCGGGCAGGATGATCGCCGCGGACTTGCCGCCCAGCTCCAGGCTGACCCGCTTGAGCTGCTCGCCGGCGATCGCGGCGATCCGCCGGCCCGCACGCGTCGAACCGGTGAAGGCGATCTTGTCGACGTCCGGGTGCGAGATCAGGTGCTCGCTGGTCTCCCGGTCCGCGGGCAGCACGCTGATGACACCCTCGGGCAGGCCCACCTGCTCCAGCAGCTCGGCCAGGAAGCCCATGCTCAGGGAGTTCTCCGGAGACACCTTGAGCACCACGGAGTTGCCGGCGACCAGGGCGGGGATGATCTTCGAGGTGGCCGAGGAGAACGGCGAGTTCCAGGGGATCACGGCGGCCACCACACCCACGGCCTCACGGCGGACCACGCTGCGGATCGGGGAGGCGGGGTCGGAGGGGACCAGGGTCTCCTCCCAGCCGAACTCCTCGGCCGCCTTGAGGTAGGCGTTCGCCTGCCGGGTCAGACCGGGCTGGCCGGCGCGGGTGAACCAGCCGGCCGAGCCGTTCTCCAGCGAGATCAGGTGCGCGATGTTCTCCGCGTTCTCCTCACGCAGGGCGTTGAACCGGCGCAGGACCGCGATCCGCTCGGCGGGCGGGGTCAGCCGCCACGCACCGGAGTCGAAGGACGCCCGGGCCGCGGCGACCGCGCGGTCGATGTCCGCCGGCTGCGCCTGGGCGACACGGCCGACCACGGACCGGTCGTGCGGCGAGGCGATGTCGAGCAGCTCGGCGTCGCTCGGTGCGACCCAGGAACCCCCGATGAAAAGCCGGTCGTAGGTGATCATGTGCGTTCTCTCTTCCGGTGCGGTGGTGCAGTCCGTCGACAGTCCGTTGGCAGCTCGTTGGGGCTTCCGTTCAACTGCCACTTTAATGTAGCACTTCTTTCCGCTACATGCGCACTGCTGTAGCTTTAGCGTTTCCCAAAGAGCACAACATCGGTACTCTTGAGGTATGAGAGCCGACGCAGCACGCAATCTGGAAACCGTCCTGACCACCGGCGCACGCATGCTCGCCGCCGACCCCGGCGCGAGCATCGCGAGCATCGCCGCCGAGGCAGGTGTGGACCGGCGGACCGTCTACCGGCGCTTCGCCTGCCGCGAGGACCTGCTCGCGGCCATCTACGAATCGCGTGTCACGGCCATCGAGGAGGGCATCAGGGACGCCCGGCTGCGCGAGGCACCCGTCGCCGTGGCCCTGCACCGCTACGTCGAGAACGTCATCGCGGTGAACCGCACCTGGCCCGTCGACCTCGCCCGTATGCTCACCGACGACGCGATCCGCCGGCGGCGGGACGTCTGCGTCGCCGAGGTGGACGCCTTCCTGGAGCGTGCCACCGCGGAGGGCCTCCTACGACGGGACCAGCCGGAGCGATGGGCGGGAGCGCTGCTGCCCGAACTGGTGAACCTGGCGGCACACCAGCAGACACACCTCGCTCCCGCACAGGCCGCCGACGTGGTCGTCGACACGTTTCTGCACGGGACCGGCGCTCCCCACCGTCGGCCGCAAGACCCGGTGGCGGAGAGTTCCTCGGGCCCCTGACCGACACAAAGGCACCGGACCAGGCAGAAGATGTCTCCGCCCGATCCGGTGCCGGTGAGTTCGTATGTCAGCTGGGGAGGTTCCAGAGCTGGTTGGCGCTGGCCGCGCAGGTCCAGATCTGGAGCTTGGTCCCGTTGGCCGAGCTCGGGCCGGTCGCGTCCAGGCACTTGCCCGAACCCGTCCCGACCAACTGACCCTTGGCGTCCGACGTCCACTTCTGCGAGGTCGCACCGGTGCAGGTCGACAGCTGTACGGCCGTACCGTCCGCCGTTGCACCACCCGCGACCGTCATGCACTTACCGAGCACTCGCAGCGTGCTGTCCGACGCGACCGTCCAGGCCTGACCACTGCCCGTCCCGCACGCGTTCAGCTGAATCGCCGTCCCGCTCGCCGACAACGACCCCGCCACCTCGGCGCACTTGCCGCCATAACCACTGATCACACCCGTCGGACGCGAGGACGGCACGCTCCACAGCTGATTGTCGGAAGCCGCGCAGGCCCAGATCTGGAGCTTGGTGCCATTGGCCGAGCTGGGCCCAGTCGCGTCCAGACACTTGCCGGACTGCGTGCCGACCAGTTGACCCTTGGCGTCGGAGGTCCACTTCTGCGAGGTCGCGCCGGTGCAGGTCGACAGCTGTACGGCCGTACCGTCCGCTGTGGCGCCACCCGCCACCGTCAGACACTTGCCCAACGCCCGCAGCGTGCCGTCCGACGCGACCGTCCAGGCCTGACCACTGCCCGTCCCGCACGCGTTCAGCTGAATCGCCGAACCGTCGGTGGCCACCTCGACGCACTTGCCGTTGTACCCCGCGATCCGTCCCGTCGGGCCCGTGGCGACGTCCTCCGGGACCTTCCACTTCTGACCGACGTCACCGTTGTTGCAGGTCCAGATGATCAGCGGATTCCCGTCCGCCGTACTCCCGTTGGAGTTCTCCAGACACAGACCGGACTGCGCGTTCACCAGATAGCCGTTGGTGGCGTCGGTCGTCCACTGCTGGGCCTTGGAGCCGTCGCAGGCGGCGATCTGGACCTTGGTGCCGTTGTCGGTGCCCTTGTCCTGCGTGGTCAGGCACTTGCCGAGGACCTGGAGCGACTTGTCGGGGGCGACCGCCCACTGCTGGGTCGTCGAGGTGCCGCAGGTGTTGAGCACGACCTGGGTGCCGTTCGCGACGCTGCCGCCCGCGAGGTCGACACACTTGTCGCCCTGGCCGGTGATGTGACCGGTCGGGCCGACCGGAGCCGGCGTGGCGGGCGGGCTGAGGGTGGTCGCCGTCCAGTAGTTGGCGTTCAGCGAGCCGTTCGGGAACTCCAGGCGGACCGTGTGGTGAGTGCCCGCCGCGAACTGGAAGGTGCCCGCGTCGACGGTGGCGAACCTCTGCCAGTCGCCGGTGTTCGGCACGGTGACGGTCGGTCCGGCCACGCCGTCGACCACGAAGCGGACCTGGGCGTTGTCGTTGGGGGTCGCGACCCGGGCGGAGAGCTTCACCGTGCCCTGCATGGGCTCGCTGCTCCAGGTCAGGGTCTCGCCGGCCTGGATGTCGCCGACGTTCCAGCCGCCGCCGGTGTCACCGGTGGGCTGGACGTCGATGTCACCGGCTCGGTAGACGCCCCAGGTGGAGCCGGGAGTGGCCCCGGTGTACGCGTCCGCCGTCTCCGCCTCGATCTTGAGGCTCGTGGGGAACGGGTCCGAGGAGTACTGCCGGACGATGTCGATCATCTGGTTGGGGTGGTCCGTGAGGCGATCCGCGTACGAGCCGTCGGCCGTGCGCGCGACCATCGCGTTCTCCTCCCAGTCCGTGAAGCCCTCGACCAGGGTGATGTCCGCGCCGCCGTTGACCGTGCCGTCCAACGTCCGGTTCAGGTGGTTGCCGTGGTCGGCATCCATCACCATGTTCACGTCGTCGTTGACGACCCGGAAGCCGGGGGTCGCGACGCCGTAGGTGCGGCCGTTGACCGAGGTCGGACGGCTGGACAGGACCTTGAAGCCGTCGACGGTGACCGGGCTGCCGCCCTTCGCGGTCACCTTGACGGTGTGGGTGCCCTCGGTCAGGTCCTTCTTCTCGAAGACCGTCTGCTGGGTCTTCAGGGTGGTGCCGGACAGCGAGACCGTGGTGGCCGTGCCACCGTCGATCGACACGTCGACGCTGCCCGCGCCGCTCGTGGTCCGGGCCAGGTACTGCACACCGGTGCCGATGAACGAGTAGGTGACCGAGGCACCCGCCGTGGACGTGCTCTGGTAGGTGTTCCTGTAGTCACCCGCCCCGTCCGAGGTCTGGTAGTCCCAGGCGCCGTCGAACTTCAGCTGCCCGTTGTCGATGATGGGCTGGTACGTCATGTTGGACCAGCCCGTGGGCAGCTGGAACCAGTTGTTGATGCCGTCGATCTGCGAGATGACGGCGGGGTCCCGGTCCGGCCAGCTGCTGTCCACGACGTAGTACGGCTCGAAGCCGAACTCCGACTTGGCGTGGCTGCGGGCGTACTGGAGCAGCTTGGCGAGGTTGCCGTTGCCCTGGTTGCTGAAGGCGAAGTCGTTCATCGACCACTCGTAGACGAGCGGCTTGCCGTCGACCTTGTAGAGCATGTCGGAGGGGACGCGGGAGAAGAACTCGCGCTGGTTGTAGTCCCAGAAGTACTTGTAGCCGCCCTCCCCGGTGCCGTCGGCGTCGCCGATGTCGAAGGGCGGGGAGTAGCCACCGGTGTGGTGGACGGCCCGGTTCTTCTTGTCGGTGAGGGTCGCGGGGGTGTCGTCGAGTGCGGCGATCTTGAGCTTGTCGGCGACTCCGCGCCGGTTGATCGCGTCGATGAGCGGCGTCAGCGCGCGGGGGTCTCCGGCGCCGTCCGGGACGGCGTTCTCAGGGCCGAAGCCGCGCAGGTCGACGGCGACGAAGTCGACGCCCGCGGTGACCAGTTCCTCGACGTAGTTGTCCCAGAAGGAGGCCGGGTCGTCGGCCTTCGGCTGGTACATGGGCTGGTTGTAGTTCTTGTTGACCGGCTGGTCGTAGGGGCCGCCGGCCATGGTGATGTCGGAGAAGCCGAAGGTGACGCCGACCGCGCCGGTCTTTCCGGCGACACGGCCGGGCAGGACGGTGCCGCCGTTCACCACGACGGGAGTGTCGGCGGTGGTGGCTGCCGCGGCGGGTGGGCTCACGGTCAGCGCGGCGAGCGTGGTGAGGGCGGCCAGGCCCAGTGCGGGGGCGGAGCCGCTGTGTCTTCTACGTGTCATGTGTCTCATGTGTCTCATGTGCCTTATGTGCCTTGTGTGTCTGCGCAACACGATGTTCCGCGGTGGGAAGGGGCGACTGATCAGGTGGGGAGGTTCCAGAGCTGGTTGGCGCTGGCCGCGCAGGTCCAGATCTGGAGCTTGGTCCCGTTGGCCGAGCTCGGGCCGGTCGCGTCCAGGCACTTGCCCGAACCCGTCCCGACCAACTGACCCTTGGCGTCCGACGTCCACTTCTGCGAGGTCGCACCGGTGCAGGTCGACAGCTGTACGGCCGTACCGTCCGCCGTTGCACCACCCGCGACCGTCATGCACTTACCGAGTACTCGCAGCGTGCTGTCCGACGCGACCGTCCAGGCCTGACCACTGCCCGTCCCGCACGCGTTCAGCTGAATCGCCGTCCCGTTCGCCGACAACGACCCCGCCACCTCGGCGCACTTACCGCCATAACCACTGATCACACCCGTCGGACGCGAGGACGGCACACTCCACAGCTGGTTGTCGGAAGCCGCGCAGGCCCAGATCTGGAGCTTGGTGCCATTGGCCGAGCTGGGCCCGGTCGCGTCCAGGCACTTGCCGGACTGCGTGCCGACCAGTTGACCCTTGGCGTCGGAGGTCCACTTCTGCGAGGTCGCACCCGTGCACGACGACAACTGCGCCTGCGTACCGTCCGCCGTCGCACCACCCGCCACCGTCAGGCACTTGCCCAACGCACGGAGGGTGCCGTCCGACGCGGCCGTCCACACCTGCTGCGTACCCGTACCGCACGCGTTCAGCTGGATCGCCGTACCGTCAGCCGTCGCACCACCCGTCACCTCGGCACACTTCCCGTTGTACCCCGCGATCCGGCCCGAAGGACCGGACACGTCGGTCGGGACCGTCCACCTCTGGCCCACGTCGCCGTTGTTGCACGTCCAGATGATCAGCGGGTTGCCGTCCGCCGTGCTGCCGTTCATGTTCTCCAGGCACAGCCCCGAAGCGGCGTTCACCAGGTAGCTGTTGGTGGAGTCGACCGTCCACTGCTGGGCCTTGGAACCGTCGCAGTAGTCGAGGACGACGTCCGTGCCGTTGGTGGTGCCGCCTTCGGCGGTGGCCAGGCACTTGCCCTGGTTCCACACGGTCTTGTCGGCGCCCATGGTCCACTGCTGGGAGGCGTCGTCGTCGCAGGTGGCGAGGACCGCCTGGACACCGGCGGCGGGGCCGGCCGCGAGGTCGACGCACTTGTCTCCCTGGCCGGTGATGTGACCGGTCGGGCCGTCCGGCTGCGGGGCCGGGGTGTGCGAGACACCGCCGATGGCCATGGTGAAGATGTGGCCCTGCGGGGTGCCGGCCTCGCCCGACCGGGGCAGGATCACGGCTTGGACCGTCTTGCCCGGGGCGAGCGGCACCGTGGTGGTGAAGAGGCTGACCTTCTGGTCCACCTTGCCGTCGTGGGAGTTGATGTAGGCGTAGGTGCCGAGCCGGTCGCCGCCCTGGGCGACGTTCTGGTTGTCCCACCAGTCGGAGAAGCTCAGACCGTACTGCTGGGTGCTGCCGTCGGTGTAGACGATGGTGCCGATGCCCTGGGCGGGGCCGCTGGTGCCGCTGCCGACGAAGCCGAGCTCGCCGCCCGTGCCGGAGATCAGGACCGCCTGCCCCTTGGTGTCGATGGCGTCGGGCGTGCCCGCTGCGACGTCCGGCCAGGTGTAGGTCAGACCGTCGTGCGTGAACGTCTTGCCGGGGGCGAGGCCCTCGGCGGCCAGGGCCTGTGCGGAGAAGCTGAACCCGCCGCCGTCGTACTTGCCCGGCGTGCGGTCGGAGTCGTCCGTGACACCCACGTTGGTGTAGGCCGCCTTCTGCGAGGCGAACGGCACCAGGAGGGTCGCGTCGGCGGTGTAGGAGCCGCCGGTGTAGGTGGCGGTGGCGGTCAGCGGGTAGTCGCCGGAGGCCACGTCGGAGGGCGGGGTGACCAGCCACGTGGTGGTGGCCGCGGAGCCGGCCGCGACGGTCGTGAACGAGGTCGCGGTGGTGGCCTTGACGGTCCAGCCGGAGGGGGCCGGCATCGATACGTTCACGCCGCCGAGCGCGGAGCCGGTGCCGTTGGTGAGGGTGGTGGTGACCGTCGCCGACTGGCCCGCCGTCACGAACTGCGGGGCGTGCACGGCCAAGGAGTCCTTGACCACCATCACCATGGAGCCGGTCACGCCGCCCACGGTCACCTTGATGGTGGCGACACCGTCGGCGCCCGCGGTGACCACACCGGCGGAGTTGACGGTGGCCACGGCCGGGTCGCTGCTGGCGTACGTCACGGACGCGTTCGCCAGGTTCACCATCGACTGGTCGTTGTTGACCGCCTCGACGATGTCGTCGGCCGTGATGGAGGTGTCCCGCTGCTCCTTGGCCGGGTCGGTGTCGTCCTTGATCCAGGGGTTCTTCTTCGTCAGGTCGAGGGTTTCGCCCGCGTGGAAGACGAGTTGGCCGGGCTGCACCGTGACGGTGGAGACCTTCGGGGTGAGGGTGCCGGAGACGGTGACGGTGGCGGTGCTCTGCGCGGTGGCGGAGTCGGAGGCCACCTTCAGTGCCCAGGCGCCGGGGAAGACCGTCTGCTTGTTCGTCGCCGGGTTCCACACGCTCAGGTCGGACGCCTTGACCGGCAGCGTGACGTGCAGCTTCTCGCCCGGCGCGAGGACGCCGGTGTTCTTGAAGCCGACCAGGCGCTGCTTGGGCAGGGTGACGCCGGAGACGGTGAAGGTGTTCGTGGCGTAGAGCTGGGCGACGGTGGCGCCGGCCGTGGTGCCGGTGTTGGTGACGTCGAAGGAGACGTTCACGGTGCCGTCGGCGGTGATGCTGCTCTTGTCGACGGTGGCGGCCGAGTAGGAGAACGTCGAGTAGCTCAGGCCGTAGCCGAACGGGTAGGACGGCGTGCCGGTGAAGTACTGGTACGTCTGGCCCTTGCCGTCGGACTCGGCGGGGGTCAGGCCGTAGTTGTTCTTCCCCGCGAGCTGGGAGTCGTCCTTGTACCAGGTGAAGGTCAGGTGCCCCTGCGGGTTCTGCTTGCCGAACAGGACGTCGGCGAGGGCGGTGCCCTGGCTCTGGCCGTTGTAGGCGCTGTAGAGGATCGAGGCGGCCTTGGACTGGCGGGCCGAGATGTCGACCGCGCCGATGGCCTGGATGTCCAGCACCACGTTCGGGTTGCCGAGGGCGGCGACCTGGTCGATGAGGGAGTTGTAGTTGCCGGGCATGGCGAGGCTGCCGCGGTCCTTGCCCTCGCTAGCGGTGTTCTGGTCGGTGCCGGCGACCACGACGACCACGTCGGCGGCCTTGACGGCGGCCTGGGTGGTGGAACTGAGGGTGACGGCCGCGGTGTTGGTGGTGCTGGTGCCGGCCGCGTCGAAGGTGACGGTGGCGGCGGGGTTGGCGGCCTTCAGCGCGTCGGTGATGCCCTTGCGCATGGAGATCTGCTGGTCGGGGGCGTTGCCGTAGCTGCCGAGGCTGACGGTGTCGGCGAGGTCGCCGAGGACGACGACGTTGTTCACCGCGGACGCCTTCAGGGGCAGCAGCGGCTTGCCGGTCGCGGCCAGGTTGCTGTTCTTCAGCAGCACCATGGAGGCGTCGGCGGCCTTGGTCGCCAGGTCCACGTGGGCGGCGCTCTGGATGACCGACTTGTCGATGGAGGTGTACGGGACGCTGTCGGCGGGGTCGAACTCGCCGGTCTTCATACGGACGGTGAAGACCCGGACCAGCGCGGTGTCGAGGACGTCCTCGCTGAGCAGGCCCGCGCGCACCGCCTCCATCACGTTGGCGGTGGTCATCTCGTCGCCGCTGCAGTTGAGGTCGTTGCCGGAGCGCAGGGCGAAGGCCTGGCCGGCGGCGCGGGCGTCGACGGTCTCGCCGCTCTCGTCGTTGATCCACTGCGGGTCCGTCTTGGACCCGTTGGTGGACCAGGGCGCGGGCGCCCAGTTGTGGCCGTCGTTCGGCAGCTTGTACGTGGTGCCGACGCCGCCGCAGTCCGAGGTGGTGAGACCGTTGAAGCCGAACGTGCGCTTGGCGAGCGTGTTGTTGGTGTACGTGTTCGCGACCGCGGGCGTGCCGTTGATCGCGTTGTACGACGTCATCAGACCGGCCACATGGGCGTCGCCGATCAGCGTGGCGAACTGCTTGGTGTAGTAGTCGCGCAGCTGGGAGTCGTTGACGTCGGAGCTGATGGCGGTGCGGGAGTCCTCGACGTTGTTGAGGGCGTAGTGCTTCGCCGTGGCGGCGGCCTTCAGATAGCCGTTGATCGAGGTGCCGTCGGTGTTCTGGCCCTGGAAGCCGTCGACGAACTGGGTGCCCAACTGGCCCTGGAGGTAGGGGTCTTCGCCGTACGACTCGTCGTGGCGGCCCCACAGGGGGTCACGGTCGTTGTTGACGGTCGGGGCGAAGTAGGTGAGGGCGCCGTAGTTGTCGGCGGAGCTGCCGAGGTTGTTACGGCCGGTGCCGAACAGCGACTTGTCGAGGAAGCCGCGGGCCTCGTCGGAGATCGCCGAACCCTGCTGGTACTGGAGGGCTGGGTCCCAGGCCATCGAGGTGGCCAGGGAGGTCGGGAATCCGGTGGCCTTGACGGGCCATGAGGTGTCGTCCCCGGCGTTCTTGGAGTTGCCCAGCGACTGGATGCCGTGCAGGGCCTCGCTCCAGTAGGTGTAGCCCTGGACGCCGAGGCTGGGGATGGCCGGGGCGTCGTTGGTGATGAGCTGGCGGACCTTCTGCTCCAGCGTCATCCGGGAGACGAGGTCGGCCGCCCGCTCCTCGAAGGAGTACCCGGTGTCCTGATAGACGGGCGTGGCGGCCGAAGCCGACGCCGCGGCCGGGGCCGCTGTGGCGGTGTAGGGGGAGGTCAGGGTGAGGGCGACGGTGGCGGCGAGGGCGAGCGTCGCTCTTCTGCCGCCGTGTCGGCGTCTCGGACCTTGCATGCTGTTGCTCCAGAGTGAGGCGGGCGCGCCCGGGAGTGGGGGCCTGTTCGCCACCGTGCACCCTGTCACACGTGATCCACATCAGGTGTGGCGTTCCTTCTCACATGTGTCCGCATGTTCACTCGACACACGGGACATCGTCGGAGTATGGACGGCAATGTCGCTGTTGCGTTGCCAAGGACGGCAACCACCTTGGCACATTCGCGCGTTGGCGGGGTGCGAGCGGCTGTGAGCCCTCAGCACACTGGGAATGTGAGCCCTCAGCACACCGGGAAGGCGAGGTTCGTGACCCTCAAGGCGTCCGCACGGGACACCTCGGGCGCCTTTCGGCCACTCCGGAACTCTGGCGATTTCCCGTCGGCCTTTGCCACATGTGTAGACGGGTGTTCTGCCGCTAGTTTGACCTCATTGACGGCAACAGCCCGAGGACCGGTATGCAGGTGCACCTGAACCCCCCGCTCGACCCCGGTAGTCCGCCTGAGCTCGCTGCCGCCATCGTGGCGGCAGCGGCCGACATCAGTGACGCGACGCTGGACTACAGTCCCGAGAGCATCGATGTCGTGGAGGACATCGTCGACGGCTTCCGGGCCGAGGGTGTGAGCGACGAGGAGATGGGCGAATCACTCGTCGGCTTCGGCTGCTACCTCGGCGAGATCGTGATCCGGCACATCGGTGGCACCTGGCGGCCCGCCCCGGCCACCCACCCCACGACCGCCCCTTTCGTCGTGGTGCTGCCCGACGCCCGGGAGTGCCATCCCATCGACTGGGTCTTCAGCCGTCTGAAGTCCGGGGCCGCCGTCGACATCCGTGTCCTGTACGCGACGGCGGCGGCCGACGGCGAGGACCGAGGGGTCACGGAAGAAGCACCGGACGAGGCGCAGGGGTGACCACGTGGCGCGGACTGTCCGGCCTGAAACAATAGAGGCGACCTGGCACACGGGCAGGCGGGCAGGCGGGCAGATCTGCGGTCGGCGGGGGGAGCGGAGGAGACGTGATCAGCGCGCACGTCGGCACGGCGGAAGAGACCGGCTCGAACGCCACCGGCCTGGTCGGCCGGGAGCGGGAGCAGGAGCTGGTCGCCTCCTTCCTGACCGGCCTGCCCGGGAACGGCGGCGTGCTCCACCTGAGCGGCGCGCCCGGTACGGGCAGGTCCGCCGTCCTGCGTTTCGCCGCGGCCGAAGCGGTCGGGCAGGGCATACGTGTGCTGTCTACGGCGTGGGCACCTGGCGAGGAAGAGCTGACGTATGCCGCCCTGCACGGCCTCCTGCGTCCTGTTCTGGCACATGTCGGCGACCTGCCGGACCGTGAACGTGCCGTCGTGCGCGCCGCGTTCACCGGCGTCACCGCGCCCGACCCCGCGGAGCTGGCCGCGGCGGGGCTGAGGCTGCTGGCCACGCTGCCGGAGCCGGTGCTGCTGTGCGTGGACGACCTGGAGCGGCTCGACGCCGCGAGCCGTGATGCCCTGCTCGCCCTGGCAGGGCTCTGCGACTCGACACCGACCGGGCCGACATCGAGGTCGGGGTCACGGTCGGGGTCGGGGTCGCGGCCGGTCGGCATGGTCGTCGCCGAGCGAACCGGCGGCGACTCACCGCTGTGTCCGCACGGCCTCTCCGTGTCACTCGGGCCGCTGCCCGACCCGCACGCCCGCACGCTCGTCGCCCGAACCGGACGGGTCACCGGATACGGCGAGGAGCAGCTCGTCCTCGCCGTGGCGCGCGGCAATCCGCTCGCCCTCACCGAGCTCTCCCTGGGTGGTGGCCCGCTCGGGGACACGGCCGGTTTCGGCATGCTGCCCGCGACACCACGCCTGGCCGAGACGTACGCGTACGACTGGGCCACGCTGTCGCCACCCGCCCGCGAGGTACTGCTCACCGCCGCGCTGAGCGCCTCGCCGTGCACGGGGGACATCCTGCGCGCGAGCGGCTCCCTCCTCGGCGACGGTGGCGACGGTGGCGACGGTGGCGACGGTGGCGACGGTGGCGACGAGCGTGCTGCCCGCGCCGGCCTCGCGGAGCTCGTCGCTCGCGGACTGGTCGTCGACGAAAGCGCCGCGGAAGCCGAGGAAGGTGTCGGAGGCGACGGCTCTCGGGTCCGTTTCCATGAGCCGCTGATGCGGCCGGCCGTCTTGCGACTGGCCTCGACCGCGCGGCGTATGGCCGCGCACGCCGCGCTCGGGCAGAGCCTCGGCAGCCCTGCCCACGCCGCCTGGCACGCGGCCCAGGGCACGACCGGTCCCGACGAGGCGTTCGCGGAACGGCTGGAACGGCCGGCGACCGGTCCGCGTTCGATCACCGGGGTATTGGTGGCGCTCGCCGCGCTGGAGGCTGCCGCGCGGCTCTCGCCGGACACGGAAAGCCGGGCGGTACGACTGCTGCGGGCCGCCGAACTGGCCGGTGACCACGGCCTGGTGGACCAGGCCCTGCGGCTGGTGCGCCAGATCGATCCGACCGAGCTGAACACGTTCGGGCGCGCCCTGCTGCTGCGGGTGCACGATCTGCTGCCGGGCAGCAGCGCGGTCGGCGGGGAACGGATCGACGAGCTGTGCGAGGCGGCGCGCGCGGTCGCCGCGCAGGATCCCGCACTCCCCCGGAAGCTGCTGCTCGCGGCGGCCCGCAGATGCCGGTGGCAGCAAGTCGGGCCGAGGGAACGCGACTTGGTCCTGCGCACGGCGGAGGAGCTGCGGTCCGGGCCCCGGGACGGGTGGTACCTCGTCGTGCTGTCACTGATCGACCCCCTGCGAGTGCCCCGGCCACCGGTCCCCCAGCCCGTCCCCCGGCCCTCCGAGGTCGAGGGGCGGAGCCTGTTCAGTCAAGTCACCACCCTCACCGTCGACTTCGAACTGGCCGAGCCGCTCCTCAAGGAGGTGGAGGGCGCCTTCCGCGCCGCAGGCCGGTACGGGCAGCTGCCGCTGATGCTCGTACCGCGGACGATGTGCCAGATCTGGCTGGGAACCCGGTGGGACACGGCTCTGGCGCTGGCCGAGGAGAGCCGGATGATCGCCAAGGGGACGGCACAGCAGGACTGGGCGGCGCGGGCCACAGGCATGCTGGCCATCGTCGCGGCTCTGCGCGGCGAGTACGACAGGGCGTCGGAGTGCGCCGCGGAGGTCGAGGAGTCCTCCCTGCGTCTCGGCCAGAGCCGGCAGCTCAGCCTGGCCGTCCTGGCCCGCGCGCTCACCGCGTCCGGCACGGGCCGCTACGCCGAGGCCTACGTCCGGTTGCGCTCTCTGTTCGCGGACCCGACGACGCCGTACGCCTTCGAGCAGTTCTGGGGACTCGCGTTCCTTGCGGAGGCGGCGCTGCCCGCCGGTGAGCAGGCCGATGCCGGGACCGTCGTCGACCATGTCGCGGGGCTGACCCGCGCGGGGTGTTCCCCTCTGCTGGAGCGGATCGTGGACTACGCGGACGCGGTGCTCGCCCCGGACGGCGAAGCGGAGGAGCGCCACCTCCGCGTGCTGCGGCCCGGGATCGAGATGTGGCCGCTGCTGCACGGGATGAGCCAGTTCGGGTACGGCGCCTGGCTCAGGCGTCGGCGGCGCGTCACGGTGTCCCGTACGCCGTTGTCCGCGGCCGAGTCGCTGTTCCGGACTCTGGGCGCCCCGTCGCGCGCCGAACAGGCCGCCTCGGAGCTGCGGGCGACGGGCTGGGCAGCCGCCGAGCCGCCTGCCGAGGACGACGTGGACGACCTCTCCCGGCTGCTGTCGCCGCAGCAGCTCACCATCGCCCGCCTGGCCGCCCGTGGTCTGTCCAACCGGGCCATCGGGGAACAACTGCGTCTGTCACCGCGTACGGTCGCCTCGCACCTGTACCAGATCTTCCCGAAGCTGGGCGTCTCCTCACGGGCGCAGTTGGCCGCGAGGTTCCGGGCCGACTGACGAGGAAGGAGTCAGGGTGTGTGCGGGTCCCCCAGATCTCTCGGGTCCCCCAGGTCGCTCGGGTCTCCCAGGTCCCTCAGCGTCTCGGCCAGTTGTGCGCGGGACGTCACTCCCAGACGGGGGAAGATGCGGTAGAGGTACGCGCCGATGGTCCGTGGCGCGAGGCCTAGTTGTTCGCCGATGGCCCGGTTGGACAGGCCGCGGGCGGCGAGTTCGGCGATCCGCAGTTCCCGGGCGGTGAGCAGGTCACGCACCGCGGCGGGCCGGGACGAACCGGTGGCCGCGCCCTCCGCCCGTTCGCCGGAAGCCCTCAGCTCCTCGGCGATCCGCGGGGCACGTGCCTCGGCCCCCAGCATGGTGAAGGCGGCCGCCGCCTGGCGCAGGGTGGCCTGTGAGTCGGCGAACTGCCGCCGCAGTCGCAGCCACCTGCCCTCGGCCAGCCGCAGCGGCGCCTCCAGGTAGGGCCGGCGGGTCAGATCCTCACCGAAGGCCCGCTTGAACGCTTCTTGAGCGTCGTGCTCGTCCGCGAGCACGGCCCGGGCCACCGTGAACCGGAGGGCGACCGCCGGGGGACACTGCGCGCCCAGCTCCCTCTCAAGGCGGTCGAGCGTCGCGAGCGCCTCTACGGAGGCCTGTTCGGCCTTGGCGGCCTCGGCGAAGGCCACGAGGGCGAACAGGGCGATCGAGCGCGAACGCGGGGCGTCGAGGAGCGACGACAGCGCGGGAAGGGCCGATGCGTTGTCGCCGCCCTCCACGAGGACCCAGGCGGTGCAGACGGCGAGCACGGAGTCGATCGTCGGCATCGAGCGCCTGGCCGCCGTCAGATCACGGGCCCCGCGCGGACCCGCCGGGGTCCCGGTGCGCAGAGCCCGTACGGCGTCCAGCAGAAGGCGGGCAGCCGCCGCGTGGTGGCCCTGGCGGTACGCGCTGTCGGCCAGCTTCGCGCATTGCCGGAAGGCGTGCTCGGCCTGGGCCCAGCTGCCCATGGCCACATGCGCCAGCCCCTGCCGCAGCAGCGCCCAGGGCAGTTGGTCCGGCTGGGCGTGGAAGCGGCGGCGCTCCGCCTGCCGGAACAGGTCCATGGCTCGGACGGGGTCGCCGGTCAGCATCGCGGCCTGCCCGAGGCGCTCGATGTCGTACACGGGCAGGTCGGGCAGATGCCGGTCGGCGGGCATGCCCTTGAGGACGGTGCCGGCCCGGTCCAGCGGGCTGACCATCGCCATGGCGTGCAGCCACCGGGAGTCGTCCGCACGCTCCGGCATCCCGTCGAGGAAGGCCAGCAGCGCCTGGCATCGCTCGTCGTCGCCCACGAGAACGGGCGCCGTGATGCGGGCCAGCTCCAGGGCGTTCTCCTGCTCGTCCGCACCAACGGGGGTGGGCCAGCCGGCCGGGTCGGTGGGATCCGGGAGGCCAGGGCCGGGATCGGCGTGCTCGACGAAGGTCAGGGCCTGGGCGCACAGGGTGCCCAAGGGTCCCAGCGGGTGGCGCAGGGCGCGGTGCCCCATGGTGCGGGTCATGCGTTCCAGCCCGAGGAGCTGGGCGAGCTGGGCGGCCCGCAGCGCGCATCGGCCCCGGTCGGCGGGGCTCAGGTGGAGGTCGGCGGCGCGCCGCAGCAACCGTACGGCCATCGCCGGCTCGCACTGCTCCAGCGCGTCACCTTGGATCGCCTCCAGGCGGACGGCCAGCTTCGGGTCGTGTCCGTCCACCGCCTGGGACCGGTGCCACAGCATCCGTACCGAGCCGGGTGGCAGAACGGCCGCCAGAGCCGCGTGCGCGGCCCGGCACCGGCGCGGGTCGGTGCCGTGGACGACCGCCCCCGCCATCGCCGGGTGACCGAAGCGCGCCCGCGGGCCGTCGAACGTCACGAGGCCCGCGCGCTCCGCGGGGTCCAGTGCCGCGACCTCCAGTTCCACCCCGCCGAGCCGGGACGCGGCCGACAGGAGCAGCGGCAGATCCGCCTCCGGGTGCAGTGCCGCGACCAGCAGCAGGTCCCTGGTCCCGGCGGGCAGGGCCGCGGCACCCGGCGCCATGGCTGCGGCCAGCCGGTCGGAGGAGGCGGGCATGCGGGGTCGTGCGTCCTCGGAGAGGACGGGCAGTTCCAGCAGTGCCAGGGGGTTGCCGGCCGCGATCGCCAGGAGTTCACGCGCGGTCTCCGCACCGAGATGAGGGCGTCGCGAGGCCAGCAGCAGAGTGGACTCGGCAGGAGACAGCGGGCCGAGCGGCAGGGTGGAAAGGCCGGTCGTGGGGTGGGGAGGTGCGGGAAGACCGGTCGTGGGGTCGGGCAGGGTGTTTCGCGGGCGTGTGGTCATCAGCAGGCCCAGCGGCAGGCCCTGGACCCGTCGGGCGACGAAGGTGAGGACGTGCCTGCTGGGTTCGTCCAACGCGTCCCAGTCGTCCACGGCCACCAGGAGGGGCTGTCCGGCGCGGCTGACCACCGCCAGCACCTCGAGAACGGTGAAGGCCGTCCAGGAGTGTCCGCCGCCCGGCGCCGGGGCACCGTCGACCAGCACGCTGAACAGCGCGTCGAGATCCGCCGCGTCGAGATCCATGGCAGCGCGCGAGTCGTCGGCGGTTGGTGACCGATGCGGGCCGGTCGGGGCGGTTGAGTCGCTCGGGCCGGTTGGGGCGGTTGAGTCGCTCGGGGCGGTCGGACCGTTTGGGCCGGTCGGACCGGTCGGACCGGTCGGGGCGTTCGAGCCGGTCGGACCGCTCGGACCGGTCGGGGCGTTCGAGCCGGTCGGACCGCTCGGACCGGTCGGGCCGGTCGGGCCGGTTGAGTCGATCGCGTCCGCCGGGCGCGCCGGGTGCGCCGGGTGCGCCAGGACTACCGGGTTCACCGCGTCCGCCGGGTTCGTCAGCACCGGCCAGATGATCTCGAGCAGGCCGGACAGGTCGGGCGGGGTGCTGCCGCGGATGCCGGTGCACCGGAGGACTCGCATGCCCTCGGCCCTCGCCGCCCGGACCGCGGCTTCCAGCAGCGCCGACTTGCCCGCGCCGGCCTGCCCGGGCACCACCAGCGCAGCACCCCGGTCCGTCGCCTCGACCAGGAAGTCCCGCAGCACGCCCAGTTCAGCGGCCCGGCCGACAAAGCCGGGGTCGCCGGGCCCTGGCCCGGGCGCGAAGGGGGTGAGCGCCGGTGCGGGCCGTCCGTTCTCGACCGCGGCGAGGGACGAGAACCTGCCGTGCGCGTTCATCGGTTCCCCCTGCTTTGGTACGCACGGTCCCATCTGTCACCAGGAGCGCTCTCGTGCATGCTGCCATCCCTCTGGACGGGAACGCGAACGACCAGAGGGCGGTCGGGGCCGGCGGTGACCCGACCGGGGCCGCTGCGGCGACCGCCCGAAGAACGACAGGTGTGACGAGGGGGACCGTCGAATCGTCCTGCGGTGTTTCGTGACCGTCGAACCATGACCACGGGCTGTGCGATCATCGCCTCTCACACGTGTGCATGCTGTGAGGAGGCGCAGAGTGATATCCGATCCGGAGATGGCGGAGGAGTTCGACCCGCTGGAGTCCCGCGAGGTCATGGACGACCTCGTGCGGCGGTCTCCCGTGCGCCTCCTGCGCCGGGAGCGGTGGCTGTGGGCGCTGGGCGGAGCGGCGACGGCGTGCGCGCTCTGGGCGGTGACGGTTCTCATGGCCGGCCTGGGCGATCAGGGCACGGACCTGCGGGGGTATCGGCTGGACCAGGAGCCGTGCAAATCGGCCCGGTTGGCCTCGCTCCAGAAGGCGCTCGCGCTGAAGAGCGTGCCCGACGTGACCGATGACGACGTGTTGAAGCACCCGGCTCTCGACCAGGTCCACTGCTCCGTCGCCTACCTCAGGGATGCCGGGGAGGAGTCGGCCGGAGCATCAGGTGGGCACTGGGTGCGGAACACCACCATCGGTATCTCCGTGGCCCTCCACAAGAAGACCGATCCCCGCGACGAGTTCGACGCCGACCGTCGGTTGACGGACCTGGGCGTCGTAGCGTCGGACCTGGTACGGCCGGTGCACGATCTCGGTGACGAGGCGTTCCTGATCGCCAAGGACACCGGGCACGCGGAGCTCAGGGTGGTCGACGGGGCCGCGGTCATGACCCTGAGCCTGTCCGTCACCAGCTACTACATGGGTGATCTCGACTCCGCCAGCGCCGCGAAGGAGCCCGGGCTTCCTGAGGTGTCCGCCTACGAGGCCGCCATGATCAGCGACATGCGTGCGCTGATGGCCGGCCTCAGGTAGCGGGGGCGGCGAAGGCGACCGGCGCGACGGCGGCGACGAGGGCGACGAGGGCGACGAGGGCGACGAGGGCGACGAGGGCGATCGTCCCAAAACACAGGGCACTCGGCCGGGTGATCCGGGTGAGCGCCCTTCTTCGGGAACCGAGCTGGTCGTCGACCGGCGTCGCCGCACCTCGTCATGGGCATCGGCCGTGACCAGGGGAGACAGCCGGACCCGCCCTCAAGGACCTCGTCACATGTGATCCACTGGGAGTGCACGCTCCGGCCTCCCATGCAGTCCCACCCGCACACGTCCAGGCCGGTGTCGCTCGCCGAGAAGGTTTTGCCGCGCACACATAGGCTCGGAGTCGCACGCACATGGCTGGTCCGGTGGGGAAAGGGAGCGGGGCGCCGTGGAATCACTCGTCACGATGATCGGCCGGGACGACGAACGGGAGCAGCTGTCCGCGCTCGTGGCAGCCGCCGAGGGGCAGGCTCTGGTCCTCAACGGGGAGACGGGGGTGGGCAAGAGCGCCCTGCTCGACCAGGTCGCGCGGCTGGCGGCGGAGGCGGGACACCGGGTGATCCGGGCCACCGGCGTCGAGGCGGAGTCCGGGCTGCCGTTCGCCGGCCTGCACCAGCTGCTCCACCCGCTGCTGCCCTCGGTCGACGGGCTGGATCTGGTGCATCGCACCGTGTTCGACACCGTCTTCGGGCGGAGCGAGGGGAAACCTCCGTCGGTCATGTCGCTCGGTGTCGCCGTCCTGGACCTGCTGTCCCTGGCCTCCTCGGCACAGCCGCTGCTGCTGGTGCTCGACGACGGACAGTGGCTGGACGCCTCCAGTGTCGCGGTGATCGGCTTCGCGGGGCGCCGGCTGACCGGGGTCGCGGCCAAGCTCGTGGTGGGGCTGCGCTCCGACATCGCGTCGGGCTTCGACACCGCGGCCCTGCCCCGGCTCCCGGTCCAGGCACTCTCCGACACCGCCGCACGGCAGCTGCTGGACCTGCGCCATCCGGGTCTCGACGCGTCGGTGCGCCGACTGGTGCTGGAGCAGGCCCAGGGCAACCCGCTGGCGCTGCTCGAACTGCCGGCCCATCTGCGCTTCGGGCATGCCCAACTGGCGTCCGCCGAGGCCCTGGGACTCCAGGACGCCGCGCTGCCGCTGCCCCGGCGGCTGCAACACGTCTATGGCACACGTATCGACGAACTGGACGGCAGGGTACGGGAGGAGCTGCTGCGCGGCGCTCTCGACGGCGTCGGGGCGGCGTCCGGGAGCGCGCCCGCGGCCGGTCCGGGGCGGTACCGCATGCGCGACGCCGACGAGGCGGTGTCGGCCGGACTGCTGAGGACCGACCCGGTCAGCGGCGACTTCGTCTTCCGGCACCCGCTGGTCCGCTCCAGCGTGGTGCGGGCGGCCACGCCCAACCAGCGGCGCGCGGCCCATGCGGAGCTCGCCCTCGTGCATCGCGACAACCTGGAGCGGCGGGCCACGCATCTGTCGGCCTCGACGGTCGACCCGGACGAGGAGGTGGCGGCCGTGCTGGAGGCGGCGGCCGAGTCCGCGACCCGGCGCGGCAGCGCGGTGGCGGCCGTGGCCTGGCTGACCCGGGCCGCGGAGTTGAGCGCGGAGCGTGAGAACCGCTCCCGCAGACTCGGCGACGCGGCGTTCCTCGCCGGGCACGCGGGCCTCTTCGACCAGGCGAAACAGCTCGTCCGCTCCGACCGGACGGAGGGCGCGGACGAGGCTCCGGCCTCCGTGGTCACCTCGGCGTACATGGCGCTGTGGGAGGAGGGGGACGTACGTCATTCGCATCGCCAGGTGACGTCGGCGATCGAGACGCTGCGCGACCGTGAGCCGGGCCGGGCCTCCGAGGTGCTCACCCGGCTCGTCAACCTCCTGCTGGCCATCGACCAGTACGCCGCCGATCCGGCCCAGTGGGCGCAGACCCGCACGCTGCTCGACTCGCTGGGCGATGTCGTCCCCACGCGCTCGCTGGCCTACCGCGACGCGTGGGGCGACGTGGTCCTGCACGGTGCCGGGGTGGGAGCACGAGTGGAGGCCGAGTTCGACGGCCTTGCGGAGATGGATCCGTGGGATGTCACCCGGCTGGGCGTGGCCGCCTATCACGTGGACACCCTCAGCCAGTACCGGCCGCATCTGCAACGCGCGGTGGACCGCGAGGCCGAGACGGGCTTCGCGCGCAACAGCATGACCACACAGCATCTGATCATGCTCGACCAGATCGCGGTGGGTGAGTGGGACGAGGCCGAGCGCACCGGACAGCGCTGCCTGGAACTGACGACGTCCCATGGCTACTTGTTGCTCGCTCATCACACGCGTGCGTACGTCGCGTTGCTGGCCGCGATGCGGGGCGACGTCGAACGCGCCCGCGAACTACAAGCCGTGGTCGAGGCCTGGGCCCGCCCCCGGGGCGTCGGATTCCTCACCCAGATCGCCGACGCCGTCGGCACCACCGCCGCCCTCGCCGAAGGCGACTACGAAGCCGCCTACCTCCACGCCATCGGCATCACACCCCCCGGCACCTTCGAACCCTACGCCCACCAAGCCCCCCGCACCCTCCTCGACCTCGTCGAAGCAGCACTCCACACCGGCCGCGCCGAACAAGCCCGCACCCACGCCCTCGCCGCCCACCACGCCCACCTCCCCGACATCTCCCCCCGCCTCGCCCTCACCACCTACGGCGCCCTCGCCATGACCACCACCGACCCCACCGAAGCCCAAACCCTCTACCACCAAGCCGAAACCCACCCCGCCGCCCCCCACTTCCCCTTCGAACTCGCCCGCATCCACCTCGCCCACGGCACCCACCTCCGCCACAGCGAAGGCGGCAAAGCGGCCCGTCTCCCCCTCACCCTCGCCGCGGAGACGTTCGAACGGCTCGGCGCACCCACCTGGGCCGAACGGGCCCGGGCCGAACTACGGGTGTCGGGTCTGGCCACGCGCGGCCCGTCCGTGCATCTCGCCGAACTGACCTGGCAGGAGCGGCGGATCGCGGACCTCGCGGCCATCGGGCTGACCAACAAGGAGATCGGCGAGCGGATGCACCTGTCGCCGCGCACCGTCAGCTCACACCTGTACCGGGTGTTCCCCAAGCTCGGCATCACCTCACGCGCCGCACTGCGCGACGCGCTGGCGAGGCTGGAAGGCGAACAGAACACCTAGGCGCGGTGCTTCCCGACGGGGCGCTCAGTCAATTGACTGAGCGCCCTCTTTGAGGAACCCGGACGGTCCCGGCTCCTGTCCGGCCGTCGGTGTGCTCACCTGCGACGTCGAACGGCACATGCGGTGCGCCGCACACCTGGTGTCGGTGGCGGCGTCCGACCGTCAGATGACTGATGTGTCCGGTTTGACGACAGACGAGAGTATGTGCCGCCGGCCCGCTCCGGAGGAGGAGCGGTCGCGGATCCTCGGTCCACCGCACGTCCGCTTCATCGAGCGCAGCACTTCGTCACCTGCTTGACTGGTGACGAATAATGCGCGAGGGTCAATCGCGCCAAGAGTCGCGGTGATCCCGGGGCGCCGCTGTGAACGGGAGGAATCCCGGGCGCGCGCCGGTCACCGGAAACGCACGAGAGGGCTTCACATGATCAACAGGCGTACCTTCAGCAAGGCCGTCGGCCTGGGCACCGGCGCGGCCGCGGTCTCGCTGTCCGGCCTGCAGACCAACGCGTCCGCCGCGACCGCCTCGGCCACTCCGGCCGGCTCGACGGCACCCACCGTGCCCACCGTCACGCCCGGCACCCACACCGAGTTCAGCACGCTCAAGCACGTCAGGGCGGGCCTCCTGGACATCGGTTACGCCGAGGCGGGACCCGCCCACGGCCCGGTCGTCCTCCTCCTGCACGGCTGGCCCTACGACATCCACAGCTTCGTCGACGTCGCCCCGCTCCTCGCCGACCAGGGCTACCGCGTCCTCGTCCCCTATCTGCGCGGCCACGGCAGCACCCGCTTCCTGTCCCGCCACACCCCGCGCACCGCCGAGCAGTCCGCCATCGCGCTGGACATCATCGCCTTCATGGACGCCCTGAAGATCCAGAAGGCGACGCTGGCCGGCTTCGACTGGGGCTCCCGCACCGCCGACATCATCGCCGCGCTCTGGCCCGAGCGGGTCAAGTCCCTGGTCTCCACCAGCGGTTACCTCATCACCAACGTCAAGGCGCAGCTGGAGCCCGCGCTCCCGGCCGTCGAGCACAACTGGTGGTACCAGT
The DNA here is from genome assembly GCF_044747265.1 of Streptomyces sp. NPDC090106. Lineage (NCBI taxonomy): Bacteria > Bacillati > Actinomycetota > Actinomycetes > Kitasatosporales > Streptomycetaceae > Streptomyces > Streptomyces sp. NPDC090106. The sequence goes on along the minus strand of NZ_JBIVDS010000016.1, from coordinate 162,829 downwards.
GGTACTTCGCCAGCGACCGGGGCAAGAAGGCGATGGAGAACGAGGCGGACCGCATCGCGCTGTGCCGCTACGTGTGGACGCTCGTCTCCCCCAACTGGAACTTCTCCGACGCGGTCTACAACCGCACCGCCGAGGCCTTCAAGAACCCCGACTACGCGGCCATCGTGCTCTACAACTACCGCTGGCGCATCGGCCTCATCGAGGGTGAGCCCCGCTACGACCGCTACGAGAAGCAGCTCGCGGCCCAGCCCACCATCGGCGTGCCCACGATCACCCTCGACGCGGCCCTGGACCCCTTCACCCCGGCCGGTGACGGCTCCGCGTACCGCTCCCACTTCACCGGTCCCTACGACCACCGCACCATCGCGAACATCGGGCACAACCTGCCGCAGGAGGCGCCCACCGTCTTCGCCCAGGCCGTGGTCGACGCCGACCACCTCTGACAGCCCGCACCCGCCACCGACCGGCGCCCCGCACACCGCGTCGGACACGTCCAGGAGGAGTCCTAGATGAGCGAAGTCCAGTGGAACCGTCTGACCGCCGCCGAGCTGCGGGCCCTGGCCGCACGGGACGCGGTGGTGCTGGTGCCCATCGGGGCCACGGAACAGCACGGCCCCCATCTGCCGACCGGCGTCGACGACTTCCTCGCGACGGAGGTGTGCCGGCGGGCGGCGGTGCTGGCCGCGGAGCGCACCGGCGTGGTGGTGACCCCCTCGATCGCGACGGGTCTGTCGGAGCACCACATGGCCTTCGGCGGCACCCTCACGCTCAGCCTGCCGACCCTGCACGCGCTGCTGCGTGACATCTGCCGCTCCGTGATCCGGGTGGGTTTCTCACGCATCCTGATCGTCAACGGGCACGGCGGGAACATGACCGCCCTCAACGCCCTGACCACCGAGCTGACCGCGGAGCTGTCGACGCCGATCGCGTTCGCCAGCTACTTCGGCGCCGGACGGGAGGTGGTGCGGGAGACCCTGGAGACCCAGGACGGTCTCATGCACGCCTGCGAGGGGGAGACGTCCATGATGATGGCCGCCCATCCCGACCTGATCCGCAGCGAGTTCCTGACGGAGGCGCACGGACCACGGATCACCCTGCCCGCGGAGTCCAGCGACCCGGTGTACATGGCCGTGTCGTTCGACCGGATCACCGAGCGCGGCGTCGCGGGCGACGCCAGGGTGGCGAGCCGGGAGAAGGGCGAACGGATGCTCTCCGGCTGCGCTTCGGCGCTGGCGGACATCGTCGTGCGGGATCCGTGGGCGAAGTAGCGCCCACCGACGTGACGCCGATCGACGTAACGCAGAACGACGTAACACGCATCGACGTGGCATCAAGGCGTCGCGGGGGGGGGGGGGGGGGCCCCCCCCCCCCCCCCCCCGCCCGCCCCCCCCCCAAAAGAGGGGGGCCCCCCGCCGGCCCGCCAGAACCATAACAAAAACACAAAAAAAAAACAAACACAAACT
>NZ_JBIVDS010000016.1:0-161356 GCF_044747265.1 Streptomyces sp. NPDC090106 | reverse complement strand
GCTAAGCCCCCCCCACCCCGGGCCCGCCAACCTCAGAACCCCAAACCTACAAACACCCACCGGCCTGGCAACAACGGGGGCGCGGGGCCGCCCCCCCCCCCCCCCCCCCGCCCGCGCCGGTGTTCACACATGTTTCGCCGGGGCACCGGTCGATACGTCCGGCCGAATTACCCCACCATCAATCGTCACCACCTTGACAGGTGACGATCCACGTGAAAGATTCATCACCAGTTAGGGCGGTGACGAACGCCGACGAGATCGGCCCCGCCCTCTGTACCGAGAACATTCCGAGAGGGGTTAAGTCGTGGTGAGCAACAAGGGTGGACGCAAGCGGCTGGTGACGGGCGCGGTCGCGACGGCCACAGCGGGACTCGCGCTCGGCGCCTTCGCCCTCAGCGGCACCGCCAGCGGTGCGACCGAGACCGCCAAGTCCGGCGACACGGGCCGTCACACCAAGCCGACCATCGTCCTGGAACACGGTGCCTTCGCCGACGGCTCCAGCTGGAACGGTGTCATCTCCCGCCTGCGCGCCGACGGCTACCCGGTCGTCGCCGCCGCCAACCCGCTGCGCGGCCCGGCCTCCGACGCCGCCGCCCTGCGCACGGTCCTCGACCACGTCAAGGGCCCGAAGATCGTCGTCGGCCACTCCTACGGCGGCAACGTCATCAGCGAGGCGGCCACCGGAGACGCCGACGTCAAGGCGCTCGTCTACGTCGCCGCCTTCCTGCCCGCCCCCGGCGAGAGCGCTCTGGAGCTCACCAACAAGTACCCGGGCTCCACGCTCCCCGACGCCCTCGACCCGGTCACGTACCAGCAGGCCGACGGCTCCACCGCCACCGACCTGTACATCCAGCAGGACAAGTTCCGCCACCAGTTCGCGGCCGACGTGCCCGCCAAGGAGGCCGCCCTGATGGCCGCCGCACAGCGGCCCATCGCCCAGGCCGCCCTGGAGGAGAAGGCCACCACCGCGGCCTGGAAGACCAAGCCCAGCTGGGACATCGTCACCACCGAGGACCTCAACATCCCGGTCGCCGTCCAGCGCTTCATGGCCAAGCGCGCCCACGCCCACACCACCGAGGTCGCCGCCTCGCACTCGGTCGCCGTCTCCCACCCCCGTCTGGTGGCCGACGTGATCGAGCGGGCCGCGCGGGCCACCGTCCGCTGACCCCTTCCGGAGGACGGCGGGACACCGGTCCCGCCGTCCTCGGGCAGTGCCACGGAGACCATCCGGCACACTCCGCGCGTGTGCGGTTCTGAGGGAGAATGAACGCCATGGCCTCACACCCCGACCCCCGTAAGCTCGGGGAGTTCCTCCGGGCCCGCCGGGCACAGCTGGACCCGGGCGAGTGCGGGCTGCCCGGGACGGACTCCGCACGCCGGGTCGCGGGGCTGCGCCGCGAGGAAGCCGCCCAGCTGGCCGCGATCAGCGTGGACTACTACACCCGCCTCGAACAGGGCCGCGTCCGCGCCTCCGCCTCCGTGCTCGCCACCCTGGCCCGCGCCCTGCGCCTCGACGACGACCAGGAGAGCTACCTCTACGAGGTCGCCGGGCGGACGGACGACCGGCCGCGCCGTACCCGGCCCCCCGTGCAGCAGGTACGTCCCGCCATGCGACGACTGCTGGCCCAGCTCACCGAGACACCCGCGCTCGTCCTCGGCAGGCGCCTGGACGTCCTGGCCTGGAACCCGGCCGCCGTCGCCCTCTACACCGACTTCGCCACGATCCCGGACGACCGGCGCAACTATCTGCGGCTGATGTTCACCGACCCCGTAGTCCGGGCGATGCACCTGGAGTGGGAGCACGACGCGCGGGACGCCGTCGCGGCTCTGCGCATGGAGGCCGGGGCCGACCCCGACGACCCGGAGCTGGTCCGCCTGGCCGGTGAACTGTCCGCGCAGGACGCGGACTTCCGTGTCTGGTGGGGCGAACACCGCGTCAACAGCGCCACCTACGGCACCAAGCACTACCGCCACCCGCTGGTCGGCGACCTCACCCTGGACTGCGACACCTGGTCCGGTTCCGACGACTCCGGCCAACGCCTGATGGTCCTGACCGCCGAGACCGGCAGCCCCTCCCACGACGCCCTGCGCATCCTCACCTCCTGGGGCACCGACCGGACGACGGACACCGCCGCGGAACGACCCCGCCACGGCTGAACCTCCGTGCCGTCTCCGCTCGTACCTCTCGTGTGAGGAGAGGTGGCACATGCTGGCGTACGACATCCGGGGCGGCGGGCCCGGTCTGGTGCTCCTGCCGGGCATCGGGGGCTGCTCGGCCGAGAGCTGGGGAACCCTGCCGGCCGAACTCGCGGCCGGGCACACCGTCCTGCTGCCCGAGCTGCCCGGATCGGCCCTCAGCGGGCTCCCCGCCGGTCCACTGCGGCTGAGCGCCGTGGCCGACCAGGTCGTGGAGACCGCGCGGGCAGCCGGATTAGGGCGGTTCGTGATCGCCGGGACCTCGCTCGGCGCGGCCGTCGCCGTCAGCGTCGCCGCCCGTCACCCCGACCGGATCCGCGGTCTGTTCCTCCTCTCCGGCTTCGCCCGGCCCGGTACCCCGCTGTGGCTCGGTCTGGAGATGTGGGCCTCGCTGCACGCGCGCGGGGGTAACCGGCTGAACTCCTTCCTGGCCTCGCTGTTCTTCTCCAAGGATCATCTGGCCACCCTCACCCCTGCAGCGTTCGCACGGCTCACCGGTCACCTGGCGACGTCCACGCCCGGCACCGCCCAACAGATCATGCTGGCCCTCGGCGTCGACGTCCGCGCCGACCTCGCCCGGATCACCGCACCCACCCTCGTCGTCGCGGCCATGGCCGACCGGTTCGTGACGCCGGAGCACTCGGTGGAACTCGCCGACGGCATACCCGGCGCCCGGCTGGCCGCGGTCAAGGGCGGACACGCGGCCCCCTACGAGCAGCCGGAACGGACGCTGGAGATCCTCACCGGGTTCCTCCACGACGTCCTTCGGTCCCCACCCAGGAACTCCTCCGCTGCCGCCGCGGTCGAACGGCGTGCCCGCCCCGAACCGGCACTCGCACCGGCCCTTGCGGGTCAGCGCCCTCCTCACCGGCGCTGACCCCCGGGGCGGACCCGGCACCCAGGCACGCCACCCGATGTCCGCACCGCGTCCCGTCACACGACCACGTGGGCGGACCGGCACCACGTGCGCGGACCGGCCCCTTCCCCATGGGCCGGTCCGCGCACTTCAACATGTCCGCCCGTTCAGTCGGCCAGCCGCTCCAGGGCCAGTGTCGCCAGACGGAGCGCGCCATGCAGCTCCGTCACCTCGGCGACGGTGGGGTGAACGACCCCGGACCAGTCGCCGCGCAGGCCCGGCCAGACCGCGAGCAGGACCTGGGCACCCGCGAGTCCCAGGTGTGCGGTGATATCCGTACGGTCCTCGCCCGCGGGCGTCCACGCGACCAGGACCCGGCCCTGAGGGATGCGGGACGGCCCGCTCAGCGGCATCCAGGTCGCCATGAGCCTGCCCTGCACCGGCGTCACGACCGCGCCCCGGACGTCGGCCGGCATGGCGGAACGTGTCAGCGTGGCCAACTCGACGGGCGCGCAGTCGGATGCGGAGCCCCGCACCAGGGTGAGCACCGGCCGGCCCGCGCCGCCGCCCGTGGGCCGGCGCCGGGACGACGGCACCGCCGGCGAACGCTCACGGCGTGTCCGGTCGTGCCTGCCGTACCTCTCATACCTCGTCATGCGCTCTCCCCTCTCCGTACCGCTCGCCGTACCGATGTGCGGGCTCCACGACGACGGAGTCTTCCGGCGGCCGGCCGCCCGGCACATCCGTCATCTGACTGCCAGGCACACATGTGAGCCAGGCAGACGCCGTCGAGGTCAGGACTCGGCGCCCCGCGCGGACCCGTCCTCAGCAACCCGCTCCAGCAGGAGCCAGGCGTCCGCCAGCGCGGAGTCGACGTCCGGCGCCGGGTCAACGTCCGATACGGGGTCAACGTCCGATACGGGGTCGGCGTCCGGTGCGGGGTCCGTGATCACTTCGAGGAGCCGGGCGAGGAGCCGGGCGAACCGGCCGTCACCCGCGTACAGCAGGGCGACGCTGCCCTCCGCCGCGGTCTCGCGCACCCGGACCGGGGTGAACTGCCCATCACCCGCACAGGCCAGGAGCAGCCGGGTCGCGAGGACGCGCTCCAGCGGCCCCGGAACCCAGCGGCCGTGGGCGAGGTCCTCGACGAGGGCGGAGTGCAGCGAGGTGAGCCGCTCGACGGCGGACGTACGCCGTTCCAGGACGAGGTGAGGAGCGGCCGTCTCATGGGACATGGGATTCCGTGCCTTCTGCTCAGGCTGACCGGTGTAGATTTCATCCAGGATACGTGTCTCGCCGGGCGCTCCCGTACCGGCCCGCCGACCCGGGATCCCCTTCCCCGGATGACGCCAATCCTCAGACACGTGTGAGGTAAACGAGTCCCTGCCCGACATGGCAGGGCGGCGCCCGGTGGGCATCACCACCGAAGAGACCGGAGCATCGATGAGATCGGACGCACGCTTCAACCGGATACGCATCCTCGAAGCGGCGGCAGAGGTGCTCGCCGTTCCCGGCGACACCTCGTTGAAGTCCATAGCCCGCAGAGCCGGCGTGGGCCAGGGCACCCTCTACCGCCACTTCCCGAGCCGCGAGTGCCTGGTGCTCCAGGTGTACGGGGAGGAGGTGGAGGAGCTGGTCCAGGCCGTACCCGCCCTGCTGCACAGCCACTGCCCGCCGCTCGCGCTGCGCGCCTGGCTGCGGCGGCTGCTGTTCATCGGCCGGTGCACACCGGAGTTCGCGGACGCGATGTGCGCGGCCACGGACGTACTGAGCGAGCCGTGCCGCAGCGCCTACCGGCCGCTGCTCGAAGCCCTGTCGGCGCTGGTGGTCGCCAACGAGAAGGGCGGAACCATCGTGCCGGGGACGACGGCGGACGACGTGCTGCTGTTGCTCGGTCCGCTGTGGCGGGTCGGCACCAGCGAGGCGGAACGCGCGCGCGGGGACCGGCTCTTCGACGTGCTCATGCGCGGGCTGTGTCCGTCGGACGGGTGAGGAGCACGCCGGCCGTCAGTAGAGCTCCTCGCCCGGGAAGAGGGTGAGGAGCCGGACCGTCTCCACGTAGAGCCACACCAGGGTCAGGGTGAGTCCGAACGCGGCCGTCCAGGACTGGTCGCGGGACGCGCCACACGTGATGCCGGCCTCGACCTTCCTGAGGTGCAGGGAGAGGAAGGGCGCCGCGAGGAGCACGCCCACGACGCCGGTGAAGACACCGAGGCCGACAGGGTGCAGGCCCAGGCCGTCCGCGCCCATGAGGGGGAACAGCATCCAGTCCGTGAGGACGAGGAGGCACAGTCCGACCAGTCCGGCGCCGACGAAGGGCCAGAAGCGGCGGTTCGCACGTATCCAGTGGAGTTTGTGGGCGAGGAGTACTCCGGCGGAGGTGGCCATCGTGCCCAGCACCGTCTGCACGAGGAAACCCGGCGAGAGATGGCTGGAGAGCGTGGTGGACAGCGTGCCGAGGAACACCCCCTGGAAGGCTGCGAACGTCAGGGTGAGCGACGGCGAGGGCAGGTTCCTGCGGCGTTGGAGCAGCACGAGTGCCGTGGCTACGAGTCCGGCGGCGACGGCGATGCCGTAGGCCCCGACCGTGCCGAGGCGTGAGTACGGCAGCAGGGTCCAGGCCAGTGCGGCCCCCAGCGCCGTCACCGCGAGTCCCGCCGCCGCGCGGGAGAGGACGTCGTCCATGGTCATCAGGTCGGCGACGACGAAGGGCAGCGGTGCGGGGCCCTCCTCGTGCGAGAGGTCCGGGCCGGGCGCGAGAACGCCGCGCGGCACGGCGATCTCCGCCCGTGGGTCCCTGACCGCCGTCTTCTGTCCGCCCCGCCGCTGGAACTGCGGCCGGGAGAGTACGGGATTGCTGCTCGTCAGCGAACGCTGCTGCTGGACCGGTGTCACGCCAGATCCTCTTCTCCGTGTCGGACGGACCGCTGCCCGAGGCCCTGTCGGCTGGTGTGCCGGAGGCGTCGGCTGTGTTCAGCCTGTCCCACCGGACAAACCGCACGCATCAGTCACTTGACGGTGGGATCCGAGGTGTGCGCCGGTCCGCGACCGCCAGTCACGACAGGTCGAATCCCAGCTCGCGGGCCGCCCGCTCAGGCACGGGCTCGGCCCATCGTTCCGCCACGGCCTCGTTCGTGGACAGCGACCGCAGATGGGCGACGTCCAAGTAGAGGGTGCCGTCGAGATGGTCGGTCTCGTGCTGCACGATGCGCGCCGGCCAGTCGCTGAGCACCTCGTCGACGGCCCGGCCGCGCTCGTCCTGGGCCCGCAGCCGCACCCGGGTGTGCCGGGACACCACAGCCTGCCAGCCCGGGACGCTCAGGCAGCCCTCGAAGAACGGGACCCTGGTGTCGCCGACGGGCTCGTAGGTGGGGTTGACCAGCACCCGGAAGGGCAGCGGGACACGGCCCCGGGCCTCCAGCGCCTCCTTCGTCCCGCGTGCCCGGTCCTCCACCACCGCGATGCGCAGCGGGATCCCGACCTGCGGCGCGGCCAGTCCGACGCCCGGGGCGGCGAGCATCGCCTCCCGCAGCGCGGCCACGAACCGGTCGAGCAGCGCGTCGTCCAGCTGTCCGTCGTACGGCTCGGTGTCACCTCGCAGTACGGGATCGCCCGCGGTGACGACGGGCAGGATCGTCCCGGTCTCCAAGAGCAGCTCGACGCGGTCGGCCAGGGCGAGGTGTGTTGCTGAAGCAGCCATGCGGATCAGTTTTCCATGTGTCTCACGACGTGTGTCGGCGTGGTCCCGCCGGTTCCCGCGAGCTGCTGTCCCCGGCCCGCTCCAGAGGCAGCTCCGGGCCCCCGCCTGGCCCATCCCCATGTGGAGCGACGCGGCGGCCCGGAGGCGACCGACCGGATACGCGCCATCCGGGACGGCCGTTGCGTCCCCGTCGCAGCCCGCGACGAGAACCTGCCACATCTCACACGTATGCCAGACGGTCATGGGTTCACGGAGGAGGAGAGATCCATGACTTTCGTCCACGAGGGCGGCGGCGGACCGGCTGGTGCGGTTGTTCCGGGGCAGCGGGACGGAGATCCGGCCGCCCCGGACCCAGGACCCGCAATCACCGGCCCTCGTGGCGGGTGCGGAATCAGGCGGGCGTGATGTTGTGGTTGAACCGGAAGACGTTGGCCGGGTCGTAACGCTTCTTCACGGCGGCCAGCCGGTCGTAGCGCTCCGCCCCGTACACCGCGCGCACGCCCTCGATGTCGGTCGCCTCGTCCGGCGAGAGGAAGTTCACCATGTTCCGTCCGGCCGCCCAGGGCGCCAGCCCGTCCATGACCCGGGTCAGATCGGCCCGGAGCTGCTCGGTGTGTTCCGGAGCGCCCACCGCGAACCCGAAGACGACGAACGGAAGCCCGCGGCTGGGCACCGAGTTGGGGAACCGCGGTTCCCGGTCGAAGGCGCCGCCGAGCGCCCGGATCTCCAGGTTCGCCAGGATGCAGCCCGACTCGGGGCCGGTGAGCTCCACGAGCGTCCGCGCCGTCTTCTCGGAGAACTCCTCCAGGCAGAGGCTGCGGTCGAAGTACGGCATCGGGTCCACGGGATCCCTGTGGATCTCACCGATCGAGGTGAAGGGCTTCTCCCCCACCAGGTCGATCAGCGCCGGTGCCGCGGCCCGCAGCGGGGCGATCAGCTCGGCGCCGTCGGCCGACGACCCGAGATACCCGATCCGCAGGTGCACGACGAAGGCGCCGCGCAGCGGCTCGGGCAGTACGGGGAGGTCGGGCAGCCGCTGGATGCCGATGGACGAGGTCATCTCCTCGCCCACCGTCGGCAGCCACGCCCGCCAGGCGTCCAGCACAGCGGCCAGGTGCTCGCCCGGGAAGTAGATGCCGCCGCCGTAGAAGCGCGAGACCGGGAACACCTCGAACTCGATCTCGGTCACCACGCCGAAGTTGCCCTTGCCGCCCAACAGGGCCCAGAACAGGTCCGGTTCGCGGTCCGGCGTCACCCGGCGCGGTTCGCCGTCGGCCGTGACCACGTTCAGCCACCGCACATGGTCGGCGGCGTAGCCGTGGGTGCGCCCGAGCAGCGGACTCTGCCCGCCGCCGAGGGTGTATCCGACGACACCGACGTTCGGTGCCGAGCCCACGACCGGGGCGAGGCCGAACTCCGCGGTACGGGGCAGCACCTCGGTCCAGCGCACACCCGCCTGGGCCCGCACCGTGCGCTGCTGGGCGTCGACGATGATGCCCTTCATCCGCTGCGTCGTGATCAGCAGCCCGCCCTCGGCCGCGGAGACGATCTGGTGGGCCGCGGACTTCACCGCGACCGGCATCCCGTGACGCGCGGCGAACCGCACCGCCTCCATGACGTCGGACTCGCCGGTCGCGCCGACCACGACCGCCGGCCGAAGACCGCAGACCAGGTTGTACGTGGCGCACTCCGCCTCGTACTCCGCCGACCCCGGCTCCAGGACCGGTCCGCGCACCACCCGCCGCAGGGCCGTCATGTCCTCCGGCCGCGGAGCCACACCTGTCATGCCGGACATGTCCGCACTCATTCTGATCACAACCTCACTCACACACGCGAAGCGCCCGCACCTCGTGCGCAGGGGCGCAGGACGGATGCGGAGGCGCTGGAACCTGACGTCATGGACACGAGCCGGACATGCTCCGTCGTTCACATCAACATGCACACGTGTGTCGTGCCGAGGGCCGCCGGTCGGATCGGCACGACTGATCGGCCGCCTGTCGTGGCGTCGAGCCCGTCTCCCCGACGAACCAGCCACGCACATGAGCCACGCACATGAGCCACGGGCAGGATCCGGACAGGTCCAAGGCGAAATCCGGACGTCCTTTAGACTGCACGCGATTGCGTGGGCCGCGCAGCGCCGAGTGCGGGCTCGGCCAGGTCGGCGCACAGCACAGCACCGGGCCTACGACCATCGGCCGTAGGAGGCAGCCCGATGAACGACCTGGACTCGACCGTCTGCCCGGCGTCGACCCGGCTGGTCGGCCGCGACCGGGACCTCGCCTTCATCCAGTCCTTCTTCGGCAACTCCGCCGTCCAGGGGGCGGCCCTGCTGCTCTCGGGCGAGGCCGGAGTCGGAAAGACCGCCGTGCTCGACGCGGTGGCGAACGGTGCCGCGCACAACGGCATCCGGGTCCTGCGCGCGGGCGGCGTGCAGTTCGAGGCCGACATCAGCTACGCGGGGCTCAACCAGCTGCTCGTGCCCCTCTTCGACGACTTCGACGTCCTGGACACCGTGCACCGCGACGCCCTGCGGGTCGCTGTCGGCATCGGCGGCGGACCGCCGCCCGACCGGCTGCTGACATCCACCGCCGCGCTCCTGCTGCTCCGGCTGATCTCCGTACAGACACCGCTGCTGATCGTCGTGGACGACCTGCCGTGGCTGGACCGGGCCACCAACGCCGTGCTCGGCTTCGTGGCCCGGCGGCTCGTCGGCAGCAGGATCGGCTTCCTCGCCGCGTCCCGGGACGGCTCCGAGAGCTTCTTCGAGTCCAGCGGCCTGAGCGAGCACCGGCTGGAGCCGCTGGACGACGCCTCGTCGGCCGAGCTGCTCGCCCTCGCCCACCCCGACGTGTCCCCCGCGGTGCGGCGCCGGATCGCGGCCGAGGCGCGCGGGAACCCGCTCGCGCTGGTGGAGCTCCCGGCGGCGCTCTCCGCGGAGCAGCGCTCGACCCTGGCTGCGGTGCCCGGCGTCCTGCCGCTCAGCGAACGGCTGCAGTCCCTGTTCGCCCAGCGGGTGGTCGCTCTGCCCGAGCGCAGCCGGCTGCTGCTGCTGATCGCCGCCCTGGACGGCACCGGTGACCTCGCCTCCGTCGAGGCCGCCGCGTCCGGCCGGGCCTCCGTCGACGATCTCGCGCCCGCGGAGCGGGAACGGCTGGTGACGGTCTCGGCGGACAACCGGCGGCTCGCCTTCCGGCATCCGCTGATCGGCTCGGCGGTGGTGGACCTGGCGACCGCGGCGGAGCGCAGAAGCGCCCACCGGGCCCTCGCCGACGTGCTCGGCGACCAGTCGGAGCGGCGCGCCTGGCATCTGGGAGAGGCGGCCGTCGGCCCGGACGAGTCGGTCGCGGCCCTGCTGGAGCGGGCCGCCCGCGGCCGGCTGCGGCGCGGGGACGCGCTCGGCGCGGTGGCGGCGCTGACCCGGGCCGCCGGGCTCAGCACCACGGCCCCCGAGGAGAGCCGCCGACTGGCCGTGGCGGCCTACGTCGGCGTGGACTCCGGCGGCGAGCTGGAGGACGCCTCACGACTGCTCGCCGGATCCCGGCTCGTCCATCCCGACGGGCAGGAGTCCCTGCACGCCGCGGCCGCCTCCGCGTTCCTGCTGCTCAACAGGGACGGCGACATCGACACGGCGTACCGGCTGCTGGTCGGTGCGATCGAGTCCGGACAGCACGGCTTCGCCGCCTCGGACGACGGGCTCATCGAGGCACTGCACCTGCTGGTGCTGCTGTGCTGGTACGGCGGTGACCCGAAGCTCTGGCAGCCGTTGCAGTCGTACGTCGACCGGCTCACCCCGGAACCGCCCGAGCTGCTGTGGGTGGTCACCCGGACCTTCGGCGACGCGGCCCGCACCGGACAGGCCGCACTGCCCCGGCTGACCGAACTGATCTCCACCGTGGGCGACGACCCCACCCGGGTGATCCGCGTCGGCACCGCGGCGGTCTTCCCCGACCGGCTCGGGGACTTCCGGTGGGCCACGCGCCGGCTGGTGGAGCAGGGCCGGACCGGCACCGCACCCGTCCGCCGTCATCTGGGCGCGCTGATGCACCTGGGCCTGGACTACTTCCACCTGGGCCGGTGGGACGACGCCGCGCAGCTCGCGGCCGAGGGGCTCACGCTGTGCGAGGAGCACGACTACCGGTTCTACGCCTGGTACTTCCAGTACATCCAGGCGGTGGTGTGCGGGGCGCAGGGCGACGGGGAGACCAGTGCCGCGCTGACCGAGGGGATCGTCCGCTGGGCCATGCCGCGCGGGGCCCACGGCGCACGGTTCTTCGCCTGCCACGCGAGGGCGCTGGCCGCGATCGGCGGCGGTGACTTCGAGACCGCCTACCAGCACGCGAGCACGCTCAGTCCGCCCGGGACCATCGCCCCGTACGTCCCGATCGCCATGTGGGGCGCGATGGACCTGGTCGAGGCGGCCGTCAGGACCGGCCGGGAGCAGGAGGCCGCCGCCCATGCCGCGGCGATGCGCGAGTGCGCGATGGCCGGACTGTCGCCGCGCCTGGAGCTGCTGGTGCTGGCCTGCGAGGCACTGACCACGCCCGGGGAGGCGGGTCTCGCCGTCTTCGAGCGGGCGCTGGCCCTGCCCGGCCCGGAGCGCTGGCCCTTCGACGTCGCACGGGTGCGGCTCTTCCACGGTGAGCGGCTGCGCCGGCTGCGGCTCACGACGGAGGCCCGCGAGCAGCTGGCGCAGGCACTGGAGGCCTTCCAGCGCCTGGGTGCCAAGCCCTGGGCGGCACGTGCCGCGGCGGAGCTGCGGGCCAGCGGCCAGTCGGCGCCGAACGCCGCCCGGCCGGGTCCGGTGGCGCTGACCGCGCAGGAGCTGCAGATCGCCACGCTCGCGGCGACCGGACTGACCAACAAGCAGATCGCCGAGCGGCTGTTCCTGTCGCACCGGACCATCGGCACGCACCTCTACCAGATCTATCCCAAGCTGGGCATCACCTCGCGGGCCGCGTTGCGGGACGCGCTGTCCGGGCTGGACACGGACGGGGCGGACGCGAGCTGACCACGGCGGGAACCGACCAGGGCCGGAGCCGGAGCCGGAGCCGCCCAAGCGTGTCCGGACCGACACCCTCCCCCCGCTCAGTCATCTGACGTATGCCGGTTCCCCGGCCGCCCCGCACAGTGGACGGGCGGGGACGTCCTGTCGGGCTGTCCTCACCCCGGTGGCCGCGCTCGGTGCCACCGTGCACCACGAAAGGGGACCCGGATGCCGGGCGTCTCGGACAGCCATCCGGAGATCCACTGGCCGTCGGGCTTCTCGCCGGACCAGGCACACGGCTTCTGCCAGGCGCAGGCCGTCGTGCACGCGCCGCCCCGTACGGCCTTCGCCCTGCTCACCGATGTCCCGCGCTGGCCGGAGTGGGTACCGGGCGTCACCGCGGTCCGGTCCGGGACGATCGCCCGGACCTTCGCGGTCCGGTTCCACGGGCACCGCTTCGAGATCTATCTGGGGGAACACGTCCCGCACAGTCGTCTCGGCTGGTCGGGCATCGGCGCCGGTGTGCAGCTGTACCAGGCCTGGCTGCTCACCCCGGTCGCGGGCGGCACACATGTGGTGACCGAGAACGTGGTCCGCGGACCCGCCGCCAAGTCCCTCGCGACCGTGCCCCCGCTGTGGACGCAGCGCCTGAACTCCCTGTGGCTGAGCCAGCTCAAGCGGCTCTCGGAGAACGCCCCGGGCGACGGCTCGGAATAGCCGGCCGACACCCGCCCGCACGGAGCACACCCCGGGACACACCGCCGGCCGGCGCCCGTCGTGGGCGTCGACCGGTCGAGGTCCGCGTACTCCCTTGGTTCACCGGATGTCTTGTCCCTTGCTCCACCCGGCCGTTCAGGCCGCCGGGACGGTTTCGTCGACGGGCGCGGAAGCCGGGCCGTCGGCCTGGTAGTGGGCCTGGTCGTCGGCCTGGTCGCCGGCGTCGGTCTTCTTCGCGGGCTTGAGGAAGAGGGCCAGGGCGATGCCGACGGCGAGGGTGGGGGCGATCCAGAGGTAGCCCATGGCGGTGGCGTGGGCGAAGGCGTCCAGGGCGGTGTCGCGCAGGGCGGCGGGCAGGTGCCCGATGGTGTCGGGGCGGGCGGCGTCGAAGCCGCCGGCGGTCGGCAGGGCGTGGGTGCGGTCGGCGAAGCCGGTGTTGAGCAGGGTGCCGAAGACGGCGACCCCGAAGGCCGCGCCGATGGAGCGGGCGAAGGTGACGACGGCGCTGGCGGCGCCGAGGTCGGCGGCCGGGACGCTGTTCTGGACGGTGGTCAGCACGACCATGGGCACCATGCCGATGCCGATACCGGTGATCAGGAAGTAGACGCTCAGCACCAGGGTGCCGGTGGTGGCGCCGATAGTGCCCAGCAGGAGCAGTCCGGCGAGGTTGGCGACCAGTCCGGCGAGCAGGATCATCCGCAGCCGCTCGACGTGTGCGGCCCAGCGTCCGGCGAGGGACTGGCTGATGACCAGCCCGGCGACCAGGGGCAGCATGAAGATGCCGGAGAGGGTGGCCGAGACTCCGTGGACGATCTGGAGGTAGGTCGGCAGGTAGACCAGCACGGCGAACATCGCGGCGTTGGCGAAGAAGCCGATCAGCGAGGAGAAGACCACGGTCCGCGATCCGAGCATGGCCGGCGGCAGGACGGGGGCGGCGGCCCGGCGCTCGACGGGGACCAGCACGGCGGCGAGCGCGACGGTGGCGACGATCAGGCCGACGATGGCGGGCGAGCCCCAGCCCCAGCGCTCACCGAAGGAGGTGATCAGGACCAGGCCGGTGGCGATGGCGGCCAGCACGGTGGCACCGGCGTAGTCGATACGGGCCTTGGCGCCCCGGGTGGCCGCGGGCAGCGCTCGGGCGGCGATGACCAGGGCGACGATGCCGACGGGCAGGTTGATCAGGAAGGCCCAGCGCCAGGACAGCTGGTCGGTGAAGACGCCGCCCAGCAGGGGGCCGACGATGCTGGCGACGCCGTAGACCGAGCCGAACATGGCCTGGTAGCGGCCGCGCTCGGCCGGGGCGACGATGTCGCCGACGAGGGCGAAGGTCAGCACGATCATGCCGCCGCCGCCCACGCCCTGGAGCACTCGGGCGCCGATCAGTTCGGGCAGGTTCTGGGCCAGGCCGCAGGCCACGGAGGCGATCAGGAAGACCGAGGTCGAGGCGAGGTAGAGCGGCTTGCGGCCGAACATGTCGCCGAGCTTGCCCCACAGCGGGGTCACCGCGGTGGAGGCGAGGAGATAGGCGGCGCTGACCCACGCGATGTCGTCGAACCCGTTCAGGTCCTCCGCTATCCGGGGCAGCGCGGTCGAGACGATCGTCTGGTCCAGGGCGGCCAGGAGGACCGCGAGGATCAGCGCGCTCATGGCGGCGGCCACACCACCTGCCCTGGGTGCTGCGGACTGCTGTGCCTTCGACATCGGAACGTGCCTTTCTGGAGCTGGTGCGCGGGGGTGCAGTGTCGGCCTCGGATCACCTTCGGACAGAAGATGAGGCTCAATGGTCTGGCACTAACTTCCCGATCTGTCACTTCACTGTAGCACTTAAAGTCATGGGGTCTACTTCGAAGAGGCGTTAGATGTTTCAGGCTGCACATTCGGCCACTAGAATCGGTGCCGTGAGAGCCGACGCAGCGCGCAATCTGGAAGCCGTCCTGACCACCGGGGCGCGCATGCTCGCCGCCGACCCCGGCGCGAGCATCGCGAGCATCGCCGCCGAGGCGGGCGTGGACCGGCGAACCGTCTACCGGCGCTTCGACTCCCGCGAGGAACTGCTCGCCGCGATCTACGAGTCCCGCCTGAGCGCCATCGAGCACGCCATCGAGGACGCCCGGCTGCGCGAGGCACCCGTCGCCGTCGCTCTGCACCGCTACGTCGAGAACGTCATCGCGGTGAACCGCACCTGGCCCGTCGACCTCGCCCGCATGCTCGCCGAGGACAGCGTCCACGCACGCCGTGACGCCTCCATCCGCGAGGTCGACGCCTTCCTGGCCCGCGCCACCGACGAGGGCCTGCTGCGCCCGGGCCTGCCGGAGGGCTGGGCGAGCGCGCTGCTGCCCCAGCTGATGCACCTCGTGTCCCGGCAACGACCCGAACTGAGCCCCGCACAGGCCGCGGACCTCGTCGTCGACACCCTGCTGCACGGCCTCGGAGCCTCCTGACACGCCGACGCCCCCCGGGAACACACATGCAGAGGTGTTCGCGAGGGGCGTCGGTACGTGCGGCGTGCGGAGCCGCCGCTCAGCTCATTCCAGGACCTGCCGGACGGTGTCCGCGCCGTCGGCCTTCTGTTCCTCATCGGCCTCCCCCGGGCGCCGGACGATCGCCGGCGGGGGCAGCGGGACGGTTCCGGGCAGGCGGACATGACGGAGTCGGGACGGCCGGCTGCCGGCATTGGAGTGCTTCAAGACGTCTCCCATCGATGCGTTCGATGTGCCACGACCCCCGGCGTACGCGCCGCGCGGCGCCGCGTGGCGGACAGGGGTGGGTGATCTCCCCAACCAGCGGCGGGAGTCCCGCATTCCGCTCAAGGCCGATCCCGTCACGAAGGCGGCCGGACGACGCTGTGCGCCGTGCTCGCGGTGACCCGGTACGACCGTCCCCTCAGGAGGCGACCGGGTCCGGGTCCCCGTCCGTCAGCGGGAGGCCCAGCAGGGTCTCGAGCGCGGCCACCGTCCGGGCGGGCTCCACGGCGTGGACGGTGGCGAAACCGAGCTCCGCCGCGGGCGCCAGGTGCTGTTCGGTGTCGTCCACGAACACGCACTCCTCGGCGGTGAGGCCGAGTCGGGCCAGGACGATGCGGAACATCTCGGGTTCGGGCTTGCGGGTTCCGTGGTCCTCGGACAGCACGACGGTGTCGTAGCGCTCCTCCAGCTCGTAGCCGTCGTACAGGTTCCACGGGGCCGGGCCGACGGAGTTGGAGAGGATGCCGACCCTGACACCGGCGCGGCGGGCGGCCGCGGCCGCGGCGATCACCGAGGGCTGAGGGCGCAGATCGGCGAAGATGCGGCCCATCACGTTGTCCGGCGAGATGCCGAGCGCCTTCCCGGCCGCCTCGTTCCACTCGGACTGGGTGAGGGTGCCGCGCTCCAGTTCCTCGGTGCGGCGGATGCTCTCGGGATCGAGGTAGAGGGCGGTGAGCAACGTCCCCTCGGCCAGTCCCTCGCGTCGTTCGAAGGAGAGCGCGGCGGGCAGCAGGGGTGTCGTCAGCACACCACCGAAGTCGAGCACGAGGCCCTTGCGGCGGGGAGTCATACCCACACCTTAGAAGGCCGCCGGAACCGGCCTTCCATCAGGTCGCCGTGTTTCTCGACGACCTGACGTGTGTGCCGCCCGCACACCTCGGCCGCATCCCGTGAACCCGCGGGGCGGTAGCCCACGTTGTACCGGTGAAGGGTTCTTCGCCGCCATGGCGACGGCGGCGGAGAACCCGGCCAACGGCCCGTTCGCACGGGGAGGGGACGCGACGCGTCCGGTGCCGGTGCGGGGTCAGCTGTCCCGTCGGCGGTGCGCACTGGCCGGGTACACGCCCAGGATGCGTACCTCGGTGGAGAAGAAGCGCAGTTCGTGCAGGGCGAGGGCGACGGCCTGGTCGTCCGGGTGGCCCTCGATCTCGACGTAGAAGCGGCTGGGGCTGAGCCCCGCGCCCATCTGGTAGCTCTCGATCTTGGTCAGGTTGACACCGCTGCTGGCGAACCCGCCGAGCGCCTTGTAGAGCGCGCTCGGGATGTTGCGCACGCAGAAGAACAGGCTCGTCATCGTCGGCTCGCCGGTGGGCGGGGCCAGACCGGCGTCCCGGGAGAGGACGACGAACCGCGTCGTGTTGTCCGGGTCGTCCTCGACCTCGGCACGCAGCACGTCGAGGCCGTAGAGCCCGGCCGCGGCGGGCGGGGCGAGGGCCGCGTGCCGCGGGTCGCCGAGTTCGGCCACCTCACGCGCCGATCCGGCGGTGTCGTCGCTGACGAGGGTGCGCCAGCCGCCCTCCCGCAGCAGCTTGCGGCACTGTCCCAGCGCGTGCACATGGCTGCGGACGCACTCCACCTGATCCAGGGTCGCGCCCGGCACGCCCATCAGGTCGAAGCGGATGGCGAGGAAGTACTCGGCGACGATGAACAGCCCCGACTCGGGCAGCAGATGGTGCACGTCGGCGACGCGTCCGGCCGCGGAGTTGTCCACCGGGATCACGGCGACGTCGGCGTTGCCGAGGGTCACGGCGTCCAGGGCCTGCTCGAAGCCCGTGCAGGGGAGTTCCCCGGCACCGGGGTAGAGGGCCTGCGCGGCGGTCGCCGAATTGGATCCGGGTTCACCTTGATATGCGACGGTCGTCACCGTGGTCAGCCTTCCTGGGGGAGATCCTGTCAGCGCGCGGCAGAAGCTCCCTGACGTACCGCACCTGCTGAAGTATCGGTCAAACCACCCCGCCCCTCCGAACCAGGGGTGCCAGGGACCGGTCGCGAGCGTCGCCGGTGTCCGCGCGCGATGCCGGGCCCGACCGCGTTCGGCCCGCCGACGTGGACCGTCACGAATCTAGGCGGCCCGCTTTCCGCCTGCGGCCTGAGCCGTCGTGAGGACCACGTTGTGCAGTTCCCGACCGTCCTGATAGCGGCGCAGCTGCCGCCTCAGGAAGTCCGCGTGCAGGGCGGGGAACACCTCGGTGAACGGCGCCGCCTGCGGGACGACCAGCGCGCCGGGCAGGCCCTCCAGCGGATGACCGGACGCCGGCCGTTCCGCGTCGGTGACGTCCAGCCCGACCCGCAGCCTCCCCGCCCGCACCTGAGGGACGAGCGCGCGGGTGTCGACGAGCTCGCTCCCGGCGACGTTCACCAGCAGCGCGCCGTCCTTCAGCGACGCCAGGGCGTCCGCGCCGAAGACGCCACGCACTCCTTCGGTGAGGGGCTCGCACAGCACCACGGCGTCCGCGGTGGGCAGCAGCGCGGACAGCTCGCCCGCACCGTGCACCCGCCCGGCCGGTGTGGTGCGCGCGGTCCGGGCCACCAGAACCGGCTCACAGCGGAAGGCACCGAGCCGGGCGACGACGGACGCCCCGACCGCGCCGTATCCGACGACCAGGACCCGCTTGCCGACCAGCGAGACCCGGAACGCGGGCCGCCGCCCGTCCCGGGCCGAGTCGGCGGGGAAGTCGTCGCCGGGGAACCGGTCCAGCCCCCGGCACAGGGCCAGCAGCAGGGTGATCGCCCGCTCGGCGGCGTTCTCGCGACGCGCTCCGTACCCGTTCGCCAGCCGGGTCCCGGCGGGCAGGTCGGCGAGCAGCGGCATCGCGCGCGCGGGGCCGGGGCCGAGCAGCTGGAGAACCTCCAGGTTCCGCATCCGTGGGAGTACGGGGCGCAGGACCCGCTCGGCTTCGGCCACCGGCGGGCCGACCAGGAAACGGACGTCGGCGGGGTCACCGGGCAACGGTCCGGCGCCGTCCCAGTGGGCGTAGGTGAGTCCGTCGGGCAGTCCGGGGATCCGGCTTCGGTGGCAGGGGAGCCACACGGTCTTGCCGTCCTTCATCGTGTATCAGCTTCTTCCGCTCCGGTGCCGTGGGCACCGGCGACGACACGCCGATCCCATCGAGAAACATATGATCGTTGGCCCACCTGTGAGGACGTGTGTGTCTCGGCCCGGGTTCACGTGAGACTCGCCACTCAAGGTGTGAACTCGCGACCACGGCCGTCGCGTGTACGGACCATGAGCACATCGCAGAGCACGACCGGCCGCGCGGCACGGTCCCTCCCGCTCTCCGCACTGCGCGAGGCCGTCACCGGCCCGGTCCTCACCGCCGACGACGCCGGCTACCAGGCCGAGTGCAGCGGCCACAACGTCCTGCGCGCGGTACGCCCGACCGTCGTCGTCGGAGCCGCCCGCACCGAGGACGTACGGGCCGCCGTACGGTTCGCACGGGCGCGGGGCATGCCGGTGGCCGTGCGCAACGCGGGCCACCAGGTCGTCCTGCCGGAGGACGGTGACTGGCTGCTCGTCACCACCGGCCGGATGGACGAGGTACGGCTCGACACCGGCAAAGGGACGGTGACCGTCGGCGCGGGCACCCGGTGGCACCAGGTGGTCGCGGAGACCGCCAAGCACGGCCTCGCGCCGCTGTCGGGATCAGCGCCGAACGTCGGGGTGATCGGGTACACCCTGGGCGGCGGCATCGGGCCGCTGCTGAGCCGCAGATACGGCTACGCCGCCGACCAGGTGCGCCGCATGGACGTCGTCACGGCGGACGGCACGCTGCTGCGGGTGACGCCGGACAGCGACCCGGAGCTGTTCTGGGCACTGCTGGGCTGCAAGGGCAACTTCGGGATCGTGGTCGCCATGGAGTTCACCGTGTTCCCGGTGACCCGGTTCTACGGCGGTGGCCTGTACTTCCGCGGCGAGGACACCGCGCGGGTGCTCGCCGTGTGGCGGACCTGGCTGCGGACCCTCGACGAGGACACCACCACGTCGGTGGCCGTGCAGCGGCTGCCCGACGTGGCCGCCCTGCCCGACGTGCTGCGGGGCGCGTTCGTCCTGCACGTCCGCGTCGGCCACCTCGGTCCGGCCGACGAGGGCGAGCGTCTGGTCGCACCCCTGCGCGGGGCGGCCGTACCGCTGCTGGACACCCTCGGGGAGCGGCCCGTCGAGGAGGCGGGCGAGATCCACCGGGACCCGGTGGGGCCCGCGCCCGTGTGGGAACGCAGCATCGGACTGCGGGAGTTCTCCGCCGCCACCGCCGAGGCGTTCACCGCGTTCACCGCCGCCGACTCGGACTGCCCGCTGCGCCTGGTGGAGATACGTGCCCTGGGCGGGGCCCTGGACCGGGAGCCCTCCACGCCCAACTCGGTGCCCTCCCGCGGGCTGCCCTTCGTGACCCTCGCCGTCGGTGTGGCGGAAGCCTCCGACGCCACCGCCGTGACGAGCTGTCTGGACCGCTACGCCGTGAGTATGGCTCCGTGGGCCGACCGCCGGAACATCATGAACTTCCTCTCGCCGCAAGCGGCTTCGTCCCCGGTGCAGATGCGTGCCCTGTTCGGTGCCGAGCGTTACGCGGGTCTGGTGGCCGTGAAGCGGCGCCTGGACCCGGACAACATGTTCCGGGTCAACCACAACGTCCGTCCCGGCTGAGCCCGTTCGGCGCGGGCGCCGCGCGCCGGGCGGCCGGTCCGCGCCGGCCGCGTCCTCCGTGACCGGGTCACACGGACGCCCGGCCGGGCCGCCGCCTCCGCCGCCGTGCCGCCTGGGTGGCCTGTGCCGGCTGCGTGATCGGCTGCCCGACCGACATCGGTGCATGGATCAGTTCCATGTCTCCGCGGGAGCGCGCCACCCGGAAGACCTCGGCCCAGGACGTCACGGCAGGACGCAGCCGCAGCAGCGCACGCCGCTCCCGCTCGGTCATCGCGCCCCAGACCCCGTACTCCTCGCGGTGGTCCAGGGCATGGGCCAGGCAGTCGAGCCGTACCGGACAGTCGACGCACACCTTCCTGGCCTCCAGCTGGGCGGCGCCCTCGGCGAACATCCGGTCAGGCTGCGCCCGGCACACCCCTTGGTCGGCCCAGTCCATGCCAGCCTCGCTCCCCGGCGGTGCGCCAGCCGGGCCCCGCCTTTGCGTCCGTACACACGTATGGATAGACATGTGTGAGCCTAGCTCATATGTGGCGGACCGTCTCGGGAGCCGGGTCCCCCCGCAGGAAGGGCCCGGCGGGACATCCGGCGCCCTCCGGCCGGGAGCCCGCTGCGGTGTCAGTCCTCGTACCGGATGCGATGGCACAGGGCGGGAATGTCGCCCGAGGCCAGCCTTGGCATCAGCGCGGGCAGTTCCTCGAACCGGCTCTCCCCGGTGACCAGGGCGTCCAGCGCCGGGTCGGCGAGGAGTTCCAGGGCCAGCGCGAGCCGGCCGGCGTAGCCGCGGTGCGCGCGGGCCGGTGAGACGGTCCCGACCTGGCTGCTGCGGAGGGTGAGCCGGCGGGAGTGGAAGTCCTCGCCGAGCGGCAGGGTGACGCGCCGGTCGCCGTACCAGCTCAGGTCGATCACCGTGCCCTCGGTCCTGAGCAGTTCCAGGGACCGGGTGAGGCCCTGCCCGGTGGCGCTGGCGTGGACGACCAGGTCGCACTCCTCGCGCGCGTCCTGCGGGGCGGCGAACTCCACGCCGAGCGCGGCGGCGACCCCGGCCCGCGCGGGGTCGGCGTCCACCAACTGCACGCGTACACCGGGGAAGCGGGTCAGCAGGGCCGCCACCGAGCAGCCGATCATGCCGCCGCCGACCACCGCGATCCGGTCGCCGACCAGGGGCGCCGCGTCCCACAGGGCGTTCACCGCCGTCTCGACGGTGCCGGCGAGGACGGCCCGCCCGGCGGGGACACCGTCCGGCACCGGGGTCACCGCGCTCGCGGGGACGACATAACGGGTCTGGTGCGGGTACAGGCAGAACACCGTCCGGCCGCTGAGCCCGGCGGGGCCCTCCTCGACGACGCCGACGTTGAGGTAGCCGTACTTCACCGGGCCGGGGAAGTCGCCGTCCTGGAAGGGCGCCCGCATCACGTCCCACTGGCTGCGGGGCACCTGACCTCGGTGCACCAGCGTCTCGGTGCCGCGGCTGACGCCCGACCAGAGCGTGCGGACCAGGACCTCGTCCTCCCCCGGTGCCGGGAGCACCACGTCACGTATCTCGCCGTGGCCCGGTGAACGCAGCCAGTACGCGCGGGCGGATCGGCTCATCGTGGTGTTCCTCCAGAAGGATCGGGGGCGGGGCGACGACACATGTCCCGCCCCGGGCAGACGGTACACACCCGACACCGGCCGGTGGGGCACCCGTCCGGCCGCTCCTAGTGAAGGGCAGGACCGGACAACAAGAAACATTTCGGCCATACCAGGTGACGAAACCTCCCAGGGCATCTAGTGTGCTGCGTGAGGTGTGAGGGCGGCACGGTGTCAGGTGACCCGTGCCGAGGGGACCTCACCGAGCGCACGGCAGGTCGGCCCACCGCCGCACCCGGCTGTGCGCACTCGCCCGACGTGCGGCTTCCGGCAGCACGCACGCGTGGGCTCGCCGCGACAACACACAGGCACGGCGACGTACGCTCGCGTGTGACCTGGTGCGATCTGTGCGCACCGCCGCGAGCGGGCCGGGCTGGTTCAGCGTGAAGGGAGTGGGGGACGGTGGAGTCGATCGTGGACACGATGGTCGGCCGGGAGAGCGAGCGGGAGGTTCTGTCGGCGTTCGTCACGGGCACCGGGGGCCGGTCCCTCGTGCTGCGCGGAGACACGGGTGTGGGCAAGAGCGCCCTGCTGGAGCACGCGGCCGACCTCGCGGCGGCCGAGAAGCACCGCGTGATCCGGGCGGCCGGGGTCGAGGCCGAGTCGGAACTGCCCTTCGCCGGTCTGCACCAGTTCCTGTATCCACTGCTGTCCCACATCGACCGGCTGGACGACGTGCACCGCAAGGTGTTCGACGTCGTCTTCGGCCGGAGCGAGGGATCACCGCCCTCCGTCATGACCCTCGGCATCGCCGTCCTCGACCTGCTCTCCCTCGCGGCGTCGCAGAAGCCGCTGCTGCTGGTGCTCGACGACGGCCAGTGGCTGGACGCCGCCAGCACCGAGGTGTGCGGTTTCGTCGGACGCCGGCTCACCGGCAGCTCGGTCAAGCTGGTCGTCGTACTGCGCTCCGACCTCCCCTCGGGTTTCGACACCGCCGCCCTGCCGGAACTGCCGGTGACCACACTCTCGGAGAAGGCTTCCGAGCAGCTGCTGGACATGCACCACCCCGGCCTCGACCCCCGCATCCGCAGGCTGGTCCTGGACGAGGCGCAGGGCAATCCGCTCGCGCTGCTGGAACTGCCCCCGTACGTGCGAGGCAACCGGGCCGGACGCACACCCGAGGAACTGCTCGGGTACACCGGCATCCCGCTCCCCCAGCGGCTGCAGCAGGTGTACGGCTCCCGGATCGAGGCCCTCGGCGACGCCGTCCGCGCGGAGCTGCTGCGCGGCGCCCTGGACGGTGTCGGGGCGGGCGCGGTCGCCGGCCGCCCGGGAGGCACGCGCTACCGCATGGCCGACGCCGACGAGGCGGCGGGCTGCGGCCTGCTGGACATCGACCCCCTCACCGGCCACTTCGTCTTCCGGCACCCCCTGGTCCGCTCGACCGTGGTGCAGACGGCGACGCCCAACGAGCGGCGCGCGGCCCACGCCGTGCTCGCCCAGGTGCACCGTGACGACCTGGAGCGACGGGCCACCCATCTGGCGGCGTCGACGGTCGACCCCAGCGAGGACGTCGCGGCCCTGCTGGAGGCCGCCGCGGACTCCGCGACCCGGCGCGGCAGCGCCATGGCCGCCGTGGCCTGGCTGACCCGCGCCGCGGAACTGAGCGAGAGCCACGAAGAACGCTCCAGGCGGCTGGGCAGCGCGGCCTTCATCGCCGGGCAGGCCGGCCAGCTGGACCGGGCCCAGCAACTGGTCCGCTCGGACTCCGCCTCCGGCAGCGGCGGCTCCCCCGACTCGGTGGTCACCTCGGCCTACGTCGGCCTGTACGAGGACGGAGACGTGCGCTCCTCCCGTCACCAGGTCGTCACGGCGATCGAAGGCATGCGGGAGACCGTGAGCGAGCCGAACGAGGTGCTCACCCGGCTGATCAACCTGCTGCTGGCCATCAACCAGTACGCGAGTGACGCGGTCGCATGGCAGCGAGCCCATGAACTCCTCGACTCCCTGGGCGACTTGGTGCCGCCCGTGTCCCGGGTCTACCAGGACACCTGGGGTGACGTGGTGCGACGTGGCGCGGGGATGCACGAGCGCGTGGAACGCGGCGTCACCGATGTGCGCGGGGACCTGGATCCGTGGGACATCACACGCCAGGGGACCACGGCCTATCACGTGGACGCCCTGAGCCTGTACCGCCGGCACCTGCAACGCACCGTGGACCGCGAGGTCGAGACCGGAGCGACAGGGGTCGGCATCACCATGCTGCACCTGATCATGCTCGACCAGATCGCGGTGGGTGAGTGGGACGAGGCCGAGCGCACCGGACAGCGCAGCCTGGACCTGGCGATCTCGAACCACAACGTGCTGTTCGCTCATCACACGCGTGCGTACGTCGCGTTGCTGGCCGCGATGCGGGGCGACGTCGAACGCGCCCGCGAACTACAGGCCGTGGTCGAGGCCTGGGCCCGCCCGCGGGGCGTCGGATTCCTCACCCAGATCGCCGACGCCGTCGGCACCACCGCCGCCCTCGCCGAAGGCGACTACGAAGCCGCCTACCTCCACGCCATCGGCATCACACCCCCCGGCACCTTCGAACCCTACGCCCACCAAGCCCCCCGCACCCTCCTCGACCTCGTCGAAGCAGCACTCCACACCGGCCGCGCCGAACAAGCCCGCACCCACGCCCTCGCCGCCCACCACGCCCACCTCCCCGACATCTCCCCCCGCCTCGCCCTCACCACCTACGGCGCCCTCGCCATGACCACCACCGACCCCACCGAAGCCCAAACCCTCTACCACCAAGCCGAAACCCACCCCGCCGCCCCCCACTTCCCCTTCGAACTCGCCCGCATCCACCTCGCCCACGGCACCCACCTCCGCCACACCCAGGGAAGGAAGGCGGCACGACTGCCGCTGACCCTGGCCGCGGAGACGTTCGAACGGCTGGGCGCGCCCACCTGGGCCGAACGGGCCCGGGCCGAACTACGGGCCACCGGTGCCTCCACCCTCGCGTCCTCGGCCCACCTCGCGGCGCTGACCTGGCAGGAGCGGCGGATCGCGGACCTCGCCGCGAGCGGGCTGACCAACAAGGAGATCGGCGAGCGGATGCACCTGTCGCCGCGCACCGTCAGCTCACACCTGTACCGGGTGTTCCCCAAGCTCGGCATCACCTCACGCGCCGCACTGCGCGACGCGCTGGGCAGGATCGCCGACGAGCAGGCCGTGTGAGCGCCGCGCCTCAGTGGTGCGTGGGCAGAGCGCGGATGCCGTGGTCGCCGAGCCAGCCGAGCACGTAGTCGGCGACGAAACGCCATCCGCTGTCGATGACCAGGGAGTGGGCGCGGTCCGCGAACTGCTTGAGATCCGTGGCCGCGGTGGAGTCGCCGTACGCCTTGTAGACGGCCCGGGTGACCGAGTCCGGCACCAGCAGGTCCTCCTGGCCGGAGATCAGCAGCAGTGGACCACGGCCCGTGTTGTCGATGTCCGCCACGGTGTGCGGGCTGCGCTCGGCGCCGGAACAGCCCAGGTCGGTGAGCAGCCGGTGCGGGGCGGGGATGACGTACCGCTCGAAGAGCCGGTCGGCCTCCGCCGCGTCGACGGTGTTGGCGAACACCTGGTGGAACCGCTCCGGTGACAGCGACACCACCGGGCCGGCGCCGCCCTGGTCGGGGGTCCAGAGCTCGGGGCGGGCGACGGGCAGCGGAATGTCGTTGACGGGGGTCGGCGCGATGGCCACCGCGGCCCGGCCCACATCGGAGCCGACGAGCTGCTGGGCGATGAGCCCGCCGACCGAGTGGCCGATGATCACCGGCGCGACGTCGAAGGAGCGCACGATCGCCGTGTAGTGGTCCATCAGCGCTTCCAGACCGATGTCACGGAACGCCTCGGGCGACTTGCGCATGCCAGGGACGGTGGCCTCCTCCCCCGGCCATCCGGGCGTGAAGGCGAGGAAACCCCGGCTGGCGAAGCGCTCGGCCCAAGACTCCCAGGAAAGCGCGTGCAACCACGCACCATGGATGAAGACGACGGGAGTACGGTTCACGGCTGGCTCCTCCGAGCATGACGACCATCACCCGGCACCGGCACGCGGGCGACCCTTTCAGGATCGGTCAGCCCTTGAGCAGGGGCGACAGTCGAATGACTTAATCTTGGCGCCCCGCGGTCCCCGGGACGCCTCCGGGAGGCTGTCGGCCGCCTGTGAACGCGTCATCACACAGAGTGCACCCAGACGGACACTTGTCCACTTCTCGGGCGCCCGGTCACCGCCCACACCGTCGAAGTCGGTGAAGAGCGACGGTCAAGTTACTTATGTACGACGCTCCCGCGGCGACCAGAGTGGATCGGGCAAGCTTCCACCACAGAGAGGGATCCACTCCTCATGAGCGGCAACCAACCCGGTGTGCAGGCCCGCCCGGCGGAGACGTGCGGCAGTCCTGAGCTGATCCTGGACATCGAGCGAGTGCTGGACGTCTCCGCCCGGCAGGCGATCAGGGCGGAGTTCCGGTTCGAGCCGGAGTCCCCCCTGGTCGTGTCCGTGGAGTTCGTCGTCGAAGGCGGTCCGCGCGTCCTGTGGCGGATCGGCCGCGACCTCCTCCAGCAGGGGCTGTACTCGGTGAGCGGCCTCGGCGACGTCCAGATGTGGCCGACGCACCCGGAGGAGCGGGCCACCGCGCGCCTCCAGCTGACCTCCGGGGACATGGCGGCCCTGTTCGAACTGCCGGTGGCGCCGCTGGCGGAGTGGCTCCAGTACACCTACGAGCTCGTGCCCGCCGGTCAGGAACTCACCGAGGTCGACTGGGACGTCACGGCCGCGGACCTGTTCCAGGAGTCCACGCCGCGGTCCGACTGATCACGGGCGACCGGCCACCGGCCGTCCCCGCGGGCTCGTCCCGGACAGGGGCACCGCACGGCGGCACCGAGGTGCCCGCCGACCGGCCGGACGACATCCACTCCCCCATCCGAACGCCCGGTCACCGCCTTCCCACGACCGTCCTGGCGTCCCGCGGTCGTGTCGGCGCCGGATCAGCGCTCGGCACGCCGGGCCGCGACGAGGACGGGACCACCCGGAACGGTGGGGAACGTACTGATCTCCCCCAGCCCGAGCGCCGCCAGCTCCTCGCTCATACGCACCGTGTCGAAGGAGTTGCCGCCACCGCGCACCGCGCTCCACCGGCCGACGGAACGGCGCAGTGCGTCGTCGGCGACCGGGTTGGTGCCCGCGACCAGCCACGCCCCCGGCGCCAGAGCCGCCACCAGCCGCGGCAGGGCGGCCCGCAACGCCGCCTCCGACAGGAACGGCGCCGGCAGCCAGACCAGTTGGTAGGCCTCGGACTCCGCCACGTCCACCGCGTCCTGGTGCCGCAGCGACACCCGGGCGGCCACGGCCGGATCGGCGGCGGCCAGTTCGCCCTTCCCCAGCTCCAGCGCCCGCGGCAGTACGTCGATGCCCTCCACCCGCGCCTGCGGGAAAGCCTCGGCCAGCGCCAGGGCCAGCGCGCCGACACCGGTCCCCACGTCGAGGACGCGGCTGCCCTCGGCCGCCAGCCGCTCGGCCGATCCGGCGAGCCTCGGCACGATCCTGGCGGCGAGCGCGCGACCGGTCGCGGCGGAGGCCCGCCCCTGGTTGAGCAGCACCTCGTCGTCCAGGGCGCCCCAACCGCCCTCCGGGGTGCCCGCCCCGTCGGCGGCAGCCGCGACGGCCTGCCGCAGCGAGCTGAGCTTCGCCTCCACCGCGCTGCGCGCCGTCGCCGGGTCCGCCCGGTCGAGCGAGGGGTGCGCGACGAGACCTTCGGAACCCCGTCTGACCAGGCTCACGCTCTCCAGCACCGCGGTGCGCTCCGGGTCCTTGGCGAGTACGTCCGCGAGGGGCTCGGACAACGCCTGCCGCTGGGTGCTCACGAGCGCGGCCATGGCCCACACGGCGGCCTCCAGCACGCCCACCGGGTCCTCATCGAGCGACAGCACGGGGTTCGGGGCAGGGGCGGCGGGTTCGGGCGATGCGGACAACGTGAGCCTCCGAAGGAGCACTGCTACGACATATGTGTCGCGCTTGCATACACACCATGCTGCCACAGCCACGTGTGTATGACGCGGGCGCCGACCGCAGAGGCACGGCCGAAACCGTGAACCTCCCACCCTCCCAATCCCGTTGACCCATAGAAGAGCTCCTGCGATCAGGCCTTGACTGGCTGGCCCGGCCGCAGGACGGGGTGGCCGTCCTCATGCTCTTCCCCGACATGAGGACGGCCGCTCCACCCATCCCACCAGGCGGGCGGTCCTCGGACCTGACCTCTTCCAGGACGGCCGGCAGCGCGGCCGGCGGCGCGGCGATCCCGCGGGCCTCGATGTGTGTCGACTGCCGGATCCGGCAGACACATACGTGCCAGAGTCGTGGCTGCACCCCAGACGCACAAAGCAAGGAGTCCGTGTGAGCTCGATCCCGGCCCGGGCATTCGCGGTGGCCTCCGCCACCGCGGTCACCGCCGTCGGGAGCGTCGTCGGCGTCGCCTCGAACAGCATCGCCCAGCCGGGCGACACTCGGGCTGCGGCTACCGACACCACGCTTCTCACGGACATACCCGCAGGTCAACAGGTGGAGGTGCAGACCGCTGCCCTGACGCGCCAGGCCGAGGGACAGGCCGTCCAGGCGGACCTGAGCACGAAGAGGAACGCGGAGAGGGCCGCCCGCGAGGCCGCCGCCAAGACGGCGATCGCGAAGCGGGAAGCCGCCCGGAAGGCGGCGCAGGAGGCGGAGACGGCAGCCGCCTCCCCGAGCGTCGCGAGCCTCTCCGCCCAGGGCTCCTACACCGTCGCGCAGATCCAGACGATCGCACAGCAGATGGTGC
The DNA here is from genome assembly GCF_044747265.1 of Streptomyces sp. NPDC090106. Taxonomy (NCBI): domain Bacteria; kingdom Bacillati; phylum Actinomycetota; class Actinomycetes; order Kitasatosporales; family Streptomycetaceae; genus Streptomyces; species Streptomyces sp. NPDC090106. The sequence continues at coordinate 133,103 of NZ_JBIVDS010000016.1, read as the reverse complement.
CGAGCGGCCAGTGGACGTGCTTCAGCAACATCGTGAACCACGAGTCCAGCTGGAACTACCAGGCCGTCAACGCCTCCTCCGGCGCCTACGGCCTCTTCCAGGCACTTCCCGGCTCCAAGATGTCCTCCGTGGGCGCCGACTGGCGGACCAACCCGGCCACCCAGATCAAGTGGGGCCTCACCTACATGAACTCCAGCTACGGCAGCCCGTGCCAGGCCTGGACGTTCTGGCAGGCCAACCACTGGTACTAGGACCAGGCCCCGCTCAGCCCGTCACGGCCGCCACGACACATGAAGGGTTACGCTCGACAGCAGACAGGTGTCATGGCCAGGAGGACATAGGTATGAGCAGGACACCGGGGGACGCCGGACCGGTGGAGGACGCGGCACTGACCTTGGCCGCACAGGCCGGCGACGTATCTGCTCTGGCCCTGCTCCTGGAGCGTCACCGGCCCGGTATGCGCGCCGTCGCGCTCAGCCTGCTGGGGCCTGGCCCCGACGTCGACGACGTCCTCCAGGAGGCGGCACTGGTGACGCTGCGCCGGATCGTGGACGTCCGCGACCCGGAGGCCGTGGGACCGTGGCTGCGGATGGTCGTACGCAACGCCTGCCGGACTCTGCTGCGCGCCGCACAACGTGTCGAGCCCATGGAATCGGTGCCGGTGCCGTCGAACGGTGAGACGCCCGAACAGGTGCTGCAGAACCACGCGCTGCGGAACTGGATCTGGGAAGCCGTCGAGTCGCTGACCCCGACCCTGCGCCTGCCGGTCGTCCTGCGCTACTTCACCACCGGGATCACCGCGTACCAGCAGATCGCCGAGGCCTGCGGGATCCCCGTCGGTACCGTGCGCAGCCGGCTGAGCCAGGCCCGCGGCATCCTCGCCCGGTCGCTGACCGCGACCGCCGCCATGGCACACGAGGACACGCGCCGCCGTACCGAGAACAGCTGGCACGAGGCGCGTGAGACGCTCGCGGCCGCCGAGCGCGGCGAGTTCGGCAAGGTGGTCAGGGACCGCTACTCCCCCGCCGTCTCACTGCTGGCCGCAGGCGAACGGCTCGGCGGGGCCGATGTACTGCTGGCGGGCATGGACAGCGACCTCTCGGCGGGCGTGCGCCAGCGCCCGCTGCACGTGGTGGCCGGCCGGTCCCTGGTCGTCTGGGAGATGGAACTCATCAACCCACCGGACGCCCCGGACCACTGCCCGCCCGGCGTCGCCTGGATCATGTCGCTCGACGGTGGTCGCTTCGACCGGGTCTCGCTGTACCACGCGTCCCGCCCCGAGACCGGCCCCAACTCCCTGGCAGTGTGAGTCAGATCACCTCTGCACGATCGAACTTCCCGGCTCCGGGAGCGTCTTGCCGGTGTTCCTGACACCTGCGGACCCCTTGGAGACACCGATGAACGCATCCACCCCGCACACCGATCCCCTCTCCCCCGGAACCCACCTCCACCAGATGGGCGGGATCACCCAGCGCTATCACGTCCACGGCGAAGGCCCGGTCTGCCTGGCGCACCCCGGCGGTCCCGGCATCCACTGGGACTACCTGCGCATGCCCGCCCTCGAGAAGCACCTGACGATGGTCTACGTCGAACCCGTCGGCACCGCCGAGGACAGCCGCCTGCCCTCGCACCCGCACGGCTACACCCGGGAGCGCTACAGCCTCTTCCTCCAGTCGCTGATCAACCGGCTCGGCGTCGGCCGGGTGCACCTGCTGGGGCACTCCCACGGCGCGTTCGTGGCCGCCCACCACGCCCTGCACCGCGCCGAGCAGCTCGCGGGCGTCGTGCTGTACGAGGGCGCTCCCGTCACCGGGCCCGAGCACGGCGCCGAAGCGCAGCGCAGGGTGGAGGCGTTCGTCGCGAAGCACGCCGGTCACCCCGGACTGCCCGATGTGCTGGCCGCGTTCGGCGCGATGGGCAGCATCTCCAGCGACGAGCAGACCGAGGCGGTCGCCCGCGGCGTACTGCCGTCCTACTTCGCCGACTACTGGGGCGATGAGGAGCGCCTGGCCCCGTTCCGGGACGCGGTGCGGGCCACGTACATCTCGGGTCTGGACGAGGACCTCACACCCGATGTCATCGACGACCGGGCCGCGTTGAAGGGGCTGGAGGTGCCGGCTCTGGTGGTCGTGGGGCGGCACGACGTGATCTGCGGGCCCCGCTGGGCGTTCGCGATGGACGAGCTGATCCCGGACTCCCAGCTGCTGGTGCTGGAGAACAGCGGGCACATGGGCCACATCGAGGAACCCGAGTTGTTCGCGGAAACGGTCCGTGCCTTCGTCCTGCGGACCGCCGTCGCCCCGGAGGAGGCCGCGTAGGCGGACAGAGGTGATCCACGACGTGCGCCGACCTGCCCGAGGGCGGCGCACGTGAACCCAGCACCGGGGTCGCCTCGTCCTAGTACCGGGGGCCCGTCCGCACGGGCCGCCCACGAGCGAGTGATGCCGGGCGGTGAACCGGTGCGCGCGAAACCGTCAGGGTGCCGACGCTATGGCCACCGTGCCGGACTGCGACCTGGGGGTCTTCGTTCCCGGCTTGCGCGGGGTGATCGTCCTCGGGTCGACGGCCTCACCCGGGGCGCCCTCGCGGTAGAGGCCGTCGGGAAGGCTGTCCCGGTCGTGCGGGAGGAGGAAGAACACCCGGCGCTTGTACAGGCCGCTGTCCGGGTCGGGAGAGGCGTCCTCGTCGAGCAGGGCGTAGCCCACCATGCGGCCGTCGCGTGCGTACGGCGGCTTGGTGTTGCGCCGCCTGGTCTTGTCCAGCGCCTGCCGGACGTAGTCCAGGTTCTCGGGATTCTCCAGCCACACCACCTCGTCCTCGTGGATGAGGTCGCTCTCGGTCAACAGCGAACTCATGGCTGCAGCCCCTCCTTCATCGGCGTGCTCCCCGGCCATGGGGGCATGGCCGGACCTCTGTCCGTGTCGCTGCGGCCCGCTCGCCGCCAAGTGACGGGCCGCTCGGTGGGGGCCACCACGTGCGCGGCCTGACCACCATGGTAGAGCGCACGGCGACGACGATGTAGGCCACCTGGTGTGGATGGCCCACCTACGACAGCCGTCATGCGTGCTCCAGCAGCGCGATTCCCGGGTAGTACTTCCGCCCGTTGGACTTGATCATGTCCGTCGGAGAGGTCACGCCCACCTCTTGGCGGACACGGTTCGCGAAGGTGCGGGTGCTCGCCGGCCGGATGCCCTCACCTGCGTTGCACCAGGAGCTGTACTCCGTGTAGAGCAGACCCTGCTCCACCCGCAGGTCCTTGCCGGCGTCGCCGTCCCGGGTACAGCACTCGGACAGGAAGCGGCCGATGTGGTCCTCGGTGGTGGCGTAGGCGGTGGTGGCGATACGGACCCGGTCGGGGCCCTCCAGCGGATCCCTGGTGCGCAGATAGTGCTGGGCGCCCTCGATGAGCCACTGGAGGATGCCGGGGCCCTCGTCGCGGACCAGTTCGAAGGCGAGGTTGTCGATACGGCGGTGGGCGGGCACCGTCCGGGTGAAGGGCAGCAGCCGGATGCGCCGCCAGAAGGCGAAGCCGCCGGTGGAGACCTCGGGGCGGTGGTTGCCCAGCAACCACAGGTGGTGGGTCGGGGTGAACGAGAAGTAGTCCTGCCGCATCCGGCGGGCCTTGATCTTGTCGCCGCCCGTCAGCAGCCGGACGCGGGCCTCGTCGAACTTGTCGTTGGGCTTCAGCTCGCTGCACACGATGAGCCGCCGCCCGTGCAGCTCGGTCAGCTCGGTGGAGTGCTCCGAGAACGCGCCCCGGTCCATCAGGAAGCCGGGCGGGGCCGCGTCGGCGTAGTCGCCAAGGATCTGGATCATGATGTCGAGCAGGACGGACTTGCCGTTCTTGCCCTCGCCGTGGAGGAAGGGCAGCACCTGCGCGCCGACGTCACCGGTGATCGAGTAACCCAGCATCAGATGCAGGAAGTCGATCATCTCCCGGCCCTCTTCGTCGTCCCCGAAGGTGTCGAAGAGGAAGCGGTGCCAGCGCGGGGTCTCCATGGCCTGCGGGGCGACGCTGGTGGCCCGCGAGTGGAAGTCACGGGTCGGATCGGCCTTGCGCAGATGCCCGTTGTGGAGGTCGACCACGCCGACGGGGGTGCACAGGGCGTACGGGTCGCCGTCGAGCCGGTCGGGGTCGACGGAGATGTCCGGGGACGCCTTGGCCTGGGTCAGGAGCGCCTTGAGGCCGGTCGTGGACAGAGTGCGGCGCCGGTGATGGGCGAGTTCACGGTCGCTGAACACCCCGCGCGGGTCGGTGCCCGGCATGTCCTCGGCCATCTCCCCCGCGGCCCACAGAGCCGCCTTCTCGCCGCCCCCGCGCTTCCACCGGTAGCCGTCCCACGCGAACCAGCCGAGGCCCTCCACATGCCGGAACTGGTCGCGGTACTGCTGGACGAAGAGACGGGCGTTGCCACGGTCGGACAGGGACGGGGGACACAAAGCCGGTACAGGCGCTCCAGGGGCCGGGAAAGGGGCCATAGGGGTGCCGGGAGCCTGGAGGGGCGCAGAGACGCCCACAGAGCCCTGTGCGGGCAGCCGTGCGGGACCGGGGACCACTTCCGCCGCCTGGAGGTCGAGCATCTGCTGAGCGGCGACCTGCGGGTCGAAACGCGGTGTGCCTTCGGCACTGCTGCTCATGGACGTCCTTCGAGGTGAAGAGGGCGGACGGACCCTACGGCAAGGGCGTCGTCAACGATCTTTTCATTCCGGGACTGCTGCCAAGGCCGGGCATAGTTGGCGACACGGACAAGTCGGTCACGAATGGCCGCGTGCTCCAAATGGCCTGCTCCGACCAGGCCACCGGCCGTGTAGGCAGCCCTGTTGAGCTTCTCCGTGAACCCCGTCCCCTCCCGGGCGGCCGCGCATTCGGCGACCACTCCGATCAGTGGATCGATGACCTGATGGGCGGCGGCCGGACGGCCGGAACGCCGCGCGGGAGGAACCACCGCCGTCAGCCTCTGCCCCGCTCCCGGCTGTTCCGGCAGCCCGGGCACGGGGGTGACGGACGGTTCGATGACGTGTCCGGTCCGGCGCAGCTCCCTGCGCAGCCACTCGGGCAGCTCAGCAGGCTGCCTCGCGGAGCCCTCCGCCCGGTAGACACCCTGAGGGGTCCGGGTACCCGGCGCCACGATGTAGCCGCCCTCGGCGCGGACGTCGACCTGCCAGGCGAGGGCGGTGTTCCGGCCCGAGCCGGTCGAGCAGCGGTAACGGGTCTCCGGGTCGGGGTTCCGGTACCAGACGTGGAGGCCTCCCGACGGGGTGCGGACACGCAAGGTGCTCTCGTCCCGCGCGGGATCCTGCTCGCCCCGGAAAGCCGCGAGCAGGGCCAGGGTGTCGAAGCCGGAAGCCAGTCCGTCGAGCCGGACCTGCTCCGGGATGACGATCCCGGGGAGGAGATGCGCACGGTCGGCGACCGACACCTGGTGGGCGTCGATGTCGATGACCACGAGTCCCGCGGGCGCACAGGCCACCCCGACACCGGCGGCCGGCGTCGCGCCCCACCAACGGTCGATCAGTCCCTGGTCCGTGGTGGCCGCGTGGAAGCCGTGGCAGGGACGTCCTGCGGAGAGGCAGGGGCAATCCGCTGCCTCGTGCCTGCCGCCGCCCTTGGCCGCCGAACAGTCAGGGCAGTTCCCCACAGGGGTCTTTCGGCCCGGCGACAGCGGGTGCACCGGCCAGCCCTGCGCTGCGCACCAGCTCGCCACGGCGTGCGGGGGCGCTACGGCGGCTGCGTTGCCGTGGTGCTCACCTTCGCGCGGCACGGGAATCGTCCTCGTCATGTTCTGTCTGCCCGATCACTTCACACACACCCGGCGGGGCAGCTGCAACGCCAGGGACCGAAGGGACTCTGATGCGAAAAGAGTGTACGACCCTCGATCACAAAAAGGGGGTCCGCCCTACCGGCGCGCCGTACCCGATCGGACCTCTGGGTCCCTTGGGTCCCTGAGTCAGGTGGCTGCTCCAACCCTAGGGGCTGGAGCCTCGAATGGCGCGGGAACCGTGCCTCAGGGCTCCAGGGACCGGGTTTCAGGGACGGAGAGGGACCAGGGACCAAGCAGCAGGGCCTGAGGGATCGGGGGTCTCCGGCTCGTCCCTGCCTATACCCGCAGGTCACAGGCTTGCGGCCGTTCAGAGCAGGGACCGAAGGGACTTAATCTCGCAATTATGAGCTGTAGTAGATATGTGCTTGTGTATGCGCGCGCATGTACGAATACATGTCTTCTCTACGTCATAATTAGGAGATTCAGTCCCTCCAGTCCCTTTCGGACTCTGCAAAACGGCTCTGACCTGCGAAGATTCCAGGGACTGAACCCCAGGGACCGAAAGTCCCTCCGTCCCTGCCTCAGTCTCTGTTCAGTCCCCATGAACACGCTGAGTAAAGCTCTGGTCAACTCCACTGACTCTGAACCGATCTGAGGTCCCGTCTCTTCGGTCCCTGGGGATGCCTCGGTGCCGGCCGCTGGGCAGGGACTGAACGAGACGCCTCGGCGGAGGCCCCGGAAGACAGGGACTGAAGAGACGACCTCGGTGCCGCCGTTCAGTCACTCCGTCAGTCACTCCCCCACGTACGTCTCCCGCCTGACCCGAGCAGCCGATAGGCAAGGTTGATCAGCCGACATCGCTCACTCATGGTCGCGCTGAGATCCGGATCGGCCTGCGTGGTCGTCAGGGTGAGGACGACACCAGGAGCGAGAGGGAACGTTGATGAACGACTTCCAGGCCATCGCGGACAGCGTCGAGGTTGAGGCCATGCGCGGAGAGTTCACCGACGCGGCGATGGTGCGCGACCGTCTCCGACTGGCAGCGCTCTTCACCCTGGACGGTGTCCTGCGCATGCCCGACATCCCCGTCGAACAGGTCGGCCGCGAGGAGATCCTCGACGGGGGCGAACAGCTGCAGAGCCAATGGGACTTCTTCGTGCAGCCCACATATCCCGGCACGCCCTCCTGGACGGTGCCCCCGCGACAGGCCGCGCGTACATCCGGGAACTCGTCCCCGCGCTCGACGGACGCCAGGGTCTGAACTTCGCTGTCTGCCACGACCGTTACCAGCGCACCGTGGACGGCTGGAAGTCCGCCGAGCGGCGGTACGAGGTCAGGTACCTCGACACCTCATCGTTCATGGGCGATGCTCCCCGCGAGGCGCTGGGCTTTTGACCCAGCCGCGGCCCCCGTTACCTTCTTCGTGGCTCAGCAACGGGCCCTCCGGCCTTCGGGTCCGAACTCAAGCTCCGCGAGCTGTTCGCCCCGCTCCAGGCCAGGCACGGAACCCTGCTTGTCGTGGTCGACCAGACGACGACCTGGCCGGCGAAGAGACCTGGGTCGTGAACCGGCTGCACGGCCCGCTGACCCAGATCCATCCATCTCTTGCAAGTCGGGCCGGCGGAAGCTGGTCATGCGGCTGTGGCCGAAGGCACCGAGGATGGCCGAGCGGCTGGTCGAGAAGGTCTTCGCCGCGCTGGACGATCAGACCGCGACGGTCCCGGGCACGGAGGCGGCCACGCTGATCGTCCCGAGCCTCGTCGCCTCGCTCTCAGCCGTTCTCGACCAGCGCAAGCTACTGGCCGGGAGGGTCGAGGAACTCCTGAAGGCCCATCCTCTTTCGAAAGTCCTGACGTCGATGCCGGGAACCGGCTTCAGGACCGGAGCCCGCATCCTGATCGAGGTCGGCGACGGCAGCACCTGCCCGACCGCCAGCCACCTCGCCGCTTATGCGGGTCTCGCCCCGGCGACCCGGAGCTCGGGCTCCTCAATCCGCGGCGAACAAGCGTCCCGGCGGGGAATCAAGCAGCTCGAACGGGCCTTCTTCCTCTCCGCGTTCGCGGCGTTGGGCGACCCGGCCTCGCGGGTCTACTACGACAGGAAGATCGTTCAAGGGAAGCCCCCCACACAGGCCCTGTTCTGCCTCGCCCGCCGCCGAGCCGACGTCCTGTTCGCCATGCTCCGCGACGGAACCTTCTACGGACCCCAACCCGTGCGCGCGACCTGAGACCTGCTTGCCCCTCCGCCCAAGCCCATGCTCAGCTTCGGGCATGCGGGACCCGAACTCTGAGCACCTGGCACTCGTCCGTCGCTGGCTCGCGGGTAAAGCCGTCAACAACACCGTCGGCATCAAGATCGTCGGAGGCCCATTCAACGGGCGGACCAAAATCGTCGAGCTCGACCAGTCAGGGCTGCCGCCCGCAGGCTTCCCAGGTCGCCCCGGCCGAACACCAGGCTCCTGGAACCCCGCTGCCAAACACATCTACCTGGCAGTTGGAGCCCCCGACACCACTTTGGTCTGGCACTACGAATACGCAGGCATCGACACAGCGGCGGACGGCTGACGCACGCTCCGCCGCCACCCTGGGCACCCCAACAGCTTGACCAAAGAGACAGGGGCACCCCCGCCTCCCGGGCTCAGGCCGTGTCCTTCCCCGCCACGGTCACGGCCGAGCAACTCGAGCGGGTGGCCGCCGCGCTCCGCGCCAACGGCTTCGCCGCCGAGATCCTGGACGACGCCACGGAAGCACGCGCCCGCGTCAAGGACCTGCTCCCCCAGGGCGCCCGCGTGCTCACCGGAGCCAGCGAGACCCTTCGACTGTCCGGCATCAACGAGGACATCAACGCCGGTGGTCAGTACGACGCCATCAGGCCGCGCATCCCGGGCATCGCCCGTGCCACCGGAGCCGACGAGATCCGGAGGCTGGTCGCCTGCCCTGACGTCGTCGTCAACAGCGTTGCCGCGGTCACCGAGACCGGCTCGCTCGTCCTTGCCTCGGGCAGCGGCAGCCAGCTCCCTGCCCACGAGGGCGGCGCCGACCACGCGGTCTGGATCGTCGGCGCGCAGAAGGTGGTGCCAGACCTGAGCACCGCCCTGCGCTGTATCGACGAGCACGCTCTCCCCCTGGAGAACGCCCGCGCCCAGGCGGTCTTCGGGATGCCCAGGGCGTGGCACCGTGCTGCTGCTCCGAGAGGCCATCGGCTACTGACCGGCGACTCTCCCACCCTCTGATGGAGCGGAACCTATTACGGCGTAATAGGTCTGCGGTTAAGGCTGATGCTGTTTCACATTCTGTGAATCGGGGTTGGTGGGGGAGGATGCCGGCATGACGAGACGTGCCCGGAGTTCGGGGGTGCCTACGAAGCCGCTGGTCAGGGAGCCGATCCGGATCGGGGTGGTGGATGCCTCGGCGGTGATCGGCGAGCTGCGTCAGCTGCATGAGGAGGCGGAGGACCCGGATGTGGAGCGGATGCCGGGTGATGACGAACTGTTCGGCGCGCTCCTCTATGCGGAGAAGCACGCTCATGCGCTGAAGCGGCACTCCCCCGAGGCGCAGCAGACCGCGGCGCTCAAGCGAGTTCAGTTGTGGGAGTACCTGCGGGAGCAGAGCGAGATTCATCAGGCGCGGGCGATCGACGATGCCCGGGCCGCTGGAGCTCAGTGGGTTCAGTTGGCACCGGTGTTGGCGGTGGCCGTGCCCAGCGCCGCCTACAACAAGGCGAAGAGGCTGAAGGCGGTCGAGCTGCTGGACGAGACTCCCCGGGCCGCCCGCGTACGGCGGACGCCCGAGGCAGTTCTCAAGGCAGAGCGTCGGCTCGCACAGGAGGAGGCCGCAGAGCGTAGAGCACAGGAGGCAGCCCGGCGGCGGCATGAGCTTCTGGTGCCCGTCGCCACCCGGCTCTTGGAGGAACGTGAGGCGTTGGTGCGGGACGAGGACGTCGACTACTGGCTGGAGGAGATGGAGGTCGTCCTGCCGCACTGCCGGACGCCTCTTCAGATGGTGAGTCTGACGCGCTATCTCGACGCCGCCCTGCGGGCTCTGACCAAACTGGAGAAGCAGACCGCTCGCTCGGTCGCGTTGACGGAGGATGCCCGGCTGGCTCTGGCCGCAGCTCTGGAGCTCCAGGACGCGTCGGTGACCTGACGCCGAGAGGGCGTTTCCATGCTCGACCTATTACGCCGTAATAGGTCGAGCGGTGTGAGGGCGGCGGTCTGGCGCTGTCATGGGTACGGCCATGGATGCGTCAGACCTATTACGCCGTAATAGGTCTGAGGGTCCGACAGTCCGGAACGGGTGGTTCAGGAAGATGTGACGGCTCTGGACCTTGTGGGGACGGATGGCAGCGAGGAAGGTGGATTCGTCCTCTGGGGCTGGTGAGCCTGCCCGACCTATTACGCCGTAATAGGTCCCTCGGGTCTCTTCTTCATCACCAAGTCGCACTAACTAACGTGTCGGTGCAGTGGATGATCTACGACGTTAGTAAGGTAGCGCCATGAGTATGCCAGCCACCTCAAGCGACCGAGCCAAGGTCGTCTCCAAACTGCCGGGATGGCTCCGGCAGAACCTCAAGGTCAGAACTGCCCAGCTCGGCGTCGAGATTCAGACCGCGGTTGAGCAGGGCATCGCCGCCTGGTGCGACCTCGCCTCGGCCACCGCCTCGGTCGACACCGCCGGCGCCGAATCCTTCTCCACCTTCCTTCCGCCGGGCCAGTGGGAGGAGTTCCGTCGGATCGCGGAGGACCGTCGTGTCTCCCTGATCCAAGGGCTCGCCCAGTCCGTTCAGCTGTGGCTCGACACCAACCCCGCTCCGGACGTCCAGCGTCCGGACATCACGCGCCGCATCGTCGTCTGCAACCAGAAGGGCGGCGTAGGCAAGACCGCTATCACGGCGGGCGTGGGCGAGGCCCTCTCCGAGGACCCCAACCGGCTCTTCCCCGTGCGGGTCGCCAAGGCCCTCGCCACGGCCCTGCGCGCCGGTGACGCCGATGCCGAGTCGACGGGCGTGGAGAACGATCCGCTCGATGTCGAGAAGCTTCCGGGGCACGGCCTCCGTGTTCTTCTGGTCGACTTCGACCCGCAGTGCCACCTCACCAACCAACTGGGCGCGTCCCCGGTGGCGATGAACGGTGACAGCCTCACCAACCACATGGCCGGTGACCCCAAGGGCGAACTCCGGGATCTCATCGTCTCCATCGACGACGAGCACTTCGGCGGCCGACTCCATCTGCTGCCCGCCTGCCATGACGCGTTCCTGCTCGATGTACGGCTCTCTGCGGTGCGTGCGCGGGAAGCCGCGCTGGAGCGGGCGCTGCTGCCGCTCGAAGCCGATTACGACGTCATCATCGTGGACTGCCCGCCCAGCCTCGGTCTCAGCATGGACGCCGCCGCCTACTACGGTCGGCGGCGCGACACCGAAGGACCGGGCCAGTCCGGGGCACTCATCGTCGTCCAGGCCGAAGACAGTTCGGCCGATGCCTATGACCTCCTGACGAACCAGATAGAGGATCTCCGCAACGACCTCGCCCTCGACATCGACTACCTGGGCATCGTCGTCAACCTCTACGACGGACGGCGCGGCTACATCGCCACCTCGTCCCTCCAGGGCTGGATCGACATAAAGGATCCGCGGGTCGTCGGTCTCATCAACGACCTCAAGGAACAGAAGGAAGCCGTGCGCATGAAGCAGCCCTTGCTGAGTTACGCGCCCGCCTCGCAGCAGGCCGTCGCGATGCGCGCGCTGGCCCGGGAGATCTCATGAGCAAGGCCGACCAGCTGGGTGCCGGACGCTTCGGGGGAGCGGCCCGGCCGGTCAGCGCCCGGCGCGCCGCCATCGGTGCCGCGACCGGGGTGCCGACCGACGGAGTGGCTCCGCCGACCCGACTCCCGGTCATGCGGATCAGCCCCAACCCCGAGAACCCGCGCACCACCCTGGGGGATCTCACCGAACTCGCGGGCAGCCTCAAGGAGCACGGCCAGAAGCAGGCCATCACGGTCATGAACCGTGACGCCTACCTCAAGGCCAATCCGGCACGGGCGAAAGACCTGGAACCCGACACGACCCATGTCGTCGTGGACGGAAGCAGCCGACTGGCGGCCGCCCGCGAGGCGGGGCTCACGCATCTCAGCGTGATGGTTGATGACGACCAGGGGAGTGACGGCGACTCGATTCTTGAGTCCGCACTCGTCGCGAACATCCACCGGAATGACCTCGACCCGCTGGACGAGGCACGCGCACTGCAACGCCTCCTCGCGATCCATGGGTCACAGTCCAAGCTCGCCAAGCGATTGAGGAAGTCGCAGGGATGGGTTTCCCAGCGCCTTGCCCTGCTCAATCTGAGTCCCGAACTCCAGGCCGCGGTGGGGGAGGAGCCCGTCGAATTCCTGCGTTCGGTCGCCAAGGAACCGCAGGAACGACAGGAAGCCGCCCTACAGGAACTCAAGGCCGAGCGCGCGCGCAAGGAGGCCGAACGGCGGGTACCCCCGCCCGTTGTTGTCGAGGAGAAGGACAGGCCGGAACCACCGGAAGAGCCGGAACGCTCCCACTCCGTCGACATTCCGGAAGCCGCCGAGGCCGCCGAGGCCGCCGAGGCCGCCGAGGCCGCCCAGGCCGACGAGGCCGTCGAAGCCGACGATCCCGAGATCTCCGAGCCCTCCTCCGCGCCCCCCTCCGAGGCACCTCCGATCCAGGAACCGCCGAGGAGTGTGTCACCGACTCGCCTCAACAGCACCGAGTCGGCTGGCAGTTCCCCTCGAAGCAAGGGGAGCGTCAGCGCAGCGCCGGTACCGAAGCCGGCTGAGGCAACCGCACCGGATGCGACTCCCGTCGAGCGAGTGGATAGCGTGCCCGATCCCCGAGCAGCCGAGAGCCTGGTCGGGGACCCGGACTTGGAGAGGGCGGAAGCGGGTACCGCTCGACGACTCCCTTACGACGACGGCGCGTTCATCGCGATGCACCTCATCCAGAAGATGAGCGACACCGAGTTCGACAGGATGCTGGACGTCCTGAACAAGCACCAGAGCAAGCGCGTCGGATCCCGCACCAACGCTTCCTGATCAACTGATCAACACGCCTGTGGCCGGCAAGAGCATCGTCTCTTGCCGGCCACAGGCGTTCTGGCTATTACGGCGTAATAGGTCGGGTCGAGTCGGGTCGCCGTGGTGCCGCCTGTTAGGACGCTGCGTCTGCCGTTCGGGTCATGCGGCGTAGCTGTCACTGCCCGACACTCATAGCTCGCGAAAACGGCAGAGAGTACTAAATCGCCTCTCGATTCGAACAGTTCGATTCTTCGCTCAGAACGATTCTCCCGTAGAGGGGTGCGTTCCCGTCGGGACGGATTTCGCGCTCGAAGGGCCCTGCGGAGGCTGTTGATGTCACAGCCAGCCGCGTCGGGCGGCCTGCCAAGCGAGTTGCATACGCGTTCCGGCTCCGGCGCGTTCCATCAGATTCTGGATCCGGCGCTGCACCGTTCTGCGGCTGAGGTTCATCTGGGAGGCGATCGCCTTGTCGGCGACTCCCGCGACGAGCAGTGAGAGCAGCTTGCCGTCGGCCGGCGACAGCGCGGGGTAGTGCGCGGTGTCATCCGCGGCAAGGTCGCCGGTCTCCGAGAGATGCAGGGGAACGGCGTGCTCCCAGTAACTCTCGAACAGGGCGACGAGGGCCCCGAGCAGATTGCTGTCTCTCACCAGTGCCGTGGTCGGCTGCTCCGGGCTGCCCTCGGGTCCGCCCGGCACCAGGGGGAAGATGCCGACGGAACGGTCGGCGATCGCGAGGCGCAGCGGCAACCAGGGGACGGCACGGGCAATTTCGCCTGCTTGGACACCGGCTACAACATTGTCGACGGCGCCTTCGTCGTCGAAGAAGGGCTTCTCATAGAGCACGCGGTAGCGGACACCGCGGGCGAGCGCGTCGAACTCCTCGGTGTTGCTGCCCGACGGCATGGCGACGTACTGAGCACGGCAGAACCAGAGCATCTCCTCACGTGCGTTCACCTGGATCTGTCTCAGCCGCTGTCGCAGGGCCTCGGCTCCCGTGATGACCTCCAGGAGCTGACCGGCGTCATGGCGACGCGCGGTCTCGCGGTAGGCCTCAAGGAGCCGGTCCGCTTCTCCGCGTGCCGTGTCCAGCGCGTCGGCGGTGTGTTTGATGCGGGGGAGGAGCGCCACATCCGGAGGGACCGCCCGGAACACCCGGGGCGTGCCGTCGTTGTGGCTGGCCAGTCCTTGGTGCACCAGAGCTTCCAGCACACGTGTGCTCTCTGGCTCACTCACATGTGTACGTCGGGAGACATCGTGGGCGGTGGCTCCGCCCGCCGTCACGAGGAGACGGTAGACCGACTCCTGTTCCTGTGAGACCCCCGCGGCTTCCAGCATTCCTCAGGCCCCTCCCGTTCGCCGTGGCCTGGACAGTCCGAGGACTGTACTCCAAGGCCGTACGACGACAGAGGGCGAGAGGACCGTACGGTCCTCTCGCCCTCCGGGCCGGCGAGGATCAGCGGCGTTCCGCCCAGGCGCGGGTGACCGTCTGACGGACGCTGTTGCCCGAGGAGTCCCGGGCCGTGACGCGGAGGGTGACGGCGGCGCTGCCGTGCTGGTGGCGCGGGCGCTCCACCGTGGCCCTGAACGTGTTGCGACCGCGGTCGCGGACGTCCGCCGTCCGCCAGGTGCGGCCGTCGTCGTAGGAGATCTCGACCCGCACCTTCGAGCCGTGCGGGGTGAGGGCGCCGTCCTGGGATCGGACGGTGACGTCCACGCCGTACGTGCCGGACCGGGTGACGGTGTTGTGGGCGTCGACCGGTACGGCGTAGTCGAGTTGGAGGAGGGGGAGTGCGGTGGGCTCGGTGCTCGGGCCCGATCTGAAGGACCAGGAGGTCTGGGTGGCGGTCGCGAGGTGCCAGTCGGGGGAGGTGCGTGAAGTGCTCAGTTCCAGACGGTAGTCGGCGGTGCCGGACGGTACTTCGACGTCGGTCCAGGCGCTGTCCAGGCCGTTCAGAGGGGTGCCGTTGCGGTAGAGGGAGGCCGCGACCGTGTCCCGCGTCGCCTCGGTGCGGGACGTACCGACACCACCGCCGTCGGAGGGCAGGCTGCGGGACCAGTGGCCGGACCGGGAGTCGGTGAACTCCGGTACCCGCAGGCGCAGTACGTCGCCCCGGCGCTCGGTCGGCTCGGTGGCGCCGACGGGGATGGACGGGCGGACGACGGCGCCCTGCCAGGTCTCGTCCGACTCGGTGCCCGCCCGGTAGGTGCGGGGTGTGTCGCGCATACCGAGTGCGAGCGGGACGTCGGGGTCGTAGACGGTGGTGTGGTGGACGAGGTGCTGCCAGACGGTGTCACCTGCGCTGACGTACTCGGTGCGGGTGATGCCGGTGGGGACGTAGCGGCTGTACTGGTTCCAGGCGGTCTGCTGGTAGGGGCGCCGGGCGAAGCGCTGTTCGGCGGCCCAGCCGCTGCCGCCGTTGTCGGCGTAGGTGGTGTGCAGTACGGCGCTGTCGCGGGCGGAGACGGTGTGGGTGACCTGCTGCGGGATCCGCTGCTCGGACACCTGCATGACGTCGTAGAGGTAGGGGCTGCGGGCCGTGCCGCGGAACGTCAGCTCGGTGGTGTGGCGGCGGAGCCGTTTGAGGAGCTCGGCTCCGGTGGTGGCGCCGACGCGGACGACCGGCACGGGGGAGCGGTCGCCGTCGGGGGTCCATCGGGTCCACGGGTTGTCGTCGAAGGTGACCAGCAGGGCGCCCTTGGCGCCTGCCGCCGCCAGCTTGCTCAGCACCTCGTCGCTGACCCAGCCCTGTTGGGCGTCCAGGATCGCCAGGCGGCCCCGGACACCGGTCAGGGCGGGGGACTCGGCGTTGCCCGCGTCGACGGCCCGCAGGGTGGTGCCACGCTCGTCGAACAGGGCCGAGGACGGCATGTAGTAGGCGTTCACTGCGCCGGTGAAACCGGTGGCGCGGGTCTGGAGCAGCGGGGCGACGAGCTGCCAGCGGGAGGCGAACTCGAAGGTTCCGTCCCGTACTTGGGCGGTGGGGCTGACGTAGAGCCGTTTGGCGATGTCGAAGAACATGGTGCCCTGCACCAGGGCACGGCCGTCGAGTTCGCGGTACGTCTGGTAGCTGAGCACTCCGCGCTGTTCGGCGGGCCGGGGTGTGCGGATCTCGACCGGGACGGTTCTGCGGGCGTCCACGGTGACCGTCGTGTCCTCGGTGACCTTCACCTCGGGCAGGACCACCTCGCGCAGTTCCTGGCCGTCCTGAGCGTCGCTGAGGAACGTGTGGCTGACCTGGTAGGTGCCTTCCTCGGCCTCGGCGACACCGTTGGCGGGGTCCGTGTAGGGAACGAAGCCGCCGGGGCCCCAGATGACCGGCTGTGCCGCGACGCGGTCGCCGTTCTGGTCGTACGTCCGCACGGTGAGCCGGTGGACGGGGCCGTGCACGATCAGGCTGAGCGTGGTGTGCACGGCCGGGGCGGTGCCGTCGGACGGGGTGCCGGTGACGTGGCCGTAGTAGGTGCCCTGACCGGCCTCGGCGGGGTCGACGGTGAGGGGGACGGTGGCGGTGCCGTGCGCGGGGACGCGGACGGAGCCGGGGAGGCCGACTGCGCCCGAGGGGGCCGGGCGGCCGGCCGAGTCCTTGAGGGCGGGCGTCAGGCCGAGGGTGACGGCCTGGTCCGAGGTGTTGGTGTAGGTGACGTCCAGCGTCCTGGCCGGGTCGCCGACCTGGAAGGCGCCAGGGGTGAGGCTGCCGGTCGCGGTGAGGGTGCCGAGGGCCGCCTCGGCGGCGTCGACGCGTCCGCCGCCCTGCTCGGTGACCTGCTGGCCCGAGACGGTACGGGCGGTGCTGACGATCGCGTCCTTGATCTGGGCGCCGGTCCAGTCGGGGTGGCGCTGGGCGATCAGCGCGGCGGTGCCCGCGACGTGCGGAGTGGCCATGGAGGTGCCGGAATAGCCCACGTAGTACTGGTCGACCACGTCGCCTTCGGTGGTGCCGGTGGCGCGAGCGGCCACGATGCCGACGCCGGGGGCGGTCACGTCCGGCTTGACCGAGCCGTCGCCGACCCGCGGGCCGCGGCTGGAGAAGTCGGCCAGCGAGTCGTCGCGGTCGACGGCGCCGACGGTCAGCGCGGAGTCGGCCGCGCCGGGGGAGGCGACGGTGGAGGCGCCGTCGCGGCCGCTGTTCCCGGCGGCGATCACGAACAGGGTGGGGGTGGAGCGGGAGAGCTCGTCGACGGCCTGGCTCATCGCGTCCTGGCCGTCGCTGGGGCTGTTGGAGCTGAGGCTCATGCTGACGACCTTGGCGCCCTGGGCGGCAGCCCACTGCATGCCGGCGATCACCGAGGACTCGGAGCCGCTGCCGTCGTCGCCGAGGACCTTGCCGACGAGCAGGTCCGCACCGGGCGCGACGCCCTTGCGGAGCCCGTCGGAGGCCGCGCCGCTGCCGCCGACGATGGAGGCGACATGGGTGCCGTGTCCGAACGGGTCGGCGGTGGAAGGGCTGCCGGAGAAGTCGACGGCCTCGGAGACACGTCCTGCCAGGTCAGGGTGTGTCTGGTCGACTCCGGTGTCCAGGACCGCGACCTTGACGCCCTCGCCGTGCACACCTGTCTGCCAGACCGTCGGAGCGCCGATCTGGGCGGTACTGCGGTCGAGGACCGCGTGCACCCGGCCGTCCAGCCATATCCGGGGCACGGCGGAGGTTTTCAAAGCAGCTTCGGCCGAGGCCAGTTGGCGCCAGAAGGGGCTCAGGTCGTCCTGGGAGACGTGCAGGGAGCGGGCGTGGATGCTCGGCAACTCCCTGGTGGGGGAGCCCTTTTCGGCGAAGGAGGCGAGCTTGTCCGCCGTCCGGGCGGTCGCCGTGCCGGAGCTGCCGACGATCAGGGGCAGTCCGTCGTCGTACCCCTGGGCGAGGAGCGAGGTGACGTCGAACAGGTCGCGGTCCAGGCGGCCTCGGGAGACCAGGGGCGAGGCGTCGGCGGGCAGGACCGTGAGGTGTCCGTCCTGCTCGAAGGTGTGGAAGACGATGCCGTCGCGCCCGGGGCCGGGTCGTACCGAGGCCGTCTGTGTGCCGTCAGGGCCCTTCACCACGGTCACGCTGTCGCCGGTGATCAGCCGGACCGTCGATCCGTCCCCCGGGGTTCCGGCCGCCGTCGAGGTGTGCGGTGACGACGTCGGTGGGTCGGCGAAGGACGGGGCGACCGCCGTGGCGGCCAGTGCGACGCCGGCGGCGAACGTCGCCAGCAGACGGGTGTGTCTCATCGGTTCTGTGCCTCTCCCGGCGCGCTGTGTGCCGTTCATCTGCGCGACAGAATCCGACGGCGACGCGGCATGTGTCACTCGATCCGGGTGGCACAGCTGAGACATGTCGCAAGGGCGACAGCGTTGTCGTATGTGAATCACCACCTTGACTGGTGACGCAATCTGCTGCCATGATTGCATCACCACCTCAACCGGTGACACGAAATGTGGCCTGGTCAGCGGTGACAGAGAACCTTTCGACCCAGATGGGGAGCACCAGTCATGGCAGTCAGCTACACCGCCGTTGTCGACGTAGACGGAGAAGGCCGGAACGGCGGTCACGTCCGCTCCTCCGACGGTCTGCTGGAGACCAGCCTCGCCCTCCCCAAGGAGCTCGGCGGCGCCGGTACCGCGACCAACCCCGAGCAGCTCCTGGCCGCCGGCTGGGCCGCCTGCTTCCTCGGTGCGCTCCGCCGGGCCGCCACCGAGCGCAAGGTCCGGCTGACCAGCACGAACATCACGGCCGAGATCACCCTCACGCACGGCGACGACGGGGAGTTCTCCCTGTCCGCGGTCCTCAACCCCGTCCTCGGCGGCGTCGACCAGGCCACCGCCCAGGAGCTGGCCGACGCGGCCCACCAGATCTGCCCGTACTCCAAGGCCCTGCGCGGCAACATCCCGGTCGCCATCAGCGCCGCCGCTGCCGCCTGACGCGTCTTCACCCACACCACCGGAGCAGGACATGGTCTCCCTGACGCACACCCGCCTACGGCTCGCCAAGTCCCGTCGTCCGGCCCGCCGGCACATCGCCGCCGCCGAGCAGCCCTCCCTCGGCGAGGCACACCCGGAACAGCACGACCTGCCGACGCAGGCACAGGTGTGGAACTGGACGGAGAGCGCGGTGCTGGGCGGGTACGGCCCCGCGGCCTCCAGCTTCCTGTGACGAGGACGAGGACGAGGACGAGCCCGGGCTCCGACTCGGAGTCCGGGCTCGAAAAGACCGGTCCGGCGGTGGAGCGTGCCGGACCGGTCATCCGCCCAGCGGCGAACGTCAGTGGTGACGCGCGAGAACACCCTCGACAGCGGTGGCCATCGCGCTCTCACCCACGGCGTTGGGGTGCACCGGCGCGGCCGGCGTCTCCGGGGCGAACGTCTCGATCCACCGCTCGCCGGTCGGCTTGCAGAGGTCGTGACCGACGGTCGGCGTGTACGTGTTCACGTACTTCGCGCCGCCGTGCCGGGCCTCGCGGGCCAGCATGGCGTTGAGTTCCTTCTCCTTGTCACGCAGCCAGGCGAAGTCACCCATGGCCAACGGCACGGTCTTGCTGGTGCAGCCCACGCCGTCGTCCGGGAAGAGGTCGGGGTAGCCGACCACCACGACACGGGCGTGCGGCGCCCGCTTGTGGATGCCGCGCAGCACCTGGGCCACCTTCGGTCCGGTCTGCGCGACGGCGTCCGTGATCCGGTCCGTGCCGGTGGCCGTGAAGTGGCTCTGGCACGGGGTGCCCGCGGGGTCGCCGGAGGTGAGCTGGGCACAGGTGCCCAGCACCGTCGAGAAGCCGATGTCGTTGCCACCGATGGTGAGGGTGACCAGGTCGGTGCCCCGGTCGAGGGCATCGAGCTGCGGCGCCACGCCGTCGCTCTGCGCGGCCGTCATGTCCTCGGTCGTGGCACCCGCACAGCTGACGTCGGTCAGGGACGCGGAACGCGACTGCGCCACCAGCGAGGGGTAGTTCCGGCTGGAGCGCAGACAGGTCGCGTCGACCTGCGTGGGCACGACCGGCGCCGAGGCGTAGGAGTCGCCGAGAGCGACGTAGTCCACCCGGTGCCGGTTCTCCGTGGCCGTGCTCGCCGCGGCCGTTCCGGCCGGGGCGAGGGCCGCCCCGGCGGAGAGGAGCGCGGCACCCACCGTGAGAGCGCGTCCGGCGCGGGAGGTGGGAAAGAGTCTTCTCAAGATCTGTCCTTCCGTGATCGGTCGAGGGGCAGAGCGCCCCGACATTCACACGTATCCCAAGGCCGTCAGGTGTCCGTCGCCACGGTCACGAATCGGTCACCGCCGTTGAGTACGGCCGACACATCACACCGTCAGGTGACTGATGCCGCACATGTCCGCCTCGATCGAGACTGCATGCACACCCGAGCAGACCTGAAGCCCGAGCAGACCTGAAGTCATGAACGACCACCACGAGCCACACATGACACATGACACATCACACACCTCACCGAAGGCGAGATCCCAGCCATGGACATGAAGCTCGAAGTCGTCATCCTGCCCGTCGGCGACGTGGACCGCGCCAAGGGCTTCTACGTGGAGCAGCTCGGCTGGCGCCTCGACGCCGACTTCCCGATCCACGACGGCTACCGGATCGTGCAGGTCACCCCGCCCGGTTCGGAGTGCTCGATCATCTTCGGGGAGGGCCTCACCCGGCAGGAGGCGGGCACGCTGCACGGCCTTCAGCTGACCGTCACCGACATCGTCAAGGCCAAGGAGGAGCTGACCTCCCACGGTGTCGAGGTCGACGGTCCGTTCCGCGACGAGACCGGAGCCTTCCACCACGCCGGTGACACCCACCGGGTGCCCGGGCCGCATCCCGAGCGGGCCAGCTACGGCACCTTCGCCGCCTTCAAGGACCTCGACGGCAACGAGTGGTTCCTCCAGGAGGTCACCGAGCGCGCCCCCGGCCGCTGAGACCAGGCCCGCCCCGACCTACGACAGCCGCCCGACCGGCATCCGCCTGACCCCAACATCCGCCCGATCGGCACTCGTCCGACCAGCAACGTCCACCGAAGGACACCAGACACATGACGACCGAGAACATTCGCACCTACGACGTCATAGTGATCGGCGCAGGCCCGGTCGGCGAGAACGTCGCGGACCGCACCACCGCCGCGGGCCTGAGCACCGTCATCATCGAGAGCGAACTGGCGGGCGGCGAGTGCTCGTACTGGGCCTGTGACCCCAGCAAGGCCCTGCTGCGCCCCGTGCTGACGCGCGCCGACGCCCTGCACGTCCCTGGCATCGACCCCGCCGTCAAGAACCCCCTCGACACCGAGGCCGTCCTGGCGCACCGCAACCGCGTCGCCTCCGACTGGAAGGACGACGGCCAGGTCGAGTGGATCGAGTCGGCCGGCATCGACCTGCTGCGTGGCCACGGACGCCTGGCGGGGGAGCGGGAGGTGACCGTGGAGACCGTGCAGGGCGAGACGGTCCGTCTGCGCGCCCGGCACGCCGTCGCCGTCTGCACCGGCACCCGCGCGGCCCTGCCCCCGCTGCCCGGCATCGAGGATCTGCGGCCCTGGACCAGCCGCGAGGCCACCAGCGCCCAGCGGGCACCGGAACGCCTCGTGATCGTCGGCGCCGGAGTCGTGGGCGTCGAGATGGCCACCGCCTGGCAGGGCCTGGGCAGCCGGGTCACCCTGCTCGCCCGGGAGAACGGGCTGCTGCCGCGGATGGAGCCCTTCGCGGGCGAGTTGGTCACCGAGCGACTGCGCGAGGCCGGCGCGGACGTCCGCTTCGGGGTCTCCGTCGTCGGCGCGCGGCGAGTGGGCGACGAGGTCCTGGTCAGGCTGTCGGACGGCGGAGAGATCACCGCCGACGAGATCCTGTTCGCCACCGGCCGCGCCCCGCGCTCGGCCGACATCGGGCTCGACACCGTGGGGCTGAAGCCGGGCGACTGGATCGCCACCGATGACAGCCTGACCGTCACCGAGGTGCCCGGGAACTGGCTGTACGCCGTCGGCGACGTCAACCGCCGGGCCCTGTACACCCATCAGGGCAAGTACCAGGCCCGTCTCGCCGGGGCCGTGATCGGCGCCCGGGCCCGCGGCGAGCGGCTGGACACCGGGCGTTGGGCCCCGCACAGCAGCACGGCCGACCTCGAAGCCGTCCCCGGTGTGGTCTTCACCGACCCCGAGGTCGCCGCCGTGGGACTGACCGTCCAGGAGGCCGAGCGCACCGGCCGCACCGTCGAGGTCGTCGACTACGAACTCGGCCATGTCGGCGGCGCGCATCTGTACCGCACCGACTACAAGGGCAGGGCCCGGATCCTCGTCGACCCGGACCGCCAGGTCGTCGTGGGCGCCACCTTCGCCGGCCCCGGCGTCAGCGAACTGCTGTACTCGGCCACCGTCGTCATCACCGGCGAGGTGCCCATCGACCGCCTCTGGCACGCCGTACCCGCGTTCCCGACCATCAGCGAGGTGTGGCTGCGCCTGCTGGAGACGAGGAGGGACTCATGACCACCGCACGCGACCTCACGCTCATCGCCCTGGGTCTGCCGGCCGGCCATTCCGTGGAGCAGGGCGACCTGTCCCTCGCGCTCGCCGGCGCGGAGGCGGTCGACCTCCTGGACCACGGCGCACTGACCCTGGACGGCGACCGCCTGGTGCCCGGCCCTCCGGTGGAGACCGGTGACGCCCTGCTGGACCAGGCGGCTGCCGCGCTCTCCCCGCAGGAGCCGTACGAGACGGTCGACGCCTGGCTGTGGCGCCGCGGCAGCGAGCTCGCCGCCGCCTACGCCGACGACCTGAAGCGGGCCGGGCTCCTCACCCACCGGACGGGACACGGCCTTCATCTGCCGTTCTCGGCGGCCACGCAGACCGGTTCACCGGCCGATTCGCCCGCCAGGCGCGCGGCGGAGGAACGCAGGACGTCCGGGGAACCCGTCCTCACCGCCCTGCTCGTGGCGGCGGGTGTCGGTGACGCCCCCTCGGACATCCCCGACAGCCCTCTGGAGGACGCGGTCACCACCGTGCTGGCCGCCGTCGGCGACGCGGTGACACAGCTGGAGGCCGTACGACTGCGGCAGGGCATCGAGGACGCGGCGTTCGACAACGTGTGGCGGGGCTACTGAGCTCTCCGGGGAGCCCATCCACGCGGACACATGTGGGAGGTACCGGTCGTGCCTCTCGCATGCCCTTCCGCCGCGCCGGGGTGAACCTTTTCGCCCCGGGCATCCGTGGAGGAAGCAGGAACGGAGGGGAGCCCGGGCGGGAGACACGCACGAGGCGGCCCTGTGATGAGGAGATGCGCGCAGTGAAGATCGGCATAGGGCTTCCCAACCAGATCCGCGACGTCCGACCCGATGTCGTCCCGGCCTGGGCCAGGAACGCGGAGGAGGCCGGGTTCAGTTCACTCGGCTCGCTCGGGCGTATCGCCTACCCCGGCGTCATGGACACCGTCGCCCTCGCCGCGGCGGCGGGCGCCACACAGCGGATCGGCCTCATCAGCACGCTGCTGCTGGCCCCCGTGTGGCCGCCGGTCCTGCTGGCCAAGGAGGTCGCGGGGATCGACGCGGTCTCCGGCGGCCGGCTCACGCTCGGTCTCGGACTGGGCGGCCGTGCCGACGACTTCGTGGTGGACGGCCTCGGCCCGCGCGGCACCGGAAAGCGACTGGACCAGGACATCGAGACCTACCGCAGTGTCTGGCGCGGCGAGATCCCGCCCGGCTGCGACAACCCGGCCGTGCCTGAGGGCACCCGTGAGGTACCGCTGCTCTTCGGCGGCATGGCGCAGGTGTCGTTCGACCGCGTCGCCAGGGCGGGCCAGGGATACATCGGCCCGTCGGCGGCACCCGGGCTCATCGCCCCGCTCTTCGACCGCGCCCGCGCGGCCTGGCAGGAGGCCGGTCGCGCGGGCGCG
Organism: Streptomyces sp. NPDC090106; assembly: GCF_044747265.1. Lineage (NCBI taxonomy): Bacteria > Bacillati > Actinomycetota > Actinomycetes > Kitasatosporales > Streptomycetaceae > Streptomyces > Streptomyces sp. NPDC090106. Next base: position 109,478 of record NZ_JBIVDS010000016.1, on the reverse strand, counting down.
CCCCACCTCGTTGCTCTCGCGTACTACGCCCTGGGGGACGAGGAGCGTGGCCGGGCCAACGTCCATGACTACTACCTGCCGGCCGGGCCCGAGGGAGCACGGGCGAGGGCCGCCGAGGTGAGCGGGGGAGCGGACGCCGTACGCACGACGGTCAAGGCTTACGAGGAACTCGGCGTCGACGAACTCATCCTCATCCCGACCGTCGACGACCTCGACGAGGTGGCGCGGCTGGCGGACGTGGTCCTGTAGCCGACGGGCGCGGCCTCGTGAAGGAGGAGCTCCGGGACACCGCTCCCGGACACCTTCCCCGTCCCGCGTGCCGCACGGTGTCGCGTGCGGTGCGTACCGCTGACAGCCCGGACCGCTGACAGGCCGGACCGCACCTCGCGGGACGGGAGACGGGTGTCAGCCGGCCGCCGCGCTCCGGTCCACCAGGGTGTACATGACGGAGCGCTGCTGCTTGTGCCGCTGGATGAGACCTTTCGCGACCAGCGACTCAAGGGTGTTGCGCACCACCTGAGGTGTGGGGTTGCGGTCCGGGTGCTTCTTCAGCAGCTCGTCCCGCAGTTCCTTCGCCAGACGCGGCTCGTCGTACTTGGCGAGCAACTGCGCGAGCAGGTCACCGAGCAGGGGCTGGCGCGACTTCCCCTTCGCGCCGGCCGCCGCCGAGCTGCTCACCGCAGGTGCCTTGGCCGGTGCCGGGCGCCGCGAAGTGGCCTTGGCGGGCGTCCGCTTCGCCTTCGTGACGACCGGCTCGTCCTGCAACTGCTCGGGCAGCCGGGAGGCGTCCGCGAAACCCTCGTACCGCTCGGCGAGGTTGAGGATGTCCGCGAGGAGGGCCTCCTCCTGCTTCAGCACCGTGATCTTCTCGGCCAGCTCTTGCTGTCGCCGACGGTTCTCCTCCAAGTCCGACGCGGCCTGCTCTACGTACCGCGACCGGAGCGTGGCGGCTGACTGGCTGGTCACAACCGTTCACTCCCTCGATATGGATGTTTCTGCGCATGGTACCCATGCCGGGGGCGCCGTGCGGATAAGTGTCAACGCCAGACGGTTCGTCCGGCATGTTCACTCTTCACGATAAGCGCTGATGTGCCTGCGCATACGGCAAGCACCAGCTTTTCTTGGACCTCCCGAGGCCTGCGGACGTCACTCTCACGAGGTGCCCTCCGAACATACTGCCCGGTAAGTATCTCGTCGAACCGCTCCGCATGATCCCTCGGCCAGAGCGGTGTGAGATATGGCCGAGCCCAGGGGCGGGGACGTTCAGCGGGCGGCGTGCTCACGGGCGGTCAGCACGGCCTCCTTGACCGACCCGTGGTGAACGGGGCCGTGGCCGGGCAGGACGATGCCCGCGTCCAACTCCTCGATCACGGACAGGGAGTCGAGAGCCCGCGCCCGGTCGGTGTGGAACATGTCCGGCAGCAGCTGCGGTCCGCTGAACCGCGAGGTGGGATGCGCCGTCACCAGGGCGTCACCGCTGATCAGGATCCCGCTGCCGGGCAGGTAGTAGGCGCTGTGGCCCTTGGTGTGCCCCGGCGTGTGCACGGGTACCGGCGATCCGGGCAGGTCCAGGGCGTCCGACACAGGGAACGCCGCGGGCTCGCAGACGGGCACATGGGTGGTCCCGCCGGCCCGCAGCGCGTGGACGGCCCAGGGGAGCACACCCGGCCGCCATGCCTGAGCCAGCACCTGTCCGACGGACACCTGGTCGAGGAAGTCACGACGGGCGTGCGGCACCTCCTCCTCGTGCATGAGGACCGGCACGTCGTACAGGGCACGCAGGTGCTCGGCCGTGCCGATATGGTCGTTGTGCGCGTGCGTGACCAGGACAGCGGCCACGGAGCGCGGGTTGAGCCCGACCACTGACAGCGAGGCCAGCAGCGCGTCACGGTCGCCCGGATAGCCCGTGTCGACGAGCGTGCAGCTGTCACCGTCCCTGACGATGATCCAGTTGGTGTTGCTGCCGGACACCGTGAAGACATTGCTCTCGACGCGGACGACGTCGCTCTCCTGCAGAAGCCTCGGCACGGTCGTTGACATCCTCTCGTTGTGGTGGGACTTCGAGCACACTCCGTCACGCCGACGAAGGCTCACACCTGGGCCGAGGACGAGGGTTCTGCCGACAAACCTACCTGAGAGCGTACGAGAGTGGACGGGGCCTTCGGATGCCGGGCAACCCAACACACGTGTGACAGTTGTCAGGCGGACTCCGCGGTTGCCCCGGCGCCTCTCCCCGGCCGCTCCAGCGCCCCCGCGCATCCGCACACAGGGGGACCGCAGGGGTCGCTCACCGCGGCGCACACGGAGTTGCGCAGCGCCAGGACGGCCTCGCGCAGCTCCGCCGGCACAGAAGCGTGCGCGGAGCCGGACCGCGTTCCGAAGCGGCCGCGACCCCACAGCGGTCCCTGGGCCCGCGACCTCGACGTCTCCACCACCCCCGCCCCGGCGTCCCACGCACCCACCGCGCCGCCGGTCTTCACCACGCCGGACTCACGCACCGGGCCGGGGCCGGACGTCAGCGCGCGCGCCTCCCGCACCAGCCGACGCCAGCACCACGACGGAGAGTCCAGGGCCGCGTCCGCCGCGCTCCGGTCGTCCCAGGGCAGGGACCGCGCCGACGGGGGCAGGGGGAACGCGGCGGCTGCCATGACGGCGGCGACGCGGGCCGTGACCTCGGCGCGTGCCGTCGTCAGCGCCTCCAGGACGCTGTCACCGAGCTGCGCGGACGCCATCTCGCGGAACCGCCGGTCGATGAAGCGGACCCCCACCGCACGGCCGTCGGAGCCCACCGTGACCTCCACGACACCGTCCTTGGAACACGTCGTGACCGACAGCGCCCTCATCTGTTCCCGGGCCCGGATGAGAGCTCCGTACTGCTCGGCGAAGTCAGCCAGGGCCCTCTCCAGACGGCTTCCCGGTGGCGTGTTCATCGTCCTCCTCTGCCGGTGAAGCCGGCCCCGGGCGGCTTGAACCGGAAACGGCCGGGCGGACCGAGTCACGGTCGGGACGACCCGCGGGTGACCGGGCACGTCCGGCCCGCACGAACCGCCCCTTTTCGAGCCCGCCCCACCGCTCCGACATCCTTGCCGCACGGGACCGGAAGGGGAAGAGGAAAGTTGTGCCGGGAGGCGACCCGGGCCGGTCCCTCCCGGCACATCAAGGACACGAGCGGCCCGCACATTTGGTTCACATGCCGCCCCAAAAGACCCACTCCGACCCGTACCCGGGGAACATCGGGCACCGGCCCGCGAGCCCCGGCGGAGCACGGCCGACGTCATACGTGCCCCCGGGTATGCTCCGGTGCCGCAGCCGTCGCACCGTATGCACGCACCTGGAGGACCCTTGTTCAGCATCACCGTCCGGGACCATCTGATGGTCGCCCACAGTTTCCGCGGCGAGGTCTTCGGCCCCGCCCAGCGGCTGCACGGGGCGACGTTCCTCGTGGACGCCACGTTCCGGCGCCCCGAGCTGGACGACGACAACATCGTCGTCGACATCGGCCTGGCGACCACGGAACTCGGCAAGGTGCTGGGCGAGTTCAACTACCGCAACCTCGACGACGTGGACCGGTTCGACGGGATCAACACCTCCACGGAGTTCCTGGCCAAGGTGGTGGCCGACCGTCTGGTCGAGGCGATCCATGCGGGGACGCTGGGGGAGGGCGCCCGGGGAATCCGTGAGGTGGCCGTGACCCTGCACGAGTCGCACATCGCGTGGGCCTCCTACGAACGCAGCGTGTGAGCCGCGTACGGGAGCCCGCGCCGTCCTGAGGGCGACGCGGGCTCCCGTCCTCTCCCGGCACCCACCGGGACCGTGTGCCGGGCGAACGATGCCGCACATGTTCCAGGGGGTCACCGAGTGGTCGCACTGTCCCCTCAATTGCCTTGAGTCGCCGCCGCTCACACATGTTTCTTCGGCAACGCGATTCAGCGTCGGGTCAAGGCGGCTCGACGCGGTCCCCGCACACGTGACAAAGGACTCACATCCTGTACTTGTTTGGATCCTGTCAGGAAAGGGTAAAACGCGATCTGGACAGCAAAACCCCTGGTGAAACGGGGAGTCGCAGCGCTGACCGGTTGACTCCGCGACATATGTGTCCGGCGGTCCCGGCCGCGACACTCGGACGACACAAATGCAGCATTCTTCTGGCACCCGCCGCTGCCTACAGTGCGAATACGGGGGTTACATCCGGCCTCCGGTCGCCGCACGAAGAGAACCAGGATGGTTCAGAACACTATGGCTACGCCCCTCACGGCTGGGTCCCGGTCCGATCTGCTCGGCGTCATCATGAGGGAACACCGGGACAGCCTTGTCTCGTACGCCGAGAAGATGCTGGGTGACCACGGACTCGCCGAGGACATCGTCCAGGAGACCATCATCCGGGCCTGGCGCAACAGCGACCGTCTGCTCGGTATGGACGGGTCGATCCGTGGCTGGCTCTTCACCGTGACCCGACACCTGGTCATCGACTGGGTGCGCAAGCCCCACGCGCGCAGAGAGGTCGTCGGAGTCACCTACACCGACCCCGTCTCGGGCGCCGACGGCACCGAGGGCGTGCACGACGCCCTCGTGGTCCGGCCGTTGCTGCGCAGGCTGTCTCCCGAGCACCGTGCCGTACTGGTCCACATCTATCTGTGCGATCGCAGCATCCACGAGACCGCAGGCATCCTCGGCGTACCCGCCGGCACCGTCAAGAGCCGCCAGCACAACGCCCTGCGCAAGCTGCGCAGCGTCGTACGGCCTGAGGCCGCCTAGTGCTGTGACGCGGACGTCACCCGAGCGGTGAGGCTGGGTCAACCCTTCCCCCGCTGGTTGCTGCGCGAGGAGCCGGTCGCCCACCCGAGCGCGGTGCACGGCGCCCGTACGACCGCGGGCGGCATCATGGACAGGTGAGTGAACGTGTGAACATGAGGTGGTCCAGCACGGAGGTCGAGGCCTGCGATGCCTTCAGCTACTGGGCTGACGTCGTCTGCGACACATTCGTGGGAGTCGCGGTGCGACCCAGGCCCGACGCGGCCTTCGAGGGGCACATCGACACGTCGGTCCTGCACGATGTCGCCTTCGCCTCACTGACCGCGGGCCCCCAGAAGGTGGCACGAACACGCCGCCTGATCGCACGGGACGACCGAGACGTCCTCCTCGCCAACGTCCAGTTGCGCGGCCGGGCCAGGCTGGAGCAGGACCAGCAGGTCGCGGTGCTCGGCCCCGGCTCCATGGCCTTCGTCGACAGTTCCCGCCCCTACGCGTTGGACTTCGCGGACGACTTCTCTCAACTGGTCGTGAAAATACCCAGAGAACGGCTGTCGCACCGCTCGCTGAGCGGTGCGACAGCCGTGGAGTTGGACGCCTCAGGACCCGGCGGAATCATCGCGGACTTCTTGATCAACCTCGACCGTCTGCACCGCACCGATGCCAGAGCTGCGACGGTGTTGCTGCCGCACGCCGTCGACCTGCTGGAGTCGGCCCTTGCCTGGGCCACGGACGTCGAGCTCCCACCGGCGTCGACGGCGTTGACGCGGGAACGCGTCCATCGCTTCGTCCGCCAGAACGTCACCGACCCCGATCTCCATGCCGCCACCGTGGCCGCGGCATGCCGGGTTTCGCGACGCACGATGTACAGAGCCCTGGCCGACGACGGTGAATCACTCACCGGGATGATCCGCAGGCTGCGTGTGTCACACGCCCAACGGCTGATGTCGGCACATCCCGAGTACGTCCTCTCCGCTGTGGCGCGGGCCTGCGGGTTCGGTGGCGAAGCACAACTGCACCGGGCCTTCAAAGCGGTGACGGGCATGACGCCCGGCATGTACCGGTCCCGATGCCGGGACAGCTAGCCATCAGGCCGCCGCGGGCCTGCCCTGCGGCATGAACTCCCGCATCAACTCGACGAACTGGGCCGGAGCAGGCGGCATGGGAGCCTTGACGAACTCCCTGAGGCCGACGTCGTAGCGCCGGCCCTGCTGGGGATCGACGACGTGATAGCCGTCCTGCCGGAGCTGTTCCACGTTACGGCGGACAGCGGGCTTGCCCCACATCTCGCCCGTCATCACGGGAAAGAACACCACAGGGAACTCCGCAGCACTGATCGTCGCGGTCAGCATGTTCGGCACGGCACCCGAAGCCACGGCGGAGAGCGTGTTGGCCGTGGCCGGCAGAACGGCCATCAGGTCATGCTCGGCCGCGAGGGTCGCGTGGTTCTCCTGCGCCCAGTCGTCGGGTGCGGCGCCGGTGACCACTCGGTCGGCGAACAGGCGCGTTGTGTGGGGCGGCAGGAAGGTCGCGGCGGTATGGGTCATCAGGACGGTGACAGTGCCCGTGAAGGTGGCGCGCAACGCGTTGACGTACGCCGGAAGAGTGGCCACCGCGGCTGAGCCGGTGGCGCCGATGAGCAGGCGCCCACCGAAGGTGGCGGTGTTGGTGCTGGTCATGACCAGATGATGCGGCCGGCTGCTCGGCGGAGTGTGACCATCCGTGCCGATGGCACTGACCATGCGTGCCACCAGAGGCGCCTCTCCGTGCCGTTCGGCCGGTCGAGCTGCGCCGCGCCGCCGGGAGCACGGCACCGCCGCTCGGCGCGCTGGTCTGCTCACTTCAGCCGGATCAGGGGCCCGTGGAGTCGAGGCACATCTCCAGTGCCGAGGTCAGCCGGCGGCGGAACGTCTCGCCGCGGGGGGAGTGGCTGAGGGAGCGTACGAGCTCCGGCAGCAGATACTGCTCGGCGACGATCCACTCCGCGGCCTCCGCCGGTCCGCTGAAGGACTGCGGCCGGACACCCGGCCGCGGCGGTGGAAGGACCACGGTGGTGCGGTGCGGCGCGAGCAGCTCCGTGGCCGCGTCGGCGCTGTACAGGTAGTGCTCGAACATCCGGGACAGTCCTTCGGAGCGTACTGTCGGGGCGTCCAGCAGCGAGCTCAGTTCCCTCGCGCAGGCCCGCAGCAGTTCATGGCATGTGTAGCGGCCGGCGGTCAGCTCGACGAGCAGGTGGTGGTCCATCAGCTCGGCCATGTCCTGGCGGGTCCTGCGCAGGCCGGTGCCGGCCAGGCTGGCCGCGGCCGGCAGGGTGATGTCCCGCGAGGGGTGCAGGCTGAGCAGCCGGAACAGCCGTGCGGCGCTGCTGCCCAGCGATTCGTAGGAACGGTGGAACGAACTGCGGGTGTTGGTGCGGGTGTCACGGCCGGACAGGACATCGAGACAGTCGTCGGCGTTCTGGAGCCTGGCCGCGAGTGAGGCCAGCGGAAAGCGCGGCTGCACCAGTGCCTGGGTGGCGGCCACGGCCAGCGCGAGCGGGAGTCCGCCGCACAGCTCCACGATCTCCACGGCGGCGGCGTGCTCGGCCCGGATCCGGTCGGTGCCCAGTCGCCGGTCGAGGAGTTCGAGACCTTCTTCGCGGGTCATCGGGTCCAGCGTGATGATCCGGGCGTTGTCCGTGACGGCCAGGCCCTCCAGCCGCCGCCTGCTGGTGATGATCGCCAGGCACCCCGGTGCGGCGGGCAGCAGCGGACGTACCTGCTCGCAGTCCTCCGCGTCGTCCAGGACGAGCAGCAGCCGGCGTCCGCCCAGAGCGCTGCGGTAGGCGGCGGCGAGCGCGGCGGCACTCGAGTGCGAACGGTCGGTCTCCACACCCAGGGCGCCGAGCACCTCGGCGATCGCCGCGGCCGGGTCGAGCGGGGGCAGGGACGAGTGGTGGCCCTGGAGGTCGACGTGGATCTGTCCGTCGGGGAAGTGTTCGGCGACCAGGTGACCCCAGTGCACGGCCAGCGTCGTCTTGCCGACTCCCGCCATGCCGCAGATGGCCGCGGTCGTCGTGGGCTGCCGGCACTCTCCTTGGAGCGGCAGCAGTTTCAGGCACTGGCTCAGCGCCTCTTGGCGGCCGGCGAACGAGACGCAGTCCGCGGGCAGTTGGGCCGGTCGGCCGGCCTCCAGGAGCCCGGCGGCGGCGCCCGCTTGACCGCGGGAGACCGCGCGTTGGAGCAAGTGCTGCTGGGCGGCGCGCAGTTCGGGGCCCGGTTCGACACCCAGCTCTTCGGCGAGTGCGCCACGAATCCTCTCGAACTGCTGAAGTGCCTCGGCCTGGCGGCCGGTGGCGGCGAGTGCGGCGATCACCCGGGAGTGCAGCGCCTCGTCGAAAGGGTGGCTCTGCACCGCCCGCCGCAGAACCGTCAGTACCTCCTCCGTCAGCGTGGGCGCCGCGGTCAGGACGGCGTCGGCCGCCTCCTTCACTGTGGCGACGAACTCGTGGCCGACCGAGGTGAACACCGGGTGTCGGGCCACCGTGGTGCCGGCGGCGACGGCGGGACCACGCCACAGCCGGAGGGCCTCGACGTAGTCCTCCGCCGCCTGCGCCGGGGTGCCGGCCCTCACCGCGAGCTGCGCCTGGGCGCGCAGATCGCGAAAGCGCAGGAGGTCCGAGGTCGAGGTGTCGGCCAGCAGGCGGTAGCCGTCGGCGGCGCGGACCAGGTGCGTGGCGTTGGTACGGCTGCGCAGCTGGGGTTCGAGTGTTCTGCGCAGGGCGCCGATGTGCCGGTGCACCACGTTGACGGCGCTGGTCGGCGGCTCGTCGTCCCAGAGGATGTCGACCGCCTCGCTCAGTGTGAGGGGGCCGGGTGCCCGCAGGAGCAGCAGGGCGAGCAGTGCCAGTCGCTTCGGGGGCCCCAGGTCGATCTCCGTGTCCCCGCGCTTCGCCTGTACGGTGCCGAGGACTGAGTAGCGCACTGTCGCGTCCATCTCGCGGCTGGCCTCGCTGTTTCTCTTCTGGTGCTGCTGGTCGCCCGTCCGGTCGGTCGTCACCGCGTCGGCGGGGGGACCGGGCCGTCTCCTCCCGGGGAGCTTGCTGCCAAGACCGCGAAGTGTAGCCATGTCTCGCGACATGTTTCTGCTACCGCGGCGGGGGGCCGGAATCGACGGACGCGGTTGTCCGGCAAGGGCTCGGTACGGAGATACATGTCATGGACCTCACGGAGAGACGCGGGGGTCACGGCGTGTGGGCGGGCCTGCCGCAGGAGTGCCGTCGTGGTGTGGGTGTCCGGCCGGGGGCCGGTGGCCGGCTGGGGCTTGCGGGTGCTCGGCAGGGGGCGGCTTGCCTCGTGAGCCGTCGCCGGGACGACGGGCGACGGTTTCGGGTGCCGTTCCCAGCGTCGTCGGCGGCATCCATCGGCGGATCGGTCTGATGACTTGGCACTTCCCCCGACTCCGTGATCCGTCTGCGTCGAATGACGGACCAGGTGCGCCGATGCACCCCTCCGGATGGCCGGAACGTCACCCTGGCAGGACTGACTGGGCATGTGCACCTCCCGGGAACAGTAACCGCCTTGACCGGTGACGACCGTCTCATGTGTGCTCGTCACCTGTCAAGGCGGTTACGTGGACAAGGGTGGGCCCGCGACGGTAGATCATGAGGTGGTCACATGCCGCCGGTCCGACGGTCCCGGATGACAAAGGTGTCTCCGACCACATGTGAACCCCGTGGTGGCCCGTTCCGTTCACTCTCATGACGGTTTCCACCGGCCGCGCGGCCGGACCGGCCCGGCTCGCGTCCCACGGGCCCCGACACTGGTGAGAGGAGGAGTGCCTTGTACGTCCTGGTGCCTGACGATCCGGTGTTCTTCGCACAGTTCCAGAGCCTGGAAGAGCCGCTCCTTCGACACCTCTACCGACTCCACTGCGCGGGCGCCGACTCCGACGACGAGCGGGTCATCTCGGACGCCTACGACAGCTGGGTGCAGGTTCTGCTGAAACTGCCGCTGTGGTCCCGCTGGAACACCGGGGACAACGCCACCGACCCCGTACCGCCCGACCGGGCCCAGTACGCCCTCTACAGCGCCCGCGGCCGTCAGCTGACGAGCCTCTACCCCCTTGAGCTGACGGCGGCCGACCTCGGCCACCTGACGGCCTGCCTCGATCTGTTCTCCGGCACCGACCGGGACCGCGGTGCCGTGGTGGGTCGGACGTACCTCGCACCGCAGGACCGGGAAGAGGGGCTCGCCGAGGTCCTGCGCCGCGTCATGGAGGTGCTGTTGCTGCCGCCGCCGCAGAGCTTGCTGGGCGTCTTGCGGGACATCGTGCCCCACCGGTCGGGCGTCCTGCGGGATGTCGTGCCCCACCGGTCGGTCGGCTCCGTCACCTTGCCCGAGCAGCAGGAGGCCGAGTACCGGCGCTTCTGCGAGGAGATCGTGACCATCCTCAGCTCGGGCGACACCTTCGCCTACCGCAGTCACCGGGCCATGTATCTCTGAGACACCTGAAAGGCTCGGCCGATGCAAAAGGTGTGAACCTTTCGGCCCGTCGGCACGTTCCCCATTCGGAAGGCTCTGCACTCGGACACGCGGAGGACGGAGCCTTGACGGGATCTCCGGAAACCGGCCCACACCCGGCTCCGTTGCCTGTCCCCGCACCGGCGGTCCGAGTCCCCCCTCGGGACCGCCGGTGCGCACCAGCACCGCACCCCCGACGGCGTTCCGTCCCCGGGGCGAACGGTCTCCGGAGACGGATCCTCCGGGGCACCAGGCTCGGGTCGCTGCACCGGGCGCCCGTGCCGGTACGGCCCGCTCTCCCTGCTCCCCGGCGGGGGCGGAGAGAGCGGGCCGTACTCATGCCGTCAGGCTGCGCCGGCCTCCGGCGGGCGCATGTCGACAAGAAGACACATGTTCTCCATGGGAGGCACATACCTATACACTGTGAGCGACGCCACTGAGGTGCCGCTTTTCGCGATGGCGTGTGCGTGAACCACATGAGAAATGAGCAGAGGCCACGGATGTCTGTCTCGCAGCTGCCGGCCGGGGAGGGCGCCCTCCTCTTCGAGGAGTTCCTCGCCGTCCATACAGTCGTGAACCGGGGTGCCCAGCTCGTCGCCGGGTCCTTCACCCGGCTCGCGGGCGGTGCGGCCGTGGACACGAAAGTGCTGGTCACGACCGCGCAATGGCTGGTCGATTCCGTGCGCCGACACCACCGGAGCGGCGACGAACTGCTCTGGCCCCTGCTGCGCGAGCGGTTTCCGCTCGCCGTCCGTCGTCTCGACCGGCTCACCGACGATGACGACACCCTGGACGAGCAGCTCGTCCAGCTGGCCGACGTCGTCGCGCGGATGACCGAGGAACGCGCGGTCGGCGGATCGGTGGGCTGGGGTCACGCGATGCGGGAGGGCACGGTCGCCTCCCATCAGATCCTGGACGGTCTGACCCGGCAACTCGCCGCCGAGGGAACGCTGTTGGAAGAACTCTTCGCCAAGTCCCCGGACGAGGACGTCCCGGGACTGCGCAAGGCGGTGGCCGGTGCCCTCCCGCGTACCGGGACACACCTGGTCTTCGGCCTGCTGGAGCACCCGGAGCCTGTCCCCGGCCGGGAACGTGTGCACGCCGGCTTCCCGCAGCGCGTGCGATGGAGCCGTGGGCTGCTGCTGAACAAGTTCCGCAAGACCCTCAGGGAACTCGCCGCCGAGTAGGCCGGTCAGCGATCAGTGCGCGGCCCCGGCGGGCACCGTCTTCTTGCGGGCGCGGTACGCGGCGGCCTTGATCTTGTTGCCGCAGGACTCCATGCCGCACCACTGGCGCCGCATGCCGCGCGAACGGTCGATGTAGACGCGGGTGCACTCGGGGTTGCCGCACTCCTTCAGCAGGGGCACGTCCTCACCGCTGAGCAGTTCGACGGCCTGCCGGGCGACCGTCGCGAGGGCCTGCTCGGGGGTCGCCTCGGTGAGTCGTCCGGCTGGGGTGAGCTGCGGCGTCACGGGGGTCCTGCGCGCGGCGGCGTTCACCGCGGCGAGCGCCTGCGGGTCGAAGTCCTCCCCGAGCCGACGGTCGGTGATCAGCCGGTAGAGAGCCTCCCGGACGGCCGTCGCGTCCCGGACGTCGTCCTCGTCGCCAGGAGTGATCGTGTCCACCAGGCCGGACTCGAGGTACCAGGCGTTCAGCCGATCCGGCGTCACGAACATCTCGAACCGGGTCGAGCGCCGGGCCCGGAGCGTGGCCGCGAAGTCCAGGGCCGGGTGACCGCATACGAAGACATGGTTAAGATTCACATCACCATTTTGACAGGTGACTCCTGTCGAAGGCAAGGCTGATCCGTGGACGCCGGCGTCGGCACGGTCGCTGCTGGTGGTGTGGGGCCGCGGTCGGCGGCGGTGGTGCGGGGTCGCCCTCGGCGTCAGCGCAGGTGCACGGCCTCCCGTCGGCAGCCGTCCGCCTCCAGCACCAGCTCACGCCCCTGCCATCGCCGACGCAGCCAGCGGTCGTGACTCGCCACCACGATCGCGCCCGGACCGGGACCCAGCGCCGCCTCCAGCTCGTCGCACAGGGCGGGGGAGAGGTGGTTGGTGGGCTCGTCGAGCAGCAGCAGCTGGGGCGGACGGGCGACCAGCAGCGCCAGCGCCAGACGCCGGCGCTGGCCCACGGACAGTTCCCCGACCGGTTTGCCGAGGTCGCCGTCGTGCATCAGGCCGAGCGAGCCCAGCGGCGTCCTCTCGGCCCGCGCCGCTCCCAGCGCCAGCTCGTAGGTGTCCCGGACCGTGCGCCCGGGCCGCTCGAACACGGTGTCCTGGGTGAGCAGCCCCACCGTCAGCCCGCGCCGCCGACGCACCTCGCCCTCGGCGGTGAGCCGCCCCGCGAGCACGGCGAGCAGTGTCGACTTGCCCGCCCCGTTGCCGCCCATGACCAGCAGCCGGTCGGTCGGCGCCACCTCCAGGCCGGCCAGCGCGAGACGGTCCGGCACCCGTACGTCCCGCAAGGACACCAGCGGCTCCGGGCCCTCCTCGGTCCGCGCGGCGAGTTCCCCGCCCGCGAACCGCAGCGGCCGGGGCGGCTCGGCGACCTGCGCGCGCTCCAGCTCCTCCAGCCGCCGGGTGGCGTTGCGCACCCGGCGCGAGATCTGGCTCTGCACCCGGCCGGCCCGGTGGCCGTAGCCCATCTTCTCGTTGTCGGTGCGGCCCCGGTCCGGCGCGACCCGGTGCGCGGTCACCCCCGCCGACTCCCGCAGGCCCGCAAGCTCTTCCTGCTCCTCGGCGTAGCGGCGCTCCCAGCGCTCCCGTTCGGCGCGTTTGTGCGCCAGGTAGGCGCTGTAGTCGCCGCCGTAGCGGACCGGGCCGTCCACCGCCGGGTCGAGGTCGATCAGGTCGGTGCAGACGGCGTCGAGGAACGCCCGGTCGTGGCCGGCGGCGACCACGGTCCCGGGCAGGGCGCGGAGCTGCTCCTCCAGGAAGGCGGCGGCGCCGTCGTCCAGGTGGTTGGTGGGCTCGTCGAGGAGCAGCGCCGACGGCCTCCGGACCAGCAGCGCGGCCAGCGCGAGCCGCCCGCGCTGTCCGCCGGACAGCGAGCCGAGCGTCCTGTCGTGCCCGAACCCGCCGAGGCCCAGGCCGTCCAGGACCAGGGCGGCGCGGCGGTCGGCGTCCCAGGACTCCCGGTCCTGGGCCTGCTCCAGACGTCTGCCGTAGGCGTCGAGGAGTTCTTGGTGGCCGGGGTCGTCCTCGGGGACGAGGGCCAGCCGTTCACCGAGCCGGTCCAGTTCGGCGAGGTCCTCGCGGGCCTCGCGCAGTGCCCCGGCGAGCACGTCGGCGAGGGTGGAGGCGGCGTCGTACGGCATCTCCTGGTGGAGGAATCCCAGGTCGGCGGGGCGGGTGACGCTTCCCGCGTCGGGTTCGTCCACACCGGCGAGCACGCGCAGCAGGGTGGACTTGCCGACGCCGTTCTCCCCGATCAGGCCGATGCGCCGGCCGGGGGAGGCGGTCAGGGAGACGCCGTCGAGGACGCGACGGCCGCCCAGACTGCGGACGAGGTCATGGGCGAGGAGAGCGGGCTGGGGCATGCGGAACCGTCCAATGTGATCGGTGTACGGCCCGCCGGGCACAAGGCCTCGGACGCGGGCCACTGCACACGCCGGCGGCTCACACCTCCGGCGCCCCCGTCTCCGTGAGCGTTCCGTCGGCCAGCCGCAGCCAGCGGTTCACACCGATCTCGGCGAGGAACCGCTCGTCATGGCTGACCACCATGAACGCGCCCTGGTAGGAGTTGAGCGCGCTCTCCAGCTGGCCCGCGCTGACCAGGTCGAGGTTGTTGGTGGGCTCGTCGAGCAGCAGCAGGTGCGGGGCCGGTTCGGCGCACAGCACACAGGCCAGGGTGGCGCGCAGCCGCTCGCCGCCGGAGAGCACCCCGACCGGCAGATGGGCCCGCGCGCCCCGGAAGAGGAAGCGGGCGAGCAGGTTCATCCGCTCCGCCTCGGGCCGCTCGGGTGCGAACGCGGCGAAGTTCTCCGCCACCGTGCGGTCCAGGTCCAGCAGGTCCAGGCGCTGCGAGAGGTAGGCGATCCTGCCGTCGTTGCGCCTGATCTCCCCGCTGTCCGGGGCGAGTTCACCCGTGACCAGACGCATCAGGGTGGTCTTTCCGGCGCCGTTGGGGCCGATCAGCGCGATGCGCTCGGGTCCTCGGACGGTCAGGTCGACGCCGCCCGCGGCGAACACGTCGCGGTTCCCGAGGCGGACCTGCATGCCCTCGCCGAGGAAGAGGTTGCGTCCGGCGGGCACCTGGGTGTCGGGCAGCTCCAGAGTGAGGCGCTGCTCGTCGCGCAGGGCGCGTCCGGCCTCGTCGAGGCGGGCCTTGGCCTCGCCGACCCGGGAGGCGTGCATCGTGCCGGACTTGCCCGCGGCTTCTTGGGCGCCGCGCTTCATGTTGCCCGCGAAGATCTTGGGCAGACCGGCGTTCTTGAGGTTCTTGGCGGCGTTGCTCGCCCGGCGCTCGGCGCGTTCGCGGGCCTGCTGCATCTCCCGCTTCTCGCGCTTGAGTTCCTGCTCGGCGTTGCGGACGTTCTTCTCGGCGACCTCCTGCTCGGCGCGCACGGCCTCCTCGTACTCGGTGAAGTCGCCTCCGTACAGGCGGAGTTCGTCGCTGCCGAGTTCGGCGATGCGCTCCATGCGGTCCAGCAGTGCCCGGTCGTGGCTGACCAGCAGCAGACAACCGGAGAAGTCGCCGAGCACGTCGTAGAGCTGGTGCCGGGCCTGGAGGTCGAGGTTGTTGGTGGGTTCGTCGAGCAGCAGCACGTCGGGGCGCTTGAGCAGTTGGGCGGCGAGGCCGAGGGAGACCACCTGGCCGCCGCTGAGCGTGCTCAGGCCGCGGTCGAGGGTGAGGTCGGCGAGGCCCAGGCGGTCGAGCTGGGCGCGGGTGCGTTCCTCGATGTCCCAGTCGTCGGCGATGGTCGTGAAGTGTTCCTCGTCGACGTCGCCGGACTCCACGGCGTCGATGGCGCGGATGATCGCGGCGACTCCCAGCACCTCGGCGACCGTGAGACCGCCGGTCAGGGGGAGGGACTGCGGGAGGTAGCCGAGGGTGCCGCTGACGGACACCGAGCCGGTGGCGGGCTTCAGTTCACCGGCGATCAGCTTGAGCAGGGTGCTCTTGCCGGAGCCGTTGGGGGCGACCAGGCCGGTGCGGCCGGTGGGCATGGTGAACGACAGGTCGTGGAAGACCGGGGTGTCGTCGGGCCAGGAGAACGACAGGTTCGAGCAGACGACGGAGGCGTCGGACATGGAGATGACCTCGGGCGGTGTACGGGCAGAGAACAGACTTCTGCCCTGGGCAGACGTGGGAAAAGGGGTACGACGAGACAGACCACCCCGACGGCTCTCCCGAGCGTCGGCCGATGGCCGTCAGATCCGGATCTCATCCGGAGATGTCGTCTTCACCCGCCACGTCTGCGACTCCTCGATACACGGTCAACGTCCCTCACAGACTAACAGCCGCCGTCCGGATCCGGTCGGTGGTGTGCCGGGTCCGCCTCATACGTGTGCGTGAACGCCTCCGGTTGACAGCGCCGAGACCGCCATGTCAGCATCGTCACCAGTTAAACAGGTGACGATGCTGGAGTGGTTCGGCACGTTCACATGTGTCGGAAGGAGCGCACACCATGGCGGAAAGGCCGAAGCCGAGGGCCGAGGGTGCACCGGTGGGACGACGGGCGATGCTGGGCATGCTCGGCGCGGGAGCCGCCGGGCTCGCCGCCGCGCCCTATCTCCAGCGTGGCTGGGAAGGGTTCCTCGCCAAGGCATCCGAGGCCGACCCCACCGGTCTGACCGGGCTGCTGCCCGATCCGGGCGGCTTCCGGTACTACAGCGTCGTCGGCTCGGTGCCGCACAAGGACGCCACGAACTACGCGCTGCGGGTCGGCGGGCTGGTGGAACGGCCTCGGACCTACACCCTCGACCAGCTGCGCGCGATGCCGCAGACCCGGGTCGTCCACGACGTCGTGTGCACCGACGGCTGGCGCGTGGAGAAGACACCGTTCGACGGGGTCAGGCTGGCCGACCTGCTCGACGACGCGGGGGTGCGCTCCCCGGGCGCGGCGATCCGCTTCACCTGCTTCGACGGCGCCTACAGCGAGAGCCTCACCCTGGAACAGGCCCGCCGCTCCGACGTCCTGGTGGCGCTGAACATGCAGGACAAACCCATCACCCACGCACACGGCGGACCCGTCCGGCTGTACGTGGCCCCGATGTACTTCTACAAGTCGGCCAAGTGGCTGTCCGGTATCTCGGTCACCGACAAGGTCGTCCCCGGCTACTGGGAGGAGCGAGGTTATGCGGTCGACGGCTGGCTCGACGACGCCGAGCGGTACAGCGACGCCGCCTGACCCCTCGGACCGGGTGCGGCGGTTCACCACCGCCGAGCGCTGGGTCCACCGGGCCACCGGATGTCTGATGCTGGTGTGCCTGGTCACCGCCGCCTGTCTGTACCTGGGCCCGCTGGCCCTGCTCGTCGGACGGCGGCATCTGATGGTCACGCTCCACGAGTGGTCCGGCATCATGCTGCCCCTGCCCTTCCTGCTGGGGCTCCTGTCGCCCGCCTTCCGCGCGGACCTGCGCCGGATCAACCGCTTCGCGGTGTACGACCGGCAGTGGCTGCGCGCCGTACGCAGACGCCGGATGTCGCCCGAGGCGCGCCCGGCGGGCAAGTTCAACGCGGGCCAGAAGCTCTACGCGGGCTGGATCGCCGGCGCCGTGCTCGTGATGATGTCCACCGGCCTGCTGATGTGGTTCACGGGCCTGCTGCCCCTCATCTCCCGCACCAGCGCGATCTTCGTCCACGACCTCCTGGCCTGGGCGATCACCTTCGTCGTCCTCGGCCACATGCGCAAGGCCCACGAGGACCCCGAGGCGCGGCTCGGGATGCGCACCGGATACGTCAGCCGTGCCTGGGCGCGGCGGTACCACTCGCGGTGGCTGGGGGAGGAGCGCCCCGGTAGCGTGTCCGACAGGGTGGACAAGGGCTGAAATGTCCTTTCATCGGGGACACGGTTGGCCGGAAGGGCTCATGGACGACCGCAGCGCGCCGGACGCCGAGACGTCCCGGATCGACGGTCCAGGGCGTGAGCGGGCCGTCGTCCCTGCGGACGAGGTGACGGCGGTCCTGCACCGTGCCGTCCACCAGACCGCCCACCGCCTGCGCGCGGTGGCCGCGGCCGTCTACCTGCTCACGCCCGACGGGAGCGAACTGCGCGCCGCCATGATCGGCGGCAGCCCTCCGTCCGTCCTCACCCTCCCCGGCCGGATGGCTTTGGACTCCTCTTACGCCTCCGCGCGCGCCCTGGCCACCGGCGAGGTGGCCTTCCTCGTCGACCCGGACCCGCTCGACGCCTCCGAGCCCGGTGCCCTCGCCTACCCCTACGCCGCCGCCTCCGTCCCCTTGGCGGCCCGGGGGAGCCGCTTCGGCTCCCTGACCGTGCTGCGCACCGAGAACCGCGCCGGATACGGCGACGCGGACAGCCGGCGCCTCGCCCGGATCGGCGACCGGCTCGCCGGTCTGCTGGCCGATCTCCAGGACCGAGGCGTGAGCGTCGCGCCCGGGGACCTGCCCGTTCTGGTCCCGGTCCTCGGCACCGAACCACCCGCGGAGGAGGCCGACCCGGTCGTGCGGGGCGTACCGGGTGTCCCCGGCTCCGCCGGGATGTCCGAGCTGTACGCCCTCCAGCGGCTGACCGACATGCTGAACCGGGCGACCACCATGGAGCATGTCGTGGGGGCGGCCGAGCTCTGCGTCATGACACCGCTCGGCGCGCGGGCGCTGGTGCTGGCCTCCACGGCCGAGGGCCGGCTGTGGGTGCTGGGCCACAGCGGCGACTCCTCGCTGCTGGTGCGTGAGCTGCACGGCGCCGCTCTGCACACCGACACGTTCGCCGTCCGGGCCCTGCGCGGCCGGGCCCTGTTCGACTCGGGTGGGCCCGGTCCGGGCGACGCCGCCGCCCACCTGCCGCTCGTCGGCAGCCGGCACGTCGAGGACGTGCCGATGGCGAAGGCCGGCCCGGTCCTGGGGCTGTGCTGTCTGTCGTTCGACGGGCCGCGCGGCTTTCCGCCCGAGGAGCGGGCCGTGCTGACGATGATGGCCGGACGCCTCGGTGCGACCGTCCAGCGCATCGAACTCAGCGCGGGCCGGCAGGCTCTCGCGGAGGTCATGCAGAAGCGACTGCTGCCCGCCGCCCTCGCGGAGGCCCCCCGGCTGACCACCACCACCCGCTACCGGCCTGCCGGGACCGCGGGCGGGGCGGGCGGCGACTGGTACGACCTGATCCCGATGCCGGACGGCCGGGTGGCCCTCGTCCTCGGCGACGTCGAGGGGCACACGCTGGAGAGCGCCGCCGTCATGGGCCAGCTGCGGACGGCGGTGGTCGCCTACGCCACCGAGGGGCACGGTCCGGCCGCCCTGCTGGAGCGCACCGACCGGCTGCTGTCCCGGCTCGGCACCGAACTCCTCGCCACGTGTTGCGTGGTGGCCCTCGACACCGAGACCGGGGCGGCCGAGGTGGCGCTGGCCGGGCACCCGGCGCCGCTCGCCCAACTGCCCGACGGCACCGTCCGCCGTCTGTGGGCACCGCCCAACGTGCCGCTCGGACTGCATGTGCGCGACCGCTACGGTTCCCGGGAGTACACCGTCGCGCCCGGGGCGGTCCTCGTCCTCTACTCCGACGGGCTGCACGAACCGGACCGCGACGATGTCCGGGCGCGGCTGGACGGCTTCGGCCCGCCCGCCGACACCGACCTGGAACACCTGGCGGACGGTCTGCTGCGGGACACCCCCGGCGGGCGGGACGACGCCGCGCTGCTGCTGGCCCGCTACGAGGGAGCGGACGGCGGCAGAACACCGCGTGTCGCCCGGCTGCACATCCACCGCCGCGATCTGCGCGGCGTCCGGGAGGCCCGCGGCTTCGTGCACACGTGTCTGTGCGACTGGGATCTGGCGGACCTGTCGGACGACCTCGTGCTCATCGCCTCGGAGCTCGTGACGAACGCGCTCATCCACGCGGGCAGCGACGTGGACCTGCGGTTGCGGGTCTCCGGTGACCGGGTGCGGCTGGAGGTACGGGACTCGGACAGCGATCCGCCCGTCCCCACCGCCTACTCGCTCACCGACGAGGGCAGCGCCCGTGCCGAGCACGGTCGTGGGCTGTATCTCGTCGACGCGCTGGCGCACACCTGGAACACCTCTCCCAGCGGCCGGGGCAAGACCGTATGGCTGGAGATGGACATCCCCCGGGCCGCAGGCTGACCGTCAACTGACTGATGTGAGGGGGGCGGTGCGCGGCCAGGGTGGGAGCAGGTTCCACAGCGTGCGGCCGTCCCGCACACAGGAATGTGTCCGACCCCCCTTCCGTCACCGCCTTAACCGGTGATAAAGTCTGGCTCAGTCTTCGGCGAGCCCGCTCGCCCACCCCGCCGTCCTTCTCATGTGACGTGCACACGTGTCGCAGCCAGGCGCACACCTAACCTCTTGGATGGGAAAGCAATGAAGAAAGTTCTGACTGCCCTCGCGGCCGGTGTGCCGCTGGCTGCGGCGGTGTACCTGCCGACCGCCTCGGCGGAGGCGCAGACCACCACCGCCAGCACGCCTCCGGCCTGTACCGCGCCGGCCGTCAAGGCCCCCGCCGGCACCGCGCTGGAGTCCGTGACGGCGGTCCGCCAGGAGGGCGGCACCATTCACGGCACCGGCCTCCTCGGCGGCGACGTCTCCGGCGTCCCGGCCTTCTGCCAGGTCACGGTCACCCTCACCCACCCGGGCGACGGCGACCACGCCAAGGTGCAGACCTGGCTGCCCCTGGAGAAGTGGAACGGCCGTTTCCAGGCCATCGGCGGCAGCGCCTACGGCGCCGGCGACAACGGCGTCGGCCTCGGCACCGCGGTCAAGAGCGGCTACGCGGCCACCACCACGGACGCCGGCATCGGTGACGTCCTGGACACCAGCTGGGTGCTCGACAGCGGCAACCAGGTCAACTCCGCGCTGCTGAAGAACTTCGCCTCCCGCTCCCAGCACGAAGCCGCGGTCGTCGGCAAGGCCGTCGTGGACGGCGTCTACGGCAAGCGCCCCGCCTTCTCCTACTTCACCGGCTGCTCCACCGGCGGTCGCGAAGGCTACATGGAGGCCCAGCGGTACCCCGACGACTACGACGGCATCCTCGCGGACGCGCCCGCCATCAACTGGGACGAGTTCGAGGTCGCCACCCTGTGGCCGCAGGTGGTCATGAACAACGAGAAGACCTACCCGACCAACTGTGAGCTGAACGCCTTCACCGCCGCCGCCGTCAAGGCCTGCGACAAGCTCGACGGCGTCAAGGACGGCCTGGTCAACGACGCGTCCCGCTGCGACTTCGACCCGCGCCGGCTCATCGGCACCAAGGTCGTCTGCGAGGGCCGGGAGCTGACCATCACGGCGGCCGACGCGGCCGTGGTCCGCAAGATCTGGGACGGCCCGCGCACCACCTCGGGCAAGAAGCTGTGGGCCGGTGTCCCGGTCGGCGCCGACCTGAACGGTCTGGCCGGCTCCAAGGACGGCCAGGGCACGCCCTTCCCGGTTCCCGCCCTCTGGGTCCAGCTCTTCCTGAAGAAGGACCCGTCCTTCGACCTCACGAAGATCACCTACAGCGACTTCACCCAGCTGTTCAAGCAGTCCCAGGCCGAGTACGACAAGGTCATCGGCACCGACGACCCGGACCTGTCGGACTTCCGCAAGTCCGGCGGCAAGCTGATCTCCTGGCAGGGCCAGGCCGACGAGTTCATCCCCGCCCAGGGCACCGTGGACTACCGCGAGCAGGTCCAGCGGAAGCTCGGCAGCAAGAAGACCGACGACTTCTACCGTCTCTTCCTCGCCCCGAACACCAGCCACTGCGGTCTCAACGGCCAGGACGGCTCGGCCGACGGCCTCGCCGCGCTGACCAACTGGGTCGAGCACGGCAAGGCGCCCGGCACCCTGCCCGCCACGCTGATCAACGCGAGCGGCGAGAGCGTCGAGCGCGACCTGTGCGCCTACCCCGCGGTCTCCCGTTACAAGGGCCACGGCGACCCGTCCCTCGCCTCCAGCTTCCGCTGCGTCTCCCCCTCCCGGCACTGACCGGGTCGGCGTCCACCACTGACCTGAGAAAGGCCGAACCGACATGAGCACCCCGACAGTGACCTCGGCCTCGACCCCGACCGGCCAGGCCGGCGCGGAAGAGCGCTCCTCCCTGCTGAAGCTGTACCTGATCCGCGGCATCCTCGCCGTGGCGTGGGCCCTGGCGTTCGCCGGTGTCCAAGGGGACCACCAGGACCTCGGCGCGGCGGCCATCGCGCTGCTGGTCGTCTACCCGCTGATCGACGCGGTCTCCTCGTTCATCGACTACCGCGCCACCCCGGACGGCTCCGAGCGACAGGTCACCGCGTTCAACGGGGCACTCAGCACGCTCGCCGCCATCGCCCTCTGCCTCGCCGGGGCCGGCAGCCTGGAGGCGGCGTTCCACGTGTTCGGCGTATGGGCCCTCGTCTCCGGCGGCGCCCAGGTCATCGTCGGATGGCGGCGGCGCGGTCCCGAGCTGGGCAAGCAGTGGCCGACCCTGATCTCGGGAGGCCTGTCCTTCCTCGTCGGCATCACCTACAACATCCAGGCCGCGGGCGACAACCCCACGCTGGAGGTGCTGTCGGTGTACGCCACGGGCGGCGGGGTGTGGTTCATCCTCCAGGCCCTGCTGCTGGGCTGGAAGTCCCGGCAGCTGCGCACCCGTACCGCCTGACGGCCGTACCCCTCCCTTCCGGAACGTCCCGGCCCGCGCCCGCACGGCGCGGGCCGGGACGTCTGTCGTAGAGGGCTGGAGGTGCGGTGCGCGGGCGGTCAGGCGACGCGGTAGCGCACCGGGAGGGACAGCACGCCGCGGATGATGCCGGAGCCGATCCACTCCAACGAGTCCGGCGGGACGTCCAGTTCGAGCTCGGGGACGCGGGCGAGCAGGGTCCGCAGGGCGATGACCGCCTCCAGGCGGGCCAGCGGGGCGCCCAGGCAGTAGTGGATGCCGTGGCCGAAGGCCAGGTGCCGGGCGCCCGGCCGGGTCACGTCGAGCACGGCCGGGTCGCCCTCCTCGGCCTGCGGGGCGTCACGGCCCGCCGCGCCCAGCGCGACGACGACCATGCCGCCCCGGGGGATCGGCACGCCGCCCAACTCGATGTCCTCGGCCGCGTAGCGGTTGGTGGAGCGCTCCACGGAGGTGTCGTGGCGCAGGAACTCCTCCACGGCCCCCGGCATCAGCTCGGGCCGCTCGCGCAACAGCCGCAGCTGGTCGGGGCGTCGCAGCAGGGACAGTACGGCGTTCCCCAGCAGGTTCACCGTGCTCTCGTGACCGGCGACGACCAGCATCAGGGCCGTACCGACGAGTTCCTCCTCGGTCAGCCGGCCGTCCCGCTCGTCCCGTACGCCGACCAGGGCGGACAGCAGGTCGTCCTGGGGAGAGCGCCGTTTGTCCGCCAGGAGGCCGGCCAGCAGCCCGTGCAACCCGGCCAGCGCCGTGCGGTGTTCGGGCGAGGCCACCCGGAGCACCTGGCCCGACCAGCGGCGGAAGTCCCGATGGTGTTCCTCGGGGATGCCGAGGAGTTCCGCGATGACCGTGGCCGGCAGGGGCGCGTTGTACGCCTCGACGAGGTCCGTCACACCCGCGGGCGCCAGCGCGTCGATCAGGTCATGGGCGATCTGCTCGACGCGCGGCGCCAGTTCGGCCGTACGGCGTGGGGTGAAGGCCGCCGCGGCCAGCCGCCGCAGCCGGGTGTGCTCGGGCGGGTCGGCCTCCATCATCTGGGCGCCGAGCCCGACCGACGGCTTGTGCAGGACGTAGCCGGCGGCGGCCAGGGCCTCGGCGGCGGGAGTGGCGTCCTTGAGCAGGGCGGGATGCGTCAGCGCCTCCCGGGCCAGATCGTGGCCGACGACCACCCAGCCCTTCAGGCCGAGGTGGAACTCGGCCGGGTGGATGGGCCCGAGGGCCCGCAACCGGGCGTACCGGGCGGGGGCGTCGGCCTTGAAGGCGGGATCGATGACCACCGGGCCGGTCTGGTGCGGGCATTGCTCGTCGCTGCTCATGCGGTGCTCTCCCGTTCTGGAGGTCGGGCCGTCGTCATGGCAACGAGCACCGCCCCGGCCGGGTTCACGGCATGCGCCCCGCGCACGGGCACGCCGAAGGGGCACGCGCGGTGCGCGTGCCCCTTCGGCTGCCGGAGTGTCCCGGGACGTCAGTTGTCGCTGTTGAAGAGGGACAGCACGCGCAGCACCTCCAGATAGATCCACACCAGCGTCATGGTGAGACCGAAGGCGGCGAGCCACGCCTCCTCGCGCGGGGCACCGTAGGTGACGGCGTCCTCGACCTGCCGGAAGTCCAGGGCGAGGAAGGCGGCGCCGAGCAGGATGCCGACGACACCGAAGGCGATGCCGAGGCCGCCGCTGTGGAAGCCGAGGCCGTCGCCCGCGCCGAACAGGGAGAAGAGGGAGTCGGCGACCAGCAGGAGCAGGAAGCCGGTCGCGGCGGCTCCCACGAATCCGGCGAACCGCCGGTCGACCCGGATCCAGCGCAGCCGGTACGCGACGAGCACGCCCGCGGCGACCGCGAAGGTGCCGAGCACCGCCTGGACCACCACGCCGGGCGAGATGTACGTCGAGACCGTGCTGGAGAGCACGCCGAGGAACACCCCCTCGAACGCCGCGTAGCCGAGGATCAGCGCCGGGGACGGCGTCCGCCGGAACGACTGGACCAGTGACAGGACGAAGGCGACGAGAGCCGCGCCGACGGCCAGGCCGTACGACATGCCGAGGTTCGCCTCGTCGACCGGCAGCAGCAGCCAGGACAGTACGGCGGTCAGGACCGTGGTGCCCAGCGTCATGGCGGTGCGGACGACGACGTCGTCCATCGTGACGGCGTTCCCGTCGGTCCGGTCGTCCACCGTGACGGCGTTCCCGTCGGTCCGTGCGGACGGGTCCGCGCCGGGGGCGTAGGGGTTGGTGAGGTAGTCGTCGGGCCGGCCGCCGACCGGAACACCCATCGGCTGCCGTGCGGGGGCGTCGGCCCGGCCCGTGGCACGGGCGGCTCCCCAGCGGGAAAAGATCGGGTTGCTGGACCTCACGTCGTTCCTCCTCGTCCGCCGCGCATCGGCGGCCTGCCGCACAGGCGTGGTCGTCGGGTGCCCGGGCGGCATACGTGTGACGTCGGCCGAACACGCCGGACCGATGACGGCCACTCTGTTCGTCACCACTCTGACAGGTGACGCCGAGGGAATCAAGTCATCGCAGGACCCCGCCCACGGCATGCGGCAGGGCCCGGTCACATCACTTGGAGGCGCCCGGTCACGTCGGACCACGGGCGCCTTGGGGCCGTCACGCGGCGGGCGCCTCGGGACCGTCCAGCAGCTCCGCCAGAAAGCCGTCCCAGTCCAGGCCGTCCATCTCGGCGGTGGACGGGGTGATGCGATACGTCGCGTCCAGCCACTCGCCCAGCGACGCGGTGGGCACTCGGAAGAGCGCCTCCACCTCCTGCGACTCCAGGAGCAGCCAGGACGAGGGCTGCTCCTCGGGCAGCGTCGGCCACATCCGTACGTCGCCGGAACCGCTCATGGCCGACAGGCCCAGCTGGAGCAGCCCACGGCCGATGTGCCAGATGAGGCTCGGACCGCGCTCCGCCAGGAACTCGACCGTGATCACCGCCGGCATGTCCGGGTCGAAGCTGAACTTCGCCCGCATGGGCAGCCGGGTGAACTCGTCCAGCATCTGGTCGAGATCGAGGAAAAGCGAAGGAACGAACTCGGGCGCCGAACGCGCCCGCAGGGGTGACTGATCACGATGCACGACAGGAGTTCCCCTCCGTGGGACGAAGTCTGCGCTCACCACTCTTCGCCGGGAACCGCGTCCGCACATCGGTCAGTTGACGGTCGCAGGACAGAGGCCGGACGGGGTGGTTGACGGAGAGGCGACGCCGGTGCGCGGCTCTCACGGGCGCGGGACCCGCCCCGACACGCTGCCGGGATGCCCCCGACGGGCCCCGGGAGACGTGACGTAAGTCAATTGTCCGACCGCACCGGGCACTGCACCCGGTCATCGTGATGGGCGACGCCGCGTCGCTGCGGAAGGAGCCGCCCGGTGCACATGGCGAGCCCCCGCCCGTGGTCGAGGACGGCAGGACCAGGGACGGGGGCGTCGAGGGAGCGGGCGGGCGGCGGCCCCGCTCAGGTCACGGGCGGCAGGGCGGGGCCCGTGGTGCCCAGCTGCTCGGTGGACACGATCGGCGGCACCGGCCAGGTGACCCCCTTCGGCGGCCAGCTCTGCCCGGTCGCCTTCAGGAACTCGGCCGGCGGCTCGTACAGCGGCGGCTGGTTGCCGTCCGGGATCATCGAGGCCCACTCGACGCCCTCGGTACGGTCCTTGAACTCCTGCTTCATCGCGTCCAGCAGCTCAGGCTGCTCGATCAGGTCGATCGCGCCCGCCGCCAGATAGCGCGCGGCCGACAGCAGCGCCTGATGGCCGATGTGGGTGGCCGCCGTCGCCGTGGCACCCCAGTTGTGGTTCGGGATGCCCGGCGGGTACGCCGCGGACAGCAGCACCGCGGTGGGCGCCTGCCAGCTGATGTCGGCGGTGTCGGTCGCCAGACCGCCCGTGTAGGCCGCGGCCGGGGGAGCCAGCGGCGTCAGATCGGTCGGCATGCCCACCTCGGGCTTGCCCAGCGACTTCTGCACCGCCTTCGCCAGCGTGTGGTCGGCCTCGGTGAACTTCGGCGCGCCGATCTGCTGCATGTTGTCGTTGAGCAGCTCCGCGCCCGCCTTGTTGGCCAGCAGGTTCCAGGTACCGGCGTGGAACTTGTGCACCAGGCGGGTCTGGCTGGCCTGCGCGGCGGCCTTGCCGCACTCCACGATCTTGTCGTAGAGCACCTTCGCCCGCGCCGGGCTGCCCTCGCGGACGAAGAACCAGATGGAGCACATGTCCGGGGTCACGTTCGGGGCGCCGCCGCCGTTGATGATGGCGTAGTGGAAGCGCCCGGACGGGGCGACGTTCTTCTCCCGCAGGTACTCCGACATCGTCGCCATCAGCAGGGCGCCGTCCAGACCGCTCTTGTTGCCGAGCGGGGTGCCGCCGTGACCGGAGGCGCCGAGGAAGGTGAAGGTCGCCGATATCAGCGCGCTGGTGGTGTTCCAGAACGGCACCGTGATGTTGAACGGGTGCCAGTCCAGGAACGCGTCGAGGCCGTCGTAGACCCCCTCCTTGACCGCGTACGCCTTGCCGACGAGCTGCTCCTCGCCCGCACTGCCGAACAGCTTGACCGTGGCCTTCAGACCGTTCGCCTTGATGGCCCCCGCCACCGCGATGGCGGCCGCGGTGCCGCCCGCGCCGAGGGCGTTGTGGGCGTCGCCGTGGCCGGCGCCGTACGTGGGGCCGTAGGCGTCGTAGTGGTAGACCAGCGGGTCGTGGCTGCCCACGCCCTTCTTCTGGGACAGGCCCGGCAGCGCGTCGTACTCCGCGTTGAAGCCGATGACCGGGCCCTCGGTGCCGTAGGTGGCGACGAAGGCGGTCGGGAAGCCGGCCGGGGCCCACTCGATCGTGAAGCCGTTGTCCTTGAGCAACCTGGCGTGTGCGAGGGAGGACTTCCACTCGCGCAGCGACAGCTCGGCGTGTTGCCACACCTCGTCGCTCAGCTTGGTGATCGCGGCCTCGTTCGCCGTGATCCAGTCGAGCGCGCTCTGCTTGGCGGCGGTGCTCTTCGCCAGTCCCCCGGGAGCCGTGTACGTGGCGGGGGAGACACCGGTCCTCTCGTCGTACCCGAGGGTCGCCGCGAGCACCGGGTCGGCCTGGAGGAGGGCTGCCGTGGTCGCGGTGGCGCTCAGCCCGAACATCTTCAGCAGGCGTCTGCGGCCAGGGTGGAAGTCGTTCACGTCAGTCTCGTCCTCGGAGTGTGAGGCAGAAGCCGGCTGGACCGGCCCCGCGGCATGTGGTCTGGCATGCCGTCAGAGATCATATGTATCAGAGGTGTTCGCGGCGCCGTCGACATCGAGACAGGTGCCTCGCCGGACCATCGCGCAGGTGTGAACCCCTCCCGGCCCGTGTCCGTTGTCCGTACAGGTGTGCAGTGTCGATGTGCAGGAGGTCACGATGAGCACCGCCGATGCGTCCGTGCTGAGGACGGGGGAGTCGCTACGGCTCGGCTCCCTCGTCTCGCCCGACGGCTCCTACGCCTTGGAGCACCGCGCCGACGGCACGCTGGTGCTGCGCGACCGCGCCGCGGGCCGCGACGTGTGGGGCGTCGGCTCCCCGGGCACGGCACCCGGGCGGCTCGGTCTCTTCCCGGACGGGCGGCTGGTGCTCGAAGCCTGGCCGGGAGTGCCGGTCTGGGTCTCCGGCGACGTCGACCAGCGCGTGGTGGCCGCCTCGTTGACCGACCAGGGGCGGCTCGTCCTGACGGACCCGGACGGCGGCCTCCGCTGGAGCAGGGATCCGCTGACCGAGGCCGATCTGGCCGCCCACCGGCCCGCCGCCGGCGATCGGCTGCTGCCCGGACAGGCCCTCACCGAGCCGCTGTTCTCCCCGAACGGCCGCTACCGGCTCACCCACGGCCCGGCCGGCGACACCTCGCTCGCCGCCCCCGAGGCCGGCAGGGACCGCGGGGTGTGGTCGCGGCACGCGCACGCACCCGGTGCCCTCACCCTGGGCACCGACGGGGTGCTGCGCTCGGGCACCAACTCCATGGTGCTGCTGCGCTGGACCGGCCGGTACCGCCTGGACCCGATGGCGGTCCGGATCTCCGCGGTCGTGGTGCGCGACCAGGGCGACATGGTCCTCCTGGACGAGAACGGCGAGGACTTCCACGAGACCCGGACCGCCGCGGAGGAGGCCCGGCTCGCCGGGCTGCAGCGGGCGGAGGCCCGTCGGCTGGCCAAGGAGGCCGCCAAGCCGTCACGGCCCGCCGGCAGCGGTCTGCCCCGGGACTGGTACGACCTGCTGGACCTGACCGGTCCCTGCACACTCACGCTGGTCGAACACCCTGACCCGGAAGAGGCCCTGCGACGTCTCGGTGCCGGTCCCCGGACGATCCGGCCCATGACCTACCCGGACCTGCTGGACGCCTCGCACGCCGGGTCGGAGCCGCTCAAGTGCGCGCTCGCGGCGCGGGTCGGCGACCGGGTCCTGGTCGTCGAACCCTGCGGGATCGAAGGCGTCCAACGTGCCGGGAAGCTGTCGCGGGGCGGCAGCGCGATCGTCCACTACCGGGACTTCGACGGCTGGGACTCCCTCGCCTGGTACCGGGACGGCAAGCTCCTCGCGCGCTACGGAGAGGACGACGAGGAACTGCTCGGACGTGGAGCCCCGGCGCCCGAGGGCACGGAACCCGCCGCGTTCGTGCCGCTCATGCGGCGGATCGGCCTGGGCGTGTACCGGGAGGTCGAGGAGGACGGCGAGTTCCTGCCCCCGGGCGTCGAACTCGCCTGTCTGGCGGCGGGCGTCCGGCCCCGACCCGGGGACTTCCAGGACACGCATCCGGGCGCCGTGTTCGGCACCTGGTGAGAGTTCACATGTATTTCTCGCCGCGGCGGGAATCAGCGGGTGATTCACGGCGTTCGTGATGTGCGGGCGGCTGATCACCTATGTCTGCGTGTGCGCATACGCGCAGATGTGCACATGCGTGCAGGTGTGCAGGTGTGCTGTCCCTTCCCCCAGCAGAGAGGCACTCCCACGCCATGAACGCCGTGACCGGAACACTCGTCGACATCCCCACCGCAGACGGCACCGCCGACGCCTACCTGGTCCACCCGGACGACGGACGAGCGCACCCGGGTGTGCTCATGTACCAGGACGCCTTCGGGGTGCGCCCGCATCTGAAGGCGATGGCCGACCGATTGGCGGCGGCCGGTTACACGGTGCTCGTCCCGAACGTCTTCTACCGGCACGGGCGCATCCCGGTCGTGGAGCTGCCCGAGTTCATCGACATGGCGGCCCGCCCGGACATCGTGGCGAAGGTCGTCCCGCTGATGGAGTCGCTCACCCCCGAACTGGCGGAGCGCGACGCCGGGGCCTGTCTGGCGTGGTTCGAGAACTCCCCGCTGGCCACGGACGGGCCGGTGGGGATCACGGGCTACTGCATGGGAGCCCGGCTCGCCCTCTGCACGGCCGGCACCCACCCCGGCCGGGTCGCCGCCGCGGCGGGCTTCCACGGCGGCTGGCTGGCGAGCGAGGCGCCCGACAGCCCGCACCTGCTCGCCGACCGGATCACCGCCGAGCTCTACTTCGCGCACGCCGACGAGGACGACTCGATGCCCGAGGAGCAGGTCCACCGTCTGGAACAGGCCCTCACCGACGCGGGCGTCAAGCACCGCTGCGAGGTCTACGCGGGCGCCCACCACGGCTACACCCAGTCCGACACCGCCGCCTACAACCCCGAGGCGGCCGAGCGGCACTGGGCGGAGCTGCTGGAGCTCTTCGGCCGGGCTCTCTGAGAGCGCGCCGACCGCTCAGCGGGCCCGGGCCGGCACCGGTTCGATCCGGATCGTCGCGGCCCGGGCCTCCGGCCGTGCCACGAGGGCGTCGGACACCGCTCCGTACTTGGCGCGGAAGGCCGCGTCGAGCCCGGCGGGCAGTTCGAGGTCACCGGTCGTGAGGAGGACGTCGCGGCTCACGCCGCCGACCTGGATCCGGCCGTGGCCGTGTTCCCGCGCCGCCCGGTACCAGCGGGACCGGACACCGCGGTGGGCACGGACGTACAACTCGCCGTCCGCGACCGCCATGCCGATCTCCACCCCGTCCTGAGCGCCGCTCCCGGCGGTCAGGACGAGGGAGTAGGTCTCGGCGAGCAGCGTGAGGTCCTCGGGGGTCCAGGCGGTCATCGGCTCATGTCCTGTGTGTGTTCGTCGTCCTGTTCCTGCGCGGTCCAGGAGGTGAGGATGCGCAGGGCGTCGTGGGAGGGGCTGCCCGTCTCGGCGGTCAGGACCGTCAGCCGCTGCCCGGAGCCGTCGGGGCCGGCCCAGGTGTCGCAGTCGAGGGTGAGGTCGCCGACCAGCGCGTGACGGTAGCGCTTGGTGCCGTAGGTGGCGCTGGTGACGCGGTGCTCGGCCCACCAGACGCAGAAATCGGTGTCCTTGAGGGACAGTTCGCCCACGAGACGGGCGAGTTCCGGGTCGTCGGGGTCGGCAGCGGCCTCCATGCGCAGGGCCGCGACGGCGTCCCGCGCGTCGTGCTCCCAGTCCTGATGCAGCTCCCGGACCACCGGGTTCGTGAACAGCAGGTGCACGAAGTTGCGGCGGCCGGGCGCGAGGGACGCGAAGTCGGTGTAGAGCGCCGCTGCCGCCGGGTTCCAGGCCAGGACGTCCAGGCGCCTGCCGAGGACGAGCGCCGGGGCCTCGGTGAGCTGGTCCAGCAGTCGGCGCATGGCCGGCCGTACCCGCTCGGCGGGCCGACGGCGCCGCGGCCGTGCGTCACCGCGGCCGGCGAGGTCGTACAGATAGCGCTTCTGGTCGTCGTCGAGGCGCAGGGCGCGGGCCAGGGTGGCGAGCACGGGGGCGGAGGCGCGGACGCGGCCCTGTTCGAGGCGGGTGTAGTAGTCCACGCTGATCGCTGCCAGCCGTGCGACCTCCTCGCGGCGCAGCCCCGCGACCCGGCGGGCCGAGTCGGTCCCGGGCAGCCCGCACTCCTGCGGTGTCAGTTGCGCCCGACGGGCCCGGAGAAACATGCCCAGATGGGAGGCGGGTGTCGGTTTCATGCTGTCCAGTGTCACGCGGCCGAGCGGACCGTGGGGCAGGTGTGAGGGGGCAGATTCTTTCCCAGGCACAAACCTGTCTCCCTGCTGCCGACGATGCGGGGTGTGCGCCGCGGTTCCCCGGCCCCTCCGATGTGATTCCGGTCCCGGCCGTCCCCTTGCTTTAATGGCCGTTCCAGAACGTATGTGTGGGGGCGGGTGTGGACGGCACGGAGTTCGGCCGACTGCTGCGGGAGGCACGGCAGCGTTCGCTGCTGACGTTGGAGGGACTCGCCGAGGCCTCCGGAGTGAGCGTCCGGGCGATCAGCGACATGGAGCGGGGCCACAGCCTGCCGCGGCAGGCGACGCTGAGCGAGCTGATGGACGTCCTGGAACTGGCCGAGGACCAGCGGCGGCGGTTCGTCGAGGCGTCGGTGCGGCGTACCGCGGCGACCGCCAGGCGGGTCCCGCGTCAGCTGCCGCCCGACCTCGCGGTGTTCCGCGGGCGTGAGGAAACACTGGCGACGGTGACCGCGCTCACCGCACAGGTCGCCGAGCGCGGCGGACATGTCGTCGTCTCCGCGATCGGCGGCATGGCCGGAGTGGGCAAGACGACCCTGGCCGTGCACTGGGCCCACCAGGTGGCGGACCGTTTCCCGGACGGCCAGCTGTATGTGAACCTGCGCGGGTTCGAGGACACCGGACACCCACTGGACCCCGCGGAGGCCCTCGGCGGGTTCCTCACCGCCCTCGGCGTGCCCGACGGTGACATACCCCGCGGCACCGAGGAGCGCGGCACGCTCTTCCGGGAGCGCGTCGCGTCCCGGCGGCTGATCGTCGTACTCGACAACGCACGTGACGAGGAGCAGGTCAGGCCGTTGCTGCCGGCCGCGACCGGATGTCTGACCGTCATCACCTCGCGCAGCCGGCTCGCCGGACTGAGCGTGGTGGAGGGTGCCCGACTGGTCGGGCTGGACGTGTGGACACGGGCCGAGGCACTGGCCGCGCTCGCCGCACGGATCGGCGAGGAACGCTGCCGGGCGGAGCCCGAGGCCGCGGCCCAGCTGGTGGAGCTGTGCGGACTGCTGCCGCTGGCGGTCGCGATCGTCGCCGCCCAGTTGAGCGCGACGCCCCAGCTGGCCCTGCGGGTGGCCGTGCGGGAGCTGCGTGAGTCCGGTCCGCTGCTGGACGCCCTGTCGGTCGGCGCCCGGCGCGACGACGTCCGGGCCGTGTTCTCGTGGTCGTACCGGGCCCTGCCGCCGGAGACGGCCGCCTTCTTCCGGCATCTGGCGCTGCACCCGGGCCCGTCGGTGTCGGCGGCGGCCGCCGCCTCGCTCAGGGGCGTCGGCGTGCCGGAGGCCCGGCGCCATCTGCGCCGGCTGACCTCGGCGAACCTGCTGTCGCGCGACGCGGAGGGCCGCCACGTACTGCACGACCTGATCCGGGCCTACGGTGCCGAACTCGTCGAACAGGAGCAGGACGACGGGTTCGGCGCCCGGATGCGGCTGCTGGACTACCTGCGGCACAACGCCTACGACGCCAACGGCCTGCTGGGACGCACCTCGTCCGACGTCGTCGACCCCCCGGCCGACGGCGTCGTGCGCGTCACCATCGGCACCCGTGAGGAGGCGCTGGACTGGTTCCGGCAGGAGGAGCCGACGGTCGCGGCGGCGCTGCGCTCCATGGACGACCCGCGGCTGCTGCGTATCCGCATGACCTTCACCGAGCACTGGGTGAGCTACTTCTCCGTCATGGGCCGCTGGAGCGACGAGATCGAGACCAAGCGCATCGCCCTGGACGCCGCTCTGCTGCTGGAGGAGCCGGTGGCCATCGCGCGGAACGCGGCGCATGTCGCCCGCGCGCTGGCGGAGACGGGACAGAACGACGAGGCGGACCGGCACGTCGAGCTGCTGCTCGCGCAACTGCCCCGGCTCGAACCGGCGGAGCAGGCCATCGCCGAACGCAGCATCGGCTGGGTGCGCGGCCGTCAGAAACTCCACGACGAGGCCCTGCACCACGCCGGCCGAGCCCTGGAGCTCTACCGCTCCCTGGGCGACGACCGCTCCACCGCCCGTGAGATGAACGCGGTCGGCTGGTACCTCGCCCTGCTCGGCCGCTACGAGGAGACGGTCGCCCTGTGCCAGGAGGCGATCCCCCTGCTGCGCCGGGACGGCAACCTCCGTATCGAGGCCGCCGCCTGGGACACCATGGGCTTCGCCCGGCAGCGGCTCGGGGACCTCGACGGCGCGTCGGCCGACTACCAGGAATCCCTGCGGATCTACGGAGAGGCCTTCGACGGCTACAACCAGGCCGAGGTCCTCGACCACCTGGCGACGGCACAGCAGGAGCGGGGCGATCAGGCGGCGGCCCGGGCGAGCTGGCTGCGGGCCGCCGACCTGCTGACCGCGATCCGCAGCCCGCGCGCGGCACGCATGCGGGCCCACGCGGACGCCGTCCTGGACGGCCACGGAGGATCCGCGCCGGTCTGACGCCGTTCCGGGGAGCACGCTCCGGTCCGACACCGCTAGGTCGAGCCCGGGCTGGTCCGGCACCGCTCCGGGAGGCCCGGCACCCGCAAGCTGCATGCGAACTGCCTGGTTCCGCAGGCCCCCTTCCACTGGGATGGCAGGAGGCAAGAGAGCGCGCCCTGGTCCCGGCGGGAACGCTCGCCGCGGAACAGGGGTCATCGATGAACGCGCAGACCAGGCTCTCCCCGCTCACGCTCACGCTCACGCTCACGGCCGCGGAGCCGGGCGACCTTGCGGTCCCGCTCCTCGCCCCCGGAACCCTGACCGGGACACCGTCCGAGACCTGCCCCGGGACACCGTCCGGGACCCTGCCGGACGGCACGTCCCTCCTCGGCCGCGACGCCGAACTGGCCGGACTGCGGGACTTCCTGCGCGAGGCGACCGCCCACGGCGCGACCCGCCTGGTGTCCGGGCACCCCGGCTCGGGCAAGTCGGCGCTGCTGGAGGCCACCGTGCAGACCGCGACGGCCGCCGGGACACGCGTCCTGCGCTGCGCGGGCATCCGCGGCGGCA
This sequence comes from Streptomyces sp. NPDC090106, assembly GCF_044747265.1. Taxonomy (NCBI): domain Bacteria; kingdom Bacillati; phylum Actinomycetota; class Actinomycetes; order Kitasatosporales; family Streptomycetaceae; genus Streptomyces; species Streptomyces sp. NPDC090106. The sequence continues at coordinate 75,483 of NZ_JBIVDS010000016.1, read as the reverse complement.
ACCCCTCCGACCTGTCGGGCCTGCGCCGGCTCGTCCGGCCGGCGCTCGGCACCTCGGCACGCTCCCTGAACGCCGACGGCCGCCTCGACGCCCTGGAGCCGCTGGTGGACGGCGCCCCCGCCCCGGGCGGGCGGTCGCGGCTGGCGTACGCCGTCCTGGAGGTACTGGAGTCGGTCAGCGCCGGACAGCCCCTGCTGGTGGCCGTGGACGACTGGGACGCGCTCGACGAACCCAGCAGGGAGGTGCTGTCCTTCGTCGCCCGGCGGACCGAGGGCCACCCGATCGGGCTGCTGATGACCGCACGCCCGCACCGGGCACGCCTGGCCCCGCTGGCCGGCCTGCCCCACCTCTCCCTCGGCCCGCTGAGCTACGCCCGGTCCGCCCGGCTGCTGGCGGCACGGCGACCCGGACTGGACGCCCAGGCCGTCCGCGACGTGCTGACGACCGCGGCCGGCAACCCCCTGGCACTGCTCGAACTCCCCGCCCGCCCCGAGGACTCACCGCCCTGCGTGCCCGCCTCGTCCGACCGGCTGGCCGCCGCCATGGCACCGGGCGCCGCCCTGCTGCCCGCAGGCACCCGGGACCTGCTGCTGGTGGCGGCGCTGCACCCGGCGGGAGACCTGCCGCTGCTGCTGTCGGCCGCGTCGCGGATCGCGGGCACCGAGCTGGGCTTCGCGACGCTGGAGCCGGCCGAGCACGAGGGCCTGGTGGCGTTCGACGGCCTGCGGCTGGTCTTCGGCCACCCCACGACGCCGGGGGCGGTCGTCCACGACATCGACCCGCGCCGCGCCCGTACCGCGCACGCCGCCCTGGCCGCCGTACTGCCCCGTGGTTCGGTGCGGATGCTCTGGCATCTGTCGCAGGCGGTCGAGGGCCACGACCCGGACCTCGCCGACCGGCTGGAAGCGGTCCACGGCCAGGCGCTGGAACAGCGCGAACCGGCCATGGCCGTACGGCTGCTGCGCCGGGCGGCCGAGCTGCATCCCACCCCGGCGGACCAGGGCCGCTGCGCGCTGCGGGCCGCCCAGCTCGCCCACGTCCTCGGACTGGAACGCATGACCCGGACGATGGCTCACCTGGCCTCGCACCGCCCCCTGGGCCCGCTGGGCGCCCTGTGCGCCGAGGCCCTCGCGCGGACCGGCGGCACGCCTTCGCCGGCCGAGCCCGCCGCCTGGCCCGTCCCCGACGGCGCGGCCGAGCAGGAGAACGCCTTGGAGCTGGCCCGGATCACGGCACCCGCCATCGCGGGCGACGACACCCGCGCCGAGGCGCTGCTCGCCTTCCTCGACGCGATACCGGACCGGAGCGAGGACCCCAGGCTTCTCCAGGCCATGGCCACGGTCGGTCCCGTCCGCCGGGCCGCGACGGTCCTCGCGGGCGTCCGCGCCGTCCGGCGCCTCGCCGACCTGCCCGTACGCGACCTCGAACGCCTCGGTGAGGCGGCCCTGCTCGCCGGCGACCCGCTGCGGGCGCTGGACCTGTACCGGCGGGCGGAGCGCCGCCACCGCTTCCACGACGTGCCCGACCAGCTGCCCCGGGTGCTGCTGCGGCAGGGCCTGGCACACCTGGCCGTCGGCGACTGGGGGCAGAGCACCCATGCGCTGCGACGGTGCGCGGAGCTCGCCGCGGACCACGGCCAGGACCACCACACGGCCGCGGCCCGTCTGCTGGAGACCCTCGTACGAGGTCTGCGCACCGGCGGCCCGGTGGCTCCGGCCCGCGGCCCCGGACTCGAGGCCGCCCGGCGCGCGGTCCGCTCGATCGACGAGGTCCTCGCGGTCGGCAGAGCCTGCGCGCTCGCGGAGGGCGGCGACTTCGCGGGGGCCCACACGGCGCTGTCGACCCTGCTGTCCGGCCCCCGGAGGAGCCCGGCGGCCCTGTTCGCGCTGGTGACCTTCGCGGAGGCGGCCCACGCCGTGAACGCCTCGGCACAGGCGCGCGCGGTCCTGGACCGGCTGGAGGCGGAGCTGGGCGCGGAGTGCGCCCCGAACACCGCCCTCCGCATCACGGTGGCGCGGGCCGTCCTGGCGGACGACCAGGACGCCGAGGCACTGTTCGAGCGGGCCTTCGCCGAGGACCTGTCCGGCCGGCCCTTCCTGGAGGCACCCCTGCGGCTGGCCCACGGACGACGGCTGCGGCGGCTGCGGCAGTCCGCCGACTCCCGGGCCACCCTGCGGCAGGCGGCGGCCACCTTCGGCATGATGGGCGCCCAGGCGCGCGAGGCACGGATCACCGCGGAGCTGCGGGCGTCCGGTGAACGGGCCGACAGCGGCGCCGGGCCCCGGCCGGCCGCGGCCCGCGAACTGCTCACCGGCCAGGAACTGCGGGTCGCCGAACTCGCCGGCCGCGGCCTGTCCAACCGCGAGATCGGCGAACTTCTCGACCTCTCGCCGCGCACCATCGGCGCCTACCTCTACCGCATCTTCCCCCGCCTCGGCGTCACGGCGCGGGCGCAGCTGGCCGACGTACTGAGCGACCGTCAGACGGTCTGAACCGCCACCTGGTCCACTCCGGCCACCTCCACTCCACCCGCCGCGGTCAGCGGCACGCGCCCCGACTCGGCCTCGACCTCGGCCTCGACCTCGGCCAGGAAGAGCAGCCCTCAGAACCGCTCGCGGCGTAGCGGGCCACGGCGGACCGGCCCATGCGTACGTCCCCGGCAGCCGGCAGGTGTGTCCGGTGCCCGGGTGCGCGCAGCACGCAGATGTGCCATGTGTTCGCGTACACACTCATCCGCGCGGGTGTCCCTCCGCGGAGCCGTGCTCCGTGCCCGCCGCCGCGCACAGATCGCGGAGACTGACGTCGGCACCGAACGCGAGACGTCGGAAGACCCAGTCGATCGGGTGGTACTCCCGTGCGTCGGGCAGCTCCACGACCACGGGTACGGTCGCCGGGTGCGCGGTCGGTGCGGGCCGCCAGACGCCGCCGACGTGCCGGATCAGGACTTCTCCCAGGTAGCAGCCGAATGCGACGAGTGATTCGGCCATGTCCTCGCCGGTCACACCTTCGGCTCGGAAGCCGTCGACGATGTCCTCCACCAGCACGACGCTCTCCGGGCTGTAGTCCAGCTCGGCACCGCTGATGTCCGCCGCGGTCGCGACGATGGCAGTGGCGTGCCGGGGCGCGTTTCCGGGCTCCAGTGGGGGATTCAGGTGCACCTGCATGTGGGTCCTCGGACTGATTGCCGTCAATGCCGTCGAGGCTAACCGCACATCACCCCGTCGCACATGTCTCTGCTCGTTTCGATACGTAACCCGGCCGGAAGGAGTTTCCGACAGTCGATCGACTGAAGCCTTCCCGTCCTCGAGCTGGCAGAGTCGACACACTCGCCCGCGCGTGGAGACCTCGCTGACGAGTACCAGTCCGTGGGCTCGCCGACGAAAGGATCCCGCAGTGGCACGCCCTCGTGCGTTCGACACCGATGTGGCGGTGGAACGGGCCATGAGCCTGTTCCAGAGGCAGGGGTACCACGCCACGCCGGTGCCACGGCTGACGGCACTGCTGGGGATCGGCAGCGGCAGCCTGTACGCGGCGTTCGGCTCGAAGGACGGTCTCTACGCCCGCGCCCTGGAGCACTACTGCGACGGTCTGGTCGCGGCTCTCGACCGGGACGTCCGGGCCGGTTCCGACATCCGCACGGCGCTGCGAGGCCTGTTGATCACCATGGTCACGGCCGACGCGGCGGACCCGGAGTGCGGCTGTCTGCTGGTCGGCGCGACCACGGAACGCGCATCCCACGCCGGCACGGTGGAACAGGTGCGCAGAACGATGGACGCCGTGGAGTCGGTGCTGGCGCAGGCGTTGCGGCGGGCCAGGGCGCGGGGCGAACTGGGGGGCGAGCACAGTCCGGTGGAGCTCGCCCGTTTCCTGACCACGTTCATCCAGGGCATCCGGGTCATGGGGCGGGCGCGTGCCGACCGGGCGTTCCTGGAGTCGGCGGTCAGCGGGGCGCTGAGGGCGCTGAACTGAACCCATGCCTTGTCCGGGCCGGATAACCTGCAAACGGTCCCTTCGGTCCCTGAACTATCGTGATGAATAACGCATTTCTTTCATTCCGTGCCGAGGGCAGGGACCGACGGTCGGCCGTCACCTGCGGCGCCGGGCCCGCAGGGCCGCCGCTTTGACCCGGTTCCCGCAGGTCCGCATCGCGCACCATTCCCGGCGGCGGCCCCGGGAGCGGTCGAGGTAGATCTGGGTGCAGTCGGGATGCCCGCACTCGCGCAGCAGTTCCGCCTCGCTTCCGGAGACGAGTTCGACGGCCTCGCGGGCGAGGTCGGTGAGGGCGTGGCGGGCGGTGCCGCAACGGCTGGGGCCGTCGGGGCCCAGGGCCAGTGTGACGGGCTCCCCGGCGGCCTGCCGGTTCACGGCGGTCACCGCCCCGGCGGGCAGGTCCCGGCTGGTGAGACATGCCCTGACCAGGGCGTAGATCGCTTCCCTCAGTCCCACCGCGGCCCGCAGGTCCGCCTCGGCGGATCCGGGCGCCCGGTCCAGCAGTCCGGACTCGACGAACCACGCGTCCAGCAGTCCGGTGGTGGCGATCCGTTCGATCGGCAGCGGCGTGTGTCGCGCCTCCAGGGTCCCCACGAAGTCGAGCGCGGGTGACCCGCACGGAAACACATGTCTCACGCGGACCTCCTGGCAGATGGCTGGACACCTCTTCAGAATAACCGCCTTGACAGGTGACGTGAAGAGGTGCGAATCTTCCGTCACCGCTCAGAACAGTTACTTCCGGTGAGGACATCCCATGGCAGTCGTTCGCTTCCACCTCGTCTCCCAGCTCGCCCCCAAGGACGTCCTGGGGGTGCTGACCGACTTCGGTCCCTCCCGCGCCCAGTCCTGGCCCACCATCGACGCCGACCACTTCGAGGTCCACGACCTCGGCGACACCTGGGCCGAGGTCACCGAAGGCACCGCCGCGGCCTGGGAGCGGGCGCGCTACCAGTGGGAGCCCGCCGGTGACACGGTCACCATCACCACGCTCGACTCCAAGCTCTTCGGCGCCGGCGGCGGCTGGGTCTTCAAGATGACCCCCGAGGGCGACGGCACCCGCGTCGACGTCGAACTGACCCGGGAGCCGAGCACCCTCAAGGGCAAGATGCTCGCCTCGCTCCTCCCCCTGGCCGCCCCCGGCTCCCTGCGCAAGTCCTTCGCGGGACCCCTGCAGGCCAAGTGACCCGCTCCCGGTACCGCCGGGCACACACCACGAGGGGCCGACAGCATGTGAGCTGTCGGCCCCTTCGTCATGTCACCCCGCACATGTGCGCGGACGGTGGCGACGCGCGGTCGGTCACTTGGTGAGGTGGGCGGTGAAGTAGTCGGCGAGCTTGTCGACGGCGGGGTCGATGTACTCGCGCTTGTCGTAGAGGTCGACGTGGCTGGCACCCGGGATGCGGTGGAGCTCCTTGGGCCCGGTGGCGGCCTGGTGGGCCTCGACGGCCATCCACGCGGTCACGGCGCGCTCGCCGATGATCTGGAGGATCGGGCGCGGACCGATCAGGGGCACGGCGCGGAAGACGTCGCTGGAGGCCGTCTTGTCGACGCTCTCCCAGGCGAGGAACTTCGCGGACCGCTCGTGATGGCCGCGGGCCCCGCAGTAGTACTCCCAGCCCTCCACCCCGTGCTCGCCGCCCAGGGCCCCGGCCTGCTCGGCGGTGTCGGGGAACATGGTCATCACGCCCGGGTCCTCACCGCGGGCGGCGACCGTACGGGCCTGGGCGGCGGCGTCCAGCAGGGTCTGGAAGACGGCCGGGTCCTGGGAGCCGTCGGCGCCGTAGCGGAACTGGCGGGCGGGCTCTGCGGTGCACACGGTCGCCACCGCCCTGACACGGTGGTCGCCGCCGGTCGCGGCCAGCGAGTAGCCGCCGGAGGCGCAGATGCCCAGCAGGCCGATGCGCTCGGGGTCGACCTCGTCGCGGGTGGTGAGGTAGGAGACGGCGGCCTTGAAGTCCTCGATGCGCTGGGCGGGGTCCTCCAGACCGCGCGGCAGGCCGCCGGACTCGCCTTGGTAGGCGGCGTCGAAGGCGAGGGTGACGAACCCGCGCTCGGCCATCAGCTGGGCGTAGGTGCCGGAGGTCTGCTCCTTCACCCCGGTGCCCGGGTGCCCGACCACCAGCGCCGCCCGCGGGCCGCCGTCGGCGGTGGCGGTGTCGGGGGTGTAGAGGTGCGCGGCGATCTCGATACCGGCGCTGTCGAAGCTGACACGGGTCCTGGCCATGAGAACTCTCCTCGAGAAGAAGGGCGGTGCTGAGGTTGCCCAGTCCGGTTGTCCGCCGGGCACACATTCACCATCCGCCCTCTCGCCCCGATGTGGGAGAGACAGGTTTCTGCCGGGGAAAGAACCTTCCCCCTCACACCTGTGACGCCGGGCGGGCCCGGGCGGTCAGGCCGGGACGACGGTGAGACGCGTCCCCAGCACCGGGAGGTCCACGCCGCCGTCCGCGTCGGCCTGCCGGCGCCAGTGCGCGCCGTCGCCGTCACCAGTCCCGTCCAGCCGGCGCCGAACGACGGGGCCGCCCCGGCCGTACGGGCGGTGGTCGCGTCGGTGACGGCGTCCCAGAAGTCGGCGGCCCGGTCGCGGTCCTGGGCGAGGGCGGCGCCGCGCAGGCTGCTGAGGTCACGGGTACGGGTGGCGCCGATGGGCGGGGTGCCGCGCGCCGCCGTGCTTCCGGAACGGTAGGAGACGATCAGCGGCAGCCGGTCGCGGTGCGCGTCGTCGTACCTGCGGCGACGAGGCCGCTGACGTCGAACAACCTTCGGTCCAGGGTGCCTTGAGCCACGTACGGCAGGGCCTCGGTGGGGTACACGTGGAGGTCGTCGCCGGACTCCGTGACGTGGGCGTCGGCGCGGCCGTCGTCGTGGCGGTGAGCGGAACCGACACGGTGAGCAGGGCGGTGGCCACGACGACCGACGCACACCTACGGGCACCTGCGGGGGGAAGCCGAGGACGTGGCCGTACCTGTTGGAGTATCCCAACTGGCGTTGTGTGCGCAGTCATTGAGGGCATTGCCTGGCTGTGTACCGTGTGTTGATCATGTGAACTTTATCGCGGCCTTATACGTGTCTCCATCGAACCCCAGAAGAGGGGCGACCGGATGAAGCCGGCTGCACGGTGACCGAGCTTCCTCGTGGATACGTTCATGGGAGAACACATTCATGCTCTTCTTGCGAAGAGGCTGGTACATGGCCTGCCTGGCCCTGGCTGCCGCGCTGGCGGGCCTGGTGTCGGCCCTTGCGGCCGTGCAGGGCGCTCTGCGTGTGGTTGCCGCACATAGCAACACGTATTTCGATGTCCTCGTCGCGAAGTATCTCGATCCCGACCTCTCCGGGACGGTGGGAGGGCTCGTCGCGGGCACTGGGGTGCCGGTGCAATGGCACATGTCGCCGTTCAACGGTCACATCACGGCGCAGTGGGTCGTGGAGCAGCGGTCCGAGCTGGTACTGATCGCGGCCGGTCCGGTGGTCGGAGCCGCGGTCGTCGGGTGGGTCGTGGCCGCCGGTGCGAGGCGCCTGGCCCTTCCGAAGTGGCCGTTGCTGGTGGCCGCTTCGGGTGCCTTCGCCGTCCTGGCAAGTGCCGCGCAGATCGCGACGCGTGACACGCATGCCGTGATGGCGCTGTCCGCGTCCGCGAGGCTGACGGTCCTCGCCTCGGCGAGCTGGGCGCTGCTGATCGGGGGCGCGGTGGTGAGATTCCTGCCCGCCGGAGCGGCGCGGCCCCGCCAGCAGGCCGTGCGGGCCCGCCGGCACACGGAGCGGGCCGTCGCGGTGGGCGCCGCAGTGGTCACCGTCGCTTCACTGATGTCCGCGGGTGCCGCTGTGGCCCGCCCGCAGGACGAGGCAGGCGGCCACCAGGGGAAGTGGCACCGTCCTGGTGTCAACGACGCGCTGAAGTCCCTCAAGGACGAACCGGGCACCAAGCTCAGGTCGGTGGACGACCCACGGACGGGCGTCCCGGCCAACCTGGCCGGACTGCGCAGCACGTTGCCCGCGAAGGGCGTTGCGGGCTGGCTGGACGACCACGCAAAGGTCTTCGGAGTCACGGGCACCGACGGCATCCTGACGCCGAAGAAGGCGGACGAGCGCCTTCAGGTGCCCGACCCGACTGGGGCGCGGCACTTCTGGTACAACCAGGAACTGGGCGGTGTGCCGGTCTACGGAGCCGAGATCGGCGTGCATGTCGACAAGGCCGGCAAGGAGGTCACGGCTGTTTCGAACGCGCTGCGGCCGGACCTCGTCGCCCCGGCGTCCACGACTCCGAAGCTCAGCCGTGCGGCGGCGGTGAAGAAGGCCGGCGACGCCGTACCCGACGCGGAGAAGCCCGCCCGCGCCCCGGAACTGGTGGTGTACGCGGGCACGGCGCAGCCGGGAGTGGACGCCAAGGCCGTTCTGGCCTGGCAGGTCGACCTGTCCAGCAGGTCGGGCACCGCCGAGCGGATCTTCGTCGACGCGCTCGGCTCCAAGGGCATCGTCGGGACCGAGCCCCGGTCGGAGACCGCCCTGAACCGGACGATCATCGACGCGCAGCACACGAGCAACAACGGGAAGACCGTGCGCGTCGAGGGCGGTCCCGAGACCGGTGACCGCGACGCGGACCGCGCCTACTCCCAGACCGGCGTCGTGTACACCCACTTCAGGGACAGGTACGGCCGCGACAGCATCGACGGCGCCGGAATGCCCCTGGTGGCGGAGGTCCACGTGGGCCAGAAGTGGGTCAACGCACAGTGGGACCTCAACGCCCACAAGATGGAGTACGGCGACGGCATGCTCTCGCAGGACGTCACCGGGCACGAGATGATGCACGGCATCACCGAGGCCACAGCAGCACTCCCGTACAGCTTCCAGACGGGGGCGCTGAACGAGAGCATCTCCGACTTCTTCGGTGAGATGGCCGAGAGGTCCCGCAATGCCCGCGAGCCGGACTGGCTCGTCGGTTCGGAGTTGGACGTTTCCGGGCCCTTCCGGGACATGATCCATCCGGAGGATCACGGCCAGCCCAACTCGATGAGCCAGTACGTGCTGAAGTGCGGGGACTACGGCGGGGTCCACACCAACAGCGGCATCATCAACAAGGCCTTGTGGAACATGGCCAACAAGATCGGCACCGACTACGCCGAAGACGTCCTCTGGCGGGCCGTCACCGTCTACATGACCACCGGGACCCGCTTCGCGCAGGCCGCGCAGGTCATGGTCGAGGCGTCGGCGGACCTCTACGGTCTCTACCACCCCCGTACGGCCTCCGTCCACGCCGCATTCCGTGAGGTGGGCATCGACACGGACACCAGGGACCCCCGGCCTCCGGGCTGCTCCGGCGGTGCCACCACCAACTGCTTGACCGTGGACACGATCAGCGCGAACGCCGGGGCACTCGCCCCGGGAGGCGCTGGTCTGAACGAGGTGATCGGCTCCCTCATCCACACGTACAACGTCTCCACGATCACCTCGTCGCCGGCGATCAGCTACTACAGCAACCTCTACCTGGAGAACCGGGACACGTTCGAGAAGAACCTCGCCATCGAAGGGGATCTCCTCGACCAGTTCACAAAGACCGTGCAGGTCTGGCACCCCGTTCTGGACTCGATCGGAACAGGGGAGGGGGACACGGTCGTCATCACCCAGGAACAGATCGACTCGGCCAACGCCCTCGCCGACCAGACCGTGATCGCAGCCGAGGCGCAGGGCATACCGACATTCGCGAAGCTGGTCACGAGGGAACGGCAGCGCTTCGTCGCCCAGGAGACAGTGGGCCTCACCGTGAACCAGGCGATCGCCTACCTGGACGGTACGGTTCCCCCGGCGCAGCCTGAAACGCCCGCCCCGGCGGCCACCTCGCTGGCGGCCACCTTCAACAACGTGTCCGTCACCCAGGACGGGGCCTCCGCCGCCGGCAGTGTCGACGGCGCCGGCAACAGCTACTCCGCGCAGGCCCTGCAGGCAGCCGGAGTGACGCCCGGTTCCAGCATCGCCCACGGCGGTGTCGCCCTGACATGGCCCGCCACCGCAGGCACCGGCAAGGCGGACAACACCGTCGCCAACGGCCAGACCATCGCCGTCACCGGCAGCGGAGACACCCTGGGCTTCCTGGTGTCCGCCACGGCCGGCGCGGCGAGCGGCCAGGGCAAGGTCTACTACGACGACGGCACCGTCCAGACCTTCGACCTCGGCAGCCCCAACTGGACTGATACGACCAGTGAAGCGGCCGTCACCACCGCCTACCAGAACACGGCGGACAACGGGTCACGGCAGCTGCCCGGCACGGTCCACTACGCGGGGGTGAAACTGCAGTCCGGCAGGACCCCGGTCAGCGTCAAACTGCCTCAGATCAGCGAGCAGCCCACACCGGACACCCCGGCCCTGCACGTCTACGCCATGGGGCTGGGCAACATCGCACAGAGCCTGACGGACGCCTTCAACAACGTCGCCGTCACCCACGACACCGCCACCCAGTACGGCGACGTGGACGGCTGGGGCAGCAGCTTCTCCGCCGAGGCCCTGGCCGCCGCGGGCGCGAGTCCGGGCGGCAAGGTCAGCCGCAACGGGCTCGTCTTCACCTGGCCCGCCACCGCCGGAGCCACGTCGACCCTCGGTACGTACACCGTCGGCGCGCTCGACAACGCCCTCGCCTCCGGCCAGACCATCGCCGTCGACGGCACCCGGGGAGGCACCCTGGGCTTCCTCGTCGCGTCGGCCTACGGACCCGCCAGTGGCACCGCCACCATCCGCTACTCGGACGGCACCAGCCAGCAGTTCACGCTGAACGGGCCCGACTGGTTCAACACGTCCGGTGACGTCGCCGTCAAGTCCGCCTACCAGAACCGGCAGAACAACCAGAAGTATGCCCAGCCCGGCTACATCCACTATGTCGGTGTGACCCTGCAGTCCGGGAAGACGCCGGTCAGCGTCACGCTGCCCGACATCAGCAAGGTGCTGGCCGCAGATGTCCCGGCCCTGCACGTGTTCGCCATGACCCGCGGCTGACAGCCGCCCCAACCATCCAGCCGTCCCAACCATCCGGCCGGCGCGGGACATCCGCGCCGGCCGGACCTGTGAGGTACAGATGAACGACAAGGAAGCCGGTGCGCCCTCCCCTTCCCGGGGCATCGGTCTGCGTATCCGCCATCGGCGACTGCACCGCCGGATCACCGGGCAACTGGCCTCGGTCGAGAACGTACTGCTCGATTCCGCCAAGAGCGACATACCCCTGCTCGGTGAGGCGGCCGAGCATCTGATCAAGGCGGGCGGGAAGCGCCTGCGTCCGGCCCTCACTCTTCTTGCCGCGCAGTTCGGAGACCCGTACGCACCCGGTGTGGTCGAAGCGGCGGCAGCGGTGGAACTGACACACCTCGCGACGCTGCATCACGACGACGTCATGGACCAGGCGCCGGTACGGCGCGACGTGCCCAGCGTCAACGCCCGATGGGGCAACCTGGTCGCCGTTCGTTCGGGGGACTTCCTGCTCAGCCGCGCCGCCCAACTCGTCGCAGCCATCGGGGAGCACGCCATCCGTGCCCAGGAGGGAGTCATCAGCCGCCTGGTCAGGGGCCAGGCACTGGAACTGAGCGGCCCGGGCCCGGGCGATGACCCCGTGGCGCACTACATGGACGTCATCGGAGACAAGACGGGCTCGCTCATCGCTCTGGCTGCACGGCTCGGCGCCCTGCTCTCCGGCGCCGACCAGGAGACGGTGGCACGCTTCAGCGAGTTCGGTGAGCGTATCGGTGTCGTCTTCCAGCTGGCGGACGACATCATCGACATCCAGGGCGGATCGTCGGGCAAGACCGCGGGCACGGATCTGCTGCACGGAGTGCCCACCCTGCCCGTCCTGATGCTCAAGTCACGGTGGGCCGACGGCACCGGCCCGCAGGACGCCCGGCTCCGGGTGTTGATCGGGGAAGGCCCGACCACCAGGGAGCAGCGTCACGAGGCCCTGACCCTGCTGAGGCGGCACCCCGTCCTTGCCGAAGCCCGCGCCTACACCTGTGACCAGGCCAGGAAGGCGGCCGGAATCCTCGCTCAACTGCCACCCTGCGATGCGAAGGACGCCTTGGACGACCTGTGCGGCACGCTGGCCGGACGCATGGCGTGAACCGGCCGCCTCGTGGTCGGTGGTTGGGCCGAGGACACGTGTGCGTGCGGTGAGCAGTCCGGTGCAGTTGCTGATCGCCTTCTCGGTGTCACCGGCCTCGCCCAGGCAGTAGGCCAGGTCGTTGCGGGTGGCGAGGGTGTCGGGGGGCGGGGGAGGGGGCCGGACGACGTATCGCCGCAGTGGTGACACTCCTCACCGTGAACCTCCACAGCTCGACAAGAGGCCAGTGGGATCTTAAGGTCGAAGACGTAAAGGTCCAGCGGCCTCTTATTCGGGTGCCGGGCCGACGGAACGAGACGAAGGCGGTCCAGGCCATGAACGCAGCCTCCGAGAGGGCGGCCCGTACGCCGCTGGGCGCCTCCGGAATCTCGGTGCGGCCCGTCGGGCTGGGGCTCATGGGGATGTCGCAGTTCTACGGAACGGCGGACCCGGACACCTCGGTCGCCACCATCCGCGAGGCCGTCGAGACGGGCGTGGAACTCTTCGACACCTCGGACTACTACGGGGCCGGCAGCGCCACCCCGGGCCGGCCGGTCGCGGGCTTCGGCCACAACGAGCGACTGCTGGGCCGGGCGCTCCAGGGCCGCCGGGACCGCGCGGTCGTCGCGACCAAGTTCTCCGCGCGCCCCGGCCCGGACGGCCGCAGCTTCTTCGACGGCCGCCCCGAGTACGTGAAGTCCGCCTGCGAGGCCAGCCTGAAGCGGCTCGGCACGGACCGGATCGACCTGTACTACTACCACCGGCTGGACCCCGACGTCCCCGTCGAGGACACCGTGGGCGCCATGGCCGCACTCGTCGCCGAGGGCAAGGTCCGTGCGATCGGCCTGAGCGAGGTCTCCGCGGACGTCCTGCGGCGGGCCCACGCGGTCCACCCCGTCGCCGCGCTCCAGAGCGAGTACTCGTTGTGGGAACGCGGCATCGAAGCCGAGGTGCTCCCGGAGTGCCGGCGCCTGGGCGTCACCCTGGTGCCCTACAGCCCGCTGGGCCGCGGCATGCTCACCGGAACCCTGCGCCGGGGAGCGGACTTCGGCCTCGACGACTTCCGCTCCACGCTGCCCAGGTTCCAGGGCGACAACTTCGAGCACAACCGCCGACTGGTCGACGCACTCGAGGAGTTCGCCGCGAGCACCGGTCACACGCCCGGCCAGATCGCCCTCGCCTGGCTGCTGGCCAGGCACCACGACATCGTCCCGATCCCCGGCTCCCGACGTCCGGCCTACATCCGCGCGAACCTCGCGGCCACCTCGGTCCGGCTCAGCGCCGACGACACGGCCCACCTGGACGCCCTCTTCGACCCCGCACGCGTCAGGGGAGGCCGCTACGGAGCCCTCAACGTCCTCGCACCCGAGACCGACTCCTGAAACGGCCGACATCGACGGCGGCTTCCTCGTCCGACCCCCGCACCTCCCTTCTCGACATCCCCTCTTCGACACCCCACTTCTCCATACCTCCCTCCCGGACAGAAACAGAGGCATCACCATGAGCAGGACCTGGCTGATCACCGGAAGCTCCCGCGGACTGGGCCGCGCCATCGCCGAGGCCGTCCTCGCGGCCGGCAACAACCTGGTCGCCACTGCGCGGCGCACCGAACCCCTCAAGGACCTCGTCGAGCAGTACGGCGACCGGGTCCGGCTGGTCACCCTGGACGTGACCGACGCCGAAGCGTCCCGACAGGCCGTGCGGGCCGCGGTGGACGCCTTCGGCCGCCTGGACGTCGTCGTGAACAACGCCGGCTACGCCGACATGGCCGCCATCGAGGACATGTCCGACCAGGCTTTCCGCGACCAGATCGATGCCAACCTCTTCGGCGTCGTCAACGTCACCCGCGCCGCCCTCCCCGTCCTGCGTGAGCAGGGCTCCGGCCACATCATCCAGATCTCCTCCGTCGGCGGCCGGGTGGGTGTGCCGGGTCTCGGCGCCTATCAGACGGCCAAGTGGGCTGTGGGCGGCTTCTCCGAGGTCCTCGCCAAGGAGGTGGCCCCCCTCGGTATCAAGGTCACCGTCGCCGAGCCGGGCGGCATGCGCACCGACTGGGCGGGCTCCTCCATGGCCACCCCGCCGGTCAGCGCGCCGTACGAGCAGGTGGTGGGCGGTGCCATCGCCGGCATCCGTAGCCAGGACGGCAAGCAGCCGGGCGACCCGGCCCGGATCTCGCGGATCCTCCTCGACGTCGTGGAGGCCGAACAGCCGCCCCTGCGTCTGCTGCTCGGCAAGGACGCCGTCCAGGTCGGCCGGTCCGTCGCCGAGACCCTCGCCGCCGGGGACGCCGAGTGGCGGCACGTGAGCGAGTCCGTGTGACCCGAGCGACCGGACCCGGCGTCCGGGTCTGTCGGTGCCGTCCCGGCCAGGGGGCGGCACCGACGGGGCTTAGGGTTGCCGCGGACGGCACCGGACCTGGGCCGCGAGGAAGTTCCCTGGGGAAACGACGATGACAGACGACCGGGCGACCGGCTTTCAGCGCGCGCGCAGCGCCGAGCAGCGGGAGATCCGCAAGCAGGCCATCCTCGACGCCGCGACACAGCTCCTGGGCGAGATGCCGGTCAGCGAGATCAGCCTGCGTGAGCTGAGCCGCCGGGTCGGGCTGTCGAAGACCAACGTCGTGCGCTACTTCGAGACCAGGGAAGCGGTCTTCTTCGAACTGCTCAACCGGTCCCTCGCCCGGTGGATCGAGGAGCTGTCCGCCGAACTGGCGGCCACGGACGCTTCCTCGGCCGACATCGCGTCCTCGGCCGACATCGCGTCCTCGGCCGACATCGCGTCCTCGGCGGACAGGGCGTCCTCCGCGGTGGTCACGGACACTCTCGCCCGGTCGCTGGCCCGGCGCCCCCTGCTGTGCGACCTGTTCAGCGCGTTGGGGTCCGAGCTGGAACGCAACATCTCGGCCGACGCGGCGCGCGAGTTCAAGCTCGCCCATGTCCGACTGCTGCGCGAACTGGCCGAGTTGCTGCGACGGCACATCGCCGGACTGACCCCGGACACGGCCCGCGAGCTGGTCTCCCTGGCCGTCGTCTACACAGCCGGGCTCTGGCCGTTCGCCCACCCCTCGGACGCGGTCGCCGAGGCCCAGCGGGACCCCGGACTCATCGACACGAAGGTCGACTTCCCCGCCATGCTCGGCCGTGCCCTGCACCTCGCCGTCACCGGGCTGCTGCGGTCCCGGTGACATAGCCGGCCGAGAGGCCGGACTCAGCCCTGGTCCCGGGGCCGTCCGATGATCCGCGCGATCTCGTGAACCCGCTCCGACCACTTCGTGGGCGTCAGGGTGGCGGGGTCCAGCCTGACCACGGTGCGGGTGCCGTGCGCGTACGTCGTCCCGCCGTCGGCGGAGCACACCCGGTACCCCGCGGTCGCGGAGCTGCCGCCCACACGCTCCATCCACAGGTGCACGGCGTGCTCGCCCAGCTCGGTCAGCGGGAAGTCGAAGGTGATCTCGAACGACTTGATCACATGGAAGCCGTCTCCCTCCAGGCCCCGGTCGCCGCCCAGACCCTGTCCCCTCCAGTAGTCGTTCCAGGCCCGGTCGACCAGAACCGCGTAGCGGCTGTTGTGCAGCATCCGCATCGGGTCCAGTTCGTCGAAGTGGACCCGCACGGGGATCAGGACTCCGAAGTCGATCCCCGGTGTGTCGGTGCTCTGCGCGGTGGGAGTCATCGTGCCTCTTCCTGGGCCGTCGGCATCTTCGCACGGACGACACTCCCCGAGGACAACACATGTCGCGGCGAGGTCGATACGTGCCGAAGGTATGTGTTTGCAGGATACAAGCCGTCCTCGGCTCGTCGTGACACCCAGGTGTGCCGATACGGACCGCGCCCCGGCCTCGGACACAGGTCCGCCGTGGTCCGGCCGGGAGAACTCGCCTCCCGGTCGGACCACGGCGGCACGGGACGTCCGGAGCCCGTTACGACGCCGGGACCACCCGGTAGCTCAGCATCGCCCACGGCAGGTCGGTCTGGGTCAGCGTTCCGCTGCGCCACGGGGTGGCGCCGGTGCAGCCGGCCCCGGAGTAGAGCTCCACGGAGGCGGCCCCGTCGGCGATCTGGATCGACTTCGCCGCCGTCGGCAGTGTGTGGCAGGTGCCGAGGTCACCGAGGTCGACCGTGGTGACCGAACCCGTCCCGGTGGTGCCGGAGTAGAGATACGCGCCCGCCTGCAGCGCGGGCCAGCCGGCGGCGTTCGCCGCGCCCGCGCCGAGTCCGGTCAGTGCGGCTGCCATGGCCGTGGTGGCGACAGCGGTACGGAGTTTCGCCCTGGGGGTGAACATGCAACCCACCCTTTCCTGTGTGTGCCGGCACCTGGGAAGACACCGACTCGACTGTTCCGGTCGTAGGTCACCGAGGATTCTTGCATGTTCAACCATGTTTGTGGAGTGCTTGGCCGCCGCAGATACCTATGCCGTCGAGCGACGCACGGTGGGGGCGTCTCCTTGACAGGCAAACTTCGCGCGAGCATTCTCGTAACCTGCTGGAGCGGTGACGCATAGTGGGTATGTATGCATGTGTCTCCCACATCCGGATCGAACACCAGGAAGCGACATGAGCAGCAGACGGCGACCGACCCAGGCCATGACGGCGAAGACGGTGACGGCGGGAGTGGCCGGTCCCGGTCTGGGACCCCTGCGGCACACCCGTACCGACCTGCTCGACATCGCGTATCACGACGTGGGCCCGGCACACGGCAGACCGGTACTGCTCCTGCACGGCTGGCCCTTCAGCCCGGTCGGCTCCTACGCCGAGGTGGCGCCCGCCCTCGCGGCCCGCGGCTACCGCTGCTACATCCCCTACCTGCGCGGCCACGGCGCCACCCGGTTCCGGCACGCGGACACCTTCCGCTCCGGCGAACAGGCGGCGCTAGGGCAGGACCTGATCGACTTCATGGACGCCCTGCGCATCCCCCAGGCCCTCTTCGCCGGATACGACTGGGGTGGGCGGGCCGGTGATGTCGCCGCGGCGCTGTGGCCGGAGCGCTGCACGGGCCTGGCCTCCGTGAACGGCTATCTCGTCCAGAACCTCGCCGTGGCCCGGGAACCGCTGGCGCCCGCGCTGGAGGAGGGCTACTGGTACTTCTTCTACTTCAGCACCGAGCGCGGCCGGCAGGGACTCCAGCGCAACCGGGAGGACCTGGCACGCGTCGTCTGGCACCGCAACTCGCCCGAGTGGCGTTTCACCGAGGCCGAGTTCGAGGAGGCGGCACGGCTGTGGAGCAACCCCGACTACGTCGACGTGGTCATCCACAGCTACCGCCACCGCCTCGCCGTGGCCCCCGGTGACCCCCGTTACGCGGAGCTGGAGCGCAGGCTGCTGGACCTGCCGAAGATCACCGTCCCCGCCGTCACCCTGGACGGCCAGGCCGACGGGGTCATCCCGCCGACCGACGGCAGCGGCTACGCGGCGCACTTCGCCGGCCCCTGGACCCACCACGTCGTCCCGAACGCCGGCCACAACCTCCCCCAGGAACAGCCGGGCGCGTTCACCGCGGCGGTCCTGGAAGCCGACGCGATGGGCTGACCGCCAGGCGCCGAGGTGCCGGGGCCGTTCAGTCGGTCAGCAGGTGGGCGCGGCCGAACAGGGTCGCGGCGGCGCGCGCGGTCGGTGTACCGGCGTCCAGGTCCGCGCCCGCCCGCCGCAGCACCGCCACCACGTCGTCCGCGCCCTTGAACAGGGCACCCGCCACAGGGGCCTGGTCCCGTGAGTTGCGCAGGTCCGGGTCGGCGCCGAGCCCGACCAGCGTGCTCACGGTGCCGGCATGACCGTGATAGGCGGCGAGCATCAGGAGGGTGTTCCCGGCCTCGTCGCTCACGTTCACCGGGAGCCCGTGCGCCACGAACTCCACCAGCTGCTCGGTGTCGCCCTCACGTGCCAGGTCCAGGGCGACGGCCACCACCCGCCGCGTCTGCTCCGGACTCAGGCCACCACTCGACATGCGTACATCCTCCTGATCATGCGGTCGCCCTCCACCCCGGCACGGACGGTTCACGCACGCGCGCCGGGGCGGGGGAGCGACCGGGGGTGAGACGGCCCGGGCCGACCCCGTCGCCGCCGGTCGTGGTCAGAGGCTTCCGGTGGCCAGCGCCTCGATCGCCTTGCGGACGCCCTCGCCGTAAGCCGGGTCGGCCTGTGTGCAGTGGGCGATGTGCCGTTCGACGGTCCGCCGGGACGCGCCGTCGATCGCGCGTGCCGTGTTCTCGAAGAGGGTCTGGCGCTGCTCGGGGCTCATGAGACGGAACAGGTCACCGGGCTGCTCGAAGTAGTTGTCGTCGTCCGCGCGGAAGTCGAACCGGTCGGCGACGGCGCCCACGGCCCAGTGGGGCTCACGGTAGGCGGGCTGTTCCTGCCAGCGCCCGTAGGAGTTGGGCTCGATACCCGGAGTGGAGCCCTGGTTGCCGTCGACCCGCATGGCGCCGTCGCGATGGTAGGAGTTCACCGGGTTCTTCGGGGCGTTGACGGGGATCTGGTGGTGGTTCACACCGAGCCGGTAGCGCTGGGCGTCGCCGTAGGAGAACAACCGGCCCTGGAGCATCCGGTCGGGGGAGAAGCCGATGCCCGGGACGACGTTCGCCGGGCTGAAGGCGGCCTGCTCGACGTCGGCGAAGTAGTTCTCGGGGTTGCGGTTGAGCTCCCACTCGCCGACCTCGATCAGCGGGTAGTCCTTCTTCGACCAGACCTTGGTGAGGTCGAAGGGGTGGAAGCGGTAGCTCGCCGCGTCGGCCTCCGGCATGACCTGGATGAACAGCTTCCACTTCGGGAAGTCGCCGTTCTCGATCGCGTCGTAGAGGTCGCGCTGGTGGGACTCGCGGTCCTTGCCGACAAGGGCTTCGGCCTCGGCGTCGGTGAGGTTCCGGACGCCCTGCCGGGTGCGGTGGTGGAACTTGACCCAGAACCGCTCGCCGTCGGCGTTGACCAGGCTGTACGTGTGCGAGCCGAAGCCGTGCATGTGCCGGTACGAGGCCGGGATCCCCCGGTCGGACATCACGATCGTGATCTGGTGCAGGGCCTCGGGGAGGTTGGTCCAGAAGTCCCAGTTGTTCTCGGCGTCACGGAGGTTGGTGCGCGGGTCGCGCTTCACCGCGTGGTTGAGGTCGGGGAACTTCAGCGGGTCGCGGAAGAAGAACACCGGGGTGTTGTTCCCGACCAGGTCCCAGTTGCCCTCGTCCGTGTAGAACTTCAGGGCGAAGCCACGGATGTCGCGCTCGGCGTCGGCGGCCCCGCGCTCGCCCGCGACCGTGGAGAACCGGGTGAACAGCTCGGTCTGCTTGCCGATCTCGGAGAAGATGCCGGCGCTCGTGTACCGCGTGATGTCGTGGGTGACGGTGAAGGTGCCGAAGGCGCCCGAACCCTTGGCGTGCATCCGGCGTTCCGGGATCACCTCGCGGTCGAAGTGGGCGAGTTTCTCCAGGAACCACACGTCCTGCAGCAGCATCGGGCCCCGCGGTCCGGACGTGAGGGAGTTCTGGTTGTCGGGGACCGGCGCGCCGGCCGCCGTCGTCAGCGGCTTCTGGTTGTCCTCGGGCATGTTCGCTCCTCGCTGAGTGCGTCTCGGGTGTTCAAGGTGTGACGGTGGCCGCCCTGCCATGTGTCCATACCGGCGACACGTGGGCATACCGTACACCGAGTCACCTCCTTGACTGGTGATGCGTCTCGACGAACAATGGCATACACATCCGATCGACGACACCCACACGTCTGCGACAGCGCGACGGGACGGAGGGCGACATGCGCAAGGACACCGAGGGGGACACGCGCAGTGACGCCGAGGACGTCATGTGCAAAGGCATCGAGGGACACCCGCGCAAGAGCAATGCCGCGCGCCGCGCACTAGTGCTGGTCGCGGGCGGTGCGCTGCTCGTGACAGGTGTGGCGTTGCTCGTGCTGCCGGGACCGGGCCTGCTGCTCGTCCTCGCCGGCCTGCTGGTCCTCTCCCGCGAGTTCCCCTTCTTCGCCCGGTACGTCGATCCGGTGCGGGACCGCGCCCTGCGTGCCGCCGCGGACAGCGTCGCCTCGCCCCTTCGGCTCGCGGTATCCGCCCTGGCCGGCGTGGGGTTGATCGCGGCGGGTCTCGTCTGGGGACTGCGTCCCCGGCTGCCGTTCGGGGGCTGGGCCGCGGGCACCGGGCTGATGCTGTCCGGACTGATCCTCCTCGCGCTCCTGGTGTGGAGCCACCGCAGAGCCCGGCGGACCCGGTCCGACCACCGGACTCACACCGACACGGAAACATCCCCGGTGCACACCGGCTGAGCCGGCGCCGCCCGGCCGCCCGCCCCAGCCCGGCGGGAAACACGTACATGCACCCAAGGTCTCCTCGCTCACCCTCCAGGACGATGGCAGACTTCATATCTGAACACGCTGTATGGTTGCTCGCACGGACACGACATGTGAGTCATGCGTCGGTCACGAACACCTCTCCCTCTGAAGGCACGGGCACAGGTATGAAGCTGACAACCACTCCGTTCGGCACACGCGCCACCGCGGCGGAGGTCATCGACGGGGTCGATCTGAGCGGGCGCAGGATGATCGTCACCGGCGGGGCCTCCGGCCTCGGTACCGAGACGGTGCGCGCGCTCGCCGGCGCGGGCGCGCAGGTGACCATCGCCACCCGCAACCCCGCCATCGCCCAGCCCTTGGTCGAGGAACTGCCCGGTACGCGGGCCGTCGCACTCGACCTCTCCGACCTGGACTCCGTCCGTGCCTTCTGCGCCGACTGGAGGGGACCGGTCGACGCGCTCGTCGCCAACGCCGGCGTGATGATGCTCCCGACGCGGCAGGTCAACGCACAGGGCTGGGAGATGCAGCTCGCCACCAACCACCTCGGCCACTTCGCCCTCGCCGCCGGTCTGCGCCCCGCGCTCCAGGCGGCCGAGCGGCCCCGTGTCGTCCTGCTCAGCTCCGGCGCCCAGCTGCGGGCCGGATTCGACTTCGACGACCCGCAGTTCGACCGGCAGCCCTACGACCCGTTCCTCGCCTACGCCCGGTCGAAGACCGCCGACGTGCTGCTCGCCGTCGGGATCAGCCGCCGCTGGGCCGAGTACGGCATCTCCGCCAACGCCTGCGCACCGGGATGGATCCACACCAACCTCACGCGGCACATGGACGCGGCCACCCTGCGGGCCCTCGGCGCCATGGACGCGGACGGCAACCTCCTGACGCCGGACTACTACAAGACCCCGGCCCAGGGTGCCGCCACCGCCGTACTGCTGGCCGCGTCCCCGTTCGTCGACGGAGTGACCGGACGGTACTTCGAGGACAACCAGGAGGCGGAGGTCGTCGACGGCGGCCCCGAGGTGATGGCCGGCGTGGCGAAGTGGTCGGTCGACCCCGCCGCCGCCGACCGCCTGTGGGAGCTCGCGTCGCCTCTGACGGACTGACGCCCGAGACCGCACCGCCGACACGGCACCGGTGTACGGACGTTCGCACAGACAAGTCGCCGTACCGGACGGCGGCCGTACAGGGACAACCGCCGTACAGGACAACGCCGTGCAGGACAGACGAAGGGACTTTCCCGAGATGAACGACCGCACGCGCACCCCCGAGTTCCTCCTCGTACACGGTGCGTGGCATGGCTCGTGGTGCTGGCGCGAGATCCAGGACGCCCTCGCCGAGCGCGGCTGGACCAGCCACACCGTCGATCTGCCGAGCGTCGTGCCCGAGGGGTCCGAGGGGTCCGAGGGAAGGCTTCCCGGACTGCTCGACGACGCCCGGGTGATCCGCGAGAAGATCGACTCCCTCGAAGCACCGCTGGTGGTCGTCGGACACTCCTACGGCGGAGCCCCGGTCACCCAGGCCGCCGCGGGATCCGCCAAGACGGCCCACCTCGTCTACGTCGCCGCCTTCGCCCTGGACGAGGGGGAGAGCCTGATGACGTGTTTCGGCGGTGAACAGCCGGACCTCGCCGCGGTGGAAGGTGTCATCCCGGTCAGGGAGGACCCGGCGACGACGCTCTACAACGACGTGCCCGAGGACAAGAGGGACGCCGCGCTGGCACGGCTGCTGCCCCAGAGCGCGCTGTCCTTCGCCGAGCCGGTGAACCGGGCGGCGTGGGCGAGCATTCCCTCCAGCTATGTCGTCTGCGACGACGACCGCAGCCTGCCCCCGGAGTACCAGAAGCCGTTCGCCGAGCGGACCGGCACCACGTACCACCTGCCCTGCGGCCACACCCCGCTGCTGTCCATGACCGGCGAACTGGCCGATATCCTCGACCGGATCGCGCGGGACTCGGTGGCATAGGGCGGCCGTGGACACATTCCGGAGCGGCGGCTTCGCGCACGAAGGACCGGAAGGCGTTCGATGAGACCTGTGACCCGACGGCAGGCGGACCACCATGCCGCGCGCTCCGCCGCGACCCGGGAACAGGTGATCCGCGCCCTGGAGCGGCTGCTCGACTCCGGCGAGGCCTTCTCCGAGATCAGCGTCCAGCGGCTCCTGGAGGAGGCGGGCGTCTCCCGGGCCACCTTCTACGCCCACTTCCCTCGCAAGTCGGACGTGCTCGTACGGCTCAGCGACGAGCTGCGGGAGTCGTTGCTGGAGCTGGCCCGGCAGTGGCAGCCGGGCCAGGGGGAGGACGGGGCCGACCGTTTCGCCCGGTTCTTCGAGGAGGTCATCACGATCCACCGGGCCCACCAGGGCGTGATCACCGCCCTCCGCGAAGCGGCGTCCTACGACGCCGCCGTGGGCGACTTCTACACCGCGAACCTGGAGGGGTTCGACGCGACGGTGCTGGCGACGCTGCGCTCGGAACAGGCCGACGGCTCCACCCCCGCCGACGTCGACGCGGTCGCCGCCAGTCGCGTCATCGTCTGGGGAGGCGCTCAGGCGATCGCTCATCACATCGCGGTCGACGACGGCGGCGGAGACGCCGCCCTCGCCCGCGAACTCGCCCTGATCTGGTGGCACGGCGCCTTCCGCCGCCCCGCGGGCTGAACCCTCAACTCCCCTTCGTAGCCCGAGTTGTTCTTCCCCATCGGCGACACGGGTCCGTCGCTGACGCAGATCGTGGAGGCCAAGGCCGTGTGCGGGTACCGCGCCGTCGTCGAACCCTGCCTGGAGTGGGCGCTGGAGCGCCACGAGGTCCACGGCATCCGGGGCGCGACGACCGAGGCCGAACGCCGCCGGCCGCACCGGGCCGCCGCCCGACCGGTGGCCCGTACCGCTCTGGCACAGGCCTGATCCGGTGCCGGGCGCACGGCACAGGACGCGCGACGGCCTCCGCACGGACCGGACGGATCCGGCGCGCGGAGGCCGTCGGCGTACTCAGTCCTCCCAGTGCCGGACCGCGTCGGTCGCGGTCACGTCACCGGCGTAGACGAGTGCCACACGGTGGTTGAACTGGACGGTGTACATCTTCTTGCCGCCGATCACGACCGCCCCGCTGGAGGGGAAGAAGTCGTCGGTGGCGACGGGGCCGGTGGTGGCGACGTACGCCTGGCCCGCCGGGATGGCGTACATGGTCAGGGGAGCCTGGGTGGAGGCGCCCAGCCCCGCCGGGTACTCGGCCTTGTCCGGGTAGCTCGATCCGTACACGGAGACCGAGGCCGAGCCGGCCGGGCGGACGACCTTCACCCCGTAGCCGATCCTCGTGTTGACGCCGTCGGGGTTGTGGAACCACACCTCGGCGCCGCTGTACCAGATCGCGGTCCAGTCGCCGTCCTGGTCCGCGACGACGAACTGCTGTCCGGACTGGGCCGTGCTGCCCCAGTCGTTGATCCGGTCGCTGCCGGCCGCCGTTCCGTGGATCGCCTGGTCGCCGAAGAGCGGTGCCGTCTCGCTCGGAGCGGTGCGCAGGGGGACGAAGTTCGCGGGCTGCCGCCGCTCGGTGCAGGCGGTGGTCTGCCCGGTCGGGTCGTCGGCCGGGCACACCTGGACGGTCTGCTCGTTCTGCGCGAACGAAGGGTCGACCGTCACGACGTCGCCGGCCCGCGGCACGCCGGGCAGTCCGCCGACCGGGGCGCCCAGCAGGCTCATGAAGTGCTGCCAGTCCCAGGAGGGGCCCGGGTCCCAGTGCATGCCGGAGACGAGCGCCGAGTTGGGCCCGGCAACGTTGTCATGGCCGATCACGTGCTGCCGGTCCAGGGGGATGTCGAACCGTGCGGCCAGGTACCGCACCAGGTCGGCCGTGGCCTGGTACTGGGCCTCGGTGTACCAGGCGGCGCCCTGCACGGCGAAGCCCTCGTGCTCGATGCCGATCGAGTGCAGATTGGTCGAGTAGTTGCCCGCCTGGAAGGCGATGTTCTTGGTGGGCACCATCTGGGTGACGGCGCCGTCCGAGGACATCACGTAGTGCGTCGACGCGGGGTTGGCGGGGTTGGCCAGACCCGTCACACCGGCGTCGTAGGTGGTCTCCAGGTCGTGGATGACGATGGTGTCGATCCTGATGCCGTTGGCGGGACGGTCGGAGACCTGACCGCCGGCGGGGGAGCCGGCGACGAAGGTGCACCGGACGGCGGGCGGGCACTCGGTGTCGGCGGTGGCCGCCGTCCTCAGTCCCAGCGCGGCGAGCTGTGAGGGCACCGCGGTGACCGACGGGTCGGCGGCCAGCCGGACCTCCTGGCCGTCCCGCGTCCTCGCGGTGGCGCCGCTGCGGATGGTGTCGAAGACGCGGTCGGCGAAGCCCGCCGCGCTCTGCTTCTGCTCGGCCTGACTGTAGCGGGCCACCGCGCCGTACCAGCGGGAGGCGTCCGCGGGCGTACCGCCGACCAGTTCCTTCTCGTACGAGGCGAGCAGCGCCGCACCGCCCCGGATGTTCGCCACGTCGTCCTCACGCAGCTGTCGCGTGGACAGGCCCGTCAGTTCGGCGGCTGCCCGCAGGGTGTGCAGGGCGGGGTCCGCGGCGAGGCTTTTGAGATCGGCGCGGCCCGCGGCGCCCGCGGCGCCGCCCGCCAGCATGCCGGGGGTGACGTCGGTGAGGTGCATGACCCCGTAGCCGCCGTCCGTGCTGGCCTGGGCGCCGTGCGACTCCCACCCCGACTCCTGGTGGGCCAGGGCCAGCAGGACGGCGGGCGGGATGTCGTATGCGGCGGCGGCGGACAGCAGCGCCTGCTGCCGGGCCGTGGAGGCGTCGGGCGACGAACCGGACGCGGAGTCGGCCTGCGCCGTGACCGGCGAGACGAGCAGGCCGCTCGCGGCCAGCACACTCGCGGCGGTCGCGACGAGGCCGACGGTCCTCTTTCGCTTGTGCAAGGCAAGGATCCTTAGGAACCGGGAGACATGAGGGTCCGGAAGCGCCCCTGAGCGAGGGCACGGGTGCCTGAGGCAACATCTGGACGTGCCGCCGACTATAGGGCGTCCGTTCACCGCCCGGGCGCAAGTACGCGTCAAGAAGCGGACGTTGACGTTTCTAATAGATACATGTCTATGAAGTTCCACCGCGCGCGGTGGAGGAAATGCCTGGATATACTCACACGTATGACTGAACAAGACGCGGTCCGCGCGGCAGCCGAGGCCTTCCAGGCGGCGACGGAGCGGCTCGCCGACGTCGTTCCGAACGGATTTCACCAGCGCGGCCCCGCCGACGCCCTGCTCACCGTCACCGGCTCCCTGATCCCGGTGCTGAACGGCATCATGAGCGTGTCCGACGTACCGGACGCGCAGGAGATCACGCTGCTGTGCGAGAAGCTCCAGCCGTATGTCGAGCAACTGCCCTGGAGCATCCGGCTGCGGGGCGAGGCGGGGCAGGAGATCACCGGCCTCGCCGCACGGCACGGCCTCACGACGCGCACGGAACAGCCCTTCATGCTGCTCTCGCTGAAGGACGCTCAGGAGCGGCAGGGGACCGGCTCGGGATCCGTCACCGTACGTCCGCTGGCCGCCGACGAGCACGAGACCTTCGCCACCGTCCTCGGTACGGCCTTCGGCGCACCGCCGATGATCATCAGCAGCCTCTACACCCCCCATGTCCTCGGCCAGCCGTTTGTGACGACCTACCTCGCCGAGACCGACGGCACACCTGTGGGGGCGGGGCTGGCGATCGTCGGCGAACGGCATGTCGGGCTCGCCAACATCGGGGTCCTGCCCGTCCACCGGCGGCGCGGGGCCGGACGGGCGCTCGTCGAGGCGATCCTCCGGGACGCCTCGGCCGCCGGAGCGCACACGGCGTACCTGCACTCCAGCGACGAGGCCCTGCCGCTCTTCGAGCAGCTCGGCTTCCGCACCCGGGAGTCGTGGTCCGTCTTCACGGCCTGAGCGCGCACAGGTGCCGAAGCCGGGGTGACGCGGGCGGTGGAGCGATGGCCGGCCGTCGGGGGAGTGACGGCCGGCCATCGCCGCTGTGAGGGCCGGGCATGCCCTGCCGGCCGGTCGTCACGAGGGGCGCACCCGGCCTGGGCGGACTCCGTCCGGACCCCGGACGCCCCGTCGGAGCCGTTCTCCGCGCCGCCGACGTCGCCGTCCGCCGGGGACCCTCCACGAGGGCATCGGACTCGCCCTGCCGGGCGGCCTGTCCGGCTCGGCGATCGGCCTGGTCACGGTCCTGGCGATCGACCAGGGTGGCGTGCTGGGCGGACACCCGCTCGCGGTGCTCGGCGCCGGCCTGCCGGCCACGCCGGCCGCGACCGTCCTGGTAGCGCCGCTCTGACGATCCCGATCCGCAGCCTGTCCCGGATGGCCCCGGCCCGCGTCCTCGCCGCCTACGGAGCCGGGCGAGACCATCGGCCTACGCGCGACGGTGACTCCGTCCGGCCGCTCGAACGTGTCGATCCGGACGCCGCCCGGGGTGCCGTCACAGCATGTGCGGGGCCTTGGTGCCGTTGGCCAGGACGGTCCGCGGGAGCAGGTCGACGAGTTCGTCGTACGACCATGGGCCGTTCTCCTCGTCGCGGAAGATCGTCCGCGTCTCGACGGGGTGGCTGTAGAGACCGATCTTCCCGCCGCCGGCCCGGAACACACAGCCCGTCACGTCGGCCGCGGCGTCCGAGGCCAGGTAGACGACGATCGGCGCGACCATACCGGCATCGGCCCGCGCCTCCTTGGCCTTCGCGCGGCGCTCGCTCATGGCGCCGGCGGCCACGAGCGCGGCGTCCCGCTGCTTGGCGTCCTCCGTCATCCTGGTCAGGGCGAACGGCGCGACGGCGTTGACGGTGATGCCGTCGTGGTCCAGCTCCCACGCCAACTCGTAGGTCAGGCTGACGACTCCGCCCTTGGAGGCGGCGTATTCGGGATTGCCGATCGGGGCCGCCCACTGGTTCGAGCACGTGTTGACGATCCGCCCGCCGCCGTTCTCCCGCAGGACCGGTACGGCGGCACGGCACATCGCGAAGGTTCCCTTGAGGTTGACGTCGACGGTCAGCCCGAAATCCTCCTGCGTCACCTCCTCGATCTTGTGCTGCCGCACGATCCCCGCGTTGTTCACCAGGATGTCGAGCCGGCCGAACTCCTCGACCGCGGTGGCGACCACCCGGGCGGCGCCCTCCCAGTCCGCCACCGACTCGTAGCTGGCCACCGCCTCGCCGCCCCGCGAGCGGATGTACGCGACGACCTCGTCGGCGGGCCCCTGGGCGGCACCCTGTCCGTCGGCCCGTACACCGACGTCGTTGACGACGACCTTCGCGCCGGCGGCCGCCAGCGCGATCGCCTCGCCCCTGCCGATGCCCCGGCCGGCGCCGGTCACGATCGCCACACGTCCGTCCAGCGGTCCTCGTTCCGTCATGACTCTCTCCTTGCAGAAAAGGGTGGTACGCGCGCTCTTGGAAGGCTTCAGCGCGCAACGCCTGCACAGGGGGTGACACACCTACACGCCAGGCTCGTCCAGAAGACGGGCCAGCAGGTCTTCCAGACGGCGGGTGAGGTCGTCGGGATCCGCTTCGACCAGGGCCGTGTTGCCGATGATGCTGCGCATCAGCCACACGCCGAGGATCAACGAGAGGGCTAGCGCGGCACGTT
Source organism: Streptomyces sp. NPDC090106 (assembly GCF_044747265.1). Taxonomy (NCBI): domain Bacteria; kingdom Bacillati; phylum Actinomycetota; class Actinomycetes; order Kitasatosporales; family Streptomycetaceae; genus Streptomyces; species Streptomyces sp. NPDC090106. The sequence continues at coordinate 47,541 of NZ_JBIVDS010000016.1, read as the reverse complement.
CCCGCGTCCGCGCACCGGTCATCAATCCGGCGAGATGACTCTCCACATGCCGTTCGATGCCCTGACGGGCCGTCTCCGCGGAGCGTGCGTTCGCCGCGGACCGCAACGTCAGCAGGAAGGGGCTCAGTTCGTCCGCCCCGGGCCCCGTGCGCTCCACGAGCGCTTTGGCGATGTCGCGGCTCAGAGTCGCCAGTTGGTCGCTCACCACGGTGTGCGGGGCGAAGGAGGCGTCCACCACCTCGGCGAACAGCTTCTCCTTGGACCCGAAGCAGCGGTTGACCATCATCGCGGTCACCCCGGCGTCCTCGGCGATCGCCCGCACGCCGGCGCCGTCGTAACCGAGCCGGGTGAACGCGTTCACCGCGGATCCGAGGATCGCCTCACGGGTCGCCGCCGCGTTGCGCGGACGGCCGGTCGGCGCCGCCCCAGGAGGGCCTCGATGGCACATGTCGCTTTCCACGACGGCCAGTGTAGTCAAACCTGCGAGACAAGTCTACAGTTGCAGACATGACGGTTCCGCCTGGTAGGTCCCACCCGTCGGCATCGGCGAGCGCGGACCGCACTCGGGCGAGGAAGGTGAGAGAGACATGGACCATCTGCGGCGCGCGGCGTTCAGAAGGCGGGTGGAGCACGAGGGGCCACTGATGATCCCGCACTGCCCGGACGCGCTCACGGCACGCCTGTGCGAACGGCTGGGCTTCGACGGCGGATACCTCGGAGGCGGCGGTCTCGGTCTGTCGCTCGCGGTCTCCGAGGCGTTGTTGTCGGTCACGGAACTCGCCCAGACGGCGGCCGCGATCCGCCGGCGCTCCGCGCTTCCCCTGGTGGTGGACGGCGGAGTGGGCTTCGGCGACGCGGTGCACACGGCCCGCACGGTGTGGGAACTGGAGGCCGCGGGCGTCCACGCCATCGAGTTGGAGGACCAGGTGGCACCCAAGCGGGCCAGCCACCACCGTCATGTGGAGCACCTGATCCCGGTGGCGGAGATGACCGGAAAGCTCCGTGCGGCCGTGGCGGCCCGTCGCGACCCTGACCTGCTGCTCATCGCCCGCACCGGGGCGGTGCGGAACGAGAGTTTCGACGCGGCGATCGAGCGCTGCGAGGCCTACTTCGCCGCGGGTGCCGACGCCGTCATGCTGCTGCCGGAGAACGCCGGGCAACGGGCCGCGGCACCGCGACGGCTGTCCGGTCCCGTGGCGCTGCTGACTTCGTTCGACCTCCACGGCGCCGGGGAATGGGCCGGGTTCGGGTACTCGATGGTCATCGATCCGGTGACCGGACAGGCGGCTGCCTTCAGCGCTCTGCGCGAGGCGTACGAGGCACAGCGGGCCGGACGGCCGAGCGCCCGCCCCGCCGCCGAGTCCTTCGCCGTCTACGAGGGACTTCAGGAACTCGCGGGCTTCGAGGAGCTGTACGACATCGAGCGGGCCACCACCGAGCCCGGCACGTGAGGGACACGCGGACGCCGGGCGCGGGCGGTCATCAGGCGGTGTCCGTGCCGCTTCCCCGGCCCCGGCGGGGCGCGGACACCGCGTCGGAGTCGGCCAGGCGCTCCAGGATCGCCGCGAGCGCCGGCAGGGCCGACTGCTCCTTCGCGGTGAGGGTGTGCTCGATGGCGGCGGTGAGCCAGTTCTCCCGGGCCGCCAGCCAGCGCTCGGCTTCCTCCCGCCCTCGCTGGGTGGCCGAGACGAGCATGCGCCTGCCGTCGGCGGGGTCCGGACTGCGGGTGACCAGACCGTTCTTCTCCAGGGCGGCCAAGGTCTGGGACATCGACTGCGGCTTCATGTACTCGGCCGCGGCGAGGTCGCTCGTGGTCGCGGGAGGCCCGGACACCACGCGGTACAGGGCGGCCAGTTGGCTGCGGCTCCAGGGACCTGTGTGCATCCCGGTCTCCGAGCGGATACGGCCACGCAGCCGGTCCATGGACCGTACGAGTTCCAGTGCCAGATCCGCCGGCAGGGGTTCTTTCGCTTCCACGGAAGAACCATACAGGCTACCTGAAGGTCTTCACGGAGGTGTGTTGTCGGCACACTCACACCTGCGAGCGCAACATGTTAAGGCAACCTGTTCAGTTTGCCTGTACTGTTGCCGGCATGGAACGACGTGAAGCGGCGACCGCCCGTGATGCGGCCTCAGAGACGTCAGAGCAGCCGGACCAGGACAGTGGGGCCGTGAGCCCCGGCTGGCGGTTCACCGTCCCCCTCATGCTCGGATCGTCGCTGAACCCGATCAACAGCTCGATCATCGCGACGACACTCATCGCCATCGGCCAGACGTTCCACGCCGGAGCGGCGTCCACCATCTGGCTGGTGTCGACCCTCTACCTGGCCAGTGCCATCGGGCAGCCCACCATGGGGCGGCTGGCCGAACGCCTCGGCCCGCGCCGGGTCTTCGTGGCGGGTCTGACCCTGGTCGGGATCGGCGGAGCGCTCGGCACCGTGGCGACGAACCTGCCGACCCTCGTGGCCGCCCGCGTCATCCTCGGGGTGGGCACCTCGGCCGGCTACCCGACCGCGATGGTGATGGTGCGGCGGTGGGCCGCCGGGCACGAATCGGCGCGCACGGGCGGCACCCTCGGCGCGCTGGCGATCGCCGCCCAGGTCACCTCGGCTCTCGGGCTCCCGCTGGGCGGCCTGCTGGCGGCGGCCGCCGGGTGGCGCGTCACGTTCTTCATCAACGTGCCCCTGGTCCTGCTCGGCGTGGTGATGACGCTCGCCTGGGTGCCGCGCGACCCGCCGCGTGCCGAGCGGACCGCGCGGGGCACGGCCGCTGCCGGGCTGGACGTCCCGGGAATGGTCCTGTTCGCCGGCACCATCGCGTCCCTGCTGTTCTTCCTCAACGACCTGCACCACCCGCGGTGGCCGCTCTGCGGGCTCCTGGTGGTCCTGCTCGTCGCCCTGGCGCTGTGGGAGCGCAGGACGGCCGACCCGTTCGTCGACGTGCGGATGCTCGCCGGGAACAAGGCGCTGAGCGCCACCTATCTGCGCGTCTGCCTCACCTTCCTGCTCAACTACTGCATCCTGTACGGCCTCACCCAGTGGCTCCAGGAGACCAGGGGCCTGTCCGCGATCGGCGTGGGCCTGCTGATCCTCCCCATGTCCGTGTTCGCCGCGCTCGTCTCGATCCCCTTCGCGCGGCGCAACCTGGTGCGCCCGGCCCTGTACTGCACCGCCGCCGCGGCCGTCGTCGGTCCGGCCGGCCTGCTGCTGTTCACCTCGACCACACCGATCTGGGCCATGGTCCTGGTCACCATGGTGTTCGGCGTCGTGTCGGGCCTGGGCGTGATCGGCAACCAGGCCGCGCTGTACCAGCAGGCGCCCGCCGAGGCCGTGGGCGTCGCCGCCGGGCTCATGCGCACCTTCACCTACCTGGGTGCCGTGCTCTCGTCGAGCCTGATCAGCCTGTCCTTCGGCGACCGGGCCACCGACAGCGGCCTGCACACCATCATCTTCGCGCTGCTCGGCCTGGGCGTCGTGCTGTTCGCCATCACCCCCTCCGGCGCGCGGAACCTCAAGGCGTCCTGACCGCCACCGCGGCACACCAGGCTGCCGACACGCGCCGCGGCGGCCGGGTATGCGCCACCCCCGCGACGCACACTCGAAGTACACACCTGACAAGAGGAAGACACCTGCTCATGGACATGCAGCTCAACGGAAAGCGGGCCCTGGTCACCGGTTCGAGTGCCGGGCTCGGGCGGGCCATCGCCGAGGCACTCGCCCGTGAGGGGGTGAGCGTCGTCGTGCACGGGCGGGACGGGACACGCACCAGGGAGACGGCCGACCGCATCCTCGCCGAGGGCGGCCGGGCGGACATCGCGGTCGGAGATCTGAGCACGGCGGAGGGGGCGGAGGCCGTCGCCGCCGCGGCGCTCTCCGGCGGCACGGTCGACATCCTGGTCAACAACGCCGGGGCGTACGACCAGGTCGGCTGGATGGACGCCACGCCGGAGATCTGGGCGCAGACGTACCAGGCCAACGTGGTCTCGGGCGTGCGGATGGTGCAGAGCCTCGTTCCGCGCATGCGGGAGAGCGGCTGGGGCCGGGTCATCCAGATCGGCGGCGGCCTGGCCGTGCAGCCCATGTCGGCGCAGCCCCACTACAACGCCTCGCTCGCGGCCCGTCACAACCTCGCCGTCTCCCTGGCGCGCGAGCTGAAGGGGAGTGGCGTCACCTCCAACACCGTGGCGCCCGGGGCGATCCTGACCGACGCGGTCCGGGACCTGCTGTGGCAGATCGCGCCGGCCCACGGCTGGGGCGACACCTGGGAGGAGATCGAGCGGGCCGCGGCGGAGAGCTGGGTGCCCAACGACGCCAACCGGTTCGGGCGCCCCGAGGAGATCGCCGCGGCGGTGGTCTACCTCGCCAGCCCTCTCGCCGGCTACATCAGCGGAGCGACCCTGCGTGTGGACGGCGGAACCATCCGCTCGGTGAACTGAAGCGTCGGGCAGGTGCCGCCGCCGGCCCGTGTCCGCCTCCGCCGGCGCAAGAAGTCTACCGGTGTATACTTAGCTATAGCGGCACACTTCCCCGGCTGTCACAGCGCCGGGAGCCCAATCGAAGGACGTAGGACATGAACCTGAATCTCACCGGAAAGCGCGCGCTCGTCACGGGATCGAGTCTCGGACTCGGCGAGGCCACCGCGAAGCTGCTGGCGGCCGAGGGCGCCGCGGTCGTGATCCACGGCCGGGACAAGGAGCGCACCGAGAAGGTCGCCCGGGAGATCCGCGAGGCCGGCGGCAGCGCCGGCACGGTGCTGGGCGATCTGGCCGACGACGAGACGGCCGCAGAGGTCGCGCGGGCGGCCACCGCGGACGGACCCGTGGACATCCTCGTGAACAACGCCGGCTTCTACCGCCACCTGTCCTGGGCGGAGGCCACCCCCGACGAGTGGCGTGACACCTACAACGTCAACGTCGTCTCGGGTGTGCGGATGATCCAGCACCTGGTCCCGCAGATGCGCGAGCGCGGCTGGGGCCGCGTGATCACCATCGGCGGCGGTCTCGCCTCCCAGCCGATGAACACCCACCCGCAGTACAACGCCACCCTGGCGGCCCGCCACAACCTCGCGGTCTCCCTGGCCCGCGACCTGAAGGGCACCGGCGTCACCTCCAACGTGGTCTCGCCCGGCGCCATCCTCGTCGAGGCCACCAAGGAACTCGTCACCCACATCGGCCCCGCCCGAGGCTGGGGCGAGACCTGGGACGAGATCCGCCCCAACGCCGTCAACGCGCTCATCCCCAACGACCAGGAGCGCTTCGGCGAGCCGGACGAGATCGCCGGAGCGGTGGCGTACCTGTGCAGCGAGTACGCCCAGTACATCAGCGGCGCCACCATCCGCGTCGACGGCGGCCTCATCCGCTCCGCCTTCTGAGATCGCCGGAGCACACGACCACAGAGGTGGGGGTACTGTCCGGTACCCCCACCTCTGTCTGTCGGTGGCATGGACATCCTGGTGGACAACGCCGCCGCCACCGGTCCCGGTACCATCCCGGACGCCGACCTGGAGTGGCTGCCAGCCATGGAGGGGGTCGTGACCAAGGCGTTTCCGCGGTCCCGCTTGCACGGCTCCGACTTTCACCGACCCTCGGTCGAGAAGGCCCGCAAGCCAGCAGTGGAGGAGGGGCGTGGGCGACCGCGTGACGTTCGACGTGGCCTTCGCGCAGGACTTCCCCGGCGGCGACTTCGACCTCGTCACCTTCTTCGACCGCCTCCACGAGCTCGGTGACCGCGGCGCGGTGCTCCGGCACGCGGAGCAGGCCCTCGCGGAGGACGGAAGCTGTCCGGTCGCCGAGCCGAACGCGTCCGGTGAGCCGGGGGAGAACGCCCACCTGATCGGCCGGTCCTTCGCCGCCACCTCCGCCGTCCTTTGCTTGCCGGCGGCCATGGCCCAGGGCGGCGGCCCGCACGCACTGGGCCATCACCCGGGCCGGGACGCCCTCGCGGCGATCGACACCCAAGCGGGCCTGAGCGGCTTCAGGCTTGCCGCCGAGACAGTGACCGTCCCCCCGACCGCACCTCTTCGTCCCGCCGCGTCAGCCCGACGCGGCGGCCTGGCGGAGATGCCGGCTCACATCGCCGACCAGGGTGATACGCACCCGCCTGCTGGTGAAGCGCCACCGGCCGTCCCGGCGAGAGAAGCCGTCGTGGTAGCGGCCGGCGGCGATGATCTGGAGGGGCAGGTCGGGCAGCGCCTGCAACACGGTGACGTACGAGCGTGCGAGCGCGGTGCCCGCCTCCTCGTCGACCTCGACGGCGACATTGCTGACGACATGCTGGGTGCGCGGAGTCCCGTCGGCGTGGACGACCAGCGTGTCCCGGAACATCGCCTCGATCGCGTCCCGTCCCCTCACCGGCCCACCGCTGCCGGTGAACACCGCGTCGCCGAGAAGATCGCCCAGCCCGGCGAAGTCACCGTCGTCCACCAGCTCGGCGTAGCGCGCGATCAGGTTCTGGACGGCCCGGTGACCCGACGACGGGTCTGCGGACGGGTACGGGGTGGGCACGGACATGGTCTCCTCCCAGAAGACGCCTGACGGGGGACGGCACACGTGTGACGCCCCCCTACCAGTGAAGCATGGATCACCTCACGCCCGTCACCCTCTTGACAGGTGACGCGCCTCGGCGCATGCTGGTGTTCGTCCGGGCGACAAGCCGGACACCGACCACGATCGACGAAGTGGGGCACAGCCATGAACCAGGAGCTCAGCACCGACGCCGCGGCAGCGGCCCTGCGGCACGCGCGCTTCGGCAGCCTCCCCGAGCGCATCCGACTCGAGGACATGACCGAGGGCGCCGAGGCCACCCCGGGTGCGGCGAACAACTCGTACGACCCCGAGGGCTCATGGAAGTTCTACTCCTGCCTCGCCCTCGACCTGGGCCTCTGACCACACCGCCCCCGCCGCCCCCGCCGACAGGTGAGTGGACACACCTCCACTCACCCCGGCCCCCAGCGCGGCCCAGGCCGTCCGTCCCCCTCCCCACCAGGGCATCATGGACGGATGGACAACAGAGAACGCGTCCGCCGGCGCCCGGCGAGAAGAGCGTGACCGCACAGGCCGGCGGCTCCCGGCGCCCGTACCGCAACGACCGTCGCGCGGAAGCCGCCGCGGTCACCCGGGCGACGATTCTCGACACCGCCCTGCGCCTCTTCGTCCAGCACGGGTACGCGAAGGTCACCATCGGCGACATCGCCCGCGAGGCCGGCGCCGCGGTACCCACCGTGTACGCGAGCACCGGCGGCAAGTCCGCCATCCTGACTGTCCTGATGAACCGAGGCGTGGACGACCCGGTCGTCGAGCGGACGACCGACGCCGTCCGTACCGCGACCGAGGCGAGAGCGGCGATCGCGGCTCTCGCCCACGGCGTCCGTCTGGACAACGAACGGCACCTGGACATCGTCCAGGTCATGATCACGGCCGCCGCCGTCGAGCGGAGCGTCGAGGACGAACTCCGCCAGGTCGCCGCCGCCTACCGCCAGGCGCTGGGCGTGCTCACGGAACGGCTGGCGCAGCTGGGCGCGCTCCGCCCCGGCCTGAGCCATGAGCGCGCCACCGACATCCTGTGGTTCCTGTTCGGGCTGCCGTCCTGGCGGCTGTTCGTCGCGGAGCGCGGCTGGTCCTGGGACGAGACCGAGCACTGGCTCACCGAGCAGGCGACGGCCGCCCTCGTCGCGGAACCGACAGACGACTGACCTCCCCGCGGCACCACCGACCGGACGAAGAACGGCCCCGTCGCCGGGGCCGCTCCCATCGACGGAGCTCCGCCCGGCAGGCCGGGCGGAGCCGTGCGTCAGCCCAGAAGGGCGGCCAACTGGTCGGCCACCTCGCGGGGCGAGGGCATCGCCGCGATCTGCTCGGCGGCCCGGCCCGCGTTGTCCCGGTACTCCGCGCTGTCGAGCACCTCGATCACGGCCTCGGCGACCGCCTCCGGACCGGCGGGCGGCATGACGGCGACACCGGTGCGCGAACCCGCGACGGCGCCCGCCTGAAGGAACTGGTCGGCCCCCTGCGGTACGACGACCATCGGCAGCCCGCGCGAGAGAGTGCCGAGCGTGGTGCCGGCTCCGCCGTGGGTGACCACCAGGTCGACACCGTCGAGCAGTTCGGCCAGCGGGGTGAACCCGACGAACTCGACCTGGTCGAAGCCGTCGCCGTAGTCCGCGGCCGTGGCGGTCAGACCGAGTGTCACCACCAGGTCGGTCTTGGCGGCGAGCGCCTCGATGACCGGACGCAGCACGTGGGGTGCGGCGAAGTGCGTACCGAAGGAGAGCAGCACCTTGGGACGGTGACCGTTGCCGGGGGCCGTCGACACCGTGGTGTCGGGCGTCCGGGGGCCGCGGTGGGCCTCGGGCCGCAGCGGCAGACGGCCCTGCGGCGCCTGCCAGTCCGGGCCCTGGAGCGCCTCGGGGCAGGGGTCCAGGTACCAGGTGGGCCCGGGGACGGTCAGATCGCGTTCCTTGTGGCGGCGCTCGGCCACCGCGTCGAAGACGTCGGTGAACTGGGCGGGTATCAGCGGGCCGAACGCGAGCTTGGCGTAGGGCACTTCGAGTGCCGCGGCGACGAGCGGGCCCACGTAGTCGGTGGCTTCGGCGACGATCAGGTCAGGGTCGAACGCGCGCGCCGCGGCGATCGCGGCGTCCGCGGTGAGGTCGATCCGGGCACCCGCGAACAGTTCGGCGGCCACGGCGGGGTCGGGCACCGTCGGGTCGTCCACACCGGCAAGCCGGGCCGCCTCCATGAGCAGCTCGGGGATCTCGGGGCCGACGGGAAGCAGGGTGATGCCCTCGGCGGCGAACAGTGGCCCGAAGGAGGCCGAGGTGATCGCGGCCACCTCGTCACCGCGGTCGCGGAAGGCACGGGCGAGGGGGAGCCCCGGCAGCAGATGGCCATGCTGCGGAGTGCTGGAGAAGAGGATACGCATGTGGCAACTCTAGAGCATTGGATGAAGTGTGCCTGTATCCGATACCTGATTCAAGACACATGTGAACAGTGTCCATGTCCGCCATGGGTGGAACCTCTCCCCGCACACCTAAAGCTCGTTTGATGTATTTTCTGTTGATAGGTGTGCCGGAGACGTATCGGAGTTCATGCAGGTGTGTCCGCCACCGGTCGGGGGCGGCATTCGTCGCTGCCATGTCGCTGCCTTCCAGGAGACCTCGTGCTCACCGCGTTCACCCAGGCGTTCAGGACGCCTGACCTGCGCAAGAAGCTGCTCTTCACCTTGGGCGTGATCGTGCTCTACCGGGTCGGCACGCATGTCCCGATCCCGGGCGTGGACTACCGGGCCGTTCAGGACTGCGTCGCGCAGGCCTCCGGCAACCAGGGCCTGTTCGGGCTGGTCAACCTCTTCAGTGGCGGCGCGCTGTTGCAGATCACCATCTTCGCGCTCGGCATCCTGCCCTACATCACGGCCAGTATCATCCTCCAGCTGCTGACCGTGGTCATCCCGCGTCTGGAAGCCCTCAAGAAGGAGGGGCAGGCCGGTACCGCGAAGATCACGCAGTACACCCGCTACCTGACCGTGGCGCTCGCCATCCTCCAGGGCACCGGCCTGGTGGCCACCGCCCGCAGCGGCGCGTTGTTCTCCGGCTGCACGGTGGCGTCGTCGATCGTCCCGGACCGCTCGGTCTTCACCACGATCGTCATGGTCGTCACGATGACCGCCGGTACGGCACTCGTCATGTGGCTCGGTGAGCTGATCACCGACCGGGGCATCGGCAACGGCATGTCGATCCTGATGTTCGTCTCGATCGCCGCCACGTTCCCCTCGGCCCTGTGGGCCATCAAGAAGCAGGGCACGCTGGCCGGAGGCTGGATCGAGTTCGGCGCCGTCATCGCCGTCGGCCTGGCCATGGTCGGCCTGGTGGTCTTCGTCGAGCAGGCCCAGCGCCGTATCCCGGTGCAGTACGCGAAGCGGATGGTCGGCCGTCGCGCCTACGGCGGCACCTCCACGTACATCCCGCTGAAGGTGAATCAGGCGGGTGTCATCCCGGTCATCTTCGCGTCGTCCCTGCTCTACGTCCCGGCCCTGGTCGCACAGTTCTCCAGCGGCACGTCCGGCTGGAAGACCTGGATCGAGCAGAACCTCGTCAAGGGCGACCACCCGGTCTACATCAGCCTCTACTTCGTGCTCATCGTGTTCTTCGCGTTCTTCTACGTCTCCATCTCCTTCAACCCGGACGAGGTCGCGGACAACATGAAGCAGTACGGCGGCTTCGTCCCCGGCATCCGGGCGGGCCGGCCGACCGCGCAGTACCTGTCGTACGTCCTCACCCGGATCACCTGGCCGGGCGCCCTGTATCTGGGGGTGATCGCCCTCGTTCCCACCATCGCGCTGGCCGGCTTCGGGGCGACGAACAACTTCCCGTTCGGCGGCACCAGCATCCTCATCATCGTCGGCGTCGGACTGGAGACCGTGCGGCAGATCGAGAGCCGGCTCCAGCAGCGCCACTACGAGGGCTTCCTCCGCTGACACGTGCACGGAGGCCCTTCACGAGGCCACACATGACTGCTCGCCGCCACGAGATGGCCAACGGCAGGTCAACAACGTATCTCGCGACGCAAAGATCGGACAGGCCCGCGAACCGATCCCCCTCAGAACACCTCATACATGTCAGAAGCAGACAGACAAGGCATCGGTAAGGGGCCACATCATGAACTTCGGCAAGCGCACTCACCACCTCGTCACACCTGCCGTCCTCTCGGTGTTGTCCGCGGTGGCGCTGATCGGTGTCACGGCGGGCACATCGCAGGCCGCGACCCGGCCGGGATGGGCGGACACGTCCTCGCTGACCGTTCGGGTGCACGCGCTGGACTCGGGCGCGGGGCAGCGCTACGCGACGGTGATCCTCACCAACAAGACCCACAAGACCGTCCGGACCCAGGGATATGTGGGGCTGCGGCTCCTCAACTCCCATGGCAAGGAGGTGCCCACGCGGGTGGTCCGCGACCACGGCCGTACTGCCCTCATCACGCTCAAGCCGGGACAGAGCGCCTACACCCGGCTGCACTGGGGGGACGTCCCGGCCGCCGGTGAGCCGACCAAGGCGGAGAAGAACCCGACCCGTCTGGAGGTCACCCCTCCCGACTCCTACAAGCACCTCAACGCCGCGTGGAAGCTGGGTGAGGTCCTCCAGAAGGGCCGCGTCGACGTCACCCCGCTGGCGAAGGGAACCGGCCCGAAGTTCTGACGCCCGCGCGTTCTGATCGCCCGCGCCGCGGAGCAGGCCGGGGACATTCTCAGGGCCGAGGCCCACACACCCCCGCAGGACTCCGCACGCACCAGGGCGGTGCGAGACCGGGTCTCGCACCGCCCTGTCGTACTGCGCCTGTCGATCCGCGCGTGTCGTACTGCGCCTGTCGGCTGACGTCAGCGCAGCGTGTACGCCGTGGGGATGGTCTGCCGCACGGTGTTGCCCTGGCTGTCGGTCGCGCTGATCCTCAGTCCCACGCCCTGGGCGGCCTGGTCCCGCCGCGGGTTCCGGATCGTCGTGACGAAGGTGTTCCTGCCGGCCGCCTTCGTGCTCACCTGGTGCCAGGTCCTGCCCCCGTCGAAGGACGTCTCCGCCTTCAGCGAGGTCACCCTGGGCAGGTCGGTGAGCCGCTCCTGGTAGTAGCCGACGACCGTGACCTGGTGGTTCTCGCCGGCCCTGACGGTGTTGTCCAGGGCCAGGCCGAGGTCGTAGCGCAGGAAGATCAGCGGCTCGGGGCGGCAGGCCGCCTCGTTGCCGCCGGTCAGCTCACCGATGCACGGGCTCAGCGTCGAGGTGTCGTCCTTGGTGACCTGGGCGGAGCTGTAGCGCCACACCGTGCTGACGCCGTCGGTCTCCGTCTCGAACGTGTACCGGGCGGACTTCGCCGGGAGTTCGTAGGAGACGAGATCACCGCCCTTGCAGCCGGAGAGCATCAGTGTCGCCGCTGCGGCCAGCAGCATGAGGGCCCCTCTGCGACGTCGTGCCGATGGCACGGGGGAGTGGTTCATGTGTCGGTCTCCTTGTCGGTGTCGAGTGCCATCAGAGGGAGCTGTAGTCGTCCTGGTCGGGCAGGTGTTCCTCGTGACGCTCGATCTCCGCGCCGGACGCGTCCTTCAGCCTGAAGTCACAGGTCGAGTCGAGGCTCGGCATGGTGGGCGAGGGAACCGCTGCGCAGACGGGGAGCTCGCTGAACGGGTGGGTGAGCGTCTCCGCGCCGACGACGCCGATCACGGCCTGGCGACCGCCGCCGGCGCTCGTCAGATAGAGGGTGGGATAGAAAGAGTCGCCCTGCCGGCAGCCCGCGCACGGCCCGGCCTGGACGGCGAAACCGGACTTGGTGCGCGCCGCCGGGACGGCTCCGGGCACGGACGGCCCTGCGTTCCAGTGGATCTCGTCCCGGCCGGTGAGAACCAGGTCGTTCGACTCGACGCGGTTGTGCGTGATGACGCGGTCCGCCGTCGTCTCGGCCCAGGAGGTGCCGAACCGGCTGACGGCGTTCTTCTCCCGCTTGACGAACACGGTCATCGTCCGCTGGGTGGACGGCTTCGGCAGGTACACGTACGACGCGGCGGACACACCCTGGATGGGCTGGTTCCAGCTCAGCTTGTGGACCTCCGCGGGCCGCGCGGAGTGGAAGGAGAGGTCGACCCGGTCGAGATCGCCCTTGTCGAGCCGGTAGGTGCTCTGTCCGATCTGTCCGGACTCGTGATAGGTGGCGGCGTACGCCCTCGGTACGGCGGTGCCGCCGAGGCTGATCCGGACCTTCGAACCGTGCGCCTTGATGCGCTCGATCAGGGCCTCGGCCTCGGTATAGGGCACGCTCACGATCGGCAGCGCGGCGTACGACTGGAACGCCGGGCAGCTCTTCAGCCCGTCGAAGCATCCTTCCACCACCGTGGGGCCGCCCAGCGAGGTGAGATCCGGAGCGGAGACCAGCACGCCCACGGCGCCTGCGGAGGCGGCGGCAGCCACCCGCTCGTCCCGCAGCTTCGTGTAGTCACACGTGTTCGGGCAGATGTCGGCCGGCGTGACGAGGACGAGCTTGCCCCGGGCGTCGACCCCCGCGAGGTCGGCGGCGGACCCGGAACCGGCGTACACCACCTTCATGTCTCCCTTGACCGGAAGCCGGGGAATCCTGATCGAGGACTCCCGGGTGTTCCAGCCACCGGTGTCGCCGAGCCACCCCTGGGTCTGGCTCACCGTGGTGTCCGGGGTCACGTAGCGGGCGGACAGCCCGGAGGAGGCACCGCCGCCGGTGGCGCGCAGGGTGACTACGGACGTCGTCCCCGAGTGGTAGAAGTCGTGGGTGAGGGTGCCCATGGTCACCTTGCCGGTGGGCAGGATCCACCGGTTCGGCTCGGTGGCCCGGTAGTCGTAGTCCATCGAGCTGCCGGTCGACCACGCCCCGGTCGCCGAGACCCGCTGGACCTGGTCGTTCATGTCGTAGGTCTCGGTGGACTCCGGGTACCGCACGGTCAACGGCTTGGCCTTGCGCAGGTCCAGCGTCACGGTGCGCGCCTCGGTGAGGCTCACCTCCGGTGCGATCGGCGAGGCCTGCTGGACGTCGCCGGCCGCGTTCCGCCAGGTGACCGGTACGTCCACCGCGTAGGTGCCGCGGAAGAGCTGCTCGGTCACGCTCTCCGCGCCGGGCTCGCTGGCCGGGAGCGAGTGGAGATGGATCTGGTCGTCGACCGGTGTGAAGGAGGTGGTGCCGTAGTGGACGTCCGTGGCACCCGCCGGAGGAACGACCTTCAGGGTGAGCGGGAACTTCTGGGCCTCCAGGAAGGCGTGGCTCCTGAAGTTCAGCTCTATCGCGCCGGAGTCGTCACGGGCGTTCAGCAGCGCGCTGTAGTACCCGTGGGGATCGTCCGGGCCCAGGACGCTGCCGTCGAGCGTCACCGGTACCTCGGCGGTCCCGTTGGCGGGGACCACCACCTCGTCCGCGCCGAGGGTGAACAGCCCCACCTTGGCCGCCTTCCCGTCGCCGAAGACGGACGTCAGCGACAGGTGCAACGTGGTCGCCTTGTCGGTGCGGTTGACGTACACGAACTTCTTGGTGGTGGCCGACTGCGGGTAGGTCATGCGGCCGAAGTTCAGGATGCCCTTCGGCAGGATCTGCGGGTTGGTCGCGGTCGCCAGGTTCACCAGGCCCGTGCCCTGGGAGTACATGTCGTGGCCCAGGTCGGTGGCGGTGTCCATCAGCAGCGCCTTGATCTGCTGACCGTCCATCTCCGGGTGCTGCTGGGCGACGACGGCCGCCGCCCCGGCCACGTGCGGTGTGGCCATCGAGGTGCCGCTGGACGCGGTGTAGTACTGGTCCACCGGCGAACCCATGGAGGTGCCCGCGGCGCGGGCCGCGACGATGTCGACGCCCGGGCCCGAGATGTCGGGCTTGGCGGCGCCGTCCCCGAAGCGCGGCCCGGTGTTGGAGAACGTGGCCATCTCGTCGTTGTCGTCGACGGCGGCCACGGTCAGGGCGTCGTCGGCGGACCCGGGGGAGGAGACCTTCGCGGTGCCGAAGCTGTGGTTGCCGGCGGCGACCACGAACAGGGTCCCCGTGGAGCGGCTGAGTCCGTTGAGCGCCTGGCTCAGCGGATCGGTGCCGTCGGTGGGGTCACCGCCCAGGCTCAGGTTGACGACCTTGGCGCCCGAGTGCGCGGCCCAGTCCATACCCGCGATGATGTCGTCGTCGGAACACTGGCCCTGGTCGTTGCAGACCTTGCCCACCAGCAGCTTGGCGCCGGGCGCCACGCCCTTGCGCAGCCCGTTCGACGCGGCGCCGCTGCCCAGGACCGTCGAGGCCACGTGGGTGCCGTGTCCGTGCCCGTCCTTGGCGCCCTTGGGGTTGCCGGTGAAGTCGACCGCGTCCACGATGCTCGCGGCCACGTCAGGGTGGGTGGCGTCGATACCGGTGTCCAGCACCGCCACCTTCACCCCGGTGCCGTCGTAGCCCCGCTTCCAGGCCACCGGCGCACCGACCTGCGGCACCGACGTCTCCAGGTCGATCTGGGACATGCCGTTGAGCCACACCTTCTCGACCCCGGCCAGCGAACCGGCGGCCCGGGCGGTGGCCGGGGTGGACGCCTTCTTGCCCCGCACCCCCTGCCACCACCGCCCGCTGTCGGCGATCTTCAGCGAGCGGCCGTTGATGCTCGGCAGCGACCGGCCACCGGAGGCCCCGGCGACCTTCCGCGCCTTGTCGGCCGCGCCGGTGCCGGTGTAGGTGAGGAGCACCGGCACGGTGTCGCTCTTGCCCGCCGCGGCGATCGAGACCAGCTCCCGCACGTCGAACAGCGACCAGTCGAGCAGCCCCTGGCCGACCAGCACGAGGGCGTCGTCCGGCACGACGTACACCCTGCCCTGGTGGCCGAGGGTGTGGAACACGACCGGCAGCCCGTCGGCCCGCGGCGCGCTGTCGGTGTCACGTATGACCGGCTTGCCGTCGCCGTCGACACCTATGTGCACGGTGTCACCGGTGATCAGCGTGACCGGGACGGACCCGCCGGCCGCGGCGACGACGCGCGCCAGGCCGTCGTCGGCGGCCGTCGCACCGTCCGTCTTGGCAGCGTCCGTCTTCGTCTGTACGACATCGGATCGCGGCGCCTGCTGGACCGGCTCGGCGGCGTCGGCCGCCGTCGTCGACACGAGCATGCCGAAGACGGTCAGACCGACGGTCACCGCGCCCCAGCGTCTGCCGACGCCCCTTCTTGCGCTTGACCTCATCTATGGATCTCCCTTGAGAGCGAATGACGTGGAACGTGAGCACAGGTCCGGGCCGCGGGTCGGCGGCCCGTCGGCGAGCGGGCGTTTCGTGCGTACGGGTACGCCGCGCCCCGTCCCGAACGGACTGGGAGCACGCGGCGGCCGGCGTCATGGGCTGTCGGGTGAGAGCGGTTCGTGGCTCGCGCCACGGGCGTCCGCGTCAGAGCGGTTCGTACTCGGCGTCTTCGTCGGCGCCGGCCGTCCCGCTGCGGATGCCGGTGACGCCCTCCTGATCGGACGGCTCTTCGGTCGACACGGGTAAGTCCTGTGGACGGACTTCCGATGCGGGCGAGTCGTCTTCAGGGGCGGGTGTCGATGAGTCGGCGGACGGCATGGCAACGAGTGTGCGATCGCACCGGCCGTCGGCACGATCGGTCAGATGCGGGATTTAATCCCGCCGTCCGGTCCTCGTCTTTTCGTCGTCCTGCGAACGGTGCGTGGAATTCACTCGTCGTTCGCGGAGCGCTGGTCCGGGTCGCCGACGAGCCCCGACTCGACCACCCTGACCGCGAGTGCCGTGCGCGAGGTGACCTCCAGTTTGCGCATCGCCGACTTCACCTGACTGGCGACGGTCTGCGCCGACACCACGAGCGCGTCCGCGATCTGACGGTTCGTCAACCCTTCGACCAGCAACCGCGCCACCTCCAGCTCGCGCGGCGAGAGCCGGTTGCCGTAACCGGGACGCCCCCGGCCGCGCGCCGCCGCGACCCGTCCGGCGAGGAAACCGCCGATCCGGTCGGCGTCGTTGTGGGCGCCGAGCTCCGCCAACGCCCCCGCCACCCCCGACAGCACCGGCAGCGCCGCCTCGTCCTGCCCCTGCGCGACCAGACAGCGCGCGAAGCGCTCCCGGGCGAGCAGGGCGTCGTAGGGACGCGGCAGCGCCTCCCACGCGGTCGCCGTACGGCGGAACAGCGCGGCGGCGTCCGCGAGGCGGTCCTCGGCCTCCGCCAGGATCGCCCGGCACAGCAGCAGCGACGCCTGTGGCGCCGGCGCGTCCCGGTCACCCAGCGCCCCCGCGAAGGCGTCCACCACGTCCGAGGCGGCCCCCAGCCGCCCGGCGGCCACCAGGGCAGCCGTGCGCGCGGGCGCGAACTCCACGGCCCGCGACCACAACCCGCTGCCGATGGCGATCCCGGCCAGCTGGTCGGTCAGCCGGACCGCCTCGTCGATGTCACCCTCGCCCAGGGACAGTTGAGCCAGCGCGGCGGTGGCCTCGATGCGCTGCTGGTCGTCGCGCCCGGCGAAACGCAGCCGCTCCCTCGCCACCTCCCGGTCCCCGGTGGCGGCCTCCAGCAGCCCCGCCACCAGCGCCGCCTCGCACCGGTCCTTCAGCCGCACCCCGCTGTCGTCGTCGACCAGCCGCGCCGCCCGCTCGGCCAGCCCCGACCAGGCACCCGAGAACCAGTCGAGATGGGCCCGCGAGGAGGCGATGCTGTCGAGGTAGTCCAGCAGCTGGTGACGCTCGGCGAGAACCTGGGCCCTGGCCAGCCGCGCCCTGCCCTCCGCGTACCGCCCCCACCGCGTCGCCTCCTCACTGACGTTCGCGTGGCCCACCGTCACGATGGACGCCGCCCGCGGATCGACGACATCGTCCGGGATCTCGCGCGCCGCCGCCCACCCGGCCTCCTCGCCCAGTGTGAGCAGCGCGAACGCGCGATCCGCGGCCAGGTGCAACCGGTCCAGGGCAGCGATCGACCGCGCGAGCGGCGGCGCCTCCTGAAGCCACCGCAGATGCTCCGAGACCGGCCGCGCGTTCCCCAGCGGCAACGCGAGCAGGATCCGGCCGCGCGCCATCTCCACGGACTCCGGCGGCAGATGGGGCAGCGCCGTGAGGATCTCGCCGCGGCCCGCCTCGATCTCGCCCGCCACCATCAGGACCCGGCCCACCTGGAAACGGACCGACGCCTGCGCCACCGGCGTGAGGGCCTGGCCGACCAGAGCCGCACGCAGCGCGTCGATGACCGCCGAGTACGGATCGGAGCCCGACAGCGCCTGGAACTGGATCTTCGTCACCAGACGCACCAGCACCGCGGCGGGCAGCGGGACGCCGGCGACCAGACTGTGGATCAACAGCGCCGAGGTGGCCACGTCCCCGGACTGCGTGCTCAGATCGGCCGCCTCCTCGGTGTACCGGCACGCGGCCCCGACCTCGCCGGCCAGCCGGAAGTGCCGCGCCAACTGCGCCACGGGAGGCACCGGCCACCGCTCCAGCGCCCGGCCCGCCCGCAGGTGCATGGCACGCCGCTCCCCGGCCGGGATGACGTCGTACACGGCGTAACACGCCAGCGGATGCCGGAACGACCACTGCCCGGACCTGCCCTCACGCAGCAGACCACTGCCGACCGCCTCGCCCGACCACGCCGCGAACCGTTCCTCGGACAGACCGGTGACCGCGAACAGCGTCGCGTGGTCGGCCGGACCGGAGAGCACCGCCGCCGCGTACAGGACGGTGCGGGTGTCGGGGTCGAGCCGCTGGACGCGCTCCAGCATGGCGTCACGGATGGTCGGCGGCACCTCGATCCGGTCCAGCCGACGGCGTGCCCAGCCCCCGTCCCGGTGGATCAGATCCGCCCGGTCGTGCATCAGCCGCACCGACTCCTCCACCGCCAGGGGCACACCCGCGGTGCGCGCGTGCACGAAGGCCGCGAACTCGTGGGAGACATGCCCGCCGGCCAGCATCGAGGAGACGAACGAGGCGGTCTCCGCCACATCGAGCGGCCGTGGCGTCAGCCGCACCAGACGGGCCTCGGGGGACAACCGGGAGGACAGCCGCAACAGCAGGGACGCCGACGGCACTTCGTCCCGCCGATACGTCAGCACCACACTCACCGGTTGCGGCCGGCGCGACACCAGGAACAGCAGGAACTCAAGCGTGGCCTCATCGGCCCAGTGGACGTCCTCCAACGCGAGGATCGCCACGTCCAGACGGTCGAGAACCTCGACGAACGCCCTGAACAACCGATGCCGGGCGGCGGTGGCGTCCTCCAGCGCCTCCGGTGCCGCCGGCAGGTCGTCGGCCCACTCGGGGAACAGCGGCCGCAACGCCCCCGCGAGCCCGCTCAGCTTCAGCTCCGCGATGTCGTCGCTGCCCTCGCGCACCGCGTCGACCACCGCGCCCAGGGTGTAGGGGACCCGCAGCTCCAGACAGGCACCGACGAGGGCGTGCCGCCCCCGCCGGGCCTGGGACGCGAGGAACTCGCGCAGCAGCCGGGTCTTGCCGATGCCCGCCTCGCCCTCGATCAGGACGACGGCGGGTTCCCCTCCGAGCGCCGACCCGAGGGTGTCCAGCTCACCGTCCCGGCCGACGAACCGTGGCGCGGACAGCGCCGGAAGCCGACGGGTGTTCCCCGGAAGTCCTTCCACCACCGACACATCCCCTCGCCGCCCGCCGTCACACGCGCCGGCCTTTCGGGGCGGTACCGCGGCTTTCACCGGCGATACCTGTGAGGACGGCTGCAAGACTGTAAACCACATGTGACGACAGCGGTATTACAGCCGAACACCCCGTGCGGTCCGTGCTCGGACATCTTCTACGACAGAGGACCCGAGTACTGCGGCTCGGACATCGACCTCGACGAGCAGATCGAGGCCAGACTCCAAGGGGCCCGATGCTCCGGCGACTCCTTCGAGACGTACGGGTGCCTGGAGGACAACCGCCTCATCGCCTCCGTGACGGTGCACGCCGGAAAGCGCCGTTACACGGCAGTCGGCTACGGCGCCGACTACGCCGTGGTCGGCGACCGGCTGATCCATCCGTACATGGCCGAAGACGAGTGCTTCCTCGGTGACGTCCTGAAGCTGGTCGTCCGGCAGTCGCACACGTACTTCGAGCAGTTCGACGGCATCACGCCGTGACCCCGACTCACCTGCCGACCCCCGTGTCCGCTCCGCACGCCTGAGAGCCGTGCCGCGCCGGTCCTGCAAACGCAATCGACGCACACACAAGGAAGGTGTCCGCAGGAACATCCCGCGCCGAACGGCGACCGTCTCTCACCCATGAACACTTTCGATATAGGTGCTCTATGATGAAAGAGATGCCGGTCCTCACCGGCACTTCTCCCGCCCTCACCCACCACCCATGGGACTACGACACACATGTCTTCTTCTGCCACTGAGGCCGCTCCTTCGGCCTCGGCGCCGGATGCGGGTCTCGTACCGCACCGCTGGCTGATCCTCGCTTTCATCGGCGTGGCCCAGCTGATGGTGGTTCTCGACGCCACCATCGTGAACATCGCTCTCCCCACCGCTCAGGCGGACCTGCACTTCTCCGACGCCGACCGGCAGTGGGTCATCACCGCCTACACACTGGCGTTCGGCTCGCTGCTGCTGCTGGGCGGCCGGCTCACGGACCTGTTCGGCCGCCGCAACGCCTTCCTGATCGGTCTGGTCGGCTTCGCCGTCGCCTCTGCGCTCGGAGGGTCGGCGCAGAGCTTCGCCGTGCTGATCGTCGCCCGCGTCGTGCAGGGGATCTTCAGCGCCCTGCTCGCCCCGGCGGCGCTGTCGCTGCTCATCGTCACGTTCACCGACCCCGCGGAACGGGGCAAGGCCATCGGCATCTTCGGGGCCGTCGCAGGCTCGGGGGCTTCCGTGGGGCTGCTCCTCGGAGGCTTTCTGACCGGGCAGGTCAGCTGGCGCTGGACGCTGTACATCAACATCCTCTTCGCCGCGGTGGCCTTCGTGGGCGGTCTGGTCCTGCTGCGCCGCAGCCCGCGCGGCAGGACCCATCTCGACCTGTTCGGCACAGTGCTGGCCAGTGCCGGCCTGTTCTGCCTCGTCTACGGTTTCGCCAACGCCGTCACCCACGGGTGGTCCTCGGCACAGTCCTGGAGCTTCCTCCTGGCGAGCGCGGTACTGCTCGCGGTCTTCGGCGCCTGGCAGGCGCGGGCGAAGCACCCTCTGCTGCCGCCCCGCGTCGTCGTCGACCGCAATCGGGCCGGTGCCTTTGTGGCCCTCCTCGTGCTGGGGGCAGGGCTCTACGGCGAGCTGCTCTTCATGACCTATTTCCTCCAGCAGGTCCTGCACTTCTCGCCGGTGCGCACGGGCTTCGCCTACCTGCCGATGAACGCGGGCATCATGCTGACGGCGATGACCGGCGCAAGCGTCCTCATCCCGCGGTTCGGTCCGAAGTCCGTGGCGAGCGGGGGCATGCTGCTCTCCCTGGTGGGCGCGGTGTGGTTCACGAGGCTCACCGCTGATTCCGGCTATGTCGCGCACGTCCTGCCCGGACTCGTTCTCACCGGGCTCGGCATGGGCTGTGTCTTCGCCACCGGTATGAGCCAGGCCACGGCCGGTGTGGCCGGACAGGACGCCGGAGTGGCCGGTGCCATGGTCAACACGGTTCAGCAGGTGGGAGGTTCACTCGGCCCGGCTCTGCTGAACACCGTGGTGCTGTCGAGCATCACGGACTACCTCGTCTCGCACCACTCGAAGCTGCCCTCGGTCGTGGCCGCGGCAAACGTCCACGGGTTCACCACTGCCTTCGCCTGGGCGGCGGGCTTCTTCGCGATCGGCCTCGTCGCGACCATGGTCCTCTTCCGACGCGGAGCCGTCACCACCGCCTGACCCGGTCCGGCGGACCGTCCGCGCGTATGCCCCTGACCCGTTTCGTCGGTCTGTCCCGGAAAACCGATGTCCAGCACGGTCCGTACCGTGCTGGAAGCCCGGTCGCAGCCGACGACATGCGTGAAGGATCCGCACTCGGGACCGGACGCGGTCCGCAGCAGGGCGTCCACGCCGCTGCTGTCCTGAGCGAGGCCGGCCAGTTCCGACTGCACCCCCTTTCCGCGTGAACCCGCGCGCGGGCCCGTCGACCGATCCACCAGGCGCACGTCGACGCCCCGGCGCGCCAGCTCGATCCCTGTCACCAGCCCGACCGGTCCTGCCCCCACGACCGCACCGGTCCTGGCGAACCTGAAAGGTATGAAGTCCATGGCACACCTTCAGACGACCGCTCTGCGGACCGCTCGGCCGACCAGGTGTGCCGCCGGAGTGCCGTGAACCTGACGGAGAGGCCATCCGTTGTGCCAATGGGGAGGTCGCGGAACTCATCGCGGAGCCGCTGAGGCTGTGCGGTCCGCCCGAGACGGCGCACGGCAGCCGTCTCCGCTAGCCACCCACCATCGGAGAAGGGGATCTACATCGTGCCGCAGTTCTCACGGATCGCTGTGATCGGGGTCGGGGTGTTGGGCTCGCAGATCGCCTACCACACGGCCTTCAAGGGCTACGACGTCGTCGCCTACGACGTGGATGACGACGCGGTCGACCGGGCCAACACGCGTTTGGGAAGACTGACCGAACGGTACGAGCAGGAGGTCGCGGGCGCCGGCACCGGAGCCCGCGACGCCATGCACCGTATTCAGCTCACCAGCGACGTGGCGCAGGCTGTCGCCTCGGCGGATCTGGTGATCGAGGCGGCGCCGGAGCGGCTTGGGGTGAAGCGTCGGCTCTTCTCCGTGCTGGGCGAGGCGGCGCCGCCGCACACCGTGTTCGCCACCAATACCTCCACCATCCCGCCCAGCGCCCTCGCGGACAGCACCGGCCGTCCCGACCGGTTCCTCGCACTGCACTTCTCCAACCTCGTCTGGCGTCACAACATCGCGGAGGTGATGGGCACGCCCCGGACGGCTCCGGATGTCTACGCGTCGGTGGTCGAGTTCGCCACGTCGATCGGCATGGTGCCGATCGAGCTCAAGAAGGAGAAGCCGGGCTATGTCCTCAACTCGTTCCTCGTGCCGCTGCTGCGAGCCGCCGGTGAGCTGCTGACCGACGACGTAGCCGATCCGGCCGCTGTCGACGACGTGTGGCGCATCGGGACCGGTGCCCCTTACGGGCCCTTCGAAATGCTCGACATCGTCGGCCTGACGACCGCTCATCACATCGCCTCGCACGGTGATGTGAAGCAACGCGAGTTCGCCAAGATCATCAAGGAACGCTACCTGGACAAGGGCTGGACAGGCGTCGAAGCCGGACAGGGTTTCCACGGGTATCCACGGTGATGTGCGCAGGCCGCAGCTCCGGCGGTCAGCCGCTGGAGCTGCGGGCCGCGACGAGGACGGGACCTCCGGGCATGGCCGGAACCCGCCGCTCCCCTAGGGGGTGTGCCCGGAGCCTGGGCCACCCGGTCCGTGCCCCAGGAGTCGCTGCCAACGCGCGCGGCGTTCCAGCCGGCCACGCCGCGGCGCAGCGGATCCGGCGAAGCGGTACCGGTAACCACGAGGATCCGGCTGCCGGGCTTCAGCGCGTCGGCCGGCCGGGGCAGGGGCGGCCGTCAGCGCCGCCTCGAAGAGAAGCGGGGCGGCCGGCGAGCCCTCGACCACGGGCACACCCAGCACGGAACGCTTGGACGCCAGGAAGTTCCGGGCGGCCGGATCGGTGCTCATGAACTCGGTGAGGGTCTCGGCGGATCTCACCCGTGCGGCGCTCGCGCTCTTGGACATGCCGAGGCCGTCGGGCATCACCGAGTCGACCACGATGCGTGCCGGCTCCTGCCGACGGCACGAACAGCACGCCGCCACGCTCGACGAAGTGAGGAACGGCCACGACCCGGCAACTCGACACCGACGCCGCGGCGGCAGCAATCACGCCTCGGCGCGCCCCCGACCGCATCCGCTCCGAGGACATGGAGGACATGACCGAAGAGGTCGACTCCGTCCGAGGCGGCGGGGCCCGCCACCACGACCCCGAGGGCTCGCGGAAGCACTGCTCCTGCCTCGCCCTCGACCTGGGACTGCGGTCACACCCCTGACCTGCGTGGGAAAGGATGGATCCCGGCGCTCGTGATCGCCTGGCAGTGCATCATGGACGGATGGACAGCACAGGACGCACCCGCCCGCACGCGGCGGGCACCGCGTGACCGCACAGGCCGACGGCCCCCGGCGCCCGTACCGTAACGACCGTCGCGCGGAAGCCGCCGCGGTCACCCGGGCGGCGATTCTCGACGCCGCCCTGCGGCTCTTCGTCGAGCACGGGTACGCCAAAGTCACCATCAGCGACATCGCCCGCGAGGCCGGAATCGCCGTACCCACCGTGTACGCGAGCACCGGCGGCAAGTCGGCGATCCTGACCGTCCTGATGAACCGCGGCGTGGACGACCCGGTCGTCGAACGGACCCTGGACGGCGTCCGCACCGCACCCGACGCCCATGAGGCCGTGGCGCGCATGACCCGCGGCGTACGCCTGGACAACGAACGCCATCTCGACGTCGTTCAGGTCATGATTACGGCCGCCGCCGTGGAGCGGCACGTCGAGGAGACGCTCACCCAGGTCGCCGCCGCCTACCGGCAGGCCCTCGGCGTGCTCAGCGAACGCATTGCGGAACTCGGTGCCCTGCGTCCCGGTCTGAGCCAGGAACGCGCCACCGACATGCTCTGGTTCCTGCTCGGCCTGCCCTCCTGGACCCTGTTCGTCGCCGAACTCGGCTGGTCCTGGGACGAGACCGAGCAGTGGCTCGCGCGGCAGGCGACCGCCGCGCTGATCGCCGACCCGGACGGCGTCTGACGGGCCGGGCCGGCACACGCCTGCGGCTCCGAGGCCCGGAGACGGGCCGACAAGGCACCACCAGTGGCCTCGGCGTTCGATGCCGAGGCCACTGGTGGATGCTTCATATGCCTCAGCCCGCGAGCGCGGCCAGGTGGTCGGCCACCTTGCGTGGCGAGGGCATCGCCGCGATCTGTTCGGCGGCTTTCTGCGCGTCGGTCCGGAACTCCGCGCCGTGGATCACCTCGACCACCGCATCCGCGACAGCCTCGGATCCGGCGGGCAGCAGGACGGCGACGCCTGCGCGCCCGCGACGGCAGCCGCCCGGAGGAACTGGTCGGCGCCCTGCGGCATGACGAGGCCGCACCAGCTTCGACGCGCCCTCGTCGCCCGCGGAGAAGCACACCCTGGAGATACGTGTCGGGGGAGCGCGTAGCCACCTTCGCGGGCGTCGGGCGCAGCGGATCGATGAGTCAAGTCGTCACCCCCACCACAGTGATTCACCGATATCAGTTTTTACGGATCGTTGATTCGAATCACTGGTACTCTTCGAAGTGAACCAATGATTCACGCGAAACCATGCAGAACGGATCACCCCATGTCTCCTCAGCGACCTGACGTCGTCATCGTCGGCGGCGGCTCGGCCGGGTGTGCACTCGCCGCTCGTCTGACCGAGGACCCCAACACCCACGTACTGCTGCTGGAAGCCGGATCGGCCACGCTGCCGGAGGCGGTGTCCTCTCCGCCCGCCTGGCCCTCGCTCGCGGCCTCAGAAGCCGGCTGGGGCGACACCACCGTCGTCCAACAAGCCTCCGGCGCCCCGGTGGCGCTCCCGCGCGGCAAGGGGCTGGGCGGCTCCTCCGCCATCAACGCGATGGTCTTCGCCCGTGGCCACCACACCAGTTACGACAGCTGGAGCGCCCACGGCGCCAAAGGCTGGACCTACGACGATCTGCTCCCCTATTTCCAGCGCACCGAGACCGCCACAAGCGGCGCACCCGGCCGGGGCACCAGCGGTCCCCTCACCGTCGGACCTGTCGGCGAACCCAACGAGATCCTGTTGGCCTGCCTCGACGGTGCCGTTCAGACCGGGCACCGCCGGGCCGTCGACATCAGCGGCGGGCTGGAGGAAGGCTTCGCCCCCGTGGACCTCAACATCGTCGCCGGACGCCGGCAGAGCGCGGCCGACGCCTATCTCGCCCCGGCCCTGAGCCGCCCGAACCTGGTCGTGGTCACCGGGGCGACCGCACACCGGCTGCTTTTCGAGGGCACGCGCTGCGTCGGCGTGGAGTACGGCGTGAATGGCCTGACCCACACCGCGAAGACGGCCGGCGAAGTGGTCCTGACAGCGGGGGCGATCGGATCCGCGCTGCTCCTGCAGCGGTCCGGCATCGGATCCGAGGACGATCTGCGGCAGGCAGAGGTGAACGTCTTTCACCGGCTGCCCGGTGTAGGCCGCAACCTGCACGATCACCCCCGCGCCAACCTCGTGTACCAGGCCCAGCGACCAGTGCCCACACCGCGCAACAACCACGGAGAGATCCTGGGTCTGCTGCGCAGCACACCGGACGCCGACGGTCCCGACATACAGATCATCTTCATCGACATCCCTCTGCCCAACGCCGTCGCCCCCGTGCAG
This sequence comes from Streptomyces sp. NPDC090106, assembly GCF_044747265.1. Taxonomy (NCBI): domain Bacteria; kingdom Bacillati; phylum Actinomycetota; class Actinomycetes; order Kitasatosporales; family Streptomycetaceae; genus Streptomyces; species Streptomyces sp. NPDC090106. The sequence goes on along the minus strand of NZ_JBIVDS010000016.1, from coordinate 21,695 downwards.
AACGGCTTCACCATCGGCATCTCGCCGATGCGGCCGGCCAGCCGGGGCTCGCTCAGGATCAGCTCGGCGGACCCCTGTGCGCCGCCAGTGATCGACCCTCGCTACTTCACAGCCGAGGAGGACGTCCGAGCGGTGGTGTCAGGCATGAACACGGCCCGTCAGATCGCGTCTTCGGGCGCGCTCGCCCCGTGGGGGATCGAGGAGATCAGCCCGGGGCTCGCCGCGCTGGACGAGGAGTCGCTCGCACATCACGCCCGGAAGTACTTCGGCTCCTACTGCCACCCCGTCGGAACCTGCCTCATGGGCGAGGACGAGGTGTCGGTCGTCGACTCCGAACTGCGCGTGCACGGGCTGGAGGGCCTGCGGATCGCCGACGGCTCAGTGATCCCGTCGATCCCGTCCAACAACACCAACGCGACCGTGTACGCGATCGCCGAGCGAGCCGCCGACCTGCTACGCCGCCCCTGATCCGACCGCTACGGACCACGCGAGCGAGGCGGCTGGGCAGCCGCCACGGCTGGAGCTGCTCATGCTCGCCCGAGAGGGCCCACTACGCCCACAGCGACGATGCGAACCGCTGCCGAGCTGCGGGCCGCCGGCCTCTCTCGACTCGACTCGACTCGACACCGAAGCCCGGAACTGAGCACCCGCAGAGAAGCCGGTGACACCGATGACGCTCTTGGCAGGACCGGATGTGTACGGCGGCCACGCAGGGCCACAGTCCAGATCAGGCGCTTCGGATCAGGCGCTTCGGATCAGGCGCTTCCGATCAGGCGTCCGTGTCCGCCCCGTCCGCCAGCCGGTTGAGCCACTCTCGAAGCAGAATCCGCTCACCGGTACTGAGCAGCGCGGTCCCGTTCTCGTCGAGAGTGGTGAGCAGGGCCATGGCGGGGCTCGCCACGGACGCGCCCGTGGCGAGAAGGCCCTGTCCGTCCGGATCTGCGGACGGCAGCGTGAGGGCGCTGATCACCATCTCGCGGGCCTCCCAGGCGTTGCGCAGATCGCGGTCCTGCTCCGGGTGGCCGATCAGCGTGAGGATCGTCCCCACCCCGGTGGAGTGCATGACCTCGGTCGCGCGCTCGACGCTCATCCGCAGCCGCCCGGCGGCGCCGACCCTCGTGATCATGCGGCGGAGGTCGTCGGCGGCGCGTCGGCCGGTCGGCGGCACGTGTCCGGGGCGGACCTGCCCATAGACGAGCGTGTAGTAGGCCGGGTGTTCGAGGCCGAAGTTGATGTGGAGGTCCCATGCGTCGCGCAGCGCCTGCACAGGGTCGTCACCGGTGAACAGTTCCGACTTGATCTCCAGATAGCGCCGAAAGCCATGCTCCGCCACCGCTTCGAGCAGTCCGTCCTTGTCCCCGAAGATCCGGAAGATCGATGGCGCCGGCACTCCCGCCCGTGCGGCCACAGCTCGGGTCGACACGGCCTCCAGGCCGCCTTCCTCCAGCAGGCCGGCGGCGGCGAGCACGATCTTCTGTCGGAGTGTGGGCGCTGTCCTGTCCGACGCTGCCGCCTCTTCAGTCATGAATCGATGATATCATTTAAGCGAATCACCGGTTCACTTCACTTGGGAACTGTCCGAATGGGCGCCTTTCCTCAAGGCAGGGCAATACACCGGCGTGCAACCGTTCTTGTCACGACGTGGCAAAACAATATCCCGCCCGTGAACCGCGCGGTGCTGAAGATCGTAGAGGCCCGATCCCCTTGCGGGGAAATCGTAAAAGCGGGTTTACTGAACGCATGATCAAGGCTCTGAAGCGAACATCCACGACAATCCTGCTGGCGAGCGGTGCGATCGTCGGTCTGTTGACAGGAAGTGCCGGCTCGGCTTCGGCGGCAAGTATTCAGAACGATTTCCAGAAGTCCTATTACTTGAATGTCCGCTTGAACTTGAGCGCTTGGTCCCAGTGCCAGTCAGCAGAGGACAGCAAGAACAGAGCTGCTTACGGTACTCCTGACCCTTCGGGTGCTGAAAAATACTACTGCTCCTGGGTCAATGCGAACCAGACGAACCTGTGGTGGGCCCACTACTAAAGGCCTTTTGAGAGGCGTACGGCGGGTTCGGGAGGCGGTTCGGGGAAACCCACCGACGGCAACGTCGGCAGGGCGCCCCGGACCGGCCTCACTACGGGGCGGACCTCCATCCGCGTCGGCCGCTTCGAGCCCACGTCCCAGGTGTGCTCCGCGTACGGCGTCCAGGACGGCCCCGAGCCCTACGCGTCCGCACGTGGACCTGCAAGGCTTGCGGGGCCGTTCCGGACCGGGACATCAACGCGCCGGTACCCCTGCCTGACCTGCCCGGCACCGGTCGTATCCTGAGACGATCGGATCGGCATACGGGCATCACGGTGTCCCCCACAGGCACCACGGCCCCCACGGGCCACACGGCCCCCACGGGCCACACGGCCCCACGGGCCCCACGGTGCCCCGACACGGCGCGAGCCCTCTCGCACCGCACCGCGGCACTTGGAGACAGCAGCTCGATGAACGGCCTGGACCACCCCTCCCGTCCCGCCTCGACGCGGCTGATCGGGCGGGACAAGGACCTGGAGTTCGTACGCTCCCACTTCGGCGCCTCCGTCCACGGCGCCGCCCTGCTCCTGACCGGCGAGGCCGGCATCGGCAAGACCGCCATCCTCGACGCCGTGGTGAGCCGTGCCCGAGCGGAGGGCACCCGCGTCCTGCGGGCCAGCGGCGTGGAGTTCGAGGCCGACATCAGCTACGCCGGCCTCAACCAGCTCCTCGTCCCCCTCTTCGACACCTTCGACCTGCTCGACCCCGGCCACCGCGACGCGCTCAAGGTCGCCGTCGGCATCGGCGGCGGCCCCCCGCCCAACCGGCTGCTCACCTCCACCGCGGCCCTGCTGCTGCTCCGCCGCATCGCCCAGGACACCCCGCTGCTCATCGTTGTCGACGACCTGCCGTGGCTGGACCGGCCCACCAGCTCGGTCCTCGGATTCGTCGCCCGGCGGCTCGTCGGCAGCCGCATCAGCTTCCTGGCCGCCTCCCGCGTCACCTCCGACGGCTTCTTCGCCGCCGGCGGCCTCACCGAGCACCGCCTCCAGCCCCTGGACGAGGCGTCCTCGGCCGCCCTGCTCGCCGAGGCCCACCCGGGCATGTCCCACGCGATCCGACGGCGGATCACCGCCGAGGCGCACGGCAACCCCCTCGCCCTGGTCGAACTGCCCACCGCCCTCGACCGCGAGCAGCGCACCGCGCCCTCCGCGGTGCCCTCCGTCCTGCCGCTCAGCGAACGCCTCCAGGCCCTGTTCGCCGCCCGCGTCGCCGACCTCCCCGCCACCGGCCGCGACGTGCTGCTCGTCGCCGCCCTCGAAGGGCTCGGCAACCTGACCGTCGTCGAGGCGGCGGCGGGCGGCGGCGCGGCGGTCGAGGCCCTGGAAGCCGCCGAGCGCGACCGGCTCGTGGCGATCTCGGCGACCTCCCGGAAACTGTCCTTCCGGCACCCCCTGATCGGCTCCGCGGTGGTAGCCCAGGCATCGGCCGCCGACCGCCGCCGGGCGCACCGGGCCCTCGCCGCCGTCCTCACCGGCCAGCCCGAGCGCCGCGCCCACCACCTCGGTGAGGCGGCCACCGGACCGGACGAAACCGTCGCCGCCCTGCTCGAACAGGCCGCCCGGCTGCGCCTGGACCGCGGCGACGCGCTCGGCGCGATGGCCGCCCTCACCCGCGCCGCCGGACTCAGTCCGTCCCCGGCCGACGAGAGCCGCCGCCTGGCCGAGGCCGCCTACATCGGCACCGACGCCGGCGGCGGCATGGCCGACGCCTCCAGCCTCCTGGTCGGTGCCCGTCGCGCCGACCCCGCCACCCGCGCGGAGTCCCTGCACGCGGCAGCCGCCTCCGCCCTCCTCCTCATCAACGAGGAGGGCGACATCGACACCGCCCACCGGCTCCTCGTCGGCGCGATCGAGGCGGGCGGACACGGCTACGACGCCGGCGACGACTCGCTCGTCGAAGCCATGTTCACCCTCATCACCCTGTGCTGGTACAGCGGCGACCCGCGGAAGTGGGAACCGATGTTCCGGGCCCTGGACCGCATGACCCCCGCACCGCCCGACCTGCTGTGGGTGTGCGCGCACACCTTCGCCGACCCCGCCCGCACCGGACACCTCGCGCTGGACCGCCTCGACACCCTCCTCGCCGACATGGGCGACGCCACCCACACCGTCCGCGTCAGCACCTGCTCGGTCTATCCCGACCGGCTGGCGGACGTACGGGAGGCGTCCCTGCGGCTGGTCGAACAGGGCCGCGCGGGCACCGCACCCGTCCGCCGGCACCTCTCCGCCCTCATCCACCTGTGCCTCGACGACTTCTACAAGGGCCGCTGGGACGACTCCGTACGCCTGGCCGCCGAAGGGCTCGGCCTGTGCGAGGACTACGGCTACCCGTTCTTCGCCTGCAAGTTCCAGTTCGTGCAGGCGCTGGTGGCCGCCTCCCGCGGCGACGCGGCCACCAGCGACGCGCTGTGCGAGGAGATCGTCGGCTGGGCCGTGCCCCGCGGCGCCCAGGGCGCCCGCGCCCTCGCCTTCCACGCCAGGAGCCTGGCCGCCCTCGGCACCGGCGACTTCGACACCGCCTACCGGCACGCCACCGCCATCAACCCGCTCACCCCCCTCGCCCCCTACCGGCCGCACTCCATGACCGGCGCCCTGGACCTGGTCGAGGCCGCCGTCCGATCAGGACGCCCCGCCGAGGCCGCCACCCACGCGGCGGCCCTGCGGGAGACCGCGATGGCACGCCTCTCCCCGCGCCTGCACATGCTCGTCCTGGCCTGCGAGGCCCTGACGACACCCGGCGACGACGCCCTCGACCTGTTCGAACGGGCCCTGGCCCAGGTCGACCCCGAGGACTGGGTCTTCGACGTCGCCCGCGTCCGCCTCTTCTACGGCGAACGCCTCAGGCGACGGCGCGCCACCAAGGAGGCCCGCGAACAGCTCGTCCCGGCGGCCGAGGCGTTCGAGCGGCTCGGCGCGAAGCCCTGGGCGGAACGCGCCGCGGCCGAACTGCGGGCGAGCGGCCACAGCGCGGCGGCCGAGGGCCGGCGCAAGGGCGCGCTCACCGCCCAGGAACTCGAGATCGCCACCCTGGCCGCGACCGGACTGACCAACAAGCAGATCGCCGAACGCCTCTTCCTCTCGCACCGCACGATCGGCACCCACCTGTACCAGATCTATCCCAAACTGGGCATCAGCTCCCGGGCCGCCCTGCGGGACGCCCTGGCCGTCCTCGACCTGGAGGGGGTCGGCTGAGCCGGCCGCCGGTCAGATGACGTATACGCGAGGACCCGCCCACCCGCACACTGGTCGGGGGAACGCCCGGTCACGGCCGTGCCCCCGCCCCCCGACCGGACCGCCCCGTCCCGCCGGAAGAGCAGCAGCCCGAGAGAGAACGCATGTACGACACCTCGCAGAGCCACCCGGACATCCACTGGCCGTCCGGGTTCTCGCCCGCCGACGCCCACAGCTTCCACCGGGCGCAGGCGGTCGTACCCGGCCCGCCGGAGCGGTCCTTCCAGGTGCTCACCGACGTGGCGGAGTGGCCGACGTGGGTCCCCGAGTGCCGGGAGGTGAGCGCGATGAGCCTCACCCAGACCTTCGACGTGCACTGGGCCGGGCACCACTTCGAGGTCTTCGTGGGGGAGTCCGTGCCGCCCCGCCGGATCGGCTGGCTGGGCATCGGCGCCGGCGTCCAGCTCTACCAGGCGTGGCTGCTCACGGAGGTCGAGGGCGGCACGGAGGTCGTGGTCGAGAACGTCGTACGGGCCGGTGTCCCCAAGTCGCTGGACACCGTGTCGAAGGCGTGGGCCGAGCGCCTGCACCAGCTGTGGCTCGACCAGCTCGCGAAACTCTCCGAACCTCTCGCCTGACACCCCTCGCCCGATCCCGGGACTCGGCGCCGGAGGCCTCACGGCCCGGGTACTGCCTCCCTCTCCGGCACCGGCAGGTCCCGTAGATCCGCCAACTGAGCCGTCACCGCCGCCATGATCACGTCCGTGACCTCCCGCCACAGCTCCGGACCCGGCTCCCGGCTCTCGAACCGGGAGAGGTCCACCGGCGGCCCGGCCAGGACGAGATGCGTGCGGCGCGGGAAGATCCGGCCCATCCGCCCGTACGGCGGCAGCAGCAGGTTGGCGCCCCACTGCGCCACGGGTATCACCGGGCACCCCGTCTCCAGCGCGACCCGCGCGATCCCCGTCCTGCCGGTCATCGGCCACAGGTCCGGATCACGGGTGAGGGTGCCCTCCGGGTAGAAGACGACGCCCTCGCCCGCCCGTATCGCCTCCGCCGCCGCGTCCAGGGCCTGGAGCGCCTCCGCCCCGCCCCGGGCCACCGGAACGTGCTTCATCGCCCGCATCAGCCGCCCGAACGCCCCCTTGAACAGGCCCTCCTTGGCGAAGAAGCGCGGCGGACGACCGGTGCCGTACTGAAAGCAGCCGTACGCCACAGGGTCGATGTACGAGTTGTGGTTGACCGCCGCGATGAACCCGCCCTCGGCGGGAATGTGCTGCGCACCCGACCAGTCCCGCCGGAAGAGCAGCATCACCAGAGGGCGCGCGATCGACGCCAGGGTCCGGTAGGTGATCCCGATGCTTCGGCGCGCCATTCGCTCTGTTCCCCCACGTGAGTCATGTTCATGGCCGGATTGGCCGGAATCCTTTGTACAGCACCGGTCATCGGCGGACATGTGCCGGGGGTCCGGAGACCACGGCGGACACCTCACACGTGTGGCCTCCGTCCGCCGGGTAAGCTCGCTTCTGACCGCAAGTGTGCCGCGAACATGTGAGGGTGTCATGGATCTCCTGCTCAAGGGCCGACGGGCCGTCGTCACCGGCGGCAGCCGGGGCATCGGCCTCGCCGTGGGCCGCGCGCTGGCGGCGGAAGGCGTGTCCGTCGCCCTGGTGTCCCGGACCGCCTCGTCCGTCGAGGAACAGGCGGCGCTGCTCAGCGCGGAGACCGGCGGCGACGTCATCGGCGTCGCCGCCGACACCGGGGACGACGCCGCGGTGACGGAGATGGCCCGCACGGTCAGGGAACGCCTCGGCGGCGTGGACATCCTGGTCAACAACGCCGCCGCCACCAACCCGGGGACCATCCCGGAGGACGACCTGGAAGCCGAGATCAACGTCAAGGTCCGCGGCTACCTGCGGTGCGCCCGCGCCTTCGCCCCGGAGATGGCGGAACGCGGCTGGGGCCGGATCATCAGCATCGGCGGGCTGGCGGCCCGGCAGAGCGGCTCGGTGACCGGCTCGATCCGCAACGCCGCGGTGACCGCCCTGACGAAGAACCTGGCCGACGAACTGGGGCCGAGCGGGGTCAACGCCGTCTCCGTGCACCCGGGCGCCACCCGGACAGAGACCTTCTCCGGCATCCTCGGCCGCCGCGCCGAGGCCCTGGGCCGCGAACAGGACGAGCTGGAACGGCAGATGGCCTCGGCCGTCTCGATCGGCAGGATCGTCGAGCCGCACGAGGTCGCGGCCGTCGTCGCCTTCCTGGCCAGCCCCCTCAGCGTGGCCCTCAACGGCGACCCGGTCTTCCCGAGCGGCGGCCACAAGGGGCCGATCCACTACTGAGCGGCACCGCACGGGTGGTGCCCGCCCCCTCGCCGACTCCGATGCCCAGAATGCCCAGCTGAAGGAGTTCAACGGCGAACACGATCACGCACCCTTGTCTTTTGATTCGCCTTCATTCCGCACGCGCACAGGTGTGTCAAAACGCGCACAGGTGTGTCAGAGCAGTGTCTGAGCCGCACGCCGCGCAACAGGTGAGCCCGTGCGGGGCGCACGCTCACCGCCGGGGATCGATGAGCAGCTTGCCGGAGGTGCGCCGCGACTCGATGTCGCGGTGCGCCCGCTCGGCCTCCCCGAGCGGATAACGCGCGGTGACGTCGATGTGCAGCGCACCCTCGCGGATCTTGTCGAACAGGTCCGCGGAGTGCCGCAGCAGCAGTTCCCGGCTGTGGATGTGGTCCGCGAACACGGCATAGGTGACCTTGATGCTCTTCGGCAGGTCGAACATCCGCACGGTCGGGATGTCACCGATGAGCGGGCCGTAGTAGACCAGCGTGCCGACCCGCCGCAGCACCTCGGCGGATGCCCAGAAGGTGCTGGCGCCACCGCCGTCGAACACCGCGTGCACCCCCTCGCCCCCGGTCAGGTCCCGCACCCGGTCCACGAAGTCCCCACCGGAGGAGACCAGCACCTCGTCCGCACCGGCCGCCTTCGCGAGCGGGACCTTCTCCTCCCGCGAGACCAGGCCGATCACCCGCACCCCGCGCAGCTTCAGCAACTGGGTGACCATCCGTCCCACACCCCCGGCGGCGGAGTGCACGAGCGCGCTCTCGCCCTCGGCCAGCGGCGCCGACTCCGTGACGAAGTGATGCGCGGTCAGCCCCTGCATCATCGTCGCGGCGGCGATGTCGCTCGGGATGTCGTCCGGAACCGGTACGACCCGGTCGGCGGGGACCGCGATCCGCTCGGCGTAACTGCCGTACACATGGACCCAGGCCACCCGGTCGCCGACCGCGAACCCGTCGACCCCCTCACCGACGGCGGTGACCCGCCCGGCGCCCTCGACCCCGGGCACGAGGGGCATGCCGCCCGCGAGACCGAATCCCACACGTGTGCCGGTGTCCATGAAGTTGACGCCGGAGAAGTCGATGTCGACGACCAGCTCACCCGGCCCCGGCTCGGGATCAGGCCACTCCCTCAACCTCAGCACCTCCGGGCCGCCCGGCTCCTCCACCACCACTGCGCGCATGACACATACCTCTTCTGGTTCGACGGGACGCCGGCGGACCGGCGCGTCGTTCGGAGTGAACGCAAGCGACAGTAGGACGCAATTTTTGGACCAGCAAGTCCAGAAAACAGGCCATTGATACGTCGCAAAACGGAATATAAAGGTGCAACTTTCCAGAACCTGCCGGGCCAAAAAATACGCACCCGCGCGGCGCTAGCCTGGACACATGTCATTGACCGCGAAAGGCCGCGCCACCCGGCAGCGCATCATCGAGGGAGCCTCGGCACACCTGCGCAGCGACGCCCCGGGAACCGTGACGCTGGACGACATCAGGGCGATCACCGGCACCAGCAAAGGCCAGCTCTTCCACTACTTCCCCGGCGGCAAGGAGGAACTCCTGCTCGCCGTCGCCCGGTTCGAGGCCGACCGGGTCATCGCCGACCAGCAGCCGCACATCGGCGCGCTCACCTCCTGGGCGGCCTGGACCCGCTGGCGGGACGCCGTGATCGCGCGCTACCGGGCTCAAGGGGCGCACTGCCCGCTCGGCACCCTCATGGACCAGGTCGGCACCACGCCGGGAGCGGCCGACGTCGCCGCGTCCCTGCTCACCCGCTGGCAGCGGCTCATCCGCGAGGGCATCACCGCCATGCAGGCCGACGGCCTCATTCGCCCGTCCCTGGACGCCGACCGCGCCGCGGCGGCCTTCCTCGCCGCGATCCAGGGCGGCGTACAGATCCTCAGGTCGACCGGCGACAGCACCCACCTCGAAGCGGCCGTGGACATCCTCATCGACCACCTCAAGGGCGGACGCGCATGAACGGGCCGACACTGACGTCGAAGCCGGCCTACATCATCACGGAATTTGCCTAAACCTATTAGGCACACGCATAATCCCATTAGTCACTCGCCCAGCACCCGGCACCGGAAGGTCGCCCCTCCATGGCCCGCGCAGGACTGACCGCACAACGCCTCACCCAGGCCGGCGCCGACCTCGCCGACGAGATCGGCTTCGACCAGGTCACCGTCTCCGAACTCGCCCGCCGCTTCGACGTCAAGGTCGCGAGCCTGTACTCGCACGTGAAGAACTCCCACGACCTCAAGACCAGGATCGCCCTCCTCGCCCTGGAGGAACTCGCCGACCGCGGCGCCACCGCCCTCGCCGGCCGCGCGGGCAAGGACGCCCTGACCGCCCTGGCCGACGTCTACCGCGACTACGCCCGCGAACACCCCGGCCGCTACACCGCCGCCCAGCTCCGCCTCACCCCCGAGGCGGCAGCCGCCGGCGCGGGCCCCCGGCACGCCCAGATGACCCGGGCCGTGCTGCGCGGCTACGACCTGACCGAGCCCGACCAGACCCACGCGGTCCGCCTCCTGGGCAGCACCTTCCACGGCTACATCAGCCTGGAGATGGGCGGCGGCTTCAGCCACAGCGCCCCCGACACCCAGGAGACCTGGACCCGCGTCCTGGACGCCCTCGACGCCCTCCTGCGCAACTGGCCCGCCCCGAAAACCCCCTGAACATCCGTCACGAGGATCCTCCATGAGCACCCGCTGGACGACCACCCCCATCACCGAGGATCTCCTCCACGGCGCCCTCGACCTCGAACCCACCGCGCACGGCGTGCTCCCGCACCGCCTCCCCGCGCGGGCCCGCGCCCAGTGCGCCGACCCGCAGCTCCTCATGGCGGAGTCCCAGCCCTCCGGCGTACGCCTGGCCTTCCGCACCACCGCCACCACCGTCGAACTGGACACACTCCCCACCAAGCGCGTCTACATCGGCGCCCCGCCCCGCCCCGACGGCCCCTACGACCTCCTCGTCGACGGCCGGTTCACCGCCCGCGCCACCGCCCCCGGCGGCCACGTCCTGACCATCGACATGACGGCGGGTACGACCGACCACCGCCCCGGCACCCCCACCACGGTCCGCTTCACCGGCCTCCCCGCCCACGCCAAGACCATCGAGATCTGGCTCCCGCACAACGAGACGACGGAACTCGTCGCCCTGCGCACCGACGCCCCCGTGGAACCCGCCCCCGACCAGGGCCGCCGACGCTGGCTCCACCACGGCAGCTCCATCAGCCACGGCTCCGACGCCGCCGGCCCCACCGCCACCTGGCCCGCCCGCGCCGCAGCCCTCGCGGGCGTCGACCTCGTCAATCTCGGCCTGTCCGGCAGCGCCCTCCTGGACCCCTTCACAGCCCGCACCCTGCGCGACACCCCGGCCGACCTGATCAGCGTCAAGATCGGCATCAACCTGGTGAACACCGACGTGATGCGCCTGCGCGCCTTCACCCCGGCCGTGCACGGCTTCCTCGACACCATCAGGGAGGGCCACCCCACCACCCCGCTCCTGGTGATCTCCCCGATCCTCTGCCCCATCCACGAGGACACCCCGGGCCCGAGCGCCCCCGACTTCACCGACCTCGACAAGGGACAACTCCGCTTCCGCGCCATGGGCGACCCCGCGGAGGCGGCCACCGGCAAACTCACCCTGACCACCATCAGGACCGAACTGTCCCGCCTGGTCACCCAGCGATCCCCCGAGGACCCCCACCTCCACTACCTCGACGGCCGCACCCTCTACGGCGACCAGGACACCCTCACCCACCCCCTCCCCGACGACCTCCACCCCGACGCCGCCACCCACACCCGCATCGCCGACCGCTTCGCCGAAGCGACCTTCACCGGCGACGGCCCCTTCGCGGCGGCGCGCTCCTGAAACCGCAGTGCCGGGGCCGGCAGAGGTGTGACCCTCCGCCGACCCCGACACGGGGAACCGCCCGGCCGCCCGGCCGGCCACATGCCCAGCCAAATGCCCGGCCGACCGGCCATCAGCCGCGCGTCAAGGTTGAGATGTGTATGTGTGCCAGGTGTGTCGACAGCCGGAGGGGTCGGCTTCGGCTCAGAGTCCCTTCGGTCCCTCGTTCGCCTCGTCCCTGGTTCCCGCGTCGAGTGCTGCGACGCGGGAACCGGCGGCGTTCGAGCCAGCGAACCGACGAGCCGTCAGGCCGGGCCCAGAAGGGCGGAGTTGCGGGGGTCGGGCAGCGGCTGCGGCGGAGGCGGCGTGGCCGGGACGAAGACCGGGGCGTCCTGCTGGTAGAAGATGTCGATGTCGGCTTCCTCGCCGCTGACGATCAGCGTGTCCCAGGCGCCGCTCTCCTGGAGCGTACGCAGGGTCGCGGGCGCCAGGGTGGAGAGGTGGGCCCGCAGCGTGTCGTCGTCGGGCAGACCGGGCATGCGGGGCGCCAGCCGCTCACGTATGGCCCCCATACGGTCCAGGAGGATGTCCAGGTCGGCGTCCGCCGTCCCGGCCCCCTGGGCCGATCCCGCCCCCTTTGCCGCCGTACCGCCCATGCTGCCGTCGATGATGTCCTTGATCGCCCGGGTCGCACCCCGCTCGTCCGTCGTGACCATGGCGTTCCAGGCGCGGCTCTTGTGCCGGTACTGGAGCATCGACATCGCCGCCTCGTGCCGGATGAAGTCCGCGTCACGCAGCGGCCGTCCGCGCCAGGCCCGGCTGAGGGAGCGAGCCAGCGACACGGCCGAGGCGAGACCGCTGTTGAGGCCGCGTCCGGGCCAGAAGTGGATGGCGTTGGCCGCGTCCCCGAGCAGGAACCCGTACGTCCCCGGACGGTCCCCGGTCGGGCGGGTGAGCTGGGCGGTGAACCGCGGGCGCTGCACCATGTCGAGGCGGAACGACGTGATCGCGCTGAGGTCCTCCTCGGGCACGTCGAACAGCCGCAGCCCCTCCAGGATGCGCTTCCACAGCGGGGAACTGCGCAGCAGCGCCGGGAGGAAGAGCGTGCCGTGGGTCGGGCAGGCGAACTCGTTGTCCTCGTGCCGGCTCATCAGACACGGACGGGCCGCGATGCACTCCTCGAAGACCTGCCGCACCGGGTCGATGCCGATGACGTTGCGGGCCTCCTCACGGGTGAGGCGCATGTTCAAGAAGCCCTCGCCGCGCAGCGAGTTGAGCAGGAACCGGTTCTGCGCCACGGTCAGCAGCACGCTCATCGGGTCCGACAACCGGGACTTGACCTTGAGCCCGAGCACGATGTCCTGGATGTGCTCGCCGTCCAGGGAGTAGATGGAGGCGTCGGCCATCCCGAACCGGTCGGCGAAGTGCTCACGCGTACGCGAACGGCCACCCTCGCTGATGACCAGCACATGGTCGCGGGCGATGAGGTGTTCCTGCTCGGTCAGATCGAACCGCTTGGGCACGAGCCGGATGGCGGACTTGCGGTTGGCCAGTTCCAGCAGCTGGTCCTCGATGTAGGCGATACGGATGTTGCGCGGCGGCCGGCCGTCCACGGAGTCGGGGCCCAGCGGCCACATCTCGGAGAACTGGCCGCCGTCGCCGAACATCGCCGTCTGCATCTCGTCCGTCAGCGCCAGATACTGCCGGCTCTGCACGGTGACGACCTGCTGCCGGCGGACGTTGCCCTGAGCGGCGTCCTTCCAGACCACCGACGTACCGCTGCGCACCCACCGGCCGTCGTAGACGGTGACCGCGACCCGCCCGGACAGCGCCTCCTCCAGCAGCAGCGCGAAGGCGAGACCGACCGGGCCGCCACCGGACACCGTGACCCGCAGGACACCCGGGTCCACGGCCGCGTTGGCGCGCGGCAGGTCCATCTGGGAGAGGTCCATGACCGTCTCCACGGCCTCCTGGGTCTCGAACAGGAACGTCTCGTCGCCGATGCGTATGGTGTCGCCGGGCGCCAACTCATGCCGCTCGACGCGCTGTTCGTTGACGAAGGTGCCGTTCCTGCTGCCACGGTCGTGCAGGACGTACGTGCCGTTCTCGGCGACGATCTCGGCGTGGAAGCGGGAAGCGCTGACGCTGACGATGATGACGTCGTTGTCACTCTTACGCCCGAACGTCACCGGAGCTTCTCCGAGAACCACGCTCTGACCGGTGAATGGACCGGTGCGTCCCACGATGACCGACAGCACGGAAACTCCTTAAGGGAAACGAATTGGTCCAATTATGAACGACATGCGGCCCTGTCACTCGCCGTTCGCCCGGCAAGTGATGGAAAACGGGACGGAGTTGGACTTCGTGTCGAACGGCGACTTGATCTCGACGGCCATCGCGCTCTTCAGCGTCCCCTCCTGCGCCCACGTGGACAGACGCACCGTCTCCGTCTTGCTGGTCGGATCCCCCTCGCGGAACGCCAGCGTCCGCCACTCCTTGTCCACCACGGCCCCGTTGTCCGACACCCACCGGTACGAGAACTGCACCGGCGCCTGATCCGTCTTGAACGTAGCGGTGAACCAGGGCGCCTCACCGTCCCCGCCCGGACAGACCCCGTCGAACGTGGTGGCGTTGCCGGTGACAGCCACCGACACCGGTTGGGACGCGCTGCCGGTGCTGGTGGTTTCGGCCTTCTCGGCGCCCTTGTCGTCGTCCTTGTCCATGACCGTGTAGGCGATGCCCCCACCGGACAGGACCAGGACGACCACCGCCGCCCACACCAGATACGTCCTACGACGACCGCGCCGGGCGGGGACGGGCGCGTGCCCGGCGTCCTGCCCGAAGCCGGCCGCCGGGACGGGCGTGGCCGCTCCGGACCCGAACGCCGTGCTGTTCGGCGGAGGCCCGAACGTGCCCAGCGGGGCGGGCGTGGCCGGGGCCTGAGCCGCCATCGCCTCAGCCGCGGCGGCTGGGACGGCCGGCGTGGCCGGAGCAGTCGCAGCCACGGTCTCCTCGGCAGCCGTCACCGCCGAGGTGACAGCGGCAGTGACACCGCCCGTCACCGACGTCGTGGGCACCGTCGAAGCCCCGGTCACCGCCGCATCAGCGGCCCCCGCCCCGTCCGTCGCCGCCAACGCCCGCGCGGCCCGGGTGAGTTCACCCATGGCCTCCTCGGCCCCCATCCGCTCCTCGGGGTCCTTGCGCATCAGCCCCTCGACGACCGCCGTCAGCGGACCGGCCCGGTGCGGCGGCGGCAACTCGTCGTCCACGACGGCACGCAGCGTCGACAGCGCACTCGTCCGGCGGAACGGCGAACGCCCCTGCACGGCCGTGTAGAGCATCGCCCCGAGCGACCACAGATCGGAAGCGGTACCCGGCGTCCGACCCAATGCCCGCTCAGGAGCCAGGTATTCGGGCGACCCGACGACCTCACCCGTCATCGTCAGCGCGGTGCTCCCCTCCACGCTGGCTATGCCGAAGTCGGTCAGCACGACCCGGCCCTCGTCGCCGAGCAGCACATTGGCCGGCTTCACATCACGGTGCAGCACGCCGACACCGTGGGCCGCGCGCAGAGCCGCGAGCACCTCGACACCGATGCGCGCGACCTCCTTCGGCTCCAGGGCGCCCTCGGCAACGATCACGTCGGCGAGGGAACGGCCACGGACCAGTTCCATGACGATCCACGGCCGGTCGTCGAAGGTCACCACGTCATGGACGGTCACGACCCCACGGGCATTGACCCGCGCCGCCGCCCACGCCTCCCGCTCCAGCCGCACGTGCATCTGCTTGCTGCGCTCGGCCGGCAGCTCGATGGAGGCACGGACCTCCTTCACCGCGACCTCACGGTGCAGCACCTCGTCGGTGGCCCGCCACACTGTGCCCATACCGCCCTCGCCCAGTACGGACAGCAGCCGGTACCGACCGGCGACCAGCCGTTCCCCACTGACCTCCGACGAGGCCTCGTCCTGGTTCTGCATGAGGGTCAACTCCCTAACTCCGCCAACTGCCGCCGTCAGTATGATGAATACGGCGACGATCACTAAATGCGCAGCGTGAGGGCCGGACAGAAACAATCCGGACACCACTGTGACACTCGCGAACCGACCGCAACCGAGCCGCACGCCCCCCCCAGCGCGCGCAGGGCCTGTTAGGCCCTCATGCGAAGAACGTACAAGACCCGTGCGGCAGGGTGTTCCTGGTCATCAGCGGCCGACTGACCATCCAGCTCCGCGACGGTGACGTGGTCCTGGAGCCCGGCCAGCTGTTCGTCGTACCCCGCGGAGTCGAACACTGCCCACGCGCGGACGAGGAGACCGCGATCCTCCTGCTGGAACCGACAGGAACGATCAACACCGGGTTCGCGACGGGGGCCTGACCCCGTTGGTCCCGTTGGTACGCTCGGCGTCCTCCGTCCCCGCATACGCGAACGCCGGCAACGACGCCGTCCCCGCCAGGACGGCTCACCCAGCAGCTCCCTCAGCTTCACCGACTCCGTGCGAAAAGCGTCGAAGCGGGAAGGGGCGTCGGCACACACTTGCCGCCCTTCTGCGCATGTGGCATGTGGCATGTAACCGCGTGTGCAGCATCTGCCCATGTCGCGGGTCTTGACACAGGTGTGTCCGCCACCACAGCCTATGGCAACGTTGTCAAATCGAAGGCATCCTCCTGGATGTCCCGAGCGCACCCCCGGGAACGAGCGATTCCCGCCCACCTGCGTGATTGGACGATTCACCATGGCCGATCAGCCGTGTCCGCCCTCGCCCACCCGGCGTTCCGTCGTCGCCACCGGCTCGACCCTGTTGGCCGGACTCGGCTTCGGCACGGTGTTCGCTCATGGGGCAGATGCCGTCGAACGCGCCACCGGCCCGACCGGCACCAGCTCCTCCACCGCCCTCGGTGAACTCGCCGCCCACCGCCCGGTCCACGTCTCCTCGCAGGCCTACGCGCCGACCCCCGCCGAGTTCGCGGTCGACGGCCTCCCCGTCCGGGGCGTCCGCGGCACCGGCTGGCGCGCCGAGGCGGGCGACCCGCAGTGGATCTCGGTCGACCTCCAGGCGGACTGCCGCGTCGACCGGATCCGGCTGACCTTCGAAGCGGCGGCCGGGGACCCGGTCTTCACCCCGCCGGCCGACGGCAACCCGCGCCAGGGCACCACCGGCGAGGAGCTGCTGTCCAGCTACGCCACCGAGTTCGTCGTCGAGACGTCCCGCGACGGCAGAAGCTGGAGCAGCGTCCACCGGACCACGGCCGGCACCGGCGGCACGGTGGACATCGCCCTGCCGAAGCCGGTCACGGCCCGCTGGGTGCGGATGACGGCGCACAAGCGCTCGGACGCCAACCCGTTGGGCCTCAACGGCTTCGAGGTGTACGGCACCGCGCCCGGTCACCGTCCGGCGGCCACCGGCTGGACCGACTGGGGCACGCACCACCACGACACCCCGCGCCTGGCCCTCGCCGACGACGGCACCGTGCCGCTGGAGTCGGGCTGGACGCTGACCATGGACGACCGGGCGGACGGCGACGGCCCGGCCCTGTCACGGACCGGCGTGGACACCAGCCGCTGGCTCCCCGCGACCGTGCCCGGCACCGTGCTGGGCTCCCTCGTCGAGCAGGGCAGACTGCCCGACCCCGTGGCGGGCCTGAACAACCTGCGGATCCCGGAGGCCCTGTCCCGCCACTCCTGGTGGTACAAGCGGGACTTCGAGCTGCCGCGCGGCCTGCGCACCGGCGAGGGACGGCACGTCTGGCTGGAGTTCGACGGCGTCAACCACCGGGCCGAGATCTGGCTCAACGGACACGGAGTGGGCGAGGTGACGTTCCCCTTCGCCCGCTCCGCCCACGACATCACCGGGCTCCTCGCCACGAAGGGCGGCAACGCGCTCGCCGTACGCGTCTCCCCCATGCCCGTGCCCGGCAGCCCCGGCGACAAGGGCCCGGCGGGCGAGGCCTGGGTGGACGCGGGCGCCAACACGATGAACCGCAACTCACCCACGTATCTGGCCTCTTCGGGCTGGGACTGGATGCCGGCCGTCCGTGACCGCTCGGCGGGCATCTGGAACCACGTACGGCTGAGAGCGACCGGGCACCTGGTGATCGGCGATCCGCGCGTGGACACCGTGCTGCCGAAGCTGCCGGACCTGTCGGTGGCCGAGCTGACCGTGACCGTCCCGGTGCGCAACGCCGACTCCGCCGCCCACGAGGCCACCGTCACCGCGCGGTTCGGCGACGTCCGCGTCTCGCGCACGGTCACCGTCCCGGCGGGCTCCGACATCGATGTCACCTTCACACCGGACGCGTACGCCGCCCTCCGGGTGCACAGCCCCGACCTGTGGTGGCCCAACGGCCTGGGCGAACCGGCCCTGCACGAACTGACCTTGACCGTCCGCGCAGGCGGCACCGAGAGCGACCGCCGCACCACCCGCTTCGGCATACGGCAGTTCGGCTACGAGTACGACACCCCGCTGAAGTTCACGCCGTCCTCCGACGCGTACACGCAGACCGTCGAACTGGGCGCCCGGCAGGCCCGGTTCGTCCGCGTGCGCTGTCTGACCCGGGCCACCGACTGGGGCAGCTCCCTGTGGGCCCTGTCCGTGCTCGACACCGCCCGCCCCGGCACCGACCTCGCGCTGCACGCGCCCGCCACCGCCTCCAGCTCCGACGAGGACGGCCACGGACCGGCCAACGCCACCGACGGCGACCCGCGCACCCGCTGGTCCTCCGCCTTCGCCGACGACCAGTGGATCCGCGTCGACCTGGGCTCCGCGCAGTCCTTCGACCGGATCGACCTGGTGTGGGAGCAGGCCTACGCGCTGACCTTCGTCGTGCAGGTGTCGGCGGACGGCGAGGAGTGGACGGACGCCGCGTCCGTCGACAACACGGCCGTCCCGCTGCCGTTCAACAGCGGCGACGCCAGTCTGCGGGTGACCGACTTCGAGGCCCGCACGGCCCGTTACGTCCGCCTGGCCTGCGGTGTCCGCAACACCAGCTGGGGCACCTCCCTGTGGTCCCTCGCGGTCGTCGACAGCGCCCACCCGGGCACCGACCTCGCGCTGCGCGCACCGGCCACCGCCTCCAGCGACGACGGGGACGGCCACCCGGCCGGGCACGCCACCGACGGCAACCCCGGCACCCGCTGGTCCTCCTCCTACGAGGACCACCAGTGGATCCAGGTCGACCTCGGGACCGCCCGGCGCTTCGACCGGATCGCGGTCCTGTGGGAACAGGCGTACCCGAAGACGTACACGCTCCAGGTCTCCGACGACGGCGAAACCTGGAGAGACGTCACGACCGTCTCCAACGCCCCCGACCCGCTGAAGATTAGCGTCAACGGCGTACGGGTGCTGGTGCGCGGCGGCAACTGGGGCTGGGACGAACTGCTGCGCCGCATGCCCGCCGACCGGATGGACGCGGCCGTCCGGATGCACCGGGCGATGAACTTCACGATGATCCGCAACTGGGTCGCCAGCAGCAACCGCGAGGAGTTCTACGCCAGTTGCGACGAGCACGGCATCCTGGTGTGGAACGACTTCCCCAACGCCTGGGCCATGGACCCGCCGGACCACGACGCCTACAACTCCCTGGCCAGGGACACCGTGCTGCGCTACCGCATCCACCCGAGCGTGGCCGTGTGGTGCGGCGCCAACGAGGGCAACCCGCCCGCCGCGATCGACGACGGCATGCGCGAGGCGGTACGGAGCCAGGCGCCGGGCATCCTCTACCAGAACAACTCCGCGGGCGGCATCGTCAACGGCGGCGGCCCGTACGGCTATGTGGAGCCGGAGCGGTACTTCGACCCCGCCACCTTCGGCAGCAAGGACTTCGGCTTCCACACCGAGATCGGCATGCCAGTCGTCTCCACGGCCGAGAGCACCCGCGCGATGATCGGCGACGACGGCCCCGAGTGGCCCATCCGTGGCGCCTGGTACCACCACGACTGGAGCGAACGCGGCAACCAGGCCCCGCAGCACTACAAGGCGGCCATCGAGACCCGCCTCGGCACCGCCCGCGACCTCGACGACTTCACGCGCAAGGCGCAGTTCGTCAACTACGAGAACTTCCGCGCCATGTTCGAGGCGTGGAACGCCAACCTCTGGGACAACGCCAGCGGGTTGATGCTGTGGATGTCCCACCCGGCCTGGCACAGCACGGTCTGGCAGACCTACGACTACGACTTCGACGTCAACGGCGCCTACTTCGGCTGCCGCACCGCCTGCGAACCCCTGCACGTCCAGGCCGACCCGGTGAAGTGGCAGGTCATCGCCGTCAACCACAGCCGCGAGGCGCTCAAGGGCGCGACGGTCACCGCGGAGACGTACGACCTCTCCGGCCGCCGGATCGCGTCCACCCGCACGGCACGCGTGGACGTGTCGGCGGCGGGCTCGGCACCGGCGTTCACCGCGGCCTTCACGGACGGTCTGCCGGACCTGCACCTGCTGCGGCTGACCCTCAGCGACGACCGGGGCCGGACGCTGTCCCGCAACACCTACTGGCGGTGCCGGACCCCCGAGGCGCTGCGCGGCCTCGACCGGGCCGGACGGGCCGCGCTGTCCGTGTCCCTCACGAAGGTCTCGCGCGCCGGGGACCGCCGTACGGCCACCGCCACGGTCCGCAACCGGGGCTCCGTGGCCGCCGCGATGGTCCGGCTGTCGCTCCTGGACGAGGACGGCGCCCGGGTCCTGCCGACGCTCTACGACGACAATTACCTGTGGCTGCTGCCCGGCGAGACCCGCACGGTCCCTCTGTCGTGGCCCGCCGCCGCACTGCCCTTGGGCCGTCCGAGGCTGCGCGCGGAGGGCTACAACACTCCGTCGGTCACGGTCCGCGGCTAAGGGCCTGCCAAGACCGTGTCCTATGGGGTGAGGCGAACGAGTCGCTCGTAGCAGCACAGGGCCGCGGCAAGGCCCAGAAAAGTATGACGATTTCGTCGAGATCGTCTCGCGGTCCAATCCGGCCAACGACTACGAGGGCAAGCTGCGCGACTATCCCGCGATGGGCGTTCCGCACTATCTGATCGTCGACCCCCGGGACGGCAGCGCCGTGCACTACTGGGCGCCCGCCCGTCGCAGCGGCGAAGCCTCGTACGACAACCGGCAGCACTACGTATTCGGAGACACGGTCACGGTTGCCGGATGGAAGATCGACACGGCTGTCCTGCGCCGCTACGGGGAGGGTGGCGGTCAGTGAACGACACGGCGCGACTGGTGCGGTCCTGGCGCAGCCAGCGCGGCATATCGCAGCCCCGGCTGGCCGAGCTGGCCGGGACCGGGCAGGCCGCGATCTCTCGGATCGAGTCCGGAACGGACCTGCCGACCCTGGCGCTGCTGGAGCGGATCGCCGTGGCGCTGGACTGCCGGCTGACGGTCACCTTCACGGCCAGAGACCAGTAGAGACAGACGCCTGGTCCCTGTCGTACAGAAAATTCACGCAGCGGCTGCTCACCCCTGGGGCCGGACGCCAACCCCCTTGCGTCGACGGGACCACACCAGGTGCGAAGGGCGCCGAGCGGGTTGTCCTGGACCACTTCCTCGAAGTTCTGCTGGCCAAGCCCGGCGCCATGGCCGGCTCCGAGTCGAGGAGCAAGTATCCGGCGAGTTGCCCTCTTCTCGCTCTCTGTGGTGAGGGCGGGCGTTTTGCCGCGTCAGCGTACAAGACTGCATGGTCCAGTCTCGATCTCCTTCTCATAATGAAGCACTGCTTGCCACAGGGCTCTCACGTGATCGTGATTGGCGGGCAGGAGTGGGGGAAGCCGAAAGGGATCACGGGTTTTTGAAGAGTCACCAGGAGGAGGCTGGAGTGAGCACGTTCGTCATCACTGTCCCCGGTACGTTCATCACGGACAAGGCGGCCGGCGCGCATGCCGTACTGGAACGCAGACTGTCCTCCCGGCATACCAGCGTGAGTGAGGGTGAAGGCCTTCAACTGCTCACCGTGAACGAGGACCGTACGTTCTCTGCACGGATCGAGGTTGATGCAGCAGACAGGTATGAGGCCGAGATGGAAGCAGTGCAGTTCCTGTCCGCAACCCTCAAGGAGGCAGGCGTCCCGGAAGGGGAAGCCCCTCTCGGTCCGCCCGCAGTGACCGGCATCGACAGCCCCCTCTGACACCGCCCCCTTCGCTGCGCTTTGGAGGCTGGAGCGCAGCGGAAGCCTTGGGTGTGGGCCGCGCAGCGGCTCACACCCAACACGGTTGCGCAGCAACCGCGTTGAAGCCGGGCACGCAGGGACCGGCTTGCGCTCTCGCGGAG
>NZ_JBIVDS010000015.1:0-276654 GCF_044747265.1 Streptomyces sp. NPDC090106 | reverse complement strand
CGACTCTATCAGACCGTTTCCCGATCCGATTTCCTCGGTGCTTTCCAGGTTTCCGCTTCCGCGTTTCCCTTTCCGGCGGTTCCGACTTTATCAGAAGTTTCGCGCCGGTCTGACCGGCTGCTTATTTCCGATTTCATCGGGGAGCTTCTCCGAGAAACGTTGCCGTGAGGCTTTCGTTTCGAGAAGCAGACAGATACTAACCTGTCGCCGACCGGATGAGATCCAGTTCTAGGCAACTGTTCGAATCTACCTCCCCGCTCGAGCCGTGTCAACGACTTTCCTGGGGCGAAGAGGAGACTAGCAGCTCAGCGGGGCGCTCCGCACATCAGGCGGCGGTGGGTACCGCGGCGCTGCGTTCCGCCGCCTCCAGGTCACCCGTCTCGCCGGTGCGTGCCGCACGTCCGCCCACGACGTAGACGTACGTCAGGAAGGCCAGCTCGGCAGCGATCCCGATGGTGATGCGTGCCCAGGTGGGCAGGCCGGACGGGGTGACGAAGCCTTCGATGGCGCCGGAGATGAACAGGACCAGGGCCAGCCCGATGGCCACACCGAGGGCGGCACGGCCCTCCTCGGCGAGGGCGATGCGCCGGGTGCGCGGGCCGGGGTCGATGACGGTCCAGCCGAGTCTCAGACCGATGCCGGCGGCGACGAAGACCGCCGTCAGTTCGAGCAGACCGTGGGGCAGGACGAGGCCGAGGAAGGTGTCGAGGCGCCCCGCGGAGGACATCAGGCCGAAGCCGACGCCGAGGTTGAGCATGTTCTGGAAGAGGATCCAGAGGACGGGGAGTCCGAAGAAGACGCCCAGGATCAGGCACTGCGCGGCGGCCCAGGCATTGTTCGTCCAGACCTGCGCGGCGAAGGAGGCCGCGGGATGGCTTGAGTAGTACGTCTCGTACTGGCCGCCGGGGCGGGTCAGCTCACGCAGCTCGTCGGGGGCCGCGATCGTGGCCTGTACGTCAGGGTGGGTGCCGATCCACCAGCCCAGGGCGATCGCCACCGCCGTGGAGATCAGTGCGGTGGGGCCCCACCAGCGGCGCGTCCGGTAGACGGCGGCCGGGAAGCCGTGGGTGAAGAAGCGGGTCACGTCGCGCCATGAGGCTCGGCGCGTGCCGGTCACCGCACTGCGCGCGCGTGCCACGAGCTGGCTGAGCCGGCCCGTCAGTTGCGGGTCGGGGGCGCTGGACTGGATCACCGAGAGGTGCGTGGCCGTGCGCTGGTAGAGCGAGACGAGTTCGTCGACCTCGGCGCCCCTGAGCTTGCGCTGGCGTCGGAGCAGCGCGTCGAGGCGGTCCCACTCGGCCCTGTGTGCGGAGACGAAGACGTCGAGGTCCATCGGTCTGGCAGCTCCTCGGCTGTTCGTCGGCGCTCGGCTCGAGGGCTCGTCGTAAGTGTCAGCTTGTCGTACTGGGGCGCGATGCGTGCTCAGCTTGGCAGACTGGCCGTTCCGCGGGTGGGTCAGGGGAAGGAGTACGGGTGTGAGTGAGCTGGTGACGGGCGAGGCGGTGGCGCTGGAGCTGCGTCCCGCGCGGCTGCCGAGCAGGGCGCTGGCCGTGCTGCTGGATCTGCTGGTGGCGACGGTCGCCTACGTGCTCGTGACCATCGCCCTGGTGGCGTCCACGGCCTCGATGGACGAGGCGGCGCAGTTCGCGGTGTCGCTCGCGGCGTTCGTCCTGGTGATGGTGGGCGGGCCGATCGCGGTCGAGACGCTCAGCCACGGACGGTCGCTCGGGAAGCTGGCCTGCGGGCTGCGGGTGGTGCGGGACGACGGCGGGCCGATCCGGTTCCGGCATGCCCTGGTGCGCGGGCTGATCGGGGTGATCGAGATTCTGCTGACGCTCGGGGTGATCGCCTGTATCGCCTCGCTCGTGTCCGCGCGCGGGCGGCGGCTCGGGGACGTGTTCGCCGGGACGCTGGTCGTGCGTGAGCGGGTTCCGGTCTCCCATCCCGCTCATCTGCCGCCGCCTCCGCCGTGGCTCGCCGGTCGCTTCGCCGAGCTGGATCTGTCGGCCGTCCCGGACGGGTTGTGGCTCGCCGTGCGCCAGTACCTGGCCCGGATGGGGCAGTTGGATCCCCAGGTGGGCTGGGGCATGGCCGAGCGGCTCGCGGCCGACCTGGTGGCACGGACCGGGACCCCTGCGCCGCCGGATGTCCCTCCGGCCGCGTATCTGGCGGCGGTGGTGCAGGAACGGCAGGCCCGGGAGGCCCGGCGGGCCTTCGCGAACGGGTCCTCGGGCCGGGCACCCTTCACGGCCGCCGCTCCCGTGGCCGCTTCTCCCGCACCACCCACGGCGCCCGCGCCGGCCGTGTGGGCCGCGCCCGCGCAGCCCGTCCCGCCCTCTGCCACGGGCGCCGCGGCTTCGGACGCCGCTGCCTCCGTCGAAGCCGAACCTGGTCAGGTGCCGCAGGCCCCGGCCGTGGAGCAGCCCCGCACGGGGTTCGCGCCGCCGGCCTGACGTCCTTCGCTCAGTCGAACACCGACGGCGGCGACTCCAGGTC
Source organism: Streptomyces sp. NPDC090106 (assembly GCF_044747265.1). Taxonomy (NCBI): domain Bacteria; kingdom Bacillati; phylum Actinomycetota; class Actinomycetes; order Kitasatosporales; family Streptomycetaceae; genus Streptomyces; species Streptomyces sp. NPDC090106. Next base: position 274,158 of record NZ_JBIVDS010000015.1, on the reverse strand, counting down.
CTCCAGCTCGATGCCCGGCGCCGCGAGCACCACGTCCCCGGCCAGGTGCACGGTGTGCCGCTCCCCCGTGTCCAGGGCTGTGACCTGGTATTCGTCCACGGTCAGGGGGCCGTTGTCAGTGGCGTGTGATTCGCTTCTCAGCAACGTCCAGGACTGGTCCAGGGTGCGGGGGGCGAGGACCGGGTCCGTGAGGGCGACGAGTCGTACGCGGGTGGCCGCGGAGGAGGGGGTGAGGCGCAGGAGACGGGCGGTGGCGATGAGGAACGCGGGGGATGTGCCGGTGAAGGCGTGGGCCTGGACGTTGCCTTCGGTGGCCTCGGTGCCCGCGGGGTCCGAGCGGACCCAGGTGACTCCGTCGAGGGCGGCGCCGCGCACCTGCCAGCCGGCGGCGTGGAGTTCCAGGCGGATGGGGCGGCCCAGCGCATCGAGGGCGAGGTCGACCGAGCCGGTGTGATCGCCCTCGGGGGTGGTCCGCTGGGAGACGTAGCGCCAGCCGGACGGGCCCGGGGCGCAGTGGAAGTGCTCTTGCGCGAGGGGGGTGTGGTCGTGCGGGTCGTGGAGCGAATAGCGGCCGCGGGGCATGGGGGTCCTGAGTCTTGACGGGCCCTGGGTCTGGACGGGCGTGGCGGTGAGAGCCGGGCGGACGGCTGATCCTGCCGGTCGGGCCAAAGGGGCAGGCCCCCGGCACGGGGGTGCGGGGGCCTGCCTTCGAGGACTGGCTGACGGACGGCCGGGCTGCCAGAAGGTCCTGGGAGCCTGGCCGTGCCGTGGACGTGCCGTCGCTCAGTAGCGGTAGTGGTCCGGCTTGTAGGGGCCGTCGACCTCGACGCCGATGTACGAGGCCTGCTCCGGGCGCAGCGTCGTCAGCTTCACACCCAGGGCGTCCAGGTGGAGGCGGGCGACCTTCTCGTCCAGGTGCTTGGGCAGCGTGTACACGCCGATCGGGTACTCGGACTGCTTGGTGAAGAGCTCGATCTGGGCCAGGGTCTGGTCCGCGAAGGAGTTGGACATCACGAAGGAGGGGTGACCGGTGGCGTTGCCGAGGTTCAGCAGACGGCCCTCGGACAGCACGATCAGGACCTTGCCGTCGGGGAACTTCCAGGTGTGGACCTGGGGCTTGACCTCGTCCTTGACGATGCCGGGGATCTGCGCGAGGCCGGCCATGTCGATCTCGTTGTCGAAGTGGCCGATGTTCCCGACGATGGCCTGGTGCTTCATCTTGGCCATGTCGGCGGCCATGATGATGTCCTTGTTGCCGGTCGTGGTGATGAAGATGTCGGCCTTGTCGATCACCTCGTCGAGCGTGGTGACCTGGTAGCCGTCCATCGCCGCCTGGAGCGCGCAGATCGGGTCGATCTCGGTGACGATGACCCGGGCGCCCTGGCCGCGCAGGGACTCCGCGCAGCCCTTGCCGACGTCGCCGTAGCCGCAGACGACGGCGGTCTTGCCGCCGATGAGGACGTCGGTGGCGCGGTTGATGCCGTCGATGAGGGAGTGGCGGCAGCCGTACTTGTTGTCGAACTTCGACTTCGTCACGGCGTCGTTCACGTTGATCGCCGGGAAGAGCAGCTGACCGTCACGCTGCATCTCGTACAGACGGTGGACGCCGGTCGTGGTCTCCTCGGTCACGCCGCGGATCTCCGAGGCGAGCTGGGTCCACTTCTGGGAGCCGTCGGTGATGGTGCGGTGGAGGAGTTCGAGGATGACGCGGTGCTCGTCGTTCTCGGCGGTGTCGACCGAGGGGACCTTGCCGTCCTTCTCGTACTCGACGCCCTTGTGGACGAGGAGGGTGGCGTCACCGCCGTCGTCCAGGATCATGTTCGGGCCGCCGGTGGGGCTGCCCGGCCAGGTCAGGGCCTGCTCCGTGCACCACCAGTACTCCTCCAGGGTCTCGCCCTTCCAGGCGAAGACCGGGACGCCCTGCGGGTTGTCGGGCGTGCCGTTCGGGCCGACGGCGATGGCGGCGGCCGCGTGGTCCTGGGTGGAGAAGATGTTGCAGGACACCCAGCGGACCTCGGCGCCCAGGGCGACCAGGGTCTCGATCAGGACGGCGGTCTGCACGGTCATGTGCAGCGAGCCCATGATGCGGGCGCCGGCCAGCGGCTGGGTGGCGGCGAACTCCCTGCGGATCGCCATCAGGCCGGGCATCTCGTGCTCGGCGAGGGTGATCTCCTTGCGGCCGAACTCGGCCAGGGAGAGGTCGGCGACCTTGAAGTCCTGTCGGCTGTCGACAGTCGTCATTGCGAGCTGCTCCTCGGGGTTGGGGCGAGGGTGGGTAGGGCTGTTCTGCGCGGCGGCGGACACTGGGGTCCCGACAGAGGACACAGGCATGCCCGCGTGCGCGCAGCGCAGTCCGTCGGAGGCCCTCTCTCCCTCGGCCGGTCCGCGGTGGGACCGCCCGACCGCCATCAGCAGCGACGTCTGGCTCTCTCCCAAGCTACACCGGTACCCCCGGCCGACCCCAGTCCGCCCGGAAAGAGGCAGCACGGTTCGAGAGAGGTTCGAGTCCTGCGGGGCTGGTGTGCGGGACGGCCGCGGGGCGGTTTCCAGACAGCGGCGAAGGGGCCGGCCGGGAAGTCCGGCCGGCCCCTTCGGGTCGGGTGTGTGAGCGAGGGGTGTCAGTGACGGGCCTCGGGCTGCTGGGCCGGTCCGCCGGGCGTCGCGTCCCGGTCGGCGCCCTTGGCGGCCTCGGTCTCGCTGTAGATGTCCGGCTCGATGTAGATCACGCGGGCGATCGGTACGGCCTCGCGGATACGGGCCTCGGCGGCGTTGATGGCCTCGGCGACCTCGGTGGCGCTGTCGTCGTGCTGGACGGCGATCTTGGCGGCGACGAGGAGTTCCTCGGGGCCGAGGTGGAGCGTGCGCATGTGGATGACGCGGGTGACGGTGTCGCCGTCGACGAGCGCGGCCTCGATCTTCTTGACCTCTTCGACCCCGGCGGCCTCGCCGAGGAGCAGCGACTTGGTCTCGGCGGCGAGGACGAGCGCGATCAGGATGAGCAGGATGCCGATGCAGAGGGTGCCGATGCCGTCCCAGACGCCGTCGCCGGTGAGCAGGGCCAGGCCGACGCCGCCGAGGGCGAGGACCAGGCCGACGAGGGCGCCGAGGTCCTCCAGGAGGACTACGGGCAGTTCGGGCGCCTTGGCGCGGCGCACGAACTCCTTCCAGGAGAGGTTGCCGCGCAGCGGGTTGGACTCCTTGATGGCCGTGCGGAAGGAGAAGCCCTCGGCGATGATCGCGAAGACGAGGACGCCGACCGGCCAGTACCAGTGCTCGATGTCGTGCGGGTGCTTGATCTTCTCGTAGCCCTCGTAGATCGCGAACATGCCGCCGACCGAGAAGAGGACGATGGAGACGAGGAAGGCGTAGATGTACCGCTCGCGGCCGTACCCGAAGGGGTGCTGCGGGGTGGCGTCGCGCTGGGCCTTCTTGCCGCCGAGGAGGAGCAGGCCCTGGTTGCCGGAGTCGGCGACGGAGTGGACGGACTCCGCGAGCATGGACGACGAGCCGCTGAAGAGGAACGCGACGAACTTCGCTGCCGCGATCGCGAGGTTGGCGGCGAGTGCCGCCACGATCGCCTTGGTACCGCCTGACGCGCTCATGAGTTCGCGAAGTCCCTTCGTACGCCGCCCCGGGCACGGCCCTTGGTGGCTTTGCCCGTCCTTTGCCGGTGGGTCATTGTTGCAGCCTCGCCCAGGTCCGGTGCGTCAGGCGTCCACAACGGCGGTCATACGATCACACTCGCCCGGAAGACCGTGCCGGTGCCCGTCACCTCGGCCTTCTCACCTGCGGGGACGAACACCGACTGGCCGGGGCGCAGTTCGGTCTCACCCGATCGAACGACACCGGCGGTGCAGAGCAGGATCTGCGGGGCGGGCCGGGTGAGGTCGTGGGCGGCGCCGCCCTCGGGCAGGACGTACCGGGAGAGCCGGAACTCGTCGATGGGCGTCTCGTAGACCTCCTCGCCGTCGGGTGAGGCCTCCGGGCGCAGGACGCCGGGGTCGCCCGCCTCGAAGCGGACGATGCGCAGGAGTTCGGGGACGTCGACGTGCTTGGGGGTCAGGCCGCAGCGCAGGACGTTGTCGGAGTTGGCCATGATCTCGACGCCCAGGCCGCTGAGGTAGGCGTGCGGGATGCCCGCGCCGAGGAACAGGGCCTCGCCGGGCTGGAGCCGGACGTGGTTGAGCAGCATCGCGGCGATGACGCCGGGGTCGCCCGGGTAGTGGCGGGCGATGTCCGCGTAGGGCGCGTAGTCGCCGCCGAGGCGGGAGCAGGCGGCGGCCGTCTCGGCGACCGTGCGGGCCATCTCCTCGCGGTCCGCGCTCAGTACGGCCGTCAGGACCTCGCGCAGCGCCGCCTCCTCGGGCCGGGCGTGCAGCAGATCGACGTACGGCTTGAGGGAGTCGACGCCGAGGCCGGCCAGCAGGTCGGCGGTGCGGAGCGGGTCCCGGAAGCCGCACAGGCCGTCGAACTCGGTGAGCGCGCAGATCAGTTCGGGCTTGTGGTTGGCGTCCTTGTAGTTGCGGTGCCCGGCGTCCACGGGGACCCCGCGGCGCTCCTCGTCCTCGTAGCCCTCCTTCGCCTGGGCGAGGTCGGGGTGGACCTGGAGGGAGAGCGGGGCTCCGGCGGCGAGGAGCTTGAGGAGGAACGGGAGGCGGGGGCCGAACGTCGCGACGGCCGCCTCGCCCAGTTCACCGGCCGGGTCGGCGTCGATGACGTCGGCGAGCGTCCCGCGCGCGGTGCGCGAGGGCGCGCCCGGGTGGGCGCCCATCCACATCTCGGCCTGCGGTTCACCGCTCGGCTCGACGCCCAGGAGGTGCGGGATGGCGGTGGTGGAACCCCAGGCGTAGGGGCGGACGGTGTTGTCGAGGCGGTCCATCGGGCTCTTTCCGTACGACGGTTCAGGGTGCCCCGCGCGAACAGTCGGAGCGTCCGGGCATGATCAGGCGCCCGAGGCGAGCGCCAGGTAAACGGCGGCGAAATCGGTGATGGCGATCAGTTCCGCGAGGGTCTCCAGTTCGCCGCCGGCCTCCGGTTCCAGTTCGCTGATCGGGGTGTCGTGGCTGAGGGCCAGGTCGCGGGCGGCGGGGGCGGCGGTGAGGCCGCCGAGGGGGCGGTCGCGCAGCAGCACCACGCGCGCGTGGAGTGCGGGAGCCTCCTCGACGCGGTCGCGGAAGAAGTCGTCGGGGTCGGCGCTGGCGGCCAACGGCCCGGCGAGCAGGGCGTTGTGGGCGGTGAGCGCCTCGGGGAGTTCGGCGACGAGGGCGGGGCGCCCGGCCAACTCGGCGAGCGCGGCGGCGAATCGGCGGCCCGCTGGACCGGCGGAGGTGCCCTCGGTCCAGATCACCGGGAGCGCGTCGGCGAGTTCGGCGGCGAGGGTCTTGGCCGGGTTGCTGTACGTCGCGATGGCGGGACCGCAGCGTTCGGCGATGTGGTCGAGGCGGTCGGCGACCTTCTCCAGGGCGTCCGGCGGGGCGGTGAGCAGGCCGGCGCGGTCCAGGAGCGCGAGGAGCGGGGTGAGCAGCGCCCACAGGACGCCGGGCGCGGACGCGGTGAGTTCCTGTTCGTCCTGGTCGTACGAGGCGGTCGCGAGCGGGACGAACAGGCCGTGGGCGGCCCCGGCGGCGTCGGTGAGCGGGGTGGCCGCGGGGGCCACGGCGACGACCGTGCAGCCGCGGCGGTAGGCCTGGTCGGCGAGGAGGGCGAGGCCCGGTTCGGTGCCGTCCGGGGTGGCGATCAGGAGCAGGTCGACGGAGCCGGCCCAGCCCGGGAGTTCCCAGCGCAGGGCGCCCGCGGCGGGGGCGACTCCGGTGGGGGCGAGGCGGATCACGGGGCTGCCCGCGCCGGCGAGCGTGCCGAGGAGGTCGGCGGCGCAGGTCGCGGCGGCGCCGGGGCCCGCGATGAGGACCGCGCGGGGGCGGCCGTCGGGCTTGAGGTCGTTCACCCCCGCCTCGGCGGCGTGCCGGGCCGCGGTGCGGACGCGGGCGCCCGCCTCCGCGGCGCCGCGCAGCAGGCCGCGCCGGTCGGCCTCCGAGAGGGCCTCGGGGGTGTCGAGCAGCGACTCGTCGAGCATGTGCGGGAGCCTCCTCGGAACGCCGGGGGTGTCAGGGCCCCGTTACGCGGGGCGGCGGGCCTCGTCGACGAGGAGGACGGGGATGCCGTCGCGGACCGGGTAGGCCAGGCCGCAGTCCTGACCTGTGCAGATCAGCTCGGTGTCCTGCTCCTCCAGAGGCGCGTGGCAGGCCGGGCAGGCGAGGATCTCCAGGAGGCCGGCTTCGAGCGGCATGGGGGTTCCCTTCGGGGCGGTGCGGCTGGTGGTGCGCGGGGTGGTGCGGATGTGCCTGGTCAGCGTACCGCCGGGAGGGGGGCGGTGCCGGGGTCGGGCGGGACCGGGTGGCTCCGCCCGCTGGCCCCCCATCGGCCCTGGACGGGCCTCGTCCTCGGACGCCGGCCGGGCTGGAAGAGGGAGGAAAGAAGCAGGGCGGAGGACCGGGGACGCGACGGGCTGGGGGAACGCATGCCCCTCAGCCTCTGATGATCGCCAGTGCCTCGTCGCGGATCTTCTCCATCGTCGGCTCGTCGCGGGCCTCCGCGTTCAGGCGGAGGAGGGGTTCGGTGTTGGAGGGGCGGACGTTGAACCACCAGTCGGCGGCGGTGACGGTGAGGCCGTCGAGTTCGTCCAGGGTGATGCCGTCGCGGCCCTCGTAGGCGGAGCGGATCGCGGCGATCCGGCCGGCCTGGTCGGCGACGGTGGAGTTGATCTCGCCGGAGCCGGCGTAGCGGTCGTAGGCGGCCACGAGGGCGGACAGGGGGCCCTCCTGGCCGCCGAGGGCGGCGAGGACGTGGAGAGCGGCGAGCATGCCCGTGTCGGCGTTCCAGAAGTCCTTGAAGTAGTAGTGGGCGGAGTGCTCGCCGCCGAAGATCGCGCCGGAGGCGGCCATCTCGGCCTTGATGAAGGAGTGGCCGACGCGGGTGCGGACCGGGGTGCCGCCGTGCTCCCTGACGACCTCGGGGACGGACCAGGAGGTGATCAGGTTGTGGATGACGACGCCCTTGCCGCCGTGCCTGGCCAGTTCGCGGGCGGCGACGAGCGCGGTGACGGCCGACGGGGAGACGGGGTCGCCGTTCTCGTCGACGACGAAGCAGCGGTCGGCGTCGCCGTCGAAGGCGATGCCGAGGTCGGCGGACTCGGCGCGGACGCGCTCCTGGAGGTCGACGAGGTTGGCCGGGTCCAGGGGGTTGGCCTCGTGGTTCGGGAACGTGCCGTCGAGCTCGAAGTACATCGGGACGACGTCCAGCGGGAGGCCCGCGAGGACCGTGGGGACGGTGTGGCCGCCCATGCCGTTGCCCGCGTCGACGACGACCTTCAGGGGGCGGAGGGCGGTCAGGTCGACGAGGGAGCGCAGGTGCGCCGCGTAGTCCTGGAGCGTGTCCCGCGCGGTGATGGTCCCGGTCGTGGCGGCCGGGGCGGGCGGGGCGGTGTCGAGCCAGCCCTCGACGAGCTCGCGGACGCGGGTCAGACCGGTGTCCTGGCCCACGGGGGCGGCGCCCGCGCGGCACAGCTTGATGCCGTTGTAGCGCGCCGGGTTGTGGGAGGCCGTGAACATCGCGCCGGGCAGGTCCAGGGCGCCGGAGGCGTAGTAGAGCTGGTCCGTGGAGCACAGGCCGATCTCGGTGACGTCGGCGCCCTGGGCGGCGGCCCCGCGCGCGAAGGCGCGGGTCAGGCCGGGGGACGAGGGCCGCATGTCGTGGCCGACGACGATCGAGGTCGCGTCGGTCACCTGTACGAAGGCGGCCCCGAACAGCTCGGCCAGCGACTCGTCCCACTGGTCCGGAACGACGCCGCGCACGTCGTACGCCTTCACCAGTTGTGACAGATCAGCGGTCACGGCCACCCTCCCAGAAATCCTGTCGGTCACCACAAAGTACCCGTCGCCTCCGACAGCGGGTCGTGCGCCCGTCCTCTCAGGTCAGGGCAGCATCCACTCCAGGACCGGTGTGCTCTGGCCGACCACGATGAGGCACATGACCAGGAGCAGGCCGAGGCTCCAGGGCAGCACCTTGCGCAGGATGTCGCCCTCGCGGCCGGCGAGGCCGACGGCGGCGCAGGCGATGGTGAGGTTCTGCGGGGAGATCATCTTGCCGAGGACGCCGCCCGAGCTGTTCGCGGCGGCGAGCAGCTCCGGGGAGAGCCCCGACTCGCGCGCGGCGGTCACCTGGAGCGCGCCGAAGAGGGCGTTGGCGGAGGTGTCCGAGCCGGAGACGGCCACGCCGAACCAGCCGAGCACCGGGGACAGGAAGGCGAGCCCGGCGCCCGCGGCGGCGACGAAGTGGCCGATGGTGGCGGCCTGTCCGGAGAGGTTCATGACGTAGGCGAGGGCGAGGACGGATGTCACGGTGAGGATCGCGAACCTCAACTCGTGGACGGTGGCCGCCCATTCCTTCACGGCCACGCGCGCGGGCACGCCGAGCACGACCGCCGTGCAGATGCCCGCGAGGAGGACGAGCGTGCCGCCGGTGGCGACGATCGGCCAGGTGAACACGTTGGCGCCGACCGGGTCGCCGTCGGCGTTGACGACGTTCAGGAAGGGCCAGTCGTAGGTCTGGGTGGCGTGGGCCAGCCAGTCCTTGACGGCGGGGATCTGGGCGACGGAGAAGATCACGACGATGAGCGCGTAGGGGGCGTAGGCGCGGACGACCTCGCCGCGCGGGTCGGGTTCGTCGAGTTCCTCGCTGCGGGTGCCGGTGAGCACGGACGCGCGCACGGACTCCTCGGCGGGCACCCGCGCGCGGGGGACGGCGACGAGCGCGGCGGCGCCCACCAAGGCGGCTCCGATGTCCGCGAGTTGGGCGGAGACGTAGTTGGAGGCGACGAACTGGGCGACGGCGAAGCCGATTCCGCACACCAGGGCGGGCACCCAGGTCTCGCGCAGTCCGCGGCGCCCGTCCACGAGGAAGACCAGGACGAGCGGCACCACCAGGGCCAGCAGCGGCGTCTGACGGCCCACCACCGACGCGACGGTGTCCAGGGGCAGATCGGTGACCTGGGCCAGGGTGACCACCGGGGTGCCCATCGCGCCGAAGGCGACGGGCGCGGTGTTGGCGACGAGGGCGACGACCGCGGCGCGCACCGGGTCGAAGCCGAGCGCGACGAGCATCACCGAGCAGATCGCGACGGGCGCCCCGAAGCCGGCCAGGGCCTCCAGCAGGGCGCCGAAGCAGAAGGCGACGACGAGGGCCTGGATGCGCGGGTCGTCGGAGAGCCGTCCGAAGGAGCGGCGCAGGATGTCGAAGTGGCGGGTGCGGACGGTCATCCGGTACACCCACAGGGCGTTGACGACGATCCACAGGATGGGGAAGAGCCCGAAGACGGCTCCCTGTGCGCCGCTGGAGAGCGTCTGGCCCAGGGGCATGCCGTAGGCGAGCCAGGCGACCAGAACGGCCGCCACGAGCCCTGTCAGGCCCGCGAGATGGGCTTTGAGGCGGACACCGCCGAGCAGGACGAGGACGATCACCAGGGGCAGCGCGGCGACGAGGGCGGACAGGCCCAGTGAGTCGGCGACGGGTTCCAGTTGCTGGACGTACACGGGCGCCTCCCCGGTCCGGTTCCGTCGAGCTCCGTTTCCGTCATGCGGAAAGGGATTTCTCGTTTCGGCTTCCGGAATGGTCGTGTCCGCGACAAGCAGCCGTCAATGGGTGTGCGCCACTGAACGGAACCGTGCACCGAATGCGCACGGGGCGAGGGACGTCGGGAGCCGGTGTCAGTTGTCCGGCGAGCGCAGCACCCGCAGATGGCCGCGGCGCGCGACCTCCATCGGGTCCGCGGCGCGTCCGCCGCCGGCCTGGGCGGCACGCTCCTGCGGGCGGGCCGCCTCACGGACCGCGTTCGCCAGCGCCTCCAGGTCGTCGCCGCTCGGGCGCGCGGGGGCCGAACCGTCGATGAGCCGGACGACCTCCCAGCCGCGCGGGGCGGTGAGGCGCTCGGAGTGCTCGGCGCACAGGTCGTAGCAGTGGGGTTCGGCGTAGGTGGCGAGCGGGCCGAGGACCGCGGTCGAGTCGGCGTAGACGTACGTCAGCGTCGCCACGGCGGGTCGGCCGCAGGCGGTTCGCGAACAGCGACGTACAGGGCTCACGACGTTGGACGGTACCGCACTCTTGAGCGGGCCGCGACGACTCCTCTCCAGGTCACCCCACCGTGTCGTGGTGTGAAACGTCCCACACGCCCCTTCTGACCCACCTCTCTGACCTGCGAGGACACCGCTTTCCCGGATCGCGGACGATCTTGCGTACGGTCATGATCCCGTACAAACAAGGTCAATAGCCTGGAGATCGACGGTCCTGGAGAGATACGGAATCGAGCCCAACCTTGGCCGGAATGGTCATCCGGCGACATCGCGTGCCGGAGGACTACGCTTCAGCGGTGATGGAAAGTCCCGTACCGCCGCCCGCCCGCGCCGAAGCCCCCGGGCCCCGCCGCCGTGATCGACACGGACGGGGCATGCGCGGCCCGATCGCGCCGCCCCAGGTGCCGCTCGCGGCCAGCCGGGCCGAGGCGTTCGCGGACCTGGTGCAGGACTCCGTGGAGCGGCTGGAGCGGCGCTGGCCGCAGCTGACCGACATCGATTTCCTCGTCCTCGAGGTACCCCGGCTGGACGGCCCCTCCTGGAACGACGAGGCGGTCCCTCTGGGCGGCACGATCCCCGCGCGCGAGGGACGGCCCGCGCGCGTGGTGGTCTACCGCCGTCCCGTGGAGATCCGCACCAAGGGCCGCGACGAGCGGGCCGCGCTGGTGCACGAGGTGGTCGTCGAGCAGGTCGCCGAGCTGCTGGGGCTCACCCCGGAGACGGTCGACCCTCGCTACGGCGAGGACTGACCCCCTCCGGGGACCCGGCCCCGCTTCACTTCTGGAGCACCGACAGGTCCTGGTCCGCCTCGGGCACCGACACCGTGCCCCGGTCGTCGGGCAGGGTCTGCACCGTGAACCCGGGGACGCCGTCCTGCGTGGCCGCGAGGGTGCGGGACGCGTAGACGGGACCGCCGGACACCGGCTCGACCGTCAGCGCGTAGGTGCCCTTCAGGCCGCTGGGGACGGGCAGTTCGACGTTCTGCGTGGTGCCGGCCTTGACCGTGTACGTCTTCGAGGCCGGCTTGCCGCCGCCGGTGCCCGCCGACGCGGTCACCTTGACCTGGGCGGTGCCCTCGGGCGCGACCAGGGACAAAGTGGTGCCCTTGGCGGTGTTGCCGACGACCGACGCGCGCGTGCCGACCTCCCGGGTGGCGGGGATGAACGCGGTCTCCTGCTGGTCGCCGGTGCCGCGGGTGATCCGCAGCGCCGCGACGACCGGCACGGACGAGCCGGTCGGCGTCAGCACCAGCGAACCGGCCTCCCCGCGCGTGACCTCACCGAGGTCGACCGCGGTGGTCATCCCGCCCTTGACGTGCAGCGTCTCGTTGCCCGCCGGGGTGATGGACCCGGACGGCGAGGCGAGCCGCACCTTCAGGTCCGCGTCCGCGTCACCGGGCGCGAAGGCGACCAGGCGCACGCTCTTGGCGTCCTTGGGGATGCCCGGCAGGACGAGGCTGCCCGAGGGGTCCGCGGACGCCTCCAGCCAGTCGCCGCCGATCTTGTCGTCGAGGGCCTGCACGGCGGCGCCGACGCGCCCGCTGCGGACACTGACGTGCACGGTCAGGTTGGTCTGCTGGTCGCTGCTGAGCGTGGACAGCAGGATCGGCTCGCTGGAGTTCGGCGGGACGGTGATGCCCTCGCCGACCGTGGACTCCACGGCGCCGTCCTTGCCGTACAGCTCGATGTCGACGACGGCCGCCGAGTCGTCCGGGTTCGTCAGGTGGACGTAGTCGGTGCGGTCGGCCGCCGTGCTCGCTCCGGGGAACCAGAACTCGGTGTCGGCGGAGGTGCAGGTGACACCCTGGAGGCCGCGTCCGGTGCCCGCGGCGACCTCCGTGGTCTCCTGCACGGTCCAGCCGGGCGCGAACTTGCCCTCGGCGGTGCCGACGAGCGCGGGCGACTCGCCGCCCGAGGTGTCGCCGGTGGCGGGTGTACCGGGCTCCTCGGGGGTCAGCACCGGCTTGGCGGTCTTCTTCTTGTCGCCCTTGTCGCCCTCGTCGTCCTTCGCCTTCTCGCCGTCCGCGGACTCCTGGGTCGCCGCGAGGAGTTCGGCCTTGCCCTCGCCGCCGGTGCCCTCGGTGACCGGCGTGAAGGACGAGTACGACGTCTCGGCGAGGTCGGAGGTGCTCGGGCTCGGGCAGAGCAGGCTCGTGCGCTCCACGGGCAGCACGGCCGCCGTGGAGGCGCCGCCCCCGGTGGACCCGGCGGCCGGCTCGTTGAGCACGGCGAACCCGGTGACGGCGGCGAGAGCGGTCGTGCAGGCGATCAGGGACACGGTGGTGCGGTTCACTGCTGGCTCCCGTCAGGACGCTCGTCGCCGTGCTGGTGCGGCTGCGCCGGGTCGTACGTCGCGTCGTACCCCTGGTCGTAGGGCCGGCCGTACTGGTCGTACCGCTCGTCCCCGGGGGCCTGCTGCTGCCCGCCGTACGCGTACGGGTCGTACTGGCCGCCCTGGTAGGGGTCCGCGTACTGCTGCTGGCCGTAGCCGGCGCCCGCCGGGTACTGCTGCGCGGACTGGTACTGGTCGGCGCCGTAGGCGTCGTAGCCGGCGCCCGCGTAACTCGCCTGGTCCCACTCGCCGTAGGACTGCTGCTGCGGCACCGGCGCGGACGTCTCCTCCTCCGAAGGGGACTCCGGGTCGCCTTCCTGCGCGGCCTCCTCGGCCTCGGCCTGGGCGCGCAGACGGCGGGCGCGGCGGCCCTCGCCCTCCATCGCCTGGGCGGGGATCTCGCGCTCCTCCTCGGGCAGGTCGTCGTCGATGTCGCGGCGCCTGCCGGGCAGGGCCAGGACGACGAGGACGAGGGCGAGGAAGCCCTGCGCCCACAGCCAGGCGGTGTGGGTGACCGGGGCGTCGAAGACGACGTCCAGCTCGCCGCCGGAAGCCGGGAGTTCGAAGCCCTGGGCCCAGCCGTCGACCGTCTTGGCGGTGAGCGGCTTGCCGTCCAGGGTGGCCGTCCAGCCCTCGGCGGCGGTGTCCGCGAGACGCAGGACGCGGCCCTCGGCGCCGGACCCGACCGTCGTGTGGATCTCGACGGGGCCCGCGGCGACGGGCACCGGGGTGGCGGAGCCGGTGACGATCGTGGCGCGCGCGACCTCCTGGTCGACCCGCCACAGGGCGCTGCCGTCCTGCTGGCTCAGCCGGGACAGGCCCGGGGTGGCGTCCAGCACGCGGGTGACCTCGCGCGGGGCGCCCTTGTGGACCAGGACGTACCGCACCGCGAAGCCGCCGAGCTGGTCGGCCTGGTCGGCGCCGGAACCGGCGACGAGGTTGGCGACGACCTTGTCCAGCGCGCTGTTGCCGCTGTCGGCGGCGGCCAGTTCGCCGTCGCCGAGGCGGGCGCCGGAGCCGCGGACGAGCATGTAGGCGACGTGGGCGGCGGAGTCGCTGTCCAGGACGAGGGTGCGGGCCTGGTCGCGGGTGCCGCTCTCCTCGGCGACGAACGCGGGCACCTGCACCGGGTCGCGCCGCTCGACGGGTCCGTCGGCGCCGCGGATCATCCAGCCCGCGGCCAGCAGCAGCGGGCCCGCGGCGGCGGCGAAGGCGATCAGCGCGGCCACCGGCTGGCGCCAGCCGAAGCTCTGCTCGGCCACCCGCGAACGGGCCCCGTCGGCGCCCAGCAGCGCGGCCACCAGGAGCGCGATGCCGTAGACGAGGGTGGCGGGGCCGGCCCAGGTGGAGCCGTTGGACAGGACCGCGAAGACGAGGCCCACCAGGGCGGCGACCCAGGCGGTGAGGATGGCGAACTGCCGCTCGGAGCGCAGCAGCGCGGCCAGCGCGGCCAGGACGACGCCGATGAGCATCAGCCCCTCGGCCGTACCGGGGCCGCCCGGGTTCGCGCCGAGCAGGTCGAGCGCGGAGGCCGCCGAGGACCCGTACTCCAGCCCGGCCTCGTCGAAGAAGCCGAACGGCAGGAGCGTCAGCGACCAGGGCGCGAGGATCAGCAGGGGCGTGCCGAGCTGGGCCACGAAGCGCGGGGCGTAGCCGACGAGGTCGGAGCGGCGCACGGCGAGCACGGCGAGGCCGAGCAGCAGCGCGATCGGCCACACGATCGGCGTGAACGCGGTGGTCACCGTCAGCAGCAGGGCGTACGCCCAGGTGGCGCGCCAGCTGCCGCGCGCGTCCGAGGTGTGCGCCAGCCCGCCGGCCGCGACGCCCGCGCGGGCGATCAGCGGCAGCAGGACGGCGAGGACGGCGGTGCCCAGACGGCCGCCGGCGAGGGCGCCGGTGGCGGCGGGCAGGAAGGCGTAGACGACGGCCCCCCACGCGCGCAGCAGCCGCGACTCGACCAGCGGGCGGGAGGCGAAGTAGGCGGTGCACCCGGCCAGCGGCACCGAGCAGACGAGCAGCACGGTGACGGCGAGCCCGGTCGACCCGAACAGCACGGAGGCCAGCATCGCGACGATCGCGAGGTACGGCGGCGCGGACGGGGTGCCGCCGGCGCCGACCGCGTGCCAGGAGTCGAGGTAGCGCGACCACAGCTCGCTCGCGTCCGCCGGGGCGGGCAGCAGGGCGCCGCCCGCGAGCGCGCCGGAGCCCAGGAGCTGGCGGCAGGCGGCCAGTGAGACGAGCAGCAGCACCACGAAGAGCATCGGGCCCGGCTTGCGGGCGACGCGCTTGAGGCGGGCGAACTGCTCGACCTCCAGGAAGTCGGCGTCGTCACCGCCGGGCCCGGACTCGACGGCGCCGCCGTGCCGTCCGGCGCCCGCGGCGGTCTCCGGGTCGGAGCGGCCCACGAGGCTGCCCGCGGCCTGTTCGAGGGTGGCCCGCACGGTCGCGCCCGGAGGCGGGAACAGCGGACGCATCTCCTCCTTGTCGACCGCCGGCTTGCCGCGCCTGCCGCGTCCGGCGATGATCCGCTCGGGCCGCAGCAGGGTGCCGAGCAGACCGCGGATCTCGTCGAGGGCCTGTCCCGGCGCCTTGCCGACGAGATAGGCGACCGTGCGGAGCAGGGTGCCGAGCACGATCCGCACCAGGACCCAGGGCAGCACGGCCGTGCGGCTGTTGGTGAGCAGCGTGTAGACGGCGCCGGCCTTGTCGACCTTGTGCGGGGAGGCCGCGGTGCGGCCCACGCAGTCGACGGCGCGGCGCTCGCGGGAGGCCGCCTCCGCGTGCCGCACGACCGCCTCGGGGGCGATGAGGACGCGGTGGCCGGCGGCCGTGGCGCGCCAGCACAGGTCGACGTCGTCGCGCATCAGGGGCAGGCGGCGGTCGAAGCCGCCGAGCTCCTCGAAGACGTCGCGGCGGATCAGCATGCCGGCGGTGGACACGGACAGCACGGACCGGACGTGGTCGTGCTGGCCCTGGTCCTGCTCGCGGCGGTCCAGGCCCGTCCAGCGGCGGCCGGAGTGGGCGATGGTGACGCCGACCTCCAGGAGCTGCCGCTTGTCGTACCAGCCGCGGAGCTTGGGACCGACGACGGCGACGTCGTCGCGGCCGAGTTCCAGCTCGTTCTCCACGACCCGCAGCAGCTCGGCGAGCGCGTCGGGTTCGGGCGCGCAGTCGTCGTGCAGCAGCCACAGCCACTGGACCGGCTCGCCGTGCGGAAGCTCCGGCAGGTCGTAGGCGTCGTCGCGCCAGGTGCGGGTGACGGGGTCCCAGCCGCTGGGCCGCTTCAGGTACGGCAGCTCCTCGGGGGTGAGGAGCGGCGCGCTGCGGTTCGCCTCCTCGACGGCCTGGCCGAAGCCGGTGCGGCGCGCGAGGTGCAGCACCTGGTCGGCGCCGAGGGCGTCGGTGACCAGCTGCGCGGAGGCGTCCGCGCTGCCGGTGTCGGCGGCCAGGGCGAACTGGACGGGGCGCTCCTGGCCGAGCAGCCCGGCGAGCGCGTCGGGCAGCCAGCGGGCTCCGTCATGGGAGACGAGGACCGCGGTCACCACATGGCGCGGGAACTCTGGTGTGGCAGCCGGGTCTTGTCGGGCTGCCGTGTGGCTGTGCACGGACATCGAGGTACGGGCCCCGGTTCGGTGGACTGCGGTGGACGCCCGCGACCGCTGGGGCCGACGGGGCGTCTCGGACGAGCGCCCACACTATCGGCTGGGCAACGGGACGGCCCGCCGCCTGTGGACAACCCACCTGCGACGGGCCGTTCGTCCCGTATGCGCGTGTGCCCGCCGGCTCCGAGGTGTCAGACCGCGGCCTTCTTCAGGCGGCGCCGTTCCCGCTCGGACAGTCCGCCCCAGATGCCGAAGCGCTCGTCGTTGGCGAGGGCGTATTCGAGGCACTCGGAGCGGACCTCGCACGCCAGGCAGACCTTCTTGGCCTCCCGGGTGGAACCGCCCTTCTCGGGGAAGAAGGACTCGGGGTCGGTCTGGGCGCACAGCGCGCGCTCCTGCCAGCCGAGTTCCTCGTCCGCGTCGTCGACCAGCAGTTGCTGCACCAGCTCGGTCATGTGCGCCCCTCGTCTGTCTTTCGCGTCCCCGTGATCTAGCCGTTACCGATTCCGGCTGAACGACACGAGTGAAATTACAAGTGTGCTGCTCCGGGCGAGTCAAGCCGAGATCTGCTATTGGGCCCCTTATTCACTCTGCGGAACCAAGGCCTAGCGGAAAGTGTTCAAATCGCCATAAACCTTGACAAGCAGATAAGGTCCGCGGGCTCTTCCGACCCGAGCAGGACCTGTACGAAGAAGGACGCCCAGGAGTCCGCCACCGTTCCTCGCGCGCCCGGTTGTGCGCCATGTGTCCCGATCAGCACCTGAACAAACCTTTCCCCTCCGAGATGAACCGGATGAGGTGAAACGCGTCCCACATACCGGGTGTCGAGTTGACAGCTCTGGTGTGAACCGGTGTCCTTGTGGGCATGCTCGCGAACTTGGCACTCACCACGACCCGCACCGCCGGGTCCCACGGTGCTGCCCGCGCTCGCTGTAGCTGTTGCTGTCACAGCTGTTGAGCCCGGCGATCCACCTCCGCCGCTCCAGCTGAAGGCCGAATCCTCCGGGACTCGGCCTTTGCCGTTCCCTCTGTCTGACTGACCTTCTTTCACTGAGGAACCACCCACTCGATGAACAGCGACAGCGACCTCCAGATCGCCGGCGACATCCTCGAAGTCCCGCACCTGCTCCAGGCCCCGCGCGAACACCCCGCGACGGTCGCGGAGTTCGTCGGCCTCGCGCGCGCCGTCGCCGCCGACCGCTCCCAGTGGGCGCACCTGGTCGAGTACGACGCCGCGTCGCGCTGGTACCACCGGCTGCGCACCGGGCCCGGCTACGAGGTGTGGCTGCTGTCGTGGGTGCCGGGGCAGGGCAGCGGGACGCACGACCACGGCCGTTCCTCCGGTGTGCTGACCGTCCTGGAGGGCGAGTTGACGGAACGCACCGAACGCGGCACACGCGCGTTGCGGGCCGGGGCCCAGCGGGTGTTCGCCCCCGGGTACGTCCACGAGGTCGTCAACGACGCCCTGGAGCCGGCGGTCAGCCTCCACGTCTACTACCCGGGTCTGACCGAGATGCCGATGCACACGGCCCAGACCTGCGCGGCCCGGCCGGTGACCGCCTGACGCGTTGTCGTACCCGCCTGCGAGACTTGGGTCCATGCGAATCGTGGTTCTGGCAGGCGGCATCGGCGGTGCCCGTTTCCTGCGCGGTCTGAAGCGGGCCGTGCCGGACGCGGACATCACGGTCATCGGCAACACCGGGGACGACATCCACCTCTTCGGGCTGAAGGTCTGCCCGGACCTCGACACGGTGATGTACACGCTCGGCGGCGGCATCAACGAGGAACAGGGCTGGGGCCGCGCCGAGGAGACCTTCCACCTCAAGGAGGAGCTGGCCGCCTACGGCGTGGGCCCCGAGTGGTTCGGCCTCGGCGACCGTGACTTCGCCACCCACATCGTGCGCACGCAGATGCTCGGCGCGGGCTTCCCGCTCAGCGCGGTCACCGAGGCGCTGTGCGACCGCTGGCAGCCGGGTGTGAGGCTGATCCCGATGTCCGACGACCGGGTCGAGACCCATGTCGCCGTCGACCTGGACGGCGAGCGCCGGGCGATCCACTTCCAGGAGTACTGGGTACGGCTGCGGGCCTCCGTCCCCGCCGAGGCGATCGTGCCGGTCGGCGCCGAGCAGGCCAAGCCCGCGCCCGGTGTGCTGGAGGCGATCGCCGCGGCCGACGTGATCCTCTTCCCGCCGTCCAACCCCGTCGTCTCCGTCGGCACCATCCTCGCGGTGCCCGGCATCCGCGAGGCGATCGCCGGGGCCGGGGTGCCGGTCGTGGGCCTGTCCCCCATCGTCGGGGACGCGCCCGTGCGCGGGATGGCCGACAAGGTGCTGGCGGCCGTGGGCGTGGAGTCGACGGCCGCGGCGGTCGCCGAGCACTACGGCTCGGGGCTGCTGGACGGCTGGCTCGTCGACACCGTGGACGCGGCGTCGGTGGAGCGGATCGAGTCGGCCGGCATCCGCTGCAAGGCGGTCCCGCTGATGATGACGGACCTGGAGGCGACCGCGCGGATGGCCCGCGAGGCGCTCGCCCTGGCCGAGGAGACGAGAGCGTCGTGACCCCGGACGGCTACCGCGCCTGGGCCGTGCCCGGCCTGCCCGAGGTCGCGCCCGGCGACGACCTCGCCAAGCTGATCGCCGCCGCCGAACCCGCGCTCGCCGACGGGGACGTCCTCCTCGTCACATCGAAGATCGTCTCCAAGGCGGAGGGCCGGATCGTCGAGGCCGCCGACCGGGAGACGGCCATCGACGCCGAGACGGTCCGGGTGGTCGCCCGGCGCGGCGCCCTCAGGATCGTCGAGAACCGGCAGGGTCTGATCATGGCCGCCGCCGGGGTGGACGCCTCCAACACCCCCGCCGGGACCGTCCTGCTGCTGCCTCAGGACCCGGACGCCTCCGCCCGCGCGATCCGCGAGGGCCTGCGCGACGCCCTCGGGGTCGACGTCGGCGTGATCGTCACCGACACCTTCGGGCGGCCCTGGCGCGCGGGGCTCACCGACGTCGCCATCGGCGCGGCCGGCGTGCAGGTGCTCGACGACCTGCGCGGCGGCACGGACGCCCACGGCAACCCGCTCAGCGCGACCGTCGTGGCCACGGCGGACGAACTGGCCGCCGCCGGCGACCTGGTCAAGGGCAAGGCCGCCGGGCTGCCCGTCGCCGTCGTACGAGGGCTCGCGCACATCGTGTCCGAGGAGCACGGGCAGGGGGCGGGCGCGATGGTGCGGGGCGCGCGCGACGACATGTTCCGGCTCGGCACCTCCGAGGCGGTACGGCTCGCGGTGACCCAGCGGCGTACGGTGCGGGCGTTCACGGACGAGCCCGTCGACGGCGGGGCCGTCCGGCGGGCGGTGGCCGCGGCGGTGACCGCCCCGGCGCCGCACCACACGACCCCCTGGCGGTTCGTGCTCCTGGAGTCGCCCGGGGCACGGACCGAGCTGCTCGACGCGATGCGGGACGCCTGGATCGCGGATCTGCGGCGGGACGGCAAGAGCGAGGAGTCCATCGCCAAGCGGGTGCGCCGGGGCGACGTCCTGCGCCGCGCCCCCTACCTGGTGGTGCCCTGTCTCGTCATGGACGGGTCGCACGACTACGGCGATCCGCGCCGCGACGGGGCGGAGCGGGAGATGTTCGTCGTCGCCACCGGTGCCGGCGTGCAGAACTTCCTCGTGGCGCTCGCCGGGGAACGGCTGGGGTCGGCGTGGGTGTCCTCGACGATGTTCTGCCGGGACGTCGTGCGCGAGGTGCTCGGGCTGCCCGGGGACTGGGATCCGATGGGGGCGGTGGCCGTCGGGCATCCGGCGGAGGAGCCTTCGCCCCGGGGCGGACGGGATCCGGGGATGTTCATCGAGGTGCGCTGACGGGGCGGGGCCGACGCGATCGTGGCCCTACCCTCGTAAGGGTCCTTCACCCTCGTGAGGGGCCTTCCGCCTCCGCCTCATCTCTCCCGGGACCTCCCTCGTGTCAGGACGCTTCTCTCCGCGGCCCACGCGTACGACCGTGCGCGGCGGGCAGGTCGCCGTGCCCGGGGGCGTGCCGGGGCCCGCGGCGGCGCCGGGGCGGGTGCGGACGTACGTGCCGGACGGGGAGCTGGATCTGGGGCTGGTGCTCGGGCCGCTGCGGCGCGGGCCCGGTGATCCGACGTTCCGGGCGATGCCCGACGGGTCGGTGTGGCGGGCCAGTCTGACGCCGGCGGGGCCCGGGACACTGCGGGTCGCCGTGCGCGGCGGGGAGGTGCACGGGGAGGCGTGGGGGCCGGGGGCCGAGTGGCTGCTCGACGCGATGCCCGGCCTGCTCGGCGCGGCGGACGATCCGTCGGCGTTCGCACCGCGGCACCGGCTGCTGGCGGTGACCCGGCATCGGCGTCCGGGGCTGCGGCTGACGCGGACCGGGCTGGTGCTGGAGTCCTTGATCCCCTCGGTCCTCGAACAGAAGGTGACGACGGACGAGGCCTACCGCGCCTGGCGGTCGCTCGTGCGGAAGTTCGGTGAGCCGGCGCCGGGGCCCGCGGCGGGCGGGCGGTTGTGGGTGATGCCCGCGCCCCGGGCCTGGGCGCTGATCCCGTCGTGGGAGTGGCATCGGGCCGGGGTCGACGACAAGCGGGCGTCGACGATCCTGCGTGCGGTGCGGGTCGCCTCGCGGATGGAGGAGGCGGTGGGGATGTCCGCCGGGGAGGCTCGGGCGCGGCTGGAGGCCGTGCCGGGGATCGGGCCGTGGACGTCGGCGGAGACCGTGCAGCGCAGTCATGGGGCGGCGGACGCGGTGACCGTGGGGGATCTGCATCTGCCGGGGATCGTGGGGTGGGCGCTGGCCGGGGACCGGGACGCGGACGACGCGGTGATGCTGTCGTTGCTGGAGCCCTATGCCGGGCAGCGGCATCGGGCGGCCCGGTTGATCCTGCTGAGCGGGCGGACGCCGGCCCGGCGGGCGCCGCGGATGCCCCGGGGGGACATCGGGCGGCTCTGAGGGTTTTCCCCGCCCCCGCCGCCCCTTCCCGTTCCCGTCCCGGGGGGCCGCGCCCCCGGACCCCCGCCGTCGGCCCCTCGGGCCTCGTCCTCACACGCCGGACGGGCTGGAAAACGCCCAGGGGCTGCGCACGCCCCAACGGGTGGGTGGGGGTTCGGGACGGCGCAGGGCCGGCCTCGGGCGCCGGACCGACTGAAAGCGGCCGGGCAACGGGGCCCGCTGAAAGACGGCCGGGCCGCGTGCCGGCCGCCCCCGGCGGCTACTCGTCCGAGGAGAAGCGGACCGCTCCTGCCGGGATCCGGGCGTCGCACCAGACTCTCGCGCCCTGGAGGAGTTCGTTGCGGGCGCCGACGAAGGCGCCGTCACCGATGACCGTGCCGGTGAGGACGGAGCGTTCGCCGATGCGGGCGCGGGTGCCGATGAGGGAGTCGGTGATGACCGCGCCGGGCTCGATGACGGCGCCCGGGAGGATCGTGCTGCCGGAGATACGGGCGCCCTCGGAGATACGCGCGCCCTCGCCGACCACCGTGCCGCCGGTGAGCTTGGCGTCGGGGGCGACCCTGGCCGTGGGGAGGATGAGACGGTCCCCGCAGCGGCCGGGCACCGCGGGGGACGGGGCGCGGCCCAGGACCAGGTCGGCCGAGCCGCGGACGAAGGCGGCGGGGGTGCCGAGGTCGAGCCAGTAGGTCGAGTCGACCATGCCCTGGAGGTGGGCTCCGGCCGCCAGGAGGCCGGGGAACGTCTCGCGTTCCACGGACACGGGTCTGCCCGCCGGGATGGTGTCGATCAGCGAGCGGCGGAAGACGTACGCGCCCGCGTTGATCTGGTCGGTGACGATCTCCTCGGGGCTCTGGGGCTTCTCCAGGAAGGCCAGCACCCGGCCCGTGTCGTCCGTGGGGACCAGGCCGTAGGCGCGGGGGTCCGTGACCTTGGTCAGGTGCAGGGAGACGTCCGCGTTCGTGCGCTCGTGGGTGGCGACCAGGGCTCTGATGTCCAGGCCGGTCAGGATGTCGCCGTTGAAGATCAGGACCGGGTCGTCGGGGCCGGAGCGGAGCCGGGAGGCGACGTTGCGGATGGCTCCGCCGGTGCCGAGCGGCTCCTCCTCCGTGACGTACTCGATGTGCAGGCCGAGGGCCGAGCCGTCGCCGAAGTGCGGTTCGAAGACCTCGGCGAGGTAGCTGGTCGCCAGAACTATGTGGTCGACGCCCGCCGCTCTCGCCCGCGCCAGCTGGTGCGTGAGGAAGGGCACCCCGGCCGCGCGGACCATGGGCTTGGGCGTGTTCACCGTGAGCGGGCGCAGCCTCGTGCCCTTGCCGCCGACGAGGAGGATCGCTTCTGTCACCTGTCGTCTCTGCTTCCTGCCGGAACCGGCCGAACTGTTCTTCGACCGGTCAGTGTATGCAGACCGTGGCGCGGTGCCTTCGACAGCGGTGGGGTGGTCCGTGCGTCCTCGTGCCTCGCCCCCGTCGGCGGTGGGTCAACGTCCCTGGTAGCGCGCCGCGTTCGAGCGGGCGGTGCCGAGTTTGCGGTAGAGCTGCCAGCCGGGGCAGGCGGTGGAGAAGCCGTCCCGGTGACCGGAGATGACGTTCAGTCGTACGTTCTTACCTTTTCGGTAGAGATTTCCACCCCCGGACTTCAGGTATGTCTTGCCGCGCGGGTTGGCGCCGTAGATGCCGAGCTTCCAGGCGGTGAGCCGGGCGACGGCGGTCACGGAGGCCGTGGGCGGGCGGCTGGAGCCGAAGGTGCCGATGACGGCGACGCCCATGCTGTCGGTGTTGAAGCCGAGCGTGTGGGCGCCGAGGACCGCCTTGGCCACTCCCCCGGCGCGGCCTTCGTAGATCCGGCCGCACTTGTCGACGAGGAAGTTGTAGCCGATGTCCCGCCAGCCCATGCTCTTGACGTGGTAGCGGTAGATACCGCGGATGACGGAGGGCGCCTGGGAGCAGCGGTAGCCGTTGCCGGTGGCGGTGTGGTGCACGAAGGCCGCCTTGACCTTGCGGGTGTAGACGAACTTCTTCTCGCGCAGCTTCTCGTCGGCGCCCCAGCCCCGGCGGGTGACGATCCGCGGGCGCGGGCCGATCCGCGGCTTCCCGCTCTGCCGTCCGGCCGGTTCGGCGCCGCGCAGCGCGTACAGCTCCTGCTCGGTGCGCGCCCGGTCCAGTTCGGGGATCTCCAGGGCGCCGAGCGGGGCGAGGTCGGCGTTGGCGGCGGCGGAGGCGACGGCCTCGGGGGTCTCGGCGCCGAACCGGGCGGCCCGCGGACCGTTCCCGGCCGCGGTGGCGCCGGCCGTGGCGGTGCCGGCCGCGCCGGGGTCGACGAGTTCGAGGCGCAGCCCGGAGGGGAGGGCGGCTGCGGCGCCCGGGGCGGCGGCGCGGGTGCGCTCGGACCGGACCCGGACCTGTACGCCGTCCGACTCCCCCACCCACAGGGGTGCCGTCGCGCCGCGCACCCGGCCGGCGGCGCGTTCGGCGGCGTCCGGGTCTGCGCCGTCGTCGCCGTAGTGCGTCTCGACGTCCTGCCAGCCGGACCAGGTCCCGGAGGCGGCGGCCCGGACGCGGACCTCGACGCGGCCGTCGAGGTGGGTGTCCGGGTCGTCCCAGACGACGCCCAGCATCGAGAAGCGGTGCACGTCGCCCCGGGACAGTCCCTGCTCGGCCGAACCGCCGACGGCGCGGTTCAGGGGCGCGAGGGGCAGGGACTGCGTACTGCCGGGGACGAGCACTTCCGCGCTCGGGCGCGCGACGGTCGCGGCGGCGGGCGGGGTCAGTGGAAGGGCGAGTGCGGCCGCGCACGTGACACCGATCGAGGAAGCAATAAATCCACGCATGTCACCGATCTTGAACATATTCATACATTCATGTCCATCCGGGATCTGACGGACCCTCGGCTCGCGTTCCGCCGAACCGGTGGCCCCGCACCCCGCCGGGCGGCCGGGGGCCCGCGTACGCTTGCCCGGGTGAACGCCACCGATCGCACCCCCGCCGACCTGCTGCGTTCCGCGCTCGCCGCGGACCCCGGACGCCCCCTGGTGACCTTCTACGACGACGCCACGGGCGAACGCGTGGAACTGTCCGTGGCCACCTTCGCCAATTGGGTGGCCAAGACTGCCAATCTGCTCCAGGGCGAGCTGTCCGCGGAGCCCGGCGACCGGGTCGCACTGCTGCTGCCCGCGCACTGGCAGACCGCGGTGTGGCTGCTGGCGTGCTCGTCGGTGGGCGTGGTCGCCGACGTCGCCGGCGACCCGAAGGCGGCCGACCTCGTGGTGAGCGGCCCGGACACCCTGGACGCGGCCCGCGCCTGCTCCGGCGCCCGGATCGCGCTCGCCCTGCGTCCGCTCGGCGGCCGGTTCCCGCAGACCCCGGACGGCTTCGCCGACTACGCCGTCGAGGTGCCCGGACAGGGCGACCGCTTCGCGCCGTACGCGCCCGTGGACCCCGAGGAGCCCGCGCTCGTCGTGGCCGGGCGGGAGTCCAGCGGCGCCGAGGTGGTGGAGCGGGCGCGGGCCGAGGCGGCCGGGCTCGGGCTGACCGGACCGGGCGCCCGGCTGCTGTCGGGGCTGGCGTACGACACCTGGCCGGGGCTCGCCGCCGGGCTGTACGCGCCGCTGGCCACCGGCGGGTCCGTGGTGCTGTGCCGCAACCTCGACCGGCTCGACGAGGAAGCGCTGGCCAGGCGGGTCGAGAGCGAGCGGGTCACCGCCACCGCGCGCTGAGCGGGACGTCCCCCGTTCGGCCCCCTACCGCTCCCCCTCCGGCGCCGGCCCACGCCATGGTCGTAGAGACAGCTCGCACGCCATGATCCGTACGCCGTGAGGGGTGGACTCCGTCGTGAGCGACAGCGCAGGCACTCTGGGTCCGGGAGCGGGGTCGTCGGCCTCCGGCGACGGGCTGATACGCCGGCGCAGACGGCGCCGGCTGCGGCTGGGGGCGGCCGGGCTGGCCACCGCCGCGGCGGTGGCCCTGGGGGCCGGGTGGGTGGTGTACGCGAAGCTGGACGGGAACATCACGCCGGACGAGGCCGCCGCCGCGGAACTCGCCCGGTACGCGAAGGAACGGCCGACGTCGCTCGTCAAGGACGCGCAGAACATCCTGCTGATCGGCTCGGACTCGCGCTCGGGCAGCGGCAACGGGCGCTACGGCCGGGACTCGGGCACCGAGCGGTCCGACACCACGATCCTGCTGCATCTGGCCGCCGGGCGGCGCAGCGCGACGGCGGTCTCGCTCCCCCGCGACCTGATGGTGGACGTGCCGGCCTGTCTGCGGCCGGACGGGGACCGGACCGAACCGATGTTCGCGATGTTCAACCACGCCTTCGAGACGGGCGGTTCGGCCTGCACGATCCGGACCGTGGAGAAGCTGACCGGGGTGCGGATCGACCATCACATGGTCGTCGACTTCCATGGCTTCAAGGACATGGTCGACGCCGTCGACGGGGTGCGGATGTGTCTCGCGGAGCCCATCCACGACAAGTCCGCCAAGCTGCGGCTGCCCAAGGGGGAGGTCACCCTCGACGGCGAGCAGGCCCTCGGCTACGTCCGCGCCCGCAAGTCGCTCGGCAACGGCAGCGACACCGACCGGATGGACCGGCAGCAACGATTCCTCGCGGCGCTCGTCAACAAGGTGCAGAGCAATGACGTCCTGCTGAATCCGGTGAAGCTCTATCCGGTCCTGGACGCGGCGACCTCCTCCCTGACCACCGACCCGGACCTGGCGAGTCTGCGCGGTCTGTACGAACTCGTGCGCGGGGTGCGGGACATCCCCACCGAACGTGTGCAATTCCTGACCGTTCCCCGGGAGTCGTACGTCTACAACGCCAATCGCGACCAGCTCGTGGAGCCCGCGGCGGAGAAGCTTTTCGAGCGGCTGCGCACCGACCGGCCGGTCGCCGTGACCGGGCCGTCCGGGGCGCGACCGGCCGACGGGGCCGCCACTCCGGCGCCCACGTTCCGCGGAAACACGGCCGCGGAGGGCACCTGCGAGTAAAGCCACGACCAAGTCGGTGCACGGATGTCCAAAGAAATGCGGCGGATTGCCCAGTTGTAGGGACGTGGAATGTGTCACCGTCGTCGCTCGACGCCGAACCGGCCGGATAGTGTGAGCGATCCTGTGCTCCGATCCGTACTTCCGACCGGAAGGTCTTCCAGGATCAGGCACAGAGTGTGTGACGAGACCCGAGCGCCTTTGAGGGGGAAGGCGCCGCGTGGCCCCGACGGAGGATTCGGACAACCGTGGACGCGCAAGGCCGTGGGCGGGCGGACAACATCGACCCCGCAGACCAGTGGGTACTCAATCCGAGCACTGGCGAATACGAACTGCGACTGACTCCTTCCGCACCGCAATCGGGAGCGGTCCCATCACCCCGGAGAGCGGCGAGCCGTTCCGGCTCCGCGGGCGGCGCCGCCACGCGCGGACGCACGGCTCCGGCCGACGCTCCCGGGCGGGACGTCCCGGCGCCGCGCAGACGGCGGGGCGCGCCGGAGGAGCCGCCGCCCGGGCGGCGTGGCCGGCGGCCGGTGAAGAAGAAGCCGAAGGCGAAGAAAATACTGCTGTGGACCGGCGGTGTGATGGCGTTCGTGCTGGTCGGCACGGCGGGCGCCGGATACCTCTACATCAAGCACCTCAACGACAACATCACGTCCGTCTCCGACGACGGGGCGAGCACCGGTGGCTTCCAGAAGGACAAGGCCATCAACATCATCGTCATCGGCACGGACAAGCGCACGGGCGCGGGCAACGACAAGTACGGCGACAAGGGCAGCGTCGGCCACGCCGACACCACGATCCTGTTCCATGTCTCCAAGGACCGCACGAACGCCACCGCGCTGAGCATCCCGCGCGACCTGATCGTCGACGTCCCGGACTGTCCCACCACGCAGGAGGACGGCACCGAGGAGGTCATCCCGGGCTCGACCGGTGTGCGTTTCAACACCAGCCTCGGCCAGAGCGGCCGGACGCCCAGCTGCACGGTGCGCACGGTCACCGAGCTCACCGGGGTGCAGGCCGACAATTTCATGGTGGCCGACTTCAACGCCGTGAAGACGCTGAGCTCGGCGGTGGGCGGGGTCGAGGTGTGCCTGGCCAAGGACATCGACGACGCCGACTCGCATCTGAAGCTCTCCAAGGGCAAGCACACGATCGAGGGCGAGCAGGCGCTGGCGTTCGTGCGCACCCGGCACTCCGTCGGCTTCGGCGGCGACCTGAGCCGGATCGGGCTCCAGCAGCAGTTCCTGAGCGCGCTGATGCGCAAGCTGAAGTCCAACGACACCCTCACCAGCCCGACGAAGATGCTGAAGCTGGCCGAGGCGGGCACGGAGGCGCTGACCGTCGACTCCCAGCTCGACAGCATCGGCAAGCTGAAGGACCTGGGCCTGGAGCTGGGCAAGCTGAACGTGAAGAACCTGACGTTCACGACGGTGCCCGTGATCGACAACCCGGCGGAGAAGGTTCCCTCCACCGTGGTCCTCAAGGAGTCCGCGGCTCCCCAGGTCTTCCAGATGATCAAGAACGACGTGTCGTTCACCGAGGTCAAGCAGCAGAAGAAGAAGGAGGCCGCCGCCGTCGCCGCCCGTCTGAAGGGCACGAAGTCGGACGCCTCCGAGGTGCGGGTGCAGGTCCTCAACGGCGGGGCGCCGGCCGGCAGCGCCCAGGAGGAGCTCACCTACCTCCAGACCAAGGCGGGTGTCACCAAGTCGGAGAACGCGGGCAACGCGGAGAAGACACAGGCGAAGACGACCCTGGAGTACGACCCGGACCAGGCCGACCAGGCCCGTCGGCTCGCCGACATCCTGGGGCTGAGCGGATCGATGATGAAGCCCGGCGAGAGCGTCACCAACGCGCAGGGGCTGCCCACGATGACGCTGACGCTGGGCGAGGACTTCAAGGGGGCCGGCGTGAAGATGAACTCCTCCTCGGCGGCCGACATCGACGTGGAGAAGTCGACGGCGGACGAGGTGAAGTGCGCGAGTTGACCCTGTGACGGGTGTGACCTGACAGGCCTGTCGTACGTCTAACAGGACGTACCGACAGGCCTGTTGGTGTGTGTGGGGCGGGGGACGGGACAGGGGGCGGGGAGATGACCCAGCAGGGGGTGCGCGGTGATGCCGCAGGCCGGCGCGAGCGGCGGCACCGGGCGGCGGGGCCGTCCGGACCGCGACCGGGGCGCGGACACCGGGTGCTGCGCTGGTCGGCGACGGGGCTGGCGCTGGTGGTGCTCGGCACGGCGGGCGCCGGTTACCTCTACTACGAGCACCTGAACGGCAACATCGAGAAGGGCGAGCGCAGCGGCGGCGACTCCAAGGCGCGGCGCGCCGAGCCGAACGCCGCCGGGCAGACGCCGCTGAACATCCTGCTGATCGGCTCGGACAGCCGGGCCTCCGCCGAGAACGTGAAGCTCGGCGGGAGCAGGGACAACCGCGGCAACCCGCCGCTGGGCGATGTGCAGATGCTGATCCACCTGTCCGCGGACCGCAGGAGCGCGGCGATGGTGAGCATCCCCCGGGACACCCGGGTGGACATACCGAAGTGCACCGACCCGAAGACCGGCGAGGTGTTCCCGGCGACCAACGGCATCATCAACACCACGCTCGCCCGGGGCGGCGCGGGCTGCACGCTGACGACCTGGGAGAACCTCACCGGCGTCTACATCGACCACTGGATGACGATCGACTTCGCGGGCGTGGTGCGCATGGCGGACGCGGTCGGCGGGGTCGAGGTGTGCGTGAACCAGAACGTGTGGGACCGTCCGCTGCCCTCGCTGTCCGGCGGCTCCGGGCTGAAGATGACGGCCGGGCGCAAGAAGGTCAAGGGCGAGCAGGCGCTCCAGTGGCTGCGCACCCGGCACGCCTGGGGCAGCGACCCGCTGCGGGCGCGGGCCCAGCACATGTATCTGAACTCGATGATCCGCTCGCTGAAGCAGCAGAACGTCTTCACCGACGGCGGACGTCTGATGGACCTGGCCGAGGCGGCGACGAAGTCCCTGAAGGTCTCCGAGGAGATCGGCAGCGTGAAGAAGCTGTACGGCCTCGGCAAGGAGCTGAAGACGGTGCCGGCGGACCGGATCACCATGGCGACGATGCCGAACGTCGAGGACCCGCAGAACAGGGACCATCTGGTGCCCGAGGCCGCGGGCGCCGAGAAGATGTGGCGGATGCTCCGCGAGGACGTGCCCTTCGACGACAAGGGCACCGCGAAGGAGTCGGAGGAGTCGAGGAAGCGGGCGGACGCCGGGAAGGTCTCGAAGGACCCGGCGGCGGCCGACGACCGGATCGGGGTCGCGGTCGTGAACGCGACCGCGTCCGACACCCTCGGACCGGTCTCCGGCCGCGCCCGCGCGGTCGCCGGCCGGCTCGTGAGCAAAGGTTTCACCAGGGCTGCCGCGGACACCACGGCCGGGCTCTCCGCGGATGCGACGGTGGTGCGGTACCCGAGCGCCGACCTGGAGGGCGACGCACAGCGGGTCGCCAAGTCCCTTGGTATCGCGCTGAGTTCAGTGAAGAAGTCAGCGGATGTGTCAGCGGTCACAGTGGTCGTGGGTGCCGACTGGCGCTCGGGCGACACCTACCCGGAGCAGGCGGACACCGAGGCCGGTGATCTACCGGCCAATTCGGACGAACTGAACGGCGCGGACAGCAGTAAGTGCATGGACGTGTACCAGCCGTACCGCTTCTGAGAGGGCGCTGAAAATCCGCTGTGGGAGCGCCTCTCGCGCCCCACAGCGAACTCTTAACCAGCTACAGAATGATGAACCGCGCTCGCGTACGCTTTCGAACAGTGGACCGGGCGGCACAGGGGCCGTCCGCCGAGTAGGCCCGGCCGTCGTGTTCCCGTCGTCCGCCCGAAGGGCGGGCAGGCGGGAACACGACGGCCGGGCCCCTGGGGAGGCTCGGCGGTCAGGCGCGGCGCGGTCGCGAGGGTGGGGAGGCAGGGAGTTGGCGCAGAGTGTGCGCAAAGAAGTCCCCGCGGTCGAGGACACGATGTCCCTCACACCGCAGGACACGGCACCGCCCGCCGAACAGGGCGGACGGCGCAGATCCGGGCCCGGCCGGCGCAAGGCCTCACGGCGTGCGCTGCGCTGGTCGGCGATCGTGCTGGCGGTGGTGATAGTGGGCACCGCGGGAGCGGGCTTCCTCTACTACCGGCACCTCAACAGCAACATCAAGAACGACGACCTGAACATCGGTGACGCGAAGGACCGCGCCTCGGAGTCCGAGGCCAACGCGGCCGGCCAGAAGCCGCTGAACATCCTGCTGATCGGCTCGGACGCCCGCAACACGGCGGAGAACCAGAAGCTAGGCGGCGCCAAGGAGACCTACAACTCCACACCGCTCGCCGATGTGCAGATGCTGGTCCACGTCTCGGCGGACCGCAGCAACATGTCGGTGGTGAGCATGCCGCGCGACACCCTCGTCACCATCCCGAAGTGCACCGACCCGGACGACGGCACGGTGTACGCGGCGACGACCGGCCGCACGATGACGAACCAGTCGCTGGGCCGCGGCGGCCCAGGCTGCACGGTGGCGACGTGGGAGAAGCTCACCGACATCCACATCGACCACTTCATGATGATCGACTTCTCGGGTGTGGTGTCGATGGCGGACGCCGTCGGCGGCGTCCCCGTCTGCGTGGACGCCAACGTCTACTCCCGCACCTCCAGCGGCAGCGGCTCCGGCCTGAAGCTCAAGGAGGGCACCACGTCCATCAAGGGCAAGCAGGCCCTGCAGTGGCTGCGCACCCGCTACGGCTTCGAGGACGGCAGCGACCTCGCCCGGGCCCGCGCCCAGCACATGTACATGAACTCCATGGTCCGCCAGCTCCGCGAGAACGCGACACTGAGCAACCCCGGCAAGCTCATGGACCTCGCCGAGGCCGCCACGAAGGCGCTCACGGTCGACGACGGCCTCGACACCGTCAAGAAGCTCTACGACCTCGCGGGCCAGCTCAAGAAGGTCCCCACCGAGCGCATCACCATGACGACGATGCCCAGCCGGTACGTCGGCGCGCGGGTGGAGCCCACCGACGACGCGGACACCCTGTTCCGGCTGGTCCGCGAGGACATCGCGCTGGACGGCAAGGACAAGAAGAAGGCCGCGGCGGACGAGGAGACCACCACCTCCGACACGGCCGCGGCGGACGACAAGATCGGCGTCGCGGTGCAGAACGGCACCCGCACCGACACCCTCGCCCCGGTCTCCGGCCGTGCCACGGACATCGCCGAGCTGCTCACCGGCAAGGGCTTCACGCAGGCGGCGCCGGACACCACGGCGGCCACCGCCGAGGAGACGACCCTGATCCGCTACCCGAGCGTCGACCTCAAGGCCGACGCCCTGCGGGTCGCCAAGGTGCTCGGCATCCCGACCGGCTCGGTGAAGAAGTCCACCGACGTCTCCGGGGTGACCCTCGTCGTCGGCGCCGACTGGCGCTCGGGGACGGCGTACGAGGCGCCGGAGGAGTCGGACGAGACACCGACGACGGCGGACGCCATCAACGGCGCCGACGACACCAAGTGCATGCACGTGAACCCGGACTACACCTGGTAGTCCGGGTTCCCGGGAGCGTTCGCGCCGGCGCCGCTCAGGCGTCGGCGGTGACCGCGGGGCGGCGCGCCGCGATGACCTTCCTGGCCAGCGACTTGGGGCTGGTCAGGAAGCCCCACCCCCACGACATGTGCATCGTGGCGAGGGCGACGGGGATCTGGAGCCGCGCCTTCAGCGGCAGCCCCTTGCCCGCCGGGAGCGACCCGAGGGCGATGGCGGCGAGGTAGCCGGCGGGGATCACGAACCCGAGCGGGGTCAGGGCCGCGCCCACGACGAGCCCGGCCGCGATCGCGACGACCGCCGTCGGCGGGGCGAGGTAGCGCAGGTTGATCGACCCGGAGTGGTAGCGGGCGACGACGTGCCGCCAACGCCCGTAGTCCTTGTACTGCTTGGCGAGGGCCTTGACGCTCGGCCGGGGCCGGTAGGAAACGCGCAGCTCCGGCGAGAACCAGATCAGCCCGCCGGCCTCCCGGATCCGGAAGTTGAGCTCCCAGTCCTGGGCGCGGATGAACTCCACGTTGTAGCCGCCCGCCCGCTCCAGCGCCTCACGCCGGAAGACACCGAGGTAGACGGTCTCGGCGGGGCCGGCCTGGCCTCCGGTGTGGAAGGCGGCGTTGCCGACGCCGATCCGGGACGTCATCGCGGCGGCGACGGCGTGCTCCCAGTCGTTCTCGCCCTCGGCGTGCATGATCCCGCCGACGTTCTGCGCGCCGGTCTCCTCCAGGAGGCGCACGGCGGTGGTGATGTAGTCGGGCGAGAGCATGCCGTGGCCGTCGACGCGGACGACGACCGGATGGCGGGAGGCCTTGATCGCGGCGTTGAGCGCGGCGGGCGTGCGCCCGGTCGGGTTGGGGACGGTGACGACCCGGGGGTCTTCGGCGACGAGCTGTGCCGCGATCTCGTCCGTACGGTCCCGGGACGGACCGAGGGCGATCACGACCTCCATCTCGCCGGCGTACTCCTGCGCGAGGATCGCTTCTACTGCTCCACGCAAGTGCCGTTCCTCGTCGAGGACGGGCATGATCACGGAAACGGCGGGGTGGCGCACGTCGGGATTGGCGTTCATAGGGGGGTCACGTTACCGCGAACGGGGGACACGGGTGCGCCCCGCCCGGGGCGGTGCCCGGGGTCGCAGATCGTATGGACCTACGGTGCTCATGATCCCTCGTTCGGCTGCCCTCGCGGAGGTGTCCCCCATGCCCACGCCGCCCCGCCGGCCTCAGCCCGCCCGGCGCAGACCGGCTCCCGCCGCCCGGCCCGTCCGGCGGCCGAGGCGTCCGCGCTGGGCCGTGCGGGCGGTGACGACGCTGTCCGTGGTCGTCCTGGCCTCGGCCGGGATCGGGCACGCCGTGGTCACCAGCCTCGACGCGGACATCGCGCGCGTGGACCCCTTCAAGGACATGAAGAACCGCCCGCGGGCCGGCCACGGCATGAACGTGCTGCTCGTCGGCACCGACGGCCGCGACAGGATCTCCAAGGCCGACAAGCAGAAGTACCGGCTCGGCGGCGCCCCCTGCCACTGCACCGACACGATCATGATGGTGCACATCTCGGAGGACCGGGAGCGCGCGAGCGTGGTGAGCCTGCCGCGCGACTCGTACGCCATGACGCCCCCGCACACCGACCAGACCACGGGCGAGAAGCACCATGGCCACGCCATCAAGATCAACGCGGCGTACGCGGAGGGCGGCCCCAACCTCACCGTCCGCACGGTCGAGAGCATGACCCACGTGAAGATCGACCACTATCTGGAGGTCGACTTCACCAGCTTCATGAAGACGGTGGACGTGCTCGGCGGGGTGAGGATCTGCACGGCGGAGCCGCTCAAGGACTCCTACACCGGCCTGGACCTCCCGGCGGGCACGCACACCCTCCAGGGCGGCGAGGCCCTCCAGTACGTCCGCTCCCGGCACATCGACGGCGCGGCGGACCTGGGCCGGATGAAGCGGCAGCAGCGTTTCATGGCGGCGCTGATCGACCGGGCGACGTCGTCCGGCATCCTGCTCAACCCGATGAAGTTCCGGGACGTGACCCGGGCGGTGCTGGGCTCGGTCCGCGCGGACAAGGGCTTCGGCACGGACGAACTGCTGGACCTGGGCCGGGCGATGCGCGACTTCTCACCCTCCTCGTCGGAGTTCACGACCGTCCCGATCGGGACCATGGGCTTCGCCGTCAAGGGCGTCGGCTCGACCCTTAAGTGGGACCCGGTCCGCTCCGAGCGGCTCTTCAAGGCGCTGCGCGACGACCGCCCCCTGGCCGCGCACAAGCCCCGCAGCAAGGCCGTACGGGTCGCCGTGGCCCCCCAGCAGATCCGGGTCCAGGTCGAGAACGGCACCCCGACCGCGGGCCTGGGCAGGAAGGCCGACCGGCAGCTCGCGGCGACCGGCTTCCGCACCACCCACCAGCCGGTGAACGTGGCGGACCGCACCGTGAAGCGCACGGTCGTCGCCTACGACCCCCGCTGGGACCGCTCCGCCCGGTCCCTGGCCGCCGCGCTGCCGGGCGCCGAACTGCGCGCGGTGAAGGGGCAGGGAGCCGTGCTGAAGGTGATCGTCGGGGCGGACTTCGAGCGGGTGCGCAAGGTGCGGGCCGACGACCCGTACCAGGGCGAGTCCGGGGTGGTCACGGGCGACGAGGTGGGCTGCTCCTGAGCGCCGGGCCGCGCGGGAACCGGTGGAAGCGGATTCCGCGGGTCCGTCCGATGGCGGGCCGGGCCCGGCAGGCGTAGGACGGTAGGACACGGGGCCTGCCCCGGGCTCCGCGTCCCCCAGGAGGAGCCATGACCACCCAGTCCGGAACGGCCGCGATGAGCAAGGCGACGCAGGACTGCGTCGAGGCCTGCATGGCCTGCCACACCGTGTGCGAGGAGACCATGAGCTCCTGTATGCAGATGGGCGGCGGTCAGGCCCAGATGCAGATCATGCGAACGCTCATCGACTGCTCCGAGATGACCCGTATGTGCGCGGACATGATGATGCGCCGCTCCCCCATGGCCGCCGAGATGTGCGCGCTGTGCGCGCGGGCCTGCGACCTGTGCGCCGAGGCGTGCATGTCGATGCCCGACGACGCCCAGATGACGCGCTGCGCCGAGGCGTGTCGCCGCTGCGCGGAGAGGTGCCGGGCGATGGCCGGCGCGGCGATGTGAGCGAGCGCCCCGGGAAGACGCCGAGGGGCACCCCGCGGGGTGCCCCTCACTGCTGCGCGCGGTGTCTCAGTTGCCGGAGACGGTGACCTTCTCGTCGTTCTTCAGCTGCTCGACGAGCGTCTTGACCTTGGCCTTGTCCCAGACGAGGTTGCCGCCGGTGGAGCCGGAGATCGGCATGTTCATCGACTTGCCGTCGCCGCCGCTGACGCCCTTCATCGCCCAGAACATGTCGGCCAGGTCGAACAGGCCCATGTCCTTGTCGACGATGAGGGTGTCCAGGCCCGCGCTCATCGTCGGGTAGAGCTTGAAGGGGTTGAGCACCGTGGAGGGTGTCGCCACCTTGTTCGCGAGGGCCGAGAGGAACTTCTGCTGGTTCTTCGTGCGGTCCAGGTCGGAACCCGCGAGGG
Source organism: Streptomyces sp. NPDC090106 (assembly GCF_044747265.1). Lineage (NCBI taxonomy): Bacteria > Bacillati > Actinomycetota > Actinomycetes > Kitasatosporales > Streptomycetaceae > Streptomyces > Streptomyces sp. NPDC090106. Next base: position 239,057 of record NZ_JBIVDS010000015.1, on the reverse strand, counting down.
CGTACCGGGTACGGACGAAGGCCAGGGCCTCCTCGCCGTTCAGGGTCTGCTCACCCGCCTCGAAGTCGGCGCCGGACTTGGTGTCCTTCATGCCGCCCTTGGGGATGGTGATGTCCACGCCGCCGACCGCGTCCACGATGTTGGCGAACCCGGCGAAGCCGATCTCGACGTAGTGGTCGATGTGCAGGCCGGTGTTGAACTCGACCGTGCGCACGAGCAGCTCGGGGCCGTCCTCGGCGTACGCGGCGTTCAGCTTCACGTGCCGGCCGGTGCCCTGGTACGTCTTGCCGGACTCGGAGCCCTTGTACGTCGGGATCTCCACGTCCGAGTCGCGCGGCAGCGAGACCAGCGTGGAGCCGTTGTCGCCGGTGTGCAGGATCATCATCGAGTCCGTGCGCTTGCCCTCGGCGGACCCGGTGTGCAGCTTCTTCTTCTCCTCTGCGGACATGCCCGCGCGGCTGTCCGAACCGACGATCAGGTAGTTGGTGCCCTCGCCCGTGTCCGGCCGGTCGATGACCTTCGAGAGGTCGACCTCGCGGTTGAGCTTGGAGTCGGCCCAGAAGTAGGTGCCGACGGTGGTGACCACGAGGACGGTCACGACGGTGATCGCCGTCCACTTGATCCGGCGCCGCCAGTCGGGCGCGGGCCGCCCCTCACCGGAACGGCCGCCGCCCCCGGGTCCGCCACCGCCGTAGACCTGGCCGGTGTTGTACCCGCTGTCGTACCCGTCGTCGCCGTGGCCGCCGCCGTACTGCGACTGCTGCGGGACGCCGCCCCCGTACGGCGGTGCCGCGCCGTCGCCCCCGTAGCCACCCCCGCCCGGGGCGGGTCGCCGGACCTGACGCATGACGCGGGCGGGCTCCGGCTGTGCGCCGGCGCTGCCGCGTCCGTAGCGGTCGTTGCCGCGATTGTCGTCGGACCATCCCTGGGGCCAATCGTTCATGGGGCCCAGTGTGCAGGGATCGGCTGTGTCCTTTACAAGGGTCGTAGGAAAATCAGGTCACGGCTGTTGCGAACCCAACACAAAGTCCGCAGACCAGACCTCGGCATAAGGTAGGGGCCATGACAGACCAGGCCTCAGCAGCGGAGTCCGGCATTGCGGGCAAGCCGACATCGGCGTCCCGGACGACGCTCAGCCACATCATGACCCACAACGACACCAACCTTCTGGGGACGGTGCACGGCGGTGTGATCATGAAGCTGGTCGACGACGCCGCGGGCGCCGTGGCCGGGCGCCACTCCGGCGGCCCCGCCGTCACCGCGTCCATGGACGAGATGGTGTTCCTGGAGCCGGTCAGGGTCGGTGACCTCGTCCATGTGAAGGCCCAGGTCAACTGGACCGGGCGGACCTCGATGGAGGTCGGGGTGCGGGTCCTGGCGGAACGCTGGAACGAGTCCACGCCCGCCACCCAGGTCGGCTCCGCCTACCTCGTCTTCGCCGCCGTCGACGCCGACGGCAAGCCCCGGATCGTGCCGCCCGTCCTCCCGGAGACCGAGCGCGACGAGCGCCGCTGCCAGGAGGCCCAGATCCGCCGCACCCACCGCCTCGCCCGCCGCCGCGCGATCCGCGAGCTGCGGGAGAAGCGCGCGGCGGAGGGCATCGGGGACTGAGCCCCGGGACGGATCAGGGCAGGTTGCGCGCCATCACGATGCGCTGGACCTGGTTGGTGCCCTCGTAGATCTGCGTGATCTTGGCGTCGCGCATCATGCGCTCGACCGGGTAGTCACGGGTGTAGCCGTAGCCGCCGAGGAGCTGGACGGCGTCCGTGGTGACCTCCATGGCCACGTCCGAGGCGAAGCACTTGGCGGCGGCGCCCTGGAAGGTCAGGTCGGCGTCGAGGCGCTCGGAGGCCGCGGCGGCCTGGTACGTCAGGGCGCGGGCGGCGGCGATCTTCATGGCCATGTCGGCGAGCATGAACTGGATGCCCTGGAAGTCGGCGATGGGCTTGCCGAACTGCTTGCGCTCCTGGACGTAGCCCTTGGCGTAGTCCAGCGCGCCCTGGGCCACGCCGAGGGCCTGGGCGGCGATGGTGATGCGGGTGTGGTCGAGGGTCTTCATCGCGGTGGCGAAGCCGGTGCCCTCGTCGCCGATCATCCGGTCGGCCGGGATGCGGACGTTGTCGAGGTAGACCTCGCGGGTCGGGGAGCCCTTGATGCCGAGCTTCTTCTCCGGGGCGCCGAAGGAGACGCCGCCGTCCGACTTCTCGACGACGAACGCCGAGATCCCCTTGGAGCGCTTGTCGGGGTCCGTCACGGCCATGACCGTGTAGTAGTCGGAGACGCCGGCGTTGGTGATCCAGCGCTTCACGCCGTTGAGGATCCAGTGGTCGCCGTCGCGGACCGCGCGGGTCTTCATGCCGGCCGCGTCGGAACCGGCGTCCGGCTCGGACAGGCAGTAGGAGAACATGCCGTCGCCCTTGGCGAGCGGGGTCATGTACTTCTTCTTCAGCTCCTCGGAGCCGGAGAGGATCACCGGCAGGGAGCCCAGCTTGTTCACGGCCGGGATCAGGGACGAGGAGACGCACACCCGCGCCACCTCCTCGATCACGATGACCGTGGCGAGCGCGTCGGCGCCCGCGCCGCCGTACTCCTCGGGCACGTGGACGGCGTGCAGGTCGCTGGCGACGAGCGCGTCGAGGGCCTCCTGCGGGAAGCGGGCGTCCTCGTCCACCGCGGCGGCGTGGGGCGCGATCTTCGCCTCGGCCAGCGAGCGGATGGCGTCGCGGAGCATGTCGTGCTCCTCGGACGGGCGGTACAGGTCGAAGTCAGCCGATCCGGCCAAGGTCTCTCACGCTCCAAAACGCTGCGGTTGCCGACGCTAATTACCGTTAAGTAACTCAAATTTTAGGGGCCTGCCCACGGGAGTGATACGTGAGCTTGGCGACAGGGGGAAAGCTGCCCGTCGAGGCACCTTCCCACGCCCCGGCTATGCTCGGGCACCGCGCACCACCGCAGCACCGCTGACCTCTACTGGAGACCCCCATGAGCCTCAGGATCACCGTGATCGGGACCGGCTATCTCGGCGCCACGCACGCGGCGGCCATGGCCGAGCTCGGGTTCGAGGTGCTCGGGCTCGATGTCGTGCCCGAGAAGATCGAGATGCTCCAGCGGGGCGAGGTCCCGATGTACGAGCCGGGCCTCGACGTCCTGCTGCGCAAGCACGTGGCGGGAATCGAGGGTTCCACCGGCCGGCTCCGGTTCACGCTCGACTGGGCCGAGATCGGCGCGTTCGGCGATGTCCACTTCGTCTGCGTGAACACGCCCCAGCGGCACGGGGAGTACGCCTGCGACATGTCGTACGTCGACTCCGCGCTCGCCTCCCTCGCCCCGCATCTGACCGGGCCCGCGCTCGTCGTCGGCAAGTCCACCGTGCCGGTGGGCTCCGCGGACCGGCTGGCCCGCTACCTCGCGGAGCACGCGCCCGCCGGCGCGGACGCGGAGCTGGCGTGGAACCCGGAGTTCCTGCGCGAGGGCTTCGCCGTGGACGACACGCTGCACCCGGACCGGATCGTGGTCGGGGTGCGCAGCGAGCGGGCCGAGGAGCTGCTGCGCGAGGTGTACGCGACGCCGGTCGGCGAGGGCACCCCGTTCGTGGTGACCGACTTCCCGACCGCCGAGCTGGTGAAGACGTCCGCGAACTCCTTCCTCGCCACGAAGATCTCCTTCATCAACGCGATGGCGGAGATGTGCGAGGCCTCCGGCGGCGACGTCGCGAAGCTCGCGGAGGCGATCGGGTACGACGACCGGATCGGGCGCAAGTTCCTGCGGGCCGGGATCGGCTTCGGCGGCGGCTGTCTGCCCAAGGACATCCGGGCGTTCATGGCGCGCGCCGGTGAGCTCGGCGCCGACCAGGCGCTGACGTTCCTGCGGGAGATCGACTCGATCAACATGCGCCAGCGCGGGCAGATGGTCGAGCTGACCCGGCAGGCACTGGGCGGCGGCCCGTTCCTCGGCAAGCGGATCGCGGTGCTCGGCGCCACCTTCAAGCCGGACTCGGACGACGTCCGTGACTCGCCCGCGCTGAACGTGGCCGGGCAGATACACCTCCAGGGCGGCCAGGTGACCGTCTACGACCCCAAGGGCATGGACAACGCCCGCCAGGTCTTCCCGACCCTCGGCTACGCCGACAGCGCGATCGAGGCGGTGCGGGGCGCCGACGCCGTCCTGCATCTGACGGAGTGGCGGGAGTTCCGCGAGCTGGACCCGGCGGCGCTGGGCGAGGCGGCCACGACGCGGCTCCTGCTGGACGGCCGCAACGCCCTGGACCCGGAGCTGTGGCGCAAGGCGGGCTGGACGTACCGGGCGATGGGCCGCCCCACCGCGTGAGAGGGCCGAAGGGCGCGCCGACGCCGAGAGGGCGAACGCGCGGAGGCCCGCAGGGCTGAGCACGATCGCCCTCTCGGCGCCGGCACAGAGCGCCCGGAGGCGAACGAACAAAAAAGGAGGGCGCACTGGTTCGGCCGAGGCTCAGTCGGCCGAACCAGTGCTGGTTGCATTCTGCACCACCGGCCTGTGGCTCACGGGCCCTTCGCGCGGTACCGGCGCATCTTCGCGCGGGCCCCGCAGATCTGCATCGAGCACCAGCGCCCGCGTCCGGCGGGGCTGCGGTCGTAGTACGCCCAGTGGCAGTCGGGGGCCTGGCAGGCCTTCAGGCGCTGCCAGGTGCCCTCGACCAGTGCCTCGGCGACGGCGACGGCGACGCGGGCGAGCAGCGAGGGCGCCGCGGTGGCGGCGGCGAGGGCGGCCGAGCCGTCGGCCGCGACCGTGACCCGCAGGGGCGCCGCCGCCAGGAGCGCGTCGAGCGGGGTGACCGGGGCGTGCGGCGGGTGGCCCGCGTGGGCCAGCAGGGTCGCGCGCAGCGACTCGCGCAGCGCGCGGGCCTCCGGGACGTCGTCCGGGGTCAGCCCGAACCGCTCCCGGCCCTCCTCGGTGTCCAGCGCGTCGGCGTCCGAGTCGAGGGCACGCGTGTTGACCAGGGACTCGATCAGGGCGAGGCCTCCGGGCGCGACCGATCTCGCATTCATGCTTGCGACGTTACCCGCTATACGGGAGCATGCAGTAACCGTTACCTGTTGATGGCAGGTAGAGGTAACGCAGTGATCCCGGATCTCCGAGGAGGAAGTCATGGCTGTCGCCAAGCTGGGCGCCGTCGTCCTGGACTGTCCCGATCCCCGTGCGCTGGCCGGTTTCTACGCCGGTGTGCTCGGTGGCGCGCCCGTCGTGCAGGAGCAGGACGGCGACCTGTGGGTCGAGCTGGAGCTGCCGGACGGGCGCACGCTCGCCTTCCAGGCGGCCGAGGGGTACGTGCCGCCGGAGTGGCCGTCGGCGCACAACGGGCAGCAGTTCCATCTGGACCTGACCGTCGAGGACATGGACGCCGCCGAGCGCGAGGTGCTGGCGCTCGGCGCGAAGGCGCTGGACGCGGACGACCGCGCACGCACCTGGCGGGTGTACGCGGACCCGGCCGGTCACCCCTTCTGCCTGTGCGCCTGCTGATCCGGGACCGGGAGGAACCGCCGTGGCCGTGGCCCGTTTCCGTTCCGTCGTGATCGACTGCCCCGACCCGCTCGCGCTCGCCGGCTTCTACGCGGCGGTCGTGGGCGGCACCCCGCGCGCCGAGGACGAGGACTGGGTGGTCCTGGAGGCGCCGGGAGTGCCGCGGCTGGCCTTCAACCGGGAGCCCGGGTACCGGCCCCCGGCCTGGCCGCGCGTCGAGGGCGACGCCCAGCAGTTCCATCTGGACCTCGACGCCGGTCCCACCTGGGCGGACGTCGACGCGGCGGAACGGCTGGTGCTGGCGCTGGGGGCGCGGCTGCTGCGCCGGGAGGAGGACCCGGTCGAGGAGGACTTCCGGGTGTACGCCGATCCGGCAGGGCATCCGTTCTGCCTCTGCCGGATCCCGTCGGGGGCGTCAGCCGTCGAGGTCTGAGATCCTCGCCGTGGACGCCTCGCGCCGCTCCCGTGCCGCCCGCGCAGTGAAGTCCGCGCCGCGCAGGACACGCTGGACGTTGCCCCAGGTGAGCAGCGCGATGTCGGGCTCGCTCCAGTCGCGGCGCAGGAGCTCGGCGATGAGGTGCGGGTAGCAGGAGGCGTCGGCGAGGTCCTGCGGGTGGGCGGTGCCGGCGTCGTAGGTGCCGGAGAGGGCGACGGACTCGGGGCCGGCGATCTCGCGGACCCGGTCGAGATGGTCGGCGACGTCCCGCACGGACGGCCCGGTCTGCTCGGCGGTGAGCGGGACCATGCACAGGCCCTTGGCGGCGCCCAGCTCGGCCAGCAGGTCGTCGGGCAGGTTGGCGGGGTGGGGGCGCAGCGCGCGGGCGGCGGAGCGGGTGCACACGACCGGGGCCTTGGAGACGGCGAGGGCGCGGCGGACGGTGTCGTCGGAGGCGCCGGACAGGTCGGCGAGGACGCCGAGCCGGTTCATCTCGCGCAGCACCTCCTCGCCGAACCGGGTCAGTCCCGCCTCGCTGGCCCAGCGCACCCCGGACAGGGTGAGCAGCCGCAGGCCCAGGGAGTGCAGCGAGCGCAGGATGCCGAGCGAGTCGCCGAGCGCGGCGGCCCCGGCCGGGCCGAGCAGGACGGCGATCCGGCCGCAGTGCTGGGCGTCGGTGGTCTCCCCGGCGGTCTCGGCGAGCCGGAGGCCCTCGGGGTGGGCGGCGACGACGGTCTTGACCAGGTCGAGCTGCTCCATGGTGGCGCCGACGGCCCGGTCGCCGCCGATGCTCTCGGGCAGGTGCAGCGACCAGAACAGGGCGCCGACATGGCCCTCGCGCATCCGGGGCACGTCCGTGTCGACGGAGCTCTCCCCCAGTTCCAGGTCGTACCACGACAGATGGCGCAGCGCCCAGGGCAGCCCGCTGTAGCCGTCGGCGACGGGGTGCGCGGCGAGGATGACGTGCGCCCGCTCCAGCGGCTCGGTGTCCGGATCGGAGAGAGGTGCGCGGGGCGCGGGGCGCGGGGTGAAGGGGTCGGACAGGTCGTCGAGCTCGCCGACCTCGGTCGTCGCGTGCAGTTCGTCCTGGAGGTCTGCCATGGCGGGGCTCCGTACGTCGTGATCGGCAGTACCGTCACCGTCGCACGCGGGGCGGGGGGCTTCCTGGTGGGTGGGGCGTTCGGGGGTACGCCGGCCGCGGACGACGGGGGCGGACCGCCCCCGTCGTGCCCGGCGTGCCGCGCGCTCAGCCGTCCAGCGACCCGATCGTCGCGTGGGACGCGCCGCGCGTCGCCTTCAGGTCCCGGGCCACGTCCTCGGCCGCGCCCAGGACGCGTACCGAGTTCTGCCAGGTCAGCTTGGCGAGGTCGGACGTCGACCAGCCGCGGTCCAGCAGCTCCGCGATGAGGCGGGGGTAGCCGGAGACGTCGCCGAGGCCGTCCGGGGTGAAGGCGGTGCCGTCGTAGTCGCCGCCGATGCCGATGTGGTCGACGCCCGCGACCTCCCGCATGTGGTCCAGGTGGTCGGCGACCGTGGAGACGGTCGCGACCGGACGCGGGATGCGCTCCTCGAACGCGCGGTGCACGGCCATCGCGTCCTCGGTGGTGTCCAGGTGGTGGAAGCCGTGCGCGCGCATGTTGTCGTCGGCCGCGGCCGTCCAGTCCACGGCCGCCTGGAGCACGAACTTCGGCACGAACGTCACCATGGCGACGCCGCCGTTGGCGGGCAGCCGCTCCAGGACGTCGTCCGGGATGTTGCGCGGGTGGTCGCAGACGGCCCGTGCGGAGGAGTGGGAGAAGATCACCGGGGCCGCGGTGGTGTCCAGCGCGGCCCGCATCGTCGTCGCCGCCACATGGGAGAGGTCGACGAGCATGCCCTCGCGGTTCATCTCCCGCACGACCTCCCGCCCGAACGCCGACAGTCCGCCCACGCGGGGCTCGTCGGTCGCCGAGTCCGCCCAGTCGTTGTTGTCGTTGTGCGTGAGGGTCATGTAGCGCACGCCGAGCGCGTACAGCGCGCGGAGCGTGGCGAGCGAGTTGTCGATGGAGTGGCCGCCCTCGGCCCCCATCAGCGAGGCGATACGGCCCTGCGCGCGCGCCGTTTCGAGGTCCGCCGCCGTCAGCGCGGCCCGCAGGTCGGCCGGGTGCCTCTCGATCAGCCGCCGTACGCAGTCGATCTGCTCCAGGGTCGCGGTCACCGCGCCCGGCAGGTCGGAGCGGACGTACACCGACCAGTACTGGGCGCCGACGCCGCCCGCGCGCAGCCGGGCGAGGTCGGTGTGCAGGTGGGCGCTCTGGTCGGTGGCGATGTCGCGGGCGTCGAGGTCGTAGCGGACCTGTTCGCGCAGCGCCCAGGGCAGGTCGTTGTGGCCGTCGACGACCGGGAACTCGGCGAGGAGCTCCCGGGCCCGCTCCAGCGGGCTCGCGGCCGTCACTTGCCGAACCCGAAGCCGCCGTGCGCGGCGCCCTCGACCTTCGCGCGCAGCCGCTTGCCCTTCTCGGTGGCCTGGTCGTTCAGCTCCTGCTGGAAGTCCTTCATCCGGCCGAGGAGCTCCTCGTCGTGGGTGGCGAGGATCCGGGCCGCGAGCAGCCCCGCGTTGCGGGCGCCGGCGACCGAGACGGTCGCGACGGGCACGCCGGCCGGCATCTGCACGATCGACAGCAGGGAGTCCATGCCGTCGAGGTACTTCAGCGGCACCGGGACGCCGATGACGGGCAGCGGGGTGACGGAGGCGAGCATGCCCGGCAGGTGGGCCGCTCCCCCGGCGCCCGCGATGATCGCCTTCAGGCCGCGGCCGGCCGCCTCCTCGCCGTACGCGACCATCTCGCGCGGCATGCGGTGCGCGGAGACGACGTCGACCTCGTACTCGATCTCGAACTCGTCCAGCGCCTGCGCGGCGGCCTCCATGACGGGCCAGTCGCTGTCCGACCCCATGACGATGCCTACAACGGGGCTCATTCGGTGATCGTGCCTCTCAGGTAGCCGGCGGCGTGCCGGGCGCGGTCCAGGACGTCGTCCAGGTCGTCGCCGTAGGTGTTGACGTGGCCGACCTTGCGGCCGGGCTTCACGTCCTTGCCGTACATGTGGATCTTGAGCTGGGGGTCGCGGGCCATGCAGTGCAGGTACGCGGAGTACATGTCGGGGAAGTCGCCGCCGAGGACGTTGACCATCACGGTCCACGGCGCGCGCGGGCGCGGGTCGCCGAGGGGGAGGTCGAGGACGGCGCGGACGTGGTTGGCGAACTGGGAGGTGATGGCGCCGTCCTGGGTCCAGTGGCCGCTGTTGTGCGGGCGCATGGCCAGTTCGTTGACGAGGATGCGGCCGTCGCGGGTCTGGAACAGCTCGACGGCGAGGTGGCCGACGACGTCCAGTTCCTTGGCGATGGACAGGGCCATCTGCTCGGCCTTCAGGGCGAGCGTCTCGTCCAGGTCGGGGGCGGGCGCGATCACCGTGTCGCAGACGCCGTCCACCTGCTGGGACTCCACCACCGGGTAGGCGACGGCCTGGCCGTGCGGGGAGCGGACGACGTTGGCGGCGAGCTCGCGGACGTAGTCCACCTTCTCCTCCGCGAGGACGGGCACGCCCGCGCGGAACGGGTCCGCGGCCTCCTCCACCGAGTCGACCACCCACACGCCCTTGCCGTCGTAGCCGCCGCGGACGGTCTTGAGGACGACCGGGAAGCCGTCCCCCTCCGCCGCGAAGGCCGCCACGTCGGCGGGGTCGCGCACGATGCGGTTCCGTGGGCACGGGACGCCGATCGCGCCGAGCCGCTCCCGCATCACGCCCTTGTCCTGGGCGTGCACGAGGGCGTCGGGGCCGGGGCGCACGGGGATGCCGTCCGCCTCCAGGGCCCTGAGGTGCTCGGTGGGTACGTGTTCGTGATCGAAGGTGATCACGTCGCAGCCCCGCGCGAACTCGCGCAGCGTGTCGAGATCGCGATAGTCGCCGACGACGACCTCGCTCACGACCTGCGCCGCCGAGTCCTGGGGGGTGTCACTGAGGAGCTTGAACCTGATGCCTAGCGGGATGCCCGCCTCGTGTGTCATACGAGCGAGCTGACCCCCGCCGACCATGCCGACTACCGGGAACGTCACACCCCTAGGGTATCGGCCACGCCGACGGGGCCGTTTTCCCCTCCCGAACGCCTTCGTCATGCCCTCGTCCGAGTGCATCACAGGCAATCCATCTCAGGGGTGGTTAGCATGGCTGGGTTGACGAAACCGACCGACGGGGGCTTTCACTCCATGGGACGTGGTTCCTCCGGCCTGCGCCGGCTCTTCCGTGAGGCCGCCAAGTTCGGCGCGGTCGGCGGGGCCGGGCTGCTGGTCAACCTCGGGGTGTTCAACCTGGTCCGGCACACGACCGACCTCCAGGTGGTGCGCGCGAGCGTCATAGCCACGGTCGTCGCCATCGCCTTCAACTACGTCGGGTTCCGGTACTTCACCTACCGCGACCGCGACAAGAGCGGCCGGACGAAGGAACTGACCCTGTTCCTGCTGTTCAGCGTGGTCGGGCTCGTCATCGAGAACGGTGTGCTGTACGCGGCGACGTACGGGTTCGGCTGGGACAGCCCGTTGCAGAGCAACGTCTTCAAGTTCCTCGGCATCGGTGTCGCGACCCTGTTCCGCTTCTGGTCCTACCGCTCCTGGGTCTTCCGCGCGCTGCCCGCCCGTGAGGCGGTGGCCAGCGCGGAGCACTTCCTGGAGGAGGCGGACGCGGGGGCCGGGCCGGCGGCCGTGGGACGGCCTCGCTCCGGGGAGCGGGTCAGCTAGCCGCTGCGGTCACGTCGTCCTGAGCCACCGCTCGCCCGACCCGCCGTCGTCGCCTGTCGCGCCGTTCCCCGCGCCCCCGAAAGCCGTCCCCCGGCCGACCCGCCGTCGTGGCTTCTCGCGCCGTTCCCCGCGCCCCCGAAAGCCGTCCCCCGGCCGACCCGCCGTCGTGGCTTCTCGCGCCGTTCCCCGCGCCCCCGGAAACCGTCCCCCGGCCGACCCGCCGTCGTGGTTTCTCGCGCCGTTCCCCGCGCCCCCGGAAACCGTCCCCCGGCCGACCCGCCGTCGTGGTTTCTCGCGCCGTTCCCCGCGCCCCCGGTGGGGCTCGGGTCAGCGGACCGTGGGTTCCCTGTCCGTGGCTGCGGCGTTGTTCAGGGGGGTCCGGGAGAGGAAGAGGCCGAACACCGCCGGCTGGGCCTGGAGCATCTCCAGGCGCCCGCCGTCCGCCTCGGCGAGGTCCCGGGCGACCGCCAGGCCGATGCCCGTGGAGTTGCGGCCGCTGATCGCCCGTTCGAAGATGCGCGCGCCGAGGTCGGCGGGGACGCCGGGGCCCTCGTCCGTGACCTCGATGACCGCCTGGTTGCCGGTGACACGGGTGCGCAGGGCCACGGTGCCGCCGCCGTGCATCAGGGAGTTCTCGATCAGCGCGGCGAGGACCTGGGCGACCGCGCCCGGCGTGCCGACCGCCTGGAGGTGGCGCTTGCCGGAGCTGACGATGGCGCGGCCCGCGCTGCGGTAGGCGGGACGCCACTCGGCGAGCTGCTGCTGGATGACCTCGTCGAGGTCGAAGGAGACGGCGGAGCCGGTGCGCGGGTCGCGGGCGTTGGTGAGCAGCCGTTCGACGACGTCCGTGAGGCGTTCCACCTGGGTCAGGGCGATCGTCGCCTCCTCCTTCACCGTGTCCGGGTCGTCGGTGAGGGTGATCTCCTCCAGCCGCATGGACAGCGCGGTCAGCGGGGTGCGCAGCTGGTGGGAGGCGTCGGCGGCCAGGCGCCGTTCGGCGGTGAGCATCCGGGCGATGCGCTCGGCGGAGGAGTCGAGGACGTCCGCGACCCGGTCCAGCTCGGGCACGCCGTACCGCTTGTGCCGGGGCCGGGGGTCGCCGGAGCCGAGGCGTTCGGCGGTCTCGGCGAGGTCGGTCAGCGGTGAGGCGAGCTTGTTGGCCTGCCGTACGGCGAGCAGGACGGCGGCGATCACCGCGAGCAGGGCCACCGCGCCGATGATGAGAAGGGTGCGGCCCACTTCCCGGGTCACCGTCGTGCGGGGCTCCTGGACGGTGACCGTCTCGCCCTCCTCGCCCTTCTCGGTGGCGGTGATGGCCTCGCCGGTGGGCTCGGTGCCGACCTCGATGGCCGGCTTGCCGGGGATGCGGATGACGGCGTACCGCTCCCCCGCGACCTGGTCCCGCAGGACCTGCGCGTCGACGGTCTGGTCGCCCAGCAGCCTGCTGTCGATGATGCTGGCCAGCCGCACCGCCTCGGAGTCGACGCGTTCCTGGGCGCTGTTGCTGATGGTGCGGGTCTCGACGATGACCAGGGACACACCGAAGACCGCGATGACGACGAGGACGACGGCGAGCGTGGACTGGATGAGGCGGCGGCGCACGGGGGTCGGCTAGCTCTTCTCGAAGCGGAAGCCGACGCCGCGCACGGTGGCGATGTAGCGGGGGTTGGCCGCGTCGTCGCCGAGCTTCTTGCGCAGCCAGGAGATGTGCATGTCGAGGGTCTTGGTGGAGGACCACCAGGTGGTGTCCCAGACCTCGCGCATCAGCTGGTCGCGGGTGACGACCCGGCCCGCGTCGCGCACCAGCACCCGCAGCAGGTCGAACTCCTTCGCGGTGAGCTGGAGTTCCTCCTCGCCCATCCAGGCACGGTGCGACTCGACGTCGATCCGCACGCCGTGGGTGGCGGGCGGCTGCGCGGGCTCGGCGGCGCCGCGCCGCAGCAGGGCCCGGACCCGGGCGAGGAGTTCGGCGAGCCGGAAGGGCTTGGTGACGTAGTCGTCGGCGCCCGCGTCGAGACCGACGACGGTGTCCACCTCGTCGGCGCGCGCGGTCAGGATGAGGATCGGCACGGCGTGGCCCTCGGCCCGCAGCCGGCGGGCCACTTCGAGGCCGTCCATGCCGGGCAGCCCCAGGTCGAGCACGACCAGGTCGACGCCGCCCTGCATTCCGGCGTCGAGCGCGGTGGGTCCGTCCTCACGCACCTCGACCTCGTACCCTTCCCGGCGCAGGGCGCGGGCCAGCGGCTCCGAGATGGACGCGTCGTCCTCGGCGAGCAGTACACGGGTCATGAGCTGATGGTAGACCGCCCCTGCCGGAAGGAACGGTGTGATCGCCAGGCCGTGATTCTTACCATGGGGCGTAGTGGTACGAACCAATGTCTGCGAGGTGAGAGCCTGGTAAGGACCTTGGAAAAGGTGTGGACGGTTCCCCGTTCACCTGTGATCCAGATCTCAAGTCCTTCCATTTCGGGCGCTGTGCTGTCGTATGGTGTTTCGAATGCCTTTAGCAGCACGGGGACCTTTGGCAATCATTTGACGCTGAAGGTCTCTTTTGTGTGCGGGCTGGCTCCGCCAGCCTCGGAAGGAACGACCCGTGGCCGGGCCCCCAGGAGGGGACGGCGACCACCGGGCGCGCATCCGCTCACCAGCCGCGCGTCCCGACCAGCAAGGAACGACCATGGCGTCCAGCCTGACGAAGGACTCGGCCCGCCCGGGCACCCCCGGCACCGATCGCACCTTCTTCGGCCACCCCCGCGGACTGGCCACTCTCTTCATGACCGAGATGTGGGAGCGTTTCTCCTACTACGGCATGCGGGCTCTCCTCCCGCTGTACCTCGTCGCCCCGGGCGGCCTGCACCTGAGCGCCGCGACCGCGACCGCGATCTACTCCGTGTACGTCTCGCTGGTGTACCTGCTCGCGATGCCCGGCGGCTGGTTCGGCGACCGGGTCTGGGGCCCGCGCAAGACCGTCGCCGTCGCCGGCGCGGTGATCATGCTCGGTCATCTGACCCTGGCGCTGCCGAACTCCGGCACGTTCTACGCCGGTCTCGGCCTGGTGGCGATCGGCTCCGGTCTGCTGAAGGCCAACATCTCCACGATGGTGGGCCACCTCTACGACGGTCCGGACGACGCCCGCCGCGACGGCGGCTTCACCGTCTTCTACATGGGCATCAACCTGGGCGCGTTCGCCGCGCCGCTGGTGATCGGCACCATCGGTGAGAACGTCAACTGGCACCTGGGCTTCGCGCTCGCCGCGCTCGGCATGGCCCTCGGCCTCGGCCAGTTCCTGATCGGCTCGCGCCACCTGGCGGAGCGCTCCAGCGTCGTCCCGACGCCGCTGTCCGCCGCGGAGAAGACCTCGACGCTGCGCAAGGCCGCCTTCTGGGCCGCCGTCGCCGTCGTGTTCTACGCGATCGTCGGCTTCTCCGGCCACTACACGCTGAACTGGATCCTGGTCCCGCTGACCATCCTCGGTGTCGTCATCCCGGCGCTGGTGCTGATCCGGATCAAGCGCGACAAGGACCTCGACGGCACCGAGCAGAAGTCGATGTCGGCGTACATCTGGTTCTTCGTCGCCGCGGCCGTCTTCTGGATGATCTACGACCAGGGCGGCTCCACGCTCTCGATCTTCGCCGACTCCTCGGCCAAGAACACCGTCTTCGGCTGGGAGTTCCCGGTCTCCTGGTACCAGTCGGTCAACCCGGTCCTGATCATGGCGCTGGCCCCGGTCTTCGCCTGGTTCTGGCTGGCCCTGAACCGGCGCGGCAAGGAACCGAGCACGGTCGTGAAGTTCGCCTCCGGTCTCGTCCTGGTCGGCGCGTCCTTCTTCCTCTTCCTCGCGCCGCTGTCGATCGCCGAGGACGGTCACAAGGCCGCCGCGATGTGGCTGGTGGCGATCTACTTCGTCCAGACCGTCGGTGAGCTGCTGCTGTCGCCGGTGGGTCTGTCGGTGACGACGAAGATGGCTCCGGCCAAGTACGCCTCGCAGATGATGGGTGTCTGGTTCCTGGCGGTCACCGCCGGTGACGCGACCACGGGTCTGCTCTCCATCGCGGGCGTCGACCTGAACAAGACGGGTGTCGTGACCCTGGAGGCCGTGCTCGCCGTGGCCGCCGGTGTCGCGGTGTGGATGTACCGCAACAAGGTCAAGGAGCTCATGGGCAGCGTCCGTTAGCCCACAAGCCCTCCCCCGCACGGAATGGGGCCGCCGGAACCCGATCGGGTTCCGGCGGCCCCTTTCCGTGTGTGCGGCGGGGTGCCTCAGCGGGTCCTGCGGCCCGGCAGGAAGGTGAAGACCGCCGCTCCCAGCAGGACCGCCGTCCCGGCGACCAGGCCGAGGGCCTTGAGGGCGCCGTCGTGTTCCGCGCCGGTCTCCGCGAGGTCGCCGCCGGTCGTGGAGCCCGAGGTGCCGGAGCCGCCCGAGGTGCCGCCCGAGGCGCCGCCCTCCTGCTCGGTGGTGTCGAGCGTCAGCGACACGGCCGTCTCGTCCGGCGTGCAGGTGGTCGTCGTACCGAGCGCCTCGATGGTCAGGACGCCCGGGGACAGGGTGGACTCGCCGGTCGCGCCCGGCTTGTACGTGCCCGTCAGGTCGGTGATCTCGATCGGGTCACCCGTCTTGATGGGCTCGGGGTTGGTGGGGCCCTCGACGTGCACGGAGCCCTCGTCGGCGCCGCCGAGGACGACCTCCATGGACGGTTTGACGGAGTCGGCCGGGATGTCGGCGGGACTGTCCATGGGCGAGTTCTTGAACTGGACGGTGAGGCCGTAGCTCCCGCCGTCCTTCTTGGCGTCGATCTGGATCGTGGAGGTGGCCTTCTTCTCGCCCAGCGGGGAGTCGCAGGTGTAGGGGATGTCGACCTGCTTGCCGGTGAAGTCGGTCTGGCCGCCGTCGTCGGACCCGGTGGCCGTCGGTGTCGGGTCCTCGGAGGGCGTCGGGCTCTCGGTGGCCGTGTCACTGGGCGTGGGGCTCGGTGACGAGGTGCCGTCGCCCTCCTCGACGTCGACGGTCGCGGCCTGCTGGACCGTCTCCGTGGGGGCGCACTCGGTGTTCGTGCCGTAGGCGGTGACGGTGTAGGCGTCCGGGGTGAGGGTGAGCTCACCGGCCGTGGTGAGTTTCAGGGTGCCCTTCATGTCGGAGAGCACCATGGCGCCGCCCTTGGGGATGGCCGGGTTCTCCTGCGAGCCCGTCATCGCGATGTCCGCGCTCTGCGCGCCCGCGGCCTTGAGCACCCCGGACGGCTTGACCGAGTCGGCCGGGAGGTCGATCAGGTCCGGGTTCTTCGACGCGGCCTGCACGAACTTCCACACGACCTCGATCTCGTCGCCGACCTTCGCGGTCGCGGGCGCGGTGATCTCGACCTTGGTGGTGCCCTCGACGGGGTCGAGCCCGGAGGCGGCGGGCGGGACGCACCGGGTGGCGTAGGCGACCTCGGCGGCCAGGGCGGGGGACGCGGCCACCCCGATCAGGACGCCCGCGCCGCAGAGCGCGAGGGCGACTCTGCCTCCGCGGGCCGCGGTGACTCTCCTTTTCCTTCTCACGTGGATCCCTTTCTGGTGGGAGTCGGAGGGCTGTCGTCGTGCGGTGCGGAGAGCCGGCCGGCGGTGCCCGGATCGGAGTCCGGGGTGAACCACGGCAGGGTCGAGGGGGCGGCGGGCCGCTCGGCGGGGGCGTGCGCCCCGGGCAGCCGCAGGGTGAGGTCGGGCAGCCGCAGCCGGACCGGCGTCCGGGGGCGGGCGCGGGAGCGGCCCGGGCGGTGCGGGCGGACCCGGTCGACGACGGCCATGCCGACGCGGTACAGGGCGGCGGGCACGACCACGAAGACCAGGATCCAGAACAGGGTCACGCCCCAGGGACGGCCCACGCCCCAGGGCTGCTCGGCGAGGACCTTGCCGCCGTACTTCAGGGAGACCGTGTAGTCGCCGTGGGCGCCGCCGGTGAGTTCGACGGGCAGCTCGATCCTGGCCTTCCCGCCGGGCGCGACCGTGCCGCGCCAGCGCTGCTCCTCCCACTGCGGCGCGAACACCCCGTGGGAGGTGCCGACCTGGAAGACCGGGTCCTTGACCTCGGAGGTGCCGACGTTGCCGACGGTGAGGACCAGGGTGCGGGCGGGCGGCGCGCCGAACCAGGTCAGCAGCCCGCCGGAGCCGTCGAGCCGGGTGTCGCTGAGGACCGAAAGCCGCCCGTCCGAGGTCTCGGCGGGCAGCGGCTCCACCGCGTGTCCGGCGACCTGGAGGACGGCGTCGGCCTCCGCCTTCGCGCCGGTCACCGTCGCCACGTGGACGACACAGGGGCACGGCACGGGCGGTTCGGCGACCGGAAGCTTCTTGCGGAAGGCGCCCTTCGCGTCCGTGGTGACGGCCCGGCCGTCCGCGTTGGCGCAGGAGTTGGTGCCGCCGGGCACGCCCCGCGCGGGCACCGCCTGGCCGCAGATCAGGATCATCAGCAGTGCCTCGGAGCGCCAGCCGCTCCCCGTGACGGTGAGCGAACCCCCGGTCCCCGCCTGTGACGTGGACAGTTTCACGGCGGGCCCCTCGGCCGCGAGGACCGGCGCCGCCGGCACCGAGACCAGCGCGAGCAGCGCCGCCAGCACCACCAGGACCCGCAGCTTCACGACACCGCTCCCGTCAGCTCGACTTCCCCGCCCAGAGGTTCGGCCCCACGGGCCTCCCGCCGCCGCGCCCGCGAGGACCGCCGCCTCCGCAGGACGATCAGCGCGCCGCCCGTCGCCGCCGTCCCCGCGAGGACCGCCGCGGCGCCCCAGGGCGCGGTCCGGGCCGACGCGGTCGCCGTGTCGTGCGCTCCGCCGGGCGCGGTGACCGTCAGGCGGATCTCGACGGCGTCCAGCGCGGGCCGGTCCCAGGGTTCGCTCAGCTCGGTGCGGCTGCCCGGGGCGAGTTCGACGGGGAGCGCGCGCGGGGCACGGTCCAGGACCGGGCCGAGGACTCCGTCGGCGCGCACGGCGAGCCGCGGGGACAGGGCGGTGGTGCCGCGGTTGACCAGCTCATAGGTGAGGCGGTCGGAGTGGACCGTCAGATGCTCGACGGTGAGCGCGGACAGGGCGGGCACGGCGGCGCGCAGGTGCAGGGGCACGGCCCGGGTGCGGCCGTCCCCGGCGCGGGCGACGATCCGCGCGGTGGTGTCGCCGGCCGGGACCACGACCGTGAACGGGACCTCCGTGCGGGCGTGCGCGGCCAGCCGTACGCCGGAGCCGGTCCCGGCGAAGGTGACGCGGGCGCCCTCGGCGCGCAGCGTGACGTCGACCGGGCGGCCGGTGGGGTTGGTCAGGGCCAGGGTGTCCTGGAGGACCGTGCCGGGCCCGCCCTCGGCGTAGAACGACGGCCGCGCGCCGCCCGCGGGCGCGGCCGACCACCCCTCGGCGGCCGACGCGACCGGGACGAGGGTCGAGGAGAGCAGGACGGCGAGGCCCAGGACACGGACGGGGGACGGCATCGGCGGCTCCAGCTTCGTGCGCGGTCGGTTCAGCGGCGGGCCGCCTGGTGCCTCCGGGTCAGCCACAGGGTGCCCGCCGCGCCGAGCAGCAGCACGGTGCCGCCGAGGGTGCCGAGCGCGACGGCCGAGTCCTCGGGGCCGGTCTGCGGGAGGGTGTCGCCGGAGCCGCTCTGCGTGCCGCTGTCGTCGGCGGTGCCGCCCGCGGCGGTGACGTCGAGGGTGAGAGAGGCGCCGGGGTCGTTGGTGGGGGTGCAGGTGGTGGTCGTGCCGAGCGCCTTGATGGTGAGGACGCCCGCGGTGAAGGTGACCTTGCCGGTCTTCTTCGGGGTGTAGGTGCCGGTCAGGTCGTTGATCTTGATGGGGGTGTTGGCGGGGATGACGGCCTGGTTGGCGGCGCCGGTCACGCTCACCGTGCCGCTGTCCGCGCCGCCCAGCTCGATCACCGCGCTCGGGTTCATCGCGCCCTTGCCGAGGTCGACCGGGCTGGAGGAGACGCCCTTCTGCCAGGACATGGTGAGCTTGTAGCCGCTGCCGCTCTTGACGCCCTTGATGTCGATGGGCGAGACCGCGCTCTTGTCGCCGATCGGCGTCTTGCACTGGTACTTCACGTCGACGACCTCGGCGTGCGCGGCGGGGGCGGCCAGCAGCACCGCCGAGCCGGCCAGGGCCGCGGCGGACGCGAGCGCTGCGGTTCGATTTCGGTACGACACGGTTGCGCTCCCTTGCTCGTTGCCCTGACTCCTGCGCCATGGCCGGTTCCTGACGGCACATCAGATCGGCCGTCAAGGTACGCCCGGGGTCGCGAGGAGGGAAGACAAGGCGCGGACCGGAGTTGTGACGATCCGGCGGGCGCGGACGGGTGTTCGCGTGGAGGCGCCGCCTCTTCGGCTACCCCGGGTAACTTCCGGGCGGGCCGGTGCCGATGGCCCATCCTGGGCGCATGACCTCTCGCGCCGCATGGCTCACCCGCACCGAGACCGACGCCGACGCACCCGCGATCCGCGCGGTGGATCTCGCGGCCTTCGACACCCCGCTGGAGGCCGACCTCGTCGAGGCGCTGCGCGCGGACGGCGCCTGGCTCGACGGGCTCTCCCTGGTCGTCGCCGATCCGGACGACGGCACGGTCGTCGGCCACGCCCTGCTGACCCGCTGCCATGTCGGCGACGCCCCGGCGCTGTGCCTGGGCCCCGTCGCCGTGCTGCCCGCCCACCAGGGGAAGGGCGCCGGGACCGCCGCCGTCCGCGCCGCGCTGGCCGCCGCCCGTGACCGGGCCGAACCCCACGTCGTCGTCCTCGGGCACCCCGCCTACTACCCCCGCTTCGGCTTCACCCCCGCCTTCCGCCACGGCATCGGCGTCTCCTTCGACGTCCCGGCCGAGGCCCTGATGGCCCTCACCCTGGACGCGGCGCGTCCGCTGCCGGGCGGCACGGTGCGGTACGCGAAGCCGTTCGGCGTCTAGGGGGTGGCCCTTCGGGGCAGGGCGGGCATGCGAAAGCCCGGCCGTGCCCCGCAGGGGGCGGCCGGGCTCCTGGGGGACCGGTCAGTGGGCGAACATGCCCGGCTCGTAGTCGCCGGCCGGCATCTGGAGGATGACGTTGAGACGGTTGTAGGCGTTGATGAGGGCGATCTCGGTGACGAGGGCCATGAGTTCGGCCTCGTCGTAGTGCTTCGCGGCGTTGCGCCAGACCTCCTCGGGGACGCCCGTCCCGTCGGCGATCCGCGTGCCCTGCTCGGCGAGCTCCAGAGCGGCGCGCTCGGCGTCGGTGAACACCTTCGCCTCGCGCCAGCCGGCGACCAGGAACAGGCGCTGGGGCGTCTCGCCGGCGGCGGTCGCGTCCTTGGTGTGCATGTCGAGGCAGAACCCGCAGCCGTTGATCTGGCTGGCCCGGATCCGCACCAGTTCCCGGGTCGCGGCCGGCAGCGTCGAGTCCGCGAGGGCCTGCCCCGCCCCGACGAGGTGCTTGAGAACCTTGCCGGCGACCGGGTTGGTGAAGGGGTTCAGACGGGGTTCCACGGTGAGCTCCTCTGCCGTTGTCGTGCGCTTCACACGTACGACGGGCGAGCCCGGCCCGGATGTGACATCCGGAAATGTGACCTGCGTCTCAGCCCGGACCCGGGGTGCTCTCCCCCGGAGCCTGGAGTTCCGCCCACACCGTCTTGCCCGCCGCCCCGGGGGTGCGCACGACGCCCCAGTCCAGGCAGAGCCGCTGGACGATGAACATGCCGTGCCCGCCGGGACGGCCCGCGCGGTGCGGGGTGCGGGGCGCCGGCTCACCGGTCCCGCGGTCGGCGACCTCGATCCGGATGACCTTGCCGTCGCAGGCGATCGCCATCTCGTCCGGCCCCTCGGCGTGCAGACAGGCGTTGGTGATCAGCTCGGAGACGACCAGCAGGACGTCCTCGGAGGCGGCCCGCTGGTCCGCGGAGGCGGCGGGCAGCCAGCCCCACGCGTGCAGCGCGTCCCGGGCGAAGTCACGGGCGAGCGGCACGACGGCGCTCGCGCCGTCCAGGTCGAGTCTGCGGACCTGCCGGCCCGTCGCCGCCGTCGTCGCGGACCCCTCGGACACGGCGCCGCCCCCTTCCGACGTCCCGGAAGCGCCGTCGGCCTCCTCCGGGCCACGGTCGCCCGGCGAGTAAGGCCGGGTGCTGCTCATCAGCGCTTCACCTCACCGATTCACCAGTTCATGATTTCAATGGTCACGTCATCCGTCACGATGCGGCACATCACCGTTCTCCGCCCGACGTTCAGGATGTCTCCTGCCCTACCGGGCCGCCGGAACACCCCCCGTTTCGGGCCGGATGGGTGTGACGCACACGAAATCCCCGTCACGCTCCCCTGCGCGGGCCCGTCCGTCGGGGGCGGCGGACCCGGAGGGCCCGGCTCAGCCCGAGTCGTCCGCCAGGGCCTCGGCGAGGGTGTCGTGCACGGTGAAGACCGCGTCGGCGCCGGTGATCTCGAAGACCCGCGCCACCACCGGCAGCATCCCCGCGAGATGGACCCCGCCCCCCGCCGCCTCGGCCTTCAGCCGGGCGCCGAGCAGGACGTTCAGCCCCGTGGAGTCGCAGAACTCCAGGCGCGAACAGTCGACCACCAGGCGGTTGAAGCCCTTGGCGAGACAGGCGTCCAGTGGCTCGCGCAACAGATCGGCGGTGTGGTGATCGAGCTCACCCGCCGGAGTCACGACGGCGCTGGCGCCCTCTTCCCGCACCTCGACCAGAAGCCGGCCAGACTGTGCGCTGCCGACCGTCCCGCGGTCCATGCCGTCTCTCTCTCCCGATGTCGGGGCTGTTCCTGACGCCCTCGAACACTACGCCTTCTCCACACACCCCGACGCCCGAACAACCGTACATAAACGGACATTTATGAACGGAAGCCACTTGCGACCGGGCTGTGAAAGCGGGTAGGGCTAGTAAGGACACGTACTCGACACGGCCGGCTTTGGAGGCGCCGCACACCGCAGTGCACGCATGGCTTCGGCAGCCTTATGCCGAGAACGATGGAGGACATCATGTCACCCCGGCTCGACGCACCGCATACCCAAGAGGCGACGTCGACTTCCCCCCCGGAACATCTGGATCCCATCGCGCGGGACACCCCAGCGGGTCCCGACACGGACGACCTCCTCGCCGGGCTCCCGGAGATCCCCCCGTTCGACGAGGTGGGGCCGGTGGACGCACGGGCCCTGTCGAAGACCCTCTTCGCGCGCCTGGAGTCGCTGGAGGAGGGCACCCACGAATACTCGTACGTCCGCAACACGCTCGTCGAACTCAACCTGGCCCTGGTCAAGTTCGCCGCCTCCCGGTTCCGCTCCCGCAGCGAGCCGATGGAGGACATCATCCAGGTCGGCACCATCGGCCTGATCAAGGCGATCGACCGCTTCGAGCTGAGCCGCGGCGTGGAGTTCCCCACCTTCGCGATGCCGACCATCATCGGCGAGATCAAGCGCTTCTTCCGCGACACCTCGTGGTCCGTGCGCGTCCCGCGCCGCCTCCAGGAACTCCGCCTCGACCTCGCCAAGGCCGGTGACGAACTGGCCCAGAAGCTGGACCGGGCGCCGACCGTGGGCGAACTCGCCGAGCGGCTCGGGCTGACGAAGGACGAGGTCGTGGAGGGCATGGCCGCCTCCAACGCGTACACCGCCTCGTCGCTGGACGCGCAGCCGGAGGAGGACGACTCCGAGGGCGCCCTCGCGGACCGGATCGGGTACGAGGACCACGGGCTCGAAGGCATCGAGTACGTGGAGTCCCTGAAACCCCTGATCGCCCAGCTCCCCGCCCGGGACCGGAAGATCCTCTCCCTCCGCTTCGTCGCCGGACTGACCCAGTCGGAGATCGGTGACGAGCTGGGCATCTCCCAGATGCACGTGTCACGGCTGCTGTCGCGGACCCTGGTCCGGCTGCGCCGGGGGCTCACCCTGGAGGAGTGACGGGTCCGAAAGGGCGGCACCCCGTGCCCCCGCGCTGCCCCCGGGGCCCTTGCCGCGCCCGCGCCCGCGCCTTAGATGTGGCTGGAGCGCTCCCGGGACGCGAAGGAGACCCATGCACGCCCCACGACGCCGAGACGACGCACCGACGCGGCAGCCGGCCGCCCGGCAGGCTCCTCAGTCCTCCAGGACCCCGGGGCCGGTGCTCGCCGCGGGCGCGTCGGAGCTGCTCGCCCGGCAGCGCGCCACGGGCAACGCCGCCGTCGTGCAGATGCTCCGCAGGGCCGGGCACGGCGGCGGGGAGGCGGAGCGGCACGCGCACGGACCGGACTGCGGGCACGCGGCGGCGGGCCCGGCGGCCGTCCAGCGGTCCGCCGTGCACGACGTGCTGCGCGGCTCGGGGCGCCCTCTGGACGACGGGGTGCGGGGCGAGATGGAGGCCCGCCTGGGCGCGGACTTCTCCGACGTCCGGCTGCACACCGACCACGCGGCCCGCGCCTCCGCCCGGGAGATCGGGGCCCGCGCCTACACGTCCGGCAGCCACATCGTCGTGGGGTCGGGCGGCGGGGACCGGCACACGCTCGCCCATGAGCTGACCCATGTCATCCAGCAGCGGCAGGGCCCCGTCTCCGGCACCGACCACGGCGACGGGCTCGCCGTCAGCGACCCCGGGGACCGGTTCGAGCGGGCGGCCGAGGCGAACGCCACGCGGGCGCTGGCGGGGCCCGTGCCGGACGTGCGGCGGGCGCTTCCCCGGCCCTCGGGCGGGACCGGCGGGCCGACCGCCGTGCAGCGGTACACGACCGGGGGCCGGGTCACCGGCGTGACGGGCGAGAGCGCGGCGCAGCACCCGAACCGGACCAAGGGGGTCGACCACTTCCTGACACAGGGCTCGGAGGCCGTGCTGCGCCCCGGCGAGTCCCCCAACAAGCTGATCAAGGCCCAGGTCGATCCCGCGAAGGCGGACGCCCGCGCCGACGTGCCGCTGGTCGACCACATGGACATCCGGATGCACCAGCCGTTCGACGTCTCCCTGCTGATCTCGGACGACGGCACGCTCGCCGTGCACGACACGGACCGCGAACCCAAGGAGTTCTACGCCTCCCAGCAGGCGTTCACCCAGGCCAACGCGGATCTCCTGGCCCGCGGCAGCGCCTACACGCTGGTGCAGTCCGGCGGCTCCGTCCGGACCGCGGGCGGCGAGCTGAAGCGGGTGACCCCCGTGGTCAACGGGGAGGAGGACCGGGCCAGGGCCGAGGGCTTCGCCGACCTGGTCAAGCACCAGTGCATCGACGTGGCCCGCAAGGTGATCGGCACCTACGCCATGGAGATCGCGCTCCAGGGCACCACCACCGACGAGACCGCGCCCTGGAGCCAGGACCAGGGCACCGCGATCGCCGAGCGGCTCACCGCGGCGGTCCACGCGCCGACCGGGAACCCCGCTCCCGGCAACTCGGCGGCGGAGCGGTACGGCAGCACCCTGCGCACCGACCCCGCCGCCTCCGACGCCGCCGCCCAGGAGCTGGGCGTCAACAACCACGCCCGGCCCGAGGTGGGCGAGGCGTTCGCCACGCTGTCGATCGGCAGCGACCAGAAGATCGACTACGCGACCGCCGCGCCGGGCACGACGTCCACCGACCACTCGGACGTGGACGTGTGGAACTACCACTTCGCCGGCGTCGTCGCCCGCAGCGGCGACGGCAACGACTGGGTGACGCTGGAGAACTACACCCGCAACCAGCAGGCGCAGAAGGCGATGCAGGACCTGGAGGCCAAACTCCTCGACGCGTACCGGAGGAAAACCGTCGGCTGGTTCCGCAACAAGGAGGGCAGAACGCCCAAGGGCCGGTTCGAGAGCGAGCGGATCATCGAGATGATCCAGGAACTGGCCGCCACCACCCGCGCCAAGGCCGTGGCGGAGTACAACGCCCTGAGCGTCGCGCAGGAGGCCTGGCAGAGCAAGTGGTTCTTCCGGATGTACGGCTCGGGCGCCGGCCAGCGCTTCCACGAGCGCCAGTACGCCGGCGGCCAGGGCGACTTCGTCAACCCGCTGACCATCCGGACGCGGCGGCCCCCGGCCGAGTGACGCTCACACCAGCCGTTCGCCCGCCCGCCACACCCCGCTGACCAGGGGCACCCCGGGCCGGTAGGCGAGGTGGACATGGCTCGGCGCGTCGAGCAGGACGAGGTCGGCCCGCGCGCCCGGCGCGAGATGCCCGATGTCGTCCCGGCGCAGGGCCGCCGCGCCGCCCGCCGTGGCCGACCAGAGCGCCTCGTCGGGCGTCATCCCCATGTCGCGCACCGCGAGCGCGACGCAGAACGGGACCGACGAGGTGAACGACGAGCCCGGGTTGCAGTCGGTCGACAGGGCGACGGTGACGCCCGCGTCGAGCAGCCGGCGGGCGTCGGGCCACGCAGCCCGGGTGGAGAACTCGGCGCCGGGCAGGAGCGTGGCGACGGTGTTCCCGCTCGCGAGGGCGTCGACGTCCGCGTCCGTGAGGTGGGTGCAGTGGTCGGCGCTCGCCGCGTCCAGTTCGACGGCGAGCTGGACGCCCGGGCCGTAGGAGAGCTGGTTGGCGTGGATGCGCGGGTGCAGGCCCCTGGCCCGGCCCGCGGTGAGGATCGCGCGGGCCTGGTCGCCGTCGAAGGCGCCCTTCTCGCAGAACACGTCGATCCACCGGGCGTACGGGGCGCAGGCGTCGAGCATCTCGCCGGTGACGAGCGCGACGTAGGCGGCCGGGTCGTCGGCGAGGTCCGGGGAGACGATGTGCGCGCCGAGGTAGGTGACCTCCTCGGTGTGGGCGGCGGCGATGCGCAGGGCGCGGGCCTCGTCGTGGACGGTCAGGCCGTAGCCGGACTTGGTCTCGAAGGTCGTGGTGCCCTGGCGCAGGGCCTCGGCGAGATAGCGGGTGAGGTTCGCCTCCAGCTGCTCGTCGGTGGCGGCGCGGGTCGCGGCGACGGTGGTGCGGATGCCGCCCGCGCTGTAGGAGCGGCCGGACATGCGGGCGTTGAACTCCTGGGTGCGGTCGCCCGCGAAGACCAGGTGGGAGTGCGAGTCGACGAAGCCGGGGACGACCGCCCTGCCCCCGGCGTCGATCCGGTGGTCGGTGGCGGGTGCCGCGGCCGATTCACCGGTCCACACGACCCGGTCGCCCTCGATGACGACGGCCGCGTCCTGGATCAGGCCGAGGGGCGAACCGTCGCCGAGGGAGGGGGAGTTGGTGACCAGTGCGGCGATGCCGGTGATGGCCGTGCTGCCGGTGCTGCTGCTCATGGCGTCCTCGTGGGGTGTCGTCAGGCGCGGAGGGCTTCGATGGCGTGCGCCAGCGCGCGGGGCACATCGGGCACGAGCGTGTGCGCCCCGTCCCGTACGACGTGCCGTCCGCCCACGATCGTGTGGCGTACGTCCGCCGCGCTCGCCGCGAAGACGGCCGTCTCGGCGCCGAGCCGGGGCAGCGGGCCCGCGGTCCTGACCGAGTCGAGCGCGACGGTGGTGAGGTCGGCGAGCGCGCCGGGCTCGATGGTGCCGGCGTCGTCCCAGCCGAGGGCGGCGTGGCCGTCGGCGGAGGCGGCGCGCAGCAGGGCGGCGGCCGTCCAGTGGCCCCGGGTGCGGGTGCGCAGGCGTTCGTTCAGCTCCATCGCGCGGGCCTCTTCGAACAGGTCGATGACGGCGTGGCTGTCGGAGCCGAGGGAGAGCGGCGAGCCGGCCCGCTGGAGGGCGACGGCCGGTCCGATGCCGTCGGCGAGGTCCCGTTCGGTGGTCGGGCACATGCAGGTGCCGGTGCCGGAGCCGCCGAGCAGGGCGATGTCCTCGTCGGTGAGGTGGGTGCTGTGGACGCCGGTGGTGCGGGGGCCGAGGACGCCGTGGTCGGCGAGGAGCCGGGTGGGGGTGCGTCCGTGGGCCGCGCGGCAGGCGTCGTTCTCGGCGGTCTGCTCGGAGAGGTGGACGTGGAGCGGGGCGCCCCGTTCCTCGGCCCAGCGGGCGACGGTCTCCAACTGGTCGGCGGGGACGGCCCGCACGGAGTGGATCGCCGCCCCGATCCGCGCGTGGTCGCGGTCCTTGAGGGCAAAGCAGCGTTCGGCCCAGGCGTGGGCCGTGCCGTCGGAGAAGCGCGCCTGGTGGCTGTCGGGCGGCTGCCCGAAGCCGGAGGAGAGATAGGCGGTGTCGAGGAGGGTGATCCGGATACCGGCGTCGGCGGCGGCCTCGACGAGGGCCTCGCCCATGGCGTTGGGGTCGGCGTAGGGGGTGCCGCCGGGGGCGTGGTGGACGTAGTGGAACTCGCCGACGGCGCTCACGCCCGCCAGCGCCATCTCGGCGTAGACGGCCCGCGCCAGGTCCCGGTAGGTGTCCGGGGTGAGCCGGTCGGCGAAGGAGTACATGATCTCGCGCCAGGTCCAGAAGGTCCCGGAGCCGACCTGCACGGTGGCGCGCAGGGCGCGGTGGAAGGCGTGGCTGTGGGCGTTGGCGAGCCCGGGGAGGGTGAGTCCGCGCAGGATCTCGGCGCCGGGGGGCGGCGCGGGCGTGTCGGTGCGGACGGCGGTGATGCGGCCGTCGGTCACCTCGACGGCCACGCCCGGCTCGACGTGGGTGTCGAGCCAGGCGTGCTCCAGCCAGTACGTCGTCACGTGGTGGCCAGTCCTTCCAGTACGTCGGCGAGGGCGAGCACCCCGGCCACGCAGTCGTCCTCGGTCGCGGACTCGGCCGGGGAGTGCGAGACGCCGGTGGGGTTGCGTACGAACAGCATGGCGGTCGGGACGCTCCCGGAGAGGATTCCGGCGTCGTGTCCGGCGCCGGTGCCGAGCACGGGCACGGACAGGGCGGCGTCGCGGTCCGTGCCGAGGATGCGGCCCAGTTCGTCGCGCAGGGCGTGGTCGAACTCGACGACGGGGGTGAAGGACTCCCGGACGACGTCGAGGTCGATGCCGTGCGCGTCGGCGTAGGCGCGGGCGGCCTTCTCGATGCCGCCGACGACGGTGTCGAGGGCGGCCTGGTCCTCGGCGCGGGAGTCGAGCCAGCCGCGCACCAGGGAGGGGATCGCGTTGACGCCGTTGGGTTCGACGGAGATCTTGCCGAACGTGGCGACGGCACCGGCGAGTTCGGCCTCCCGGCGGGCGGCGAGCACGGTCTCGGCGTAGGACAGCATCGGGTCGCGCCGGTCGGCGAGCCGGGTGGTGCCGGCGTGGTTGGCCTGGCCGCGGAAGTCGAACCGCCAGCGGCCGTGCGGCCAGATGGCGCTGGCGATCCCGACACGGTCGCCGGACAGGTCCAGGGCGCGGCCCTGCTCGACGTGGAGTTCGACGAACGCGCCGATGCGGGCGAGCCGTTCGGGATCCGGGCCGATGGCGTCGGGGTCGTACCCGGCGGCCTCCATGGCCCTCGGCAGGCTGACGCCGTCGCCGTCGGTGAGCCGGTGGGCGGCCTCGGTGGTGAGCTGCCCGGCGGTCAGCCGGGAGCCGACGCAGGCCAGTCCGAAGCGGGCGCCCTCCTCGTCGCCGAAGTTGACGAGGGCGAGGGGCTTGGTGAACTCGGTGCGGCGGGCGCGGAGTTCGTCGAGCGCGGCGAAGGAGGACACCACGCCGAGGGGCCCGTCGTAGGCGCCGCCGTCGGGCACGGAGTCGAGGTGCGAGCCGGTGACGACGGCGTCCCCGGCGCGCGGGTCGCCGAGCCAGGCCCACTGGTTGCCGTTGCGGTCGACCTCGTAGGCCAGCCCGCGGGCCTCGGCCTGCTCCTTGAACCAGGTCCGGCACTCGGCGTCGGCGCCGGTCCAGGCGTAGCGGCGGTAACCGCGGGAATCGGGGTGCCGGCCGATGGGGAGCAACTCGCGCCACATGGTGTGGAACGAGCTGCCCCGGGACGTCCGGGTCACGCGTCGTCACCCTCGCGCATCGGCACCCGTACGCCGCGCTCGTCGGCGACGGACTCGGCGATGTCGTAGCCCGCGTCGACGTGGCGGATGACGCCCATGCCGGGGTCGTTGGTGAGCACGCGCCGGATCTTCTCGCCGGCCAGCGGAGTGCCGTCGGCCACGGTGACCTGGCCGGCGTGGATCGAGCGGCCCATGCCGACGCCGCCGCCGTGGTGGAGGGAGACCCAGGAGGCGCCCGAGGCGACGTTGACCATGGCGTTGAGCAGCGGCCAGTCGGCGATCGCGTCGGAGCCGTCGAGCATGGCCTCGGTCTCGCGGTAGGGGGAGGCGACGGAGCCGCAGTCGAGGTGGTCGCGGCCGATGGCCAGCGGGGCGGCCAGCTCGCCGCTCGCGACCATGTCGTTGAAGCGCTCGCCGGCCTTGTCGCGTTCGCCGTAGCCGAGCCAGCAGATGCGGGCGGGCAGGCCCTGGAAGTGGACGCGTTCGCCGGCCAGCTTGATCCAGCGGTGCAGCGACTCGTTCTCGGGGAAGAGGTCGAGGATCGCCTTGTCCGTCTTGTGGATGTCGGACGCCTCGCCGGACAGGGCGGCCCAGCGGAAGGGGCCCTTGCCCTCGGAGAAGAGCGGGCGGATGTAGGCGGGGACGAAGCCCGGGAAGGCGAACGCGCGGTCGTAGCCGGCGAGCTGGGCCTCGCCGCGGATGGAGTTGCCGTAGTCGAAGACCTCGGCGCCGGCGTCCATGAAGCCGACCATGGCCTCGACGTGCCGGGCCATCGACTCCCGGGCGCGGGTGGTGAAGCCCGCCGGGTCCTTGGCCGCCGCGTCGGCCATGTCCTCGAAGTCCACGCCCACCGGCAGATAGGCCAGCGGGTCGTGGGCGGAGGTCTGGTCGGTGACGATGTCGATGGGGGCGCCCTCGGCGAGCATCCGCGGCAGCAGCTCGGCGGCGTTGCCCAGCAGGCCGATGGAGAGCGGGCGGCGGGCGTCGCGGGCCTCGACGGCGAGTCGGAGGGCGTGCGCGAGGGAGTCGGCGCGGACGTCCAGGTAGCGGTGCTCGATGCGGCGCTCGATGGCGCGCGGGTCGACGTCGATACAGATCGCGACGCCGTCGTTCATGGTGACGGCCAGCGGCTGGGCGCCGCCCATGCCGCCGAGGCCGGCGGTGAGGGTGATGGTGCCCGCCAGGGTGCCGCCGAACTTCTTGGCGGCGACGGCGGCGAAGGTCTCGTAGGTGCCCTGGAGGATGCCCTGGGTGCCGATGTAGATCCAGGAACCGGCGGTCATCTGGCCGTACATGGTGAGGCCGAGGGCCTCCAGGCGGCGGAACTCCTCCCAGTTGGCCCAGTCGCCGACGAGGTTGGAGTTGGCGATCAGGACGCGCGGGGCCCACTCGTGGGTCTGCATGACGCCGACGGGGCGGCCGGACTGGACGAGCATCGTCTCGTCCTGCTTGAGGGTGCGCAGGGTGCGGACCATCGCGTCGTAGGAGCGCCAGTCGCGGGCTGCCTTGCCGGTGCCGCCGTAGACGACGAGCTTGTCGGGGTGCTCGGCGACCTCGGGGTCGAGGTTGTTCTGGAGCATCCGCAGGGCGGCTTCCTGCTGCCATCCCAGGGCGCTCAGTTCCGTACCGCGCGGGGCTCGTACGGGGCGGGGTCCTGACATGGTCTGCCTCCTGGTGGGCCGCTGCTCAGGTTGTTGCTGTCGTTATTCACATCCTGGCTTCCTGAATAGACCTAGTCAATAGGGCCACCCCTCGGCATCGGGCGGGAACGGATGTTTGGCTGGATGCATGGGCCCGGACGACGAGCAGACGGGGGACGGCATGGACCACGGGGACACGAGGCGCGCGGCGCGGCGGGACGAGGCGGTCCGGGCGGCGGTGGAACAGGGGCTGCTGACGCCGGGCTCCCCCGTCGTCGGCCTCCTGGACGTCACCGGCATCCGGGAGTCGGCCGCCGAGCTGCGCGCGGCCTTCGACGCGGTCACCGCGCCCGGCACGCCGGTGCTGCACGCCTTCGCGGTGAAGGCGACCCCCCTGGTGGCGGTCGTACGGCTGCTGCGGGAGGCCGGTATCGGCGCGGAGGTGGCGAGCCCGGGCGAGCTGGCGCTGGCGCGGGCGGCGGGGATGCCGCCGGAGCGGACGGTGCTGGACTCGCCCGCGAAGACCCCGGCCGAGCTGCGGGAGGCGCTGGCGCTGGGCATCGCCGTGAACGCGGACAACCCGCAGGAGCTGGCCCGCGTCGACGCGCTGATGGACTCGGCGCCGAGCCGCTCGCCGATCGGCATCCGGGTCAACCCGCAGGTCGGCGGGGGTTCCATCGGGGCGACCTCGACGGCCACGGCGACCTCGAAGTTCGGGGTGGCCCTGACCGACCCCGGCGCGCGCGAGTGGGTCGTGCGCGCCTGTGCCGAGCGCCCGTGGCTGACCCGGCTGCACACGCACACCGGCTCGCAGGGCGTGCCGCTCGCCCTGATGGCGCGGGGCGTCGCGGAGGCGTACACGCTCGCCGAGGAGATCAACCGGCGTCTGGGGCGGCGCCAGATCGACACCATCGACATCGGCGGCGGACTCCCGGTGAACTACGGATCGGACGAGACGACACCGACGTACGCCGCCTACGCCCGGCTGCTGCGCGAGACGGTGCCGGGGCTGCTCGACGGACGGTACGGACTGGTGACCGAGTTCGGCCGGTCGCTGCTGGCCGCGCACGGCACGATCGTGGCGCGGGTCGAGTACGCCAAGAGCGCGGGCGGGCGGCCCGTCGCGGTGACGCACGCGGGCGTGCAGGTGGCGACGCGGACGGTGTACCTGCCGGGGTCGTGGCCGCTGCGGGTCGCCGCGTACGACGCGAAGGGGCGGCCCAAGGCGGGCCCCGAGGTGGTGCAGGACGTCGCCGGTCCGGCGTGCTTCTCGGGCGACCTGCTGGCCGAGGGGCGGGCACTGCCGCTGCTGGAGCAGGGCGACCACGCGGCGGTGCCGGACACGGGGGCGTACTGCTTCGCGCACCACTACGCGTACAACTCCCTCGCCCGGCCCGGCGTGTACGGGTTCGCGCCGGACGGCGCCGGCGGGGTCGCGTTCGCCACGGTCCGCTCGCCGCAGACGCTCGACGAGATCGTGGCGGAGTCCGGAGGGGCGCACGCCTCGGCGCTCACCACCCTGGGCGACACAATGCGCCGTTGACGGGCACGCGGGACATCCGGGTCAACTGATCCGAAAAGCAGCTCAGTCGACCCACCCTACCCACCCCGCCGCATGTTCCACCGGAAAATGCCGGAATCCTCACCCCCCGCCCACACGGTGCGTAGTTTCGGCGTCACTCAGCCGAACCCCAGGCGGGAGGGGAATCCACGGTGCCCGGTATCGACGAGTGTCTGCTGGAAGTCATGCAACTGCCCGGTGCCCGGGGAGCCTCGCTCGTCGACTGGACGAGCGGGCTCGCCCTGGGCACCGTGGGCGAGTCACCGGGGGGTGATCTGGAGACGGCCGCCGCCGAGGTGGCCGAGCTGGCCCGGCTGGCGGCCGAGCAGCGGGCGTTCGCGCCCGACGGCTCCGAGGAGGATCCGCCCGTCGAGGACGTGATCATCAGCAACCGCGACAGCTACCACGTCCTGCGGTTCGTGCGGACGTCCTTCGACAGCAGCGTCTTCCTCCACCTGTGGCTGGCCCGCGTGGAGGGCAATCTCGCGCTGGCCCGCATCAGGTTGGGCGAGATGACCGGACGGCTGGTACTGGGATGACGGCGGTGACCACCACGCCACCTCCCCGGTTGCCGGTACGGGACAAGGCCGAGGCCCGCGACCGGGCCTGGGGCGGCGTCTCGCCGATGCTGACCCGGCTCGCCGCCGAGCGGGCCACCGGTGTCCTCGTCCGCGAACGGGGCACCCTGCACCTCGCCGAGGGGCGGGTGGTGCACGCCGAGAGCCCCGAGGCGCCCGGCCTCGGCGAACTGCTCACCGCCCGCGGCACCCTCGACGCCGACACCTGGCACCAGGCCGTCGCCCAGGCCCAGGGCGTCACCGGCGCCGCCCTGCTGCTCGCCGAACGCAACCTGCTGACCCGGGGCGAGCTGGAGCTCAGCCATCTCGAAGCCCTGTACGACGCGGCCTACTTCGCCCTGTCCCCGAGCAGCAGCCCGGGCCGGTTCCGGTACGTGGGCGCGGAGGAGGCGCCGGGCGTGCACCCGGTGGCCGTGGCCGCGCTGGAGCACGAGACGCTGCGCCGCCGCGACCTGCTGCACCGCGTCTGGCCCGACCCCGCGTCGGACCACGCCCCGCTGCACCGGGCGAGCTCCCTGGGCGCGCCCTCCCTCACGGCCCGGCAACGGGCGGTCCTGGACCGGGTGGACGGCGTCCGCGCGGCCCCGGACATCGCCCGCGCCATCGGCCGCCCGGCGTTCCACACCCTGGTGGACGTCCGGCGGCTCGCGGCGGCGGGCCTCGTCACCTGCGGCGCCCCGCGGCCCGTGACACCACCCCAGTCCACCGACCCCGACATCACGTTGCTGAAGAGGCTCAGGGATGCGCTGGAGTCCCTTTGACCGACAGAGGGCCCGCGCCGAGAGGAGAGACCTGATGGCGGCCGAACCGGAGATCCTGGACGAGCTGCGCCGGCTGCGCAGCCGGGTGCCGTATCTGACCGGCGCCCTCGCCGCCACGGTGGACGGCCTCGTCCTCGCCCAGGACACCCCGGGCGTCGAGCCCGAGAGCATGGCCGCCCTGACCGCCGCCGCGCTCGGGATCGCCGTACGGCTGGCGGACACCGCCGGGCAGGGCGACTTCCGGGAGCTGGCGGTGCGCTGCGCCTACGGCTACGTGGCGACGTACAGCGCGGGCCGCACCGCCGTGCTGACCCTGCTCGCCCAGGACCGGGTCACCGTGGGCCGGCTCCATCTGGAGGGCCGCCGCTCGGGCATCCGGATCGGGGAGCTCGTCGACTCCCGCACCCCGGTCGAGCCGCCCGTGAAGCCCGCCGCCGCTCCCAGGACCACCACCGCCAGATCCAGAACCGCGCGCCCGCCTCGTACGGCCAACGCGCGGACATCCACCGAGAGTTGAACCCGGGTATTCACCCAGTGAAGGAGCATCACCCATGGCCAACACCGAAACCTGCCTGAAGGAAGCGCTCGCCTCCATCGAGGGCGCGACCGGAGTCGCCCTCGTCGACTACACCAGCGGGATGGCGCTCGGCACGATGGGCGGCAGCAAGGGCTTCGACCTGAACGTCGCCGCCGCGGGCAACACCGACGTGATCCGCGCCAAGATGCGCACGATGGAGCACCTCGGCCTCAAGGGGGCGATCGAGGACATCCTGATCACCCTGTCCGACCAGTTCCATCTGATCCGGCTGATCAGCGGCCGGGGCGGCAACGGGCTGTTCCTGTACCTGGTGCTGGACGCCAAGCGGGCGAACCTCGCGATGGCCCGCCACCAGCTGAAGCGGATCGAGGAGGACCTGGAGGTCTGACCCCGGTCCCCGCGGGCCGCTCCCGGTCCGCTCAGACCAGTGCCGCGGCGCGGCGGCGCGCCCCGCCCGGGGCCGCGTCGCCCGCCGCGACGCCCGTGCCGCGGTAGCCCCTGACCGCCTTGCCGACGGGGCGCCCCGCGCGGGCGTCCAGCCAGTCGACCCGCACCCACCACAGCGCGTCCTCGGACCGCTCGCGCCGCCCGAGCCAGGCCGCCTTCAGCCGCAGCCCGG
This sequence comes from Streptomyces sp. NPDC090106, assembly GCF_044747265.1. Taxonomy (NCBI): domain Bacteria; kingdom Bacillati; phylum Actinomycetota; class Actinomycetes; order Kitasatosporales; family Streptomycetaceae; genus Streptomyces; species Streptomyces sp. NPDC090106. The sequence continues at coordinate 204,915 of NZ_JBIVDS010000015.1, read as the reverse complement.
CGCCGGTCCCGGCGAGCAGCAGCCCGCCCGCGACGGGCACGGCGAAGTTGGCGCCGAGCGCCAGCAGCCAGCCCAGCAGCAGCCACCAGCGGTGCCCGTGGCGCCAGTTGCGCACGGTCACGGCCCGGTCCTGGAGCACGTCGTGCCGCCCGGCCCGCGAGGCCCCGCGCCCGAGCGCCGTGTAGCGGCCCCGGCGGACGCAGGCGACGACGGCAGCGGCGACGAGGAACAGCGCGGCTCCCGCCATCACCCCGATGCGCCGCCCGGTCAGCCCGGGGACCAGCAGGCCGACGCCCGCCGCGAACACCCCGGCCCACCACAGCGGGGCCGCTCCGGCGCGGACGACGACGGCCACCCGGGCCAGCCCCTGAGCTCTGCGATCTGCGCGTGCCACGTTCCGCCTCCTGCTCGTCCCGGCACAGTCCTGTCGGGGCAGGCTAGTGAGCGAACGTGAGACGAGCCTTAACGCACGCGCGGGCCGGTCACTCGACGAACAGGCCGCCCGCCGCCGCCTTCGCGTCGAACTCCTCCAGCCGGGCCTGCGCGTCCGGCAGGTCGTCGCACATCGCCTCCAGCAGGACCCGCCCCAGCAGCATCGGCGCGCAGGCGGTGTCGAAGGCGAGCCCGGTGCCGACGGCGGCCGGGAGCAGCAGGTCGGAGACCTTGGCGACGGGCGCGAACGCGGAGTCGGCGACCGTCACCACGGTCAGTCCGGCCCCCTTGGCGTACCCGAGGGTGTCGACGACCTCGCGCGGGTGCCGGGGCAGCGCGAAGCACAGCAGCGCGGTGGCCCCGGCGCGCACGGCGGCGTCGATCCGGTCGTGGACCATCGTGCCGCCCTCGTCGAGGAGCCGGACGTCGGGATGGACCTTGGCGGCGAAGTAGGCGAAGCCGTAGGCCTGGGAGGCGGCGGCGCGCAGGCCGAGGACGGGCAGCGGCCGGGAGGCGGCGAGCACCCGCCCGGCCCGCTGCACGGGCCGCGGGTCGGCGAGCACCTCGGCCAGATGCCTGAGGTTCTCGATCTCGGCCTCGACGGCCTGCTGGTACGCGTTGTACGAGGCGGTGGCCGCGTTCTGCTCGGCGGGCGCGACCTCGCGCAGGTGTCTGCGCAGGGCGGGGTAGCCGTCGAAGCCGAGGGCGACCGCGAAGCGGGTCACGGACGGCTGGCTGACACCGGCGAGTTCGGCCAGCTCGACGCTGGACAGGAACGGCACGTCGGCGGCGCGCCGGACCATGCTGTGGGCGATGCGCCGCTGGGTCGGGGTGAGCCGGTGCCCCTCGAACAGGGCTTGCAGCCGCCCGGCCGCGGTGTCCACGGCACCCTTCTCGCTCTCCGTGCTCATGCCTCGTTCCCCCTCCAGATCCGCGTGAACCGGTCGAGCAGTCGCGCCGCGGCGCTCACGTCGTCGGTGAGCGGCCGGTCGGCCTGGTCCTCGTCGAGCACCGCGAGGGCCAGCTCCAGCGCCCGCCCGACCGGGAGCTCCGGGTCGGGCCCCAGGTCGCGCTGGCGCAACGCCCGTACGGCGGCGACGAGTTCGCAGCCGACGACGAGCCGGTACGCACCGCACGCCCGCAGGGTCTGGCGGGCGGCGAGCGAGGCGAAGCTGGCCTGTTCCTCGACGCCTCGGGAGAGTACAGCGTGCCCGAGGGAGGCGGGGGCGGAGAAGGCCCGCAGATCACCGAGGGCGGCCCCGGCGGCGTACTCCAGGATCATCACGCCGGAGGAGGCGGGCTCGTGGTCGGCGAGGAAGGGCCGCAGCCGGGTGTAGGCGGGTTCGTTGAGGGTGGACAGACGGGACGTGGAGAGCCGGGCCACCTGGGTCAGGGCGAGCCGGAAGTGGTCCAGGGCCAGGGCGAGCTGGGCCTGGTAGAAGCCGCCGTGGTGGTAGGCGGCCATGTCCTCGGGGGTGATGAGGGGGTTCTCGGCGGCGGCGTTGATCTCGACGGTGAGGACCGCTTCGAGGGCGTCGGCCGCGTCGTGGGCCGGGCCGTGGATCTGCGGCAGGCAGCGGAAGCCGTAGGGGTCCTGGATCCGGCCGAGCGGCGGGGTGGGCCGTTCGTCGGCGCCGATCAGCTCCCGCATCCGCCGGGCCACCTCGCCGCTGCCGCGGTGCGGCCGGGCGGCGTGCACGGGGGCGGCGTACGCCTCGTGGGAGCCGTCCACGGCGAGCAGGGAGAGCGCGCCGACGACCTGGGTGGCCTCCAGCAGCCCGCGCAGTTCGTGCAGGGCGAGCGCGGACTGGCCGAGGGTGAGGGCGTTGCTGCTGATGAAGGCGAGGGCGTCGTTGTTGTCGAGGGGCTGGGGTGCGGGGGCGACGCCCTTCCAGGCGTGCTCCCCGGCGAGTGCGAGACCGGCCTGGGCGAGGGCGGCGATGTCGCCGGTGCCGACCGAGCCGAACTCGTTGACGACCGGGTACGCCCCGCTCTCCAGCGCCTCGCACAGGGCGCTCACCACGGTCGGCCGCAGTCCGGCGCCGCCCGCGAGGAGCTGGTTGGCGCGCACGGCGAGCATGGCGCGGACCTGCCGGGCGGGCAGTTCCTCGCCGATGGCGCCGGCGTGGCTGCGCAGCAGCCTGAGCCCGTGCTCGGCGGCGGCCTCGGTCGGCACGGGTTCGTTCCGGTTGGCGCCGACGCCGGTGGAGCGGCCGTAGACGCGTCCGGTCGCGGCGATCTGCCGGGCGGCGTCCCAGGACTCGCCCACCCGCTTCACGGCCTCGGTCCCGGGCACCGGCCGGGCGGTGCCGTCGGCGAGCCGTACGACATCGGCGACGCCCAGCCCGATCCCGTCGAGGACGACCAGGCCGGTGTGCACGGGTTCCGGCGCGTCCACGATCCGAGACGACATCAAGCCCAAACTCCCCTCAATCCCGACATTCCATCTCACCTTTCGGTCATCCGTTCCTTCGGATTTACCTCAACCCGTTGACAACCTATTCAGCTACCAAGAACTCTGCATGACGTTATACAGCCGGGCAAGGGACATCTCATGATCCAGTTCGACGCGGTCCACAAGCGCTTCCCCAACGGCACGACAGCGGTCCACGACCTCTCCCTCCAGATGCCGGAGGGCGGTGTGACCGTCCTGGTCGGATCCTCCGGTTGCGGCAAGACGACCACCCTGCGCATGGTCAACCGTATGGTCGAGCCGACCTCCGGCACGATCAAGGTGGGCGGCAAGGACGTCACCCGGCAGGACGCCGCCGAACTGCGCCGCTCCATCGGGTACGTCATCCAGCAGGCGGGCCTCTTCCCGCACCGCACGGTCCTCGACAACATCGCGACCGTCCCGCTGCTGCTGGGGCACGGCCGCCGCAGGGCCCGCGCCCGCGCCGCCGAACTCCTGGAGACCGTCGGCCTCTCCGCCGACGCCGGCCGGCGCTACCCGCACCAGCTCTCCGGCGGCCAGCAGCAGCGCGTCGGCGTCGCCCGCGCGCTCGCCGCCGACCCGCCGGTGCTGCTGATGGACGAACCCTTCGGCGCGGTCGACCCGGTCGTGCGCACCCAGCTCCAGGACGAACTGCTGCGTCTGCAGAAGGAGCTGAACAAGACCATCGTCTTCGTCACCCACGACATCGACGAGGCGGTCCGGCTCGGCGACCGCATCGCCGTCTTCCGCACCGGCGGCCATCTCGTCCAGTGCGCCGCCCCCGCCGAACTGCTGGCCCGGCCCGCCGACGACTTCGTCGCCGACTTCCTCGGCGCCGAACGCGGCCTGAAGCTGCTGTCCCTGCGGACCCTGGCCGGGGTGCCCCAGGGCGCGGCCCCCGAGGGCGGCACCTGGACCCTCGTCCTGGACGAGCGGCGCAGGCCCCTGCACTGGAGCTCCGAGGGCACCGAACTGCCCCTGCGGCCCCTGACGGACGGGGACTCCCTGCTCGCCGCCCTCGACGAGTCCCTCGCCTCCCCCACCGGCCTGGTCGCCCGCGTCGACGGCGACGGCCTCCTCACCGGCGTCTCCTCCCGCGAGGACGTCCACACCCACGCGGGACAGGCCCACGCCGAGGCCCGGGTGGCGGCATGACGATCGACTGGTCGTGGATGGGCGACCACACCGACGACCTCACCACCCTGACCCTCTCCCACCTCCAGGCCGCCCTGACCGCCGTGTTCCTCGGCGTCCTGATCTCGCTCCCGCTCGCGGTGATCGCCCACCGGATCCGCCCGCTGCGCGGCTTCCTGCTCGGCGTCTCCAACGTCCTGTTCACGATCCCGTCGATCGCGATCTTCGTGCTGCTGCTCCCGGTCAGCGGTCTGACCCGGACCACCACGGTCATCGGCCTGACCGTCTACACGCTGGTCGTGCTGCTGCGGAACACCGTCGAGGGCCTCGACTCGGTCCCGGCGAGGACCAAGGAGGCCGCCAAGGCCATGGGCACCCGCCCGCTGCGCACCCTGCTCACCGTCGAGTTCCCGCTCGCCCTGCCGGTGATCATGGCGGGCGTGCGGATCGCGACGGTGATGTCCATCTCGCTGGTCTCCGTCGCCACCTACATCGGCGACGGCGGCCTCGGCCAGCTCTTCACCGACGGCTTCCAGCGCGACTTCCCGACCCCGGTGATCGCCGGAGTGGTCCTCACCCTCCTGCTCGCCGTGATCGCGGACGCGCTGCTCGTCGCCCTCCAGTACGTGCTCACCCCGTGGAAGAGGAGGGCTGCCTGACATGGACGAGCTGTTCAGGAACCTCGGCGCCTGGCTGACCGGCTCCGCCCAGTGGACCGGCTCCGACGGCATCGCCCACCGGCTCGCCGAGCACCTCCAGTACTCGCTGCTCGCCACCCTCGTCGCCGCCGCGATCGGCCTGCCGCTCGGCCTGCTGATCGGGCACACCGGCAAGGGCGCCTTCCTCGCCATCAACCTCGCCTCCTTCGGCCGCGCCCTGCCGACCGTGGGCCTGGTCGTCCTGGTCTTCCTCGCGGGCGGCCTGTCGATGCTCCCTGTGTACGTCGCGCTGGTCGCCCTCGCGGTCCCGGCCATCGTCACCAACACCTACGCCGGGATGACCGCCGTGGACCCGGACGTCCGGGACGCGGCGAAGGGCCAGGGCATGCGCGGCCACCAGGTCCTGTTCCAGGTGGAACTCCCGCTCGCGCTGCCCCTGGTCATGACCGGGCTGCGGCTCGCGCTCATCCAGGTCGTCGCCACGGCGACCATCGCGGCGTACGTCTCCTTCGGCGGGCTGGGCCGGTACGTGTTCGACGGGCTGGCCCAGCGGGACCTCGTCCAGGTGCTGGGCGGGGCGGTGCTGGTCGCCGCGACCGCCGTCGTCCTCGACCTCGCGCTCTCCGCCCTCCAGCGCTTCCTCTTCCGCCACCGCACTGCTTAGGGGTCCGACCCGATGAACCGACGCACCCTCCTCGGCGGCCTCTTCGCGGCGGCCTCCGTCCCCGCCCTGTCCGCCTGCGCGGGCGGCATCACCTCCCTGGAAGGCCAGGGCGGCTCCTCCTCCGGCGGCGGCTCCAGCGAGAACGGGGTCACCATCGGCACCGCCAACTTCACCGAGAACCAGGTCCTCGGCCACCTCTACGCGGCCGTCCTGGAGGCGGCCGGGGTGAAGGTCACCGTCCGCCCCAACCTCGGCACCCGGGAGATCCTCATCCCCGCGCTCAAGGGCGGCGACATCGACCTCCTGCCCGAGTACCAGGGCGCCCTGCTGCACTACCTGGCCCCGAAGTCGAAGGCCACGGAGGAGGGCGAGATGCAGAACGCGCTGGCCGTCGCCCTCCCGGCCGGGCTCCAGATCCTGCCGTACGGCATGGCGGAGGACTCCGACGCGTTCGCCGTCACCCGGGCGACGGCGAAGAAGTACGGCCTGACCTCGCTGGCCGACCTGAGCAAGCACAACGGCGAGCTGGTCATCGGCGCGGCGCCCGAGGTCAAGAAGCGCGAGGTGGGCGCCGTGGGCCTGAAGGACGTGTACGGCGTGGAGTTCAAGGAGTTCAAGTCCCTCGACTCCTCCGGCCCGCTGGTCAAGGCCGCCCTGAAGAAGGGCGACGTGGACGTGGCGAACCTCTTCACCACCGACACCGACATCCAGGCCAACGACTGGGTCGTCCTGACCGACCCCGAGAACCTCGTCCCGGGCCAGCACGTGGTCCCGCTCATCGCCGACCGGGTCGCCGACTCCACCGTCCGCAAGGCCCTCGCGCGCCTGGGCAACGTCCTCACCACCGCCCAGCTCACCGAGCTCAACCGCCAGGTGGACAAGGACAAGAAGGACCCCGAGGACGTGGCGGCGAGCTACGCGAAGCAACACGGCCTGCTGACCTGACCCACCCCGGTCCCCCCGCCCCTGCCGGGGCCGACGCCGATCGGACAGCCCGACCGGGGCGGTGCCACAGCCGTGCGGGGGCCCGGCACCGCCGCCCGTGCGGGGGCGGGAGCGGCGACGACCCGCGGGGCGCCACCCGTTCACGACCGTCGCCGGCCGCCCCGGCCCGCGAGCGCCGCGCCGCACGGGCCGCGCACCCCGCGCGCGGCCGGCCGAGCACGCCCCGGCCATCGCCGCACACGGGTGCCGGGACCACCCCGGCACCCCCGACCCCGAACACGGGGGCTAACCCCAGTGCGGGGGACCTGGCGGCTGCCTACCGTGGGACGCATGACGGGAATGGACGCGCGGGACGCCGAGCTGAAGAAGGAACTCAACGCCACCCTGCAGGCCCGCAGGGAACTGGGCGAGGAGTACGAGTCCGCACTGGTCGACTCGTTCCTGGAGAAGGTCGACCAGCGCATCGACGGCGCCGTGGAGCGCCGGGTACGGCGCCAGCTCGCCGAGCAGCAGATGGTGGTGGCCCGGGGCTCGCGCTCGCCGAGGCCCACCGACTCCTGGGGCGAACGCTTCGGCTTCGGCATCGTCTCGCTGGTCCTCGCCATCCCGCTGTCCGCCATCGGCGGCGGCGTGGCGCATCTGCCGGGGCTGCTGGCCGCGTGGGCGGGCATCGTCGGTGTCAACGCCTTCCAGGCGGTGCGCACCAACCCGGGGCTGTTCGGCCGCCGCCACGAGGGGCGCGGCAAGGACGGGGACCGCTGGGAGGACTGAGCGGGACCGCTGAGCGCCGAGGGGTTCCCGGGAAAGAGATATGCGCGGGGACCGCCGCACCCCCATCACTGGGGGGCGGGACGACGGCGGTCCCCGCGGAGGACGTCGACCTGGTCAGGCCTGGTGCGACGTCCGGCGTCCTTGGAGGTCCGGGAGCCGCTCCGGAGGTCCTTGGACGTTCGGCGCCGGCTGGGGCGGGGAGCCGCTCCCGCCCTGCCGACACCCACTAATGTGCCGGACCCGTGTTAAGCGGGTGCTGCGTGGACGTGACACGCTCGTACCACTTCCGCGAAGTCCACCGACCGCAAGTTTCCCCACGGCACCCGCCGTTCACCGGACGTTCGCCGTCACTTGCCGCCCGTCGCGAGGAAAGCCAGCAGATCCTGACGGCTGACCACGCCCTTGGGCTTGCCCTCGACGAGGACGATCGCGGCGTCGGCCGCGCCGAGCACCTGCATCAGGTCGCCGACCGGCTCACCGGAGCCGACCTGCGGCAGCGGCGCCGACATGTGCTTCTCCAGCGGGTCCTGGAGGGAGGCCCGCTGGGTGAACAGGGCGTCCAGCAGCTCGCGTTCGACGACGGAGCCGATGACCTCGGCGGCCATGACGTCGGGGTGGCCGGCGCCCGGCTTCACGATCGGCATCTGCGAGACGCCGTACTCGCGCAGCACCTCGATGGCCTCACCGACCGTCTCGTCCGGGTGCATGTGGACGAGGGAGGGGATGGCGCCGTGCTCCTTGTGGTCCAGGACGGCGGCGACGCGGGCACTGGGGCCCTCGTTCTCCAGGAAGCCGTAGTCGGCCATCCACTCGTCGTTGAAGATCTTCGACAGATAGCCGCGCCCGCTGTCCGGCAGCAGCACGACCACGACGTCGTCCGGGCCGAGGCGCTCGGCCACGCGCAGCGCCGCGACGACCGCCATGCCGCAGGAGCCGCCCACCAGGAGGCCCTCCTCCTTGGCCAGGCGCCGGGTCATCTGGAAGGAGTCCTTGTCGGACACGGCGACGATCTCGTCGGCGACGGTCCGGTCGTAGGCGGTCGGCCAGAAGTCCTCACCGACGCCCTCGACGAGGTACGGCCGTCCCGAGCCGCCGGAGTAGACGGAGCCCTCGGGGTCGGCGCCGACGACCTGGACCCGGCCCTCGCTCGCGTCCTTCAGGTAGCGGCCGGTGCCGGAGATGGTGCCGCCGGTGCCCACGCCCGCGACGAAGTGGGTGATCCTGCCCTCCGTCTGCTCCCACAGCTCGGGGCCGGTGGAGTGGTAGTGGGAGAGCGGGTTGTTGGGGTTGGAGTACTGGTCCGGCTTCCAGGCGCCCGGCGTCTCACGGACGAGGCGGTCGGAGACGTTGTAGTACGAGTCCGGGTGCTCGGGGTCCACGGCGGTCGGGCAGACCACGACCTCGGCGCCGTACGCGCGCAGGACGTTGATCTTGTCGGTGCTCACCTTGTCGGGGCACACGAAGATGCACTTGTACCCCTTCTGCTGGGCCACGATGGCCAGGCCCACGCCGGTGTTGCCGCTGGTCGGCTCGACGATCGTGCCCCCGGGCTTGAGCGCGCCGCTCTCCTCCGCCGCCTCGATCATGCGCAGCGCGATGCGGTCCTTCACAGAACCGCCGGGGTTGAAGTACTCCACCTTGGCCAGGACGGTCGCCTGGATCCCCTGGGTGACGTTGTTGAGCCGCACCAGCGGGGTGTTGCCGACGAGGCTGATCATCGAGTCGTGGAATTGCACCGTTGTCTCCGGATGCTGCAAAAGATGTGGTCGTAGTGGTTCCGCCAGCCTACGGCCCCTTGGTGGCAGTTCACTCCTCGTTGAGATTGGACCACGGTCCGTACGGGGCAAGGAGTGGATGTACGGCAACGAGGGAGGTGGTGGCGACGTATGACGAGCATGTCGAGGGCGCGGGTGGCCCGGCGGATCGCGGCGGGCGCGGCGTACGGCGGTGGCGGGATCGGGCTGGTCGGTGCCGCCGCCGTCGGTCTGGTGCTGGCCGAGGTGCAGTTCGCCAAGCGGCAGGTGCGGGGCGGCGGCCGGGGCTCGGCGCCGCATGTGCCGAACGCGGGCGGACTGTACGGTCTCGGCTACTCCACCCCGGGTGAGCCGCCGCTGCGGCTGACCATGCTGGGTGATTCCACGGCGGCGGGACAGGGCGTGCACCGCGGCGGCCAGACCCCGGGCGCCCTGCTGGCCTCGGGGCTCGCGGCGGTCGCGGAACGGCCGGTGCTGCTGCGCAACGTGGCGCTGCCCGGCGCCTGCTCCGACGATCTGGACCGCCAGGTGCCGCTGGCGCTCGCGGACTGCGACCAGGTGCCCGACGTCTGCGTGATCATGATCGGGGCGAACGACGTCACCCACCGCATGCCCGCGACCCGCTCGGTGCGGCATCTGTCGGCGGCGGTACGACGGCTGCGCACCGCCGGTGCGGAGGTCGTCGTCGGCACCTGTCCCGACCTGGGCACGATCGAGCCGGTGCAGCAGCCGCTGCGCTGGCTGGCCCGGCGGGCCTCGCGCCAGCTGGCCGCCGCCCAGACGATCGGCGCCGTCGAGCAGGGCGGCCGGACGGTGTCGCTGGGCGATCTGCTGGGCCCGGAGTTCGAGGCGAACCCGCGCGAGCTGTTCGGCCCGGACAACTACCACCCCTCGGCGGAGGGGTACGCGACGGCGGCCATGGCGGTCCTGCCGACGGTCTGCGCGGCCCTCGGGCTGTGGCCGGCCGACGAGGAGCGCCCGGACGCGGCCCGCCGCGAGGGCTTCCTGCCGGTCGCCCGCGCCGCCGCGGAGGCCGCCGCCGAGGCCGGTACGGAGGTCACCGCGGCGATGCCGACCGGGCCGCGCGGCCCCTGGGCGCTGCTCAAGCGGCGGCGCAGGCGGCGGGTGCAGGAACCGGACGCCGCGCCGTCGTCCCCGAGCGCCTCGGGCGTCTGAGGCGGGGCGGGCCGCCGGGCGGCCGGGGCAGCCGGACACCGAGAAAAGCAAGCGCTTAGAAAACTGCGGCCAGGGTCACACCGCCGCCCCCGTGACCCTGGCCATACGTACGGGTAACTTCCCAAGCAGCCCTGCCCGTCACCGTAGATACGCCCATGGAGCCGTGATGCCCGAAGCCGTGATCGTCTCGACCGCCCGCTCCCCCATCGGCCGCGCCTTCAAGGGCTCCCTCAAGGACCTGCGCCCGGACGACCTGACCGCGACGGTCATCCAGGCGGCGCTGGCGAAGGTGCCCGAGCTGGACCCGCGGGACATCGAGGACCTGATGCTCGGATGCGGCCTGCCCGGCGGCGAGCAGGGCAACAACCTGGGCCGGATCGTGGCCGTGCAGATGGGCATGGACCACCTGCCGGGCTGCACGATCACCCGCTACTGCTCCTCCTCGCTCCAGACCTCCCGGATGGCGCTGCACGCGATCAAGGCCGGCGAGGGCGACGTCTTCATCTCGGCCGGCGTCGAGATGGTCTCCCGGTACGTGAAGGGCAACTCCGACTCCCTGCCCGACACGCACAACCCGCTCTTCGCCGACGCCGAGGCCCGCACCGCCGAGGTCGCCGCACAGGAGGGCACCTCCTGGCACGACCCGCGCGAGGACGGGCTCGTCCCCGACGCCTACATCGCGATGGGCCAGACCGCCGAGAACCTCGCCCGCCTCAAGGGCGTCACCCGCCAGGACATGGACGAGTTCGGCGTCCGCTCGCAGAACCTCGCCGAGGAAGCCATCAAGAACGGCTTCTGGGAGCGGGAGATCACCCCGGTCACGCTGCCCGACGGCACGGTCGTCAGCAAGGACGACGGTCCGCGCGCCGGCGTCACCCTGGAGGGGGTCCAGGGCCTCAAGCCGGTCTTCCGTCCCGACGGGCTCGTCACCGCCGCCAACTGCTGCCCGCTCAACGACGGCGCCGCCGCGGTCGTCGTCATGAGCGACACCAAGGCCCGCGAGCTGGGCCTGACCCCGCTCGCCCGGATCGTCTCCACCGGCGTCTCGGGCCTGTCCCCCGAGATCATGGGCCTCGGCCCGGTCGAGGCGTCCCAGCAGGCCCTGAAGCGGGCCGGGCTCACCATCGAGGACATCGACCTGGCCGAGATCAACGAGGCGTTCGCCGCCCAGGTGATCCCCTCCGCGCGCGAGCTGGGCCTCCCGCTGGAGAAGCTGAACGTCAACGGCGGCGCCATCGCCGTCGGCCACCCCTTCGGCATGACCGGCGCCCGGATCACCGGCACGCTGATCAACTCCCTCCAGTTCCACGACAAGCAGTTCGGTCTGGAGACGATGTGCGTCGGCGGCGGCCAGGGCATGGCCATGGTCATCGAGCGCCTCAGCTAGGACAGTTGACGCCCCGGGTGTCGCTTTCGGCCCGGTGCCGAACGTAGTCGCCCGAGCACCCGCCGTGAGGCAATGGCCCGGAACCCTTGAAACCAAAGGGTTCTGGGCCGTTTTGTGATCCAATCTCCCCCAGGATGTGACCTATCTCCCTCCCCGTAGGGATTTACGCAGGTCAGAGTGGTTCTCACACTAAACCCCGGGCCCAAAGTCCTGTCCGTTTCGTGACGTTACGCACTGACAGCGGGATAGTCCGCCCTTCAAGCTGATGTAGGAAGTCGGGGGTCGACTTTGAACCGGGAGTACGTCAGTGAGCGCCATGCCGATCGCTTTGCTGGTCACCACGGCCGCCACGGGCGCCGTGGGCGTCGCCGTCCTGCGCACCCTCTTGAAGCTGCGCCGCCAGGTGGCCGCCCTGCACACACGGCTCGCCGAGACCAGTGCGGCAGCCGCCGCGCACGGTTTCGTGCCGGCCGCCCGTCTCTCCGCCGACGCCGATGAGATACGCGCCGCCGTGGCCGAGGCCCTCGCGGAGGAACGCGAGCGGGAACTCGCCGAGGCGCGCGCCTTCTGGGCCGCCCAGGAGTCGCGTGACGCCTCCGAGGCCCCGATGCTGCTCGGCCTGCCCGACAGCGAGCTGTTCCTGCCCCGCCAGGCCGATTTCGTGGGCCTGGAGCATCTGGAGCCGGTGACCGAGCCGGGTGTCGACGACGAGTTCGCCGGGGAGTCCGCCGAACTGGCCGCCGCCCGCCGCCGCCACCCCTCGCACCCGGACTTCGTGCCGGTCCAGTCGCCGGTCGTGAACGACCATGAGCGCACGGTGGCCACCCTGGAGGAACTCGCCGCCGACCGCGTCGAACTGGCCGACGTCCGCCCCGGCCCGCTCGGCACCCTCGACGTCTACGTCTTCGCCGACGGCACGACGCTGTGCATGACCCCGGGCCACAAGGAGACGGCGGAACGCCTCGCCGCGGCCCTCACCGCGGGCGAGACCCCGGTCCTGCTCGGCGGCTCGGGCGTCTCCGGCGCCTACACGCTGACCTTCGCGTGCGGCGGGGAGAACGTGTACATCCTGGCCGACCGGGTCATAGCGAGCCTCTAGACCCCGGTCCCTAGACCCCGGCGCGCTTCTGCGCCTCCGCCACCAGGCGTACCGCTTCCTCGATCTGGCCCTCGTCCTGAAGGACGAGGGCCAAGTCGTGCACGGCCACCGTGACTTGGTCGGCGGCGGCGAACATGCCCGCGTCCGGCATCTCGCGGGGCTCGCCCGAGGGGTCCTCGATGATCTGCGCCCGGCGGGACAACTCCCTGGCCAGACCCAGCGCTTCGGCCGCCGCGCCTCGCTGGAGCCGGCTCTGCGGCGCGGCCCGCAACCGGTCGGCGAAGTGATCCACGGCGGCAGTCAGGGGCGTCGTATCAACCACGCGGCCACCGTACGCTCCGCACCCGCACTGTTGCCAACAGGCCAACGCTCAGGCACGGTGACCTGAAGGACCGGCTTACATCCCCTTTGCGTCCGGAGGCGCCGATGTCCCACGTCCTCTCCGAGGAGACCCACCGCAACTTGCTCGCCCGCATCCCCCATTGCACCGGTCGTGAAGTGTCCGACTGGCTCCGCACGGTAGAAGAAGGCCCGGCTCTCTTCCGCTTCGAGGAGAAAGTGAGCTGGCTCCGCCACGAGCACAACCTCGCGTACGGCCACGCGAAGGCGATCATCCACGAGTACGACCTGAGGAGGGCGGCGCGCAAGTTCCTCTGACGCGCACACGCTGGGCACGGCACGGCCCGTACAGACGACGAAGGGCCCCGGGTCGAGACCCGGGGCCCTTTCACGCACCTGGCGTGAACTAGTCGCTGCTGTTGAGGATCGCGATGAGCCTCAGGAACTCGAGGTAGATCCAGACCAGCGTCATCGTCAGACCGAACGCCGCCAGCCAGGCCTCTTCCTTCGGCGCGCCGTAGGCGATGCCGTCCTCGACCTGCTTGAAGTCGAGGGCCAGGAAGCAGGCGCCGAGCAGGACGCCGATGATGCCGAAGACGATGCCGAGGCCGCCACTGCGGAAGCCGAGGCCGTCACCGCCGCCGAAGACGGAGAACAGCAGGTTCACCATCATCAGCAGGACGAAGCCGAGCGCCGCCGCCATCACGAAGCCGTAGAAACGGCGGTTGACGCGGATCCAGCCGGCCCGATAGGCGACCAGCACCGCGACGAACACCGCGAGGGTGCCGATCACGGCCTGCATGGCCGCGCCGCTCGCGATGCGGTTGTCGACCACGCTGGAGACCACGCCGAGGAAGACACCCTCGAACGCGGCGTACGAGACGATCAGCGCGGGCGAGGCCTTGCGCTTGAAGGACTGGACGAGCGCCAGCACCATGCCGACCAGCGCGGCACCGATGGCGATGCCGTACGACCGGCCGATGTTCGCGTCGTCGACCGGCAGCAGCGCCCAGGCGAGCGCGGCGGTGACGACGAGCACACCAAGGGTCGTGGCGGTGCGCATGACGACGTCGTCCATCGTCATACGGCCGGTGGTGACCGGGGCCTGCGGCGGGGCGCCGCCCTGAAGGTCCTGCTGGGCGTAAGGGTTCTGCGCGTAGGGGTTCTGCGCGTACGGGTTGCCCGCCTGCGGCTGGGCGTAAGGATTGCCCTGCGTGCCTACGGCTGCGCCCCCGGCCTGCGGCTGGGCGTTGAAGCCCGCGTAGCCGTTGTCGCGGCTGAACCCCCGTCGCGAGAAGACCGGGTTGCTGCTCCTCATTTCACTCCTCCATGGCCACCGTGTGTGGGCCTTGGCTCAAGAGTAATAGGTAGGCAAAGGAATGACCCTAGTGCTTGGGGAGGATCTTTCCCTTGTCGTGACGCGAAACACGCTACGCGGCCCCTTGATTCCCAGCCACGGCGGGGCCGAATCATGACCAAGCCGGGACATGGCCGGAACCGGGCGGAGATCCACCGCGCGCCCGGCCGCTCGCGCCGGCCACTAGAAGGCGAACCCGGTGTACCCCTCGGCGAGGTCCGTCTCGGCGGCGGACGACTGGGTGATCCGGTCCAGGCGGGCGACCTGGAGGCGGCCCTCGAAGGGCGTGGCGTCCGGGTCGGGGTGCAGGGAGGTCGTCATGTCGTAGGAGAACCGCTCGGCCTGCCACACCCGCTTCAGGCAGGTCTCGGAGTAGGCGTCGAGCAGCTCCGCCGAGCCCGTCTCCGTCCGGTGGGTCAGCGCCCGCGCGAAGGTGACGACGTCGCCGACGGCCAGATTCAGCCCCTTGGCGCCGGTCGGCGGCACGATGTGAGCAGCGTCACCGGCGAGGAAGAGGCGGCCGTGCCGCATGGGCTCGTGGACGTAGGAGCGCATGGGGGTGACGGACTTCTGGGTGATGGGGCCGCGCTCCAGGCGCCAGTCGTCGGCGGTCTCGAAGCGGCGCTCCAGCTCGTCCCAGATCTCCGCGTCGCCCCAGGACTCGGCGTCGGTACCCTCGGGGACCTGGAGGTAGAGGCGGGAGACCGAGGGCGAGCGCATGGACAGCAGGGCGAAGCCGCGGTCGTGGCGGGCGTAGACCAGCTCGTCGTGCGAGGGGGCGACGTCGGCGAGGATGCCGAGCCAGCCGAAGGGGTACGTGCGCTCGAAGACACGGGTCAGCTCCTCGGGGATCGCCTTGCGGGCCACCCCCCAGAACCCGTCGCAGCCGACGACGTAGTCGCACTCCAGGACGTCCTCACGGCCCTCGTGCCGGAACCGGACCCGGGGGCTGTCGGTGTCGGCGCCCTCCACGGCCAGCGCCTCGGCCTCGAACAGCAGCGGGCCGCCCTCCTTGAGCTGGAGGGCGATGAGGTCCTTGCAGACCTCGGTCTGGGCGTACACCGTCACCGACCGGCCGCCGGTGAGCGCGGGGAAGTCGACGCGGTGCCGTTTCCTCTCGTACCGGAGCTCGATCCCGTCGTGGCGCAGGCCCTCGCGGTCCATCCGCTCCCCGGCGCCGGCGGCCCGCAGCACGTCCACGGTCCCCTGCTCCAGGATTCCGGCGCGCTGGCGCTGCTCGACGTAGGCCCGGTCGCGCGACTCCAGGACGACGGAGTCGATGCCGGCATTGTGCAGGAGCCGGGCGAGGAGGAGGCCGGCCGGGCCGGCTCCGATGATGCCGACGGTGGTGCGCATGGACGAACCCCTCTGTTCGCTTGCCTGCTTGTTCGTGTGGTGAAATTTTCTTCACCACAAACCTTCGAGGAGTCTGCGCCGGGCCGCGTCCCGTGTCAACGGTCGGGACGAGGACGGCGGCGGACGCTCGGTACTGAACGGAGGACTCCGCCGAAAGCGGTAGCTGCCTACGCCTCCTGAAAGAGGTCGGAGGTGCCCGGAACCGGACTTGAACCGGTACGCCCGCGAGGGGCAGCGAGGTTTAAGCTCGCCGTGTCTGCATTCCACCATCCGGGCAGGCCATGGGCTCCGCGTCGAGGTACCCGAGCCTATCGGGGTACGTCCCCCGATCAGCGGACGAGTGGACCCGATGTTGTCTTATTTTATTGACGTCTGAGGGTGCATCAGCCCGCGGCAGACGCCATCCGCACTTGCCAATAGCCTTGCGCGCGACGCACGCGCGCGCGTGCGGAATGACGGAATTTCACCGTCTCAACCAGGGGGCTCCACCTGTTCTCGACGTCCCCTGCGTACGGGGGACCTCACCGTCATCCCCAGGTATGACACGGCACGCCCCGGTCAGCCCCGAGTCTGCCCCCGGAACGGGAACTGCGGCTGACTCCATCGCCGTACGGCACAGGAACGATGGATATCGGCCTCGCATCCGTCGTCACCCCCAAGGAGCGCTCACCCGTGACCACCACTC
This sequence comes from Streptomyces sp. NPDC090106, assembly GCF_044747265.1. Taxonomy (NCBI): domain Bacteria; kingdom Bacillati; phylum Actinomycetota; class Actinomycetes; order Kitasatosporales; family Streptomycetaceae; genus Streptomyces; species Streptomyces sp. NPDC090106. The sequence goes on along the minus strand of NZ_JBIVDS010000015.1, from coordinate 188,723 downwards.
CCGTCGCCGGCCGGACCACCTCCGTGGCCGCGCGCGCCACGGATCTGTCGAAGATCTACGGACAGGGCGAGACCCAGGTGGTCGCCCTCGACCGGGTCTCCGCCGAGTTCCGGCAGGCCGAGTTCACCGCGATCATGGGCCCCTCGGGGTCCGGCAAGTCGACGCTGATGCACTGCGTGGCCGGGCTGGACACCTTCTCCTCCGGGTCGGTGCGCATCGGCGACACCGAGCTGGGCTCCCTGAAGGACCGGCAGCTCACCAAGTTGCGCCGGGACAAGATCGGCTTCATCTTCCAGGCGTTCAACCTGCTGCCCACGCTGACCGCCCTGGAGAACATCACGCTCCCCATGGACATCGCGGGCCGCAAGCCCGACAAGGAGTGGCTGGACCAGGTGATCCGGATGGTGGGCCTGTCCGACCGGCTCTCCCACCGGCCCTCCCAGCTCTCCGGCGGCCAGCAGCAGCGCGTCGCCGTGGCCCGCGCCCTGGCCTCCCGGCCCGAGATCATCTTCGGCGACGAGCCGACCGGCAACCTCGACTCCCGCTCCGGCGCGGAGGTGCTCGGCTTCCTCCGCAACTCCGTACGGGAGTGGGGTCAGACCGTGGTGATGGTGACCCACGACCCGGTGGCCGCCGCCTACGCGGACCGGGTCGTCTTCCTCGCCGACGGCCGGATCGTGGACGAGATGTACAAGCCGACCGCCGAGAACGTCCTCGATTTCATGAAGCGATTCGACGCGAAGGGCCGGACCTCCTGATGTTCCGCACCGCCCTGCGCAACGTCCTCGCGCACAAGGCCCGGCTGCTGATGACCGTGCTCGCCGTGATGCTCGGCGTGGCCTTCGTGTCCGGGACGCTCGTCTTCACCAACACCCTTTCCCACGCCTTCCAGAACAGCTCGGCCAAGGGCTACGACCAGGTCGACGTCGCCGTACGGGCCGACTACCGGGAGAGCGAGGGGAACACCGTGGGTTCGGCCCACGAGCTCACCCAGGACCTGCTCGACCGGAGTGCCGGGGTGCCGGGCGCCGCCTCCGCGATCGGCGTGGTCACCGGCTTCACCGCCATCGCCGACCAGGACGGCAAGCTCATCGGCGACGGCTTCCAGTCGCAGGGCGGGAACTACTGGGGCGACAAGGACCCCCGGTACCCGCTGAGTTCGGGTGCGGCACCGCACGGCGCGAACGAGGTCGCCATCGACTCCGAGACCGCGCGGCGCGCCGGCTACGAGGTCGGCGACACCCTGCGCCTCTCCGTCGACGGCCCCGTCCTCGCGCCCGTCATCACCGGGATCTTCACCACCGACGACGGCAACGTGGCCGCGGGCGGCTCGCTCGCCCTGTTCGACACGGCCACCGCCCAGAAGCTGTTCGGCAAGGCGGGCACCTACGACGAGATCGACGTGAAGGCCGCCGCCGGGACCTCCCAGGCCACGCTGAAGGCCGCCCTCGACAAGGCGCTGCCCGCCGATGCCGTGGAGACCACGACGGGCCGTCAGCTCGCGGACGACCAGGCCGAGTCGATCGCCTCGTCGATGTCCGGGCTGAAGCAGGGGCTGCTGGCCTTCGCCGGGATCGCCCTGTTCGTCGGCACGTTCATCATCGCCAACACCTTCACCATGCTGGTCGCCCAGCGCACCAAGGAGCTGGCGCTGCTGCGCGCGGTCGGCGCCTCGCGCCGCCAGGTCACCCGGTCGGTGCTGATCGAGGCGTTCGTGGTGGGCGCGGTCGCGGGCGTGGCCGGGCTCGTCGCGGGCATCGGCATCGGCGCGGGCCTGCGCTCGCTGATGGGCACGCTCGGCGCGACCGTCCCGGACGGGCCGCTGGTCATCAGCTCCGGCACGGTCGCCGCCGCCCTCGCGGTCGGTGTCCTGATCACCATGCTGGCCGCGTGGCTGCCGGGCCGCCGGGCCGCGAAGATCCCGCCGGTCGCCGCGATGAGCAGCGTGCACGCGCAGGCCACCACGAAGTCGCTGGTGCTGCGCAACACGCTCGGCGCGCTGTTCGCGGGCGCCGGTGTCGCGGTGGTCCTCGCCGCCACCTCGATGGACGGCTCGGACGGCCAGGCTCCCATGGGCCTGGGCGCGGTCCTGCTGATCATCGGCGTGTTCATCCTGACGCCGCTGCTGTCCCGGCCGCTGATCGGCGCCGCCGCGCCGGTCCTCCGGCTGTTCGGCACGGCGGGCAAGCTGGCCCGCCAGAACTCGGTCCGCAACCCCCGCCGTACGGCCGCCACCGCGTCCGCGCTGATGATCGGGCTGACCCTGATCACCGGCATGACGGTGATGGCGGGCAGCCTCCAGAAGTCGATCGACAAGATGGCCTCGGCCGCGATCCGCGCGGACTACGTCGTCTCGATGGCCAACGGCAACGAGCTCTCCCCGGACGTGGAGAGGAAACTGGGGAAGGTCGACGGCGTCACCGCCGTCAGCCCTCTGCGCAACGCGCCCTCCCGGATCGGCGGCGAGACGGAGTACCTCACCGGCGTCACCGGCTCCACCATCGGCGAACTGACCGACCTCAAGGTCGAGGACGGCACCTTCGAGGTGGCCGGCAGCCAGGTCGTCGTCGACGAGGACACCGCCACGTCGCGCGGCTGGAAGGCCGGTTCGGACTTCACCGTGTACTACGAGGACGGGAAGCGGCAGCGGCTGACCGTCGCCGGGGTGTACGAGGGCAACGAGATGATCCGGGGCATCATGCTGGACAACTCGACGCTCACCCCGCATCTCACGGACCCGGCCGACATGCAGGTCATGGTGAAGACGTCCGGCGGCGCCTCCGACACCGCCAAGGACGCGCTGGAGAAGGCCCTCGGCTCCAACCCGGCGATCAAGGTCCAGGACAAGCAGGACCTGTCGAACAGCATCGCGTCGATGTTCACGCTGATCCTGAACATGGTCTACGGCCTGCTGGCGATGGCGGTGGTCGTCGCCGTCCTCGGGGTGGTCAACACCCTCGCGATGTCCGTCTTCGAGCGGCAGCAGGAGATCGGCATGCTCCGCGCGATCGGCCTGGACCGGCGGGGCATCAAGCGGATGGTCCGCCTGGAGTCGCTGGTGATCTCCCTGTTCGGCGGTGTCCTCGGCATCGGCCTGGGCGTGTTCTTCGGCTGGGCCGCCGGTGAGCTGCTCGGCACGAAGATGGCGACCTACGAACTCGTCCTGCCCTGGACGAGGATGGCGCTCTTCCTGCTGGGCGCGGCCCTCGTCGGTGTCCTGGCCGCCCTGTGGCCGGCCCGCCGCGCGGCCCGTCTGAACATGCTCGGCGCGATCAAGTCCGAGTAGCGCCGCGACCGTGAGGGGCCCGCCACCGTCAGGTGGCGGGCCCTTCGCGTCAGTTCCAGGTGCGGGCCCTGAGGGGCAGGCCCGAGCTGCCGGAGGGCGGTGTACGGACGGCAAGGACCTGGTTGACGCCGATGTGGTTGGTCTCGAAGGCGAGCGCGCAGGCGGCCATGTAGAGGAGCCAGACGCGGGCGCGGCCCGTTCCGGCGAGCCCGGCCGCGCGCGGCCAGTCCTTCTCCAGGCGGGCCACCCACCGGCGCAGGGTCAGGGCGTAGTGCTCGCGGATCGACTCGACGTCCCGCACCTCGAACCCGGCGCGTTCGAGCTGGGTGACGGTGGTCCCGACGGGGGCGAGCTCGCCGTCGGGGAAGACGTAGGCGTCGATGAACCCGTCGAGCCGGTAGGAGGACTCGTCTCCCTGCGGGCGGCGCGCGATCTGGTGGTTGAGGAGCCGCCCGCCGGGTCTGAGCAGGGCGTACAGGTCCCGGGCGTACTCCAGGTACCGCTCGGCGCCCACGTGCTCGGCCATCCCGATGGAGGAGATCGCGTCGTAGGGCCCGTCCGTGACGTCACGGTAGTCCTGGACGCGGATCTCGACCCGGTCGGTCAGTCCCTCGTCGGCGACGCGCTTGCGGGCGTACGCCGCCTGCTCCTGGGAGAGGGTGACGCCGACGACGCTCACGCCGTGCTCGCGGGCGGCGTGCACGGCCATCGAGCCCCAGCCGCAGCCCACGTCGAGGAGCCGCTGACCGGGGGTCAGGCCCAGCTTGCGGCAGACGAGTTCGAGCTTGTCGTGCTGGGCCTGCTCCAGGGTGGAGTCCGGGGACTCCCAGTAGGCGCACGAGTAGACCATCGACGGGCCGAGGACGATCTCGTAGAAGTCGTTGCCGACGTCGTAGTGGTGGCTGATCGCGCTGCGGTCGGTGCGGCGGGTGTGGAGGTGGCCGCGGCGTCGGCGGACCTCCTCCGGGGGCGGGGCGGGCGGCAGCGGGAGCCCGGCGAGCCCCACCAGGCCGCGCGCGGCGGAGCGCACGGCGGGGTCGCGCAGCGCCTCGACGAGGGTCCTGGAGTCGTCGTCGCGCTGCCAGACGAGCCCGGAGATCAGGCCGAGCGCGGTGTAGAGGTCGCCCTCGATGTCGAGGTCGCCGGAGACCCAGGCGCGGGCGAGGCCGACCTCGCCGGGTTTGAACAGCAGGCGCCGCAGCGCGCGGCGGTTGCGGACGACCAGCGCCGGAGCGCCCGGCGGTCCCGCCTGCGAGCCGTCCCACGCGTGGATGCGGACCGGGAGCGGGGCTCCCAGCAGCTGTTCGAAGAGGGTCTTGAGCCGCAGCGCGGCGTCAGCCATGGCGCACACCTCCGTGACGAGGATCCCGGAATTGTCCACCTACGTAAACACTGGCCGGAGGCGCTCGCAGTCCCGACGCGGCGTCACGACTCGGCAAAACAACTGTATGGACCACGCACATGTGTACGACGTCCGGAGCGCCGCACGGGACTCGGGAACGCCGAAAGACCTCCCGCACCACGGAGGCGGAAGGTCTTTCGGTTCGTTCGGCGGCCGAGGGCCGGGGACCCGACCGGGGGTCAGGGGTGACCGGAGGTCAGGAGGCCTTGGCTTCGGTCTTCTCCGGCTTGGGCTCGGCGGGCACCGGCTTGGCGGCCTCGTAGAACTCCTCGCGGGGAGTCTCCAGGGCGCCGAGGGAGACGACCTCGCGCTTGAGGAACATCGCGAGGGTCCAGTCGGCGAAGACGCGGATCTTGCGGTTCCAGGTCGGCATGGCCAGACCGTGGTAGCCACGGTGCATGTACCAGGCGAGACGGCCCTTGACCTTGATCTTCATCTTGCCCATGACGATCATCGCGACGCCCTTGTGGAGGCCGAGGCCCGCCACCGCACCCTTGTTGGAGTGCGAGTACTCCGCCTGCGGGAAGCCCCGCATGCCGGAGATGACGTTGTCACCGAGGACCTTCGCCTGACGCAGCGCGTGCTGGGCGTTGGGCGGGCACCAGGCGTTCTCGACACCGGCCTTGCGGGCGGCGACGTCCGGGACCTGGGCGTTGTCGCCGGCGGCCCAGATGTAGTCGGAGCCCTGGACCTGGAGGGTCGGCTGGGTGTCGACGTGGCCGCGGGGGCCGAGCGGGAGGCCGTAGCGCGAGAGCACCGGGTTGGGCTTGACGCCGGCGGTCCACACGATCGTGTTGGAGTCGACCTCCAGGCCGTTCTTCAGCACGACGTGGCCGTCGACGCAGGAGTCCATCGAGGTGGAGAGGTAGATCTCCACACCGCGGCTCTCCAGGTGCTCCTTGCCGTACTGGCCGAGCTTGGGGCCGACCTCGGGCAGGATCTTGTCCGCGGCGTCGACGAGGACGAACCGCATGTCCTCGCGGGACACGTTGGTGTAGTACTTGGCCGCGTCGCGGGCCATGTCCTCGACCTCACCGATGGTCTCCGCGCCGGCGAAACCGCCGCCGATGAAGACGAAGGTGAGCGCCTTGCGGCGGATCTCCTCGTCGGTGGTGGAGTCGGCCTTGTCGAGCTGCTCCAGCACGTGGTTGCGCAGACCGATGGCCTCCTCGATGCCCTTCATGCCGATGCCCTGTTCGGCGAGGCCGGGGATCGGGAAGGTGCGGGAGACCGCGCCGAGCGCGATGACCAGGTAGTCGAAGGGCAGCTCGTACGCCTCGCCGACCAGCGGGGCGACCGTGGCGACCTTGCGGTCCTGGTCGATGGTGGTGACCCGGCCGGTGAGGACCTCCGCCTTGGGCAGCACGCGTCGCAACGGGACGACGACGTGGCGCGGGGAGATGCTGCCGGCGGCGGTTTCGGGGAGGAAGGGCTGGTAGGTCATGTACGACCGGGGGTCGACGACCGTGACGGTCGCCTCGCCGTAGCGCATCTTCTTGAGAATGCGCCGAGCTGCGTACAGGCCTACGTACCCACCGCCTACTACGAGGATCCTGGGACGCTCCGTGGTGCTCATGCCATCGAGTATCCACCCGCCCCAGGGGGGTCGCTCGTGCGCCCCTTCACAAGCTTGTCCGAGGGGTGTGCTATTCTCCGCGGCCCTCGTGATCCAGATCATGGCGCGAAACGGGAACCAGCGTGTAGGGCGACCCGTTGTCAATGCCGCGTGAGCTGCCTCTCTGCCGCTCCGAGGGCTCTGTGAGGGACCTCCGGGCCACCCTCCCGACAGCCTCGCCCGAGGTCCGCAACCCACCGTTTTGAACATGTTCACACGGGTGTCGGGCCCCCGGAAGGGCCAACCGGGGCACATTCCTCGCCCGACGGGGCCCAATTCCTTGTGAAGAACTTCACGAACTTTCTCGACGGGTCCCCTCCGAGGGCCCCCGCGACCCTCTCGGAAGCCGCTCATACGCCGTCCGACCTGCTCGTTGGAGAGGCGGGGAGATCGCCGGGAGGGGCGTCGGCGGAGCCGCCGGGAGGGGTGCCGGAAGGGGTGTCGGGGCGGGCATCGGGGCCGGACGTCCTCGGACAGCCGGTTACGCGATGCTCCAGGCGATTCCGTCGAGGATGTCGTGTTCGCTCACGACCACCTCGGCCGCGCCGATCCGCTCCATGATCGACAGCAGGACGAGGGCGCCCGCGGCGATCACGTCCACGCGCCCCGGGTGCAAGGAGGGGACGGCGGCGCGCTCGGCATGGGTGGAGCGCAGCAGCCATTCGGTGATCTCCCGGACCTTGTCGAGGCCGACACGGGAGTGGTGGATGCGCGCGGAATCGTACCCGGGCAGCTCCTGCGCGATCGCGGAGACGGTCGTGACCGACCCGGCCAGGCCCACCAGGGTGCGTGCCGCGCGCAGCGGGACGGTCTCCTCGGCGAGGTCGAGGGCGGCCTCGATGTCGGCGCGCACGGCGGCGACCCGGTCCGCGGAGGGCGGGTCGGTGACGGCGCCGTCCTGGACGAGGTGGCGCTCCGTCATCCGCACGCAGCCGATGTCGACGGAGCGGGCCGCGCGGACGTGGTCGTCGCCGACGACGAACTCCGTGGAACCGCCGCCGATGTCGACGACGAGGTAGGGCGTGGCGAGGTGGTCGGCGCCCGCCAGTTCCCGGGTCGCGCCGGTGAAGGAGAACTCGGCCTCCTGGTCGCCGGAGATGACCTCGGGCTCGACACCGAGGATGTCCAGCACCCCGGCCACGAACTCGTCCCGGTTCTCGGCGTCCCGGGAGGCGGAGGTGGCGACGAAGCGGAGCCGCTCGGCGCCGTGCTCCTTGATGACGGCCGCGTACTCCCGGCAGGCCGCGAAGGTCCGCTCCAGCGCCTCGGGGGCGAGCCGCCCGGTGCGGTCGACGCCCTGGCCGAGCCGCACGATCGTCATCCGGCGGTCCAGGTCGACGAGTTCGCCGGTGGCGGGGTCCGCGTCGGCGACGAGGAGACGGATGGAGTTGGTACCGCAGTCGACGGCGGCGACCCGGGTCACTGGGCGTCCTCCCCCTTCTCGGCGAGGGTCACGCAGGACCCCTTGCGCCACCACTCGGGCAGCATCGCGAGGGCCTCGTCGCCCAGCGGGTTGACCCCGGGCCCCGCGGCCAGCGAGTGGGCGACCAGGACGTGCAGGCACTTCACCCGGTCCGGCATGCCGCCCGCGCTCGGGAAGCCCTTCAGCTCCTCGATCTCGTCACGGCGCCGGACGTAGTCCTCGTGGGCGGCGCGGTAGGAGGCGGCGAGCCCGGGGTCGGTGCCGAGCCGCTCGGTCATCTCCTTCATCACGCCGTTCGCCTCCAGCGTGCCGATCGCGGAGTTCGCCTTCGGGCACGTCAGGTAGTACAGCGTCGGGAACGGCGTGCCGTCCGGCAGCCGCGGGGCCGTCTCGACGACGTCCGGCTGCCCGCACGGGCACCGGTGCGCGATGGCGCGCAGTCCGCGCGGCGGGCGCCCGAGCTGCTGCTTGAAGGCCTCGACGTCGGCGTCGACGGGCTCGGTGCGCGGGGTGGACGGCGGGGGCGTTTCCATGCGTCGGAAGCTGTCTCTCTGTTGGGTCAGGTCACTGGTCGTAGGCGTCGGACTTGTCGACGCCGTCCCAGACATTGGAGTACCAGGGGCGGTCGGCCGCCCCCTGCCGGGCGCGGGACTGCTGGGCGGCGCCCGGGTCGACGACGACGAAGCCCGTCTCCCCCGGCATCACGTAGTGCAGCCGCTCACGGATGCGCTGCTCGGCGTAGGCGTCGTCCTGCCAGCGGGCCTTGAGGTCGCGCAGCTGTTCGACGCGCTGCTGGGCCTGCTGCTTCTGCCGCTCCAGGTCGGAGATCTCGGCGCGCTGCGAGACGTACTGCCTTATGGGGTAGGCGAGCGCCACGATCAGCGAGCACAGGACGAGCGCGAGCAGCGCGGCACGGCCGGTGAGGCGCGAGCGGCGGGCCTGGCGGCGGGTCTGCGAGCGGTAGACCCGGGCGGCGGTCTGCTCGCCGAGGATCCGGATCCTGGTCGCGGTGGAGAAACGGTCCCGGTCCTTGACGGCCATGTCCCAGTCTCTCCTTCACACACGCGCGTACGTCCCCGCACACGGTACGGGACCGGGTACGGGGACGTACGGACGACTTGACTGAGGCTTAGCCCTTGAAGCGGGGGAAAGCCGAGCGACCGGCGTACACCGCGGCGTCGTCGAGGATCTCCTCGATGCGCAGCAGCTGGTTGTACTTGGCGACGCGCTCGGAGCGGGCCGGGGCGCCGGTCTTGATCTGGCCGCAGTTGGTGGCGACGGCCAGGTCGGCGATGGTGACGTCCTCGGTCTCGCCGGAGCGGTGGGACATCATGCACTTGAAGCCGCTGCGCTGGGCGAGCTCCACGGCGTCCAGGGTCTCGGTGAGCGAGCCGATCTGGTTCACCTTGACGAGCAGCGCGTTGGCGGCGCCGTCGTCGATGCCGCGGGCCAGGCGCTCGGGGTTGGTGACGAAGAGGTCGTCGCCGACGATCTGGACCTTGTCGCCCAGCTTGTCGGTGAGGACCTTCCAGCCGGCCCAGTCGTCCTCGAACAGCGGGTCCTCGATGGAGACGAGCGGGTAGGCCGCCACGAGCTCCTCGTAGTACTCCGTCATCTCGGCGGCGGAGCGGGACTTGCCCTCGAACTGGTAGGTGCCGTCCTTGTAGAACTCGGTGGCGGCGACGTCGAGGGCGAGGGCGACCTGCTCGCCGGGGATGTAACCGGCTTCCTTGATCGCTTCGAGGATGAGGTCCAGCGCGGCGCGGTTGGACTCCAGGTTCGGGGCGAAGCCGCCCTCGTCGCCGAGGCCGGTGGACAGGCCCTTGCTCTTCAGGACCTTCTTGAGGGTGTGGTAGACCTCGGTGCCCCAGCGCAGCGCCTCGGAGAAGGACTCCGCGCCGATCGGGGCGATCATGAACTCCTGGATGTCGACGTTGGAGTCGGCGTGCGACCCACCGTTGAGGATGTTCATCATCGGAACGGGCAGCAGGTGCGCGTTCGGGCCGCCCAGGTAGCGGAAGAGCGGCAGGTCGCTGGCCTCGGAGGCGGCGTGGGCGACGGCCAGGGAGACGCCGAGGATGGCGTTGGCGCCGAGCGAGCCCTTGTTGTCGGTGGCGTCCAGGTCGAACATGGCCTGGTCGATCAGGCGCTGCTCGGTGGCGTCGTAGCCGACGAGCTCCGGGCCGATCTGCTCGATGACGGCGAGGACGGCCTTCTCGACACCCTTGCCCTGGTAGCGGTTCGGGTCGCCGTCACGCAGCTCGATGGCCTCGAAGGCACCGGTGGAGGCGCCGGACGGAACGGCGGCACGACCCGTGCTGCCGTCGTCGAGGCCGACCTCGACCTCGACGGTGGGGTTGCCTCGCGAGTCGAGGATTTCCCGGGCTACGACGACGTCGATGGACGGCACGAGCATCTCCTTCTTGGGATGTGACGCTGTTGGTGCGGGGCCACGTGGGCCTTGCGACTAGAGCCTAACCGGCTCCGGGGCATCGGCCACCGCGTGGACCGACCTGTGGACGAAACCGAGAGTAAATTGTTTCTGAACTGAACAAAGACGGTCACGTGCGCCCGCATGAAAAAACCCCGCTCCGATGCGTACGGGGGAACACGCACCGGAGCGGGGAGCCCGTGGGGACGGGGGGACCCTCACGAGGCCTTCAGTATGAGGACCACGGATGTGAGGGCACTGTGGTTCAGCTGAGGATTACTTCAGATGCAGCTGCTGGCCCGGGTAGATGAAGTCGGCATCGTCGACGATGTCCTCGTTCAGCTTGAACAGCTTCTGCCAGCCGCCCTTGACCTTGTGCTTCTCCGCGATGGAGGAGAGGGTGTCGCCCTTGACGACCTTGTACTCGCCGTCGCCCTTCTTGACCTTCTTGCCGGTCGGGGTGGAGACGGTCTTCTTGGCGGCCTCGCGCTCGGTGGAGCGGGACGCGCTCTGCTGCTCCGTCGACCGAGCGGTGGAACCGCTGTTCGAGGAAGAGGAGGAGGAGCCGGTGCTGCTGGAGCTGCCGCTGGAGGACGAGCTGCTGGAACCGGTGTAGCTCGCGCCGGACAGGCCCACACCACAGCTCGGCCAGGCGCCCTTGCCCTGCGCGGCGAGGACCTTCTCGGCTATCTCGATCTGCTGGGACTTGCTGGCCTGGTCGGCGGTGGAGGCGTAGGCGGTGCCGCCGTACGCGGCCCAGGTGGAGGCCGAGAACTGCAGGCCGCCGTAGTAGCCGTTGCCGGTGTTGATGGACCAGTTGCCGCCGGACTCGCACTGGGCGACGGTGTCCCACTCGGAGGCGGTGGCGGCGGAGGCCGTGCCGGCCGCCATCAGCGGGGCGGCGATGGCGACACCGGTGACGCCGGCGAGCGCGGCGACGCGGGTGGCCTTGGACGGACGACGGTGCTTGCCCTTGCCGGAAAACAGCATGGTGGATCCCCTCACCGACGCCTGCGAGGTGAGCTGTCGGGTTCGGGCCGGTTGAGTTGCCCGGTCGTGCCCCGCTCTCGCGCGGCACGGCTACACCCCAAGCCACCACCGTCGACTGCCCGGTGGGGCACTTACCTTGGGTCCCCCGCTCCTGCCTACGGCGCTTGACGCGACGACTGTTCCCGTACGGCCGCTGGCAGGATTCGGCGTTGCGGCAGCCGGGGCCCGTGGTGACGAGCGGTGATGACCGTAGACACGGGATCCGGCGAATTTCAAAGACGATCAGGGCTTCTGAGACTCATCCCACACTTTCACCAAACCGGACATTCAGCGCGAAGTGTGACGTGAACTCCCGCCCATTCGCGGCCTATTCAGCGGCTTGTCCGATACCGACCACAAGGCTCTGACCGGGAGCGATGGCGCTGGGGTCGGACCCGATGACGCCCTTGTTCAGCGCGTACAGGTGACGCCATCCGCCGTCGAGGCCAAGGGAGTCGGCGATGGAGGCCAGGGTGTCGCCCTCGCGGACGGTGTACGCGCTCTCCTCGGCCTGCGCGCCGCGGTGCTTTCCGGCGATCTTGGTGGTGGCCTCCGAGGAGCCGAGGTCGCTCATGTCGACCAGGCCCGAAGAGCCGCCCTCCTGCCAGGAGTTGTCCGATTCGCCCTCGTTCGCGGGGATCGTGGGCGAGCCGTCCGGCGACTGCGACTGCTCGGAATCCGACGCGGAACTGTCCGACTTGGCGGACTTGTCCGGACTGGCGGAGGTCTCGGGCGAGGCGGAGGCGTCGGCGTCCTCGTCGGCCGAGGCGCCGGAGTCCGGGGACCCCGTGGAGTTCGACAGACCGGAGGAACCGGAGGAACTGGATGAGTCGGATGAATCAGAGGATTCGGACTCGTCGGCCGAGGGGGAGCCGCTCGCCACACCGGTGTCGACATCGGCGGTGGCGTCGTCGTGGCCGAGGCCGTTGAGCAGCCCGCAGGCGCCCCAGGCCCCGACGCCCTGGTCCGCGAGGACCTTCTCGGCGACGGCGATCTGCTGGTTGCGGCTGGCCAGGTCGGCGCTCGGGGCGTAGTCGAGGCCGCCGTACTCCTCCCAGTCCTCCTGGGACAGGTTCAGCCCGCCGTACTCGCCGTCGCCGTCGTTGGCGCTCCAGGAGCCGTCCGTCTCGCACTGGGCCACCTGGTCCCAGGTGGATCCGTCGGCCGCGCTCGCGGCGCCCGCGCCGAGCAGGGGGATCGCGATGGCGGAGCCCGTCACACCGGCCGCGACGAGGAGCGCCGGAGCCTGACGGGGGCGACGGTGACGACCGTTCCCGGAGAGCATGCGGGGGCCTTTCACGAGACAGCGGTGATCCGCGCGACGAGTGGGACTCGACGCCGCGCTGATCCGTGAACGTATAGGCATTCGATCACTTGTCACAAGTTAATGCCGCGAGGATCACGTGAAGATCACAGAGTTGAGGGTGTGTCATGTTTGCAAAGGCCGGTTCCACTGCCCGAGTTGGCCCGAAACGGCCTACGGGTTCGGACCGCGGGTCGGCGTGAACTCCACCGGCAACGTCCGCAGCCCGCGCATGATGAGACCTCCGCGCCACCTCAAATCGGCCGAATCCACCGCGAGTCGGAGGTCGGGGAGCCGGGTCAGGAGGGTGGCGAGCGCCGTCTGCCCCTCCAGCCGGGCCAGCGGGGCGCCGAGGCAGTAGTGGATGCCGTGCCCGTAGCCGAGGTGCTGATTGTCACGGCGGGACAGGTCGAGGGTGTCGGGCTCGGCGAACCGCTCAGGGTCCCGGTCCGCCGCCGCGAGGACGACGAGCACGGGGTCTCCGGGGGCGATCCGCTGCCCGCCGACGGTGAGCGGCTCGGTCGCGAAGCGCCAGGTCGCCAGCTCCACGGGGCCGTCGTAGCGCAGGAGTTCCTCGACGCCGGTCTCCAGCAGCGCGTTCTCGCCCGCGGCCAGCGAATCCTGGAGGCGGGCACGCTGGCCGGGGTGGGTGAGCAGGGCGTAGGTGCCGTTGCCGATGAGGTTGACGGTCGTCTCGAAGCCCGCGAACAACAGGATGAACGCCATCGCGGCGGCCTCGTTCTCGGTGAGGTGCTCACCGTGGTCGGAGGCGCGGATGAGACCCGAGATGAGGTCCTCGCCGGGGGCGGGTTCGGCCGGCAGGGCCTCACGCTTGCGGTGGATCAGCTCCAGCAGATAGCCGCGCATCTTCTTCACCGACCGCGCGACCCCGCCCCGGGGCCCGCCACCGTGCCGGATCATCATCCCCGCCCAGTCGCGGAAGTCGTCCTGGTCCTCGCGGGGGACGCCGAGCAGGTCGCAGATGGCGTAGATGGGGAGCGGGAACGCGAAGTCGTGGATGAGGTCGGCGCTCCCCTCCCGGGCGAAGCGGTCGATCAGCTGATCCGTCAGTTCCTGGACCCGCGGCGCGAACTCGGCGACCCGGCGCGGGGTGAACGCCTTGCTCACCAGGCGGCGCAGCCGGGTGTGGTCCGGCGGGTCGATGTTGAGCAGATGGGTCATCAGCTCCGCCTTGCGCTCCCCCGGGATCCCCGTCTTGCCCTTGGCGTGCGCGGGCTCGTCGTGGTGCGCGGGGTTCTTGCTGAGCCGCTGGTCGGCGAGCGCCTGCTTGGCGTCGGCGTACCGCGTGACCAGCCAGGCCTCCACCCCGCTCGGCAGCCTCGTCCGGTGCACGGGCGCGTGCTCGCGGAGCCAGGCGTAGGCGGGGTAGGGGTCGGTGGCGAACTCCCAGGTGAAGAGTTCGGGGGCGGTGGGGGTGCCGGCGGCGATTCCCTCGGTGGCGGGGGTGCCGGGCGCGGTCGCCTCGGCGGGGGCGGTGGGCTCGGCGGGTGCGGTCGCCTCGGCAGTGGTGGCGTCGGCAGTGGTGGTGTCGGTGGGCTCGGCGGGGGGCTGGTGGGTCACCCGGCGACGTTATCCCGGGCTAGGCGGTGTGCCCCTCGGCGGCCAGGACGGCGTCACGGTAGGCGCGGGCCGCGCTGCGCAGGGCCGCCTCCGGGTCGACGCCGGCCTCTTCCGCTCGCACGGCGAGCGCGAGCAGGTCGTAGCCGATGCCGTGCGCGCCGGGCAGCGGGACGTCGAGGCCCGCCGTGCGTACCCGGGAGGACAGCTTCGCGGCGAGGGCGAGAGCGGGCTGGCCCAGCGGGATGCCCTCGGTGACGGAGGTGCGGCGCTTCTCCACGGCCTTGGTGCGCAGCCAGTGCTCCTTGACCTCCTCGGGGGTGGTGGCGGTGGCGTCGCCGAAGACGTGCGGATGGCGGTGGATCAGCTTGGCGACGATGCCGCCGGCGACGTCGTCGACGGAGAAGGGGGCGTCCGGGTCCTCCTCGGCGATACGGGCGTGGAAGACGACCTGGAGGAGGACGTCGCCGAGTTCCTCACGGAGTTCGTCGCGGTCGCCGTCCTCGATGGCCTCGACGAGTTCGTAGGCCTCCTCGATGCCGTACTTGGCCAGGCCCTTGTGGGTCTGCTGCGAGGACCAGGGGCATTCGGCGCGGATGCGGTCCATGACCTGGACGAGGTCGAGGAGCCGGGCGCCGGGGAGGTCGTAGGAGGCGGGGAGGAGTTCCAGCTCGGGCATGGCCGTGCGGCCCGAGCCGGCGAGACGGGCGAGGCCGTCGGTGAGCGCGGGGTCGCCCTCGCCGGTGGCGACGACCACGGCGGTGCGTCCGCCCGCGCAGTACGCCACCAGTTCCTCGGCGCTCGGCGACGCCTCGTCCACCGCGGTGCCCGCCTCGCGCAGATACGGGAGCTGCGGGTGGGCGCCGTCCGCGCACAGCACCCGGTCGGCGGCGTGCAGCGCCTGCCACGCGGGCCAGGACAGCAGGCCGGGCGCGACGCGGTGGCTGGTGGTCAGCAGGACGATGCGGCCGGTGGCGGCCTCGGGGCTGGTTGCGTTCACGGTCCGAACGTAACCCACCGCGCCGACAGGGCCTGAGTTGTCCACAGGGCGGGCGGACGGGCCTGTGGACGGGGGCGGTGCACGGTCGTCCACAGGTTGGGGATCGGGGGCGGTGCACGGTCGTCCACAGGTCGGGGATCGGGGGCGGTGCCGTACCGTTCCGCCGCCCCCGGCGTGCCGCCTCAGGTCGTCTGCTGGGTTCCCGACGCCGTGACCTCGCGCACCCACGGGGTCTTCGCGTCGACGCGGCTGCTCTTCTCCACGTCCCAGCTGCCGTAGCGGGGGTTGAGGTCGACGTCGAGTTCCTTGGACGCCTTGGAGAGCGCGGCCCAGAAGGCGGGCTGGCTGGTGTCGGTGCCGAGGACGGCGGCGAGCTTCTGGGCCTCCAGCTGGAGGCGGAGGTTCTCGTCGAGGCGCTCGGGGGCGATGCCGTACTGCTGGAGCCAGGCCGACTTGAGCGCCTTGGAGCCGCCCGCCTGCTGCTCCAGGCCCGTGCGCATGGCCTGGATCTCCTTGCGGGTGACGGTGATGCCCGCGTCCTCGGCGGCGCGGTGCAGCACCCGGTCCAGGACCATGCCGTGCAGGGTGTCGCGCGCGAGGGTGCCGGTCTTGGCGATGGCCTGCGTGTACTGGGCGTCGTCCGGTACCGCGGCACGCTGGGCCTCGCGCACCTCGTTCACCCGGGTCTCCAGTTGCGCGACGGTGATGCGCTGACCGCCGACGACGGCCGCCGCACCGGGATGCGCGTCGTTCGCGCAGGCGGTGAGGAGCGGGGCCGCGGCGATCGCGGCGGAGAGGAGGAGCGCGGTGCGACGACGGCGGTGCAAGGAAACCTCCCGAGGAGAGCTTGTGCGGCGGTGCACAAAGTCCTGCGGTGATCGATGGTAGGCAGTGGGCGGGCTGTGGCCAACCCATTCGACCAACGATTCACCAGGACTTCGGGCACCGCCGCGCCTCAGCCGCGCACCTGCCCCAGCCACTCCAGGGTGCGCCTGACCTCCGCCGCGAGCGGATGTCCCGGGCCGTGCAGGCGTTCGACGTCGTGGACGAGCCGGACCAGCGTGTCGCGGGCCGCGGCCCGGTCGCCGAGGGCGAGCAGGAGAAGACCGATGCGGCGGCGGACGTCATGGGCGAGGTCCAGGTCGCCGGAGACGTACTGGTTCTCGTAGTACGGCAGCAGCGCGCGGTACTCGGCGAGGGCCGCCGCGGGTTCGCCGAGCTGCTCCAGACACAGGGCGGCGTCATGGCGGAAGCGCAGGGACTGGGGGTCGGCGTGACCGGCCTCGGCGGCGCGTTCGTCGGCGAGACGGCGCAGTTCGGGCAGCGCGCGCCGGTACTGGCCGTCGTCCATGAGGGTCGCGGCGTACTGCTTGCGCAGGGTGCGCACGACCGGGGAGTGCTCGCCATGCTGTTCGGCGGCGGCGGGCAGGATCGCGCCGAGGATGTCGACGGCCTGGGTGATGCGCCCCTCGCCGAGCAGCCGCTTGACCTCGTCGACGGCGCGCGCGACGTCCGGCTTCTCGGCGGCGGGTGCGACCGGGGTGGCGGGGGCGGGCTGGGGCGCGGGGGTGCGGGCGCGGTCCGGCCAGGGGGCGTGCGGGCGCAGGAAGGGGCGCGTGGGGTCCAGAGGCGCTCCGGTGGGCGTCCCGCGCGCGGGCAGGAGCGTCTCCAGGTGCTCATACACCTCCTGCGCGGACGCGGGACGGTGCTGCGGGTCCTTCGCGAGCAGGCGCAGCACGAGCGCTTCGAGCGCCTCGGGCACCTCGGGGCGGATGCGGCGCACGGGCACCGGGGGCTCGTACAGGTGCCGGTGCAGCACGCCGAGCGCCGTCGAGCCGGAGAACGGGACGTCTCCGCTGAGGAGTTCGTGCAGCAGGACACCGAGGGCGTACAGGTCGGTGTACGGGCCGACGGCACCGCCCATGGCCTGCTCGGGCGCCATGTAGGCGGGCGAGCCGATGGGCGACCCGGTGTGGGTCAGGCGGGTGGTGTCGGTGTCCATGACCGACGCGACGCCGAGGTCGAGGACGGTGACGGTGCCGTCCTGCTTCACCATCACGTTGCGCGGCTTGAGGTCGCGGTGGACGATCGGCACGGCGTGCACGGCGCTGAGCACGGCGCACAGCTGCGCGGCGACGGCGACCGCCCAGGGCCACGGGTACGGGTCGTGCTCGGCGAGGTGGTCGGAGAGGTCCGCGCCGTCGACGTACTGCATGACGAGGAACAGTTCCTCGCCCTCGCTGCCCGCGTCGTGCACGGTGACCAGGCCCGGGTGGTCTACCTGGGCGGTGACCCGGCACTCGCGGACGAAGCGGCGGCGCAGTTCCTCGGCCTCCTGGCCCGCGACCTTGTCGGGGCGCAACAGCTTCACCGCCACGCGCCGGTCGAGCCGTCCGTCGTACGCCGTCCAGACCTGGCCCATGCCGCCCTGCCCGATGAGCGTGGACAGTTCATAGCGGCCGGCGACGACACGTCCTGTCGTCACGGTCACCTTCCGCCCTCGTGGTTGCCGTCGTGCCGGCGCAGGTAGTCGCTGAGTTCGTCGAGTTCGGCGCGCACCTGGTCGATGCGGGCGGGGGCGGGGCGCTGCGGCGGCGGGGGCGTGACGGGCGCCTGGTGGGGCGCGGGGGGTACGTCCGCGCGCGGGGTGTGCGGCTGGGGCGGCATGGGCGCCGGGGTCTGCGGCACGGTCGTCGCGTTGTACGGCGTGTGCGGCTGCGGGTAGCCGTACGCCGGGGCGTGGGCCTGGCCGCCGTAGACGGCGCCGTAGCGGAGCTGGTGGAAGTGGCGTACGTCCGCGGCGAGGTAGTACGCGATCGCGCCGACCAGCGTGCCGAACAGCAGGGCCATGCCCGTCCAGCCGCCCGTGGTGTGGATCTCGTCGCCGGGTTCGGTGCCCACCAGGAAGAGCGCGAGCGCGAGGGTGACGAGGGAGGCTCCGAACAGGATCCAGTCGAGGGTCCTGCGGGTCACCACCGCGAGGCGCAGCAGCATGGCCCACGACAGCAGGCCGATGGTGAAGATCGCCAGCACCACGAACAGCACGCGCAGGAAGACCAACCATGCCGTGGGCGGTGGTTGCTTCGACGGCTGCGTGTAGCCGTGGCCATGCATGACAGCTCCTGGTGCCTGAGGTGGGCGTACTAGGCGAGCGTATAGGCCGACAACCGCGTGCGGTCCTGGGTTGTACCGAACTGTTGTCGGGCCGATCTCCTCGTACGGCGGCGCAGGTCACGGCGGAGACACGGAAGCCTGCCTTCCGGTCAGTCGGGGGCGACCGTGCCGTCGGTGAGTCCGTCGTACATCCCGCGCACGAGTTGCTGCCCGAGCCGGCCCGCGCGCCGCAGCGCCTGCTCGAACTCGTCGAGGGCGCGGAAGCGCGCGCCGTAGCGCCGTTGTTCGTCGAGCGGGAGCCGGGGCAGCTGGAGACGGCGCACGTCGAGGCGGGTCGCGGTGGAGGCGTAGCTGCTGGCCTGACGGTTGTTGGCGGTGCCGCGCAGGAAGCCGGCGAGGAACCAGGGGTCGAGCGCGGCGCGTTCGGGGCGCAGCAGCACGAGGTTGCGCCCCAGGGCGGCGCCCCCCGTCGCGTCGTCGATCACGCGCGCCACCGAACCGCCGCCGAGCACGGGCACGACGACATCGCCCGGTTCGACGAGCACCGCCTCCTCGTCGCTCTCGGGAAGCGTGCCGGAGGGCGCGGTGCCGGCGAGGACGTCGTGGTCGGTGAGGACGGGCACGCGCGCGGGGCCGCCGTTTCCGCCGGTGCGCATCAGCAGGGCTCCCCCGCGCGCGAGTTCGCCGATGGTGGTGAGGGGCCAGCGCGCGGCGTGCGCGAGGTCGGCGGGTGCCGGAGTGAGGTCCGCGGTCAGGCGCAGGGTCTCGCCGAGGCGCTCGCGCATCTCCGTGAGCGCCTGCGCGCCGTCGGCGACCGCCGGGGGCGGGAGGTGCCGGGCGGGCGCGAGGTCCACGTCGTCGTCGAGGAGGTCGATGACCGGCAGGGCGCGCGCGAGTCCGGGGCGCTCGGTCAGGGTGCCGGTGCGGTCGAAGGCGCTCCAGGCGTCCACGACGGCCTCTTTGACGGCCCGCCAGTCCGGGCCGCCGCGCCCCTCGGTGGCGAACTGCCCGGTGTCGACGAGCAGCAGCTCGGGCTGCGCGGGCGCCTTCTCCGGCCGTCGCAGCACCCACAGGTGCAGCGGGATGTTGTAGGGGGGCGCGGCGCCCACGGGCAACGCGACCACCGCGCGCAGTGCGCCCCGGCGCAGCAGATCGGCGCGGATACGGCGCCCTGAGCGGCGCGAGGCGGCGGCGGGCGGCATCAGCAGGACGGCCGTGCCGCCGTCCTTGAGGCGGGCCAGCGCGTGCTGCACCCAGGCCAGCTCGGACTCGGTGCGGGCGGGGAAGCCGTACTCCCAGCGCGGGTCGTAGGCGAGTTCGTCGTGGCCCCAGTTGCGTTCGTTGAACGGCGGGTGGCAGAGGACGGCGTCGGCGCGCAGGCGTGGGAAGGCGTCCGCGCGCAGGGAGTCGCCGCCCGCGCCGTGCACGCCGGAGCGCGCGTGCAGGGCGAGCCGCAGCGCGGTGAGGGCGGCGAGGTCGGGCGCGCTGTCCTGGGCGTACAGCTCCTGGTCCGCGCGGGCGGTGACGGCGCGCAGCAGGGCGCCGGTGCCGCAGGCCGGGTCGAGGACGGTGCGGGCGGGGCCGGCGAGGGTGGCCATGAGCCGGGCGAGTTCGGCGGGCGTGAGCGTGTACTGCCGCGGGTTGGCGTCGAGGTGACGGCCGAGCAGGAACTCGAAGGTCTGCCGGGCGCCCGTCTCGGCGGCGAGCTCGGCGGCGCCGCGCAGGAGGGGCACGGAGGGCGCGAGGTGTGCGCCGGTGGGCGTGGGCACGGCGGAGTGCGCGGGCGTGGGCGCGGACGGGTCGGCGCCGCTGTGAACACCCCCGTCCCGCGCGCCGGCGGGCTCGGTCCGCTCCGGTCCGAAGCGCGCGGTGAGCACGTCCTTCAGCGCGCCCGGGAGCGTCTCCGCCAGCCGGGCGTCGGAGCCCGCGCTCACGTCCAGCCACACGGTGGGGCGGTCGTGGATCAGCAGGAGCAGGCAGCCGGCGTGGGTGAGCGCGGCGACCGGGCCCTCGGGGTGGCCGGCGAGCTGCTGCCAGACGCGTTCACGGAGCGGGACCTCGGCGAGTTTGCCCTGCTCGCGCAGCCATGCCTCGACCTCGGCGAGAGCGAAGGACGGGCTGGTCTCGGTGCCGCCGACCGGCTTGGGGAAGTCGGCGTGACGGCGCCGCCAGTTGCTGACGGCCGCGCGGCCGACCCCGGCGAGCCGCGCGATCCCGGCGGCGGTCACCTCTGTCGCGTTGTCCTGCACCGGCCCGCTCCCCTCGTCACCCCTGCGCTCCGCGTGTGACGCCGAGCATAACGCCGTACGCAAGATCTACCCCTTCACGCACGTGTACACAACCATGCCCGTGAATCGTGTTGACTCGGTTCACACAGCATGCTCTTATTGACCCAGCGAACGAGCGTCGGCCGAGCAGAGGCCGTCGCCGTACGGGGAGGGGACAGATTCATGGGCATGAAGGGCAAGATCGCACTCGGGGCCGTGGTCGGGATCGTCGTCATCGGCGCCGTGTCGGCGAACTCCGGCGACGGCGACAGCGGCTCCGACGGAAGCGGCAAGAGCTCTTCGGCGTCCGGGCAGACGAAGAGCGGGGGCGAGAAGGAGCCGGCGAAGGCCGCCGAGGAGAAGAAGGCGGCGTTCGACGGCGACGGCGAGTTCCAGGTCGGCACGGACGTGAAGCCCGGCACCTACCGCACCACCGGCAACACCGACGGCATGTGCTACTGGGAGCGCGCCAAGGACGCCTCCGGCGAGATGGACTCGCTCCTGGCCAACGACAACGTCACCGGCACCAGCTACGTCACCGTCAAGGCCACCGACAAGCTCTTCAAGTCGAGTGACTGCAACGACTGGGAGGCCGTCGGCACCAAGGCCGAGGGCGGCTCACCCGCCACCGGGGCGAGCGGCGACGCCGGAATGCTGAGAGTCGGCGTGGACATCGCCCCCGGCACCTACCGGTCCGCCGGCAACGAGGACGACATGTGCTACTGGGAGCGCACCAAGGACGCCGAGCACGGCCTCGACTCGATCATCGCCAACAACAACGTGACCGGTTCCGCCGTCGTCACCATCAGCGCCTCGGACGCCTACTTCAAGACCACCGGCTGCTCGGACTGGAAGAAGTCCGGCTGACACCGGCCCGGCCCGCAGCGCCGTACCACCTCATCACCTCATCACCTCAGACACGGGGGAATCACCATGCGTCGCACCACGCTCGCCGCTCTCTGCCTGGCCACCGCGGCCACCGTCGGCCTCACCGCCTGCCAGTCCGGACAGACGGACGGCTCCCGCAAGAGCGACGGCAAGCCGGGCGGGAGCGCCACGTCCAGTCCGCTGAGCAAGGAGAAGGAAGCGTTCGCCGGACTCACCGGCGCCGAGATCATGGACCGGGCCACCAAGGCCACCACCGGCGCCTCGTCGCTGCGCATGACCGGCGACGTCCCCGACGACGAATCCGGCGGCACCATCACCATCGACATGGCCCTCGACAAGAAGGGCGACTGCGCCGGCACCATGAGCTTCAGCGGCCAGGGCGAGGCCGAACTCATCAAGACCGGCGACACCGTCTACATGAAGTACGACGAGAAGTTCCTGCGCGCCCAGAGCAAGGGCGAGCCCGCGGCGGACGTGGACGCGGCCGTCTCCCTGCTCGCCGGGAAGTGGACCAAGATGTCCGCGAAGGGCGAGGACGCCCAGGACATCGCGGGCTTCTGCGACCTGGACACGGTGCTCGGCGACGCCGAGGACACCGCGTCGGACGCCCGGCGCGGCGAGACGGCCACCGTCGACGGCACCCCCGCGATCGTCCTGCACGAACAGGACGGCAAGGACCGTCTGAAGGTGTACGTCGCCACCGAGGGCGAGCCCTATGTCCTGCGCGTGGACAGCGAGTCCGCGAAGGACCCGGGCTCCCTCACCCTCAGCGACTTCGGGAAGCCCGTCCCGGCCCACAAGCCGAGCGGTGACGTCCTCGACCTCGACGCCCTGGGCGGATGACCGGCTCCCGGCAGCCCGCGGCCCGCCGCAACGGGCCGTGGGCCGTGCTCGTGACCGTGCTCAGCCGCCGCACTGCTTGAGCATCGTCTCCTTGTCCGCCGAGGTGACGGGAAGGTCGTACTTCAGCGCCACCTGCGCGAAGCGCACCGCGTACGAGCAGCGGATGACCTTGCTTGGGGGCAGCCAGGACGCGGGGCCGGAGTCGCTCTTGGAACCGTTGGTCGGGCCGTCGACCGGGATCAGGTTGAGCGGGTCGTTGGCTATGTCCTCGCGCTTGCCCTTGTCCCAGCGGGAGGCGCCCATCTGCCAGTCGTAGGACAGCGGCATGACGTGGTCGATCTGCACCGTCGTGGCACGGGACTTGACCCAGTCGATCTCCTTTCCGGTGTACGGGTCCGCCAGGGTCATGGAGGCGACGACGCAGTCCGAGCCGGACCGGAAGCGGACGTCCTCCCCGTCCCGCTTGAGCAGGTCGTTGCGGGTGTCGCAGCCGTTGCGCGAGAAGGGGATGCCGCCGGGGGCGTTGTCCTTCCAGGCGTAGCCGAACTCGTCGCGGTCGTAGCCCGTCTTGGGGCCGCGGCCCTTGGTCTCCACCTTCTCGATCACTTCGCGGGCACGCGCCCGGTCGGCGTCCGTGGTGATGGCGGCGAGGCCGGGCTTGGTCCCGTCCGGGTTGTCCAAGGGGCTCACGGCGCGGCCTGATCCGACGGCCGGTCCCGCGCCGGACGGCTCGCCGTCCGTCGGCAGATCGACGCCTTCGCACCCGGCGAGCAGACCTCCCAGGACGACCATGCCGATCATCGCCGCGGCGCCCGCCGCCCCACCCCTCCGACGCATCACGGTGCGCCCCTCCCCTTGTTCCCTTGTTCCGCCCCGCTCAGCGGGGCCGTGCCAGCTCTCACCGTAGCGGCGGAGAGGTCCAGACCATATAGGGCCTCAAGGGGCATACCTCGCGAGTCGGGCGTATCGTCGGTTCGAGTCACCTCCGGAAGGAGCTCTGGATGGGCATCTTCGACAGGTTCAAGAGCAACCGCCAGATGCAGGACAAGGCCAAGAGCATGTCCGACATGGCGGAGAAGAAGGTCAACGAGAAGACGGGCAACAAGTACGAGAGCCAGGTCGACGACGCGCAGCAGAAGATCGAGGGCGCGATGGGCATGAACCGCGACAAGCCCGAACAGCCGTAGCCCTCAGGCCCACGGAGGAACCCACCTTCGGCCCGAGGCCGTCCCCGGAGGCCAGTCCTCCGGGGGCGGCCTCACCTGTTCCGCGCACCGCCGGGAGCCGCGGGCCACGAGCCACGGCTCTTCCGTGCCGGCCTCCGTCTCAGACCTTGCCTATGCCCAGCGTCGTCTCCGAGGGGAGCAGGCCGGAGGAGAGCACCGCCACCCAGTAGTCGCCGACGAGTTCGACGAGCCGGTCGGTGCCGGCGTGCCCGAGCACCCGCCAGGGCCGGGCGGCGAGCCGGTCGGTGTCCTGCTCGACGCGGCGGCGCAGGGCGTGCCCCTCCTCCGTGGCCGTCCCGTCCGGGTGGAGCAGTCCCCGGGCGGCCAGGCGGTCGCGCGCGGCGTCCCATTCCGTCGCGCTCCAGCCCCGGCTCTCGAACCGTTCGACGGACGCGGCGCCTATGCCCGCGAAGGAGACGAGCGACTCGACGGGGCCGAGGCCGGCGGTCAGCAGCGCGGCGAGATGGCCGTCGCCACGGTGTTCGCGCAGGATCGTCGCCGCCTGCCAGAGCTGGAGGTGGGGCGCCGTCGGCCAGGCCTGCTCGGCGTTGGCCGCGGCCAGCGGGCGTCCCGCGGTGTCCACCGCCTCCGCGGCGCGCCGGGCGAGGGCGGCGGCCTCGGCGAGTCCGGGAGCGTCGACGCGGTCGCCGAGTATCGCGCGGTACGCCCGGTCGATCCCCCGCAGCCGCGCCGCCAGCACCTCCTCGGGGCTCGCGACGGTCCACGCCGCCTCCATGTGCTCGGCGACCATGCGCGGGCTGAAGCTGTAGAAGGCCGAGGCCACCCGCCCGGCGCCCACCGCGCCCAACGGTGCCGCGCGGAGGGGGAAGTAGCTGGGCCAGCGGTCCTTCGTGCCGTAGCCGAGCGCCGCCGCCTCCTCGAAGACCTCGGGCGCGTAGTACAGCACCGCGTGCAGCGGTTCCAGCAGATGCCAGAGCTGGCGCACCCGGGCCGGCTCCACGTCGGCCTCGCCTCCCGGCGCGCCCCCACCGTCGTACTCGGACATGACGTACCCCCTCGTCGCCGTGCGCGGACCTCCACCCAACTTGACACTGACTAGATTGCCCGCCCGGCCGCAACTTGTCAATGCCTAGATTGTGCGTACGCTGAACCGCATGGCCCCCACCGATACGCCCGCGGCCCAGCGGCGCTCCTACCACCACGGCGATCTGCGGCGCGCGATCCTCGCCGCCGCGCTGGACGTCATCGGCGCGGACGGGCCGGCCGCGCTCAGCCTGCGCGACCTCGCCCGCCGGGCCGGTGTCTCGCACGCCGCGCCCGCCCACCACTTCAAGGACCGCGCCGGGCTGCTCACGGCGATCGCCGCGGAGGGGTTCGGGCTGCTCGCGACCACGATCGGCGAGGCCGCGGACCTCAAGGACGCCGGGGTGCGCTACGTCCGGTTCGCCCGTGAGCACCCCGCGCACTTCCAGGTGATGTTCGCCCCCGAGCTGCTGCGCCCCGACGACCTGGAACTCGTCACGGCCCGCGCCCTCGCCACCGACGCCCTGCGCGGTGCGGTCGCCCCGGTCCGCGCCGAGGAGTACGGCGTCGACACCCGCCTCGCCGGGATCGCCGCCTGGTCCCTCGCCCACGGCTTCGCCACGCTGCTGCTGAGCCGCAACCTGGACGGGGCGGTGGGCGAGCGGGACCCCGAGGAGGTGTTCCGGACGCTGGCGGCGACCCTGTTCGGGCGGCCCTGAGGGCACGGGCCACGGCCCGCACCCTCACCGCCCCGGGGAGACCGGCACCCGGCGAAACCGGGGCCCCGCCGTCAGGACCCCAGGACCGACGCCAGGAACTCGCCCACCCAGCTCAGCAGTTCCCGTCCGACCAGCGGCTTCCCGCCGACCTTCGCGGTCTTCGGACGGGGCACCAGGATCTGGTGGGCGGCCGGCTTGATGACCGTGCCCGGGTACAGCCGCTTGAGGCGCAGCTCCTGCGACTCCCGCAACTCCACCGGCGCGAAGCGGATGTTGGTGCCCTGGAGGACGATCTCGCCGACGCCGCACGCGCGGGCGAGCATGCGCAGGCCCGCGACCAGGAGGAGGTTCTCCACCGGCTCGGGCAGCTTGCCGTAGCGGTCGACGAGTTCCTCGCGCACGGCCTTGATGTCCTCCTCGGTGTTCGCGGAGGCGATCGAGCGGTACGCCTGGAGGCGCAGCCGCTCGCCGGGGGCGTAGTCGTGGGGGACGTGGGCGTCGACGGGCAGCTCGATCTTGACCTCCAGCGGCGGCTCCTCCTCCACGCCGCCCTCCAGCGAGGCCCGGTAGTCGGCGACCGCCTCGCCGACCATGCGGACGTAGAGGTCGAAGCCGACGCCCGCGATGTGACCGGACTGTTCGCCGCCGAGGAGGTTGCCCGCGCCGCGGATCTCCAGGTCCTTCATGGCGACGTACATGCCCGCGCCCATCTCGGTGTGCTGGGCGATCGTGGCCAGCCGCTCGTGGGCCGTCTCCGTCAGCGGCTTCTCCGGCGGGTACAGGAAGTAGGCGTAGCCGCGCTCCCGGCCGCGGCCCACCCGGCCGCGCAGCTGGTGGAGCTGGGACAGGCCGAAGTTGTCGCCGCGTTCCACGATCAGGGTGTTCGCGTTGGAGATGTCGATGCCGGACTCGACGATCGTCGTCGAGACGAGGACGTCGAACTTCTTCTCCCAGAAGTCGACGACGACCTGTTCCAGGGCCGACTCCGACATCTGGCCGTGGGCGGTCGCGATACGCGCCTCGGGGACGATCTCGCGCAGCCGGGCCGCCGCGCGGTCGATCGACTCGACACGGTTGTGGATGTAGAAGACCTGGCCCTCGCGCAGGAGTTCACGGCGGATCGCGGCGCCGATCTGCTTCTCCTCGTAGGGGCCGACGAAGGTGAGCACCGGGTGGCGCTCCTCCGGGGGCGTGGTGATCGTCGACATCTCGCGGATGCCCGTGACGGCCATTTCGAGCGTCCTGGGGATGGGCGTGGCCGACATGGTCAGGACGTCGACGTTGGCCCGCAGCTTCTTCAGCTGCTCCTTGTGCTCGACGCCGAAGCGCTGCTCCTCGTCGACGATGACCAGGCCGAGGTCCTTGAACTTGGTCTCGGAGGAGAACAGGCGGTGGGTGCCGATGACGACGTCCACCGACCCCTCCTTGAGGCCCTCCAGCACGGCCTTGGCCTCCGTGTCGGTCTGGAAGCGGCTCAGCGCGCGGACGTTGACCGGGAACTGCGAGTAGCGCTCGCTGAACGTCCCGAAGTGCTGCTGCACCAGCAGGGTCGTCGGCACCAGCACGGCGACCTGCTTGCCGTCCTGGACCGCCTTGAACGCGGCGCGGACGGCGATCTCCGTCTTGCCGTAGCCGACGTCGCCGCAGATCAGCCGGTCCATCGGGACCGACTTCTCCATGTCGTCCTTGACCTCGGCGATGGTGGTGAGCTGGTCGGGGGTCTCCGCGTACGGGAAGGCGTCCTCCAGCTCGCGCTGCCAGGGGGTGTCCGAGCCGAAGGCGTGGCCGGGGGCGGCCATGCGCGCGCTGTACAGCTTGATGAGGTCCGCGGCGATCTCCTTGACCGCCTTCTTCGCGCGGGCCTTCGTCTTGGTCCAGTCGGCGCCGCCGAGGCGGTGCAGGGTGGGGGCCTCGCCACCGACGTACTTGGTGATCTGTTCGAGCTGGTCGGTGGGGATGTACAGGCGGTCGCCGGGCTGGCCGCGCTTGGCGGGGGCGTACTCGACGACGAGGTACTCGCGTGTGGCGCCCTGGACGGTGCGCTGGACCATCTCGATGTAGCGGCCGACGCCGTGCTGCTCGTGGACGATGTAGTCGCCCGTCTCCAGCGTGAGCGGGTCGATCGTCTTGCGGCGGCGGGCCGGCATCCGGGCGCCGTCCTTGCCGGCGGCCTTCTGCCCGGTCAGGTCGGTCTCGGTGAGGACGGCGAGCCTGAGGGCGGGGTCGACGAAGCCGTAGTCGATGGAACCGCACGCGACATGGACGACGGAGGGGGCGATCTCGCCCAGTTCCACGTCCAGGCGGGCGGCGATGCCCTCCCCGCCGAGCACCTCCACGGTGCGGGCGGCGGGGCCGTGGCCCTCGGTCACGAAGACCGTGCGCCAGCCGTCAGCGAGCCAGCCCTTGGTGTCGGCGAGGGCCCGCGCGGTGTCGCCGCGGTAGGTCTCCGGGGCGTGCATCGCGAGCTTGAGGGTGTCGGCGTCCAGGTCGAGGTCGGCGGCGAACGGCGACACCGACCACCACATCATCTCCAGCTCGCGCGCCCGGTCCCGGACATCCGCGATGGACCACAGGGAGGCCGCGCCGACGTCGATGGGGGCCTCGCCGCCGCCCGCCGTGGCCGCCCAGGACGCCTGGAGGAACTCCTGGGAGGTGGCCACCAGGTCGGCGGCGCGCGTGCGGACCCGCTCCGGGTCGCAGACGACGGCCATGGAGCCCTGCGGCAGGACGTCGAGCAGCAGCTCCATGTCGTCGACGAGCACCGGGGCGAGGGACTCCATGCCCTCCACGGCGATCCCCTCGGCGATCTTGCCGAGCAGTTCGCCGAGCTCCGGATGCTGTTCGGCGAGGGCACGCGCACGCGTGCGGACGTCGTCGGTGAGGAGCAGTTCGCGGCAGGGCGGCGCCCACAGGCCGTGCTCGGCGACTTCCAGGGAGCGCTGGTCGGCGACCTTGAAGTAGCGGATCTCCTCGACGTCGTCGCCCCAGAACTCGATGCGGAGGGGGTGCTCCTCCGTGGGCGGGAAGACGTCCAGGATGCCGCCGCGCACGGCGAACTCGCCGCGCTTCTCGACGAGCTCCACGCGCGCGTAGGCGGCGGCGCCGAGCGCGTCCACCACCTGGTTCAGGTCCGCGGTCCCGCCGCTCCTGAGGGCCACCGGCTCCAGGTCGCCGAGCCCCTTGACCTGCGGCTGGAGCACCGATCGCACAGGGGCCACGACCACCGAGACGCGACCCGTCTCCGGGTCGTCCTCGCGCGGGTGGGCCAGGCGGCGCAGGACGGCGAGACGGCGGCCCACGGTGTCGCTGCGCGGGCTGAGGCGCTCGTGCGGGAGCGTCTCCCACGAGGGGTACTCCACGACGCCCGCGGGGGGCAGCAGCGAGCGCAGGGCCGCCGCCAGGTCCTCCGCCTCGCGGCCCGTCGCCGTCACCGCGAGGACGGGGCGGGAGGCCTCCCGCGCGAGAGCGGCGATCGCCAGGGGGCGGGCCGCCGGGGGGCCGACCAGGTCGACGTGCATCCGGTTGCCGTCGGCGGCCGCGGTGATCGCTTCCGCGAGGGCGGTGTCCTTGACTACGGCGTCGAGCAGACCGTGCAGGCTCATGGAGGGGGCGCTTCCGTCCTGGGTGGCGGGGCTGGCAGGGGGGTGGGCAACGCGAAGGGCCCGACGCGGTGACCGGCCGGGGGGTCTCCAGCGTACGTCGGCGCTGCCGCGCTTGCCGGGGGCTGTGGACAACCCCCGGGTGCGGTGGGGCCGGGGTGGGCGGCGGCCGTGGGGTCCGGGTGGCCCTTTCCCGCCCCCGCCGCCCGTCCCGTTCCCGTCCCCTGGGGACTGCCGCCCCCGGACCCCGCTGTCGGCCCCGAACAGGCCTCGTCCTCAAGCGCCGGACGGCCTGAAGGGAGCGAGCGCGCGCAAAAGACCCGGCGCCGAGAAGTCCCCCGTGACTTCTCGGCGCCGGGCGCCCGTTCCCCCGTCGGATCGGCTATTCCGTAGCGATCGCGTTCAGCACGTTCATCCGGCCCGCGCGGAACGCCGGGATCAGGGCGGCGAAGAGGCCCACGAAGGCCGAGCCGATGAAGACCGCGGCGATGGTCGGCCACGGGATCTCCAGGACCTTGAGGCCCTCCAGGGCGAGCAGCTTCTGGGCGGTGGCGCCCCAGCCCATGCCCAGGCCGAGGCCGAGCAGCGCGCCGAAGAGGGCGATGACGACCGACTCCATGCGGATCATGCGGCGCAGCTGGCGGCGCGAGAGGCCGATGGCCCGCATCAGACCGATCTCCCGGGTCCGCTCGACCACCGACAGCGCCAGGGTGTTCACGACACCCAGGATGGCGACGATGATCGCGAGGCCCAGCAGGCCGTAGATCATGTTGAGGAGCTGGCCGATCTGGTCCTTGAGGGCTTCCTTGTAGTCGGTCTGGTCCCGGACGCTGTACTGCGGGTAGTCGTGCAGCGCCGACTTCAGCGACGTGTACGCGGCGTCCTGCTTGCCGTCCTCGGCGCTGGCGAAGACCAGCTGGTCCAGGGGCATCTTGTCGGCCGGGACGTACTTGGCGAGCGTCGCGATCGAGATGTACTTGGAGCCGGCGTCGATCACCACGTCGCTGCTGGTGATGGCGCGGACGGTCAGGTTCGCCGTGGCGCCGTCCTTGAAGGCGACCTTGATCGTGGAGCCCAGGTGGATGCCGTGGGCCTCGGCGAACTTCTCGTGGACGGACATCGAGTCGGGCTTGTAGGCGTCGGCGAGGTTGCCGGCGACCGTCTCCGTGCGCAGGTCCGTCGCGTAGGACGGGTCGGCGGCGGTGATGTCGGTGTCCTTGAGGGTCTTGCCGTCAGGGGTGGTGTAGTCGGCCTCGGTGATCTTGTACTCGGTGACCCCGGAGAGACCGGGGGTGTCCTTGACGGCCTTCACGGCGGCCGGCGTGATCATCTGCCCGCTGTCGGACTGGATGATGAAGTCCGTGCCGACGGTCTTGTCGAGCTGGTCCGTCGCGGAGGCCACCATGGACGAGCCGACGACCGAGAGGCAGGCGACGAGCGCGAGGCCGATCATCAGGGCGGCGCCCGTGGCACCGGTACGGCGCGGGTTGCGCAGCGCGTTGCGTTCGGCCATGCGCCCGACGGGGCCGAAGACCCGCAGGACGACGGCGCCCAGGACCCGCACCACGCCACCGGCGAGCAGCGGGCCGATCACGACGAAGCCGATGAGCGAGAGGACCACGCCGAGGCCGAGCCACAGGGAGCCGTCCTTGGCCTTGTCGGCGGACGCGGCCAGATAGAGCGCGTAGCCGCCGCCCGCGGTCAGCAGCGTGCCGAGGACGGCGCGGACGGCTCCGGCCCGGGCGTCGGCGGGAGCGCCGGCGTCCCTGAGGGCGGCCATGGGCGAGACCTTGCCCGCGCGGCGGGCCGGGAGCCAGGCGGCGAGCACGGTGACGACCACGCCCAGCACCAGGCCGACCACGGGGGTCGTCCAGGCGACCGTGAGGTCCTGGGTGGAGAGTTCCATGCCCATGGAGCCCATGATCTTCATCAGGCCGATGGCGAGCCCGACGCCCGCGCCGACGCCGAGGACGGAGCCGAACGTGCCCAGGAGCAGGGCCTCCACCAGCACCGACCGGTTGACCTGCTTGCGGGAGGAGCCGATGGCCCGCATGAGGCCGATCTCGCGGGTGCGCTGGGCGACCAGCATCGAGAAGGTGTTGATGATCAGGAAGATGCCGACGAGGAAGGCGATCCCGGCGAAGCCGAGCATCGCGTACTTCATGACGTTCATGAAGCCCTCGACGTCCTTCTGGTTGGCGTCGGCCGTCTCCTTGGCGGTCTGGACCTTGTAGTCGCCGCCGGTCGCGGCGAGGACGTTCTTCTTGAGCTGCGCGTCGGTGGTGCCGGCGGCGGCCGTGACGTTGACGTTGGTGAAGACACCGCTCTCGCCGACGAGCGTCTCCTGGGCCGTCTTCGTGTCCAGGTAGAAGATGGCCGCGCCGGGGTTGGTGACCTGGAAGTCGGCGATGCCGGAGATCTTCGCGGTGTGCGTGCCCACGGCGCTGATCACGCCGAGCTCGTCACCGAGCTTCAGGTGGTGCTTGTCGGCGGTGTCGGCGTCGACCATCACCTGGTCCGGGCCCTTGGGCGCGGCACCGGAGGTGATCTCCATGGTGCGGGCGTCGTTGCCGTTCCAGCTGCCGACGATGGTCGGGGCGCCGCTGGACGGCGACAGACTGTCCTTGTCGGCGTCCACGACGGTCACGGAGGTCGAGAAGACGGTCCCCTCGGCCGACTTCACGCCCTGCGCGCCCCGCACCTCGCCGACGACGGAGGCGGGTATGACGGGCGGCTTGCCGGTGTCGGAGGTCGTCTCGCCGCTGTCGGAGGCGCCCTTGGCGCTCACCGTGACATCGGAGGACGTGGCCGCGAAGAGCTTGTCGAAGGTGGTGTTCATGGTGTCCGTGAAGACCAGCGTCCCGCAGACGAAGGCCACCGACAGCAGGACGGCTATGGCCGACAGGGCCATGCGTCCCTTGTGCGCGAAGAAGTTGCGCATCGAGGTCTTCATGACGGTCATGACGTACGCCCCCGCGCGTCGAAGTCCTTCATGCGGTCCAGGACGGCGTCCGCGGTCGGCTTGTACATCTCGTCGACGATCCGGCCGTCGGCGAGGTACAGGACACGGTCCGCGTAGGAGGCGGCGACCGGGTCGTGCGTGACCATCACGATGGTCTGGCCGAGGTCGTCCACCGAGCGGCGCAGGAAGCCCAGGACCTCGGCGCCCGCGCGCGAGTCGAGGTTTCCGGTGGGCTCGTCACCGAAGATGATCTCCGGGCGGGCGGCGAGGGCGCGGGCCACGGCGACGCGCTGCTGCTGGCCGCCGGAGAGCTGGGTGGGCCGGTGCTTGAGCCGGTCGGACAGTCCGACCGTCTCGACGACCCGCGCGAGCCACTCCTTGTCGGGCTTGCGCCCGGCGATGTCCATGGGGAGCGTGATGTTCTCGATCGCGTTCAGCGTCGGGAGCAGGTTGAACGCCTGGAAGATGAACCCGATCCGGTCCCGGCGCAGCCGCGTGAGCTTCTTGTCCTTCAGCCCGGTGATCTCGGTCTCGTCCAGGTGGATCTGACCGCTCGTCACGGTGTCGAGTCCGGCGAGGCAGTGCATGAGGGTGGACTTGCCGGACCCCGAGGGGCCCATGATCGCGGTGAACTGCCCGCGTGCGATGTCCACGTCCACGTGATCGAGGGCGACGACGCGGGTCTCACCGGACCCGTACGCCTTCACGACCTGCCGCGCCCGCGCGGCAACGGCCGTAGTCCCTCCAGTACCCCCGTGCCTGGTGATGGTCACAGCCGATGTCACGGTAATTCTCCTATGTCGGTCAGCAGATGGGTCGGATGCTGCGGTGGGTCAGGTACTGCGGTAGGTCGCGCGCCGAGCCGGAACACGTGATGCGGTGGGTCGTGCGCTGCGGTACGTCGTCGAGTCTGGTGCCGGAAGGGGGTCCCGCGCGCTGGTGCGCAGCGCAGTCTTGTGCGGGGGAAAACCCCACCCCCGTGAGGCCGGTCAGCCGCCCCCCAGCGGCATAAAGCCAGGTTAAGGACGACCCTGGCCCCTTCTCCTCCTCCAGGGGTACGAACCCTCCCCGAGCCCTGGTGAGGAGCTACCCCTAGGGGCGGTCCACCCCCGGGTGGACCCGATCTAGGGGTCGGCTCCACCCGGCGGTCCCGCTCCGGCCCGCTCAGCCTGGCCCCTGCCGCGACGTGAGGGTCAAGTGAGAAGGTGTTCGGCGGCAGATAGATGCAGGGGGAAAGGAATCCCGTGGATCAGGGGGACCCCGTGGACCAGGGGGAGAACAAGGCGGACTCCGGCATAGACACCGGGCCGCCGGACCCCGCGACGGCCCCACGCGCGCGGGGCGCCGTCGTGGCCGCGCTGATGCTCGCGATGGCCCTGGCCGCGCTGGACTCCACGATCGTGTCGACGGCCGTCCCGCAGATCGTCGGCGACCTCGGCGGCTTCTCGGTCTTCTCCTGGCTGTTCTCCGGCTATCTGCTGGCCGTGACGGTGACGCTCCCGGTCTACGGCAAGCTGTCCGACACCTTCGGCCGCAAGCCGGTGCTGATCGCGGGCTCCGCGCTGTTCCTACTGGGCTCGCTGCTGTGCGCGGTGGCGTGGAACATGGGCGCGCTCATCGCCTTCCGGATCGTCCAGGGCCTCGGCGGCGGGGCTCTCCAGGGCACCGTCCAGACGCTCGCCGCGGACCTGTACCCGCTCAAGGAGCGCCCGAAGATCCAGTCCAAGCTCTCCACGGTCTGGGCGGTCTCCGCGGTCGCGGGACCGGGCGTGGGCGGCCTGCTGGCGGCGTACGCGGGCTGGCGCTGGATCTTCCTCGTCAACCTCCCCGTCGGCGCCGTGGCGCTGTGGCTGATCGTCCGTCATCTCCACGAGCCGCGGCGCGAGAAGCCCGCCACGCGCGCGCGGGTCGACTGGGCGGGCGCCCTCGCGGTGTTCGCGTGCGGCGGCGTCCTGCTGACGGCCCTGGTCCAGGGCGGCGTCGCCTGGCCGTGGCTGTCGGCGCCCTCGCTCGCCCTGTTCGCCGCGGGACTCGCGCTCGCCGGGGTCGTCGTCCTGGTCGAGCGGCGCGCCGCCGAGCCGATCATCCCGGGCTGGGTGTGGCGGCGCAGGACCATCGCGGCGGTCAACCTGGCCCTCGGCGCCCTGGGCCTGCTCATGGTGGCCCCGACGGTCTTCCTGCCGACGTACGCCCAGTCGGTCCTCGGACTCGCCCCGGTGGCGGCCGGGTTCGTGCTCACCGTGTGGACGCTGAGCTGGCCGGTGTCCGCCGCGCTCAGTCAGCACGTGTACCGGCGCATCGGCTTCCGCAACACGGCGATGCTCGGCATGGGCGCGGCGTCCCTGCTGCTGGTGTCCTTCCCCCTGCTGCCCTACCCCGGCGAGGCCTGGCAGCCCACCCTCCTGATGCTGGGCCTCGGCGCCGCCCTGGGCCTGTTCCAGCTGCCGCTGATCGTGGGCGTGCAGTCGACGGTCGTCTGGGAGGAACGCGGTACGACGACGGCGTCCGTCCTCTTCTGCCGCCAGACCGGACAGACCGTGGGCGCGGCCCTGTTCGGCGCCGTCGCCAACGGGGTGCTCGCCTCGCGGCTGGGCGGGGCCGGCGACCTGGACTCCGTCACGCGCGCGATGGACACCGCGGGCGGCTCCGAGACGCTGCGGCGGGCCGTCGCGGACGCCGTCCACGCCGTGTACCTGGGGGCGGCGGGCGCGGCGGCGCTGGCGTTCCTGGTGCTGCTGCTCCTGGCGCCGCGGAAATTCCCGGTGATCCAGGACCGGTGACTGCGTAGGGTGCCGCCCATGGTGAGGCTGGAACGGCTCAGGGCCGATCACGCGGAGGCGGTGCTGGCCTTCGAGCGGGAGAACCGGGAGTACTTCGCGCGTTCGGTGTCCGACCGCGGGGACGCGTTCTTCGCCGGGTTCTTCGACCTCCACCGCGAGCGGCTGGCCGAACAGGACGCCGGGGTCTGCCACTTCCACGTGGTGACGGACGAACAGGGGCGCCTGCTCGGGCGCGTGAACCTGGTCGACGTCACCGACGGCGGCGCCGAGCTGGGGTACCGGATCGCCGAACGGGCGGCGGGCCGCGGGGTGGCCACGGAGGCGGTCGCCGAGGTCTGCCGGCTGGCGGGGACGGCGTACGCGCTGACGTCGCTCGGCGCGGTCGCCGCCCTCGACAACACCGGCTCCCGGCGCGTGCTCGAACGCAACGCGTTCACCTCCGTCGGCCACGAGATCCTCGTCGGCCGTCCCGCCCTGCGCTACCGGCGCGCGCTCCAGGCGCCCTGACGCGGGGTCACTCGGCGGGTGCCCGGCCCGTCAGAGAGGTCAGGCTGCTGCGCACGTGGTCCATGTGGGCGCGCACCTCGTCCCAGCGCTCCCCGTGCTCGCGCAGCACGCGCTCGGTGTCGCGGGCGACGCGCTCCTCGCGGACGTGCGCCTCGGCGACGACCTCGGCGGCACGCGCGCGTGCCTCCTCCTGACGGCGGCGGGTGGAGTCCTCCGCGTCGGCGAACGCCTGCTTGGCGTCGGACAGCGCGGCCTCCGCGCGGGCGACCCGCTCGGCATGGCGGGCGTCGAACGCGGCGGCGCGTTCGGTCTCCTCGCGCTCCGCGGCGGCCCAGCGCTCCGTGTGCTCCCTGGCCTGTTCGGCGAGCATGCCGGTGGTGCGCTGCCGCACCTCGCGCAGCGCTTCGAGCGCCTCCGTGCGCCCCTCCTTCACCTCACGCCGGGCGAGGACCCGTACCTCGTCCGCCTCGGCGCGCGCGGCCAGCAGCCGCTGCCGCGCCCGCTCCTCCGCATCGGCGCGTACGGAGTCGGCGTGCGCCTGTGCCGCGTCGTGCACGCTGTTCGCGCGCGCCTGCGCCGCCTTCGCGAGGCGCTGCGCCTCGTCCTGCGCGCCGTCGCGCACGGCGGCGGCCTCCTCGCCACCGAGCTCGAAGATCCGGCGCGCCCGCTCCCCGAGGACCTCGTACGTCTGTGGGCCGAGCCGTGCGACGGCCTCGCGCAGACCCGCGAGCTCCGCCTCCATCTCCCTGGCGAGCACGGTGAGCCGGGCGGCGCGTTCCCAGGAGGCGTCGCGGTCCTCGGAGAGCGCCGCGAGGAACGCGTCGACCCGTTCGGGACGGTAGCCACGCTTTCGAACGGCCACGAAGCCGTGGGACGAGGCAGATGTGCCGCTCATCCGGGAACCCCTCTCCATCGAAAGGACGCGAAATGATGATTTCGCGCACATCTTGATGTATCGGGGATAAGAGTGCATAACGCGACACTCCGCAGGTAGGTCACGGCCGCACGCTCCCGGACAGCACGAAGGCGGGTCCGGTCGTCCGACCGGACCCGCCTCTCGTCAGCGCCTACGACGTCCCGCGCGCTACAGCAGGCCGTCCCACATCTGCTCCAGCAGCACCGACCACCAGCTCTCGGGCGAACCGAGTGCGGCCGGGTCGAGCGAGGCCAACTGGGCCTGGAAATCGACCGTCCAGCGGCCCGCCTGCTCCTGGTTGAGACCGAAGCGCAGCCGCCACATCCGCCCGAGGAGGGCGAGGCAGCGCTGGAACTCGGGCAGACCCGTGTTCACGAACTGCGGCGGCACGGCGCCTCCGCCGGGCCCCGCCTCCACCGGCACGGCGACGATGTTCGCGGTGCCGTACTGCACGCAGATCGCCTTGCCGAAGTCGCTGCCCATGACGAGGTACGAGCCGGCGTCCGGGGCGGGCTGCACGCCGCGCTCCTGCGCCAGTTCGGCCAGCGTCGGCACCGGGCGACCCGGCTGGGCCTGCGCCCAGAAGAAGGGGCCCATGTCCGCGGGCAGACCCGCCACCACCAGCGAGTGCGCCACGACCGGCGGCACACCCTGGCGCGACACCGCGACCTGCTCGAACCGGAAGATCCCCGGCCCGAACGCGCCCGCCAGCTCCTGCGCCACACCCTCCGGCGGGATCGGCGGCGCCGCCTGCACCGGCGGCAGCGGCGCGCGCACCGGCGCCGGGCGCGCGGGGCCGTCGGCCACCTGGTGCAACTCACCCTGATGGGCCAGCAGCTGCTGCATCCCCTGCTGCCGGCTCGCGTGGTCCGTGCCGTACGGCGCGATGCTCGCGAGCCGCGCCTGGGGCCACTGCTCGCGGATCATCCGCGAGCAGTACGCACCCGGCAGCTCGCACGACTCAAGCTCCGTGTGCAGCTCCAGCACCTGGTCCGGCGGCACGTTCATCGCCCGCAGCTCGTGGAAGATCTGCCACTCCGGGTGCGGCGTGCCCGGCGCCGAACGCCGGATCAGCTGCTGCTCGGAGCCGTCCTGCGCGCGGTAGCGCAACACGGCCTGGTAGCCGGGGCCGACGGTCGGCTGCGTCTGCTGCGGATAGCCGTACGCGGGCCCCTGACCCGGCATCGGCTGCGGGGGCGGCGGAGGCTGCATCGCGCCCGGGGGCATACCGGGAACGCCGGGGGCCTGCGGCGGCGGAGGCGCGCCGGGGCCGCCCACGGGGGGCGCGGCCAGCATCGTCTCCGCGTGGTGAACGGCTCCCTGCGCGCCCGGCGCGGGAGGCGTACCCGGGGCGCCCGGAGGCACCGGTGCGCCCGGCGCTCCAGGAACACCCGGGGCGTTCGGCGGCTGCGACGCGCCCCCACCAGGGCCCATGGGCCCCGGGCCCGCCAGCATCGTCGCGGCATGGTGCACCCCACCCGGCGGCGTGCCGGGGGGCTGGGGAGCGCCAGGCGGCGTGGGCGCGCCGGGCGCGCCCGGAACAGGCGGGGCGCCCGGACCGGCAGGCGCGCCCCCCGGTCCGTCGGGCCCGAGCGAGGACACGAGCTGCGTCGGCACATACCCACCGGCCGGCGCACCCGGTACACCGGGCGCCCCAGGTGCACCCGGCACCCCCGGCGCGGGCGGCGCAGGCGGAGGCGTACCCCCCGGCCGCGCGCCCGGCGCGCCAGGCACGCCCGGCGGAGGCGGAGGATTCGCGCCGCCCCGCGCGCGACGCGGCGGCGGCGCGGCCTTGCTCGTCGCGGCGTCGGCGATGTCACCGGCGTGCGCCGCGAGCGGCTGCCCCGGCGCACCGGGACCGCCCGCACCACCGCCCGCACCACCGCCCGCACCACCGGGTGCACCACCCGGCACACCACCGGCACCAGGCACACCGCCGGCCGACGGCGGACCCTGCGGATAGCCATAAGAAGGAGGACCCGGCACGGGCGGCGGCGTACTGCCCTGCGGCCCACCCGGAACCCCCGGCGCACCCGGAACCCCCGGCACACCCTGCGCACCCGGCACGCCCTGCGCGGGCGCCCCCGGCGCATGCGGCGTACCGAGCGCCGGTGACACCGCCGTGGGCGGAAGCTGACTGCCGCCCGACATCAGCGCGGTCTGCGCGTCCGGCGGCGTCGCGTGCGGGGGAAGCTCGTCGTCGGAGCCGCTCAGCGGCGGGGCGAACACGGTCGCGGGCAGCGGGACGGAACGGTCGTCGCCCATGTCGGCGTTGGTGTCCGTGCCGGTCCAGGGGGTGGCCCCGGCGGGCACACCGGGCGCACTGTTCCCGACGGGCGCCCCCGGCGCGGAGACCGGCACCCCGGCCTGCGTCTCGGGCAGAGCCCCCGAAGCAGCCCCGGCCCCGGCACCAGAACCAGCCCCGACCCCAGCAGCAGCCGCAGCCCCGGTCCCGGCACCAGAACCAGCCCCGACTCCGGCACCGGCACCGGTCCCAACGCCAGTCCCGCCAGTCCCGCCAGTCCTGCCGACCCCATCCGTCCCGGCCCCGGTCCGGCGGTCCGGAATCCCCATCTGATCCGCGGCCTCCTGCAACCACTCCGGAGGAGTCAGCAGGAACGAGGTCTGGTTCAGATCGACCCGGGCGGCGGGCGCGGGCGCGTCCGAGACCGCGTCGTCGGCGTCGTCGGGACGCCCGTACTCCTCCTCGTACCGCCGGATCACCTCGCCGACGGGCAGCGCGGGCCACAGGGTGGCCTCACCGCTGTCACGGGCGATGACCAGCCGCTGGGCGCCGCCGTCGGAGCGGGGCCCGTCCGCGCGGTCCTCCGCCCACAGCACGAACCCGAGCTCGAACTCGCGTACCCGCACCTCGCGGTGCTGGTACGACGGCACGTCTCCGTTGATCCACTCTTCGGCGCGCTCCTGCGCCTGTGCGAACGTCACCATCGTCGAAGTCACTCCCCCACCGGCGAGGCCGAGGCCACCGGGACGGACCGGGCGAACCCGCCGTCCACCATCAGATTCGCCACCGTCTCCAGCTCCGGCGGAGAGCCGGCCAGCCGGGACAGGAACGCGTCGAAGTCCGTGCCGCACGGCAGCAGCAGCCGCTCGACGCGCTCCGCGGGCGCCCAGGAGGGATCGACGTCACGGGCGTCGTCGTAGGCGCAGAACCAGACGGAGCCGATGCTGTCGCCCTTGACCTTCACGGCGAGCAGGCCGCCCTGGACGAACCCGACGCCGAGGTAGTCCTTGGTCAGATGGTCGCGCAGGCACTTGTTGACGTAGACGAGGTCGTTGACGGCCGCCTCGTCGCGCACCGTGAAGAACGGCTGGTCGACCAGGAGTCCGAGTTCGGGGTCGAGGGCCGTGCCGACGGGCGCGCAGCCGCCGGCGGCCTTGAGGAAGGAGCGGTAGGCGCCCGGCAGCCGGTACCCGAGCTCCTCCTCGACGCCCAGCACCTGCGACTCCGACACCGCGGCGCCGGACTTCGGCAGTCCGAAGTGGGCGGGCCGGGTCTCCTGGAGCGGGCGGGTACCGCGCTTGGTGTGGTCCACGGCGGCCGTGGCGACACCGCCGTGGTGCCGCAGCAGCGCCTTGACGTCGACGGGGACCAGTTCCAGCCGCCGGGAGCCGACCGCGTGGTGCCAGGTCCAGCCGTGCGGGGTGGCCACGGAGGGCACGGTGTCCCACAGCTCGTGGCCGGCGGCGGCCATCACGGCGTTCGCCGAGACGTAGTCCGTGAGCCGCAGTTCGTCGACGCCGAAGCCCTCGGGCGGTTCGGCGATCTCCGCCGCCGCGCGCGCGTAGGCCGAGAAGTCGGGATAGCCGTGCTCGTCCACCCGCACCCCTCTGGGGTGCCGGGCCGCCCGGACCGGGTCCGGGAAGTGCACGACCTGCCCGGCATAGGCCGCGTTCGGCGGCGCGGCTTTCTGCCCGAGCCGACCTGTCGTCATGGCGGTTGCCCCCTGCGGCACTCTGTACGGCCCGCGACGTCCGGCTCCCTCCGGCCCCGGCGCGCCCCAGTCCGTAGGCGACTTCTGCGACACATCGACCGACGCGTCGACCGCGCGCGGCAGTCGCACATACGCGCTAGGCGACACACGCGCCACGCCCGTACAGCCGACCGCACACATGCGGGTGCGGACAGCCTATGCGGTACGACGACACCGGTCACCGGGCACCGGTCAGCCGTCCTCCGCTTCCGTGACACGCCGTCGACAGGCCGTCAGCCCGCCGTGACAGCACGCCCCGGCCCGGGCGTGTCGTGGCGCCCCAGCTTCCGCAGCAGCCACGGCGTTTGGCACTCTGTGTCGTCCGGGGGGATGCTCGGAGGGGATGATGATCATGAATACGACGCAGACGGGACCGCATTCGGCACCGCACTCGGCACCGCGTCCGGCACCGCACACAGGCGGCTCGGGCGACCCCCGGGTCGGCTGGAGCGCCACCCAGGCGGCCGCCGTGCCCGCCCTCCGCCACCGCCGGGACGGCATACTCCCCACCGTCGCCGCCGCCCTCTCCGTCCGCGGCGCCACGCTCACCAGCACCGCCGCGCGCGGCGACCAGGCACCGCCGCTGCACCCGCTCGTCCAGGACTTCCTCGACGCGCTCACCAGCACCCAGCGCGACCGTTTCACCGGCCGGTGCGCCGAGACGATCCTCATCTCCCGTCATCTGGCCGCCGTGGACGAGGCGCGCAGCAAGCGGGCCGCCCGCAAGCCGATGACCAACGGCGAGGCCCGCAAGGCCCTCAAGCAGGCCAAGCTCACCGCCCGTCGCATCCGTGAGGACGGCGACCCCCTGCACGGCGGCTTCGCCTCGCCGTGCCGCGCCTGCACGGCGCTCAGCGCCCACTTCGGCGTACGCATCGTCGACCCGGCGGCGGCCGGCGACTGACACCCCACCCCACCAGGACCACCCGCCCCACCCGGCACGAACACCACGGCACCACCCGCACCACCACCAGCACCACGAGCACCACCGACACCGCGAGCCCCACCAGCACGAACAGCACGACCAACACCAGAAACACCGGCAGCACCCCCCGCACGACAAGCGCCACCCGCAGCACACGCACCAGCACCACGAGCACCACCAGCACCACCAGCACCACGACCATGACGTCGACGATCGAAGGGCAGATGCACCCCGACCGCACCTCCAGCACGCGCTTTCCCGTACCGGTCGACGCGGCGCTGCGCGCCGCCGGCTGGCAACCCGGACGATGGGACATCAAGCAGGCGGAGATCTGGGCCGACACCCTGCGCGACCACGCCTCCCCCGCGGGCCACCGGCACGCCGTCTTCCCCGCCGCGATCGAGGCCTGGGCGGAGTTCGGCGGCCTGCACCTCGCCCCCACCGGTCCCGGCCGCCAGGTGGCCCCCGCGCGGCTGCACCTCGACCCGCTGCACGGCCTCCACATGGCCCGCACGCTCGGCGACCTCGGCCGCGCCCTCGACGCCGACGTCTGCCCCCTGGGCACCGAGACGGACAACGGCTCCCTGCTGGCCATCGACAGCGCGGGCCGCGCCTACGCGCTCGACCACACCGGCGACTGGTATCTCGGCCAGGACATCGACCAGGCCCTGGCGGCGCTCGTCTCGGGCATCGAGCCGGTACGGCTCACCGCGGGCTGAGCCGCCCCGGCCGGGGGCGAACAGGCGGGCGGACCCTACGCCGACGGAATGACCGCCGACACCCGGAAACCCCCCGCGTCCGTCGGCCCCGACACGAACACGCCGCCGAGGGCGACGACCCGCTCCTTCATCCCGACCAGGCCGTTGCCCCCGGAGGGCAGCCGCGCGGAGGAGGCGACCCCCAGCTCCGGCGGCGGCTCGTTCTCCACCTGCATCGCGATCTCGGAGACCCGGTGGGCGAGCCGGACGTACGTCTTGGCGCCGGCGGCGT
The DNA here is from genome assembly GCF_044747265.1 of Streptomyces sp. NPDC090106. Taxonomy (NCBI): domain Bacteria; kingdom Bacillati; phylum Actinomycetota; class Actinomycetes; order Kitasatosporales; family Streptomycetaceae; genus Streptomyces; species Streptomyces sp. NPDC090106. The sequence goes on along the minus strand of NZ_JBIVDS010000015.1, from coordinate 146,941 downwards.
GCTTGTGGACGTTGGTGAGCGCCTCCTGCACCACGCGGTAGGCGGTCTGCTCGATCACGGAGGTGTACGCGCGGGCCGCCCCCTCGACCGTCAGATCGACGACCATCCCGGCGGCGGCCGACTGCCCGACGAGTTCCTCCAGCTCGGACAGGCAGGGCCCGTCGGCCGACTCGTCGGCGGCCCGGGACGCGGCGGCCGCCGCGGCGACCCGCACCGCGGCCAGCGGCACGGCGTCCCGCGTGAGGGCGACGCTCTCCTTGCTGCGCAGCACCCCGAGCATCTCCCGCAGCTCGGTCAGGGCCTGCCGCCCCATGTCCCCGACCAGCGCGGCGTTCTTGACGGCCTTCTCGGGGTCCTTGCGGGCGACGGCCTGGAGGGCGGCGGCGTGTACGACCATCAGGCTCACCCGGTGCGCGACGACGTCGTGCATCTCGCGGGCGATCCGGGTGCGTTCCTCGTTGCGCGCCCACTCGGCGCGTTCCTCGGCGCGTTCGGCGAGCAGCTGGAGCTCGCGCTCCAGGGAGTCGGCGCGTTCGCGCAGGCTCTCCATCAGACGGCGCCGGGCACCGACGTACAGGCCGAGCAGGAGCGGGGGCGCGGTGAGGCCGATGGAGATGGCGACGGCGGCGAACGGCACGAACCAGCCGCCCAGGTCGCTGTTGTTGGTCTCGGTGCTCTGCCGCACCCGGACGAACATCACGATGAGCATGCCCACGAAGGACATCCCGGCGAGCGAGCCGATGATCCGCCGGGGCAGTTCGGAGGCGGCGAGGGTGTAGAGGCCGACGATGCCCATCAGATAGCCCATCTGGGCCGGGGTGATGGCGATGGAGACGAGCACGACCGCGATCGGCCACTTGCGCCGCACGAGCAGCGCCGACCCCGCCAGCATCCCGAAGACGATCCCCGCCGCGGCCGGGATCCCGGCGTCCCCGGCGAAGTCGTACCCCTCGACCGCGCACTCCAGTACGGACACGAGCGCGAGGCCCATGTCCAGTGCCGCACTGCGCCACCTCTCCCACCACCAGGGCCCGGTCCGGCCCGCGGCGTGGTCTTCCCCCGTCGTGGTCATGACTCCAGCCTACGGGCGGCGGGTGCGCGTTTTCCGGTGAGTTTTGTGGTCTGGGCTACACCACGGACGAGGACCGGGCGGAAGCGAAACCACCCGATTTTTCTCGAACTGCCGATACGGACACCGTTCGCCCCCGGAAGTGATCATTCCGCCCCCTCGGGCGGAGCGGCCGGGCCCCGGCTCGCACCGTCGCACGCAGGGCACCGGGTACGGCATAGTAGGGGTCGCCACTCGGCGGCCTGACGACTTGTCGGGTCCCGCCGGGAATGATCCCCCGTGGTGTAATTGGCAGCACCGTGGCTTTTGGTGCCATTTGTCCGGGTTCGAGTCCTGGCGGGGGAGCCACTGGACCAGAAGTGGCACGACAAGAGCGTTACACGGGTGTGGGCCCTGACAGGTCAGTCAGGGCCCACACTCATGTCCCCCAAGAAACACCCCGGTATCCTGCGGATGTCCACCCCACCCCCTCCACAGCCGAAGGGCATCCCGTGAGCGCCAACCGCCCGGCAGCCGTCGTCGTTCTCGCAGCGGGTGAGGGCACCCGTATGAAGTCGGCCACACCCAAGGTCCTGCACGAGATCTGCGGACGCAGTCTCGTGGGCCATGTACTGGCCGCAGCCCGCGAGTTGGACCCCGAGAACCTGGTCGTCGTCGTGGGCCACGCGCGCGAGCAGGTCGTCGCGCACCTGGGCGGCGTCGACCCGGACGTGCGCACCGCCGTGCAGGCCGAGCAGAACGGCACCGGCCACGCCGTCCGGATGGGCCTGGAGGAGCTCGGCGGGGTCGTCGACGGAACCGTCGTGGTCGTCTGCGGCGACACCCCTCTCCTCACCGGTGAGACCCTGCGCGCCCTCGCGCACACCCACACCACCGACGGCAACGCCGTCACCGTCCTGACCGCCGTGGTGCCCGACGCCACCGGCTACGGGCGCATCGTGCGCGAGGGTGCCGCCGGCGCCGTCACCGCGATCGTCGAGCACAAGGACGCCACCGAGTCGCAGCGTGCGATCCGGGAGATCAACTCCGGGGTCTTCGCCTTCGACGGACAGCTCCTGTCCGACGCACTCGGCAAGGTCAGGACCGACAACTCGCAGGGCGAGGAGTACCTCACCGACGTCCTCGGCATCCTCCGCGAGGCCGGGCACCGCGTCGGCGCGTCCGTCGCCGCCGACCACCGCGAGATCGCCGGCATCAACAACCGGGTGCAGCTCTCCGAGGCCCGCCGCACCCTCAACGACCGGCTGCTGCACCGGGCGATGCTCGACGGCGTCACCGTGATCGACCCGGCGACCACCTGGGTCGACGTGACGGTCACCTTCGGCCGGGACGCCACCGTCCACCCCGGCACTCAGCTGCACGGCGCCACCCACGTCGGCGAGGGCGCCGAGGTGGGCCCGCACTCCCGGCTCAAGGACACCGTCGTCGGCGCCGGCGCCCGCGTGGACAACACCGTCTCCGACGGCGCGCACATCGGCGAGAACGCCACCGTGGGCCCCTACGCCTACCTCCGCCCCGGCACCCGGCTCGGCGCCAAGGGCAAGATCGGGACGTACGTCGAGACGAAGAACGCCTCCATCGGCGAGGGGACGAAGGTCCCGCACCTGTCCTACGTCGGTGACGCGACGATCGGCGACCACACCAACATCGGCGCCGCGAGCGTGTTCGTGAACTACGACGGACAGGACAAGCACCACACCACCGTCGGGTCGCACTGCCGGACGGGTTCGGACAACATGTTTGTGGCGCCTGTCACGGTCGGGGACGGCGCGTACACCGCCGCCGGCTCCGTCATCACCAAGGACGTACCGCCCGGTTCGCTGGCCGTGGCCCGTGGCCAGCAGCGGAATATCGAGGGCTGGGTGGCCCGCAAGCGTCCCGGGAGCGCGGCGGCGAAGGCCGCCGAGACCGCCGCCCGGGACGGCGCGAACGAGGACTGACCGGAAACAGGTGCGCCAAAGTCGTCGTACCGTGATAAGTGCACACCCGCACCCCGTCGGCCGGAACGGCCCGCCGCGCCCAGCGGCGAGGTCTCCCGTCAGCCGGCTGAGACACCTCTGAGGAGACAGTGCTGTGACCGGGATCAAGACGACCGGCGAGAAGAAGATGATGTTCTTCTCCGGCCGCGCCCACCCCGAGCTTGCCGAGGAGGTCGCCCAGCGGCTGGGTGTCGGGGTCGTCCCGACGAAGGCCTTCGACTTCGCGAACGGCGAGATCTACGTCCGGTACCAGGAGTCCGCGCGCGGCGCCGACTGCTTCCTGATCCAGAGCCACACGGCTCCGATCAACAAGTGGATCATGGAGCAGCTCATCATGATCGACGCGCTCAAGCGCGCGTCGGCCCGCTCCATCACGGTCATCGTGCCGTTCTACGGCTATGCCCGGCAGGACAAGAAGCACCGCGGCCGTGAGCCGATCTCGGCCCGTCTGATCGCCGACCTGATGAAGACCGCCGGTGCGGACCGCATCCTGACCGTCGATCTGCACACCGACCAGATCCAGGGCTTCTTCGACGGCCCGGTCGACCACCTCTTCGCGCTGCCGCTGCTCGCGGACTACGTGGGCGCGAAGGTCGACAAGGACAAGCTGACGGTCGTGTCCCCGGACGCCGGGCGCGTGCGCGTGGCCGACCGCTGGTGCGACCGCCTCGGCGCGCCGCTGGCGATCGTGCACAAGCGGCGCGACAAGGACGTGGCGAACCAGGTCACCGTCCACGAGGTCGTCGGTGAGGTCGAGGGCCGGGTGTGCGTCCTGGTCGACGACATGATCGACACGGGCGGCACGATCTGCGCCGCCGCGGACGCGCTGTTCGCGCACGGCGCGGAGGACGTCATCGTGACGGCGACGCACGGTGTGCTCTCCGGCCCGGCCGTGGACCGGCTGAAGAACTCCCGGGTGAGCGAGTTCGTCTTCACGAACACGCTGCCGACCCCGGGTGAGTTCGCCCGCGACCTGGACAAGCTCACCGTCCTGGACATCGCGCCGACCATCGCCAGCGCGGTGCGCGAGGTGTTCGAGGACGGCTCGGTGACGAGCCTGTTCGACGAGCAGTAGGTATCACGCGCGGCCCCGTGCCCTCCCGTACGGGGTTGTGCTTGATCGATTTTTCCGACGGCCTCCTCGCCGAGTAGACTGCACCAGTTGCTCGGCGAGGGAGGCCGTACCTGTTGGTTCAGGTCGGTTGTCCGTTATCGACGCGCTCTTCGTAGCAGGCCGTTCGTGGCCGGGTGACCTTGTCCGTTTCTCACCCATACGAGGAGTGATCATGTCCGAGGTGAAGATCGCCGCCGAGACCCGTACCGAGTTCGGTAAGGGTGCCGCCCGCCGTATCCGTCGTGACGCCAAGGTTCCCGGTGTGCTCTACGGCCACGGTTCCGACCCGCTGCACCTGACGCTTCCGGGCCACGAGCTGCTGCTCGCCCTGCGTACCCCGAACGTCCTGATCTCCCTGGACATCGCGGGCAAGGGCAACGAGCTCGCCATCCCGAAGTCCGTCCAGCGCGACCCGATCAAGGGCTACCTGGAGCACGTCGACCTGCTGCTGGTCAAGCGCGGCGAGAAGGTCAACGTCGAGATCCCGGTCCACGCCGAGGGCGAGCTGGCCGCCGGCGGCAACCTGCTGGAGCACGTGCTCAACGCGCTGCCCGTCGAGGCCGAGGCCACCCACATCCCCGAGGGTGTCACCGTCTCCGTCGAGGGCCTGGAGGCCGGCGCCTCCGTCCTCGCCAAGGACATCACCCTGCCGTCCGGCACGACCCTGGCCGTCGACGGTGACACCGTCGTCCTCCAGGTCCTGGCCGCGCAGGCCGAGGAGGCCCCCGAGGCCGACGCCGAGGGCTCCGAGGGCGCCGAGGCCTGATCGCCTCCGCATCGTCGTTCGCCGGCCGCCGCTTCCGTACGGGAGCGGCGGCCGGTGCGTATCAAGGGAGACATGGACGTGACGACCGACCCGAACGCGCCCTGGCTGATCGTCGGCCTCGGCAACCCCGGCCCCGAGTACGCCATGAACCGGCACAACGTCGGCTTCATGGTGGCCGATCTGCTGGCCGAGCGGATCGGAGGGAAGTTCAAGCGGGCGGGGAAGGCGCAGGCGCAGGTCGTGGAGGGACGGATCGGGCCGCCGGGACCGCTCGGCCGCCGGGTGGTCCTGGCCAGGCCGACGTCGTACATGAACCTGTCGGGCGGGCCGGTGAACGCGCTCAAGGACTTCTACAAGGTGCCCGTCACCAACGTCGTGGCCGTCCATGACGAGTTGGACATCGACTACGGGGTGCTGCGGCTGAAGCTGGGCGGCGGGGACAACGGGCACAACGGGCTGAAGTCGATGACGAAGGCGTTCGGCGCGGAGTACCACCGGGTGCGGTTCGGGATCGGGCGACCGCCGGGGCGGATGCAGGTCGCCGACTTCGTGCTGAAGGACTTCTCCTCCGCCGAGCGCAAAGAACTCGACTACTTCGTGGACCGGGCAGCGGACGCCGTGGAGTGTCTGGTGACCGAGGGCCTGGAGCGGGCGCAAAGCACGTACAACTCCTGACTTGTCGCCCACCGCGTTTGACGCGCTGTGCGGGCATGGCCAATGATCCCGGCCATGCCCGCCACTGCCGCCCCCTCCCGTCAGGCCTCGGCCACCGCTCTGCGCCTCGGCCGGCTGGCGGCGATGGGCACGGTCACGGCGCTGATCATGATCGCGGGCGTGTGGGCGTCCTGGGGCACCGCGCAGTACGTGATGCTCACCAAGGGCCGCGAGAGCGGCACGATCGAGGTGACCCGCTGCGATCACGACGTCTGCACCGGGCCCTACACACCGGTCTCGTCGGGGTCGACGGCCCGGCAGCGGGTCGCCATCGCGAAGACGGTCGCCGTCGCGAAGGGCGAGACGTACACGGTCGTCGTCAAGCCGGGCAGTGACGAGGTGGTCCGCTCCGGCCCGGCCGGAGTGCTCTACGCGTGGGTCCCCCTGGGCGGCGCGCTGCTCCTGGCCTCGGTCGTGGTCGCGGGCGGACTCCGACGCCCCCGCCTCGGCAAGATCCTGGCGGCCTCCGGGATCGCCCTGCTCACGGCGGCCTTCGCGGTGATCTGACGCACCACGCCGACCCTCGCGTACGGCGATGCCCCCGGACCCTCGCGCGAGGGTCCGGGGGCATCGCCGTACGTACCGGAGCGTCAGCCGGTGTTGCGCAGGCCCGCCGCGACACCGTTGACGGTGAGCAGCAGGGCGCGGGAGAGCAGCGGGTCGGGCTGGTCGCCGGAGGCCGCCGCGTCGCGCTGCCGCTTGAGCAGGGCGACCTGGAGGTAGGAGATCGGGTCGAGGTAGGCGTCGCGGATGGTGAACGTCTGCTTCAGGACCGGGGTGGCGTCGAGGAGTTCGGCCTCGCCGGTCACCTTGAGCACCTCCCTGACCGTCAGCTCGTGCTCGGCGCGGATGGCGTCGAAGACATGCTTGAGCTCGTCGGGCACGAGGGTGTCGACGTAGTGCTGGGCGATGCGCAGGTCCGTCTTCGCGAGCGTCATCTCCACGTTGGAGATGAAGTTGCGGAAGAAGTGCCACTGCTCGTGCATCTCGTCGAGCACGCCCTCTCCTCCCAATGTCGCCGTCAGGCCCGCCTCGCGCAGCGCCTTCAGCCCGGAGCCGACGCCGAACCAGCCGGGGACGATCTGCCGGGACTGGGTCCAGCCGAACACCCACGGGATGGCGCGCAGGCCGTCGAGCGAGACGCCCGAGCCGGGGCGGCGCGAGGGGCGCGAGCCCAGGTGCAGGTCGGCGAGCTGGTCCACCGGCGTCGACGCGAGGAAGTACGTCGGCAGGTCCGGGTCCTCGACGAGCCTGCGGTACGCGGCGTGCGCGGCGTCCGAGACGACGTCCATCGCGGCGTCCCAGCGGGCGAGCGCCTCGTCGGACTGGCGGGGCGCGGTGTGCAGGGCGGAGGCCTGGAGGGTGGCCGCGACGGTCAGCTCCAGGTTCTCCCGGGCCAGCGACGGCACCAGGTACTTGTCGCTGATCACCTCGCCCTGCTCGGTGACCTTGATCTCGCCCTCCAGGGTGCCCCAGGGCTGGGCGAGGATCGCGTCGTGCGAAGGGCCGCCGCCGCGGCCGACGGTGCCGCCGCGGCCGTGGAAGAGCCGCAGGCGCACGCCGTAACGGTGGGCGACGTCGCGCAGCCGGCGCTGCGCGCGGTGGATCTCCCACTGCGAGGTGGTGATGCCGCCGAACTTGGAGGAGTCGGAGTAGCCGAGCATGACCTCCTGGACGTCGCCCCGCAGCGCGACCAGGCGCCGGTAGGACGGGTCGGAGAGCATGTCCTCCAGGATGGTGTCCGCGGCCTTGAGCTCGTCGGTCGTCTCCAGCAGCGGCACGATGCCGATCTTCGCCCAGCCCGCGTGCAGGTCGAGCAGCCCGGCCTCGCGGGCCAGTACGGCGGCGGCGAACACGTCGTCGGCGCCCTGGCACATCGAGATGATGTACGACTCGATGACCTCGGGCCCGAAGACCTCCAGGGCGCGCCTGACGGTCTGGAAGACGCCGAGGGTCTTCTCGCCGGCCGCGTCCACGGGCGCCGGGGTCGGCGCGAGGGGGCGGCGGGAGCGCAGCTCCTTGGCGAGCAGCTTGGCGCGGTACTCGCGGGGCATGTCGACGTAGCGCCAGGACTCCTCGCCGAGCCGGTCGAAGAGCTGGCCGAGGGCGTGGTGGTGGGCGTCGGCGTGCTCGCGGACGTCCATGGTGGCGAGCTGGAGGCCGAAGGCGGCGAGGGTGCGGATGGTGCGGTTCATCCGGCCGTCGGCGAACAGGGCGCCGCGGTGCTCGCGCAGCGAGGTCTGGATCAGGGTGAGGTCCTGGAGCAGCTCGCTGGTGCCCAGGTAGTCCCGGCCGTCCTCGTGCGGGATGCCCTTGGCGAGGCGGGTCTTGGTGTTCTCCAGCTTCTGCCGGATGCAGGTGGCCTTGAGCCGGTAGGGCTCCTCGGCGTTGAGCCTCTTGTAGCGGGGGCTGATCTCCGGGAGGCGCTCCAGGTCGAGCTGGAGGGACTGCAGGAGTTCCTCGGTGGCGCCGGTGTAGCGGATGGAGTTGGAGAGGAAGCCGCGCAGCTCGTCGATCATCTCCAGGGCGTCGTTGATGCCGTGCTCGTGCTGGAGGATGAGGACGTCCCAGGTCACCTGGGGGGTGACGTTGGGGTTGCCGTCGCGGTCGCCGCCGATCCAGGTGCCGAAGGTCAGCGGGCGGGTCTCGTCGGGCATGGTGACGCCGACGCGCTCCAGCTCCGCCGTCAGGTCCTCCAGGACGTCGCCGACGGCACCGGCGTGCAGTTCGTCGAGGTAGTAGATGGCGTTGCGGGCCTCGTCGGCCGGTTCGGGGCGGACGACGCGCAGTTCGTCGGTCTGCCACACCAGGTCGATGTTCTCGGCCAGACGGGTGTCGTAGCGGCGGCGGTCGGCCTCGATGACCGGGGTCTCCAGCAGCGTGGCGATGCGCCGGAGCTTGTTGAGGACCGAACGGCGGGCGGCCTCCGTGGGGTGGGCCGTGAACACCGGACGAACATTGAGGTGGGCGACCGTCTGGCGCAGGTGCTCGGGGTCGGCGTCCTTGAGCCGGTCGGCGGTGCGGGCCAGCAGACCGCCCTCGGCGGCGCGGCGGGCGCGCAGCTCGCGGCCCCGGTGGACCTGCTCGGTGACGTTGGCGAGGTGGAAGTAGGTGGAGAAGGCGCGCACCAGCTTGGCGGCGGTCTCCAGTTCGGTGCCCCGCAGCAGCTCGGCGGCGGCCTCGCCGTCCTCGCGGGTGAGGCGGCGGACCTTCTCGACCAGTTCCAGCAGCTCGGGGCCCTCCTGCCGGACGAGGGTCTCGCCGAGGAGATCACCGAGTCGCCTGATGTCGGCGCGCAGCTCACTGTTGGTCGTCGTGGTCTGGTCGTCGGCACTGCTCACAGGTGCGGCTCCTTGCAGTGTTGAAGCTCGTCCGGGAGGGAACCCGGGCGCCGGGTCGCGCGGCGGCTCGCCGCATACGGCCCTGACATCCGGGAAGAAAAGAGAGCGGACCGCGCTGTCCGACCGACTCCAGGATAGGTGTCGACCCGGAGGCGCAGGCTGTCGGGCTTGTCGGCCTCTTGCCGTGGTCGCACCCGCTGCCATACTTACGACGCCGTAGGTTACGGAACCGTAGGAATGTCCGCGGCATCTGTCTCAACCCTCGAAACCCCACAGGGGACGCCCCAATGACCACAAGTTCCGATGTGATCGAAGACGCCCCGAAGGGGACCGACGGAACACCCACGCCCTCCGCCACGCTGGGCGGGGAGCAGAAGCGCGGGATCGAACAGATCACGCTGATGCTCTTCATCACCGTCCCGTTCCTCGCCGTGCTCGCGGCGGTGCCGCTGGCCTGGGGCTGGGGCGTGAGCTGGCTGGACCTCGGCCTGCTGGTCTTCTTCTACTACCTCGGCTGCCACGGCATCACGATCGGCTTCCACCGCTACTTCACCCATGGCTCCTTCAAGGCCAGGCGCCCGCTGCGGATCGCTCTCGCGATCATGGGTTCGATGGCGGTCGAGGGACCGCTGGTCCGCTGGGTCGCGGACCACCGCAAGCACCACAAGTTCTCCGACGCGGAGGGCGACCCGCACTCCCCCTGGCGCTTCGGCGAGACCGTCCCGGCGCTGATGAAGGGCCTGTGGTGGGCCCACATCGGCTGGATGTTCGACGAGGAGCAGACACCGCAGGACAAGTACGCGCCGGACCTGATCAAGGACCCGGCGATCCGGCGGATCTCCCGGCACTTCATCTACTGGACGATGCTGTCCCTGGCCCTGCCGGCCGTGATCGGCGGTCTGGTGACGATGTCCTGGTGGGGCGCGTTCACCGGTTTCTTCTGGGGCTCCCTGGTCCGGGTCTGCCTGCTGCACCACGTGACCTGGTCGATCAACTCGATCTGCCACGCGGTCGGCAAGCGCCCGTTCAGGTCGCGGGACCGCTCGGGCAACGTGTGGTGGCTCGCGGTGCTGTCCTGCGGCGAGTCCTGGCACAACCTGCACCACGCCGACCCGACGTCGGCGCGCCACGGGGTGATGCGCGGCCAGGTCGACTCCTCGGCCCGGCTGATCCGCTGGTTCGAGCTGGCCGGCTGGGCCTACGACGTGCGCTGGCCGTCACGCTCACGTATCGATTCCCGCCGCAACACCGGTGAAGAAGGCGCCCGACGCCGGAAGGAGACGGCCGAGGCGGCATGATTGACGCCGTGGCGACCGACTCCAGCAGCACCCCGAGCAATGAGAAGCAGCGCCGTGTCCGCCGGACCCGGATGACGGGTGCCGAGCGCCGTGCCCAGTTGCTGGAGATCGGTCGCACCCTGTTCGCCGCGAAGGGCTTCGAGGGCACGTCGGTGGAGGAGATCGCGGCGAAGGCCGGGGTGTCCAAGCCGGTGGTGTACGAGCACTTCGGCGGCAAGGAGGGGCTGTACGCGGTGGTCGTGGACCGCGAGATGCGGCGCCTGCTGGACATGGTCACCAGCTCCCTGACGGCCGGGCACCCGCGCGAGCTGTGCGAGCAGGCGGCCTTCGCGCTCCTCGACTACATCGAGGAGTACACGGACGGCTTCCGCATCCTGGTCCGCGACTCCCCCATCCCGCAGTCCACGGGCTCCTTCGCCTCGCTGATCTCGGACATCGCGACGCAGGTGGAGGACATCCTGGGCCGTGAGTTCAAGAGCCGGGGCTTCGACCCCAAGCTCGCCCCCCTCTACGCCCAGGCCCTGGTCGGCATGGTCGCCCTCACCGGCCAGTGGTGGCTGGACGTCCGCCGCCCCCGCAAGGCCGAGGTCGCCGCCCACCTGGTCAACCTGGCCTGGCACGGCCTGGACGGCATGGAGGCCAAGCCGCACCTGATAGGGCGCAGAAAGGCCTGAGCGCGGGCGACTCCGCCCGCGCTCGGTGATCGGCGCACCCTCGGCGCCTCCACGCTGGAAAGGCGCCCTCGGTGCTTGAGGCCTAGGCCTCCCTAGTGCTTGAGGCCTCCCTAGTGCTTGAGGCCTCCCTAGTGCTTGAAGGCGTCCTTGGCCTTCTCCTTCGCCTGGCGGACGTCGCCCTTGGCCTGGTCGGCCCGGCCCTCGGCGGTCATCCGCTCGTTGCCGGCCATGCGGCCCATGGCCTCCTTGGCCTTGCCCTTGGCCTGCTCGGTCTTCGCCCGGACCTTCTCGTCCTTCGCCACGTCACTCACTCCCGTATCCGAGATCTGCTGTCGTCCCGGCGGGTGATCCGTTCGCGGCGGCTCAAACACCCGGTTCCAGGAATTCCAGCCGGTTGCCGACCGGGTCGTAGGAGAAGAAGCGGCGGTGGCCCGGCAGGGCCGGGTCCCAGGTGACGGCGGCGCCGCGCGCCTCCAGGCGGGCCGCGTAGCCGTCGATGCCGTCGACACGGAGGCCGGGGTGGGCCTTGAGGGCGGGGCGGAACGCGGCCTCGATGCCGAGGTGGAGCTGGACGGCGCCCGCCCGGAACCAGCAGCCTCCGCGGGCGGCGAGGGCGGGCGGCTTGGGGATCTCCGTCATGCCGAGGGTGCCGACGTAGTACGCCCTGAGCCGGTCCTCGGAGCCGGGCGGGGCGGCGAGCTGGACGTGGTCGACGGCGGCGATCACCGGCTCAGCCCTCCTTGCGGGCGACCGCGAAGACCCGGCGGAAGGGGAACGGGGTCCCGTGGGCGCCGCCCGGATAGGCCGTGCGCAGGGCGGCCCGGTAGTCGTCGAGGAACGCGTCGCGTGCCCCGGGGTCGTCGTCGAGCGCGGTCAGGATCGGGCGCAGGCCCGTGCCCTTGACCCAGTCAAGGACCGGGTCCTCGCCGGCCAGCAGATGGACGTACGTCGTCTCCCACGCGTCGGCCGCGCAGCCGAGGGCCGTGAGGTGCTCCAGATACGCCTGCGGGGTCAGCACCGCGTCCTCGTGGCGCAGGAGGCCGCCGAGCCCGGCCTTCTCGGCGAGATCACGCATCAGCCGGTGGCTGAGGGCGCCGAAGTTGCCGGGGACCTGGAAGGCGAAGGTGCCGCCGGGCGCGAGGGCGCCGATCCAGTCCGCGAACCGGTCCGCATGGCCGGGGACCCACTGGAGCGTGGCGTTGCTGACGATCAGGTCGTGCGCGCCGTCCGGCGTCCAGGTGCGGGCGTCGGCGGGGGCGAAGCCGAGGGTGCCGCCGCCCGGGGTGGGGCCCGCGTGCTCGGCGCGGGCCCGGTCGAGCATCTCGGGCGAGTTGTCGTACCCGGTGATGTCGGCGGTGGGCCAGCGGGCGGCGAGCAGGGCCGTGACGTTGCCGGGGCCGCAGCCGAGGTCGGCGATGCGAGGGCGCTCGCCGCGCGGGTCAGGGACACGGGCGAGGAGGTCGGTGAAGGGGCGTGCGCGGTGGTCGGCGTGCCGCAGGTACTGGGCGGGGTCCCAAGTCGTCATGACGTCCACTCTCCCGCCCGTAATCTCTTCATGTCAAGAAGCTCGATATCAAGAGACTTCACATCGACACAACCACTACACTGATCGTCATGGAGGACGAGGTCGATCGGCTGGTCGCTGCGTGGCGCCGGGAGCGCCCGGACCTCGACGTGGAACCGCTCGAGGTGCTCAGCCGTGTGAGCAGGCTGGCCCGACACCTGGACCGGGCGCGTCGGCTGGCCTTCGCCGAGCACAGCCTGGAGCCCTGGGAGTTCGACGTCCTGACGGCGCTGAGGCGCGCGGGCACGCCGTACCAGCTCTCCCCGGGGCAGCTGCTGACACAGACCCTGGTGACCTCGGGCACGATGACCAACCGCATCGACCGGCTCGCCAAGAAGGGCCTGGTGGAACGCCTGCCGGACCCCAGCGACCGGCGCGGTGTGCTGGTGCGGCTGACGGCGGAGGGCCAGGACCGCGCGGACCAGGCCCTGGCGGGTCTGCTGGACCAGGAACGCGCGATCCTCGCGGAGCTCTCCCGCGCCCAGCGCGGTGAACTGGCCGGTCTGCTACGCCAGTTGACCGCCCCGTTCGACAACATCCCCGGCTAGGTCGACCGGCCCCACGCCCGCCCGGCGGGCCAGCGCGACGGCCGCCAGGGTGGAGTGCACGCCCAGCTTGCCCAGCACGTTCTGCATATGGGTGCGGACGGTGTGCGGGGACAGGAACAGCCGCTCGGCGACGGCCTTTCTGCCCAGTCCGGCGACCATGCAGCGCAGCACCTCGCGCTCCCTCGGCGTGAGGGACTCCACCAGGCGCTCGCTCTCGGTGCGGTGCTTGCGCGCGGCGGTCAGCTCCCGCAGCACCCCGGTGAGCAGGGCGGGCGGCAGATGCGTCTCGTCGCGCAGGACCCCTCGTATGACGGTCAACAGCCGTGACAGCGAGCAGTCCTTGGCGACCCAGCCCGACGCCCCCGCCTGGAGGGCGAGCGCGGCACGCCGCGGGTCGTCCTTCTCGGCGAGCACGACGATCCGGACGCCGGGCTGCGCCGAACGCACCCCGGCCACCAGCGATATGCCGTCGACCACGCCGTCCTCCCCGCCCTCCTGGACGGGTACGGCGGGCCTGATGCCCTGGACGTTCCCGCCCAGATCGGCGTCGACGAGCAGCACGTCGAAGCGGCGGCCCTCCGCCGCCGCCCGCTCCAGGCTGCGCAGCGCCGCGGGACCACTGCCCGCGGCGGACACGTCGACGTCGGGCTCGGCGGCCAGGGCGGCGGCGAGCGACTCGGCGAAGATGCGATGGTCGTCGACGACCAGGACTCGGATGCGAACCACGAAACCCCCTTCCCCAAGCTCTCTTCAAGAGCAGGGGATTACCCCATTGTCGGGAGACGGAAAAGACCTGCGCGGGTACGACGTCCGAAACGCGATGGCTCGCACGACCGCCGCCGTGCGTGAAGTGCTACCCCCGCTTCGGGCGTCGTACCCGACTGTCTCGCCCCCTGATCAGCACCGGCCCCCACCGGTGCTGTTCATCAGGGTACGGCCGGGGGGCAGGAGCGGAAGGTAATTTGCAGAACTGGCTGACCGACGCGTTTATCGTGAGCCGCATGTTTCGCATTGAGACAGAAGTCGACAAATCCCGGCGCGATCTTCTCCGTACGCGGCTGCGCGAGACCAACACCGCGGCCTCCCCCGTGCTCCGCGCCCTGCGCGGAACACCAGGTGAACGCGAACGTCCGCTCCACGTCTGGGCGTTGGACGACACCGGGGACCTGGCCGGCGGACTGGTCGGCCACTCGTGGACGACCTGGCTCCACGTCACCTACCTGTGGGTCGACGGGCGCGCCCGGGGAACCGGCCTGGGTTCGCAGTTGCTTGCGGAGGCGGAGCGCGTCGCCCGGGACGAACGGGGCTGCACCGCGGCCCGGTTGGAGACCTGGGACTTCCAGGCGCCCGCGTTCTACGAGAAACAGGGGTACGGCGTGGTGTGCGTGATCCCGGACTATCCGCCGGGGATCACGGAGTACACGCTGACGAAGCGTCTTGCCTGAACTGGCGTGAAGTCATGCGGCAGGACCGAAAAGGCCCCGCGCCCTTCGAAGGGACGCGGGGCCTCGGGCGATGTCCTCAGACGAGCCTGCGGGCTCCGGCCGCGGGTACCGCCTCGAAGACGCGCGGCGCGGTGAACCCGGCCGCCGCGAAGGCCTCCTCGACGGCCTTGGTGATGGTGTCGACGTCGGCGACCTCGGCCAGGACGATCGCCGAGCCGCCGAAGCCGCCGCCGGTCATCCGGGAGCCGAGCGCGCCCGCGCCCAGCGCGGTGTCCACGACGAGGTCCAGCTCCGGGCAGGAGATGCGGAAGTCGTCGCGCAGCGAGGCATGCCCCGCGACCAGCACCGGGCCGATCGCGCGGGTCTCGCCAGACTCCAGCAGGGCGACGACCCGTTCGACCCGCTCGTCCTCGGTGACGACATGGCGGACCAGGCGGACCGCCTCCTCGTCGTCGCCGAGCCGGGCCAGCGCCGCGTCGAGGTCCGCGTAGGGCACGTCCCGCAGCGCGTCGACGCCCAGCAGGGCCGCGCCCCGCTCGCAGCCCGCGCGCCGCTTGCCGTACTCGCCCTCGCTGTGGGAGTGCTTGACCTGGGTGTCGACGACCAGCAGGCGCATGCCCTCGGCGGCCAGGTCCAGCGGGATCTGCTTCTGGGACAGGTCACGGGTGTCCAGGAAGAGGGCGTGGCCCTCCTGGCAGCACGCGGACGCGGTCTGGTCCATGATGCCGGTGGGCGCGCCGACGTAGACGTTCTCGGCGCGCTGGCACAGACGGGCCAGCTGCCAGCCCTGGAGGCCCAGTTCGTACAGGTCGTTCAGGGCGAGCGCGACCACGACCTCCAGGGCCGCCGAGGACGACAGGCCCGCGCCGGTCGGCACCGTCGAGTGGAGGTGGACGTCGGCGCCGGTCACGGCGTGACCGGCCTCGCGCAGCGCCCAGACCACACCCGCCGGGTACGCCGTCCAGCCCCGGTCGGTCTCGGGGGCGAGGTCCGCGACGCGCAGTTCCACGAGGCCGCCCTCGACGTCCGCGGAGTGCAGGCGCAGGACGCCGTCGTCGCGGCGCGAGACCGCGGCGACCGCGGTGTGCGGCAGCGCGAAGGGCATCACGAAGCCGTCGTTGTAGTCGGTGTGCTCACCGATGAGGTTGACGCGGCCGGGTGCCGCCCAGACACCCTCCGGCTCGGTCCCGTAGAGCGCCACGAAACCGTCGCGCACCTGCTCAGCGCCCACTACTGCTCCCTAGAGATGTTCTGCGCGAACTCCCACGCGTCCGCGACGATCCCCGCGAGGTCCGCGCGGGTCGGGTTCCAGCCCAGCTTCTCGCGGGCGCTGGCGGCCGAGGCCACCAGGGTCGCCGGGTCGCCGTCACGGCGGGGCGCGACGACCTCGGGGATCGGGTGCCCGGTGACCTGGCGGACGGTCTCGATGACCTGACGGACCGAGAAGCCCTCGCCGTTGCCGAGGTTGCAGATCAGGTGCTCGCCCGGGGTCGCGGCCTCGACCGCGAGCAGATGGGCGTCGGCGAGGTCCGCGACATGGATGTAGTCGCGCACGCAGGTGCCGTCCGGGGTCGGGTAGTCGTCGCCGTAGACGGAGATCGCCTCGCGCCGGCCCTGCGCGACCTGGAGGACCAGCGGGATCAGGTGGGACTCGGGGTCGTGGCGCTCGCCGTGCGCGCCGTAGGCGCCCGCGACGTTGAAGTAGCGCAGCGAGACGGCGGCGAGGCCGTGCGCGTGCGCCTCGCTGGTGATCATGAAGTCGACGGCGAGCTTCGAGGCGCCGTAGGGGTTGGTCGGCTTCGTGGGCGCGGTCTCGACGATCGGGACCTCCTCGGGCTCGCCGTAGGTGGCGGCCGTGGAGGAGAAGACGAGCCTGCGGACCCCGGCCTCGCGCATCGCGCCGAGCAGGGCCATCGTGCCGCCGACGTTGTTGTCCCAGTACTTCTCGGGCTTCACCACCGACTCGCCGACCTGCGAGAACGCGGCGAAGTGCAGCACGCCGTCGAAGGATGCGTCCAGCCACTTCCCGGCGTCGCGGATGTCGCCCTCGACGAAGGTGGCGCCGGCCGGGACGCCCTCGCGGAAGCCGGTGGAGAGGTTGTCGAGGACGACGACCTCGTGGCCCGCTTCCAGCAGATGCTGGGCGACCACGCTGCCGACGTACCCCGCGCCACCCGTCACCAGGTACTTACCGCTCATGAACTCGCTACCTCTCGCAGTCGCTCGGCCGCGGCCTCCGGCCGGATGTCGTTGATGAACACGTTCATCCCGGACTCGGAACCCGCGAGAAACTTCAGCTTGCCGGTAGTGCGTCGGATGGTGAAGAGCTCCAGGTGGAGCGCGAAGTCGTCACGGTTGACGCCCTCGAACTCCTCCAGCGCGCCGAACGGCGCCTGATGCCAGGCGGCGATGTACGGCGTGGCGGGCTCGCCCTCCCCGAAGATCCGGTCGAAGCGCCTCAAGAGTTCCAGATAAACCTTGGGGAACTCTGAGCGCGCGCCCTCGTCGAGCCCGAGCAGATCGGGGACACGGCGCTTCGGGTACAGGTGGACCTCGTAGGGCCAGTGCGCCGCGTAGGGCACGAAGGCGACCCAGTGTTCACCCTCCAGGACGACCCGTTCCTCGGCGAGTTCACGCTCCAGGACGGCGTCGAAGAGGTTCTCGCCGCCGGTGGCCTCCTTGTGCTGCGCCACCTGGCGCAGCATCAGGGCGGTACGGGGGGTGGTGAAGGGGTACGCGTAGATCTGCCCGTGGGGATGTCCCAGGGTCACACCGATCTCGGCACCGCGGTTCTCGAAGCAGAAGACCTGTTCGACGGAGGGCAGATGGGACAGCTCGGACGTCCGGTCCGTCCACGCCTCCAGGACCAGGCGCGCCTGCTCCTCGGTGAGGTCGGCGAAGGACGCGTTGTGGTCGGAGGTGAAGCAGACCACCTCACAGCGCCCGGAGTCCCCGGCCAGCGAGGGGAAACGATTCTCGAAGACGACGGCGTCGTACGACGAGTCGGGGATCTCGCTCAGCCGGTCGCCCTGCGACGGGCACAGGGGGCACTCGTCGGCGGGCGGATGGTAGGTGCGGCCCTGCCGGTGCGAGGCGACCGCGACCGAGTCGCCGAGCAGCGGATCGCGCCGGATCTCGGAGGTGGTGACGGTCCGCTCCAGCGGGCGGCGGTCCACCGCGTCGCGGACGGTGTCGTCACGCAGGTCGTAGTAGATGAGCTCGCGACCGTCGGCCAGCCGGGTCGAGGTCTTCTTCACCGCCGGACTCCTTCACTCAAACATAACTAAACACATATAACCATAACCCGACAGCGACGTCACCACCAGAATCAAACAGAGAACGTCATCGAAAGGGTTCACTTACCCTCATGCAAACCCCCACACAAGTGACATTCCAGGCAGCCGAGCTCCGTCTCCCCACGAACTGGCTCGACTACACGATCCTGGCGATCTACTTCGTCGTGGTCCTCGGCATCGGGTTCGCCGCCCGCAGATCGGTGAGGACCAGCCTCGACTTCTTCCTCTCCGGCCGCTCGCTGCCCGCCTGGATCACCGGCCTCGCCTTCATCTCCGCGAACCTGGCCGCCACCGAGATCCTCGGCATGGCCGCGAACAGCGCGCAGTACGGCGTCTACACCGTGCACTGGTACTGGATCGGCGCCATCCCGGCGATGGTGTTCCTGGGCCTGGTGATGATGCCCTTCTACTACTCCAGCAAGGTGCGCTCGGTCCCCGAGATGCTGCTGCTCCGCTTCGACAAGTGGGCGCACCTGCTGAGCTCCGCGCTCTTCGCCTTCGCCGCCATCCTCATCTCCGGGGTGAACCTGTACGCCCTCGCGATCGTCGTCGAGGCGCTGCTGGGCTGGCCGCAGTGGGTGGCGATCGTGGTCGCGGGCGCGTTCGTGCTCGCGTACATCACGCTCGGCGGGCTGTCCTCCGCCATCTACAACGAGGTCCTCCAGTTCTTCGTGATCCTGGCGGCCCTCATCCCGATCGTGGTCCTCGGGCTGAAGAAGGTCGGCGGCTGGGACGGCCTGACCAGCACCCTCGACCAGCAGCACGGCGCCGACTTCACCTCGGCCTGGGGCGGCACCGGCATCGGCAGCGACAACCCGCTCGGCGCGAACTGGCTGACGATCGTGCTGGGCCTCGGGTTCGTCCTGTCCTTCGGCTACTGGACGACGAACTTCGCCGAGGTGCAGCGCGCCCTGTCGGCGAAGAACCTCAGCGCGGCCCAGCGGACCCCGCTGATCGCGGCGTACCCCAAGATCTTCATCGTCTTCCTGGTGATGATCCCGGGCCTGACCGCGGCGGCCCTGATCCCCGGCTTCGGCACGGCCGAGTCGGGCTACCAGTACAACGACGCGATCCCCTACCTGATGGAGCAGCTGCTGCCCAACGGTGTGCTCGGCATCGCGGTCACCGGACTGCTGGCGGCGTTCATGGCGGGCATGGCGGCCAACGTGTCGTCCTTCAACACCGTCTTCACCAACGACATCTGGGGGCGGTACGTCAGAAAGGGCGAGGAGGACGCGTACTACGTCCGCTTCGGCCGCTGGATCACGGTGATCGGTGTGGTGGCGTCGGTCGGGACGGCCTTCCTGGCCTCCTCCTTCTCCAACATCATGAGTTACCTCCAGACCCTGTTCAGCTTCTTCAACGTGCCGATGTTCGTGGTCTTCATCGTCGGCATGTTCTGGAAGCGGGCGTCCGCGAAGTCCGGATTCTGGGGCCTGCTGGCGGGCACGGTCGCCGCGATGCTCAACTACTTCTGGATCTACAAGCAGGGCATCGTCGACATCCCCTCCGACCAGGGCGCCAACTTCGTCTCGGCGATCGTCGGCTTCGTGGCGGGCGCGGTGGTCATGTTCGCGGTGTCGCTGTTCACCGCCCCCAAGCCCGCGGCGGAACTCCAGGGCCTGGTCTACGGCACCCGCTCCCCTGGCATGTCCGAGGCACCCGCCGAGGGCGACGACGCCTGGTACCGCAGGCCGGCCCTGCTGGGCTGGGGCGCGATCGTCCTGGCCGCCGCCTGCTACATCCCGTTCTCGTTCTGATCCCGGGAGGATCGAGGAACCATGTCCGACCACCACGAACACCCGGAGCAGGACGTCCACCGCGAGGTCACCGAGCTGGAGGCCCGGTCCGCGACCGCCGCCCGCATCTTCGACCTGCGGCGCATCATCGGCGGCCTGTTCGTCCTGTACGGCGTCATCGTCACCCTCGCCGGCGTCAACCCGTCCGACGCGACCCTCGACAAGGCCGAGGGCGTCAACATCAACCTCTGGACGGGGCTGGGGATGCTGATCCTCGGCGTCTTCTTCCTGGTCTGGCTGAAGCTGCGCCCCACGCAGCCGCCGGCGCCGCAGGCGGCGGAGGGCGAGGAGCCCGGCAAGGAGCCCGGCGCGTAGGCCCGTCGCGGAGCGAAGGGGGCCGGGGTCCACGGAGACCCCGGCCCCCTTCCGTACGCGGCGCGGTCGCGACCGCGTCCGTGTCGGGCCACGTGCGGGGCCGGGTCCGCGTCGGTCAGGAGTGCGGCTCCGCGGACGACGGGTGCGGCACCGGGCCCGCCCGGTCCAGCAGACCCGTGCGGGCCGCGAGGGCCGCCGCCTCCAGGCGGGAGCCCACGCCGAGCTTCATGAGGACCCGCTGGACATGGGTGCGGGCCGTCGACGGGGCGATGCCCATGCCCGCGGCGATCAGCCGGGTGTCCTCGCCGTCGGCGACACGGACCAGGACCTCGACCTCGCGCGGGGTGAGCATCTGGAGCAACCGCTGGCCCTCGTCGTCCGGTTGGGCCGCCGGGTTGAGCAACTCGCTGAAGGCGCCCTGGAGAAGCTGCGGGGCGACCGCCGCCTCGCCCGCCCTGGCCTTCATGATGGCGCGTTCGACACCTTCTATCCGTTCGTCGTGCCGGACGTACCCGGAGGCGCCCGCCGCGAAGGCCGCCGCGATGCCGCGCGGACTCGGTACCGGGCCCAGGACCAGGACGGCCACCTGCGGACGGTCCCGCTTGATCTTGACGACCGGGTCGAACATGCCGGGCTCGGCCGGGGTCGCGGTGCCCAGCAGGCACACCTCAGGCGCCCGGGTGATCACCAGTTCCGCCGCCCCCGCCGCCGGTGCCGCCGCGGCGAGCACCCGGTGGCCGCGCAGTTTCAGTGCCGAGGCCAGCGCCTCGGCGAGCAATCGGTGGTCGTCGACCACCATGAGCCGTACTCCCATTGAGCAACCCCCCAGTCCCCCCAATGGATCCCATCGGATGCCTCACTATGGATGCCCACTGGTCCGCACGGGCGAAAGCCCCACCCCGGCTCCCCCCGCTCTTCATGCCCCCGGAAGCTACACGCTTGTTCGACGTTGCGCTCCCCCTACTGGTGAGAAGTGCCCCGGATCGACGGAATTTCTGTGTGTTCGAGGGTGATGAGCGGTACGCGAACGGCCCCGCCCCTGAGCAGGGACGGGGCCGTACGGAAGCGACCGTGGACGACTACTTCGCGCCGAACGCGACCGCCAGGTACTCCTTGTCGCCCGAACTGCTGCCGAAATCGCTCGCGTAGACCTGGGACATGAAGAACCGGCCGTCCTTGTAGAGGAGTTCGGAGTAATCGGGGAGCATGCTCGTCTCCACGTCCCGGACCGTGTCCGTCGACGGGTTCTCCAGCAGCTTCGTCTCCTTGAAGGTGCCGCCGTCGATGCTCACGACCTGGCCGCCCTTGTCGTACGGAGGGCGCTTGTAGGCGAGGAGGTTGGCGCCGTCCATGCGCAGCGGGGTGATCGAGTAGCCGTCGCCCGCGTCGGCGCGCTGACCGGTCTCCTTGCCGGTGGCGAGGTCGAAGGAGACGATCTCGTTGGTCCGGCTGTAGGTCTCGCTGTCGGTCTCGCGCTCCTCGGTGGGCAGGTAGAGGCGGTCGTTGCCGACCACGACCATCTTGCAGTACTCGATGCGGGTGATGCCGTCGCAGCGGGCGGTGAAGCGGTCGGCCGGGACCGAGATGTGCGAGCGCAGCTTTCCGGTCTTGTTGTCGATGGCGAAGACGTCGGAGATGCCCTGGGCACCCTCGACCTCGCCGACCTCGGCGGCCACGACGAGCGGCTCGGTGGAGACGACGCTCGCGTACTCGATGCCCTGGGACATCTTGTACTCGGAGATCACCTTCCCGGAGGCCGGGTCGATGGTCTGGATCGAGAGCTCGCGGTTGCCGTAATGACCGCACTTGCGGACCGCGACGAGCTTCTCGCCGCCGCCGTAACCGGCGTCGTAGCAGGTGTCGGTCGGCTTCGGGGTCCACAGGGACTTGCCGGTCTTGATGTCCCAGGCGGCGCCGCCGCTGGTGCTGCCGGTGGCGACGGTGCCCGCACTGACCGTGACGTTGTCCCAGTTGATCAGCCGGTCACCGCTCTTGCCGGTCTTCGTCCACAGCAGCTTGCCCGTGTTCAGGTCGATGGCCCCGACCTGGCTGCACCCGGCCGTGCTGTCCTTCGTGGGCATCTTCGGC
Organism: Streptomyces sp. NPDC090106; assembly: GCF_044747265.1. Taxonomy (NCBI): domain Bacteria; kingdom Bacillati; phylum Actinomycetota; class Actinomycetes; order Kitasatosporales; family Streptomycetaceae; genus Streptomyces; species Streptomyces sp. NPDC090106. Next base: position 124,931 of record NZ_JBIVDS010000015.1, on the reverse strand, counting down.
TCGAACGCGATGGCCGTGAAGCCGTCCTCCGTGGCGTGCCGGCTGGCCTCGCAGACCGGGCCGGGCAGCTTCACCGTCCACAGCTCGGTGCCCTTGGCGGGGTCGTAGCCGACGACCTCGGCGATGCCGCTCTTGGCGTAGACCGTGTCGGTCAGCCAGGAGCCGTTCACCGTGTACGTGGTGTCCTGGGGCGGCTTGGGCTGCGGGACCTGGAAGAGGACGGAGGCGGCGGTGTTGGCCGGGACCTTCTCCTCGCCCTTGCCCGATGTGCCGCCGGTGTCGCCCTTCTCGTCGCCGCCCCCGCCGGTGCCGCCACTGCTGCCGGCGGTGTCGTCCTTCTTGGAGTCGTCGCCGGAGGAGGCGTACCAGAGGCCGCCGCCGACGATCAGCGCGATCGCGACGACCGCCGAGACGATGATCGCCAGCTGCGGGTTGATCTTCCGGCCGCCGCCCGGGGCGGGCTGCGGCTGCATCGGCATCGTCTGCTGCGGATAGCCGTACCCGGGCTGCTGGCCGTACGCGTTGGGCTGACCGTACGGATGGGGCTGGCCGTAGGGCTGGGTGGGCTGGCTGTACGGGTTCGGCGGCTGCGGCTGGCCGTACGGCGGCTGCGGCTGCTCCGGCTGCTGACCCGGGTAGCCGTAGCCCGCCGGGGGCGTCGGAGGCGTCGCGGGGGCCGCGGGCGGCGGGGTCTGCGGAGCCTGCGGGGGCTGGGGTGCCTGGGGTGCCTGGGGGTAGCCGTAGCCCGGCTGCTGGGCCGGGGGCTGGGGCTGGGGCGGCTGGTCCTTCGGGGCGCCGAAGCCGGGCGGCTGGTTCGGCGGGGGCGGGGGCGGCTGGGTCATGGCGGGGTCACCTCGGGGAGCGGGGGCGGCGGACGGGGCGGCGGAGGGAAGGGCTACTTGCCATAGGCGAGCATCAACTTCTCCTTCGCGTCGTCGTCGCCGGTCAGCCGGGTCGTCGACAGGTAGAAGACCCCGCCGACCCAGTCGATGTCCTTGGAGTAGAAGCCCCGCTCGACAGCGGCGGCGCCCGCCGGGTTCCGGAGCAGCTCGACCGGCTTGTGGTCCGTGCCGGACGTCGCGACGGAGACGACCCGGCCGCCCGCGTCGTACGACGGGTCCACGTAGGCGATGAGCTTGCCGCCCTCGACCTTGAGCGGCAGCATCGACTCCTCGGCCGGGGACTTGACCCGCCACTTCTCCTTGCCGGTGGCGAGGTCGATCGCGACGATCTCGTTGGCCGCGGCGGTCGCCTTGGTCGGCAGGTACAGCGTGTCCGCGTCGACGACCGCGCCCGTGCAGCCCGTCAGGTCGCGGGCGAAGATGGCCCAGTCGCAGGCGGGCGCGAAGTCCTCGTCGACGACGACCTGGGAGCGGAACTTGCCGGTGGCCGAGAACGTGGAGATGTTCCAGGCGTTCTTGTCCTCGTTGGTGCTGTAGATGACGACCGGGTCGACGGAGTAGGCGCGGGCGACCCGCCAGCCCTTGTCGAACTTCTGGGTCCACTTGACCTTGCCGGTCGCCGGGTCCAGCTCCTGCACCTCGTCGTGCTCGTTGTCGCCCGCGGCGTCGCAGGAGGAGACCACGATGAGCTTGGTGCCGCCCGCGAAGGCGCCGGGGAAGCAGGCCTCGCCGTACTTCTTCTTGTCGTAGAGCTTCTTGCCGGTCGTCACGTCGTACGCCGTGCCCGACATCGAGCGGCCCGCCATCAGCGTCTTTCCGGCGATGGACAGTTCGAGCTGGAGGGTGCTGTCGAAGAGGTCTCCGTCGGCGACCTCGGCGGTCCAGCCCTTCGCGCCGGTGGCGAGGTCGATCTCCTGGAGCTGGTTGCACTTGGCGCGGTCGGTGCTGCCGCTCATGTAGGCGACGACGATCTTGTCGGCGGCGGTCTGCTGCGGGGTGACCGCGCAGATCTTCTGCGGGAAGGTGACCGGGTCCCAGGTGGGCTTGCCGTCGCCGACGTCGTACGCGAACAGCTGCTTGTACGCCGCCTTCACCGCGGTCTTGTCGGTGATCCACATGCCGGGGGCGTCGGCGCCGCTGCCGGGGGCGTCCGGGGCCTCCTTGTACCAGAGGACCTTCGCCTCGCCGGCCTGGCGGCCCGCGTTCAGGTCCTCCTGCCCGCCGTCGCCGTCGCCCGAGCCGTCACCGGGGTTGACCGGGTCGTCGGAGGCGGTCGCCGTGGGGCTGCTGCTCTCCTTGGCGACCGGCTTGTCCTCGTCGCCGCCGCTCGTCACGGCCCACACGGTGCCGCCGACGACCAGCAGGCCCGCCACGGCCGCCGCGATGACGAGACCCGGCTTGCCCTTGAACGGGTTGCGCGAGCCGCCGGGTCCGCCCGCCGGCGCACCGCCGGGGTACTGCGGCTGCGGCGGGTAGCCGTACCCGGGCTGGCCGTAGGGGCCCGGCTGCTGGGGCTGGCCGTAGGGCCCGGGCTGCTGGCCGTAGGGGCCCGGCTGGGCGTACGGGCCCGGCTGCTGCGGCGGCTGGCCGTAGGGCCCCGGCTGCTGCTGGGGCTGGCCGGGCTGCTGTTGCGGATAGCCGTAGCCGGGCTGCGGCTGCTGCGGCGGCTGCTGCGGAGGGGTCGGCGCGCCGAAACCCGGCGGCTGGTTGGGCGGTGGCGGCGGCTGGGTCATCAGCGCATTCCCCCTAGTTCACTGATTTTTAGCCAGTTCTCAGACTTCTCAGACGGCCCTTTCTATCACCCGGCACTGACAACAAAACGGACCGATCGCCCCCTGTACCCAAGGGAGGACCGGTCCGTGATGCCCCTGTTACGCGCCTTCACCCAGCCTTCACGCGCCCCGCCGCGCGCTCACGCGCCGTCACGCGTCCTCGGCCAGTTCCAGCCAGCGCAGCTCCAGTTCCTCCCGCTCACCGGCCATATCACGCAGCATGGCGTCCAGTTCGGCCACCTTCGCGAAGTCCGTGGCGCTTTCGGCGATCTGGGTGTGGAGCTTGGTCTCCTTCTCGGAGATCTTGTCCAACTGCCGCTCGATCTTCTGGAGTTCCTTCTTCGCGGCCCGCTGGTCGGCGGCGCTCTTCTCCGGTACGGCACTCTGCGCGCCGGACTTCTGCGCGCCCGCCTTCTGCCCGGCGGGGGCGGACGCCGTCGCCGCCGCCTCCATCGCGTGGCGCCGCTCGATGTACTCGTCGATCCCGCGCGGGAGCATCCGCAGGGCGGCATCGCCGAGCAGCGCGAACACCCGGTCCGTGGTGCGCTCGACGAAGAACCGGTCGTGGGAGATCACGATCATGGAGCCGGGCCAGCCGTCGAGGAGGTCCTCCAGCTGGGTCAGGGTCTCGATGTCGAGGTCGTTGGTCGGCTCGTCGAGGAAGAGGACGTTCGGCTCGTCCATCAGCAGCCGCAGCAGCTGGAGCCGGCGCCGCTCACCGCCGGAGAGATCGCCGACCGGCGTCCACTGCTTCTCCTTGGAGAAGCCGAACGTCTCGCACAGCTGCCCGGCGGTCATCTCACGGCCCTTGCCGAGGTCGACGCGCTCGCGCACCGCCGAGACGGCCTCCAGGACCCGCAGGGCGGGGTCGAGTTCGGCGACCTCCTGGGAGAGGTAGGCCAGCTTGACCGTCTTGCCGACGGCGACCTTGCCGCCCACCGGCTGGGTCTCGCCCTCGGTGCGCCAGGCCTGGGCCATGGCGCGCAGCAGCGAGGTCTTGCCCGCGCCGTTGACGCCGACCAGGCCGATACGGTCGCCGGGGCCGAGCTGCCAGGTGACGTGCTTGAGGAGCACCTTGGGCCCGGCCTGGACGGTCACGTCCTCCAGGTCGAAGACGGTCTTGCCGAGCCGCGAGGAGGCGAACTTCATCAGCTCGCTGCTGTCACGCGGCGGCGGCACGTCCTTGATCAGCTCGTTGGCGGCCTCCACGCGGAAGCGCGGCTTGGACGTGCGCGCGGGGGCGCCGCGGCGCAGCCAGGCCAGCTCCTTGCGGACCAGGTTCTGCCGCTTGACCTCCTCCGTCGCGGCGATCCGCTCCCGCTCGGCGCGGGCGAAGACGTAGTCGGAGTAGCCGCCCTCGTACTCGAAGACGTCACCGCGCTGCACGTCCCACATGCGGGTGCAGACCTGGTCGAGGAACCAGCGGTCGTGGGTGACGCAGACGAGCGCGGAGCGGCGCTCGCGCAGGTGCCGGGCGAGCCAGGAGATGCCCTCGACGTCGAGGTGGTTCGTGGGCTCGTCGAGGACGATCAGGTCCTGCTCCTCGATGAGCAGCTTGGCGAGCGCGATCCGGCGCCGCTCGCCGCCGGAGAGCGGGCCGATGACGGTGTCGAGCCCCTGCGGGAAGCCGGGCAGGTCCAGTCCCCCGAACAGTCCGGTCAGCACGTCGCGGACCTTGGCGTTGCCCGCCCACTCGTGGTCGGCCATGTCCCGGATGACCTCGTGGCGGACGGTGGCCGTCGAGTCCAGCGAGTCGTGCTGGGTCAGGACGCCGAGGCGCAGTCCGCCGGAGTGGGTGACGCGGCCGGTGTCGGCCTCCTCCAGCTTGGCCAGCATGCGGATCAGGGTCGTCTTGCCGTCGCCGTTGCGGCCCACGACGCCGATCCGGTCGCCCTCGGAGACGCCGAGCGAGACACCGTCCAGCAGCGCACGGGTGCCGTACACCTTGCTGACGTTCTCGACATTGACCAGGTTGACGGCCATTTCTCTCCTGACGAGGGGGACGATCGACCTTCCAGGGTAGTCGGGAGCGCCGACGCCCCTTGCCGCGCACCGGTCCCCGGCGGTCGTCAGTGCCGGGTGACCTCGGTGGCGCCGGGTGCGGGGCCGGAGGCGGTGCGTACGGTCCGGCAGGTGCCGGAGGTCCGCAGGGCCTGGGCGATCTTCTCGGCGCTCTCGGGGTCGGGGGCGAGGAACGCGGTGGTGGGTCCTGAGCCGGAGACCAGGGCCGCGAGCGCGCCCGCGGCGCGTCCGGCGGCGAGGGTGTCGGCGAGTTCCGGGAAGAGGGAGAGGGCGGCGGGCTGGAGGTCGTTGGAGACGGCGGCGGCCAGCGCGTCCGGGTCGCCCTGGGCGAGGGCGTCCAGCAGGGCGGCGGAGGCGACCGGTTCGGGGACGTCGGTGTGGGCGGTGAGGCGGTCGAACTCGCGGAACACGGCCGGGGTCGACAGGCCGCGCCCGGCCATCGCGAAGACCCAGTGGAAGGTGCCGCCGACGTCGAGCGGGGTGAGTTTCTCCCCGCGTCCGGTGCCCAGGGCCGCTCCGCCGACCAGGCTGAAGGGCACGTCGCTGCCCAGTTCGGCGCAGATGTCCAGGAGTTCGGCGCGTGAGGCGCCGGTTCCCCACAGGATGTCGCAGGCCAGGAGGGCGCCGGCGCCGTCCGCGCTGCCGCCGGCCATGCCGCCCGCGACGGGGATGTCCTTGGCGATGTGCACGTGGACGTCCGGGCTGCGCCCGTACCGTCCGGCGAGGGCGATCGCGGCACGCGCGGCAAGGTTGGTGGTGTCGAGGGGGACCAGCGCGGCGTCCGGTCCCTGGCACGTCACACGGAGCGCGTCGGCCGGGGTCACGGTGACCTCGTCGTACAGGCCCACGGCGAGGAAGACGTTGGCCAGGTCGTGGAAACCGTCGGGCCGGGCGGCGGCGACCGCGAGCTGGACGTTGACCTTGGCGGGCACGCGGACGGTGACGGTCACTTACTCGGACTCCTTCGCCGGGGTTTCGGGGGTCGTCGACCGGGACGGCGCGGACTCGGCGATCCGCGCGAACTCCTCGACGGTGAGGGACTCCCCGCGCGCCTGCGGCGAGACCCCGGCGGCGACGAGGGCCGCCTCCGCGGCGGCGGCGGACCCGGCCCAGCCGGCGAGCGCGGCACGCAGCGTCTTGCGGCGCTGGGCGAAGGCGGCGTCGACGACCGCGAACACCTCGCGCTGCGAGGCGGTGGTCCGGATCGGCTCGGTCCGCCGGACCAGCGCCACCAGGCCGCTGTCCACGTTCGGCGCGGGCCAGAACACATTGCGGCCGATGGACCCGGCGCGCTTGACCTCGGCGTACCAGTTCGCCTTGACGGACGGCACGCCGTACACCTTCGAGCCGGGGGCGGCGGCGAGCCGGTCGGCGACCTCCGCCTGCACCATCACGAGCGTGCGCTCGATGCTCGGGAAGGTGGCGAGCATGTGCAGCAGCACCGGTACGGCGACGTTGTACGGCAGGTTCGCGACGAGCGCGGTGGGCGCGGGGCCCGGCAGTTCGGTGACCTTCATCGCGTCCGAGTGCACCAGCGCGAACCGTCCGGCCCGCTCGGGCATGCGCGCGGCGATGGTCGCGGGCAGCGCGCTCGCGAGGACGTCGTCGATCTCGACGGCGGTCACCCGGTCGGCGGCCTCCAGCAGCGCGAGGGTGAGCGAACCGAGCCCGGGTCCGACCTCGACGACGACGTCGTCCGGCCGTACCTGCGCCGTGCGGACGATGCGGCGGACGGTGTTGGCGTCGATGACGAAGTTCTGCCCGCGCTGCTTGGTCGGCCGCACACCGAGGACCTCCGCGAGTTCACGGACGTCGGCGGGGCCGAGAAGGGCGTCGGGGACGGGGCTGCTGGTCACGGGACAAGGGTACGGGGCCGGTCCCGTGGCACCGGCCGCCGCCGTCCCCCGCCGGAGCCCCCGCCGCCGCTCACCCGTGCAGCCGGCCCCCGCAGTGCGGCCAGGGGCTCGCGCCGCGCCGTACGTAGAGCTTCTTGGCGCGGAAGGTCTGCTCGGCCGCCGGGGCGTCCTGGGGACGGCCGCTGCCGCCGAGGCCCTGCCAGGTGCGGGTGTCGAACTGGTACAGGCCGCCGTACGTCCCCGAGGGGTCGACCGCGTCGGGCCGGCCGCCGGACTCGCAGGTGGCGAGGCCCTGCCAGTTCAGGCCGTCCGCACCCTGCACGGACGTGGGCATCGGCTTGGTGCCCACCTTCACGATCTGTGTGCTCGGCTCCCTGACCAGCTCGGACCTGACCAGGCGCGGTCTTTGCCGGACGCCGTTGACCGTGCGCAGGGAGTACGTGACCCGGCGCAGCCCGTTGCGTCCGGCGTGCTCGACGACCTCGGTGCCCTTGAAGAGGGACGCGTCCTCGGTGCGCTCGACGCGGAACGGGATCGCCTCCTCGCGGACCTCCTTGGTGCCGGTGATCCGCAGCACGGTGACCGTCTGGCCGTCGCGCGGGTAGCTCGCGGGCGGGACGGAGGTGGTGTCCTGGCCGCGCAGGGTGATGCCGGCCTCTTGGACGACCTCGCCCACGGTCGCCGCGTTGGTGCGGACGGTGCGGGCGCGGCCGTCGGCCATAACGGTGACGGCGCGCTCGGTGCGCACGTCCAGCGCGAGGCCCTCGCGTCCGATGCGCCGGGAGCGTGAGGTGGAGACGTACGCGCCCTCCGCGCGCACCCCCAGCTGCCTGAGCGCCCCGTCCACCGTGTGCGCCGTCGTCCACACCTCGCGCTGTTCGCCGTCGAGCGTGAGCCGTACGGGGCGCCCGTAGTGCACGGCGATCTCGTCGCCGCTGCTCAGCGCCGTCCCGGGGGCGGGTGCGATCACGTCGTGCGCCCCCACCTGGACGCCCTCGTCGGCGAGGAGTTCGGTGACGTCGTCCGCGAAGGTGTGGAGCGTGCGGGGGTGACCGTCGACGGTCAACTCGATCGCCTTGTCCTTGGCGACGAAGGCGGTGGTGCCGCCGGCGAGGAACGCGACGACCAGCGCCTGCGGGACCAGGCGGCGCATCGCGTTGTCCGCGCGCTCGGCGCCCCGCGCGCGCTTACGGCGCTCGGACCGCCCCTCCGCGCCGGCGCGCGGGGCGGGCACGGGCTCCGTCGGGGGCGCGGGGAGGTCGTGCGGGTCGTGCGCGGGATGCTCGCGCCCCGGCAGGTCGTACGCGGGGCGGTACGTGTCCGGGTACGGCATCACCGGCACGGCCGCGCCGTACGCCAGCGTCTCCGCGGCGTGCGGGTCGTAGGCGGCGCCGGGACCCGGGCCGGGACCGGGGCCGGGTCCGGCGGCGTACGGCTCGCTCGGACCGCCGTACGCCTCAAACGTCTGATAGCTGCTCACGCCGACACGCTCCAGGGGCCGGAGGGTCCAGAGGGCCCAGGGGGGTCCGGATCGGGCCCACAGAACCTAGCGGAGCAGCCGTCACTCTCCAAAGCGACGCGGCTACGAGGCGTGACGCTCGAAGGGGTCAGTATCCGAACGCGCGTGCCGTGTTCGAGGCGAGTGCCGTCGCCAGGACGTCCTCGTCGACCCCGCGCACGGCGGCCATCGCGCGGACCGTGACCGGAACGAGGTAGGGCGCGTTGGGCCGTCCGCGGTACGGCGCGGGCGTCAGGAAGGGCGCGTCCGTCTCGACCAGGAGCAGCTCCAGGGGGGCGACGGCGACGGCGTCGCGCAGGTTCTGGGCGTTCTTGAAGGTGACGTTGCCGGCGAAGGACATGAAGTACCCCGCGCGGGCGCAGATCTCGGCCATCTCGGCGTCGCCGGAGTAGCAGTGGAAGACGGTGCGCTCGGGGGCGCCCTCCTCCTTCAGCACGCGCAGCACGTCGGCGTGGGCGTCGCGGTCGTGGATGACGAGCGCCTTGCCGTGCCGCTTGGCGATCTCGATGTGGGCGCGGAAGGAGCGCTCCTGTGCGTCCTTGCCCTCGGGGCCGGTGCGGAAGTAGTCGAGTCCGGTCTCGCCGACGCCCTTGACCTGGGGGAGTGCGGCGAGGCGGTCGATCTCGGCGAGCGCCTCGTCGAGCGCCCCCGCGCCCCCCGCCTGGCGCGCGCCCTGCCGGGACCACCCGTCGGGGTCGCCGTGGACGATGCGCGGCGCTTCGTTGGGGTGCAGGGCGACGGTCGCGTGGACGGCGTCGTGCGCCGCGGCGGTCTCGGCGGCCCAGCGCGAGCCGCGCAGGTCGCAGCCGACCTGGACGACGGTCGTCACGCCCACCGACGCGGCCTTGGCCAGGGCCTCCTCCACCGTGCCGGACTGCATGTCGAGGTGGGTGTGCGAGTCGGCGACGGCGACCCGGAGGGGTTCCGGGAGCGGCGGCGCGGCGTTCTTGTCGGACGGGCCGGAGCCGGCGTCGGACGGGCCGGAGGAGGAAGGCATGCCCCGATCCTACGAAAGGGCCGTTTCCGTGACCGGGGCACGCCTCCCTCACCGGGGAGGCGGCGAGCCGGGGGCTGCCTCAGCTCGCCTTGCGGTGGAAGGGGTGCAGCAGATCGGACAGATGCCAGTGGGCGCGGCCACGGGTCTGCGCGGGCACCTCGGGAACCTCAGGCGTCCCGGGCGCCTCGGACGCGTCGGCCGGCGCGACGACGGCGACGGGACGCCGCTGCCGGCGCGCCGCGTCCAGCACCGAGGACACCTGCCCCGCCCGCATGATCCGCACGACGTGGCCGTCGCAGTTCAGGCACGTGGGCTTCGTCAGCGGCGACGGGACGACCTGGCTGCCCGTCACGTAGATCACGAAGTCACGACCGTCGGCGTCGGTGTGGTGCTCTATCTCGTACGACTGTTCCCAGCCGTGCCCGCAGCGCATGCAGGCGAAGGAATACGACTCGTGGACGACGGCGGTGGCGCCACGACGCAGCGCGGCGGTCTGCCCTGCGATCTCACCCATGCCAGCTCCTCGGATTCCGCTGGACCGGTGGGGACGGGTGCGTCCCCGAGTCCAGTGGACGCCTCCCGCGGCACGAATGCAGCAGACCTGTCCTCTGTTGGATCCGATTTGGACTTTCCTTGCAAATCGGCCTGTCCGGCGAGGGCTGCGCTTTGCCTTCGGCCGTCGCGCTTTGCCTGTCCGTGGGGCGCACGCTCAGAGGAGAAGCGCCCTGCTCACAGGGGGTTTGCCGCCACTCTCACCAGCTCTTCACAGCCCTGCCTGTTTGGCCGCCACCACGGCGTCGAAGACCTCCCGCTTGGGCAGGCCCGCCTCGACCGCGACGGCCGCGATCGCCTCCTTGCGGCGCTCCCCCGCCTCCTCGCGCAGCCGCACGCGCCGCACGAGCTCCTCCGCGCTCAGGTCCTGCTCGCCCTTCTCGGGCGCCCCCTCCACGACGACGGTGATCTCCCCGCGCACGCCCTCGGCCGCCCACGCCGCCAGCTCCGCCAGCGGACCGCGCTTGACCTCCTCGTACGTCTTCGTCAGCTCCCGGCAGACGGCGGCGCGGCGCTCCGCGCCGAACACCTCCGCCATCGCCGCGAGGGTGTCGTCGAGGCGGTGCGGGGCCTCGAAGTACACGAGCGTGCGCCGCTCCCCGGCGACCTCCCGCAGCCGCGAGAGCCGCTCGCCGCCCTTGCGCGGCAGGAACCCCTCGAAGCAGAACCGGTCCACGGGCAGCCCCGACAGCGCGAGCGCGGTCAGCACGGCGGACGGCCCGGGAACCGCGGTGACCTTGATGTCCCGCTCGACGGCGGCGGCCACCAGCCGGTACCCGGGGTCGGACACGGACGGCATCCCCGCGTCCGTGACCAGCAGCACCCGCGCGCCGCCCGCCAGTTCCTCGACCAGCTCCGGCGTACGCGCCGACTCGTTGCCCTCGAAGTACGACACGACCCGGCCCGTGGGGGTCACCCCGAGCGCCTGGGTGAGGCGTCGCAGGCGCCGGGTGTCCTCGGCGGCGATGACGTCCGCACCGGCCAGTTCCGCGGCCAGCCGGGGCGGGGCGTCCGCGGTGTCGCCGATGGGGGTGCCTGCCAAAACAAGGGTTCCTGTCACGTTTCCATCCTCGCAGCCCCCATCCACGGGACTCCCACAGACCTGTTCCCTACGATGGCGCGGTGACCAGTACCGCGTCCCACACGGACACCCGGCAGGGCCAGCCACCGCAGGACCAGCGGCCGTCGTGGCAGCAGCGGCTGCGCCGTTTCGGCTACACGGCGGGCCCCAGAAGCGATGTCCGCGACCGGCTCGTACCGCCGTACAACGCGCCCGACCCGCGCATGTGGGCGGCGCTCGGCCTCCCGAAAGCGCTGGTCGACCGCATCGTGCGCTGGTCCGGCTGGGGCGGGCCGCTGCTGGTCACGCTCTTCGCCGGGGTGATCCGGTTCTGGCACCTGGGCAGCCCCAAGGCGGTGATATTCGACGAGACGTACTACGCCAAGGACGCCTGGGCGCTCGTCCACCGCGGCTTCGAGGTCAACTGGGACAAGAACGCCAACGATCTGATCCTGTCGACGAACGGCCATGTGTCGATCCCGACGGACGCCGCCTATGTCGTGCATCCGCCGGTCGGCAAGTACGTGATCGGGCTCGGCGAGCTGATCTGGGGCTTCAACCCGTTCGGCTGGCGGTTCATGACCGCGCTGCTCGGCACGCTGTCGATCCTCGTCCTGTGCCGCGTGGGCCGCCGTATCTTCCGCTCCACGTTCCTCGGCTGCCTGGCGGGCACCCTGATGGCGGTGGACGGGCTTGCCTTCGTGATGGCCCGCACCTCGCTGCTCGACGGCGTGCTGATGTTCTTCGTGCTGGCGGCGTTCGCCTGTCTGGTGGTGGACCGCGACAGGGCACGGGAGAAACTCGCGGCGGCGCTGCCGGCCGGCCCCGACGGGCTGGTCCGCCCGGACGCGCACATCGCCGAGACCACCCGCCTCGGCTGGCGCCCCTGGCGCTGGCTGGCCGGTCTGATGCTGGGCCTGGCCATCGGCACCAAGTGGAACGGCCTCTACGTCCTCGCCGCGTTCTGCGTGATGGCGGTCCTGTGGGACGTCGGCTCCCGCAGGGTGGCGGGCGCCCGGCACCCGTACCTGGCGGTCCTCAAGCGGGACGTGGGCCTGGCCTTCCTGGCGACGGTCCCGGTCGCGGTCGTCACCTACCTCGTCTCCTGGATCGGCTGGATCCTCTCCCCCACGGACGGCTCCGGCGGCTACTACCGCAACTGGGCCGTGACGGACGGGAAGAACAGCGACTGGTCCTGGCTGTTCCCCGACTGGTGGCGCAGCCTGTGGCACTACGAGCACCAGGTCTACGAGTTCCACGTCGGCCTGCACTCGCCGCACACCTACCAGTCCAACCCGTGGAGCTGGATCGTCGACGGCCGCCCCGTCTCGTACTTCTACGAGTCCCCGGCCCCCGGCAAGGACGGCTGCCCCGCCGACGCCGCCGAGAAGTGCGCCCGCGAGGTCCTCGCCATCGGCACGCCCCTGCTGTGGTGGGCCGCCGCGTTCGCGATCCTCTACGTGCTGTGGCGCTGGTTCTTCCGCCGCGACTGGCGCGCGGGCGCCATCGCCTGCGGCATCGCGGCGGGCTACCTCCCCTGGTTCCTGTACCAGGAGCGGACGATCTTCTTCTTCTACGCCGTCGTCTTCCTGCCCTTCCTCTGCCTCGCCGTCGCGATGATGATCGGCGCGATCATCGGCCCGCCCGGCTCCTCCGACACCCGCCGGGTGGCCGGCGCGACGGGCGCGGGCGTCCTGGTCCTGCTGATCGCCTGGAACTTCATCTACTTCTGGCCCATCTACACCGGCCAGGCCATTCCGATCGAGGACTGGCGGTCCCGGATGTGGCTGGACACCTGGGTCTAGCTGCAACAACGACTGGGAGGGCGCGACAGCTGGTCGCGCCCTCCCAGTCGTTGTTAGTCGTTAGTGGCCGTCCCGGGCCACCTTCGGACGGCCCGAGGACGGCCCGGACCTGGACTCCGGCAATTCACTGGCCACGTAGGCCTACCCACGCTCGTCCAACCAGCAGCAATCAGTCCCCTGCCCCGGAGGGGAACGCTCATCGCCCACGCCTCGTCCATATCGAGGGTGTGACCCCAACACCTGTGATCACAGAGCAGGAACGTGGCGGTAACGGGATCGGGCAACAACGGTCACAAGAGGGGACAACTTGGCTACGATCAGCAGTCCGATCAAGGACAAGGGGGGATCGGTAATCTTGACGTGCTTGCCTGGGCTTGACCCGACGACGGGCCTGCTGCCACCCGGCCGTTACGGAGCTTCCCTAGCCGAGTTGTACACAGCGCTTGTGGAATCCACAGGCTCTGAAGTTCGACGCGAAATCTGGGAAGAATGGACTCAGCACCGCACGGCGGTCGAAGCGTTCACGGGGGAGATCAGTCGCATGTGGGTCGGAGGTAGCTTCGTGAGCAGCAAACCCGACCCCAGCGATGTGGACGTGACGTACCTGTTGAACGCCCACGCCTACGACCGCTTGGATCGCGAGACCCTGACGGACCTAGATGATCTAACTCTCCGGGCTTGGTGTGTCGAGCAAGGGATGCGCGTCGATGCCCATCTGGTGCGCCTTCCTGAGAGAGTGCCCGTCTCCCAGATGGTGCCCAGCCTCCTCAGCCCAGATTCAAAACAGTCTTTCCGAGACTTGGGCCTCTACGATGAGGTATGGCAGTGCATCAAGCCATCGTCCGCCCAGTCTGTTCCTGAAGTGCTGCGTCGAGGGTATGTGGAGGTGCTGCTGTGACACCAACACCGAACATGCCCATGCCCGACCCATCGGACAAAATTGCACTTCGCGAGTGGATGAGGCGCATCCGTAACAACCGCACGCACGACGCTCGCGACAAGCCGAGCACTCCAGCCGAATTTGCGACTATTCAGCGTAATCGACTCCTGAAGACCGTTGAGTCAAGGGCAGAGCAGGCGCGGCGCCGCCTTGAGGTAGCGCTGACCGGCGCGGCAACTACCGGGCATATGGTGCCTGTTTCCACCCTTGGTTCATTCCTCACCAATCTACAAGAGTCCGTCTCTGCTGTCGCCCAAGCCCTAACGGGCCGACCGACAACATTTGCGTCAATTCCGCGCGACATTCGCGAAGCTACTGCATTGAGCGCGGCAGCAACTTTCCCCTCGTCTTTCGGTGTAGCGATGTTGGGGCCATCAGTTGAAGCAGGTCAAGACAATCTCTTCGGGGATTCTTTTGGCGATCTCCGAACTGTTCTCGATGAGGCCATCGACAAGGTGCTTGACATCGCCGACCTTTCGGAAGGCGCAGGCCTTTCGGATGAAGTCTTGGCGGAACAACTGGCCCCCCTTGGCCAGAGAGCAACGAAGCATATCGGCCTGCTCACAGCCGGACTAACAGATGCCGGCGTCGGCGTACGCGTTTATTGGCACACACAGAGTGGCGGCGTCCGCGAAAGCAACTGGACGCCTACAGGTGTCCAGAGGGTTCGCTACCTGTGCGAGCACAGCGAGTTCACCGAAGCCGAAACGATCACCGTCGTAGGGTGGCTAGGGTCAGCGAGTTCCTTTCAAGGAAAAGTCGAGATCCGCACTGACAGTGGTGAGCTTATTCGGGCGAGCACCGATGATGAGCTAACGGGTCAGCTCGAAAGATTTCTCAACCGGCGAGTCCAAGCAGAAGTAGAGGCAACCAGGGTAATATTCGCTGGCGGACGCGAGCGTAATATTTACTCCGTCCTAAACTTGCAAATCCTGTCTGGCTAATGGGCCAGCAACGGCAACTTCCATCTACACCGGCCAGGCCATCCCGATCGAGGATGTGGCTGGACACCTGGGTCTAGCTGGGCGGACAGACCAAGAGGGGGCGGTGTCCTGACGCGCCCTCTTGGTCATTGACGGCCGTTAGCGGTCGTTCTGGGCCACCCTCGGACGGGGCCCGGCTAGAAGCACCGATGCTAGGCCGATGGCACGGCCGTCAACGCCCTGCGCGTAGCACGCTTCCGGCGGCATGATGTGACGCATGGATCAAGGAAACGCAGCCGTTTGGGCATCCGCGCTGGGGATCGCAGGCACGCTGCTGGGGGCGCTGGGAGGAGCCTTCGTGCAGGCCCGATCGACCCGTCGCCAGGTGGCAGATCAAGAGGCCGCTGATGTGCGACACCGCTTGCGCGACGAACGCCGGGCAGCCTACGCAAGTTTCCTCGACCAGCGGGACGCTGTGCAGTCAGAGCTCGGTCCGATCACTACCGTCCGCATGTCGCCGGAATGGCGCGAGGGCATTGATCGCAGGGAGCTATGGGCACCTGCAAATGTCAGCCTGACAGCGTTGCAGAGATGTGCGACCACGGTGGCAATCACTGGCCCCGATGACATGGCGAACCTGGCGCAGGCCATCTATGAGGCGATGCTCCAAGAGGCGGATTCCCTGCGGCACCCAGGTCTAGCCCTAGACGAAGTCCTCCGCCGGTATGGGGCCGCATCGGGCATCGTTGACAGCCTGCGGGACAGCTTTGTTGCAGGAGCACAGAAGGCGTTGGCCGCTCCCACCAGATAGCGAGGTGCTCCAGTGAGATTTACAGCGGCCCACATTGGGCGCCCCTGACCTGCAATCTCCTTCCCAATCCCCCTCTTGGGGACACCTGGGGGAACGGGTCCGATTTCACGCCCCCTGGTTACGCGACGGGGGCGCGGCCAATCGCCAAGAGATGCGAACTCGCCGCTAGCAACTCCGGGTACGGCTCAGCCATCCGCGCGGCAGTCATGGCAGAAGCAATCAGCTCATCGGTAGGCCCGTCTCCCGGCTGCTGCTCAACGGCCTTGACCAAAGACCAAGCAGGACCCTCGACGCCGAAAACCTGCACGTCGGTAAGCCCAGAGTTCCGAAGCTCATCGGCCAATTCCTCTGCCCGGTGAAAGTAGGCCAGGGTGAAGTGTTCGCCATCGTGGACAGCAGTCCGAAGGATCTTCGACACAGGCCCCTGCATGCGGTCCGTGTGCAAGTGGGCGTACGTAACGTGCTCGAAGAGGGAGGCGTATCGGTTGATCGCGGCTGCTGCTACCAGTCCACCGGGCCTCACTACCCTCCGCGCCTCCGCGAGCGCCTGACAACGGTCAGCAGGGTCGGGCAAGTGGTAGAGGGGCCCAAGTAGCTGAACCACGTCAAAGCTGCGATCGGCCGCTTCCAGGTCCCGCGCGTCCCCGAGTGCTGCCGGGCAGATAGCTGACGCCTGTTGGACATGGCGGGGCACGGGGTCAACCAGTGTCACCGCGTACCCGTCTCCGACCAGCCACTCAGCATGGACTCCCGCGCCGCCGCCCACATCCAGCACTGTGGCGGGCGCCGGGGGAAGGAAGCGGCGCAACAACTCCTTGGTACGAGCCAGCTCAAGACGACCGTCCGCCGAGCGGTGCAGGCGGCGGCTCTCGTCGACAGTCTCGCCGTAGAACCGCAGAACGGACGGAGCCAATCCGAAATTCGACATAACCGCAGTATGATGTGTACCGGTGGACCAGTCCAGCAAGGAGACCGGCATAGAGAGGCAGCCATGGCGCTACTGAAGTACGAGGAGATCGCGGAGTCGCTACGCGCGCGCATCGCGGCCGGCGAGTTCGGGCCTGGCGACGTCGTGCCGTCCGGGCGCGATCTGGCGGAACAGTGGTCAGTGTCGCGCGCGACCACAGTCAAGGCCCTGGATGTCCTGCGGAATGACGGCGTGGTTGTGGCCAAGCAGGGGACAGGCTTCGTCGTGACAGAGACACCGGTCGCACGACCTGCGGGCGCGCGGCGGGCGGGATCTGCCCGCGTGACCGGCGGCATGCCCTTCCTGCGAGTAGGTGAGCCGGATTGGGCGGAGCCCCCGGAGCGAGTGGCCAATGTGCTGGGCCTGACCTCTGGAATCTCCGCCCTGCGACGCGTTCGAATCCTTCAGCTCCCCGACGGGAGTCCACACAGTTATGCCGAAGCATGGTTCCCGCCCGAGATCGCGGAAGCCTCACCCCGGCTGGCGCAGACCGCACCAATCCCGGAAGGGACAACCCGCTACGTGCGTCGACAGACGGGCCGCTTCCCCGCCGAAGGGGTGGACGTCACAACGGTTCGACTGGCAACCGAGATCGAAGCCCATCACCTGGGCCTGCCCGAACAGACGGCGGTTGCCGTAGTTCTGCACACGGCCTACGACCAGGACGGTCGCCCACTCGTCTGCGAAGAGGGCGTGACCCCCGCCCCTCATTTTGAGCAAGTGGAGACGTATGCGATGTAAGCCAGAGTGACCCATAAGGAAGCTGGACCGGTCCGCCGGTCCAGCTTTTTTCATGGACCGTCAGCACTCTGGGCAGCACAAATGACACCTCGACAACCCGCCCGGGAGACTTAGGACTTGACTGGACCGGTCCACCGGTCCAGTCTAGAGATGCGCCCGGAGGAACGCTCCGCAGGGAGCAAGTACGAAGTGAGCGCGCATCGATTGAGAACTCAACAGAGTGTCAGTTGACAGGTTTTCAGCCCTGTCCCCGCAGTGGCCCGGGTAACGGCCACGGCAGCCACTTCGTGGCAGGTGAATGCGTCCTGCCCTGTGCGTCAGCTCTGGAGAACACTCGCGCGGATCATCCCTTCCTTCCGGGAGGTCAACCGCACGTGGTGCCACCTACCGCGCGCTGCCCTGCTGGCGTCAGAGCAGTAACGATGACGCACCCGACGTTCCCGGCTCGGGGTCGGTCCGCTGTGGCAACGGCGTACCGACGAAAGCCGTGTCCCTGCGATTCGCGGGAGGTCGGCGTGAGCCGACGACATACCAGGGCGCCGCCGTAATGGACCGGCCGGCGGCGCCCTCCTTCATCCGGTCCGCTCTGGCTTCGCAGCGCCTGACGCTGCGGCCGGCTGCCTCTCCCGTCCGTACCTCGTTCCGCGTCTGCGGTTGAGGGACGGACGGGAGCGCGGGGAGCCGGATCTACCGACTTCAACGGCGTGCGCCCCCGGTGCTGGAACACCGAGGGCGCTGTTCGGGCCGTTCCTGTGTGAGAGGACCACGACCCAATGGAACACATCGTTACTGCTCAGGGCATTGTTACGGCGTCCGACGACTGGATGCCGTTCGCCGACTTCTCGTTGGAGCCGACGGCGGCGGAGTTGGACGCGATCGAGCGGGAGCTTCCGCTGATCCTGGCGGGCGTTGACCTGCTCGACGCGCAGATCATCACCATCGGCCGCACCCCGACCGAGTTGGACAGCCGGCGTATCCGCCGGGCCCGTCGGCGGGTGCTGGCCGCGCGGCGTGCGCTGGCCAACCGCACGGCCGGTGCGACGGGTGGTGCGGCGTGAGTGAGGACCTCACCTTCGAGGATCGGATGTTCCTGGCGAGCCAGGGCGTCTACGACCGGATCGTTGACGGCGAGGTTGTCGACGTGGAGGCCGCGTTGATGGACGCCCACCTTGAGGCTTCGGAAGAGGGCGAGACGTCATGAGCACCGAGACTCCCGCCCCCGCCCGCGCGGCGGTCCCCAAGCTGAGCCGCCCGGAGATCGGCCTTGCCGGGCTCGGGGCGCTCGCCGCTGCGGCGGTCGGCGCCCTGGGCCTGTATTCCTCGTTCGACGCTGTGTCTCTTGCCGCGGCGCGGTGGGGGTTCAGCAACCCGCGCACCCTGCCCGTCGCGATCGACATCGCGATCCCGGTGTTCACCCTGGCCAACCTGCTGTTGATCCGGATGGACATGGCGCTTGGGTGGGTGCGGTTCGTGCCGTGGGTGCTGACGCTGGTGACGTGCTGGCTGAACATTGCGGCCGGTCACTCGTTGTCGGCGAAGGTGGCGCACGGCACGATGCCGCTGCTGTGGGTGGTGTTCTCCGAGATCGGCGCGCACGTCTACGCCGTGCGTATCGGGGCGGTCACCGGCCGGCGGATGGACAAGATCCGTTTCTCGCGGTGGATGCTGGCGCCGTTGTCGACGTTCGCGCTGTGGCGGCGCATGACGCTGTGGGAGGTCACCTCCTACAGCGACGCGCTCGCCGTCGAGCGGGAACGCCTGCTGGCCCGTGCGGACCTGCACGAGCAGTACGGCGTCATTGCCTGGCGCTGGAAGACTCCCCGGCGCGAGCGCGTGATGCTGCGCATGGGCGACCTCGCCCCCGCCGCCACCGACACGCCCCCCGGCCCGGAACCCGAGCAGACCCCGGAGCCGCCGAAGCAGGAGACGCCCAAGGCACCGCGCCGCCGGACCCCCGCGAAGAGCAAGGCGCCTGCGGTGCAGCGCAGTTCGGCTGATCTGCTCGCCGAAGCCCGCACCGTTACGGCGGACTGGCCGGATGCCGGGATCAATGCCGAAGCGCTGCGCAAGGCGCTGCACTGCGGTTCGCGTCCGGCTCGGCAGGTGCGTGACTTCCTGCTCGCCGAACGGACCGACGCCGCCAACGTTCTGCGCCCGGTGGTCGTGTCCGCCGGTGCTGAGGGGGTGGCGGCGTGAGCACCCTGGCCACGGTCCTGCTCGCCAGCCTGCCCCTCACGGTGGGGTGGGTGGTGCATGTGTGGTGGCTGCGAGGCTGCCTGAACACCGCCCGCCGTGACCCGCTCACCGGGTTACGCACCCGGGACGGCTTCACCCGCCGCGCGAGCGTCCTGCTCCGGGACCCGCGCGCGGTGGTTGTCCTCGCCGACGTCGACAAGTTCAAGCACATCAACGACCACTTCGGGCACGCCGCCGGAGACGCCCTGTTGAAGGCGGTCGCCGAGCGGCTCGCCCACCACGTCGGGTCGTCCGGGGTGGTGGGCAGGCTCGGGGGCGATGAGTTCGCCGCGGTCCTGCTCGACGACCACGAACTGACCGCCGGCGTCCTCCCCCTGCTCCATCACGTCCTCGCCCGTCCCGTCGACGGCCAGGACCCGGACGTGCGGACCACGGTCTCGCTCGGCTGGGTCCGTGCCGCGGACTTCCCTGGCGATGATCTGTCGGGGTTGTTGCGGCGGGCGGATGAGGCGATGTACGCGGCCAAGCAAGGCCGTGCCGGCATCCGCCGGGCCGGGCTCGGCTGGCTGTTCGCCACCGTCACCGGCCGCCGCGCCGGACGCACCGGCGCACAGTCCGCCGGGCCCGTGGTGGGGGTGGCGGGCTGATGGTCGCCACCTACGGCAAGTGCTACGACCCGGCCGGGACGCAGTACGGCATACCGACCTACCCGTGGCGCTACGCCCCCAACGGTCTCGCCACCCGCCGTCAACTCCGCGCGTGCGGGCTGCGCCCCGGTGGGCAGCCGGTCGCGGCTCAGGTGCTGCGTCCGCGCTACCGGCGCGGCCCGCTGGTCGCCTACCTGTACCGGGTCGACCGTGCCAAGCCGGTCCGGCCGATGACGCCGGGCCGGTATGCCGCGCTCGCCAAGGCGATGCGAGCCCGCCGCACCTGCCCGGTCTGCCGACTCGATGCCGGATACGTGATCCCCGGCTCGCTCGGCATGTGCGTGCCCTGCGCCTACCCCGACGAACAGCGCGCCGCCTGAACACCCCTGCATCACGAGCCGGCGGGGCCCGTCCGCCCACCTCCTACAGCGACGGACCGGCCCCGCCTTTTCTCCCATTGGAAGGGACTTTCAGTGAAGCACCCCGACGACGACAACGAACTCTTCAACCGACTCGAAGCCGAAATGCGCGCCGACTCCCACCCCGACCCCGGCGGTGAGGTAGTCGACTTGGACAAGGCACGGTCGGCCCGTTCCGAGTCGGCCGACCCGACCACCGACCCCGGCGCCGACCGGTCGCCCGACTCCGAGCCCGACCGTTCGGGCATCGAGTCGGGCGACCCGAGCGTGCCCGTGAAGGTCGACCAGCCGACCCCCAGGGCGATGGGTCCGGGCTACCTCGGTCGCCTCGCCGGCGCGCACCGCCGGGAGGTGGTGCCGGTGTGGTTGCGCTCGCTCGCCGAACTGCGCACCGCGACCGGTTGGGTGGCCCGTCACTACACGCACGCCGCCGGCTACCACGCCCTGCGCACTCCGGTCTACGCCGTCCGTCTCGCCTTCCAGGCCCCGACCGGCGCCGCCCGGTTCATCGGGGGCACGGTGCGGTGGGTGGCCGACCGTGAGGGCGAACCCGTCCGCCTCGCCGCCGTCCGCCGCGAGGACGCTGCCGAGTACCTCAAGCTGTCGCGGCAGCGCGACGGACGCGTCCGACTGCGCACTCTCGTCGCGGTGCTCGCGCTGTTCATCGGGTTGGGTGCCGCGCTCGCCGTCTACGTCCTGGCCCCCGGCTGGCTGCAAGCCCTGTCGGTGAGCGCGGTCGTGATGGCGCTCGGCGGCGCCGGCGGCAAGGCGGACGCCCCGGTTGTCCACAGGGCTGTGGAACTGCCCACGGCGGTCAAGCTCACCAGTGACATCGTGCTGCGCGCGCTCGGAGCGCTCGGCATCCCCGCGATCAACCAGGCGCAGGGCAAGGGGCGTGACGGGTTCGAGTTCACCGCCCCCATCACCCGCGACGGTCCCGGCTGGCGCGCTCAGGGCAACCTCCCCTACGGCGTCACCGTCACCGACGTCATCGAGCGCCGCGACCGGCTCGCTTCCGGTCTGCGCCGCCCGCTCGGCTGCGTGTGGCCCGAAGCGGTCACCGAAGAGCACACCGGGCACCTCGTGCTGTGGGTCGGCGACCAGGACATGTCCCGCGCGAAGCAGCCCAAGTGGCCGCTGCTCAGGGCGGGTTCGGTGGACCTGTTCAAGCCGGTCGCCTACGGCACCGACCAGCGCGGACGCTGGGTCGAAGCCACCCTCATGTACATCGCCGGCGTCATCGGCGCGATCCCCCGCATGGGCAAGACGTTCCTGCTCCGCCTGCTGCTGCTCATCGCCGCACTGGACCCCCGGGCGGAACTGCACACCTACGACATGAAGGGCACGGGCGACCTTGACCCGGTGGGTGACGCGGTCTCGCACCGGCATGCTGCGGGGGACGACGACGAGTCCATCACCTACTGCCTGAACGACTTCCGGGCGCTGCGCGAGGAACTGCGCCGCCGCACCAAGGTGATCCGCTCCCTGCCCCGCGACATCTGCCCGGAATCGAAGGTGACCAGCGCTCTCGCCGACAAGCGCTCCCTGGGGCTGCACCCGATCGTGATCGGGGTGGACGAGTGCCAGGTGCTGTTCGAGCACCCCGAGCACGCCAAGGAGTTCGAGGAGATCGCGACCGACCTGGTCAAGCGCGGTCCGGCCACCGGGATCGTGCTGCTGCTGGCCACGCAGCGCCCGGACGCCAAAGCCCTGCCCACCGGGATCAGCGCGAACGCGTCCGCGCGCTGGTGCCTGAAGGTCATGGGCCAGTTGGAGAACGACATGGTGCTCGGCACGTCCGCCTACAAGCGAGGCGTGCGGGCGACCATGTTCGCCTGGGGCGACAAGGGCATCCACTACTTCGTCGGTGAAGGCTCCGACGCCCGGATCGTGCGGTCCGTCTACGTCGACGGCCAGGGCGCCGACGACATCGCCGCCCGCGCCCGCAGGGCACGCGAGAAGGCCGGACTCCTGTCCGGGCACGCTCTCGGCGAGGCACCCGAGCCCGTGTCCAGTGGCTATGACCTGCTGCGCGACATCCTCGCCGTCGTTCCCGCAGGCGAGCCGAAGGTGTGGTCCGAGACCGTCGTCGCGCGGCTCGCGGAACTGCGCGAGGACGTCTACGACGGATGGGACCCCGAAGGGCTCGCCGCCGCGCTGAAGCCCCACGGCGTGACCACGATTCAGGTGGGGCGGCGGGTCAACGGCAAGGTGGTCAACCGGCGCGGTATCGACCGCTCCCACATCACCGCCGCGATTGCGGAGCGTGACGGAAACCGGGACGCGGGCTGACCGTGCGGGGCCGCTAGCGCTAGCGGCACACCCCGCTAACGTTAGCGGCCCCGCTAGCACCCCGAACCTGCTTTGATCAGGCCGCTAGCGGATAGCGGCCCACCTGCGGAAACCCCTGAAACCCGCCCGGAGGGCCCTCCATGAGCTTCGCCCTGCTCGCTATCACCCTCACCCTCGGCGTCACACTGTGTTACATCGCTGTGTGTGCGGCCTCGCCGTTCGGCGACTGCCGCCGCTGCCACGGCATGGGCCACGCCCTCAAGCACGACCGCAAAGGCCGGCCGAAGCGCGGCAAGGACTGCCGCCGCTGCCACGCCACCGGCAAGCGCATCCGGGTCGGTCGCTGGCTCTACAACCGGTGGGCCCGCATCTACCGCGCTGGCACCGACACCCCCTGACCGGAAGGCACCCCGATGGTTTTCAACCTGTCCGCCGTCCTGCTCTTCGGCGCCGCATCCGCCTTGGCCGTCAAGACCCGGTCCGCCGGGGGAGGGGCCGCCCTGGTCCTGTTCCTGTTCGGGTTCTTCACCGCCGGGACCGGCGCCTACGACCCCATCCGCGACCTGGTCGCCGCGTTCGCCCACGCCACCACCGCACTCGGCAACTGACGGGAGACACCCCGACCATGACCGAACCCCACCACACCCCCGACGGCCCGTCCGTGGTCCTGAGCGAGACGGACGCCGACGCCGAAGCGCGCCGGATCATCGCCGACGCCTACCGGCCCACCCCCGAAACCCCCACCACCTACCGCGACCACAGCCCGATCCCCGCCCACGGCAGCAACCCGCCCGTGGTGCAGCCGGGACGGGCGCCGATGAGCCAGGGCGCCACCGACGCGAGCGTCCTCATGCTCGCCGGCGGCACCGCCACCACCATGGTCGGCGGCACCGCCGCGGCGCTGATGTACGTCTCGCAGTTCGCCGACCCGATCGTCTGCGGACTCGTCTTCGGCACCCCCACCGCCCTCGTGCTC
Organism: Streptomyces sp. NPDC090106; assembly: GCF_044747265.1. Lineage (NCBI taxonomy): Bacteria > Bacillati > Actinomycetota > Actinomycetes > Kitasatosporales > Streptomycetaceae > Streptomyces > Streptomyces sp. NPDC090106. The sequence goes on along the minus strand of NZ_JBIVDS010000015.1, from coordinate 101,534 downwards.
GCCCTCGCCCGCCTCGCCGCCAGGGCCCGGCCCGCCCCCGAGATCCACCAGCACTACAGCGGACCCGTCCACCAGGAACAGCACCACACCCACACCACCACCCGCGGCGTGTGGGCCCGCACCGACAACCACCAGTAGCAACGCCAAGGGCGACCCCTGCATCTCGCCAAAGTCGCGGGGTCGCCCTTGTCAGCCAGTCACCCATCAAGGAACTGGAGTCCTCCAGCATGACCTATCGACCCGACATCGGGCGACTGCTCGCCCTGCTCGAACCCCTGCGCGTCCTGGACGTGTTCTGCTGCATCGGCGGCGCCACCGCCGGCTACCGGCGCGCGTTCGGCAACTGCCACGTCACCGGCGTCGACATCCAAGCCCAGCCGGACTACTGCGGTGACGTCTTCCACCAGGGCGACGCGATCGAGTACCTGTACGCGCACGGGCACGAGTACGACTTCATCCACGCCTCCCCGCCCTGCCAGGGAGAGGGCGCCCCGACCAAGGGCACCAACGCCGCACGCAACACGGCGATCGGCCGCACCTACCCCCGGCTCATCGCCCCCACCCGGGCCGCGCTGGAAGCCACCGGCCGACCCTTCGTGATGGAGAACGTGGCCGGCTCCGAGGTCCGCAAGGACGTCCGGCTGTGCGGGGAACAGTTCGGCCTCTCCGTCCTCATGCACCGCTACTTCGAACTGGGCGGTTGGACCACCGTGCAGCCCGCGCATCCCAAGCATCGTGGTTACGTGCGCGGTTGGCGCCACGGCGTCTACCGCGACGGACCGTATGTCGCCGCCTACGGAGAAGGGGGCGGGAAGGCAACCGTCCGGGAGATCCAGGACGCCAAGGGCATCGGCTGGTCCACCGATCACCTCCGTCTGCGTGAGGCGCTCCCGCCCGCCTACACCGCGTGGATCGGACGCGCCTTCCTCGCCACCGCCCACCCCTTCACTCTGGGGGCGGCGGCATGAGCGACCACCTGTTGCGGGCCGCGCTCGCCGCCGCCGGACACGGTTGGCACGTCTTCCCCCTGTGTCCGGGAACCAAGCGGCCCGCCCTGCACGGCCAGACGTCCTGCCCCCTCACCGGGGCGTGTGCGAGCGGGCATCTGAAGTGGGAGCAGCGCGCCACCACCGACCCCGACCGCATCCGTGCGGCCTGGTCGCGGGCGCCGTTCAACGTCGGTATCGCCACCGGCCCTTCCGGCCTGCTGGTCATCGACCTGGACATGCCCAAGCCCCAAGAGCCGAAAGGGGCGCCTGACGGCGCGACTTCCTTCACGGTGCTCTGCGAGCGCGCCGGACAGGCCGTCCCCACCACCTACCGGGTGCGGACCGCGAGCGGCGGCCAGCACCTGTACTTCACCGCTCCCGCCGGCGTCCGGCTCGCCAACACGGCAGGAACCATCGGGGAGTTGGTGGACACCCGGACGTGGGGCGGGTACGTCGTCGCCGCGGGCAGTATCACCCCCGCCGGACCCTACGAAGCGCTGTGCGGCCCTGAGCCTGCCTCACTGCCCCCATGGCTCCAAAGCATCCTGCAACCCGCCCTCAAGCCCTCTCATGCCCCTTCAGTAGCCGTAGCGGGGCAATCCAGCCGATACGCGGATGTAGCGCTCGCCGAAGAGGTGCGCAACGTCGCCATGGCTCAACCGGGGCGGCGTGAGGGGGCGTTGTTCCGGGCCGCACGCGCCCTGGGACGGTTCGTCGCGTGGGGCGACCTCCCCCGGCACGTAGTCGAGCAGGCTCTTCAGGAGGCGGGAGAGGGGGCCGGACTCACCGTCGCCGAGTGCCGGTCCACTCTCCGCAGCGCCCTCAACTGGTCCATCGCCCGCAACTCCGCACGGAGGGACGCGGCATGAGCACCCCTCCCCGCCCCTCCCTGAAGAGCATCCCCGGCACCCCCGACGACTCGCCGGACGCCCAGCAGACCGCAGGTCCGTCGACCGTGGGCGTGCCGGAAGGCGTCGCCCGTGAGGGCGTCCCCATTGCCGTTGGCTCTGACCCGCGCCCGGGTGACGGCCGGTACGTCGTGGCCATGCTGCACATCGTCGCGCCCCACGGCGTGACTCCGTCGGCGACGTCGACGTGCGAGTGCGGCCGCAACCGTCGCGTGTCCGGCGCTCGCCGCGTACTGGCCCTGATCGCCGACCATGCCGACCACCCCGCACGCTGCCCGCTGCGCACCCCGCAGGAAGGGAGGACCGCAGCATGATGGACACCCGCCCCGACCACGACGTGAGCGAGGAACTCCCCCCGCCGTCCAACCCTCTCGCCGTCGCCCGCCGCCTGCTGCCCGACTGGCAGACCGAAGAGGGGCAGTTGGTGTGCCGGCGCTGGCGCGCGTCTTGGATGCGCTGGACGGGAACCTGCTGGCGCGAGCTGGACGAAGCCCAGGTACGCGCAGCCATGTACACCCGCCTGGAACACGTCGTCTACCGCGCCCCGGTCAAGGACGGCGAGTTCGAGGAACGCGACTGGGCCCCCACCAAACAGAAGATCAGCAACCTGCTCGACGCCCTGGGAGCCATCACCCTGCTGCCGACCGAGACGGACGCTCCCGCCTGGATCGACAGCAACGCCGCCGGCGCGGCCGATGGCGGGCCGCTGGTGGCGTGCGCGAACGGGCTGCTCAGGATTGGGGACCGGGCGCTGCTGCCGCACGGGCCCGGCTTCTTCAACCTCGTCTCCGTCCCCTTCGCCTACAACCCGCACGCCAGTGCACCGACGTGGGAACGCTTCCTGGCGCAGATCTGGCCCGAGGACCCCGACGCCGTCGCCGCTCTCCAGGAGTGGTTCGGCTACGTCCTGTCCGGCCGCACCGACCAGCAGAAGATTCTGCTCATCGTCGGCCCGTCCCGTTCCGGCAAAGGCACCATCGCCCGCGTCCTCAAGGAACTCGTCGGCAAGGAGAATCTCGCCGGACCCACCCTCGCGGGACTGGGCACGAACTTCGGTCTGTCCACGCTGGTCGGCAAGCCGCTCGCGGTCATCTCCGACGCCCGACTGTCCGGCAACGACAACAGCCAAGTAGTGGAACGGCTGCTGACGATCTCGGGTGAGGACACCATCGACATCGACCGCAAGTACCGCGCCGTGTGGACCGGCAAGCTCCCGACCCGGCTGGTGATCCTGTCCAACGAACTGCCGCACTTCGGCGACTCCTCCGGAGTCATCGCCCGCCGCTTCGTCCTGCTCAACATGCGCGTGTCCTGGCTGGGCAAGGAAGACCCCACCCTCTTCGACCGGCTCACCGCCGAGATGCCCGGCATCCTCAACTGGGCCCTCGAAGGACTCGCCCGCCTCCAGCACACGGGCCGGATCACCGAACCCGCCTCCAGCCGCGAAGCGGTCACCACCATGCAGGACACCGCCTCACCCACGTCTGCGTTCATCCGCGAACGCTGCACCACCGGACCCACCTGCTCCGTGCCCGTGGACGCCCTCTGGTCGGTCTGGCGCGACTGGGCCGAGGACAACGGAGTGCGCCCCGGCACCAAACAGGTCTTCGGCCGCAACCTGCTCTCCGTCATCCCCCAACTCGCCCGCTCCCGGCCCCGCGACGAGTACGGCCGGCAGGTGGTCACCTACACCGGGATCACGCTCACCATGTCCGAACCACATTTGCCTGAGTCGCGACTCATCGCGTCTCAACGCCCCTCTGAGAGCCGCTGAGTGCCGATGAGTCGCGACTCAACGCAATGTTTTTCCAACTCGCGGAGGACCCAGTGAGCGCACCCGCCCCCACCAGAACCGACCCCCGAGCCACCCTCCGCGCGGGCCTCCCGGACCGCTACCTCACCCCCGACGACATCGCCGAGATCTTCGAAGTACCCCTCGAAACCGTCTACCAGTGGCGCAAGAAGCGCACCGGACCCCCCGGCTTCCGCATCGGCAAACACCTCCGCTACGACCCCACCGACGTGCACGCCTACGTCACCCAACGCAAGAACGAGGACCAGGCCGCCGTCTAACACCACAGCACCCCGCACCACCCAACTCCCCGGGGAGGGCCACCACCATGGCCCTCCCTCTTTCACGCCCAGAAGGGACCCGCCTCAAATGGCTGGCCATATACAGGACCGCTGGTACAAGACCGAGACTGCATCCAACGGCAAGCCCGTCAAGGTGATGAGCGACCGCCACGGAACGGGCCTGCGCTACCGCGCCCGGTACGTCGGCCCGGACGGCACCGAGAAGAGCAAGTCGTTCCGAGACAAGGAACTACGGCTCGCCAAGCAATGGCTTGCGAACATCGAGGCTGACATGTCGCGCGGTCAGTACATCGACCCGCGCACCGCGCGCACCACGTTCCGGCAGTATGCCGAACGCTGGGTCAAGGCGCACACTGGCGAGATCAACAGCCGTGAGGCTGCGGAGCGTCGGCTCCGGCTTCACGCTTACCCCCACATCGGATCCCGCCCACTCGGCTCGTTCCAGCCTGAGCACATCCGTGCCTGGATCTCCGCACTGGAAGACACCGTGCCGGCCGAGTCGCACCGCCGCATCATCGTCGGGACCGTCTCTGCAGCGCTGAGCGCGGCAGTCGAGGACGGGCTGTTGAGCAAAAACCCTTGTCATGCCCGGACAGTCAAACTACCGAAGCCCGGAAAACCGCGAGTCAACCCGTGGACGCCCTCACAAGTATTCAGCGTGCGCGCCGCTCTCCCTCACAGGTATAGGGCTGCTGTAGACGCGGGCGCAGGGTGCGGGCTGCGGCAAGGTGAGATATTTGGCCTCTCAGTGGAAGAAATAGATTTCGAGGGAGGTTGGTTGGCCGTAGAGCATCAACTCAAACGAATCCGAGGTAAGTACGTGTTCGCCCTTCCAAAAGGCGGAAAAGTCCGGGACATACCACTTCCGACCGCTGTAGCCGCTGCCCTGCGCGACCACTCGAAAGCCTTCGCTCCCGTCCAAATTACGCTTCCGTGGCGCACTCCAGACGGTCCGCTCGTGACGAAGCGGCTACTCTTCAGCGGGCCCGGAAACGGCCACGTTCGGGTGAGTAACTTCAACGAGCATCACTGGAAAGCCTCCCTGGCCGCCGTGGGCATAATCCCGACACGCGAGCCAGGAAAGCGGTACGCATCAGCACCCGAGGACGGCATGCACGCGCTCAGACACTTCTACGCGTCCGTCTTGCTGGACTCCGGGGAGAGCATCCGGGCCCTGAGCTCGTACCTCGGGCACAGCGATCCGGGGTTCACTCTTCGGACATACACGCACCTGATGCCAACCAGTGAAATTCGAACACGTAATTCAATAGACGAAACTTACAGAACAGAAAGTAACAAAATTTGACGCTACCGTCACACTGTAGTTACAGGCCACCGGAACCAGGTTTTTCATCGCGGGATTAGCACTAGACAGACCGCTGTGAACACATCGAGACACGCAAAGATCAACACCGCATGCGCAGTCGCCGGGGTAGCCCTAGGGGCGGCAGGCTTGCTGGCTGACCACTTCTCCAGCTCCGCCGCCGACTGGATCGCCCCCGCCTCGGCTGCAACGTTCGGGTTGGGGGCCATCCTCGCGGCATGGGCGTGGCTGCGACCAGGCAGGCACCCAATCCTTCAGCGCAACCTGCTGCTAGGACTTCTAGCGGTGATTACCACGGCTGGAACCGCACTAGCTTGGCCCGACCCGGAAACGGAGATTTCCCCGGCGGACGCCAAGAATATTTCCACAGAAGGGATTACCGTCACCAAGATCGGCGGCAATTCCCTCCCATTGAGCGGCGAGCTGCCCATCAACGCCTGCTTGACCGTGTCAGGCAAGGGAAGCGTTCCCAGCGGGTACGGCATCTGGGTGGCCAACAACCGCGACGTGGACGGCGAGCCTGGAACCGATGGGTACTGGAGCCTCCAGCGAGCCAAAGAGGGGGAAGAGAAGACATGGCACACCGGGCTGTTCGGCATCGGGAACAAGAAGGGGGACGAAGGTGGCTACTTCTGGGTCCACGTCCTCCTGCTCCCCAAGGAGCAGGATGAGGCGTTGTCGAACGTCTCGGGAGACGCGCCAGGCTTGAAGGGGCGTCCCGCAGGGTCAAAGGTAGTGGGCAAGTACAGGGTCAAGCGCACAGCCGTACCCAACTGCCCTTGGTTCTAGCGTCAGCAGCGGCGGCCAACCTGACGGCCCAGGGACGGCCCGACGGACCTGCGGGCAAGCAGTCGGCGACGAAACCCGCTGGTCGGGATGGATCGCGCCTGCTCAAGGGTGAACTTCATCTACTTCTGGCCGATCTACACCGGCCAGGCCATCCCGATCGAGGACTGGCGTTCACGGATGTGGCTGGACACCTGGGTCTAGCGCTCCCTGACAGGTCTGGACCACGAACCGGTCTCGCTTCGGTCACCAACGGGAACACCAAAAGGAAACACCCTCCACAGTTTTCGCTCAGGCCACTTACAGTGCGAGGACTGATTACGGGGAGGGGATCAGTTCCATGGGCAAGGGGGTCAGGACCGCCGTCATCGGCGGTGTGTTCGCCGTGATGGTCGGCGGGGCCGGGTACGGCGTGTTCAACATCGTGTCCGCGCTGAACGGCGGGGCGGGCGGTTCCGAGGCGAGGTCCGGGCCGCCCGGCGCGGACGAGGTCGAGGAGACGTCGGGGAAGTTCTTCGCGGCCTGGGAGAAGGGATCGCCGGGCACCGCGGCGACGTTCACGAACAACGACGCCGCGGCGCGCACGCTGCTCACCGAGTACGGCGAGGACGCGCACATCGGCTCCGTGAGGATCACCCCGGGCACGGCGCAGGGCAGGACCGTCCCGTTCACGGTGAAGGCGACGGTGTCGTACGAGGGCGTGTCCAAGCCGCTGTCGTACAAGAGCGAGCTGACCGTGGTGCGCGGGGAGACCTCCGGGCGGGCGCTGGTCGACTGGAAGCCGTCGGTGGTGCATCCGGGGCTGCGCACGAACCTCGACCACCTGGTGACCGGCTCGTCCTCGGCCCCGCCCATCGAGGCGCTGGGCCGCGACGGCACCGTCCTGACCGCGCGGAAGTACCCGTCCCTCGCGCCCGTCCTGGACGCCCTGCGCGCCAAGTACGGCGGCAAGGCGGGCGGCACCCCGGGGGTCGAGCTGTACGTGCGCCACGACGCCGACGGCTCGCCCGACAGCTCGCTGCTGACCCTGTCGAAGGGCGAGGCGGGCAGGCTGCGGACGACGATCAGTCCGGCGGCCCAGGCCGCGGCCGAGAAGGCCGTCACGAAGTACGCCGAGTCGTCGGTCGTGGCCGTGAAGCCGAGCACCGGCGAGATCCTGGCGGTCGCCAACCACCGCGAGGACGGGTTCAACGCGGCCTTCGAGGGCAAGGTCGCCCCGGGCTCCACGATGAAGATCGTCACCTCGGCGATGCTCATCGACAACGGCGTGACGTCGATGAACGGCCCGGCGCCCTGCCCGGACACCGCGGTCTGGCAGAGCCAGACCTTCCACAACCTCACGGACATGAAGCCGAACGAGGGGGCGACGCTCGCCAACAGCTTCCTGCGCTCCTGCAACACGGCCTTCATCAAGCTGATCGACGAGAAGCCGCTCACCGACGAGTCGCTGACCCAGGAAGCCGAGGACAAGTTCGGGCTCGGCCGCGACAACTGGAAGACCGGCATCTCCTCCGCCGACGGCAGCGTCCCCGCCGTCAGCGGCCCGGACCGGGCGGCGAACGCCATCGGCCAGGGCCAGGTCACGATGAACCCGCTGAACATGGCGTCCGTGACGGCGACCGCGATCACCGGCGCCTTCCACCAGCCCTACCTGGTCGCGCCGGGGCTCGACGACCGTGAGCTGGCCAGCGCGGACGGGCTGAAGTACAGCACCGCCTCGCAGCTCAAGCAGATGATGCGGCTGACGGCCACGCAGGGCACCGCCCAGGCCGTGATGTCCGGGCTCGGCGGGGACATCGGCGCCAAGACCGGCTCCGCCGAGGTCGACGGCGAGGCCACGTCCAACAGCTGGTTCACCGGGTTCCGTGACGACGTCGCGGCGGCGGCCATGACCGAGCGGGGCGGTCACGGCTCCGACGCGGCGGGCCCGATCGTGCGGGCCATCCTCCAGGCGGGCGGCTGAGACGCGGCTGAGACGACGAGACGGCCGGCGCCGGACCACGAGACGGCCGGCGCCGGACGGCTAGACGGCAGACGGCAGACGGCAGACGGCAGACGACGAGACGGGCGACAAGTGGCCGACGTCACGTGACCGGTGGCCGAAGTCACGCCGAACTCACCCCCACAGCACGGGACTCTAGGGTGGTTGCCGTCGTTGGGACGGGAGAGGGCGTCGGGGACCCCGGGGATTCGCGGAGGAACAGAGGCTGTGGGCAAGAGAAGGCGCGTCGCCGAGCGACGGAAGACGAACCGGCCCGCGATGATCGGCGGGGTCATCGCCCTGGCCGTCGGCGGCGTCGGCCTCGCCGGGTACGCCCTGTACGGCGGCCCGGCGGCCGGGGACCGTACGGCCACGACCGCCGCCGACGCCAAGTCCGAGATCAAGACGGGCCCGCTGTCCGCGACCGAGGTGAACACCGCGGCGCGCACGTTCCTCACCGCCTGGCAGCAGGGCAAGGTCGCCGAGGCGGCGGCCGTCACCAGCGACTCCGCGGCGGCCACCTCCCTGCTCACCGGCTACACCAAGGACGCCCACGTCACGGACGTCACCCTCACCCAGGGCACGCGCACCGGCGGCAAGGTGCCCTTCTCCGTGAAGGCCACGGTGTCGTACCAGCCCGCGGACGCGACCGCGAGCGCCACCCCCACCGGCGGTGCCACGCCCACCGGCGGTGCCACGGCCGACGCGAGCACCGGCAAGCCGCTGGCGTACGAGAGTTCGCTGACCGTCGTGCGGGACAAGACGACCGGCGAGCCCCGGGTCGAGTGGCACGCGGCGATCGTCCACCCCGACCTGAAGGACGGGGACAAGCTGGTCACCGGCGAGTCCGGGACTCCGCCGATCAAGGCCCTCGACCGGGACGGCGGCGAGCTCACCGACGACACCTACCCGTCGCTGGGCTCGATCCTGGACGGGCTGCGCGAGAAGTACGGCAAGAAGGCCGGCGGCACGGCGGGTGTCGAGCTCCAGGTGGTCCGGGGCAAGGAGTCCAAGGCGGACAAGCTGTCCGACAAGACCCTGCTGGAGCTGAGCGAGGGCACGCCGGGCACCGTGCGGACGACGCTGAGCCCGAAGCTCCAGGCGGCGGCCGAGGCACAGGTCGCGAAGAAGGCGCGGTCGTCGGTCGTGGTGCTGCGTCCCTCGACCGGCGAGATCCTGGCCGTGGCCAACGCGGGCAACGGCTTCAACGTGGCCTTCCAGGGCTCCCTGGCGCCCGGCTCGACGATGAAGGTGGTCACCTCCTCCCTGCTGATCGAGAAGGACCTCGCGTCGGCGGACAAGGCGCACCCGTGCCCGAAGTACTTCACGTACGGCGGCTGGAAGTTCCAGAACGACGACAAGTTCCAGATCAAGGGCGGCACCTTCAAGGCGAGCTTCGCCCGCTCCTGCAACACCGCCTTCATCAGCCAGGCGCCCGAGCTGGACGACGACGACCTGACCCAGCAGGCCCAGCAGGTCTTCGGGCTGTCGATGAACAACTGGGCGGTCGGGGTGCCCACCTTCGACGGCAGCGTCCCGGTGCAGTCGAAGGCGCAGATGGCGGCCTCGCTGATCGGCCAGGGCGGGGTGCGGATGAACCCGCTGAACATGGCGTCGGTGTCGGCGACCGTCGAGTCGGGTGTCTTCAGGCAGCCGTACCTCGTCTCGCCGGAGGTCGACGACCGCACCCTGGCGACGGCCTCCCGCACGATGTCCGCGGGCACCCTGTCCCAGCTGCGCGAGCTGATGGCGTACACCGCGGCCTACGGCACGGCGGCCGAGGCGATGTCGGGGGTCTACGGCACCGTCGGCGCCAAGACGGGTTCGGCGGAGGTCGACGGGCAGAAGAAGCCCAACGGCTGGTTCACCGCGTACCGGGGCGACCTGGCCGCGGCCGGTGTGGTGCAGGCCGGCGGGCACGGCGGTGACACGGCCGGTCCGATCGTGGCGTCACTTCTGAAGCTGGGCGGCGGCTGACCCGCGCACCGGGGCGGCGGTGTAGGTGCGGCGCAGGAAGCGCAGCAGGGCCTTGGAGTCGAACTGCACCACCGAGACACCCTGGGTGGAGTGGAACTCGACGACGGCCTGGACCCGGCCGCAGGGCCACACGCGGACGTCGCCCGCCTCGACCGGCGCCCTGAGCCCTTGTTCGAGGAGCGCCCGCTCGAAGGCCCACTCGTGGGGGCCGGGCAGGCCGACGCGGACGGTGCGGGGGTCGGCGTCCGGGTCGTAGCGCAGCACGACGGGAACGGCTTCGGGATCGGCGATCTCGTCGTCGGCGTCCGTGACGATGTGAGCGCGCGCGTACTGTTCGACTACGGACATCGGACGGCCCCTTACAGTCAGTGACCTGTGCGAAATCTGTGCATCCGCTTCCTCTCCAATGTCGCACATTTCCGCGGGAGCGCTCCCGGACGCGGATCGGCTGCCAGGGATCTCACAGCCGGGGCGTGGGCCGTCTCACATGCGTGACGTACGAGCCACTCGCTCTTGCAATGCCTTCGCAATAAGCCGCATCATCTACGGGTGCATGTGCCTGACGGATTCATCAACGCCCCTGTCTCCGCCGCGGCCGGTGTGGTCGCCGCCGGAGCCGTCGCCGTGAGCCTGCGCGGCGCGCGCCGCGAGCTCGACGAGCGGACCGCGCCGCTGGCCGGACTCGTGGCCGCGTTCATCTTCGCCGTGCAGATGCTGAACTTCCCCGTCGCCGCGGGGACGAGCGGCCATCTGCTGGGCGGGGCGCTGGCCGCGATCCTCGTCGGCCCCTTCACCGGAATCCTGTGCGTCGCGGTCGTCCTGCTGATGCAGGGCATCCTCTTCGCGGACGGCGGCCTGACCGCGCTCGGCGTGAACATCACCGTCATGGCCTGTGTGACCACGGTCGTGGCGTACACGGTGTTCCGGCTGCTGGTGAGGGTGCTGCCGCAGGGCCGCCGGACCGTCACCGTCGCCTCCTTCGTGGCCGCCCTGCTCTCCGTGCCGGGCGCGGCGATCGCCTTCACGCTCATCTACTGGGTCGGCGGCACCACCGACGTGCCCATCGGCAAGGTCGCGACGGCCATGGTCGGGGTGCATGTCCTGATCGGCCTCGGCGAGGCGGTCATCACCGCCCTGACGGTCGGCGCGGTCATCGCGGTGCGCCCGGACCTGGTGCACGGGGCGCGCGGCCTGACGCGGAAGCTCCAGCTGCGGGTGAACGGCGAGCTGGTGGACGCCGGCGCGCCCGAGCCGGCCCCCGTGGCGGCCCGTTCCCCGCGCAAGGTGTGGCTGGCGGGTCTCGCCGCCTCGCTCCTCCTCGCCGGTGTCGTCAGCTTCTACGCCTCCGCGAACCCCGACGGCCTGGAGAAGGTCGCCTCCGACAAGGGCATCGACGCGAACGTCGAGGAGCACGCCGCCGCCGACTCCCCGCTCGCCGACTACGGCGTCAAGGACGTCGAGAACGCCCGGCTGTCCGGCGGTCTCGCGGGTGTCATCGGCGTCGGTGTGACGATCGTCGCGGGCACGGGTGTCTTCTGGGCGGTGCGGCGGCGCCGTGACGCGCGGGACGTCTCCCCGGCCGGCACGTCGACCGTCTGATGGGCGCCGGGCACGCGCACAGGCTCTACCGGCACGGGCACTCCCCCGTGCACGGCCTCCCGCCGCACACCAAGCTCGCCGCGGTCTTCGCCTTCGTGGTGGTCGTGGTCTCCACCCCGCGCGAGGCGATGTGGGCGTTCGCGCTGTACGCCGTGCTGCTGGGCGCGGTCGCGTACGTGGCCCGCGTGCCCGCCGGGTTCCTGCTGCGGCGGCTGCTGATCGAGGTGCCGTTCGTCGCGTTCGCGGTGCTCATGCCGTTCGTCGCCGAGGGCGAGCGCGTCGAGGTGCTCGGGCTGTCCCTGAGCGTGAACGGGCTGTGGGGCGCCTGGAACGTCCTGGCCAAGGGCACCCTGGGCGTCGCCGCCTCGGTGCTCCTGGCCGCCACCACCGAGCTGCGCGAACTCCTGCTCGGCCTCCAGCGCCTGAGGCTGCCGCCGCTGCTGGTGCAGATCGCGTCCTTCATGATCCGCTACGGCGACGTCATCACCGACGAGATGCGGCGCATGCGGATCGCCCGGGAGTCGCGCGGGTTCGAGGCGCGCGGGGTGCGCCACTGGGGCGTGCTCGCGAAGTCCGCGGGCGCCCTGTTCATCCGCTCCTACGAACGCGGTGAGCGCGTCCACCTGGCCATGGTGAGCCGCGGGTACGCCGGTTCGATGCCGGTCATCGACGAGGTGACCGCGTCGCGCGCGCAGTGGACGTACGCGTGCGTGCTGCCGGGTGCGGCTCTTGTCGTATGTCTGCTGGGATGGACGCTGTGACTGCATCTCTGGAGGTCTCCGGCCTCGCCTACGCCTACCCCGACGGGCATCAGGCCCTGTTCGGGGTGGACTTCTCCGTCGCGCGCGGTGAACGGGTCGCGCTGCTCGGGCCGAACGGCGCCGGCAAGACGACCCTCGTGCTCCATCTCAACGGCATCCTCACCGCCGGGGCGGGCAGCGTGCGGGTGGCCGGACTGCCCGTGGACAAGCGGCACATGGCGGAGATCAGGCGCCGGGTCGGGATCGTCTTCCAGGACCCCGACGACCAGCTGTTCATGCCGACCGTGCGCGAGGACGTCGCCTTCGGCCCGGCCGCGGCGGGCGTGAAGGGCGCGGAGCTGGAGGCCCGGGTGGACCGGGCGCTGGCCCAGGTCGGCATGGCGGAGTTCAGGGACCGGCCGCCGCACCACCTGTCCTTCGGGCAGCGGCGCCGGGTGGCCGTGGCGACGGTGCTCGCCATGGAGCCGGAGATCCTCGTCCTGGACGAGCCGTCCTCCAACCTCGACCCCGCCTCCCGGCGTGAACTCGCCGACATCCTGCGCTCGCTGGACGTCACGGTCCTCATGGTCACGCACGACCTGCCGTACGCCCTGGAGCTGTGCCCGCGGTCCCTGATCCTGAGCGACGGCGTCATCGCGGCCGACGGCCCGACGGCCGAACTCCTCGGCGACGACACGCTGATGCGCGCCCACCGCCTCGAACTGCCCTACGGCTTCGATCCGCGTTCGGTGCCCGGGGCGGCGGGGCGTCCCTGACAATGGGCGCGTGACGAACCGGGACGAGGACGAGCGGGCGGCCACCGGGTCGCTGCTCCTGGACGACCAGCTCTGCTTCGCGCTGTACGCCGCGCAGCGCGCCGTGACGGCCGCGTACCGTCCGGTGCTGGAGGAGCTGGGGCTCACCTACCCCCAGTACCTCGTCCTGCTGGTGCTCTGGGAGCGCGGTGAGACCACCGTCAAGGAGCTGGGCGCGGCGCTGCGGCTGGACTACGGCACGGTGTCGCCGTTGCTCAAGCGGCTGGAGAGCGCGGGGGTGGTGCGCCGGGAGCGCGCGGCCCATGACGAGCGCTCGGTGCTCATCGCGTGCACGGGGCGCGGGGAGGAGCTGAGGGAGCGCGCGGCGCGCGTCCCGAGCGCCTTGCAGACGGCGACCGGGCTCGACGGCGCGGACGTGGCGCGGTTGCGCGAGGAGTTGTGGCAGCTCACACACCGGGCGCGAACGGCCGCCGAGCGCCCCTTCTGACTCCGAGCGCCCCTTCCGACCCCACGGGCCCCTCCCCTCTGCTGTTACCCGCGGTCGCCACCCCCTGGCCGTCCACCCGTTTCCTACTCGCAGGTACCTTGTGCACGATGTACTCGCGCACACCCGTTCTCCGCGCGCTCGTTCTCTGGGGGGTCAGCCATGAGTGATACCGACGTCGACGCCCTCGACACCCGTCCGACGAAGATCATGTTCGTCGCGGAGGCCACCGCGCACGGCGGCCGGGACGGCTTCGTCACCAGCCAGGACGGCCAGATCCAGCTGAAGGTCGCGATGCCGCCGGAGCTGGGCGGGGACGGCAACGGCACCACCCCGGAACAGCTCTTCGCCGCCGGGTACAGCTCCTGCTTCCACAACGCGCTCATCCTCGTCGGCAACCGCGAGGGCTACGACCTGTCGGGCTCGACGGTCGCCGCGAAGGTGGGCCTCGGCCCCAACCGGAGCCGCGGCTACGGCCTCGCCGTCGCCCTCAGCGTCTCCCTGCCGGTCCTCGACCAGGACATCGCCGCGAAGCTGGTGGACGCGGCGCACGCGGTGTGCCCGTACTCGAACGCGACCCGCGGGAACATCGACGTGACGATCCTGCTTGGGTGATACAGGCGCGCCCATCGGCGCCCGGGACGGCAGGAGGAGCACGGACGTGGACGTGAACGGTGCGGTGGCCGAGGGCTTCGAGCCGGTCAGGGAGGCGTTCGTACGCAACTTCGAGCAGCTCGGGGACCGGGGCGCGGCCGTCGTCGTCTACCGCGACGGACGCCGGGTGGTCGATCTGTGGGCCGGGACGAAGGACGTCGACGGCGGTGAGCCGTGGGAGCACGGCACCGCGCAGATCGTGCGCTCCGCGACCAAGGGCGTCGCCGCCGCCGTCCCCCTGATGCTCGCCGAGCGCGGGCAGCTGGACCTGGACGCGCCGGTCGGCGCGTACTGGCCGGAGTTCAAGACGCGCGGCAAGGAGCGGGTGCTGGTCCGGCACGTGCTGAACCACCGGGCGGGGCTCCCGGCCCTGGACCGTCCGCTCACGCCCGAACAGGCGCTGGACCCGCGGCGGGGCCCCGAGGCGGTCGCGGCCCAGAGCCCCGCCTGGGAGCCGGGCACCGACCACGGCTACCACGCCCTCACCTACGGCTGGATGCTCGACGAGCTCGTCCGCCGGGTCACGGGCCGGGGCGCCGGCGAGTGGATCGCGGCCGAGATCGCCGGACCGCTCGGCGCGGACTTCTGGCTCGGGCTGCCCGGGGCGCACGCCGCGCGAGCGGGGCGCGTGGGCCGGATCGAGGCGCCCGAAGGCGGCGCCGCGCTGCGGATGCGGCCCAAGCGCTCGGTGACCGACGCCTACACCGACCCCGCGTCCCTCACCCACCGCGCCTTCGCCGCGATCACCCCGTTCCCCGACCAGAACGACCCCGCGTACCGGGCCGCCGCCCTGCCCGCGACGAACGGCATCGCCACCGCGGACGGGCTGGCCCGGATCTACGCGGCGCTGATCGGCGACGTGGACGGTGTGCGGCTGTTCGCGCCGGGGACCGTCGAGCGGGCCCGCGCCGAGGAGTCCGCAGGACCCGACCGCGTCCTGGTGATCAACACCCGTTTCGGTCTCGGCTACATGCTGCACGGCAGCGCCTCGCCGTTCCTCGGCCCCACCTCCTTCGGCCACCCGGGCCGCGGCGGCGCCCTCGGTTTCGCCGACCCGGACAGCGGCGTCGCCTTCGGCTACGTGACCAACGGTCTGCGCAAGACGGTCACGGCGGACCCGCGCGCCCAGGCCCTGGTCAAGGCGGTGCGCGCCGCGCTGGTCTGAGTCAGACGTGCAGCGGGTGGGACGTGCGCCCCGACGCCTCGTCGATCTCGTCGTGCGCCTTGGTGAGCAGACGCATGGCGATCTCGTTCAGCGCGCGGGCGCCCGCGATCTCCTCGCCGACCCTCGGCTGGTCGGCGTCGACCTGGTGCCGGCTGGCGTGCCCGTGGGCCCGTACCTCGGTGCCGTCGGGCAGCCGCACCAGGGCCACCGCCCGGGTGCGCTCGCCGTCCTCCTGGAACTCCAGCTCGATGTGCCAGCCCACAGTGGTGTGCGCCATGACGATCACCTCCGGAAGAACTCCTTCCAGGGTGCGCCCACCGCCGCCCCGACGGCCAGGGCCGGACCCTCCCGACCGCGGCACGATCCCCCGGCAGGGCTTAGTCCGGCTCCGCGTACTCCTCCGGCCGGGCCGCCGGGGCGGTCGGCTTGGTGCGGGGCGGGCGGGTCAGCTCGGTGACGCGGGCGGTCAGGGCCGCGCGCAGGCCGGTGATCTGGCGGACCAGCTCGCGCCGCTGCCGTCGCTGGTGGCGGAAGGAGATCTCCACGGTGGCCAGCGCGAGCACGAGGGCGACGAGGACGACCGCCCCGAGGACGACGTACCGCCGCACGGTCCCGAGCCCCTCCCCCGCGAAGGCCACGGCCGACGCCGCGAGCAGCCCGCCGGTCAGCGCGAGCCACAGGACGTAGAGCGCGCACAGCCAGGGGTGGTCCGCGCACAGCCAGCCGCGCCGGGTGCGGCCCGCCTCGGCGGTCACGCGGTCGGCGGCCCCGCCGATGTCGCCGAGTTCCCAGTGCGCCTTCTCCCGCTGCTCCCGCGAGAGGGGCGCGGACATCCCGTCGAGGCGCACATGGAGCCGGGCGAGCGCGCGCCGCAGCACCGCCCCGGAGACCCGGTCGGGCAGCCGGTGCGGCCAGCGGGCCCACAGGGCGGCGTCGCGCCGGCGCAGCCGGATGTCGGTGACGGCGGCCCGCGCGACCGCCACGGCGAGGACCAGCAGCAGCGGCAGCGCCACCGCCATCCCCTGGTCGCCACGGAGCGCCCCATATCCGCCGAGCAGGATGACGCCGAGGCCGATCGGCCAGGTGAGCCGGATGTAGGTGCGGTGCCGCACCGCGTGCAGCTCGCGCTCCAGCCCGTCGACGGAGCGCCTCACCAGCCGTACGGCGGTGACCGCGACGAGCGGCGCGGTCAGCAGCGCGCAGCACATCAGGGCGGCGGTCAGGGTGTACGGCAGGACGTCGGTGCCCGCCCAGTCGTCGTCCTGGGGCACGGCGGGCAGGCCCGCGAGCAGCGCGCAGGCGGCGAGCCCGGTGAGCACGCCGAGCCACCGGCCGGGGCGTCTCCCGGCTGCTTCGGGTGCCGCTTCGGGCGTCCAGCCGGTGCCGACCTCACCCTCCACGGCGGCGACCAGGGCGGCGAGGTCGGCGGCCCAGTGGGCCTCGCGCAGCCGGAGGGCGTTGCGTCCGGCGAGGGCGCGGATCGTCTCGGGCAGCTCGGACGCGGCGGGCATCCGGGCGCCGTCGAGCAGGACCGGGACGACGAACCTGCCGCTCTCCAGGGCCCATTGGATCTCCCGGCGGACCCAGTCCCGCGGCTCGTCGAGCCTCCGCACCCCGGCCTCGTCCCGGCTCTCGGCCCAGCCGGGGTGGAGGACGGCGAGCAGGACGTCGCAGTCCGCGACGCGCTCCGCCAGCGTGTCCGCGTACCGCTGGCCGGGCAGGAGGGAGGGGCTGTCGAGGAAGACCTGGTCGCGGCCGAAGTACCGGGCCAGTTCCAGGTCGAGGCCCTCGACGGTCCCGGTGTGCTCGCCCCTGCGGTAGTTGATGAAGACGCCGCCCATGGGGCTCAGGTTAGCCAGCGGACCGCGCCCGTCCGACGATCGATCAACTCCGGTCGGGATGCGCTAACCCGTGTGCAGCATCAGTCCTATTCCGACCACCAGGAGGCCGGCTGCGACGATCCGGGGCGCCCCGAACCGCTCCTTGAACAGCACGGCCCCGATGGCCGCGCCGACGATGATGGACGATTCCCGCAGGGCCGCGACCGGTGCGAGTTCCGCCTTGGTCTGCGCCCACAGCACGAGCCCGTACGCGGCCACCGACAGGAACCCGCCGAGCAGTCCGAGCAGGGCGACCGGCCGCAGCGTCTCGACGGTCCGCCCGCGCCAGCGCCACACGGCGTACGCCGGGATCACGCCTCCCTGCACGACCATCAGCCAGGCGATGTACCCGAAGGGCGCCCCGGACGCCCGCGCCCCGAGCCCGTCGACGACGGTGTACGCCGCGATGGCCAGCCCGGTCGCGAGCGCGGCCCGGATCGCCGCCCAGTTCGGGCGCCGCCCGCGCAGCCCCCACACGGCCACGCCGGTGAGCCCCGCGCAGGACAGGGCGATCCCGGCGGCGGCCCAGCCGTCCGGCACCTCGTGCGCGAAGAGGGCGGCGAACAGGGTGACGACGAGCGGCGCGGTGCCGCGCGCGATCGGGTAGGCCTGCCCGAAGTCGCCCAGCCGGAACGACGTCATCAGCAGCGCGTAGTACACGATGTGCAGGGCCGAGGAGACGAGCAGATACGGCCAGGCACCGGCGGGCGGCAGGGGCACGAACGGCGCCATGGCCAGCCCGATCAGCATGCCGCCGCCCGCGATGAGCGTGAACCCGACGAGCTTGTCGGTGATCCGGTGCGCGATCGCGTTCCAGCAGGCGTGCGTCACCGCGGCGACCAGGACGGCCGCGGCGACCCCCGGGGTCACGAGGTGCGCTCGCGCACATCCACGAGCGTGGCGCCCGCGTGGGCGACGAGGTCCTCGGGCGCGATGGGGAACACGGCGTGCGGGTTGCCCGCGGCGGCCCACACCACCTCGTGCTCCAGCAGCGAGCGGTCGGCGAGCACCCGGGTCCGGGTGCGGTGCCCGAAGGGCGGTACGCCTCCGATGGCGTACCCGGTGGTCTCCCGGACGACTCCGGCGTCGGCCCGGGTGACCTTGCCCGCGCCGAGTTCCTCGCGCACCCGTTCCACGTCCACCCGGGACGCGCCGTCCATGAGGACGAGCACCGGGACCCCGTCGGCGGCGAAGATCAGCGACTTGCAGATCTCGCTCAGCTCGCAGCCGACCGCCGCGGCGGCCTCGGCGGCGGTGCGGGTGGCGTCCGGGAAGCGGCGGACCCGGGCGGTCAGTTCGTCGAGGCCCTTCTCCCGCAGGGCCTCGGCGAACAGGGGGTGCGCTCCGCCGCCCTCGGCGTCGGTCTGGGCTGTCGTCGTCATGCGGGGCACGCTAGCGGTACGTGTAGCGCACAGGCGAACGGGTTACGCGAGGGCGGCGGTCACGCGGGTCCCGCGGATCGCTCCGGGACCGCGGGGTCACGCGGGGACGCCGGTCACGCGGGGGCGGCGAAGGACACGTCCTTGGTCTCCGTCACCTCCGCGGTGCGTCCGGGCGCCGACTGGAAGCCCCAGTACAGGTTGGTGTGGGCGATGACCTGGTCCACCGGCGGGGCGCCCCAGGCGCTCTTGTCGCCTGCGGTGTGCGCGTCGGAGACGAGTGTGACGTCGTAGCCGCGGGTGAAGGCGCCGTGGATCGTGGAGCGGATGCAGGCGTCGGACTCGGCGCCGGTCACCACGAGATGGCCGACGGCGGCGTCCGCGAGGACCTGTTCCAGATCGGTGGCCTCGAAGGAGTCGCCGTAGCTCTTGTGCACGAGGGCCTCGCCGTCGGCGCGGGTCAGCTCGGGCACGTACGCCCAATCCTGGCTGCCCTGGGTCAGTTCGTCGTCGGAGTGCTGGACCCAGACGACCGGGACGCCCTCGGCGCGGGCCCGCTCGATCAGGGAGCCGATGTGCGCGACGACGGTGTCGCGGTGGTGGGCCCCACCCACGACGCCGTTCTGGACGTCGATCACGAGGAGGGCCGTGCCGGGTCGTGCCTGGAGTGTGGTCATGTCCCTCACGCTAGACCCCGCCACTGACAATCGCCCTGACGTGCGAGAAGAGCCGGGGCGGACCCCGGCTCTCCCCGCACGCAACCCGTCCCGGATCAGGCGTGCGCGAGCTCCTTGTCGTCGTCGCGGTGGCCGGGGCCGTCCTGCGCGCGCAGCCCCTCGCCCTCGACGTCGACGTTGGGCAGGGCGCGGTCCAGCCACTTCGGCAGCCACCAGGCGCGGCGGCCGAGCAGGGCGAGGACGGCCGGGACGATCGCCATGCGGACCACGAACGCGTCGAAGAAGACGGCGATCGCGAGGCCGAAGCCGATCATCTTGACCATCGACTCGGAGGAGCCGATGAACCCGGCGAAGACGGCCATCATGATCACGGCGGCGGCCGTGACGACCCGGGCGCCGTGCCGGAAGCCGGTGACGATGGCCTGCTGGGGCTTCTCCCCGTGGACGTAGGCCTCGCGCATCCGGGTCACGAGGAACACCTCGTAGTCCATGGCGAGGCCGAAGACCACGCCGACCATGAAGATCGGCATCATCGACATCACCGGACCGGTCTCCTCGACGCCCAGCAGGCCGGCGAACCAGCCCCACTGGAAGACGGCGACGACCGCGCCGAGCGCCGCCATGACGCTGAGCAGGAAGCCCAGGGCCGCCTTCAGCGGGACGAGGACGGAGCGGAAGACCACGATCAGCAGCAGGAACGCCAGGCCCACGACCAGGATCAGATAGGGGATCAGCGCGTCGTTGAGCTTCTGCGAGACGTCGATGTTCATCGCCGTGGAGCCGGTGACGAGGACGTTCGCGTCGGTGTCGGCCTTGATGTCCGTGCCCGCGTCGCGGATGGCGTGCACCAGGTCCTCGGTGGTGACCGAGGACGGCTTGGAGTCCGGGATCACGGTGATGGTCGCGGTGTCACCAGCCTTGTTGGGCGCGGCCGGGGTGACGGTGACGACGTTCTTCAGGCCCTTGATCTCGTCGCCGACCTGGGTGAACACGGCGTCCGGGTCGGTGCTGTCCTTGGCGTCGACGACGACCATCAGCGGCCCGTTGAAGCCGGGCCCGAAGCCGTCCGAGAGCAGGTCGTAGGCGCGGCGCTGGGTGGTGGACGTGGGCTGCGAGCCGTCGTCGCCCAGGCCCAGTTCCAGGGAGGCGGCCGGGATCGCGGCGGCGCCGAGGCCGATCACGCCGAGCAGCAGGACGGCGAGGGGGCGGCGGACGACGAAGCTGGCCCAGCGGGTGCCCATGTTGGGCTTCGCGGGCCCGGCGGAGTCCCGGGCCTTCCGCCGCCGGCCGAGCAGCTTGCCCTTCTCGCCCGCCGGCCTGACCTTGCGGCCCGCGTAGCCGAGCAGCGCCGGGATCATCGTCAGGGCGATCAGCACGGCGATGACAACGGTGCCGGCGGCGGCGATGCCCATCTTCGTCAGCATCGGGATGTTGACGACGGACAGACCGACCAGCGCGATGACGACGGTGAGGCCGGCGAAGACGACGGCCGATCCGGCGGTGCCGACGGCGCGTCCGGCCGCGTCCTCGCGTTCGCGGCCCTCGGCGAGTTCGGCGCGGTAGCGGGAGACGATGAACAGGGCGTAGTCGATGCCGACGGCGAGGCCGATCATCATGGCCAGCGTCGAGGTGGTGGAGCCGAGGTCGAGCGCGCCGGCCAGCGCGGTGATCGTGGAGACGCCGATGCCGACGCCGATGAGCGCGGTCAGCAGCGGCAGCCCGGCCGAGACGAGCGAGCCGAAGGTGATGACGAGGACTACGGCGGCGACCGCGATGCCGATGACCTCGGTGGCGCCGGTCTCGGGCGTGGTCTGGAGGGCGTCACCGCCGACCTCGACGGTCAGTCCGGCGTCCCGGGCCTGCTGGGCGGCGTCCTCCAGCGCCTCGCGCGAGGAGTCCTCCAGCTCCATGCCGGAGACCTTGTAGGACACCGAGGAGTAGGCGATCGTGCCGTCCTCGCTGACGGCGTCCGCCTTGTAGGGGTCGGCGACGGAGACGACCTCGGAGCCGTCGCCGAGGGCGTCGACGGTCTTCTCGACGATCGCCTTGTTGCCGGCGTCCGTCATCTTCTGGCCGTCGGGCGCCTGGAAGACGACCCGGGCGGTCGCGCCGTCGGCGCTCATCCCGGGGAAGCGCTGTTCCAGCAGGTCGAAGGCCTTCTGGGCCTCGGTGCCGGGGATCGAGAAGGAGGTCGATCCGGCGGTCGGGGCGCTGGCCGCGCCGACACCGGCGAGGGTCAGCAGCGCGATCCATATGAGGGCGGCGAAGTGCCGTCGGCGAAAGGCCAGCCGGCCGAGCCGATAGAGGAAAGTGGCCACGGAGGCGTACTCCTGGTCAGGTCGTGGGGTGTTCGGGGCAGGGGTGATCGGCCCGGTGGGTGGCAGGGCTGATCGGCCCGACGACGTGAGCGGATACGTCAGGTGGGGCTTGAGGTGGGGAAGGGTGCTACTCGGTGATGCCGAGGGCAGGGAGGACCACGGCGTCGATGTACGAGATCAGGTAGGCCTGGGTCGGCGGCTGCTCCTCCAGGAGCGTCCGGGCGACGAAGGCGCCGAGCATCATGTGCATCACGTACTCGATCGCCGGGTTGTCCGCACGGACCTCGCCCCGGTCGATGGCACGTTGCACCACCTTGCGGAACTCCGCGATCTCGGGCTCCACGAGGTGTTCGCGGAACGCGGAGAGGAGGTCCGGGTTGGTGTGGACGGTCATGGCCAGAGCTCGCATCAGCGCGGAGTTCTGTTCCATCTCGCAGTCGTCCGAGCGCAGGGTGTGCGCGTGCAGGTCGCCTTTGAGCGACCCGGTGTCGATGTCGCCCAGGTGGCCGGAGCCCGGCTTGGAGTGCCGGACGGCCTTCGCCACCAGTTCGGCCTTGCCGCCCCACTGGCGGTAGAGCGTGGCCTTGCTGGACTTGGTGCGGGCGGCGACGGCGTCCATGGTGAGCGCGTCGTAACCGACCTCGCGGAGCAGGTCGAGCACCGCGCCGTACAGCTCGGCCTCGCGCTCGGGCGTGATCCGACTGCGACGCACCGTTGCGAGCTCAGTCATGATTCCGCCTCCCGCTCCCACTCAGAGACTGCGAACGACACTGTTTCGTACGTGACGAATGTAGCGCACCCCCGTTCGAAACGAAACCGTTTCGTACGTGTCGTGTCTCACGCCCTTCCGGGGCACCTTCCCGGCCCGTTCCCGCGTTGAGCCATTTTTCATAAGTTGCTCCGGTCCATCCCCCGGAAAAGCATGGGGAGGTGAGCTATCTGCGCCTGCCGCACCTGAGCGGCGACCTGTTGTGTTTCGTGGCCGAGGACGATCTGTGGCTGGCCCCCGTGGACGGGGCGGACCGAGCCTGGCGGCTCACCGTGGACCGCACCAAGGTGGGCCATCCGCGGTTCTCGCCCGACGGCCGCCACATCGCGTACACGAGCTGGCGCAGCCTGGTCCCGGAGATCCATCTGGTGGACGTGGAAGGCGGCCCCGGCAGCCGGCTCACCTACTGGGGCTCCGCCGACACCCAGGTCTGCGGCTGGACCCCCGAGGGGCAGATCCTCGCCGTCGCCTCGCACGGCGAGCCCTTCTCGTACTTCACCTGGGCCTACAAGGTGCCCACCGACGGCGACCCCGGCCGCAAGCTCCCCTGGGGCCCGGTCTCCGACCTCCAGGTCGCCGACGTCGACGGCGACCGCCGCACCCTCCTGCTCACCGGCACCCCGCCGCACGAACCGGCCGGCTGGAAGCGCTACCGGGGCGGCGCGACGGGCCGCCTGTGGCTGCACGGCCACCGGCTCCTGGAGCACCTCGACGGCCATCTCCACTCCCCCATGTTCGTCGCCGGCCGGATCGCCTTCCTCTCCGACCACGAGGGCGTCGGCAACCTCTACTCCTGCGCGCACGACGGCTCCGACCTGCGCCGGCACACCGACCACGACGCCTTCTACGCCCGGCACGCCTCCGGCGACGGCACCCGGGTGGTGTACCAGTGCGCGGGCGACCTGTGGCTCGTCGACGACCTGTCCCCCTCGGGAAGGCCGCGCAGGCTGGACGTCCGGCTGAGCGGCCCGCGCGCGGGGCGCCGCACCTACCAGGTCCCGGCGGCCCAGCACGTGGACGGCGTCTCCGTCGACGAGACCGGCCGGGCGAGCGCCGTCGTCGTCCGCGGCAGCCTGTACTGGCTGACCCACCGGGACGGCCCCGCCCGGACCATCGCCGACACCCCGGGCGTCCGGGTCCGCCTCCCGGAGATGCTCGGCTCGCTCGGGCAGGTCGCCTACGTCACCGACGCGGAGGGCGAGGACGCCGTCGAGGTCGCCCACCTGCCCCGCGCGACGGGCGACCGCGAGCCGCGCAGGATGGCCTCGGGCGCGCTGGGCCGGGTCCTGGAGATGGTCTGTGACCCCCAGGGCGAGCGGCTGGCCCTCGCCTCGCACGACGGACGGCTCCTCCTCCTGGACGTCGGCGAGGACTCCGACGGCGAGGTCACCGAGCTCGTCCGGTCCGTCAACGGCCCCGTGCGCGACCTCGCCTTCTCCCCGGACGGGGCGTGGCTGACCTGGTCGCACCCGGGCATCGGGCGCTCGCTGCGGCAGATCAAGCTGACCCGGATCTCCCGCACGGGCCCCCAGGACCGGCTGATCGTCGACGTGACCAACGGCCGCTTCGAGGACGAGAACCCCGTGTTCACCAGCGACGGCCGCTACCTCGCCTTCCTGTCCTGGCGCGGCTTCGACCCCGTGTACGACGTGCACACCGGCGACCTGTCCTTCCCGCTGGGCTGCCGCCCGTACCTGGTCCCGCTCTCCTCGGCAACCCCCTCCCCGTTCGCCCTGACCCCGGAGGGCCGCCCCGCGGCGGGCGGGCTCGACCCCGCCGAGGACGACCCGGGCGACGGCACGACCGTCACCGTGGAGATCGAGGGCCTGGCAAGCCGGGTGACGCCGTTCCCGGTGACCGCGTCCAAGTACTCGGCGCTGCACCCGGTGGCGGGCGGCGGGCTGGTCTGGCTGCGCTGGCCGATCTCCGGCGCGCTCGGCGAGACCTTCGCCAACCCGGACGACACCAGCGGGCGCCCGACCCTGGAGCACTTCTCCATCACCAAGGCGAAGAAGTCCGAACTCATCGACCACCTCGACTGGTTCGCGGTCAGCGGCGACGGCTCGCGGCTGGTCGTGGTCGACGAGGGCGACCTGCGCGCGGTGCCCGCCACCGAGTCCGGCGACAGCGACTCGACCGTGTGGATCGACGCCCGCCGCATCCTCCACGACGTCGACCCGCCCGCCGAGTGGCGCCAGTCCTACGAGGAGGCGGGCCGTCTCATCCGCGCCTACTTCTGGGACCCGGGGATGTGCGGCATCGACTGGGACGCGGTGCTCGCCCAGTACCGTCCGCTGGTCGAACGGGTCTCCTCCCCCGACGAGTTCGCCGATCTGCTGCGCGAGCTCCTCGGCGAACTGGGCACCTCCCACGCCTACGTCACCCCCGCGCGCCGCAACGAGGGCCCGCCGCACTACCAGCGCCGCCAGGGCCTGCTGGGCGCCAACCTGGTCCGCCGGGACGGCCGCTGGACCGTCAGGCGCATCCTGCCGGGCGACTCCTCCGACTCCAAGGCCCGCTCCCCGCTGGCCGGCACGGGCATCCGCGAGGGCGCGGTGCTCACCCATGTCGACGGCCGCCCGGTGGACCCGCTGACGGGCCCCTACCCGCTGCTCGCCGGGGCGGGCGCGACGACGGTGGAGCTGACGTTCACCTCGGCCGAGGGGGACGGCCCGCCCCGTCGGGTGGCGGTGGTGCCGCTGCTGGACGAGCGGCCCCTGCGGTACCAGGACTGGGTGGCCAAACGCCGGGCGGTCGTGCGGGAGCTGAGCGGCGGCCGGTGCGGCTATCTGCACATCCCCGACATGGGCGGCTCCGGCTGGGCCCAGTTCAACCGCGATCTGCGCCTGGAGGTGTCACGGCCGGCGCTCATCGTCGACGTGCGCGGCAACGCCGGGGGCCACATCAGCGAGCTGGTGATCGAGAAGCTGACGCGCACGATCCTCGGCTGGGACCTGACGCGCGACGCCCAGCCGGTGTCGTACGCCTCGAACGCGCCCCGGGGGCCCGTGGTCGCCCTCGCGGACGAGGCGACCTCCTCCGACGGCGACATGATCACGGCCGCGTTCAAGCTGCTGAAGCTCGGGCCGGTCGTCGGCCAGCGCACCTGGGGCGGCGTCGTCGGCATGACGGGGCGGCACCAGCTCGGCGACGGCACGGTGATCACGGTGCCGATGAACGCGGCCTGGTTCGACGCGTACGGCTGGTCGGTGGAGAACCGGGGCGTGACACCCGACCTGGAGGTGCTGCGCACCCCGCTGGACTGGGCGGAGGGGCGGCACGCGCAGCTGGACGACGCGGTGCGGCTCGCGGTGGACCTGCTGGCCACGGACCCGCCCGCGACGGCACCGGACTACTCGGACGTGCCGGACCGGTCGAGGCCGAAGCTGCCGCCGCGTCCGTGAACGGCTCGCGCGGGGGCGCGTGTTCGGAATCGGGAGCGCGCGTGAAAGAGCGTGCGCCCGCGCGCGGGTGCTGGAAAAGGCGCGGGCGCGGGAAAGGGCGCGGGCGCGAGGCGGGGGAAGCGGGCGCGGGACGCGGGAGAGGGCGCCCCTCGTCAGGGGCGCCCTCTCCGTGCTGCGGTGTGTCGCGTCAGGCGTCGTAGTCCTGGTCGAGACGGTCCTGCTCCTCCTGCTGGAGGCGCTCCGTCTCCTCGTCACGCCGCTGGCCGCGCTGCGGCATCCGGTCCTGGGCTTCCTGGGCCTTCTGCCTGGCCTGGTCCTGCCACTGCTCGGCCTTGTCCTGGAACTGGTCCTTCATACCCATGTGGGTTCACTCCCGTGGGGGGTGTGGGGATGTGCCCCTAGCCGGGGCCTCGACCAGATTCACACGGCCGGACACCCAGCGCATGTCGATCAGTCACCGTGCGTGACACGCGCCTGTTCGTCGGCCTGTCCGCCCGCTCCGACGAGCCCCGAGCGCATCCCTTCGAGCCGGTCCCCGAACCGCCGCATCTCGCGCTGCCCGACCGTCCCGATGATCGCCGGCAGATAGCCGCGCACGCCCTGCATGCCGCGCAGCCACCACTGGCCGTACACATGGCTGGAGCGGCGCTCGATCCCGGCGACGATCCGGTCCACGGCCGGACCGAGCGGGTACGTCTTGTTCGACGGCCACGGCAGCCGCTGCCTGAGCTCGCGCATCACGTCGTCCTGGTCGGCGCCGCGCACCATGTCCGTGTCGGTCCAGGAGAGATAGCCGACGCCGACCCGTACGCCCTTGAAGCCGACCTCGGCGCGCAGGCTGTGCGCGTACGCCTCGACGCCGGACTTGGACGCGCAGTACGCGCTCATCATGGGGGCCGGGGTGATGGCGGCCAGCGACGCGATCTGGAGCAGATAGCCGCGGCTCTCCATCAGCACCGGCAGGAACGCGCGCGCGGTGACCGCCGAGCCGATCAGGTTGACCTCGATGACCCGCCGCCAGGCGACCGGGTCGGAGTCCACGAACGGGCCCCCGGTCGCCACGCCGGCGTTGGCGACGACGATGTCGACCTTCCCGAACCGCTCCTTGACCTCCCGCGCCACCTGGGCCATCGCCTCGTGGTCGGTGACGTCGGCGTACCAGTGGTCGCTGTCGCCGTGCAGCCGCTCGGAGACCTGCTTGAGGGCGTCCGGTTCGAGGCCGACGAGCGCGACGCTCGCCCCGCGCGCGGACAGCTTGCGCGCGAGCAGCTCGCCGACACCGCGCGCGGCCCCCGTGACGACGGCGACCTGTCCTTCGAGACTGACCCTGCTCATGCGCCCTCCTTGATCGTCGCGTACGTCGTCACCAGTTCCCGGATCCGGGCGGTGACCAGCTCCGGTGCCTCGATCGGCGTCATGTGGCCGATCCCGGGGAGTTCGGTGGTGCCCACGCAGTGCGGCAGCGCGGCGGCCAGCTCCCGCGCGTGCACCGGCGGGGTGAGCCGGTCGGCGGTCCCGACGACCACCTCCGTCGGGACCGTCAGTTCCCGCACGCCGTCGCCGAGTTCGAGCCCGTCGAGCACCCGCGACCAGGCGTGGCGCACCTTGCGCGGGCAGGCGTGCACGATCCGCGCGCACGCCTCCACCATGTGCGGCGCCGAACCCGGGCCCATCGTCCCGTACTTGAGCACGCGGCGGGCCACCGGCGTGACGGGTCCGAGCGGCGCCCGCGAGCCGAGCACCTGCCGGGTCAGCCAGGTCCTGAACCGCCCGGGCCTCATCGGTACGACGGTGGACTCGGCGACCAGCCGCGAGGAACCGGTGCTGCACAGCAGGACGGCGACGGCGTGCCGCCGGAACGCCGCGCGCCCGGACGCCGCCATCACGGTCATCCCGCCCATCGAGTGGCCGGCGATCACGGCCTTCTCCCCGGGCGCGAGCGTGGCCTCCAGGACGGCTTCCAGGTCGTCCGCGAGCGCCTCGGTGCTGCACGCGGGGCTCGCGGGGCTGCGCCCGTGGCCGCGCTGGTCGTAGGCGATGACCCGGTGGTCGGCGGCCAGGTCCCTGATCTGGGCCGCCCAGAAGGCCGTGGAGCAGGTCCAGCCGTGGGCGAGGACGACGGCGGGCGCGCCGTCGCCGCCGTGCACCTCGACGTGGAGGCGGGCGCCGTCGGCGGAGACGGCGGTGAGCTCACGGACGGGGACGGGCGGGGCGTAGGGCCCGGAGGAGACGGACATCAGTCGGCTCACGCGTCCACCTTCTCGGTCGTGTCGTCCGCGGCACTGCCGTCCGCGGTGTTCCCGCCCGTGGCACGCAGCACCTCGTACTCCGCGAGGTCCACGCGGCGCGTCGCGCGCCGGAACTCGGTCGTGGTGCCCGGCCAGACGGTGGTGTTGCGGCCGTTCGCGTCGAGGTACCAGCTGGTGCAGCCGCCGGTGTTCCACACCGTGCGCTCCATGCGCTGCTGCACCCGGCGGTTCCATGCCTGGACGGCGCTCGGGCGGGCGTCCAGGGCGGCGCGACCGCCGATGGCGCCCAGCTGCTTCACGAAGTCGGCCAGGTAGTTCAGCTGGGACTCGATCATCAGGATCATCGAGGAGTTCCCGAGCCCGGTGTTGGGGCCGATGATCGTCATCCAGTTGGGGAATCCGGCGGCGGAGGCGCCGCGCAGCGACTCCATGCCGTCCTTCCAGGCCTCGGCGAGGGTGTGCCCCTGGGCGCCGACGACGCGTTCGGCGATCGGCATGTCGGTGACGTGGAAGCCCGTGCCGAAGACGATCACGTCGGCCTCGGCCTCGGTGCCGTCGGCCGCGACGAGCGTGGACCCGCGGACCTCGCGCAGCCCGGAGGCGACGACGTCCACGTTGGGCTGGGCGAGCGCCGGGTAGTAGGTGCTGCTCAGCAGGATGCGCTTGCACCCGATGCGGTAGTCGGGGGTGAGCTTGGCGCGCAGGGCCGGGTCCTTGATGGCGCGGGACATGTTGGCCTTCGCCAGCTTCTCCACGAAGCCGAGTTCGCCCGGGTGCTTGGTGAACGCCTGGACCTGCAACTCCCTGATGCCCCACAGGAGTCCGCGGCGCGCCTTGGCCGTGAAGGGCAGCGTCCGGTGCAGGGCGCGCTCGGCACCGCTGATGGCACGGTCCATGCGGGGCATGACCCAGGGCGGGGTGCGCTGGAAGAGGGTGACGGAGCTCGCGAGCGGCTGGATCGCGGGCACGATCTGGATCGCGGAGGCGCCGGTGCCCACCATGGCGACCCGCTTGCCGCGCAGGTCGTACTCGTGGTCCCAGCGCGCGGAGTGGAAGACCTTGCCGGGGAACGAGTCGAGCCCGGGGATCTCGGGGATCTTCGGGTCGGACAGCGGCCCGGTCGCGGAGACGACGACGTCGGCGGAGAGCCGTCCGCTGCTGGTCTCGATGTCCCAGCGGAGCCGTTCGGCGTCCCAGGTCATCAGCTTGACCTCGGAGTCGAGCCGGATGTGCGGCCGGAGCCCGAAGACGTCCGTGACGTGCTCCAGATAGGCCCGGATGTGCTCCTGCCCGGAGAAGGTGCGCGGCCAGTCGGGGTGGGGCGCGAAGGAGAAGGAGTACAGGTGGGAGGGCACGTCGCACGCGCATCCCGGATAACTGTTGTCCCGCCAGGTGCCGCCCACGCTGCCGGCGCGCTCCAGCACGACGAAGTCGGTGACACCCTCCCGCCGCAGCCGTACGGCGGCCCCGAGCCCGCCGAAGCCCGACCCGATCACCGCCACCCGCACATGCTCCTGTTCGGCCATGCCGATGCCCTTCCCGCTGCGACTCCGCCAGTGAACACTGGCGCAATGGGAGGGTAGGACAGCTCCGTACTGATGGGTAGGGGTCGGGAGCGAGGAAGTTACCGGCAGTACGCCGCGGTGTCCCGGGAGGGCGGCACGAGGGACGTGGCACGACGTAGGGTGCGGGCGTGGCAGACAAGGTGGCGGACAGGCGCGAGTACCGCATGGAGGAGCTGGCCGAGCTGGCGGGCATCACGGTCCGCACGGTCCGCTTCTACCGGGAGCGCAAACTGATCCCGCCGCCCCGCCGCGAGGGCCGTATCGCCTGGTACGACGACCATCACCTGGCCCGGCTGCGCACGATCGCGGCGCTTCTGGAACGCGGCCACACCCTCACCGGCATCGCGGAGCTGGCCGAGGCCCTCGACCACGGCCGGGACGTGGCGGACGTGCTCGGCGTCGCCCCGCCCACCGAGGAGGAGCCGGTCCGGCTCACCCCCGAGGAGCTCGCCGCCCGCTTCGAGGGCCAGGTCACCGCCGAGAACCTCGCCGCCGCCCTCGACCTCGGTTACCTCGGCACCGACGGCGACGACATCGTCCACGTCAGCCGCCGCCTGCTGGACGTCTCCTCCGCGCTGGTCCGCGAGGGCATCCCCCTCGCGGAGGTGCTGGCGGCGGGCGCCCGGGTGCGCGCCCATGTGGACGCCATGGCCGACGACTTCGCCGACGTCATCCTGCGCCACGGCACCCCGGGCGACCTCCAGCGGCTGCGTCCGCTCGCGCGCAGCGTGGTGGAGGCGGAACTGTCCCTGGCGCTCGACCGGCGGCTGCGGCAGGGCGCGGCCGAGGAGGAACGGCCCCCTGGGGGCCTCTAGAGGTCGTAGACCACCGTCACCGGCGCGTGGTCGGACCAGCGCTCGGCGTGCGTGGCCGCGCGCTCCACGAACCCCTTGACCGCCTTGTCCGCGAGGCCCGGCGTGGAGACGTGGTAGTCGATGCGCCATCCGCTGTCGTTGTCGAAGGCCCGCCCCCGGTAGGACCACCACGAGTAGGGCCCCTCCACGTCCGGGTGCAGCGCCCGTACGACGTCGACGTACCCGCCGTCGGCCGCGTCCAGGACCTGGCCCAGCCAGGCCCGCTCCTCGGGCAGGAACCCGGAGCTCTTCTGGTTGGCGCGCCAGTTCTTGAGGTCGGCCTGCTGGTGGGCGATGTTCCAGTCGCCGCAGACCACGACCTCACGGCCGTCGGCGGCGGACCGCTCGCGCAGCTCCTTGAGGTGGACGAGGAACTCGTCCATGAACCGGACCTTCTCGTCCTGCCGCTCGGTGCCGACCTCCCCGGAGGGGAGGTAGAGGGAGGCGACCGTCACACCCGGCAGGTCCGCCTCGACGTACCGTCCGCTGCCGTCGAACTCCTCCGACCCGAAGCCGACACGGACCCGGTCGGGCTCACGGCGCGTGTAGAGGGAGACCCCGGCGCGGCCCTTGGCGGCGGCGGGCGCGTGCACGACGTGCCAGCCTTCGGGGGCGCGGACCTCCTCGGGCAGTTGCTGCGGCTCGGCGCGCACCTCCTGGAGGCAGATCACATCGGCGGAGGTGTCCGCCAGCCACTCCACGAAGCCCTTCTTCGCGGCGGCACGGAGCCCGTTCACATTCGCGGTCGTCACAGTCAGCACCCCGGCACCCTACCTTCAGCCTGGACCTGGTCCGGTTTTCGATCATGTATCGGAAGGTCGCGCGGGACGACCGGCCGCCCGGCCTCCCTCACGCCCTCTCACCTCGCTCTTTCGCTGGTATACCGTTTTCGCATGGATGTACGCCCCGTCTCGTTCGACCACCCCGACGCCGTCAAGCTCAACGACGAGGTCCAGGCCGAGTACGCCGTCCGCTACGGCGACGGCGGCGACGCCACCCACCTGGACCCGACGCACTTCGAGCCCCCGAACGGCGTGTACCTCATCGCGTACGACGAGCACGACAGCCCCGTCGCCACCGGCGGCTGGCGCGCCCAGGACGCGAACGACGAGGGCTACAGCGACGGGGACGCCGAGCTGAAGCGCATGTTCGTCATCGAGCAGGCGCGCGGCCTGGGCCTGGCCCGGCGCATCCTCGGGGCGCTGGAGGAGGACGCGCGGGCGGCGGGCCGGCTCCGCATGGTCCTGGAGACCGGCGACAAGCAGCCCGAGGCGATCGCCCTGTACGTGTCGAGCGGGTACGAGCCGTGCGACAAGTTCGGTTACTACCGGGACTACGAGTCGAGCCGCTGCTACGCGAAGGCGCTGTGACGCCGGTCGGGCTCTGAGGCGTGTGCGGCCGGTGAGGCCCCGAGGCTCCGTGCCGCCCGTCGGGCTCTGAGGCTCTGTGCCGCCGGCGGTCAGGCCCTGAGGTAGGCGAGGACCGCCGAAACCCTGCGGTGGGTGTCGTCGGCGGGCGGCAGGTCCAGCTTGGCGAGGATCGAGCCGATGTGCTTGCCGACGGCCGCCTCGGACACGACGAGCTCCTTCGCTATCGCGCTGTTGGACCGGCCCTCGGCGATGAGCGCCAGCACTTCGCGCTCGCGGGGGCTGAGCCGGGCGAGCGGATCCCGTCTTCGGCGCAGAAGCCGGCGCACGACCTCGGGGTCGACGACCGTGCCCCCGGCGGCGACCTCGCGCAGCGCGTCCACGAACTGCTCG
The DNA here is from genome assembly GCF_044747265.1 of Streptomyces sp. NPDC090106. NCBI lineage: Bacteria > Bacillati > Actinomycetota > Actinomycetes > Kitasatosporales > Streptomycetaceae > Streptomyces > Streptomyces sp. NPDC090106. The sequence goes on along the minus strand of NZ_JBIVDS010000015.1, from coordinate 69,202 downwards.
ACCTGGCCCACCCGGTCCTTGAGCAGATAGCCGACGGCGCCGCCGTCCCCGGAGTCGAGCAGCTCGGCGGCGTACTCCCGCTGCACGTACTGGCTGAGCACCAGCACCGGCAGGCCGGGCCGTTCCTCCCGCAGCCGCACCGCCGCGTGCAGTCCCTCGTCCTGGAAGCCCGGCGGCATCCGGACGTCGGTGACGACCACGTCCGGCGTGTGCTCGCCGACGGCCGCGCGCAGGGCGTCCGCGTCTCCGACAGCGGCGACGACCTCGTGCCCGAACCGCGTGAGCAGACCGACGAGTCCGTCGCGCAGCAGCACGCTGTCCTCGGCGAGGACTATGCGCAGGGCTCGGTCGGCGGGCACGGGATCTCCACTCTCAACAGGGTCGGTCCGCCCGGTGGGCTGGACAGGAAAAGTCTGCCATCGAGCACTGACAACCGGTCGGCGAGACCGAGGAGCCCGGTGCCGTTCGCCCCGTCCGCGCCGCCCCTCCCGTCGTCCCCGATCTCCAGGGTCAGCCGCCCGTCGCCGTGTCCCCCGCCGATCACGGCCCGGCTCGCCCCGCTGTGCCGGTCGACGTTGGCGAGCGCCTCGCAGACGACGAAGTACGCGGCGCTCTCGACGGGGCGGGGCAGCCGGCCCGGCAGGTCGAGCCGGACGTCCACCGGGACCGCGCTGCGGTCGGCCGCGTCGGCGACGGCGGCTTCCAGACCGTAGTCGGCGAGAACCTTGGGGTGGATGCCGTGGATGAGCTCCCTCAGTTCCGCGAGCGCCTTCTCGGCCTCGCCCTGCGCCTTGGCGAGCTGGTCGGCGAGAAGGCTGTCGGGGGGCGTGTCGAGGCGGGCGAGGCCGAGGGTCATGGTGAGGGCGACGAGCCGTTGCTGGGCGCCGTCGTGCAGGTCGCGCTCGATGCGGCGGCGCTCCGCCTCGAAGGCGTCGACGAGGCGGACGCGGGAGCGGACGAGTTCGGCGACGCGCGCGCTGTCGTCGGGGCGCGCCGGGGGCGCGATCATGAGGCGCGCGAACTCGGCGCGCGCTCCCGCGAAGGCGCCCAGGGCGTACACCCCGGTCGCGATCAGCACCACTCCGGCGCCCGCCACCGCGAACGCCCCGGGGAGTGTGCTCACGGTCCCCAGCTTGACCACCTTCGCCTCGCCGTCGACGGCGACGAGCGCCGGGGTCGCGAGCATGAACAGGGGTACTCCGGCGGCAAAGAGGACGGCGAGCGCGTCGAGCGGCCACAGCACGAGCGCGAGGAGAGCGGCGTACGCCAGCTCGCGCCAGGTGGCGCCCTCCTTGAGCCGGGTCGACAGCCACCGCGCCAACCCCGGCGCGTCCGGCGTGCGATGCCGCGCGGGCAGCACGGGCGCGCCCCCGGCCAGCCGGAGCCTACGGCGCTCGACGGCGGCCACGGGGATGCCGGCCAGCGCGGTCAGCAGCAGCAGCGGCAACCCGACGAGCACGACGGCGAGCGCCCCGCCCACCACCGCGCCGCTGACGATCCCCACGAGCACGACCGCGCCGAACAGCGCCCCGCTCACGAGGAACGCGAGCGACCGCCACGGCCACGCCGATCTCAGATACGCGCGCGTGCCCAGCGCCTGCCACACCGTCATGCCGATCACGGTAGGAGGCCGGACGGGCCAGGGGAATCGGTCCAGCCGGAGCACGGGGGTATGCCTGGCCCCACCCCCAGGTCTCCCCTCCGCCGCACTGCGCCGAGGGGCGGCGGAAGGGTTTCGTGGAGCCCTCTCCCCACTCCCGGACCTGAAGAGGGCAGATGACAGGGCAGATGACACAGACCACCCGCCACGCGATCCGGCTGACCTCCGTCAGCCGCCGGTACGGCCGGGGCGACGGCGGCGTGACCGCCCTGGACGACGTCTCGCTGGCCTTCGCGCGCGGCACGTTCACGGCGGTCATGGGCCCGTCCGGCTCGGGCAAGTCGACGCTGCTGCAGTGCGCGGCCGGCCTGGACCGGCCGACCTCGGGCTCGGTGCGCATCGGTGACACGGAACTCACCGGTCTGAGCGAACGCCGCCTGACGCTGCTGCGCCGCGAACGCGTCGGCTTCGTCTTCCAGTCGTACAACCTCCTGCCCTCCCTGACCGCCGAGCAGAACGTGGCCCTGCCGCTGCGCCTGTCCGGCCGGCGGGTGTCGCGGGCACGCGTGCGTGAGGCGCTGCACCGGGTCGGCCTGGGCGACCGGGCCCGGCACCGGCCCTCCCGGCTCTCCGGCGGCCAGCAGCAGCGCGTCGCCGTGGCCCGCGCCCTGGTCACCCGCCCCGAGGTGCTGTTCGCGGACGAGCCCACGGGTGCGCTGGACTCCCGCACGGGCGGGGAGGTGCTGCGTCTGCTGCGCGCGTCGGCCGACACGGAGGCGGCGACGATCGTCATGGTCACGCACGACCCGGTGGCCGCGTCGTACGCCGACCGTGTCGTGTTCCTGGTGGACGGGCGGGTGCACGGGGAGGCGGCGGGGGCGCCCGCGACGGAGATCGCGACGCGTATGGCGACGCTGGAGAGTCCGCGGGAGGGCGACGGGGAGGGCGGGGACGGCGGAGCGGGTGGCGCGCGAGCCGTGCGGAGCGGCGCGGGGGCGTGCGGATCGGGAGGGCACGGCGCGGGGGCGTGCGGCTCGGTGGTGTGCGGCGCGGGGGTGTCCTCGTGCTGATCCTCGCTCTGCGCACGCTGCGCTGCCGTTGGACCGCCTTTACGGGCAGTTTCGTCGCCCTGTCCCTGGGGGTGACCCTGCTCGCGGTCATGGGCCTGGCGCTCGCCGCGGTCGCGCGCGCCGCCCCGGAGAGTGACGCGGAGGCGGCCACGACGCTCAACGCCCTGTTCGGGACGGCCGGCGGCGTGACCGGTTTCGTCGCCGTGTTCGTCGTGGCGTCGACGTTCGCGTTCACGGTGGCGCAGCGCCGCCGTGAGTTCGGCCTGCTGCGCGCCGCGGGTGCCACACCGGGGCAGATCCGCCGGACGGTTCTTGCGGAGGCGCTCGTCGTGGGCGTGGCGGCGTCCGTGTCCGGCTGTGCGCTGGGGGCGTACGCCGCCCCGTGGCTGGCGGCACGGCTGGTGGCGGGAGGCGTCGCGCCCGCCTGGTTCACGATCGGCGACGGCCTGGTGTGGCCGTACCAACTCGCCTTCTGGACCGGTCTGTCGGTGGCACTGTCCGGCGCGACGGCCGCGTCCTTCCGGGCCGGCCGCATCCCGGCGACGCAGGCCCTGCGCGAGGCGTCGGCCGAGGAACGCCCCCTGACCCGGGGCCGACTGCTGTGCGGGGCGGCCCTGTTGGCGACGGCGGCACTCACCCTGGCCTTCGCGCTGCTGACGGACCCGGGCGACCTCCTGCACCGCAAGACGTACGTGAGCCGCCCGATGCTCCTCATCACGGCGACGGCCCTGCTGTCACCGCTCCCGCTCCTTCCGCTGCTCCGGCTGCTGGCCCCGCGGGGCGTGCTGGTCCGCGAGAACACCACGGCCGCCCTGCGTCGCACCTCGGCCCTCGCCGCCCCCGTCCTGGTCACGGTGGCCCTCACCGGCTCCCTCCTCGGCGCCACGGCCACCCTGGACGCCGCCCGCGCGGCGGAGGCGCGGGAGCGGACGCGGGCCGACTTCGTGGTGACGTCCCAGGCGGGCTTCACCGCCCGGACGCTCGGCCGTCTGCGCGCGGTCCCGGGCACCACGGTCTCCCCGCTGTCGTCGGGCTCCGTCCACGTCCTGGAGGAGGGCGTGGCCCTGGTCGGGTCCGAGGCGCACGCTGCCGATCCCGGCCTCCTGGCCGCGACGACGAGCCTTCCCCTGGCGGCGGGCCGTCTCGCCGACCTGGACGACGACTCGATCGTCGTCAACGAGGAGTGGGAGCGGCACACGGTCGGCTCCCGCGTCACCGTCCGGCTCGGCGACGGCACCTCCAAGTCGCTGCGCATCGCGGCGGTGATGCCGGTCGGCACAGGCGGCAACGGGGTGTACGTGACCCCTGCGAACATCGCGGGCGCGCCCGTGGACCGGGTCGACGTGAAGGTGACGGAGACGGGGCCGGGGCCGGGCCGCTCGACGGAACGGGCCCTGCGTCAGGCCGTCGCGGCGACGGACGCGAAGGTCCTGTCCCGGGAGGCGTGGCTACGGGCGTCCTACCCCACGGCAGGCTTCACGGACGCCGACGGGCCGACCCGTCTCGGCCTCCTCCTGGTCCTCGGGATCGCCCTCCTGTACACGGCGATCTCCCTCGTCAACACCCTGCTGATGGCCACCGCCGACCGCACCCGCGAACTGGTCTCCCTGCACCTCGTCGGCGCCACGACCGGTCAGGTCCTCCGTCTGGTCGCCGCGGAGGCCCTCACGGTGGTCGCGGCGGGCGCGCTCCTGGGTCTCCTGGTGACCGTCCTGAACCTCGGCGGCATGGGGAGCGCCCTGGCCCTCCAATCGGCGCCGGTCGCGATCCGGCTGCCCTGGCCGGAACTCGCCTCGGTCACCGCCGCGTGTGCCGCCCTGGCCGTCGTCGCGGCGGTGCTCCCGGCGGGCCTGGCGCTTCACCGTCACTTCCGGACATGGCAAAGGGCCCGTTCCTGATTCCCAGGAACGGGCCCTTCATGTTGTGTGGACCTGTGGGGATTTGAACCCCAGACCCCCTCGATGCGAACGAGGTGCGCTACCAGACTGCGCCACAGGCCCTTGCAACGAGTGAAACTCTAGCACCCTGATCGGGGTGCTTGGAAATCCGTTCCCCGGCCCCCCGGGCGGAGGCCCACCCAGGTCGGGCGGGTGGGCGGCTCCGGGCCCCGCCGTCCTACTCGTTGGCGGCGCGGGGCCGCTCGCCGTCCTCGTACTGGTCGAAGAGCGGCGTGCGTCCCCGCTCCCGCGACCGGCGCGCGGAGGCGGCCCGACGGGCGTCGCTGCGTCCGTCGCCGTCGACCCCGTCCGCCGTGTCCTCCGCGCCCGCCGCCTCGTCGCCGGTGACGGCGTCCGCGGTCACGGCGTCGTGCCCGTGCTGCCCGGCGCCGGTCTCGGCGCCACGTCCTTCACGGTCGCCCACCGAGCTCGACCGCGCCGAACTCCACGCGTCCGGCGCTCCGAGGTCCACGTCCGAGGTCGCCCGCGGCGCGACCGGCGCGGTCACGTACGTGGGCAGCGGCACCGGGACCGGGTCCCAGCTGTCCCCGTGCCCGGGGCGCCGCTGCCGCTCACGCTGCTGGTCCACCCATTCGGCGTGGTCGGTCTGCTCGACGAGGGCGCGCCGGTCCGCGGCGAGCGCCGACAGACCGGTGTCCTGCTCGGCCTCTGGTCCCTCGTCCGGCTCGTCGGCGTCGGCGGGGGCCTCGGCGGCGGGGCGCCTGCGCGGCTGGCGCGCGCGCTCCTTCAGCCGCTGCGCGGCGGCCTCGGCGCGCTGCCGGTCCATCTGGTAGGCAAAGCGGCGCCGTTCCTGGGTGCGCAGGTAGGCGATGTACCCGCTGAGCAGGACGGCGGGCACGCCGGGCGCCCACAGGAACGCGAGCCCGCCGACGGCGGCGACGACCGCACCGAGCGTGAAGCCGATGAAGAGCATCACGGTGGTGCGCCTGCGGCGCGCGAGCACCTTGGTGCGCCGGGCGCGAGCCGCGGCGGCTTCCGAGGCGGGCGTGCGCCGCGCGGCCGGTACACGCTTGCGCGCGGGCGCGGAGGCCGATGCCTGCGCCGGGGCGCTGCGTGGCGCGGGCGCCGGCTCGGCCGGTCTCGCCCGCGCCGGTTCGCGCGTCACTTCCTTACGTGCTGGTGCCTGCGCCTGTGCCGGAGCCGGCGCCTGCGCTTCCGCGCGCGCCGGGATGTCCGCGCGCACCTGCGGGCGCGTCGGAGGCATGGCGAAGGCCCGGACGTCCACCGAATCGGTGACCGCGTCCGGGTCGACGGCGCTGGGCTCCTCCTCGTCGGTGGAGCGCGCCCGCAGGTCCTTGGCGTACCGACGCTCCATGCCCGCCCGTCCGGACAGCAACCGGATGGCTGTGCTGAAGCGTTCCGTCGGACGGGCCTCGTTCAGCTCGTCCTGCCTACGGAGCCACATCGGCACCAAGTAGGCGGCCCAGGCCCCGACAATGACTGCGTAGATGAGGCCGCTGCTGCTCACGCCTCACACGGTAGAGGGGTTTGCGTGAGGCCATCTGCCAATTGGGCCGGTGTGTCGCACGATCTGGCTGATATTTCGAGCTTTTTTTGTGAACGATGCGATCAGCGGGCCGCCGAGCGGGCGAATTTAATGCCCGGAGACGGCCTCCGTTCGATCATTCTCGAACATTTATTCAATTTTCTGGGTTCCTGGGCTATGCGGGGTTCCCCGGGGAGCTGTGCGGAGCCTTCCGCGCACGTGCCCGCCGCCATCGGGCGAGCAGCCCTTCCGGCACCTCTTCCGCCGTGAGCGCGAAGACGAGGTGGTCCCGCCAGGCGCCGTCGATGTGGAGATAACGGGGCCTGAGCCCCTCCTCGCGGAATCCGAGTTTCTCCACGACCCGTCGGCTGGGCCCGTTCTCGGGGCGAATGCAGACCTCGATGCGGTGCAGACCAACGGTCCGGAAACCGTGGTCCACGACGAGCGCGACAGCGGTCGGCATCACCCCGCGGCCGGCCACCGACTCGTCCACCCAATAGCCGATGTGGCCCGAGCACATCGATCCCCAGGTGATCCCGGCGACGGTCAACTGGCCTACGAGACGGCCCTCGTACTCGATGACGAAGGGCAGCATCCGGCCCGCGTTCGCCTCGGAGCGCAGGTGCCGCACCATCTGCCGGTAGGTCGGCCGGTGGGCGATCGGCCCGCTGGGGGTGGGCGGCGGGATGGTCGCCTCCCAGGGGCGCAGCCAGTCGCGGTTGCGCCGGTTGACCTCGCGCCAGGCCCGCTGGTCGCGCAGCCTTATCGGCCGGAGGACGACATCGCCGTCCCGCAGCACGACGGGCCAGGATGGGCTGTTCAGCTCGCACCCCCAGTGGCTGCGCCGGGTCTCGGGTGATCGCCGCCGCGGAGCTGGTCGACGGCGTGGACCAACAGGGGCTCCAGGACGGCCAGTCCGTCCTTCACCCCACCGGTGGAACCCGGCAGGTTGACGATCAGTGTGCGCCCCGCGACCCCGGCCAGTCCCCGGGACAGCGCGGCGGTCGGCACCTTGTCCCGTCCGAACGCCCGGATGGCCTCCGCGATGCCCGGCACCTCGTGGTCGATGACGGCGCGGGTCGCCTCGGGGGTGCGGTCGGTGGGCGAGATGCCCGTGCCGCCGGTGGTGACGACGACGTCGTACCCGGCGTCGGCCGCGGCCCGCAGCGCCGCCTCCACGGGGTCCCCGTCGGGCACGACCTGCGGCCCCTCGACGGTGAACCCGAAGCCCCTGAGGCCCTCGGCGATCAGCGGGCCGCCCTTGTCCTCGTAGACACCGGCGGCGGCGCGGTTGGACGCGGTGACGACGAGCGCGCGGTAGGGCGCGCGCACGGACTCGTGCGCCCCGGCGCTCACGCCCGGCTCCAGTCGCCCGACTTGCCGCCGGTCTTCTCCTCCACGCGCACGTCCGTGATGACCGCTCCCTTGTCGACCGCCTTGACCATGTCGATCACGGTGAGCGCGGCGACGGAGACCGCGGTGAGCGCCTCCATCTCGACGCCCGTGCGGTCCGTGGTCCTGACGGTGGCCAGGATCTCCACGGCGTCGTCCGCGACCGACAGATCCAGTTTCACACCCGAGACCGCCAGAGGGTGGCACAGCGGGATCAGGTCGGGGGTGCGCTTGGCTCCCATGATGCCCGCGATCCGCGCGGTGGCGAGGGCGTCGCCCTTGGGGACGCCCTCACCGCGCAGCAGTTCGATCACGCGGGGCGAGACGAGGACGCGGCCACTGGCGCGGGCGGTGCGCGCGGTCACGTCCTTCCCGGATACGTCGACCATGCGGGCGGCCCCCGCCTCGTCGATGTGCGTCAGTCGGTCCTGCGTACTCATGCTGTGCGGCGCTCCCGGTCACGGCTCTGCGCGGTGCGGCGCGCGCGGGCCTGTCGTGCGCGACACGGTACCGCCAACCAGGAGCACTCAGCCGAGCAGGACCACCTCGACCTCGGCGCCGGGTTCGACGGACTCCACGTCCTCCGGTACGACGATCAGCGCGTCCGCGCGGGCGAGGGCCGCCACGAGGTGCGAGCCGGCGCCGCCGACGGGCGTCACCGTGCCGTCGGCGTACGTCCCGCGCAGGAACTGACGGCGCCCCTTCGGCGAGGTCAGCGCCTTGCCGGTGGTCAGCGTCGCGCGCGTGCGCGGCCGGTGCACAGCGGTGAGCCCCATGAGGGTGCGGATCGCGGGCCGCACGAACAGCTCGAAGGAGACGTACGACGACACGGGGTTGCCGGGGAGCGCCAGCAGCGGGGTGCGGTCGGGGCCGACGGAGCCGAACCCCTGGGGCTTGCCGGGCTGCATGGCGAGCTTGCGGAAGTCGACCCCGCGCGCCGGTCCCTGTTCGCCCTCGTCACCGTCACCCTCTGCGTCCTCCTCCCCGAGGGACGTCAGCGCCTCCTTGACGACGTCGTACGCCCCGACGCTCACCCCGCCCGTGGTGACCATGAGGTCGGCGCGGACGAGTTGGTCCTCGATGGTGGAGCGCAGCGTCTCGGCCTCGTCGGCGACGGCGCCCACGCGGTAGGCGATGGCGCCGGCGTCACGGGCAGCGGCGGTGAGGGCGAAGCTGTTGGAGTCGTAGATCTGGCCGCCGGTCAACTGCTCGTCGGGCTGGACGAGTTCGCTGCCGGTGGACATGACGACCACGCGCGGGCGCGGGCGTACGCGAACCGTGCCGCGGCCGATCGCGGCGAGCAGGGCGATCTGGGGCGGGCCGAGGACTGTGCCGGCCGCGAGGGCGAGGTCACCCTCGCGTACGTCGCTGCCCGCCGCGCGCACGTGCGCGCGTGCTTCGGCGGGCCGGTACACGCGTACCTGGCCCTCGGCGAGGTCGGGGGCCTGGGCGCGGGCGCGCATGCCGGTGACCGGGCCCTCTCCGAGGCCTCCGTCGGTCCACTCGACGGGGACGACGGTCTCGGCGCCGGGCGGCAGCGGGGCGCCGGTCATGATGCGGGCGGCCTGGCCGGGGCCGACGTGGAGCAGTTCGGACTGGCCCGCCGCGACGTCCCCGACGACGTCCAGGACGGCGGGCCGCGCCTCGCTCGCGCCCGTGACATCGGCGACCCGTACCGCGTACCCGTCCATGGAGCTGTTGTCGAACGGCGGCAGGGAGACCGGCACCATGACGTCGTCGACCAGGACGCAGCCCTGGGCGTCGAGGAGTTGCAGCTCGATGGGTTCGAGGGGGCGGACGGTCGCGAGGATGTCCTCCAGGTGTTCGTCCACCGACCAGAGACGGTCCTGGCCGGTGGTGCGCGGCGCGGCGTTGCTCAACGTTGCTACATCTCCTCGGCTACGAAACTGCGAAGCCAGGTCCGGAAGTCCGGGCCCAGGTCTTCACGTTCGCACGCGAGTCTGACAATGGCACGCAGATAGTCGCCACGGTCTCCGGTGTCATAGCGGCGGCCCTTGAAGACGACGCCGTGCACCGGGCCGCCGACCTTCTCGTCCGCGGCGAGCTGCTGGAGGGCGTCGGTGAGCTGGATCTCGCCGCCGCGGCCCGGCTCGGTCTGCTGCAGTATGTCGAAGATGTGCGGGTCGAGGACGTAGCGGCCGATGATCGCGTAGTTCGACGGGGCGTCGGCCGCGGACGGCTTCTCCACCAGGTCGTGGACCTTGACGACGTCGCCGTCCTCGGTGGCGTCGACGGCCGCGCATCCGTAGAGGTGGATCTGCTCGGGCGCGACCTCCATGAGCGCGACGACGCTGCCGCCGCGCTGCTCCTGGACCTCGACCATCCGCTTGAGCAGCGGGTCGCGCGGGTCGATGAGGTCGTCGCCGAGGAGGACGGCGAACGGCTCGTGTCCCACGTGCGGGGCGGCGCACAGGACGGCGTGACCGAGGCCCCGGGGGTCGCCCTGACGCACGTAGTGCATCGTCGCCAGGTCGCTGGACTCCTGCACCTTCGCGAGCCGTTGGGCGTCGCCCTTCTTCTGAAGGGCGGACTCCAGCTCGTAGTTGCGGTCGAAGTGGTCCTCGAGGGGGCGCTTGTTGCGGCCCGTGATCATGAGGACGTCGTCGAGGCCGGCGGAGACGGCCTCCTCGACCACGTACTGGATCGCCGGCTTGTCGACGACCGGCAGCATCTCCTTGGGAGTGGCTTTGGTCGCCGGCAGGAACCGTGTACCCAGGCCTGCGGCAGGGATGACAGCCTTGGTGATCCGAGGGTGCGACTGAGTCATGCCCGCAACCATATCCGGTGCCTTTGTTCGGAATCTGAGGCCCCGGTTAATAAGACCTGATATGAGCGTATTGAAGCGGGGCAGGAGCGATCTTTGAGCCACATCGGACGTTCGGCTGACCCTGACAAGCCGATGTTGCGGCGAGAAATCCTCACGGTGAGGAGCAGGTTGACGGCCGATGACATGCGGAAGGCGGCGTTCGCGCTGGCCGACCGGGCGCTGGAACTGCCCGAGTTGGCGCGGGCGCGCACCGTGGGGGCGTACGTCTCGGTGGGGAGCGAGCCCGGCACGCTCGCGCTGCTGGACGCGCTGCACGCGCGGGGCGTGCGCGTCCTGCTCCCCGCGCTCCTGCCCGACAACGACCTGGACTGGGGTGCCTACACGGGCGCCGACTCCCTGGCGCGCGTCCAACATGGCGGAAAAATGGCACTCTTCGAGCCTTCGGGCGAACGCTTCGGGCCCGACGCCATCGTTTCCGCGGACGCGGTCCTGCTCCCGGGCCTGGCGGTCGACGGGCGCGGCATGCGTCTGGGGCGCGGCGGAGGGTCGTACGACCGCGTGCTCGCCCGGCTGGAGCGTGCGGGCACGCATCCCGCGCTGGTGGTGCTGCTCTACGACCGGGAGGTCGTGGAGCGCGTCCCGGTGGAGGCGCACGACCGGGCGGTGGACGCGGTGGTGACGCCGTCGGGCGTGCGCCGCTTCGGCGGCCCGGCGGTGTGACGCATGCGAAGGGGCCCTCCACGCGTGCGTGGAGGGCCCCTTCGTGTGGTCTGCCGTCAGCGGGTCACGGCTTCAGGACCAGGGTGTCGCTCGTGCTCGCGTCGACCGCGTCCTTGCTGAAGGACCAGTCGAGCAGCTCACCGTTGGCCCACTTGTCGGTCTGGTCGGTGTAGTGCGAGCTGTAGGCGTGCCCGGAGGCGCCGGTGAGGTTGATCCACTTCGACTTGTCGAGGTCGCCGAGGTTGACCACCATCCGCATCGAGGGCACCCAGATGACGCCGTAGCCTCCGGCCGCGTTCCAGCCGGTCGCGTTGACCGTGGCCTCGCCGCCGCTGAGCTTCCAGGGGCCGCGGTTGAGGATGTACTGGAGGTAGCCGGGGCCCGCGGTACCGAGGGTCTGGTTCTTCAGGAACAGGCGGTGCAGCCTGCCCCAGCTCCAGGTGTCGATGTCCTTGCCGAGCTTGGAGGTCAGCTCCCAGCGGGCGTCGATCATGGCCCGCTTGAAGAGCTGGTCGCGGTTGTCGGCGGCCGGGCGGTCACCCACGCCGGCGGGCGTCTTCCACCAGTCGCTGTCCTCGTCGTCCATGAGGTTGCGCACGACCTCGAACCAGCGGTCGCCGCCGTCCGGCTGCGCCTGGTCGGCGTCGCGCTGACCGCACTCGCGGACGTCGGTGTCCTCGTCGACCGGCCCGGTGCTGTCGGCCTTCTTGACCCACAGGCACTGGCCCTCGACGCGCAGCTCCTTGGGCAGCTTGTTGCCGAAGGCGAGCTTCAGGATGTTGCGCCACACCGAGTTGAAGTAGGCGGCGGCGGCGGAGTCGGCGTCCTGGGTGTAGTCCCAGCCCTCCAGCAGCTTCTGCGCCTCGCGGACGTCCTTGTCGTCGATGTCGATCTTCAGCAGCTTGGGCACGAGCAGCTTGGCGATCTCGCTGCTGTTGTCGAGCTGCATCTGCCGCATGTCGTCGGTGGAGATCTTGCCGCCGTCGTCGATCTTCGACTGGATCAGGTCGGTGATCCGCTGGCTGCGGGTGCCGTAGCCCCAGTCCGTGGTGAGCGTGTAGGGGTACTTGTCCTCGTCGACCACGGCCTGGTTGGCGGTGACGATGTAGCCGCGCTCCGGGTTGTACTCGTAGGGCAGCTCGTCCTGCTGGATCCAGCCGGTCCAGCGGTAGTCGGAGTCCCAGCCGGGCGCCGGGACGGAGCCGTCGTGGTTCTTCCCGCGCGTGGGGATCTTCCCGGGCAGTGTGTAGCCGATGTTCTTGCTGTCGGCGTAGACGAGGTTCTGCGAGGGCACGTCGAACAAGGCCGCCGCGGCGCGGAAGTCGTCCCAGTCGGCGGCCTTGTCCATGGCGAAGACGGCGTCCATGGTGGTGCCGGCGTCCAGGGCGGTCCAGCGCAGCGCGATGCCGTAGCCGTCGCCGCGGTCGGGCGCGGAGGTCTCGACGCCCGCCTTCTGGCCGACCTTGACGAGTTCGTCACTGCGGTCGGAGAGCAGGGGGCCATTGTTGGTCTCGCGGACGACGATCTTCTTGGACGTGCCGCCGGCGACCTTGATGGTCTCCTCGCGCGTCTTGAAGGGCACCGTCTTGCCGTCGTACAGGTAGCCGTCGCCGGAGAGCTTCTCCAGGTAGAGGTCCGTGACGTCGACACCGGAGTTGGTCATGCCCCAGGCGATGTCCTGGTTGTGGCCGATGACCACACCGGGCATGCCCGCGAAGGTGTAGCCGGTGACGTCGTACTGGCACGTCGCGGAGACGGTGCGGCAGTGCAGGCCCATCTGGTACCAGACGGACGGCAGCGAGGCCGTGAGGTGCGGGTCGTTGGCGAGCAGCGGCTGGCCCGTGATGGTGTGGGCGCCGGAGACGACCCAGGAGTTGGAGCCGATGCCGTTGCCGTTCACGCCGACGGCCGTCGGTACGTCGTCCAGGACGTCCTGGAGGCCCGAGAGCTGGCTCGTGAGCGCCTCGGAGGCCGTGGACGTGCCCGTGCCGGTCGAGCCGCTCGCGGAGGTCCCTGAGCCGGACGAGGAGCCGTTCTGCTCGAACGTCTGGGTGAGCTCGTCGTACTGGCCCTCCTGGACGATCGCTTTGTTCCGGCTGTACGGGTAGTCCGGGTACAGGTCGGCGATCTGCTTGGGGCCGAGGCGGCTGGTCATCAGGGAGCGGTCGATCTCGTCCTGCATGTTGCCGCGCAGGTCCCAGGCCATCGCCTTAAGCCACGCGACGGAGTCGACCGGGGTCCACTTCTCTGGCTTGTAGTCGTTCACGAAGCCGAGAGCCGCGTACTCCAGGGAGATGTCCTTGCCGTCCTTGCCGGACAGGTAGGCGTTGACTCCCTTGGAGTAGGCCTGGAGGTACTTCTTCGTGGAGGCCGACAGCTTGGTGTCGTACTCCTCCTGCGCGATCCGGTCCCAGCCGAGGGTGCGCAGGAACTCGTCGTCGGAGACCTGGTCCTTGCCGAACATCTCGGACAGGCGTCCGGAGGTCATGTGCCGGCGCACGTCCATCTCGTAGAACCGGTCCTGCGCCTGGACGTAGCCCTGCGCCATGAACAGGTCCTCGTCGGTGGAGGCGTAGATCTGCGGGATGCCGTAGCCGTCCCGCTTCACGTCGACCGGTCCCGACAGGCCTTCGAGCGTGATCGAACCCTTGGTCTGCGGGAAGGAGGCGCGCACGGTGCTGATGGACCAGTAGGCGCCGTAGGCGAGTCCTCCGATGATGGCCAGCACCAGGACGAGGACGATCAGACGGGCTTTGCGCCCCTTTTTCCGGCCGGACTTGCCGGGCTTGTGACCCGTTGACGCGGTGGTGTTGGGGGGCATCGCTGTCCTTGCTGTCCTTACGCGAGCGGCAGGGCGGTCTGTCCTCTTGAATGAGCGCTGGAGCAACCATAGGCGCAGCGCTCTGCGCCACTTGACGCGGAGTCGGGTACCCGGGCGTGCAGGCGTTCGATCTTGCCTCGCCTAGCGTCAAGAAATCGTCAAGAGTTAGGTAAGGTAATGAAGTACTTGGGTGCGGAGATCCGTCATCTTCGTGTCCTGTGTACGTGAGCCCACGCGCGTGATGCGCCTGGGTCAGGGAAGGGAACAGCCGCTGACCGTCCACCACCTCAACCAGCTCCTGCTCGTCTGCTCGCTCGTCCTGCTCGTCGCCGTCGCAGCGGTCCGGATCTCCTCGCGCAGCGGGCTCCCCAGCCTGCTCGTGTATCTGGGCATCGGCATCGCCATGGGCCAGGACGGCATCGGCGACATCCACTTCGACAACGCCGAACTGACCCAGGTCATCGGATACGCGGCCCTGGTCGTGATCCTGGCCGAGGGCGGTCTGGGCACGAAGTGGAAGGAGATCGAACCCGTCCTGCCGTCCGCCACCGCGCTGGCACTGGCCGGAACGGCGGTGAGCGTCGGTGTCACGGCGACGGCCGCGCACTACCTGGTCGGCCTCGACTGGCGCCAGGCCCTCATCATCGGGGCGGTGGTGTCCTCGACGGACGCCGCGGCGGTGTTCTCGGTGCTGCGCAGAATCCCGCTCCCCGCGCGCGTGACGGGCACGCTGGAGGCCGAGTCCGGCTTCAACGACGCCCCGGTGGTCATCCTGGTCGTCGCCTTCTCCACGGCCGGCCCGGTCGAGCACTGGTACGTGCTGATCGGCGAGATATTGCTGGAGCTGGCCATCGGCGCCGCCCTCGGCCTCCTGGTCGGCTGGCTGGGCTCCTGGGGCCTGAGGCACGTGGCACTGCCCGCCTCCGGTCTCTACCCGATCGCCGTGATGGCGATCGCGGTCACGGCGTACGCCGCGGGCGCGCTCGCGCACGGCAGCGGCTTCATCGCCGTCTATCTCGCCGCCATGGTCCTCGGCAACGCCAAACTGCCGCACTGGCCCGCCACGCGCGGGTTCGCCGAAGGGCTCGGCTGGCTCGCCCAGATCGGCATGTTCGTCCTGCTCGGGCTGCTGGTCACCCCGCACGAACTGGGCGACGACGTGGTGCCCGCCCTCGTCATCGGCCTGGTCCTGACGATGGTGGCGCGCCCGCTGAGCATCGTGGCGTGCCTCATGCCGTTCCGGGTGCCCTGGCAGGAGCAGACCCTCATGTCCTGGGCGGGACTGCGCGGGGCCGTGCCCATCATCCTGGCGACGATCCCCATGGTGCAGGGCGTCAGCGGCAGCGGCCGCATCTTCAACATCGTCTTCGTCCTGGTCGTCGTCTACACCCTCGTCCAGGGGCCGACGCTGCCCTGGCTGGCCCGCAAGCTGCGCCTGGGCGAGGGGGCCGAGGCCGCCGACCTGGGCATCGAGTCGGCGCCGCTGGAGCGACTGCGCGGCCATCTGCTGTCCGTCGCGATCCCGGACGGCTCCCGGATGCACGGCGTCGAGGTCAACGAGCTCCGGCTGCCCGCCGGTGCCGCCGTCACGCTCGTCGTCCGCGACGAGAAGTCGTTCGTCCCGCTGCCCACGACGGTGCTACGGCGCGGGGACGAACTGCTCGTCGTCACCACGGACCCGGTGCGCGACGCGGCGGAGAGGCGACTGCGCGCGGTGGGCCACGGGGGCAAGCTGGCGGGGTGGCTGGGCACGGACGAGGACGCGCCGCGATCGTGAGGGGCGCACAGCGCGGCACCCGCGCCCTACGGCGCCGTGCCGTGCCCGGCCGTTCCGTTAAGGGCGTGTTTCGCACAGTTCACACCCCCGCCATTCGCAGGTGAACGGCGCCATGGTGCTCGTTTTCACAGGATCGTCGATCATTGATCCCTGTACGATGAAGGCGCACCCTGATCGAACCAACTCTGCCTGACGCAGAGCTGGCGCGACCGTATGGCGGCCGGGACCCCTCGCAGTAGGCGCCGGTATCTACCGCAGTTCCGCGCAAGAGGACAGCTCTCGGCGCCCCCGCACGGGCGCGCTACCAGGCGGCAGAAAGGCACGGGCCGTGGAATCCACGGTCACCACCGAGCCGTCGAAGGACACGCCGGCTCCGTCGTCCTCCTCCCGCGCGGGATACGGGCGGCTGCTGCGCACGCGGGGCGCCTGGACGTTCCTGCTCCCCGGCTTCGCCGCCCGCCAGCCCTTCGCGATGCTGACGATCTCCATCGTGCTGCTCGTGCAGCACACCACCGGCTCGTACGGCGCCGCGGGCGCCGCGGCGGCCGTCACCGGCGTCTCCATGGCGGTGTTCGCGCCCTACAGCGGGCGTCTCGCGGACCGCTACGGGCAGCGCACGGTGCTGATCCCCGGCGTGCTGGTGCACACGCTGTCGGGTCTCACACTGACCGCGCTCGCCCTCGCGCACGCGCCCCTGTGGGCGCTGTTCGTCGCGGCCGTGCCAACGGGCGCCTCGGTGCCGCAGATCGGCCCGATGGTGCGCGCCCGCTGGGGCGTGAAGCTCCAGGGCTCGCCACTGATGACCACGGCGGCGGCCTTCGAGTCCGTGACCGACGAGCTGACCTTCGTCGTGGGCCCGCTGCTGGCCACCGCGCTGTGCACGGCCGTCGACCCGGCCGCGGGCTTGATGACGGAGGCCGCGCTGACCCTGGTCGGCGGTCTGCTGTTCGCCGCGCAGAAGAGCACGCAGCCCGAGGTCTCCCCCGACGGGCACGCGCGCGTGGAGCACACCTCGGCACTGCGGGTGCCCGGCGTGCGCGTGCTGATCGTGACGTTCCTGGGCATCGGCACCGTCTTCGGCGGCATGCAGGTCTCGCTGGCCGCGTTCACCGAGTCGATCGGCGAGCCCGGCCTGAACGGCGTGCTGTACGGAGTGTTCGCGGCGGGCAACATGCTCTCCGGTGTCGTGTGCGGCGCGATCGCCTGGAAGGTCGCCCCGCAGCGGCGCCTGCTGGTCGGGTACGGCGCGCTCGCGCTGACGGCGTCCGGACTGTGGGCCGCGCACTCCGTGCTCACGCTGGCCGGGCTGGGCCTGCTGGTCGGCATGAGCATCGCGCCCGCGCTGATCACCGGTTACACGCTGGTCGAGAGTCTGGTGCCCGCGGGCGCACGCACCGAGGCGTTCACCTGGCTGACGGGCGCGGTGGCTCTCGGGCAGGCCGGCGCCGTCACGGTCGCCGGTCAGCTGGAGGACCGCTTCTGGGACGGTGCAGGATTCCTGGTCCCGATGGGCGGCACACTGATCGCCCTGACGACGCTCCTCGCACTGCGTTCGCGGCTCGCTCCGCCGTCCCGGAGCCGTACCGTCGCACGTGGCGTGGGTCACCGCGTGCCGGTGGCGGTGGACTGATCCTCAGGAATACGTCACTATGGACCGTCGTTAGCACTCATTGAGTGAGAGTGCCAGGAGGAAGACAGTGCCGACCTACCAGTACCAGTGCACCGAGTGCGGCGAGGGCCTCGAGGCGGTGCAGAAGTTCACCGACGACGCTCTGACCGAGTGCCCGAACTGCGGTGGCCGCCTGAAGAAGGTGTTCTCCGCGGTCGGAATTGTCTTCAAGGGCTCCGGCTTCTACCGGAACGACAGCCGCGGCTCCTCGTCGAGCAGCTCGCCGGCGTCGTCGAAGCCGTCGACGTCCTCTTCGTCCACCTCGACGTCGTCGTCCTCGTCGGACTCGAAGCCGTCGAGCGGCAGCTCCTCCTCCAGCAGCAGCAACACCTCCGCCGCCTGAGGACTCACGCTCACAGGACCCCGTCGTCGTGACGACGACGGGGTCCTCGGCGTTTCCTGAGCCGCCCCCGGCTCCGTGCCGGGGCCAGCTACTGTGCGGGGCATGGCGAACGCAGAGATCGGCGTGATCGGCGGCTCGGGCTTCTACTCGTTCCTCGACGACGTGACCGAGATCCAGGTGGACACTCCGTACGGGTCGCCCAGCGATTCCCTCTTCCTCGGCGAGATCGCGGGCCGACGGGTCGCTTTCCTTCCACGGCACGGGCGTGGGCACCATCTGCCGCCGCACCGGATCAACTACCGGGCGAACCTGTGGGCGCTGCGGTCGGTCGGGGCGCGCCAGATCCTCGGGCCGTGCGCGGTGGGCGGTCTGCGGCCCGAATACGGTCCAGGCACACTGCTGGTGCCGGATCAGCTCGTCGACCGGACGAAGTCGCGGACGGGGACGTACTTCGACGGGCTGCCGCTGCCCGGCGGGGCCGTGCCCCACGTGGTGCACGTGTCGCTGGCCGACCCGTCCTGCCCGGTGGGGCGGGCGTCGGCGCTGAAGGCCGCGCGCGGGCGGGACTGGGAGGCGGTGGACGGCGGGACCCTGGTCGTGATCGAGGGGCCCCGGTTCTCGACGCGCGCGGAGTCCGTGTGGCACCGGGCCCAGGGCTGGTCGGTGGTGGGCATGACCGGCCATCCCGAGGCGGCGCTCGCCCGTGAACTGGAGCTCTGTTACACGTCGTTGACGCTGGTCACCGATCTGGACGCGGGCGCGGAGACCGGAGAGGGCGTCTCGCACGACGAGGTGCTGCGAGTGTTCGCGGCGAACGTGGACCGGCTGCGGGGCGTGCTGTTCGACGCGGTGGCCGCATTGCCGTCGAACGAGGAGCGGGACTGTCTGTGCGCCAGGGCACTGGGCGGCATGGATCCCGGATTCGAACTGCCGTGATCCCGGCCAGTCCCTCCCGCGACCCGTTCCCGGGCCCGGGAACGGGAACGGGTCGCGGGAGGGATGGGCCGGGAGCCGGCTGACGGACGAACGGGGCGGAACTCCTCCTTCGGGTGACGGAGTTGTCCACAATCGGCCGGTGGTCCACCTGTCCCGGCGGGATTCGGCGCGAGGCCGCATCGTGGCCTTGCCGGTCGATCCGTCGTCACAGGTCAGGTGGTGGTTCCCATGTCCTTCGCGCTGTCTTCCCACGCTCTCTCCCCATCCGGTTCGCGTCTCCCATCCGCTTCTCCTCCTCCCCTGTCCGCTGCTCCGCTCCCTCCTCCTTCCGCCCTCGGCCCTCATCCGCCGGGGCCCGACGCGCCCCCGACGTGCGCGGTGCCGCACTTCGCTCCGGTGCGGGTGCGCGGCGGGCGGTATCAACTGGCCCGTCTCGCAAGGCATCGCAGGCGTGCGGTGGCGGCGGGGCTCGCAGTGACGGCCGCCGCGCTGGTGGCGGTCGGTCCGGCCGGCGCGGAGGGGACACGCGGGCAGCCGGTGACCGAACCGGCGCGGGAGCGGCGCACGGTCGAGATGGTGACGGCGCCGGTGCGGATCGCCGACGCGGCCACGGTTCTGCTGCTGCGGGCCGGAGACCGGGTCGACGTCATCGCGGCGGAGGCGTCGGCGAGGGGCGATGACGCCCTCGTGGTCGCGCGCGGGGCTCAGGTCAAGGAGGTGCCGGAGCCGTTGGAGGGCGCCGCGGAGAGCGGGGCGCTCGTCGTGCTCTCGGTGCCGCGTTCCACCGCGGCACGTCTGGCCGGGGCGAGCGCGACGGCACGGCTGGCGGTGACGCTGTGTTGAGCCATGCGCTTCGGATCGTCAGTGAGTGGCTGTCAAGTCCCTCGTTCGAGCTACCTGATTGGACACGCTGGGCGCGCGGTGACGTAGGTTGCGGAACTGTTTGTTCCACAGCCTGTGCGTGCGAGGAGAGTCCCCTAGGTGAGCGAGAAGAAGGAACCGAGTCTCTTGGCGGGCTTCAAAGCCTTCCTGATGCGCGGGAACGTCGTCGATCTGGCCGTGGCGGTCGTCATCGGAGCCGCCTTCACCAACATCGTGAACGCGGTGGTGAAGGGGCTCATCAATCCGCTCGTCGGAGCGATCGGCACGCAGAACCTCGACAGCTACAGCTCGTGTCTGAGCGACAGCTGCTCGGGCGACCAGGGCATCCAGCTCCTGTGGGGCTCGGTGCTCGGCGCGACGCTGAGCTTCGTGATCACGGCGGCGGTCGTGTACTTCCTGATGGTGCTGCCGATGGCGAAGTACCTGGCTCGCGTGGAGGCCCGCAGGAAGGCCAAGGAGGGCACCCACGAGGTCATCGAGGTGACCGAGCTGGAGGTCCTCAAGGAGATCCGCGACGCGCTGGTCGCGCAGCGCGGCTCCGGACACAGCGAGCGCTAGCGGTCGGCGGCACGGCGGTCCGTCTGCTCTGGCGGGCCGCCGTGCGGTCGGTTCAGATGCGGGCCGCCGTACGGTCGGCTCAGATGTGGTGGGGCGGCTTCTCGTCGAGGAAGCGCTTCAGATCCGCCGCGCTGTCCGAGCCGGTCGCCTCGCCCCAGCCCCGGTCGGTGTCGTCCGAGGACTGCTGGTCCAGCGGGTCGCCGAAGATCAGCGACGGCTTCGGGGTGCGCGGCTCGGGGTCGGGGGTCGTGCTCATGCGTCCAGGGTACGGCCCTGGCGGCGGCCGGGGTCCCGGCGCGGGCAACGGGGTCCGGCCTCCTCGCACCGGCGAGGGCTCACACCGTGTACAGACCGTGGGCCTCGAAGACGCCTCTGGCCAGGGCGGTCCGCTCGGGGGTGGGGCAGGGGGTGTCCCGCAGGGGGAAGGGACGGCCGAGGGCCTGCCACTTGGCCTCGCCGAGCTTGTGGAAGGGCAGGACGTCGACGCGGCTGACGTTGCCGAGCGAGGCGGCGAAGGCGGCGACACCGGCGATGTTGTCGGGGGCGTCGGTCAGACCGGGCACCAGGACGAAGCGGACGTGGACCTCCTTGCCGAGGTCGGCGAGGCGCCGGGCGAAGTCGAGAGTCGGCTCCAGGGGGCGGCCGGTGACCTTCCGGTAGGTGGCGCGGTCCCAGGACTTGATGTCGAGCAGGACCAGGTCGGTGTCGCGCAGCAGGGCGTCGGTGGCGCGCACGCCGAGGAAGCCCGAGGTGTCCAGGGCGGTGTGCAGGCCGAGTTCATGCTTGAAGCGGTGCAGCAGCTCGCCCGTGAAGACGGGCTGGAGCAGCGGCTCTCCCCCGCTGACGGTGGCGCCCCCGCCCGCGGCGGCGATGAACCGCGTGTACTTGCCGGCTTCGGCGACGATCTCGTCGGCCGCGGTGCGCTTGCCGTCGCGCATCCGCCAGGTGTCGGGGTTGTGGCAGTACAGGCAGGTCAGCGGGCAGCCGGACAGGAACGTCACGAAGCGGGTGCCGGGGCCGTCGACGCCGGTCGACAGGTCCCACGAGTGGACCGAGCCGACCACCGGGCGTCGCATCGCCGCGGCGGCGGGAGTGGCGGGGCCGGTGCGGCCGGCGGCGCCGGCGGGTCCAGGGGTGACGGCCGGGGCGGACCTCGTGGCGGAGGTGCCGCCGCCCGGCGTCGCCGTGCCCGGCGCGGGCGGAAGAGGCGTGGTCATCGCGCTGCTCCCTTACAGCGATCCGTGGAAGGTGCGGTTGATCACGTCGAGCTGCTGCTCGCGCGTGAGGCGGATGAAATTGACCGCGTAGCCCGAGACTCGGATCGTGAGCTGCGGGTACAGCTCGGGGTGCTCCATCGCGTCCTGGAGGGTCGCCCTGTCGACGACGTTGACGTTCATGTGGAAGCCGCCGCTCGCCATGTAGCCGTCGAGGACGCCGGAGAGGTTGGCGACGCGTTCCCCGGGGGCGCGGCCCAGGGCGTCCGGGGTGATGGTGTTGGTCAGCGAGATGCCGTCCTCCGCGTCGTCGTAGGGGAGCTTGGCGACGGAGAGCGCCGAGGCGATGTACCCGTGTTCGTCGCGGCCGTTCATGGGGTTCGCGCCGGGCGCGAAGGGTGCGCCCGCGCGGCGGCCGTCGGGGGTGTGGCCGGTCTTCTTGCCGTAGACGACGTTCGAGGTGATCGTCAGGACCGACTGGGTGTGCACGGCGTCGCGGTACGTCGGGTGGCGGCGGATCTCCTGCATGAACTCGTGGACGATCCAGCGTGCGAGGTCGTCGGCCCGGTCGTCGTTGTTGCCGTACGCCGGGTAGTCGCCCTCGACGACGTAGTCGACGGCGAGGCCCGTTTCGTCGCGGACGACCTTCACGCGCGCGTGCTTGACGGCGGACAGGGAGTCGGCGGCGACGGACAGGCCGGCGATGCCGCAGGCCATGGTGCGCAGGATCTCCCGGTCGTGCAGGGCCATTTCGAGGCGCTCGTAGGCGTACTTGTCGTGCATGTAGTGGATGACGTTGAGCGCGTGGACGTAGGTCTTCGCGAGCCAGCCGAGCATCGCCCGGTAGCGGGCGAGGACGGTGTCGTGGTCGAGGTACTCGTCGGTGACGGGTTCGAAGCCCTCGACGACGGTCTTGCCGGAGATCTCGTCGCGGCCGCCGTTGATGGCGTACAGCAGGGCCTTGGCGACGTTCACGCGGGCGCCGAAGAACTGCATCTGCCGGCCCACGGCCATCGCGGAGACGCAGCAGGCGATGGCGGTGTCGTCGCCGTACTTGGGGCGCATGACGTCGTCGGACTCGAACTGCAGGGCGCTGGTGTCGATGGCGACCTGGGCGGCGTACTTCTTGAAGGCCTCGGGCAGGCGCGGGGACCACAGGACGGTGAGGTTCGGTTCGGGGGCGGGGCCGAGGTTGTAGAGGGTGTGGAGGGCGCGGAAGGTGGTGCGGGTGACCAGGGGGCGCCCGTCCTCGCCGAGGCCCGCCATGGACCAGGTGACCCAGGTGGGGTCGCCGGAGTAGAGCTCGTTGTACTCGGGAGTGCGCAGGAAGCGGACGATGCGGAGCTTGATGACGAAGTCGTCGACGAGTTCCTGCGCCTGGGTCTCGGTGAGCAGGCCGCGTTCGATGTCCCGCTGGAGGTAGATGTCGAGGAAGGCGTCGACGCGGCCGAGGGACATGGCGGCGCCGTTCTGTTCCTTCACGGCGGCCAGGTAGGCGAAGTAGAGCCACTGGACGGCCTCTCGGCCGGTGCGGGCGGGGCCGGAGATGTCGTACCCGTAGGAGAGGGCCATGACCTTGAGTTCTTCGAGGGCCCGGATCTGCTCGGAGATTTCCTCGCGTTCCTGGATCACCTCCGCACTCGGCCACTCGACTTCGACTGCGCTTTTGTCCGCTCGCTTTGCGACGACGAGCCGGTCGACGCCGTAGAGGGCGACGCGGCGGTAGTCGCCGATGATGCGGCCGCGGCCGTAGGCGTCGGGCAGGCCGGTGATGATGCCGGAGGAACGGCAGGCACGGATCTCGGGCGTGTAGGCGTCGAAGACTCCGTCGTTGTGGGTCTTGCGGAGCTTGGTGTAGATCTCCCGGACGGCGGGGTCGGGCTCGTAGCCGTAGGCGGCCAGGGCGTTCTCGACCATGCGCCAGCCGCCGTTGGGCATGATGGCGCGCTTGAGCGGAGCGTCGGTCTGGAGGCCGACGATCAGGTCCAGGGCGGGGTCGATGTAGCCGGGCGCGAAAGCGTCGATGCGCGAGGGCGTGGTGACGTCGACGTCGTGGACGCCGCGTTCGATCTCGGTGGGGAACATCGTGAGGAGCTCGTTCCAGACCCGGGTGGTGCGCTCGGTGGGGCCGGTGAGGAAGGAGGCGTCGCCCTCGTAGGGGGTGTAGTTGCTCTGGACGAAGTCTCGGACGGCGATGGCGTCGCGCCACAGGCCGCCGCGGAAACCTCTCCAGGCGTCCTCGGGGGCCTCCGCCGGGAGGGCTGTCGGGAGGGCCGTCTCCTTGGCAGGGGTGACGGTCGGGGTGTGCGCAGGGGTGGCAGTCATGGCCCGGACCTTCCGCGTCGCTTCGTCGGTACGGCTCCATTGCACGCCCGCGCGGGCGGGTCCGGGGGCCGCGTTGGTCCCGACTCGGGGGACAAAGGTCCCGGGGGTGACGGGCCCGGACGGCGGAAGCAGCGGCTGACCTGGGATTTCCTGCGGCCCTTTGGACCCTCGTCCGCTTGTGAATCCATTCACAAGATTTTTGGGGCGGCATCTGATCTGCTTGGACGCATGACGTCCCGTTCGACTCCGCCCCCGGCGCACTCCGGCGCGCCCGCATCCAGCAGTCCGCTGCGCAGGCTCATCGCCCGCGGACGCGACGAGGCCCACCGGGTCGCGTCGCCGCTGGAGCTCTTCTTCGACCTCTGTTTCGTCGTGGCCATCGCGCAGGCGGGCGTGCAGCTCGTGCACGCGGTCGCCGAGTCGCACGCCGGCGAAGGCATCCTCAACTACGCGATGGTCTTCTTCGCCATCTGGTGGGCGTGGATGAACTTCTCCTGGTTCGCGTCGGCGTACGACAACGACGACGTGCTCTACCGGGTCGTCACCCTCGTCCAGATCGCCGGTGTGCTGGTGCTCGCCGCGGGGATCTCCCGGGCCTTCGAGGACCACGACTTCCTGGCCGTCTGGCTGGGTTACGCGATCATGCGGCTCGCCATGTCCGCGCAGTGGATACGGGTGGCCCTGTCGAGCGAGGGCCCGGAACGGACGATGGCCCTGCGGTACGCGACCGGCGTGCTGCTCTGCCAGGTCGGCTGGCTCGGCCTCGTGGTGCTGCCCGAGGACGTGCGGCCCTGGGTGTTCCTGGTGATGGCGGTCCTCGAGGTGTGCGTGCCGCTGTACGCGGAGAAGGACTACAACACGTCCTGGCACCCGCACCACATCGCCGAGCGGTACGGACTGCTCACGATCATCGTCCTCGGCGAGACGATCGCCGCGGCCACGATCGCCGTGAAGTCCGCCGTGGACGAGCACGACGCGCTCGGTGAGCTGCTGCCGATCGCCGCGGGCGGGCTGCTGGTCATCTTCTCCGCCTGGTGGATCTACTTCGCGGTGCCGATCCACGGCCATCTGCGCTCCAGCCGGCAGGCGTTCCTGTGGGGCTACGGCCACTACCTGATCTTCGCCTCGGCGGCGGCGATCGGGGCGGGCCTGGAGGTGGCGGTCGAGCAGGCCGTGGGCAAGGCGCACATCTCCACGCTGGCGGCTTCGGCGGCCGTGACCCTGCCGACGGCGCTGTTCCTGCTCACCGTCTGGGCGCTGCACTCACGCCACTTCAAGATCGGGATCGCCCAGCAGCTCGTACTGCCGGTCACAGCGCTCCTGGTGATCCTCTGCACGTTCCTCGGCGACTGGGCCGTCCTCGCGGCTGGCATCGTCTCGGGGCTCGCGGTGGCGGTCGGAGTGGCGCTCACGGCGCGCTCGGCGGGCGGGGAGCGCGAAACGCACGGTGAGACGGCGCCCGTCGCGTGAGGTGACGGGTGGGGCGCCGCGGCGGTGCCCGGGCCGGCTCTGGACGAGACTGGGATCATGACAGTTGACGCTCTGACGGACGTCGCCGGTGTGCGCGTGGGACACGCGACGCGCACCGGGGGCGGCTGGCTCACCGGCACCACCGTCGTCCTCGCCCCGGAAGGCGGGGCCGTCGCCGCCGTCGATGTCCGCGGCGGCGGGCCCGGCACCAAGGAGACCGACGCCCTCGATCCGCGCAACGTCGTGCAGCGGGTCGAGGCGATCGTGCTGACCGGGGGCAGCGCGTACGGGCTCGACGCGGCGTCCGGCGTGATGGCGTGGCTGGAGGAGCGGGGGCGCGGGGTGCGGGTCGGGGAGGACCCGACGCACGTCGTCCCGGTGGTGCCCGGGGCGTGCCTCTTCGACCTGGGGCGCGGCGGCGACTTCCGGGCGAGGCCGGACGCGGCGACAGGGCGGGCCGCGGTCGAGGCGGCGGCCGCGAGCGAGGCCGGGGCGCGGGTGGCCGAAGGAGGCGTGGGGGCCGGTACGGGCGCCGTGGTCGGGCAGATAAAGGGCGGGGTCGGGAGCGCGAGCGTCGTTCTGGGCTCGGGGATCACGGTCGCCGCGCTGGTGGTGGTCAACGCGGCGGGGTCCGTGATGGAGCCCGGGACGGGCGCGCTGTACGGGGAGTTGCTCCAGGGGCGGGTGGAGTACCCGTCGGCGCCGGTCCACGAGGCCGCGCGCCGGCGCCTGGCCGAGACCGCGGCGAAGAACGCGCCGCCCCTGCTGAACACCACGCTCGCGGTCGTGGCCACCGACGCGGACCTGTCCAAGGCGCAGGCGCAGAAGCTCGCCGGGACGGCGCACGATGGCATCGCGCGCGCCGTGCGGCCCGTGCACCTCCTGAACGACGGAGACACCGTGTTCACGCTGGCGACGGGTCGGCGCGCGCTCGACGCCGAGCACCCCCTCGCACTGAACGAGCTGCTGGAGGCGGGCGCCGATCTGGTGACGCGGGCCATCGTGAAGGCGGTGCGCGCGGCGGAGTCGGTGCGTGCCGGGGGCGGGGAGTGGCTGTCGTACGGGGAGTTGTACGGGGGTCGGTGACGCGGGCGGCGACCGGCCTTGCCCTGAAGGGGACTTGGCGGCGCGCGTCCCGTCGTAGGGGGTGCCGGGCGGGGTCGCGCGCCGGTGATTGTCCCGGTTCTGTCACGTGATGGCGTTCACGGCTGTCGGAGGGAACCCGAGTGGCCGGGGATTCGCTCTTTCTCCACGCATCGGAGCGGATCACGCACATCACACGAACCGGGAGCAGCTCGTGACAACGCCTGACATATCGGCGCGGCGCGTACTGGGGGCCTGCGCCGTCCTGGCGGTCGGCGCCCTGACCCTCACCGCCTGCGGCGGCGACGCCAACGCCAGGAACGAGGACGGCAAGGGCGGCGGGGACTCCTCCAGGACGTCGTCCGCGAAGATCGTCATCTCGGCGAAGGACGGATCGACCGGCGCGTCGATCAACGCGACGGGCGTGAAGGTCAGCGGGGGTGAGCTGACCACCGTGAAGATGACCGTCGCGGGGACCGGGCAGGACGTGCCGGGCACCCTCTCCGCGGACGGGGGCAGCTGGAAGCCCAAGGAGCAGTTGGAGCGCGGCACCAAGTACGAGATAGCGGCGAGCGCGAAGGACACCGAGGGGCGCGCGTCGGCGGCGGACTCGACGTTCACCACCGTCTCGAAGGAGAACAGCTTCATCGGGACGTACACGCCGGACGGCGGGACGACGGTGGGGGTCGGGATGCCGGTGTCGTTCACCTTCGACAAGGCGATCGGCGACAAGAAGGCCGTGCAGTCGCACATCACGGTGACGTCGAGCAGCGGGCAGCAGGTCGTCGGGCACTGGTTCGGGGAGCAGCGCCTGGACTTCCGGCCGCAGGAGTACTGGAAGGCCGGCTCCAAGGTCACGATGAAGATCGACCTGGACGGTGTCGAGGGCGCGAACGGCGTGTTCGGGGTGCAGGAGAAGGTCGTGACGTTCACGATCGGGCGGTCGCAGGTGTCGACGGTCGACGTGAACACGCAGACCATGACGGTCGTGCGGGACGGCAAGACGCTGAAGTCGGTGCCGATCTCGGCGGGCAGCGCGGAGTTCACCACGTACAACGGGCAGATGGTGATCTCGGAGAAGTACGCGAAGCTGCGGATGGACAGCCGGACGGTCGGGCTCGCCAACGCCTATGACATACCGGACGTGCCGCACGCGATGCGGCTGACGCAGTCGGGGACGTTCGTGCACGGCAACTACTGGTACAACAAGGGGAATCCGCCCTTCGGGCAGCAGGGCACCAGCCATGGCTGCGTCGGGCTCCAGGACGTGCAGGGCGGGCAGGCGGACACGAACGCCAAGTGGTTCTACGACAGCTCCATCGTCGGGGACGTCGTGATCGTGAAGAACTCCCCCGACAAGACGGTGACGCCGGACAACGGCCTCAACGGGTGGAACATGGCGTGGAGCGAGTGGACCGCGGGGAGCGCCGTCTGAGCCGCGGGTGAGGGCGCGACGGGCGGCGGGCGGGCGTTCCGTGAGCGGAGGGCGCCGTGCGGGCGCCGATGCGCCGTCCGGTCGGCGTCGCGCCGCAAGTGCCGTCTGACCGGCGGCTTTTGACGGATCTTCGGGCCGCGTGGGAACTTCTCACGCGGCCTGGGCGTTTTCTGTGCGCACGTTTTCTCGGTTCCCGGACATGATGTCCGACCGAGGGGCTACGGTATGCACCCACAAGGTGACATGCAGCAACGCCGGGAGAAACCTTGAGCGTTCCGTACGAGACAGCAGCGTACGAGCCACGCGAGTCGCCCGAGTCTCCGGAGGAGCATCTCGCGCGGCTCCTCGGTCGCGCGCTGAACTCCTTCGAACTGCCTGACGAGGCCATAAGGCGGCTCGACTGCGCGCTCGCACACGACAGCTCGCTGCACTCCGCGCACCACAGCGCGGGGCTGCACCGCGAGACGTACCGCCACACCTGGCTGCTCGCGGACGGTTCGGCGCTCACGTTCTGGGAGCTCGTGCACAACACGGCGCCGGGCAGCGAGCCGCAGCACGAGGTGTACGTCGACGAGGAGGAGCTGCGGGCGGCGACGGCGCGGCTGCCGTTGCCTCCGGACGCCCCGGACTTCGAGCTGCCGGTGATGGTGCAGTTGTCGCCGATGCCCGCGCCCCGGCACACGTACGTGCCCGACGACTCGGCGGATCACGCGCGCCGGGTGCTGCGCCGGGCGGAGAACCCGGACCGGCCGGGCGCCGAGACGGCGGCACTGCTGCGGGAGGCGTTCGCGCACCAGATCACGCAGGCGTTCGGGCGGCCGTGCCGCGCGGGGCGCATCGGGTTGTGCTTCTCGCTGTACGAGCACGCGTTCCTGCTGCGGGACGGCGCGGAGGTCTCCCTGTGGGAGGTCGAGCACACGGCCACGCCCGACGGGCGGCACATGTGCGAGGTGTACGTCAGCGAGGACGCGGCCCGGGACGCGATGGAGCGCCGGGCGGCGCGCGTCTCGTGACCGAGGCGCGCGGGATGTCGTAAGGCGCTGTCAGCGGCCGTTGAGCTGGCGGACCAGGCCGGCGAACGCGTCGCGCTCCGCCGCGGTGAGCTGGACGGACTCCAGGGCCGGAGGGGCCTGCCGCTGGTACGGGAGCGCCGAGAGCGGGGTGGCGTTCCCCCACAGGGCGGCTCCGTTGCGGGTGCGGCGCAGAACGTGGGTCAGGCCGACAGCCCAGACGACGGTCGCCAGGGCGAGGACGGCGAGGCCCGTCAGCTGGTAGATCGAGACGTGCTCAGGCATGCGCCCCAGTAGACACCAGCACCCCGGACTTTGACCCCGGATCGTGATGTATCTCGCAGGTGGTGCGAACAACTCACAGGTGCTCAAAGAGACATAGCACCGCGACGGCCGGCCGCTGCGCCCTCCGGGGAGGAGCTGCGGCCGGCCGTCGCGACGGGTGGAGCGGGGCCGGGGGCTAGGCCGCCACGGGCTGCTTCGCCTCGGCCGCCGGGGCGACGGCGGACGTGTCGGCGCCGGCGGTCTCCAGGCCGGGGGCGTCCTTGCGCAGGCCCTTCAGGAGGATCACCAGACCCGCGGTGATGCAGGTGCCGATCGCGATGGCGAGCAGGTACAGGAACGGCTTGCCGATCAGGAAGGTGACCCAGATGCCGCCGTGCGGGGCGCGCAGGGTGGAGCCGAAGGCCATGGTCAGCGCGCCGGTGACCGCGCCGCCCGCCATGGAGGCGGGGATGACGCGCAGCGGGTCGGCCGCGGCGAAGGGGATCGCGCCCTCGGAGATGAAGGAGGCGCCGAGGACCCAGGCCGCCTTGCCGTTCTCGCGCTCGGTCGGGGTGAACAGCTTCTTGCGGACCGTGGTGGCCAGCGCCATGCCCAGCGGGGGCACCATGCCGGCGGCCATCACGGCGGCCATGACCTTCATCGCGGAGTCGCTCGGGTCCTGCACGGCGATGCCCGCGGTGGCGAAGGCGTAGGCGACCTTGTTGACCGGGCCTCCGAGGTCGAAGCACATCATCAGGCCGAGAAGGACACCGAGCAGGATCGCGTTGGTGCCGGAGAGGCCGTTCAGCCAGTCCGTCATGGCCTTCTGGGCCTCGGCGATCGGCTTGCCGATGACGATGAACATCAGGAAGCCGACGACGATCGACGAGACCAGGGGGATCACGACCACCGGCATGATCCCGCGCAGCACCTTGGGGATGCTGATCCGCTGGATGGCGAGGACGACTCCACCGGCCAGCAGACCGGCGACCAGGCCGCCGAGGAAGCCAGCGGCGATGTTGACGGAGATCATGCCGCCGACGAAGCCGGGCACGAGACCGGGCCGGTCCGCCATGCCGTAGGCGATGTAGCCCGCGAGGACGGGGATCAGGAAGCCGAAGGCGACGCCGCCGATCTGGAAGAGCAGCGCGCCCCAGCTGTCGACCTGGCCCCAGTCGAAGTGCTCGGTGACGGACTTGGCCTCGTTGATCTGGTAGCCGCCGATCGCGAAGCCGAGGGCGATCAGCAGACCGCCCGCCGCGACGAACGGCACCATGTAGCTCACGCCGGTCATCAGCCACTTGCGCAGCTTGGTGCCGTAGCTGTCGCCCTCGTCGCCCGCGCGCTCCACGGGGGTGGAGGCGGCCCCGGGGGCGCCCGTCACCTCGCCGCGCGCCGCCTTCCCGCGCACCTCCGTGATGAGTTCGGCGGGACGGTTGATGCCCGCCTTCACGCCCACGTCGACGGTCGGCTTGCCTGCGAAGCGGTCCTTGTCGCGCACCGGGACGTCATGGGCGAAGATCACGCCGTCCGCCGCCTCGATGACGGCCGGGTCGAGCCGGGTGAACCCGGCCGAGCCCTGCGTCTCGACGACGAGCTCGACGCCCGCCTCCCGGCCCGCGTTCTCCAGGGACTCGGCCGCCATGTAGGTGTGGGCGATGCCGGTCGGGCAGGAGGTGACGGCGACGATACGGAAGGGCCGCGCGGCGCTCGCGTCGGAGCGCGCGCCCGAGTCCACCTCGGCGCTCGCGCTCGCGCCCACGCCCTCACCCGCGTCCGCGTCCGCATCCGCACCACCCGGCGCCGGCGCCGGGTCCGTGTCACCCGTGGTGGCGTCGGCGGAGGCCGCCCCCGACGCCACCACGGAGTCCGAAGAGGCGCTCGCCGCGGGCGCGTCCCCGCGGATGAGCGCCGCCGCGCCCGCCGCGTCGCCCGCCGAGCGCAGCGCGTCGGTGAACTCGGCGTTCATGAGCTGCCGCGCCAGGGACGACAGGATCGTCAGATGGGCGTCGTCCGCGCCGGCGGGAGCGGCGATCAGGAAGATCAGGTCGGCGGGACCGTCGGCCGCGCCGAAGTCGATGCCGGCGGCGCTGCGCCCGAAGGCGAGCGTCGGCTCGGTGACGTGGGCGCTGCGGCAGTGCGGGATGCCGATGCCGCCGTCGAGGCCGGTCGGCATCTGGGCCTCGCGCGCGGCGAC
Source organism: Streptomyces sp. NPDC090106 (assembly GCF_044747265.1). Taxonomy (NCBI): domain Bacteria; kingdom Bacillati; phylum Actinomycetota; class Actinomycetes; order Kitasatosporales; family Streptomycetaceae; genus Streptomyces; species Streptomyces sp. NPDC090106. The sequence continues at coordinate 38,204 of NZ_JBIVDS010000015.1, read as the reverse complement.
GTCGGCGAGGAAGCCCTCCAGGTCGGTCACCCGCCCCAGGCTCACCATGCGTTCGGCGAGGGCGCGCGCCGCCGCTTCCTTGGTCTCGGCGGACAGGTCGAGATCGACCAGGTCCGCGGTGATCATGTCGCTCATCGCGGGCTCCTTCGCACGCGTATCGCCCATGGAACGGAGTGGGCGGGGGTGGTGACGGGGACGGGGGTGCAGTGGGGGGCTGTGGGGTGGGGAGCGGTGCCGCGGGAGGCGGCGGGGAACCGCGCCGCCGGAGCGGGGGCGGGGGCAGGGGCGGTCGTACGGGCGCGTGCGCCGGTCATGGCACCGGTCACGGCTCCTGTCACGGCGCCCGTCATGACGCCGGCTCCGTCAGGACACGGTCCGTGGGGATCTCGGACGTGACCGTCACGGCGCCGTGGTCCAGGTCGGCCGGGGTCGGCATCACGCTGCCGGGCAGCTGGACGGCCGCCGCGCCGTGCGCGACCGCGGAGGCGAGCGCGTCCGGGCCGGTGCCGCCGGCGATGAGGAAACCGGCGAGGGAGGAGTCACCGGCGCCGACGTTGCTGCGGACGGCGTCCACACGCGCGTGGCCGAACCAGGTGCCGCCCGCCTCCACCAGGAGCTGCCCGTCGGCGCCCAGGCTCGCGAGCACGGCGTGTGCGCCCATCTCGCGCAACTCCTCGGCCGCCTTCACGGCGTCGCCCACGGTCGCCAGGGGGCGCCCGACCGCTGCCGCGAGCTCCTCGGCGTTCGGCTTCACCACGTCGGGCCGCTCGCGCAGCGCCTCCAGGAGCGCGCGCCCCGAGGTGTCCAGCGCGATACGCGCGCCACCGGCGTGCGCCCGCGCGACGACATCGGCGTACCACGACGGCGCGAGCCCTCGCGGCAGGCTCCCGCAGCACGCGATCCAGTCCGCGCCCCCCGACTGCTCGCGCACCGTGTCGAGGAGCAGTTCCTGCTCCTGGGCCGAGAGTTCCGGACCCGGCGCGTTGATCTTCGTCAGGACACCGTCGGACTCCGCGAGCGCGATGTTGGAGCGGGTGGCGCCCGCGACCGGGACCGGCGCGACCTCGATGCCCTGCGCGTCGAGCAGATCCGCGACGAGCGCCCCCGGCGCACCACCCAGGGGCAGCACCGCGACCGTGCGCTGCCCGGCGGCCGTGACGGCGCGCGAGACGTTCACGCCCTTGCCACCGGGGTCCATGCGCTCGCCGGTCGCGCGGATGACTTCGCCGCGCTCCAGGGAGGGGACCTCGTAGGTGCGGTCGAGGGACGGGTTCGGGGTGACGGTGAGGATCATGCGCGCACTACTTCCGTACCGCCGCGCTCGATGGCGGCGGCGTCTTCGGGGCTCAGCCCGCTGTCGGTGATCAGCAGGTCCACGTCGCTCAGGTCGCCGAAGCGGGCGAAGTGCTCCTGGCCGTGCTTGGCGGAGTCGGCCAGCAGCACCACCCGGCGGGCGGCGGCGATCGCCGCGCGCTTCACGGCCGCCTCGGCGAGGTCGGGGGTGGTCAGCCCATGGTCGGCGGAGAAGCCGTTGGCCGCCACGAAGAGGACGTCCGCGCGGATCTCGCCGTACGCGCGCAGCGCCCAGGCGTCCACGGCGGCGCGCGTGCGGTGCCGTACGCGCCCCCCGACGAGATGGAGCTGGATGCCGGGGTGGTCGGCGAGGCGGGCGGCGATCGGGAGGCTGTGCGTGACGACGGTGAGCGAGGCCTCCAGCGGGACGGCGGCGGCCAGGCGGGCGACGGTCGTGCCGGCGTCGAGGATGAGGGTGCCCTCGGTGGGCAGTTCCGCGACGGCGGCCTTGGCGATGTGGTCCTTCTCGTCGGCCGCCGTCGTCTCGCGCTCGGCGAGGTCCGGCTCGAAGTCGAGGCGCCCGGCGGGGATGGCCCCGCCGTGCACGCGCCGCAGGAGGCCGGCGCGGTCGAGGGCCTTCAGGTCCCGGCGGATCGTCTCCGCCGTCACCTGGAACTCCTCGGCCAGCGACACGACGTCCACCCGGCCGCCGTCACGGGCGAGCCGGAGGATCTCCTGCTGCCGCTCCGGTGCGTACATGTCCGTTCGCCTCCGACTCGCCGTCCGGCCTTCTGTCCGGCTCGATGTCCGGCTCTCTGTCCGGCTCTCTGTCCGACCACTTCCGGATCGTGCCCGAACTTGTGGTTTCGCCTGGAGGCTACGTCCGGATTTCCGAAAAGTAAACAGGTTCGGACCCGATTCGGGCACGAACGGACCTCCGGGCCGGATCTGGACATGCCGAAGGGCCCGGCACCACCTCGGGTGCCGGGCCCTTCGAAGGCGTTCCGGGCGTTCCGGAGACGTCAGGAGCAGACCTCAGTGCACGAGCTCCGGGCGGGCCTCCTCACCCGGCAGCGCGCCCGCGGCCGCGTCCACGCCCTCCTCCGCCGGGCCCGCCGACGCCGCGGCCTCGGCCACCGCACGCCGCCCCGGCAGCGCGAACATCAGCAGGAAGATCGCCACCATCACGGCCGCGACCCAGCCCAGCGCGTGCTGGAACGCGTCCACGAACACCGGTCCCACCTGGTCCGGCCGCAGCCGGTCGGGGATCTGGTTGAAGAAGACCACCGAGACCAGGCCGAGCCCCAGCGCGTTGCCCATCTGCTGCATGGTGTTGATGAGTCCGGACGCCGAGCCCGCGTGCTCGCGCGGTACGCCGGACAGGACCATGTCGGTCAGCGGGGCGAAGATGAGGCCCATGCCGAGGCCCATCACGACCAGCGGGAGGGCCATCTGCCAGGGGGCGATGGCGGCGCCGTACCGCTCGGCCTCCCAGAGGTAGAGGGCGACACCGGCGGCCATGGTCAGCGCGCCCGTCTGGAGGACCGTACGGCCGCCGAGGCGCGGCACCAGCTTCTGCACGGACAGTCCGGCGGCCGTGGAGACGGCGATGGAGAACGGCACGCCGGTCAGGCCCGCCTTGAGCGGACGCCAGCCGAGTCCGACCTGCATGTAGAGCGTCCACACCAGGAAGAAGATGCCGAGGCCGATCCCGAAGACGGTCTGCACGGCGACGCCGGCCGCGAAGCTCTTCACCCGGAACAGGGAGAGCTCGATGAGGGGCGAGCCGTCCCGCGCGGTCTTGTGCTTCTCGTAGGCGACCAGCGCCGAGAACACCACCAGCGCGCCCGCCATCGAGGCGTACCCCCACAGCGGCCAGCCCAGCTCGCGGCCACGGGTGAGCGGGTAGAGCAGCATGAGCAGGCCCAGGGTCACCAGGGCGACGCCGACCAGGTCCAGCTTCATGGCCCGCGGGGCCCTGGACTCGTCGATGTAGCGGCTGCCGAGGAACAGCGCGGCGATGCCGACCGGCAGGTTGATGAGGAAGATCGGGCGCCACTCCAGGCCCAGGATGTCCCACTGGGTCAGCAGGGCCCCGAGCAGCGGCCCGGACACCGCGCCCAGCCCGACGATCGCGCCGAACAGGCCGAACACCTTGCCGCGTTCCTCCGCCGGGAACGTCGCGTGGACGATCGACAGGACCTGCGGGACCATCAGCGCCGCCATGCCGCCCTGCAGGAGCCGCGCCGCGACCAGCATCTCCGGGTTCGCCGCGAAGCCGCACAGCGCGGAGGCGAGGGTGAAGCCGCCGACGCCGAGGAGGAACAGCCGCTTGCGGCCGTGGATGTCGCCGAGCCGTCCACCGGTGATCAGACCGGCGGCGAAGGCGAGGGCGTAGCCGGCCGTGATCCACTGGATCTGGCTGACGGAGGCGCCCGCCTCGGCCTGGATGGACGGGATGGCGATGTTGACGATCGTGACGTCGACGAGGTCCATGAACGCCGCGGTCATCACGATCGCGAGGGCGATCCAGCGACGCCGGTCGGAGCCGATCGGCCTGCTCACTGAGGTTTCGGTGGAGGTCATACCCAGAAGCTAGAACCCCACTAGGCCAGATCGTGTCCTAGTTCTGCGGCATTCTCTGCACCATGACGACGGACACCCCGGCACGGCTGCTCCAGCTCCTCTCCCTCCTCCAGACGCCCCGCGAATGGCCGGGCGGCGAGCTCGCCGCCCGGCTCGACGTCTCCCGCCGCACGGTCCGGCGGGACATCGACCGGCTGCGTGAACTCGGCTATCCCGTGCAGGCCACCAAGGGGGCCGACGGCGGTTACCGGCTCGTCGCGGGCAAGGCGATGCCGCCGCTCGTCCTCGACGACGAGGAGGCCGTCGCCATCGCGGTCGGCCTGCGCGCCGGGGCCGGGCACGCGGTCGCCGGTGTCGACGAGGCGTCCGTGCGCGCCCTGGCCAAGCTGGAGCAGGTGCTGCCGTCCCGGCTGCGCCACCGCGTCTCCACGCTCCAGGCCGCGACGACCCCGCTGACCAGCGGCGACGGCGCGAGCATCGCCCCCGAGACGCTCACCGTCATGGCCTCCGCCATCGCCGGGAACGAACGGCTGCGCTTCGCCTACCGCGCGAAGGACGGCACGGAGTCGCGCCGCTCGACGGAGCCCTACCGGCTCGTCTCGACCGGACGCCGCTGGTACCTGGTGGCGTACGACCTGGACCGTGCCGACTGGCGGACCTTCCGGGTCGACCGGGTGAGCGAGCCGTTCGCCACGGGCGCGCGGTTCGCCCCGCGCGAGCTGCCCACCGGGAGCGCGGCCGAGTATCTGCGTCGGTCGATGTACCAGCGGCAGGAGACGTACCGCTTCGCCGTCACGTTCGCCGCGCCCGCCGAGACCGTCGCCGCCCGGGTGCCCGCGTGGCTGGGGACGCCCGAGGCGCTGGACGCGCGGCGGTGCCGGCTGAGCGGGACCACCGGGGACGCGCTGGACTGGATGGCGATCCGGCTCGCCATGACGGGCCTGGACTTCACGGTCGAGGAGCCCGCGGAACTCGTCTCGTGCGTACGGGAGGTGGGGTCGCGGCTGGTACGGGCCGGAACCCCTCCGACCCCGTAGGCCCTACGACCGCCCTGCGCGGACCCCGCCTACACACCCCCTACGCGGACGCCTCCTCCGCGGACCCCTCCCAGGCGAACCCCTTCAGCGCCCCCAGGTTGCGCACCGCCAGCCGCGCCGGGCCCTGTGGCCCGGCGGCCGGTGCGTCGCCGGCCACCCACGCCTCCACCGCCGTCCGCACGGCCGCGCTCGCCACGGCGGCGGCGAACCGCAGATCGGCAACGTTGTCGACGCCCCCAGTCCCAGCCCCGGTCCCAGCCCCGGTCGCAGTCGCAGTCGCGGCCCCGGTCCCAGCCACGACCTCGACCTCGACCTCGACCTCGGCCCCGGCCCCGGCCCCGGTCGCGTCCACCCGCTCCCGCAGCACCTCCGCCAGCGTCCGCTCCGACCCCAGGCACACCTCCGCCCACACCTTGCCGAGCGCGGGGCTGCTCTCCGCCAGGCGGATCAGGGTGCGGACCCACTCCCAGGAGGCCGCGGAGACCCCGGCGCCCGGGTCCAGGGTGCGGCGTACGGCGTGTTCGAGCGCCTCGGGCACGGAGAGGCCGGCCGGGGCCTGCCGTACCGCCTCCATCCAGCGCTGGGCGCCCGCGGCGTACAGGGGCGCGACGGCCTCTTCCTTCGTCGCGAAGTAGCGGTAGAACGTGCGCGGGGCGACACCGGCGGCCTGGGCGATGTCCTCGGCGCGGGTGGCGCGCAGTCCTCGCCGGGCGAAGAGCCCTGCCGCCGCCCGGGCGATCTCCATCCGGGTCTCCGCCTTGCGCCGCTCCGTGAGGGAGACCGGCGGGGTCGGTTTCGGTGCGGGGGTGGGGCTGCTCACACCGGCAGGCTATGCCCCTGTGACACAATCTGCCATTCGGCGGGCCACCCCGGGGTTCAGGTACGGGGTGCCCCGCCTTTCAGCGTGCCCGAAACGCCCGCGGCACGGCCCCGAACCCTCATCGGCGCGGCCCTGGACCCCTTCCCGTCTCCGGACAAGGCAAGAGCCGGACTCCGGCGCCCAGGGGGGGGAGAGGGCGCCGAAGCCCGGCTCGGGGAAGGTCCCGGCACCGGGGGGGTAGTGCGTCGGGACGTGGTCCGTGGTGGGCCCCGGACCGGTGTCCGGGACCCGAACTCTTGGGCCCTGAAGTCTTGTTCCCTGGCCCTTGCCTTTTGAAGCGGCGGAGGACCGCCGTGTTTGCGCCTGCTTTCGCGACCCGGCGCACAACCCCGGAGAGGGGTTACGCGACCGCGTCGAACCCGGTGTCGCGGGCCAGCTTCTTCAGCTCCAGCAGGGCATGCTTCTCGATCTGGCGGATGCGTTCACGGGTCAGACCGTGCTCCTTGCCGACCTCGGTGAGGGTACGTTCCCGGCCGTCGACGATGCCGTAGCGCATCTTGATGATCGACGCCGTGCGCTGGTCGAGGCGGCCGATGAGGTCGTCGAGCTCCTCGCTGCGCAGCAGGGTGAGCACCGACTGCTCGGGCGACACCGCGGAGGTGTCCTCCAGGAGGTCGCCGAACTGGGTCTCGCCCTCGTCGTCCACCGGCATGTTCAGGGAGACCGGGTCGCGGGCCCAGTCGAGGACGTCCGTGACGCGCTCGGGGGTGGAGCCCAGCTCCTGCGCGATCTCGGCGGGCTCCGGCTCGCGGCCGTGCTCGCGGTTGAACTCGCGCTGGACGCGGCGGATCCGGCCCAGTTCCTCGACGAGGTGGACGGGCAGCCGGATCGTGCGGGACTGGTCGGCTATCGAGCGGGTGATGGCCTGACGGATCCACCAGGTCGCGTACGTCGAGAACTTGAAGCCCTTGCGGTAGTCGAACTTCTCGACGGCGCGCACCAGGCCCGCGTTGCCCTCCTGGATGAGGTCGAGGAGGGGCAGCCCGGCACGCGGGTAGCGGCGGGCGACGGCGACGACGAGACGGAGGTTGGAGCGGATGAAGACGTCCTTGGCGCGTTCGCCCTCGTCGATCAGGGCCTGGAGCTCCTCGCGGCTCGCGTCCGCCTTGGACTCCTCGGTTCCGTCCAGGACCTGCCGCGCGAACACGCCCGCCTCGATGGTCTGGGAGAGCTCGACCTCCCTGGCGGCGTCGAGCAGCGGGGTGCGCGCGATCTCGTCGAGGTACATGCCGACCAGGTCGCGGTCGGCGATCTCGCCGGCGTGGGCGCGAACACTGCGTGCCTTGCCGACGGCCTCGCCGGAGGCGGACTGACGACGGGCGACGGCACGGGTTGCCATGCGTGTGCTCCCTTGCGATGTGGGCTGGCGGTGGTCCTGGACGCCTGGTCCTCGATGGTCCGGTGCTCTCCGGACTCTCCTCGGGTGCCCTGCATCCGATGGAAACAACGACTGGAATCAGGACAGAATTCCCAACCCGTCCCCCTATTTTTCTGATCTTGCAGTACCCTGTCCGGCCGCATGGCGGGAACGGCGTCGGCGCCGCGCCCGGAGGCGCAGGTCAGACCCTGGGGCGCGGGTACCCCGGCCCTGCGGACATCGCACCTTCGAGAGGTCCGTCACACTCGACGAGTGCCGCCTTCGGCCGTTCTCACACCCAGCAAGACGGTTCGCGCCGCCGGAAGGTTGCCGAACCGTCCCTGCTCACAGCGGATTCTCAGCCGAACTGCACCGACCGCTTCGCCATCCCCATCCAGAACCCGTCGATCACCGACTTCTGGGCGTCCAGCTCGCCGGAGACGTCGGCCGCCCCCATGGTCACGAAGAGCGGGGCGAAGTGCTCGGTGCGCGGGTGGGCGTAGCGGCCGGCGGGGGCCTTGTGGAGGAAGTCGAGCAGCGCGTCCACGTCCCGCGCCTCCAGCGCCTTGCGGCCCCAGTCGTCGAACTCCGAGGACCAGGTGGGCACTCCCCCGCCGGTGTGCCGCAGGGCGGCGAGGTTGTGGGTGAAGAAGCCGGAGCCGACGATCAGCACGCCCTCGTCGCGCAGGGGTGCCAGGCGCCGCCCGATCTCCATCAGCTTCACCGGGTCGAGGGTCGGCATGGAGATCTGCAGGACGGGGATGTCGGCGTCCGGGAACATCTCGACGAGCGGGACGTAGGCGCCGTGGTCGAGTCCGCGGTCGGGGATGTCCTGGACGGGGGTGCCGGGTGTGCGGAGCAGCTTGCGTACGGATTCCGCCAGCCCGGGTGCGCCGGGAGCGTCGTACCGGACGCGGTAGTAGTGCTCGGGGAAGCCCCAGAAGTCGTAGACGAGCGGGACGGGGTCGACCGCGCCGATGGCCAGGGGGGCCTCCTCCCAGTGGGCGGAGACCATGAGGATCGCCTTGGGGCGGGGCAGGTCGGCGGACCAGGCCGCGAGCTGGCCGGGCCAGACCGGGTCGTCGGCGAGGGGCGGGGCGCCATGACTGAGATAGAGAGCGGGCATGCGTTCCTGAGTGGCGGCGGACATGGCGCGACTCCCCTCGGAGGGTGTTCTGCGAGACAGGGACAGTTACTTGAAGTCTAAAACTTCCAGTCACAGGCAACCGTACGCCCGAGTTGTTTAAGATTCAAGGAGACTTCTCGTACAGTGGGAGACATGGCCGAAGACCCCGTATGGCTCACCGCCGAGGAACAGCTCGTCTGGCGTTCCTACATGCATGCCACCACCCTTCTCGAGGACCACCTCGATCGCCAGTTGCAGCGCGACGCGGGTATGCCGCACATCTACTACGGACTGCTCGTCGGCCTCGCCGAGGCACCCGGGCGGCAACTGCGGATGACCGAGCTGGCGATGAAGGCGAAGATCACCCGGTCCCGTCTCTCGCACGCGATCGCGCGTCTGGAGAAGAACGGCTGGGTGCGCCGCGAGGACTGCCCCTCCGACAAGCGCGGCCAGTTCGCGATCCTCACCGACGAGGGCCACGAGGTGCTGCGCCGCACCGCCCCCGGTCATGTCAGCGCCGTGCGCCAGGCCATGTTCGACCGGCTCACCCCGGAACAGCAGAAGTCCCTCGGCGAGATCATGCAGATCGTCGCCGAGGGACTTCAGCCGAGCGAAGCGGGTGCGGATCTGCCCTGGCTCCGCTGAGCCAGGGCAGATCCCGATACGTCACCGTCGTGTCCGCCGCGGTGCGTACGGAGCGTCCCCGTCCCCGTACGCACGGGGCCCGAAGGGGTACGACCGGACAGCCGTAGGTCGTCCGAAGGGGGACGACCGGACGGTCGTCGTCAGTGGGCGACGACCGGGACCGCCAGCTCGTCCACGGCGCCCTCCTCGGACCCGGTGACCGTGGTCGAGCCGGGGCGGCCGGCGTTGACCAGGGTCACCACGATGACCGCGGCAAGGACCAGCATGCCGACGGCGAGCCAGACGGCGGCCGTGTAGCCGTGGACCATGCCCTCCAGCTGGACCAGCTGCTGCTGCGAGCGGGAGCCCGCACCGGCGATGTGGTCCGAGATGTAGCTGGTCGTGGCGGACGCGGCGATCGTGTTCAGCAGGGCCGTGCCGATCGCGCCGCCCACCTGCTGCGAGGTGTTGACCATCGCGGAGGCGACACCGGCGTCCCGGGGCTCGACGCCCAGGGTGGCCAGCGACATGGCCGGCATGAACGCGGTACCCATGCCGAGGCCGAGCAGCAGCATCGACGGCAGGATGACCGAGGCGTACGACGAGCCGATCTCCATCCGGGTCAGGAAGAGCATGCCGCCCGCCGCGACCAGGAAGCCGGGGCCCATCAGCGCCCGCGCCGGGACGCGGGTCATCAGCCGGGTGCCGATCTGGGTGGAGCCGACCATCATGCCCGCGATCATGGGCAGGAAGGCGAAGCCGGTCTTGATCGGGGTGTAGCCCTTGATGACCTGGAGGTAGTAGGTCAGGAAGAGGAACGTGCCGAACATCGCGATGATGGCGATGCCGAGCGAGAGGTAGATGCCGCCGCGGTTGCGGTCGGTGACCACGCGCAGCGGCAGCAGCGGGGCCTTGACCTTGGCCTCGGTGACGACGAACGCGATCAGCAGGACGGCCGAGGCGATGAACAGGCCGACGGTGGTGGTGTCGCCCCAGCCCTCGGACTCGGCGCGGGTGAAGCCGTAGACCAGCGCGACCAGGCCCAGGGTGGAGAGCAGGACGCCGGGGATGTCGAGCGGGTTGCGGTTGCGCCCGCCCTCGGGCTCACGGATGACGAAGTACGCGCCGAGCGCGGCGATGACCGCGAACGGGATGTTGACGAAGAACGTCCAGCGCCAGTCCATGTACTCGGTCAGCACACCGCCGAGGATGAAGCCGACCGCGCCGCCGCCACCGGCGATGGCACCGTAGATGCCGAACGCCTTGGCGCGCTCCTTGGCGTCCGTGAACATCACGGCGAGCAGGGAGAGCGCGGCGGGCGCGAGCAGCGCGCCGAAGACGCCCTGGAGGGCGCGGGCGCCGAACATCATCGCCTCGTTGGTGGCGGCGCCGCCGAGCGCGGAGGCCGCGGCGAAGCCGACCAGGCCGATGACGAAGGCGCGCTTGCGGCCCCACAGGTCGGCGATCCGGCCGCCGAACAGGAGCAGACCGCCGAAGGCGAGCGCGTAGGCCGTGATGACCCACTGCTTGTTGCCGTCGGAGATGCCCAGGTCCTGCTGGGCGGAGGGCAGGGCGATGTTCACGATGGTCGCGTCGAGGACGACCATCAGCTGGGCGAGCGCGATGAAGACGAGCGCCTTCCAGCGGTTGGCGTCACCGGACGGTGCCGGTGCGCCGGGAGCCTTGGAGGCTGTTTGAGACATGGGGATACCCACTTCGGGACTTCGTGACGGAAAAAGGGCGTGAAAAGGGACGGATCGGCGCCGATGGCGATCGGTGCGGACCTTCAGCAGGGACTGCGGAGTGGGACCGGAATCATCGGTCGGGACCGGTGCGCGCGGACGGATGGATCAGGTCCGGCGGGACAGGTCACGTCGAGCCAGGTCGAGTCAGGTCAGGTCGAGGTCGAGGTCGAGTCAGGTCGAGGTCGAGGTCGAGGTCGAGTCGGGAACGGTCTGTCAGGACTGGCGCAGGTCCTCCATGCTCAGGGCCGTGCCGGGCAGGGTGGAGCGGGCCGGGGCCCGCAGTCCGTCCAGGAACAGCTGAAGGGTGCGGTGCACGAAGCGGTCGCCGATGAGGCAGCCGGTGCCGGCCGGGGGCCGGGAGAGCTGGGCCACGACGACCATCAGGTCGCCGACGCTGACGTCCGGCCGCAGCTGCCCCGCGGCACGGGCCCGCTCCATGAGCTCCTCGACGAGCTGCTCGACGCGTTCACGCGACGCCATCAGGTCGGGGTGGTTCTGGTCGAAGGTGGTCTGGATCATCGGGCACAGCGCGCTGACCCGCTCGTCGGCGGAGATGTGCACGAAGCGTTCCAGGGCCTCGAAGGCGTCCCCGCTCTCCGCGACGGCCACCTCGGCCGCCTCGGCCGTGCGGTCCATCACGGAGCAGACGACCTCGCGGACGAGGGCGTCGCGGTCGGGGAAGTTGCGGTACACCGTGGCATTGCCGACGCCGGCCCGGCGGGCGACCTCGTCGAGCGGCACGTCAGGCCCGAACTCGACGAACATCTCCCGGGCGGCGGTGACGATCCGCTCCCGGTTGCGCAGGGCGTCGGCGCGCGGCCGGGTCACCTTTCGCTGCACGGGGGTCGCGGTCTGCACGGCGTACTCCTTGATCAGTCGGCCGGTTGATCCGGGGAGGGACTCCCCGTTTCAGGTGAACACCCTTCTAAACGGGGAGACGCTCCCCGGTTATTTCGGGTTGAGGGGAAGATTTCATGTGACCTGAATCACTGCCGCCGATCCCAGAACCCCACGTTCGGCCGCTCCAGCGCGCGCCCCCGCACCCCGCGACCCAGGGTGATCGAAAGGGCGCAGCCAGTGGACCGGGGCTGCCGTGGCGGAGAGGGCCGTGCATGGAGCAGACCAGCCGTCGGATACGCCCGCGCCGGGTCGCCGCCCTCGCCTCCATGACCGCACTGACCCTGGCCGTCAGCACCTCGGCGGGCACGGGCCGGCTGGTCACGGCGCCGGCGCCGGCGGGCGCCGGTCCGGTCGCGCTGGCCCGCACCGCCGCCCACGGCCCCTGTCTGATCCGCGGCGGCTCGGCGATCCAGATGTCGGAGGGCGTCCCCACCTCCGGCGGCTACTCCCGCTCCACCGGCACGGTCCGCGCCCTCACCCTGATGATCGACTTCTCCGACGCGAAGGGACCCGGCGACGCCCTCGACCGGTTCCGCGAGTTCTTCCCGCAGACCCAGGACTGGTTCCGCACCAGCTCCTACGGCCGTCTCGACTACCGCCCCGAGACCCCCATCCCGGGCTGGCTGCGCATGCCGAAGCCCTTCACGTCGTACGGCATAGAGCGCGGTGCGCCCTTCGACCCCGGTTACCGGGAACTGGTCCAGGACATCGTGTCCGCCGCCGACCCGAAGGTGGACTTCCGGTCGTACGACTTCCTGAACGTGCTCGTCACGCCGAACGCCGGGCCGTCCGCGCTGGACACCGTCCTGTCGGTGACCTTCGCGGGCAATCCGGACGCCCCGGTCGCCGACGGGGTCCCCGTGGCCAACGCGTCCTTCGTCTACTCCCGTCAGGACGACGGCTCCGGCTCCTACGCGCAGACCGGCTACCGGGTGCTGCCGCACGAGAACGGGCATGTCTTCGGGCTGCCCGACCTCTACACCCAGGAGGGCGGCGGTGCGGTCGGGCACTGGGACATCATGAGCGAGGACTGGGGCGCCGACAACGACCTCCTGGGCTGGCACAAGTGGAAGCTGGGCTGGCTGGACGCCACGCAGGTCGCCTGTGTCTCGGGCGCGGGCACCACCGACCACGTGCTGACCCCGCTGGCCCGCGCGGGCGGCGCGAAGCTCCTGTTCGTGCCCGTGTCGGGCCGTACCGGGTACGCCGTCGAGCTGCGCACGCACGAGGGCAACGACGCGGCGGTGTGCCGCCCCGGGGTGCTGATCTACAAGGTCGACGCGGACGTGGACACCGGCATGGGACCGGTGACGGTCTACGACTCGCGGCGCGACAGCGGGGGGTGCACGCGCAGCCCGAACGTCCACGCCGAGCTGTCGGACGCGCCGTTCACGGTGGGCGAGGAGTTCGTCGACCGGAAGGAGGGCATCCGTATCGCGGTGGCGGAGGCGGACGCCGTCGGCGACCACCGGGTCCGGGTGACGCGGCGCTGATCACCCGCTTCCCGGATTACCGTAGGGCTCCCGCGACCGCCGTACCGCCGTACCGGAGACCCGATGCCGACCAAGACGACCATGGACGCAGTCGACCCCGTGGACACCATGGATGAGCGGGGTTCGGCCGGCGTCGTGCCCGCGGAGGCCGTCACCCCGCTGATCCGCGGGATCACGGTGCTGCGGGAGCTGACCGAGGCGGGCGGCACCCTCAGCCCGAGCGCCCTGGAACGGGCGACCGGCCTGGCCCGCTCCACGGTCGACCGCATCACCGCCACCCTGGCCCGCATGGGATACGTCCGGCTGGACGGCCGGGACGTGGTCCTCACGCCGGGCCTGATGGACCTGGGCAACGCCTATCTCGCCGCGCTGCGGCTGCCCTCGCTGCTCGACGCCCGCGCCGACGAACTGGCCGACGAACTCGACGAGTCGGTGTCGCTGGCCGTCGCCGACCGGGACGGCATCCGCTTCATCCACCAGGCCACGCGCCGCCGCGCGATGTCCCTCAGCTTCCGCATCGGCGACCTGCTGCCCGCCGAACGCACCGCGCCCGGCGCCCTGTTCGCGACGGAGTGGACGGAGCGGGAGTGGCGGGCCTGGCGCGAGCGCCGGGCGGCGGACCCCGAGGACCGCGGCTTTCCCGCCGTACCGCCGCGCGAACACGCGGGCCCTGACGAGGAGTTCGAGCGGCGCGCGGAGCAAGCGGGCACGGACGGCTGGTCGTTGGACGACCAGCTGATCGAACCGGGCCTGGTCGCGGTGTCGGTACCGGTACGCGATCCGCGCACCGGACGGATCGTGTGCGCGGCGAGCGTCGTCAGCCACACCAGCCGGCACACCGCGGCGGGCCTGCGCGACACCCTGCTGCCCCGGCTGCGGGCGGCGGTCGCCGACATGGAACGGGAACTGCGGCGCACCCCCGCTCCCGACACGGGCGCGGGCCCCTCCGGCCTGGCGACCTGGACGGGCGCCTCCAAGCAGGAACTGGGCCGTGAGTTCATCGAGTCCCTCGCCCGGGGACTGACGGTCCTTACCGCCTTCGGCGAGGGCCGGGCCGCCCTGACCCTCACGGAGGTCGCCAAGGCCACCGGCCTCGCCCGGGCCACCGCCCGCCGGGCCCTGATCACCTACGAGCACCTGGGCCTGGTCAGGGCCACGGAGCACCGCACGTTCACCCTGACCCCCCGGGTCCTCTCCCTCGGCTTCCCGCCGCTGGCCCGCACCTCCCTCGCCGACATCGCCACGCCCCACCTGGTCGGGCTCTCGGCCGGCATCCACGAATCGGCGTCCCTGGCGGTGCTCACCCCGGCGGGCGACGAGATCCAGTACACGGCCCGCGTCGCCACCAACCGCGTGATGAGCGTGAACCTGACCGTCGGAACCCGGCTCCCGGCGTACGCCACGTCCATGGGCCGGGTGCTCCTCGCCGACGTACCGGTGACCGCACGCACCCTGGGCCCGCTGACCCCGCTCACCGCCCGGACGATCACCGACCCGACGCGGCTGGCCCGGCTCCTCACCGACGTCCGCGCCCAGGGGTACGCCCTCGTCGACGAGGAACTGGAGGCCGGCCTGCGCTCCATCGCCGTCCCGGTGCGCGACCGCTCGGGCCGGGTCGTGGCGGCGCTCAACACGGCGATGCACACCACGCGCCGGACCCCGGAGGAATGCGTGACCGCCCTCCTCCCCCACCTGCGCGCCGCGGCGGACGCGATCGAACGGGACTTCCACGCAGCGGGAAGGTTCACCCGCGTGCCCACGGCATGACCCACGGGACCCACACCCGGCCGGCCCACCACCCCCGCCCAGACCCTGCCCCTGACCCAGCCCCTGCCCCTGACCTGCGCGAACAGGAACGCACCCACCGCCGATCCCTTATCCGCTACGCTAGTCGCCGGGTCTCACCGAGATCCCCCCGCCTTCGTAGCTCAGGGGATAGAGCACCGCTCTCCTAAAGCGGGTGTCGCAGGTTCGAATCCTGCCGGGGGCACAGCTCATGCAGCAGGTCAGCGTGGAAGAGGCTCCTCGTTCCGGTCGGACGAGGAGCCTCTTGCACGTTCTGATGCCACGTGGATGCCGCACGGATCCCCCTCGCCGAGCGCGACGCCCCGGGCAGCGCGGCGGGTTCGCGCGGGCGAAGGCCCCGGCCGGCGGGCGGGGGCCTTCCTTCGGGGGGACCGGCTACTTGAGTTCCTTCTCGGTGAAGTAGCCGTCGTTGATCAGGGTGACGTAGTTGGACTTGTCGATGCTGGTGGGCTGGAGGAGGACCGCGGGGACGGGCTTGACGCCGTTCTTGTAGGTCTGGGAGTCGTCGACGGAGACCACGCGGTCGTTGAGTATCTCCTCGACCATGAGGACGGCGGCGTAGGCGAGTTGGCGGACGTCCTTGTAGACCGTCTGCGCCTGGTCGCCCGCGATGATCGACTTCACGGAGGGCAGTTCGGCGTCCTGGCCGGTGACGATCGGGAGGGGCTTGGCGGCCGTGTCGTAGCCGTCCGAGAACAGGGCGGCCAGCACGCCCCGGGAGATGCCGTCGTA
This sequence comes from Streptomyces sp. NPDC090106, assembly GCF_044747265.1. NCBI lineage: Bacteria > Bacillati > Actinomycetota > Actinomycetes > Kitasatosporales > Streptomycetaceae > Streptomyces > Streptomyces sp. NPDC090106. Next base: position 22,625 of record NZ_JBIVDS010000015.1, on the reverse strand, counting down.
CGGCGACAGGACCGCGTCGACCTGCTTGGCGCCGTAGGTGTCGGCGAGGATGCCGTCCATGCGCTTCTGGGCGGTGGGGCCGTCCCAGCGCAGGGTGGTGACCTTCTCGAAGTCGGTCTGGCCGGACGGGACGACCAGCTGCCCGTTGTCCAGGTACGGCTGGAGGAGGGCCATCGAGCCGTCGAAGAAGTACCTGGTGTTGTTGTCGTCGGGAGATCCGGCGAACAGCTCGATGTTGAAGGGGCCCTTCTCGCCGTCCTCCAGGCCGAGCTTCGTGATGATGTAGTGGGCCTGCATACGGCCGACCATCTCGTTGTCGAACGAGACGTAGTAGTCGACGTCCTTGGTGCCGAGGATGAGGCGGTCGTAGGCGATCACGGGGATGCCCGCGGCGGCGGCCTTCTTCAGCACGCCGTTCAGCGACTTGTTGTCGATGGCCGCGATGATCAGCGCCTCGACGCCCGCGGTGATCAGCTTCCCGATCTGGGCGACCTGGGCCTTCGGGTCGTCGTCGCCGTAGACGAGCTGGGCCTTGTACTTCCGGTCCTCCAGGCCTTCGACGATGCTCTTGCCGTCGAGGAGCCAGCGCTCTGAGGAGCGGGTCGGCATCGCGATGCCGACGACACCACCCTCGGAATCACTCGCGGAACTGCCGCCGTCGCCCTTGCCGCAGGCGGACAGGGTAACGGCGAGTGAGGCGACTCCGGTGAGGACAGCTCTTCGATTGAGCACGGTGATTGTTCCCTGTTCTTCTCGTCATTGAGGGGGGTGAGGGTCATCAGGTGGTGACGGCACAGCCGTGAGGCCGTGGCTGGAGCCGGAGCCGCCGCGGTCTGCGGGCGCCCGCGACGGGCGGGGCCCCCGGCAGGGACCGGCCGGAGCGGTTCGGCTCGGCGCGCGGGTCTGAACGCCACATGCGCGCCGGTTCCGAGGATGCACACGACACTCGCCTCTCAAACGTTCGGAATGCCGTCGCATGTTCGGAAAGTAGGGGGAGAGTAGGGGGAGTTGTGAAGGGCGTCAACTCTGCGAACAGGAATGGTCACAGAAAGGTGTGAACCATTTGCGGCGGCGCAGGGTTGATGGTGCGTGAGTCAACTGCCCCTGGCAGCAAGGAAGTTCGACCGGTAATTCTGCGAAACATTCGACGCGGACGATCGAAAGTCGATCATCCGTCCCCACGGCCCCGCCGTCCGCCGTCGCACTTCAATGACCTGCGAACGTTTCGTCCGCCGCGCCGAAACCATTGACACTTGACGCGGACAGGCCAACACTGCTGGCGTTGACGGGGCTCCCCCCTCCGGCCCCCACCGGCCTCATCGAGGACGAGGAGGAAAGACCCATATGAACGTCGCACCCGCACCCGCACGCCCCCTCGCACCAGCACGCAGAGTCACCTCACCGCCGAGCCGCGCACGCCTGTTCCTCACCCTGCTGGTGGCCGCCCTGGTCGCCCTCGCGCTCCCCGGCACCGCTCACGCCGACACGACCGTCACCACCAACCAGACCGGGACGAACAACGGGTACTACTACTCGTTCTGGACGGACGCGCCCGGCACCGTCTCCATGACCCTCGGCTCCGGGGGCGGTTACAGCACGGCCTGGAGCAACACCGGCAACTTCGTGGCCGGGAAGGGGTGGGCCAACGGCGGGCGGAAGTCGGTGACCTACTCCGGCTCCTTCAACCCGTCCGGGAACGCCTATCTCGCGCTCTACGGCTGGACGTCCAACCCGCTCGTCGAGTACTACATCGTCGACAACTGGGGCACCTACCGGCCCACGGGCACCTTCATGGGGACCGTCACCAGCGACGGCGGCACGTACGACATCTACAAGACGACCCGCTACAACGCCCCGTCCGTCGAGGGCACCAAGACCTTCGACCAGTACTGGAGCGTGCGGCAGTCGAAGCGGACCGGCGGGACGATCACGACCGGGAACCACTTCGACGCGTGGGCGCGGGCCGGGATGACCCTGGGCAGCTTCAGCTACTACATGATCATGGCGACCGAGGGCTACCAGAGCAGCGGCAGCTCCAACATCACCGTCGGGGAAGGCAGTTCGGGTGGCAGCAGCTGCTCCGCCACTCTCTCCGCCGGGTCCTCGTGGAGCGACCGGTACAACCTCAACGTCGCCGTCAGCGGAGCGAGCAGCTGGACGGTGACGATGAACGTGCCGTCACCGGCGAAGGTCCTCTCGACCTGGAACATCAACGCCAGCTACCCCAGCTCCCAGGTGCTGACCGCCACTCCCAACGGCAGCGGCAACAACTGGGGCGTCACCATCCAGCACAACGGCAACTACACCTGGCCCACCGTCAGTTGTGCGGCGAGTTGAGGCCGCCGATGAGCATCCGACCCCTGCTCGCGAAAGCCGCCGTCGTCGCCATGGCCGTAGCCGGTTCCCTCACCTTCGCTCCCCCGCCCGCCGCCGAGGCCGCCGCCTGCACCGGCTATGTCGGCCTCACCTTCGACGACGGGCCCTCCGCCGGCACCCCGGCCCTGCTCTCCGCGCTCACCCAGAACGGGCTGCGGGCCACCATGTTCAACCAGGGCCAGTACGCCGCCGCCGACCCGGCGCGGGTGCGGGCGCAGGTCGACGCCGGTATGTGGGTGGGCAATCACAGCTACACCCATCCGCATCTGACCACGCTCTCCCAGGCCCAGATCGACTCGGAGATCTCCCGGACCCAGTCCGCGATCGCCGCCGCGGGAGGAGGAACACCCCAGCTGTTCCGGCCTCCGTACGGCGAGACCAACGCGACCGTGAAGGCGGTCGAGGCGGCCTACGGGCTCAGGGAGATCATCTGGGACGTGGACTCGCAGGACTGGAACGGCGCCAGTACGGACGCCATCGTCGCGGCGGCCGGACGGCTGACCAACGGGCAGATCATCCTGATGCACGACTGGTCCGCCAACACGCTGGCCGCGATCCCCCGCATCGCCCAGGGGCTCGCCTCGCGCGGGCTGTGCGCCGGGGCGATCTCTCCGGTGACCGGCCGGGCCGTCGCCCCGGGCACGAGCACCACGGGGTGCACGGCGACGCTGTCCGCCGGGTCCTCGTGGAGCGACCGGTACAACCTCAACGTCGCCGTCAGCGGAGCGAGCAGCTGGACGGTGACCATGAACGTGCCGTCACCGGCGAAGGTCCTCTCCACCTGGAACATCAACGCCAGCTACCCCAGCTCCCAGGTGCTGAACGCCACTCCCAACGGCAGCGGCAACAACTGGGGCGTCACCATCCAGCACAACGGCAACTACACCTGGCCCACCGTGAGTTGCAGCAGCGGGTGAGCCGGTGGGGGTCCGGAGGGCGCGCATGCCCTCCGGACCCCCGCGTCCGTGCGGACCCCGGACATCCACAGCCGTGCGGGCTCCGGGCCCCTCACAGCCGTGCGAACTCCGTCGAGTCGCCCTCGCCCTGGCCGGTGACTCCCTGGAGCAGGGGCGCCGGGGCCGTCCGTTCCTTCGTCAGCGCCTTGGTGATCTTGCGGGCCAGCAGCGGGTCCGCGGGCAGCGCGTGGGAGGCGAACCAGCGGGCCGGGGCCGGGTCCGGCGACGGGTCGGCGAACTCGGCGCCCGCGTAGTCGTCCAGGGGCGGGTCGTAGAGGTAGCCGGCCACCACGCCATGGGTGACCAGGCGTTCCACGAGCGCGTCCCGGTCGTCGACCAGGAGCGGCACCCGGAACAGCGGGAGCGGGCCGTCGTGGGCGGAGCGCTCGCGCAGCGCCGGGGAGGCCCAGGGCGTACCGGTCAGCAGGGTCACGCCCGCCCGGCGGTGGGTCAGGTCGGTGTCCAAGTGGGCCATGCGAAGCCCTAGTTGGGCGCGTACGAGCCTGCCGTGGCGGGTCCGGTAGTCGTGGAGGTCGACGCGGATCCAGGGGTCGTACGGCGGCAGGGCGGGCGCCTGGCGGGCGCTCAGGGCGAGCCGCGGGGCGTGCAGCGGCATCCGGAAGGCGTCGCGCTCCAGCAGCCCCAGGCGCTGCATGGTGCGCCAGGCCGGGCGGACCAGGCCGAGGGCCTTGACCGTGGAGCGGGCCAGCGGGCGCAGGGTCGCCTCCAGGTCGGCGCGCAGGCGGCCGGGGGTGAGCAGGTCGTCCCGCAGCCGTTCCAGCTCGCGGCGGGTGCGGGCGTCGGGCACGGCGAGGAAGCCGCCCGCCATCGCCGCGACGTGCTTGGAGAGGCTGAAGGCCGCCGCCTCCCCGAAGGTGCCGACGGGGCGGCCGTCGACGTGGGAGCCGATGGCGTGCGCCGCGTCCTCGATGAGCGGGATGCCCGACTGGTCGCAGCGGGACCGGATCTCGTCGAGCCGGTCGGGCAGGCCGTAGAGGTTGGTGGTCAGGACGGCGTCCAGGCCGCGCCAGGTGGTCTCCGGTACGGCCGCCGGGTCGATGTTGCCGTCCCACGGGGACACCGGGGCCATGACCGGGCGCAGTCCGGCGGCGAGGACGACGAACAGGATGACGTCGTCGTTGACGGGCGACATCAGGACGCGCCCGCCGGGGCGGCACCAGCGTCGCAGGGCGAGGTACAGGGCAAGGCGTGCCGAGGGCGTGTAGACGCACTCCCGTCCGAGCCGCCGTGTCATCGTCGCGGCGAGCCGCGATCCGTACGGCATCGTCACCTCTTCCGGGCAGAAGGATGCGGAGGAGCAAGGAGAGAAGAGAAGAGAAGTGAAGAGAAGAGCCGGGAGGAGCGGAGGGGGCCGTGGCGGGTCAGCGGCGTTCGGCCCGGACCGGGGCGGTGGCCGGGGAGCGCAGGCCGCCGACCGTCTTCAGCAGCCGGTCGGCCGGTTCCCGCAGCCGCGGATGGGCCAGGACCGTGTTGCGCAGTCCGCGCACCGGTCTGCGCCACAGGCGGTGCGCCGCCGCGACCGGGTGCGGACGGACCGCGAAGCCCTCGCCGACGCGCAGCTCACGGGTCTTGAGCCAGTCCTTGTACTCCTTGTCGCCGCGCCCCAGGTCCATCACCCGGACCCCGTCGCGGCCGGCGGCCTCCGCCATCCGCAGGTGCATGATCAACCCCGGTGAGTAGTAGCGGAGTTCGGGGTCGTAGGCGGTGAACCAGGCGGCGAACACGGTCCGCGAGGTCGGCCCGAAGTGGGCGGCGACGGGACGGTCACCGGCGTAGACGACGGACAGGACGCCGGTGAAGTGGGGCTCGCGGACCTGGAAGAGGTGGTCGGTGAGCTCGACGATCCAGGGGCGGGCGAACCGGTCCATCCGGCCGGTGCGGCGGTACTGCGCGGACTTCCAGTGCATGAGCCGGCGCAGCATCCGGGGGTCGCGTTCGTCGAAGACGAATCTCAGCTCGCCGTGATCGCGGGCGAGCCGGCGCTCCTTCTTCAGGACGGTCTTGGCCAGCCCCGGGTACGTGGAGCGCAGCCACTCGGGATACGTGCCGTCGTTGCCCCTCAGGTCGACCACCGGGGAGGCGAACGTCCCGGTGACGAACCGGCCGAACGGCTTCTGCTCGTCGACGAGATGATCGAACTCGAAGACGGACAGACCGCAGGCTCTCAGCAGTTCACCGGTGTCCCAGGTGACCCCGGACCGGTGGACGAGCGCCTGGCAGTCGGAGAGCCCGAGCCCGATGGCGGTGCCGACGCCGAACGCGTTGCGCTCGTACGGGAAGAAGCCCACGGGTTCCCGGCCCTCGTGCAGGACCGCCACCCGGGCTCCGCCGCGATGTCCGCCCACGCCGGCCGCGAACTCCGGGGCAAGGAACGGGTTTCCGAAGTCGGGCGACTCGTCCATCACCCGGTGCCAGGCCGCGAGGAGGTCCGCGCTCAGTTCCTCGGGTCTGTGGATCGATATCTCACTGCTCGTGGAGTTGCTCATGGACCGCATGGGCGCTGCCCCCAGTTCCCCCCGGTTTCCCCCCATGGACACGCCGACCGGGCGCGCCCCTGCCCCGCGCTCGGCATGCGGTGAGCACGGTGAGGCTCAAACGTCGCGAAACAGTACGCACACTGTCAAGGGTGCCTGTCGTAACGGAAGTGTGCGGATTGGGCGCTTCCCGTACGTCAGGACGCCGTGCCCACGGGAGCGCCCTGCTCAGGGGCCGTGGCCGGCCTACGCCGTCCGGCCGCTCCCAGTCCCACGGTCACCGCCACCGAGGCCGCGCCCATCACCGCCATCCCCACCGCGGGCGACCACATCTGCCCCACGGACCCGGCCACCGCCGCCCCCACCCCCTGCATCGTGAGCATCCCCGTCGAGTGCAACCCCAGTGCGTGGCCGCTCAGTTCCTCCGGCGTCAGGGCCATCAGCCGCTCCTGCTGCACCAGGCTCGCGGCGAACCCCACCGAGGCGACGGCGACCAGCAGCCCGCCCACCGCCAAGGGCGGACGGGACGCCAGGACCGGGTAGGGCGCCGCGAGCAGCAGGAGCAGGGGCGTCGCCAGTCCCGCGCGCACCCGGGGCGGCAGGAGGCGGCCGACGGTCACGTCCCCGGCGAGCATCCCGAAGGCGGCGCAGGCGAACAGGACGCCCACGCCGGAGGGGTCGTAGGAGACGAAGAGGGACTCGCAGCCGACGACGAGGCCGTTGGGGACCCAGAGGCCGAGGTAGGTGAGGCGGCGTTCGCGGTGGGACCACAGGACGGCATTGGTGCGCCAGGTGGCGCGGACCGAGGGACGGCCCTGGGCGCGGGGCGGGCGCGCGGTGAGGCCGAGGCGGACACCGGCGGAGGACAGGACGTACAGGGCGGCGGCCAGGAACAGACAGGCCCGCGGGGAGAGCGCCGCGACCAGGGCGCCGCCGAGCGCGTACCCGGTGATCTGCATCAGGCCCGCGCTCATGTTGAAGACCGAACGGCCCAGCAGATAGCCGTCCTTGGGGAGGATCTCGGTCAGCAGGCCCCAGCGCACGCCGCCGCCCAGCGAGGCGACCAGGCCGAGCAGGAAGAGGACGCCGAAGACGCCGGGCAGCGGCAGCCCCGGCAGGGCCAGCAGCGCCGTACCGGCGGCGAAGGCCAGGCCGATGCCGGTGAGGGCGGCGCGCGGGGGCAGGCGGTCCGAGCCGGACAGGAGGAGGGTCGCGCCCAGCACCTGGGCGAGCTGGGGTCCGAACATGCTCACCGCCGAGAGCAGCGGGGACTGCGTCGCCCGGTACACCAGGACGCCCAGGGCCAGGCCGCCGATCGTCTGGGCGGCGACGTGGAGCGCCGAGGAGAGGAAGAAGGGCGTGAACTCGGGGGTGCGGAGGAGGGCTCGGTAGCTGCGCATGGACCGGAGTCTGCGAGGGCGCGCCCGGCCGTCGTACTGTTTCGCACACAGGCGAAAGGTGGGGTGGGGGCATGGGCTGGTGGCAGGTCAACGCGGACACCCTCGCCCGGAGCCGGTTCGTTCTCTCGCCGCTCGCCGAGACCTTCGCGAGCCTGAAGCTGCTGCACGCGGGCCGGGCCGCGCACCCCGGTGAGCGGGCCTGGCTGGACGGCGCTCTCCCGGCCTACCGCGCGCGGCTCGCCGCCGATCCCGTCACCGCGCGGCTGGTGCGCGCCGGGCTCGGCCGGGACTGGATCGCGGACTTCCTGACGCCCGCCCCGCGCGAGGGCGAGACCTTCGAGGAGGAGGTCGCCCGGGTCCGTGCCGTCGCGCCCGCGGACGCCCTCGCCCATCTCGCGGTCTCCGCCGCCGGTCCGCCGCCCGCCCGGCTCGCCGGCCGCGACGACCTGCCGGAGCGGGCGGCCCGGCTCCTGGAGTGGGTGTGGCGGGAGACCGTGGAGCCGGACTGGGAGCGGCGGCGCAGGGTGCTGGAGGCGGATGTCGTCGCCCGTACCGCGCGGGTCGCCCGGGGCGGGTGGGCGGAGGTGCTGGACGCGATCCGGCCGGGGGCGATGCGGTGGCTCGGCGAGAACCGGCTCCAGGTGAACCTGCACGAGTACCCGCCGCGCGAGATCTCCGGCGCCGAGCTGGTCTTCGTGCCGGTGACGCCGAAGGCGGGCTGGGTGTCCTGGGAGGCGCCCGAGCGGTACGCCGTCGTCTACGCCTGTGACGGCGCGCTCGCCGGACGGGAGCGTACGCCGGTCCCCGCGGGGCTCGGGGCGCTGCTCGGCGGCGCCCGGGCCCGGCTGCTGGTCCTGCTCGGCTCCCCGCTCAGCACCAGCCATCTCGTCGCCGTGACCGGGCAGGCGCTCGGTTCCGTGGGCCGCCATCTGCGGGTGCTGCTGGACGCGGGGCTGGTGGAGCGGCGGCGGTCGGGACGGTCGGTGCTGTACGAGCGGACGGAGGCCGGGGACGTCCTGGTCCGGGCGGCGGGCGGCGACCTCGCGGGGGCGGTCGTCCGGGCGGCCGGGGAGCGCGTGACGTGACGGCGTTAGCATCCGTTGATGACCACTTCTGACAGCAACAGCCCCCTCGCCGTCGACATCGCCGCCCTCACCGGCGGTTCCGCCGACCTCTCCCAGTACGCCGGCCAGGCCGTGCTCGTGGTGAACGTGGCCTCCAAGTGCGGCCTGACCCCGCAGTACACCGGCCTGGAGAAGCTGCACGCCCAGTACGCGCAGCGCGGCTTCACCGTGCTCGGCGTGCCCTGCAACCAGTTCCTCGGGCAGGAGCCCGGCAGCGCCGAGGAGATCGCGGAGTTCTGCTCGGCCACGTACGGCGTGTCCTTCCCGATGACCGAGAAGGTCGAGGTCAACGGGGAGGGCCGGCACCCGCTCTACGAGCGTCTCGTGCCGTTCGCCGACGCCGAGGGGCACACCGGGGACATCCGCTGGAACTTCGAGAAGTTCCTCATCGGCCGGGACGGGACCGTCGTCGCCCGCTTCTCCCCGCAGACCGAGCCGGAGGCCGCCGAGCTCGTGGCCGCCGTCGAGGGCCAGCTCGCCGCTTGACCTTGCCCCTGGGGCAGGGCGGAGCGTGCTGCGCACCGGGCGGAAACGGTCCGCCCGGTGACGGAGGATGATCCGGTGACCGAAGACCGTCCGGCCGAGGGCCTGCTCACGATCGGCGCGTTCGCCGCGCGGGCCCGGCTCTCGGCGAAGGCGCTCCGGCTGTACGACCGGCTCGGGCTGCTCGCGCCGGCGTACGTCGACGCGGCCAGCGGATACCGCTACTACCGCGCCGACCAGGCCGAACGGGCCCGGCTCGTGGCCCTGCTGCGCCAGCTCGACATGCCGCTCGCGCGGATCGCCGAACTGGTGGAGGCCGGGCCCGAGCGGGGTGCGGGGCTGCTCGCCGCGTACTGGGACGCGGCCGAGGTCCGGTTCGCCTCGCAGCGCGCGCTCGCGGGGTACCTCCGTGGACGACTGTCGGGGAGGAGCTCCGAGATGTACGGGACGTTCGAGGTCGGGACGGCGGATCTGCCGAGCCAGGTGGTGATCACCGAGACCCGGCACACGCTGGCGGACGAGCTGCCCGCCTGGATCGGGGCCTCGCTGGGGCGCCTGGAGGCGGCCTCACGGGAGTGCGGGGGTGTCACGGCGGCGCCGTTCGTCGTCTACCACTCCGAGGTGAGCATGGAGAGCGACGGGCCCGCCGAGTCGTGCGTGCCGGTCGCCGACGAGGGTGCGGCGCGGGCGTGGGCGGCCGGGCGCGGGCGGGCCTGGGAGAGCGCGGTGCGGGTCGAGCCCGCGCTGCGGATCGCGTACACGCGGATCAGCAAGGCGCAGGTCGCGCATCCGCAGATCCTGGCCGCGTTCGAGGCGGTCGAGCGGTGGGTGCGGGAGCGGGGACTGGAGGTCGCGGGGCCCTGCCGGGAGATCTACTTCGCGGACTGGGACGCGGCGGGACCGGACGACCCGGTGTGCGACATCGCGTTCCCGGTGACGGGGTGACGGGGTGACGGGGTGACCGGAGGCTGAGGCCGGAGGGGGCTGAGGCCCCGGGGGAGGCTGAGCCACGGGAGGGCTGAGGCCGGGGAGGCTCATCCGGCGCCTGCCGGGTGCCGCTGCGCCCACCCGTGCCGCCCCTAGCGGCACGACTGCCCGCAGCTGGGGCAGGGGGGAGCGTGCGGCTGGGGCGGCACGCCCGCCCGCAGCCAGGCCAGTGGGCCGGGGACGGCGAGGGGCTGCGCGGCTGCCCGCCGCTGGGGCAGGGGGTGGGGGCGGCCGGGACGGTACTGCTGCCTGTAGCTGGGGCAGGGGGGCTGGGGTGGTGCGGCTGCTCGCAGGCAGGCCGGTGAGCGGGGGGTGGCTCGGCTGCCCTTGGCCGGGGCAGGGGGTGGGGGTTACTTGAGTTCGTCCGGGCAGGGGGTGCCCCGGGGGAGTTGGTAGGGGGCCGCCAGGCGGTAGGTGCCGGGGGTCGGGGCGAGGAGTTCGGTCCACTTGTCGCCGTCGGCGTCCTCCTCCGTCTCCGTCAGGCAGCCGTTGACGTTGTCGTACGTCTTCGGCTCGCCCTCGGGGCGGTCCTTGGAGGCGTCGGTCTCCTCCGGAGCCTTGAGGCTCTTGCCGTCGGCGTCGACGATGCTCAGCCAGGGCGAGTAGGGGATGCGGATGAGGACCCGGCCCGCCTTCTTGACCTGGAGGGTCATCTCGCCCTGCTCGGCGCGTTCCACGACCGCGTCGGGCTCGGCGAGCGGGGTCGGGTCGGTGACCCGGAAGAGCTGCCAGTTCGCGTCGCCCCAGATCTGCTTCAGATAGGGCATGCCGCGCTGGACGAGGGCCCGCTCGCGTTCGCCGCCGTCGCCGTCCGGGTCGTCCTTGGGCAGCACCACGAAGTGCACGGCCCAGCGCTTGAGCCACTCGTGGTAGTTGGCCGAGTTGAGGGTGTCGTCGTAGAAGAGCGGGTTGCGCTCCATGTCCGCCTGGCGGTTCCAGCCGCGGGCCAGGTTGACGTACGGCGCGAGCGCGGACGCCTCGCGGTGGGAGCGGGCCGGGACGACCTCGACGCGGCCCTTCTCGGCGCCGACCTGCTGGAGCTCGTTGACCAGGGGGGCCAGCTCGCGGGCCCAGGAGGCGGCCGGGGTGGTGTGGACGACGTCGTCCACCGACTTGAAGCCGATCCAGCCGCAGAAGACGGCGACGGACAGCACGATCGCGTACCAGCGGCGGCTGCGCGGGACGGCGAACGGCAGCGCCGCCACCAGGGCCACGCCCGCGAACAGCATGGGCAGCCGGGAGATGTTCGTGCCGATCTGGGAACTGATCAGCCAGACCAGCAGGACGCCGAGGGCGTACACGGCCGACGTCAGGCGGACCGTCAGCCAGTCCCTGGGCACCAGGAAGCACACCAGCACGCCGTACGCGAACGGCAGGATCACCGAGCCGAACGCCATCGGCTGGGTGCCGGAGAACGGGAACAGCCACGCCGACACGGCGACGACCGCGGCCGGGGCGACACCGAGCGCCCAGGCGCCGGGCCGCCGTTTCTGGAGGAACAGCGCGACCGCCACCAGCCCGACGAACAGGCCGGCCACCGGGGACGCCATCGTCGCGAGCGCGGCCAGCGGCGCCGCGCACAGCGCCTTCGCCCACCGCTTGTAGCGCCACTTGTACGGCCAGCAGAACACCACCGCGACCGCGCCCAGCGCGAAGACCGTGCCGAGGCCGAAGGTCACCCGCCCGGAGGCGGCGTTGCACAGGAACGCGAAGACCCCGGCGCACGCCGCCCACAGCGGGTTGCGCACCGACCTGCTGCGGATGAGGACCATGGTGAGCAGGCCCGCGGAGACCGTCCCGGCGATCATCATCGTCGTCCGGACGCCCAGCACCGACATCAGATACGGCGACACCACGCTGTACGACACCGGGTGCATCCCGCCGTACCAGGCCAGGTTGTACGCCGAGTCGGGGTGCCGTCCGACGAACTCCGCCCACGCGTCCTGGGCGGCGAGGTCGCCGCCGCTGTTGGCGAAGGTGAAGAACCAGACGACGTGCAGGACCCCGGAGAGCACGGTCATCGACAGGACGGGATGGCGCAGCAGCCGCTCGCGGAGCGCGAGGAGCACGGCGGGCATCGCCGAACCGCTCCCGGTCCCGGCTTCGGCCTCGGCCTCGGCCTCGGAGGGTGCGGTCGGCCGCCCGCTCTCGCTACGCGGCGCGGGCACGCGTGGCGGCGGGCCCGTGTCCGGGCCCGGGTCGGCGTCGTCTGCGCGTGTCGGCTCCGCAGTGGCCACCTGAAGGCAACTCCCCGTGTCCCGTCTTCTTCTGCGGGCCGCTCGTTGTTCCGGCCCTGTTCACGGTCGCGTCGTGGGCGACCGGTGACCTGCCCCGATTCGCGACGCTAGCACGCACCCCGCCCACAGGCGCCCGGGTGGGGCGGCGTAGGCGGGGTGCGGCTCGGTTCCGCGTCGGTGCGGGTCAGGCGATGCGGGTCAGCTTGTCCGTGAAGCCCGGCTCGACCAGGTCCGTCTGGAGGGCGACCGGGACCTTCACCGCGCCGGCGCCCGTGTCGCCGACCGTGAGGGTGCCGACCTGGGTGCCGGCCTTCGCGGTGTGCGGTACGTCGTCACCGGCGAAGGTCAGCTTCACGGTCAGGCCGGACCAGCCGACCGCCGTGACGTCCTTCGTGGCGACGACGGCGGTGTGGTTGCCCAGACCGTCGTCGACGTAACCGACGACCTCGCCCTTCTTGATGATGGTCGCCGACGTCAGCGCGTCCTGGGCGGCGCGGATGAGGTCGTCGCCCGCGGTGAGGGCGGCGCTGAGGATCGTGTTGTCCACGCCGCCCGCGGGCTGGCGCAGCACGGCGCCGACGATCGTCTTCGTCTCACCGCCCGCGTCCTTCTTCGCCGCGAAGACGAGGTTGCCGAGGGCGGAGCTGGTGGTGCCGGTCTTGATGCCGACGACGTCGTTCTTGCCGACCAGCTGGTTCCAGTTGGAGTGGTTGACGCCCTTGTAGTCGTCGTACGACATCATCGCGGCGACCTCGCGGAACGCCGGGAACTCCATCGCCTTCTTCGCGAGCTTCACCTGGTCCACGGCGGTGGAGACGGTGGTGTCGTTCAGGCCGGAGGGGTCGGTGTACGTCGTGTTCTTCATCCCGAGGTCCTCGGCGGCGGCGTTCATCTTCTCGACGAACGCCTTCTCCGAGCCGGCGTCCCAGCGGGCCAGGAGCCGGGCCACGTTGTTCGCGGACGCGATGAGGATGCTCTCGACCGCCTCGCGCTGGCTGATGGTGTCGCCCGCGGTGACGTCGACGGTGGACTCCTGGCCGGCGTCGGACTGGTCCTCGGCGGTCTGGTCGATCTTGATCTTCGGGCCCGCGGCGCCGCTCTTCAGCTCGTGGTCGCGGAGGATGACGTAGGCGGTCATCACCTTGGCGACACTGGCGATCGGGACCGGCTTCTGGTCGCCGGAGGAACCGAAGGTGCCGATGCCCTGGACGTCGAGCGCGGCCTGGCCGTCGGCGGGCCAGGGGATGTCGACCTTGCCGCCGTCGAAGGCGTAGGTGTCGGCGGCGGTGAGCTTCAGGGTGGGGGTCGGCAGCGGGCGTACGGCCTGCACGATCGCAAACACGATCGCGAGCAGGACGACCAGCGGGGTCCAGATCTTGATGCGCCGGACCGTGGTCCGCAGGGTCGTTTCCGCGGGCGGCGGCGTGTTCGTCAGCTCCGCCAGCAGGTCGAGCGGGGGCTTCGGCGGCAGCGGCTGCTGCGTCGTGCGCTCGGGGCCCACCTGCGGGACGGCCCGCGTGACGTCGGGCTTGAGCGGCACGAACTTGCTGTTCGGGGCGGCGGCCGGGGGCTGCACCGGGGCCGCCGCCGGGGTCGGCAGCTTGAGCATCGTGGTCGGCTGGTCGACCCGCTCACCGGGCTTCGCCTTCGGCGCCGCGTCCTGACCGCCGCCGGCCTCGCCGTCGCCGGCCTTCCGCGGATCGGGCGTCCGCGGGGCGTCTCCCACGGAGGGCTTCGCCTTCGGGAGGACGAGCGCCATGGTGCGGTCGGAACGGTCGGGAGCGCTGTCGGCGGGCTCGCCGTCGGCACCCGGGGTGCCGGCGGAGGACGCGTCATCGGCGGAAGCGCCGTCCGCGGGCTCGTCGTCGGCCGCGGAGGCCTTGCCGGCGGGCGAGTCGCCGGTGCCGGGGGTACCGGCGGAAGACTCGTCGGGGGCAGAGGCGCCGTCGGCGGGCTCGTCGTCCTCGGCGGCAGCGGCAGCGGTGGCGGTGGCGAGCTTCGTACCCGACCCGTCACCGGCCGTGGTGGCGGCGGTGGCGGCCTGGTCGTCCGTCGCGGTGCCGTCGGCGTCGTCGCCGGAGTCGTCGGCCTCGGCGTCGGCCTCGGCGGGGGTGTCGCGCCGCTCGTCGGTCGCCTCGGTGTCGCCGGAAGCGGCGGACCGGGCGCCCGTCGCCTCCCCGGCGTCGCCGGGAACGTCAACGGGCGTGCCGGCGGCGGGAGTCCGGTCGTCGTCGCCGTCGCCCGGCTCCTCGTCGGACCCGGCCGCCTCGCCGTCCGTCGCCGTACCGGCGTCCTCGGCGGCGTCGTCGCTCGCGTCGGAGTCGTCGCCCGGCCCGTCGGTCGCGTCGGTGTTCGACGGGTCGGTCACGGCCTCCTCGGGCGTCTCGGCGGGCTCGGCACCCCGTCCGGCTCCGGAGCCGCCGGAGGGCCCGTCCGCGGCCGTCTCGGGGCTCTCGGCGGACTCGCCGTCCGCCGCGTCCGTGGACGAGCCGTCACCGGGCCGCACCCACGCCGCAGCCGCGGCCCGCAGCCGCGTGTCCCCCTGGGGGGCGGCGCCCTCGGCGGCGGCGCCCTCGGCGGACTCGTCGCCGTCCGCCGGTTCCGCCGGCTTCCTCGCCTGTGCGGCATCCCGCGTCGAGAAGACGCGCGTCGCGGTGTCCACGCCTCCGCGGGCCACCGCGAGGCGGGGGTCCCGGGACTCGGGAACCGGACTCGCGCTCCCCGGCGTCGCTTCTTCCGACGACTCGCGCTGCTTCGACCTGTCGGGGGACTCGCCCGCCACCGATGCCTCCTAAACCCGTGAAACCCGTGTACCCGTCTCGACAGCCTGCCCAGGACACCGCTCCCCCGCGCTGTCCGAACCATGTACCAGTGTCCTGTGTGAGGGCTTGGCTCCTGCGGTAGACGAGAACGACATACCTACCGGTTCCCTTACAAAGAGGTCACGCACCCTCGACAGACCAATGTGAGAGGGGTCACCCTGTCTGTCATCCACGCGGGGAGGCATGGATGGGCAGGAGCCGCAGAACAATTCCGGAGGAGCTTCTGCTGCTGGCGTTGGACCCGACCACGGGTACCACCGCACAGCCGCAGTCGCTCGACCTCGGTCTGGCCGGAGCACAGCTAGTGGAGCTGGCGCTGGCCGGACGGATAGCCCCTGACGGGGATCGTATCGCCGTGGTGGCCCCACGGCCGACAGGAGATCCGACACTGGACTGCGCACTGGAGTTGCTGCGAAGGCGTGGCGCTCCCGTGCGGGCGGTCCACTGGATTGGCGGGCCGCGTCTCGGGCTGCGCCAGACGTATCTCTCGCATCTGGAGCGGTGCGGCATGGTCGCCGCCGTGCCGGGTCAGATGTGCGGGGTACTGCCGACGACTCGCTACCAGGCGACGGACACGGCGATCAGCAGGGAGATCAGGTCCCGGCTGGATTCCGCGATCCGCACCGGCGTCCCGCCGGACCCGCGGACCGCGGCACTCGCCGCCCTGGCGCACGCGGTCGGCCTCGGCAAGCACCTGTATCCGGGCAACGAGGGCAGGTCCTCTCGGTCCCGGCTGCGGGACCTGATCAGGCACGACCCCATGGGCGGCCTCGTCGCGCACGCGGTGATGGACGTCCAGAACGGTGTGGCCGTGCAACCACGCCGTAACCCGGCCCCGGCCGGCCGTCAGGCCGCCCCCGGCGGCAGGGCGGTGGCGGAACCCGCGCGCGGTGTTCCGGCACAGCCTCATCGCAGCCCGATGGCGCGTGTCGTGGCTCACTGAGCCGCAGTTCCACGACCGCGCGAGAGGAGCCGCGACCCCTCGCACCGCCCGGCGCGTCCCAGACCCGGAATCGGGAGCCGCTGGTCCGCGCGGGGCGACGGGACCGTGTGTCCGGACGACACCACGGCCTCGTCGCCCCGCGCGGTTTTTTCGTGCCCGCGCGCCGCACAGGTCCCCACAACCGCCCCAACACCGCGCGATCATGGCGAACTTGCGTCTGCGCAGCGCATATCCACCGTTTCCCAGCGGTAGAAACCCCCTTGGTGGCAATCTGCTCAACAGCAGATACGCAAAGTGGCAGATCAGTGAAGGCCCGCAGCCGGAGGTGCACGTTCCCGTGGCGACCAATGTCAATCCCACCGTCCGGCGGCGTCGGCTGGGCCAGGAGCTGCGCAGGCTCCGCGAGCTCAAGGGCATGACGGCCGAAGAGGTCGCCGAGCGGTTGCTGGTGTCGCAGTCGAAGATCAGCCGCCTGGAGAACGGACGGCGCAGCATCAGCCAGCGCGACGTCCGCGACCTGTGCGGGGTGTACGAGGTGGAGGACCACCGCATCGTCGACTCGCTGATGCAGATGGCCAAGGACTCGCGCCAGCAGGGCTGGTGGCACGCGTTCGGCGATGTGCCGTACAGCGTGTACATCGGTCTGGAGACGGACGCGGCGAGTCTGCGGATCTACGACCCCCAGGTCGTCCCCGGTCTGCTCCAGACCCGGCAGTATGCCGAGACGCTGATCGCGGGCGCCCTGCCGGAGACCCCGCCGGCCGAGATCGAGAAGCGCGTCCAGGTACGGATGCGCCGGCAGGAACGAATCGCCGCCGAGGAGAACCCGCTCCGGTTGTGGACCGTGATGGACGAGGCGGCGCTGCGGCGGATGGTCGGCAACAGGTCGATGATGCGGGACCAGTTGGAGCATCTGGTCGAGCAGTCGCAGCTGCCGCACGTCACGATGCAGGTGATCCCGTTCGAGATGGGCGCCCACCCCGGCATCAACGGCCAGTACGCGATCCTGGAGTTCCCCGACGCGGCCGACTCCAGCGTGGTCTACATCGAGGGCGTGACCAGCGACCTGTACCTGGAGAAGCCGAACGACGTGCAGAAGTACAGCGTGATGTACGAGCACCTGAGGGCACAGGCGTTGAACGTGGACCAGTCGCGTCAGTTCATCGCGGATGTGGCCAAGGACTACGCCCGTTGAGGGTTCCTCGTCAGTAAGGGGCGAACCGTACACCCCTGCACGGTCAAGTGGGAAGTCCCACCTGGAATATGCCATCCAGAAGAGTGAATGGCTGCTCCGTACGAGCAAGTTGGCGAGTAGCGTCGATCACGCCATCGAGCAACAGAGTTGGCGCAAACCGAGCAACTCATCACAGGCAATACGGAGCAGAAATGGCAATTCGTCAGGGCAGCACGGACACGTGGACCAAGTCCTCGTACTCCACCGGCAACGGCGCGTGCGTCGAGATCAAGTCCCCCGTTCCGGCCGCGATGGCCGTCCGGGACTCGAAGGTGACGGACGGACCCACCCTGGCTTTCCCCGCGAACGCGTGGAACGCCTTCGTCACCACCGTGAAGGACTGACCGATCCCACCGAAGTGACCTGAGCGTCATACAACTTCACACGCATCAGCCAAGAGCCCTCTCGTCCAGCTCGCCGTCCTAGCCGAGGGGGCTCGGCCATGCCCGCGTCCGGCCCACCGCACGGCGAGCAGCGTTCACTGTGAAGTTCTGCCGAGGACACGACAAGTAAAGCTAACCGGCGGTAACTTGAAGCGGTTTGCCCAGCAACCGCTTTCCCCCGTGTGCTCCCCGTCCCTCTCTCTCCTCGGGAGAACTCCCCATGCGCAGACTCATCGCCGCTCTCGCGGCCGTCACCGCGACCTTCGGCGGACTCGTCGCGACGGCCCCCGCCGCCTCGGCCGCCGACTCGGGCACCTTCAACGTCCTGACGTACAACGTCGCGGGCCTGCCCGAGGCCATCTCCAGCGCCCCGACCCCGCGCGAGTCCAGCACCACCACCATCGGTGAGCGCATCTCGTCGTACGACGTGGTCAACGTCCAGGAGGACTTCAACTACCACGCCTACCTCTACGCCGCCGACACCGCGCACGCCTACCGCACCGCGACCAGCGGCGGCGCGGGCATCGGCAGCGGGCTCAACACGCTGTCGAAGATCGCCTACGACACGGACGACTTCGAGCGGTCCGGCTGGGACACCTGCACCTACGGCTCGGGCGACTGCCTGACGCCCAAGGGCTTCACGTTCATGCGGGAGCGGCTCGCCGAGGGCGTGTACGTCGACTTCTACAACCTGCACACCAACGCCGGGACGAACGCCGACGATCTGGCCGCCCGCGCGGACAACCTGAGCCAGCTCACGGACTTCATCGCGACCCACTCCGCGGGCAACGCGGTGGTCGTCATGGGCGACACGAACACCCGCTACACCCGCTCCGGCGACACCATCGCGGAGTTCGCCACGGCCAACGGGCTGACCGACGCCTGGGTGCAGCTGATCCGCGGCGGCAGCGCGCCCGCCAAGGGCAGTGACGCACTGGTCTGCGACCAGACGGGGACGACCGTGCCGAACACCTGCGAGGTCGTCGACAAGGTCCTGTACCGGGGCAGCAAGCTGGTGTCGCTGGCGGCCACGTCGTACAACAACGAGCACGCCAAGTTCCTCACCTCGGACGGGCTGATGCTCTCCGACCACGACCCGCTGACCGTCGGCTTCACCTGGTCGCGCAACTCCGCCTTCCAGCTCAGCGACCAGTTCGGCGGGCCGCACGGCGACTACTTCAACGACATCGACAGCGTGCCCGCCGCCGCCCGCGCCACCACGATCGGGCTGCGCGCCGGATCCCGCGTGGACCAGCTGAACGTGACGCTCTCGAACGGCACCACGCTCGCCCACGGCGGGACCGGCGGCACCGCGTCCTCGCTGACACTGGGCAGCACGGAGTACGTGACGACGGCCTACCTGTGCCAGGGCGTGAAGGACGACCACACCCGGGTGTTCTACGCCAAGTTCACGACCAGTCTGGGCCGCACCCTCGCCGGTGGCACCACGACCTCGGACTGTGTGACCCGGACCGCGCCGAGCGGCTGGCAGATCGCCGGTTTCCACGGCCGGACCGGGGACGAGGTCGACAAGATCGGCTTCATCTACACCAAGCGCTGACCGCGTCCGGCCCAGGGGCGG
Source organism: Streptomyces sp. NPDC090106 (assembly GCF_044747265.1). NCBI lineage: Bacteria > Bacillati > Actinomycetota > Actinomycetes > Kitasatosporales > Streptomycetaceae > Streptomyces > Streptomyces sp. NPDC090106. The sequence continues at coordinate 3,603 of NZ_JBIVDS010000015.1, read as the reverse complement.
ACCGGTTCCACCGGGAGCGGGCTCACCGCAGCCGGTCCACGTACCGGTCCGTCCCCGGGACCGTCGGGACGAAGGGCGCCACCAACTCGGTACGGCCCAGGCCGGTTTCGTCGACGGCGGCGTCCAGGCCGGTGAAGTACCGCTCCCAGCACTCGCGCGGGTCGCTCTCCAGGAACCACAGCAGGGTCAGCCGGGTGTCGACCCCCTCGACCTGCTTCACGTACGTCATCCGGTCCCCCGGCAGCGGGGTGGGCCGGAAGACGGTGACCATCGCGGCCGGTGACCCGGCGAGCCGCTTGGGCAGCTGCCGCGAGCGCAGCCATTCCAGCAACTCGGGCCGCTGCTCGGCGGATCCGGCGTCGATCACCTCCACCACGAGCCCGGCGTAGGGGTGGTCGAGGGCGTGGAAGTCGCGGGGCCCGGCGGCGCCGTCGCGGTAGACGGTGACCTCGTGGTCCTGGAACGCGGTGAAGACGTGCGTGCGGTCCTGGTAGACGCGGGCGTCCCGGTTGAGCCGCTTGTTGATCCCCACGGTCCATTTCATGTGCTCGGCGTAGCGGCCGTCGGTGATCCAGTACGTCGAGATGTAGCACCCCGCGGTGACGGGCTGGGCGACGGCCGACTTCTCGGGGTAGCGCAGGAGCTGGAGGTCCCGGGTGGCCACCCAGCGGCGTCCGGCGTACATCCAGGGCATGGCCATGGCGCCGGCGTAGTAGTGGTCGTCCTCGTACCAGCGGTTGTAGGCGTACTCGTGGCCCGGGTGGGGCTCGACCATGGTGATCAGGGCGTGGCCGGGGCGGACCCCGTAGGGCCCCACGGCGGCCAGTTCGGCGTAGGTGTCGCTCGTGGCGGTGCGGGCGGTGGTGTCGTCGCTCACGCTGTTCCCCTTTCCTGCGGTCGCCCATACTCTGACGCTCCGTCAGATGGAGCGCCAGAGCCGGGAGGGGTCGGGATGCCGTCACAGATGTCATTGCTCGCGGGAAGGACGGTCGTCGTCTCGGGGGTCGGCGCGGGGCTGGGGCACCAGGTCGCGGCGGCGGTCGTGCGCGACGGGGGGAACGCGGTGCTCGGGGCCCGCACGGAGGCCAACCTGGCCAAGAGCGCCGAGGAGGTGGACCCGTCGGGGGCGCGCACGGCGTACCAGGCGACCGACATCACCGACGAGCACCAGTGCGCGGCGCTGGCGGAGCTGGCGGTGGAGCGGTTCGGCGGGGTGGACGCGGTCGTCCATGTGGCCGCCTGGGACAGCTACTTCGGCGGGCTGGAGGACGCCGACTTCGACACCTGGCAGGGGGTGCTCGACGTCAATCTGCTGGGCACGCTCAGGATGACGCGGGCGTGCCTGCCGGCGCTGAAGGAGGGGGGTGGCGGCTCGGTGGTGTTCATCGGGACGCAGTCGGCCGTGGCCGCGCCCTCGCAGGTGCGGCAGGCGGCGTACGCGGCGTCCAAGGGGGCGCTGACGAGCGCGATGTACTCGCTGGCGCGCGAGCTGGGCCCGCACCGGATCCGGGTGAACACGGTACTGCCGGGCTGGATGTGGGGGCCGCCGGTGCAGGCGTACGTGCAGTTCACGGCGCACACCGAGCAGGTGGGCGAGCCGGAGGTGCTCCGGCGGCTCACCGAGCGGATGGCGCTGCCCGATCTCGCGACGGACGGGGACGTGGCGGACGCGGCGGTGTTCCTCGCCTCGGACAGGGCGCGGGCGATCACCGGACAGTCGTTGCTGGTCAACGCGGGGGAGCTGATGCGATGAGTTCAAGTACATGAACTCAGGCCATCATCCCGAATGATTTTACGTCCCCTTGACCTTACGCCGCCTTGTCGTGTCCATGTGCACGCACCCACGATGAGCGCCGGGTCGACGTCAGGGAGGGCGCACATGAACGGGCTCGACTGGGCCGTGCTCATCGGCTATTTCGGTGTGATGGTGGCCATCGGCATCTGGTCGCACAAGCGCGTGGACAACGTGAGCGACTTCTTCACCGCCGGCGGCAAGATGCCCTGGTGGCTCTCCGGTATCTCGCACCACATGTCGGGCTACAGCGCGGTGATGTTCACCGGCTACGCCGGCATCGCCTACACCTACGGCGTCACGTCCTTCGTGACCTGGTCCTTCCCCATCGCGATCGGTATCGCGATCGGGTCGAAGCTGTTCGCGCCGCGCATCAACCGGCTGCGCTCCCGGCTCCATGTGGCCTCCCCGCTGGAGTACCTGAAGAACCGCTACGACCTGAAGACCCAGCAGGCGCTCGCCTGGTCCGGGATGCTGCTGAAGATCGTCGACGTGGGCGCCAAGTGGGCGGCGATCGCCACCCTGCTGTCCGTCTTCACCGGCGTCTCCCTGAACCAGGGCATCCTCATCACCGGCTGCATCACGGCGGTCTACTGCACGATCGGCGGCCTGTGGGCGGACGCCCTGACCGAGCTGGGCCAGTTCGTCATCCAGCTCCTGGCGGGCGTCGCGATGTTCGTCGCGGTGGTCCTGGAGCTGAACGACAAGGGCATCGGCTTCTTCGGCGCCTGGGACGAACCGGCCCTCCAGGGCCACGACAAGGCGCTCGTCGGGCCCTACGGCACGGTCTTCCTGCTCGCCTTCCTCTTCATCAAGCTCTTCGAGTACAACGGCGGCATGCTCAACCAGGCCCAGCGCTACATGGCGACGGCCACCCCGCGCGAGGCGGAGCGCTCCGCGCGGCTGTCGGCGGTGCTGTGGCTGGTCTGGCCGGTGGTCCTGTTCTTCCCGATGTGGATGTCGCCGCTGCTGGTCGAGGCGCAGAAGCCGGACGGGTCCGACTCCTACGGCCTGATGACCGAACAGCTGCTGCCGCACGGCCTGCTGGGCCTCGTGATCGTCGGCTTCTTCTCGCACACCATGGCCATGTGCTCCTCCGACGCCAACGCCATCGCCGCCGTCTTCACCCGGGACGTGGCACCGGTGGTGTCGCAGCGGGCGCGGGCCTGGGGCGAGCGCAGCGGGCTGATCGCCGCGCGGGTCACCACGGTCGTCTTCCTCGGGCTGTCCATGGCCGTGGCCACGCAGGTCAACTCCCCCACGTTCAAGGACATCATCACCGTCGTCATCAAGTGGGTGGCCGGGCTCATGGGTCCCATCGCCATCCCGATGATGCTGGGCCTGCTGCGCCCGTTCCGCCGCTCCGGCCCGACCGCGGCGCTCACCAGCTGGTCGATGGGTCTGCTGGCCTTCTGGCTGGTCAACTACCCGATCAACTGGAACGTCGAGGGCGGCGTCCCGCTCCAGTACCAGGTCTCGATCCCGCTGGCCGTCTCGCTGGTCCTCTACATCCTCATCGGCTTCGTCCGGCCCGAGGACACCCCGGAGCGGCTCGCGGTCATCGAGAAGATCAACACGGACGGCGACGGCTCCGCGGCGGTCTCCGTCCCGGCACCGGCGGGCCCGGCGGACCGGGCGGCGGTGAAGGACTAGGGCGGGTCCGCCGGACAGGGCCCAGGGGGTGCTGTGCGGGACTTTCGCAACACCCCCTAAAGGCAATGCCGTTGCAATAGCTCGCGGGCGTACGCTGCTGCGTAGTGCTTCCCGGGGGTGGTGCGGGTGTCTGCGGACGTCGGTGAGTTATCGGGGCT
>NZ_JBIVDS010000014.1:101926-309161 GCF_044747265.1 Streptomyces sp. NPDC090106 | reverse complement strand
GCGCACATGCACAACCTCGCCCTCGCATCATGACCACAAGACCGCGATCACAGGCCCTGACCTGCCCGAACACGGCCTTGTGCAACACCCTTTAGCCGCGCGGGTACCGGGCCAGCCAGCCCGGGGACGAACCCGCCGGGCCGTGCAACGCGGGCCCCTGGGTCATCTCCATGGCGAAGTCGTCGGCGAGTTCCAGCAGGGTGGGACGGCCCTCCAGCTCGGCCAGCCAGGCCGGCGGGAGGGCCGTCTCGCCGTGCAGGGCACCGAGCAGACCGCCGGTGAGGGCGCCGGTCGCCGCGGAGGGCCCCTCCTGGTTCACGGCGAGGCACAGCCCGTGCCGCACGTCCTCGCTCACCAGCGCGCAGTACACGGCGGCGGCCAGCACCCCGTCCGCCGTACCGCCCTCCCCCACCAGCTCGTCGACCCGCGCCGAGGTGGGCATCCCCTGCCGTACGGCCCCCAGCGCGCGCTGGAGCGCCTCCGAGATGGGCTGGTGCCCCGGCCGGGCGCCGATGAGCGCGAGCGTCTGCTGCACGGCCGAGTCCAGGTGCTCGCCCCGGGCCAGCGCGTGCACGATCACGGCGTACGCCCCCGCCGCGAGGTATCCGGTGGAGTGCCCGTGGGTCTGCGCCGCGCACTCCACGGCGAGCTGCGCGACGAGCTGCGGCTCCCACCCCACGAGCAGCCCGAACGGCGCGGACCGCCCGGCGGCCTCCGCCCCGGCCTCCCGCTTGCCCTTGGGCGAGTCCAGCGTGCCCATGACGTCGTCCCCGAACCCGAGGAGCAGCGAGCGCGCGGGGTCCCGGCGGGCGTACAGCCACTCCTCGCGGGCCAGCCAGCCGTCGTCCTTGCGCCGCTCGTCCGGCCCCCAGTCCCGCTGGGTGGCCGCCCAGCGCAGATACGCGCGGTGCAGATCGGTCGGCGGATGCCAGGCACCGGTGTCCCGCCGCACCTGCGCCCGGATCAGCCCGTCGACGGTGAACAGCGTGAGCTGTGTGAGATGCCCGACGGCACCCCGGCGCCCGTACGCGAACCCGAGATCGACGATGCCCTCGGCGCCGTACGCCTCCCGGATGCCGTCCACGCCGAGCCCGTCCACCGGCGCCCCGAGCGCGTCGCCGACGGCAGCGCCGAGCAGTGTGCCCCGCACCCTGCTCCGAAAGTCCTGCTGCTCGGCCCGCCCCCAGACGGCCCCGGCTGTCGCACCCACCAAGACCTCCCAGGCGACCGTCCGCACGTACGACGTCCAGCACTGTAATCGACCGGGAACAGTCAGTTCAGGGGGCAGATCGGTATATGCGGCGCAACGGAAGCGATCGGAACCGGTCCCGGCCCGCCGGCCTCACGCAACCTTCACAGCTCCTCACGATCCGTCGCCACCTCGGCCCACACCGTCTTGCCGCCCGCCGGCGCCTCCTCCACTCCCCAGCGTTCCGCGTACGCCTCGACGATCAGCAGACCGCGCCCCGACTCCGCGTCGCCCGCCGCCCCGTCACCGGCCCGCGGGAGCCGGTCGCCCCGCGCGTCGGTCACCTCGACGCGCAGGGGGCCGCCGTCGCCGTACAGCTTCAGTCTCAGCCGGAAGTCCCGTCCCGGGACCCGCCCGTGCAGGACGGCGTTGGCGGCCAGCTCCGCGACGACGTGCGCGACGGCGTCGTGGTCGCAGGGCGCGCCCCAGTCCAGGAGCTGACGCCTCACGTGCTCGCGTGCGCGGTGCGCTCCGCTGCGGTCGGCCGAGAGGAGGACCGTGAAGTAGTGGGTGGGAGTGACCACTTGGGGGGCGGATTTCTGATTCACGTCACCCAGAGTGGTCGGGCGTACCTACTCTGAACAGGCGTGACTCCGGTACGGAGCGAGACTGTCCGGGTACGCGGTGTTGCCGTACGGCTCGTACGCGTGGAGGGGCGACATGGAGGACGAGGAGGCCACGGCCGTACTCAGGACGGTCGGACGGCAGATCAAGATGTGGCGGGAAGCCGCCGGGCTGACCCAGCCGGAGCTGGGCGAGGCGATCGGGTACGGCGGGGAGATGGTCTCGTCGGTGGAGCGGGGACGGCGCATTCCGAAAGCCGACTTCCTCGACAAGACGGATCAAGCGGTCGGCGCGGGCGGGAAGGTCTCCGCGATGAAAGAGGACGTGGAGAGCACCCGGTATCCGAAGGAAGGGCGGAGTCTGAAGAAGCTGGAGGATCAGGCTCACGAGATGGGGGCCTTCGCGGCCCTCCACATCCACGGACTGTTGCAGACGGCGGACTACGCGCGGGCGCTGTTCCTCATGCGGCAACCCTCCTACACCGAGGAGGAGATCGAGACCCATGTGGCTGGACGCATGGCTCGAAAGTCCGTCTTCGAGCGAGTACCTCGGCCGCTGGTGACCTTTGTCCAGGAGGAGTCGACGCTTCGGCGGCCTTTCGGAGGCAGACTGGTCCTGCAGAACCAGCTCCAACACCTGCTGGAGATGGGCAGGTTGCCGCACGTCGAGATCCAGGTGATGCCGACGGGCTGCGAGGACCACTCCGGGGTCATGGGCTCGTTCAGGGTGCTGAAACTCGGGAACGGCAAGCCACTTGGGTACTTGGAGGACCAGCTCTCCAGTCGCGTGATCAGTGATCCGCGGGAGGTCGAGATCCTGGAGATGCGCTATGGCATGATCCGGGCGCAGGCGCTCTCGCCCAGGGAGTCGCTGGCGTTCATCGAGAAAGTCATGGGAGAAGCGACATGACCCCCGCGCTGGAATGGATAAAGAGCAGCTACAGCGGCAACGAGGACGGGGACTGCGTCGAGGTCGCCATATCCCCCGCCGCCCCCATCGTCCTCGTCCGTGACTCCAAGGACCGGGACGGCGCCCGCCTCGCATTCCCCCGCTCCGCCTGGGCGTCCTTCATCGACTCCGGTTCCTACTCCGCGTAACGCGCCGCGAAGGCGTCCCGGGCGGCGGTCGCGCGGGACAGGCGTGGGCCGTAGAACTCCGGGTCGGCGTCGGGGCGGTGTGCCAGGGCGGTGAGCCTCAGGGCCGCGTCGGCCAGGTTCCGCCAGTCGCGCGGAGCGGCCAGCACCCTGGAGAGCCGCGCGTCGGCCGCGGTGTGGTCGCCGCGCGCGTAGTCGACCAGCATCCGGTCGCCGTCCGTGACCTCGTCCGAGGCCAGGAGACGTCGCCACAGGGGCTCGGTGCTCTGCCGGACACGGTCCCACCGCTCCCTCATGACGTCCCCGAACCAGCACGCGAGCCTGACCTCGGTCCTGTCCGCCTGAGCGGGCTCCTCGCTCAGGGCGTCGAGGAGCTGTCCGGCCTCGTCGTACCGCCCCTGCCACAGCAGGAGCCGGGCGACGCCGAGTCGGCAGGGCGTCCGCCGCAGATCGCGCAACGCCGCCTCCGGTCGGCCCAGTTCGAGATGGGCCCGGCCGCGCAGGCCCAGCAGCCCGCGGTCGTCGGGGTCCTGCTCCAGGTGGCGGTCGAGGCCGAAGAGCCACCACACCCGGGCCCCGCCCGCCGAGACGGCCCGGTCGAGGTCCGCGAACGCGCCGTCCGCGTCGCCGGTGCGCCGGCGGAGGTCGGCACGGTTCACCAGCGCCCACAGGTAGTCGGGGGCGAGCTCGACGGCACGGTCGTACGCCGCGCGGGCCGCGTCCGTGTGTCCGAGACGGTCGAGGGCGTACCCCCGCCCCGCGTGCGCGGTCGCGTACTCGGGGTCGATCCGGCAGGCCCGTCCGAGTTCCTCGGCGGCCTCCTCGTACCGTCCGGCCACGCGGTAGGCGTCCCCTCGTTCCGAGGCGATCCACGCGCTGTCGGGGTCGATCGCCACCGCCCGGTCGAGGTCGGCGAAGGCGTCGTCGGGCCGCCCGAGGTCTCGGTGGACCTTCGCCCGGTGGATCAGCGCCCACGGGTAGTCGGCGTCGATCTCCAGGGCGCGGGCGAAGCCGGTGAGCGCCCCGTCGATGTCGCCGAGGTCGTGCGCGCAGCTCGCCCGGCTCGCCAGGGCCCTCGCGTACGCGGGGTCGAGCGCCAGCGCCCGGTCGAGGATCGTGGCGGCCTCGGCGGGGCGCCGGGTCACCCGCAGCCGCTCGCCCCACTCGAAGAGGATCTCGGCGCTGTCGGGGCGCAGTCCGGCCGCGCGCTCGAAGTCGGCGAGAGCCTCCTCGTGGGCGCCGGACCCGACGCGGGTGCGGGCGCGGCCGTAGTACGCGTCCGCCGAGGCGGCGAGGGTGACGGCCCGGTCGTACTCCGCGAGCGCCCGCTCGTACTCCCGGTGGCGCGCCAGTTCCTGCCCCCGCAGACAGTGCGCCTCCGCGCGGCCCTCCGCGTCCAGGCCCGCCCGGTCCAGGAGCAGGCCCAGGACGGCCAGTACCGCCTCCGGCCCGTCCGTGAGCGTCCGGAGGAGGTCACGGCCCCACCCGCGCACCGCGTCGGAGTCCGTGTGCTCCCCCGCGTCCGCGATCACCTGCACGCAGGCCCGGATCGCGGCCTCGCCCCCGCGGCAGGCGCGGACCGTCTCCCCGAGGACGTCGCCGAGCGCGGTCTGGGGGCGGGAGCACAGCAGGTGGTAGAGCTCCTCCAGTCTCAGCTCGCGCCATGGCTCGTCGGACCACGACTCGTCCTGCTCCAGGCCCTCCTCGGCCTCGGTGCGCCAGACACGGAACCGCTCCGCGAGCCGCGCGTGCCGGTCCGTCCACTGCCGTGGCGACCGCGTCCGCTGGAGCCGCAGCATGGCGCCGCGCACGACGTCGTGGAAGTGGACGCGGCCGGCGCGTTCGCTGACGAAGGGCAGGCCGCGCAGCCACGCGTACAGGGGCGTCTCCGTCCCGGTCGTGGCCGCCCGGAAGACGTCCTCGTCCAGGGTGCGGGGCAGGGCGCAGCGGAGGGCGACGTCCCGTTTCGCGGGGTCGTGCTCCCATTTGAGGAAGCGTTCCACGGCGGTGGCGGTGGGGTCGTCGACGGCGCCCGGGTTCTCGGCGAGGGTCGACACCAGCACCGGGAGGCGGCCGGACAGGCGCAGCACCTCGCGGACGACGCTCTCCTCCACCAGGCCCTTGGCGGCGAGGAGTTGGCGCGCCTCGGACTCGGTGAAGGGTTCCAGGGCGAACTCGGTGACGAACGCGGCGTAGTCGGCCCAGCGGGCGGGGTCGGGGCCGTGCTGGCCGGCCAGGGTGATCACGGTGTTGGCGGGCAGGGCGCCGTAGCGGTCCGTCGTGATCAGGTCGAGGAGCCAGGGGTCGAGGAAGGGGGACGTGCGCTCGTAGGTGTCGAAGAAGAGGGCGATCCACGGCCGGTCGGCGGCGGCGCGGCCCAGTTCCTCGACGAAGACGGGGGTGAGGACCTTCAGCGGCTCCAGGACCAGGCGCACGTCGTCGTGGTTGCGGAAGCGCGCGCTGAGAGCCGCCCTCAACCGGTCGGCACCGTGGGCGACCTGGGTCGGGTCGACGGCACCGGCGAAGGCTCCGACGACGGGGACCATGCCGAGCCCGACGAGACCGGCCCGGGAGGCGGCCGTGCTGCCCGGCGAGGGAGGTGGGGGCGGCCCCGGGTCCGCTCCGGCGTCCAGTGCGGCCGAGGCCGTCTCCGCCTCGTGGCGGCGCTGCCGGTAGGTGGCGAGGAGGCGGTCCAGGGCCTTCAACTCCACGCCTTCGCGGGCGAACCGGGCGCTGATCGCGGTCATCGCCTCCGGGACGCTGCGCACGCTCTCGTCGATGCTCGCGGTGAGCGCCCCGCGCTGTGCGGCCACCGCCTCCAGCTCGCGCACCAGGGAGGACTTGCCGACGCCCGCGGTGCCGTGGACGTGGAAGACGAAGCTGTGGCGTTCGTCCTCCGGCGCGGTGTCGAAGTTGCCCCGGAACAGGTCGAGTTCGCCCCGTCTGCCGACGAAGCCCGCCCGCTTGCGGCGCCCGATCAGCTCCTGCATGGACGGTCGCCCCGCCACCATCCGCCTCACCCCCGTCACGCGGTCCTGGCTGAAGTGTGGCCCAGCGGAGCCGACTTCCCCAGGCCCGGGCCGTTTCCGGCCACTCGCCCACGGCGCTCCCCGGCCCCCGGCGGTTAAATGACCGCCATGGCCACCTCACCCCCACGCGGTGCTCTGCACCTCGCCTCCGTCCTGCTCACCGCGACCGTCGCCCTCTACATGGCACTGGTCGCCTTCGGGAACATCACCGACTTCGGGACCAACCAGCAGTTCGTCCAGCATGTGCTCGCCATGGACACGACGTTCAAGGACGACGACCTGATGTGGCGGGCGATCACCGGCAAGGGGCTCCAGAACACCGCGTACGTGGCGATCATCGTCTGGGAGACGGCCGCCGCGCTCGTCCTCGCCTACGGCACCTGGCTGCTCGCGCGGCGGCGGCAGGGCGGGGACGGGGCGGCGGCCCGGCGGATCGCCACCTACGGGCTGCTGATGGTGATGCTGCTGTTCGGCGCCGGGTTCATCGCGATCGGCGGCGAGTGGTTCTCGATGTGGCAGTCCTCGGACTGGAACGGCCTGGACGCGGCGCTCCGGGTGTTCCTGCTCAGCGGGATCGTGCTGATCGTGGTCCATCTGCCGGAGCGGAACCCCGTCTGAGGCCCCGCTGAGGCCCTACTGAGGCCCCACGCGGGCTACTTGACGACGACGACCTTCGTCCCGGACTCCCCGAACGTCCACAGTGCCGATCCGTCGGCCGTCTTCATCCGGATGCCGCCGGTCTGTGTGCCGGCGGCGGCCGGGGGCGGGGAGGAGCCGTCGACGGCGTTGGAGAAGGCGATGTTGAGGCCGGACTTGGCGGCGAAGTAGACGACGTGCTCGATCCGGACGCCGTCGGAGCCGGTGATCGGGTCGCCGGAGCGGGTGCCGACGGTGTAGGCGCCCGGGTCGGGGGAGACCGTCCCCGGCCACACCGTGAAGGTCCGGCGGGACGCGTCGCTCGCGTCGACCAGCCAGACCCGCTTGTCGCCGAGGGAGTAGACGATCCTGCGGCCCTCTCCGGAGCCCTCCGGCACCGCGGCCGTCGTCGGCTTCGACGGGGAGGCGGACGGCGCGGCGGACGAGGACGCGCCAGGACGGGCGGTCGCGGGGGCGGCGACGGGTTTCTCGCCGCCGTTCGCCTGGACGGCGAGCGCGACGACCCCGGCTATCGCTCCCACCGTCAGACCGGTCACCCAGACCTTCGGGGCAGGCACGGCACGCATCTCCTCAGCTCACCGACAGCGTCGGATCATCGTACTGCGCCCGCCCCGGGCCCCCGGCCGCTCAGTCCAGTACCGGCAGCAGGTCCGGCAGGTGGCCGTCGGAGGCCCGTGCCGCCTTCTGGCGCTCCTCGGAGACCTCCCCGTACAGGGTCGTACGGGGACGGGACGGGCGGCCCGCCGCCTCCGCGACCGCGATCAGGTCCCGCACCGACTTGTACGAGCCGTACGACGAACCGGCCATGCGGGAGATGGTCTCCTCCATCAGCGTCCCGCCCAGGTCGTTCGCGCCGGAGCGCAGCATCTCCGCCGCCCCCTCGGTGCCCAGCTTGACCCAGCTCGTCTGGATGTTGGGGATGTACGGGTGGAGCAGCAGCCGGGCCATCGCCGTCACCGCCCGGTTGTCCCGCATGGAGGGGCCGGGGCGGGAGATGCCCGCCAGGTAGACCGGGGCGTTGGTGTGGATGAAGGGGAGCGTCACGAACTCCGTGAAGCCGCCGGTGCGCTGCTGGATACCGGACAGGGTGCGGAAGTGGCCGAGCCAGTGCCGGGGCTGGTCGACATGGCCGTACATCATCGTGGAGGAGGAGCGCAGGCCGACCTCGTGGGCCGTCTCGACGACCTCGATCCAGGTGGCCGTGGGCAGCTTGCCCTTGGTGAGGACCCAGCGGACCTCGTCGTCGAGGATCTCCGCCGCGGTGCCGGGGATGGAGTCCAGGCCCGCCTCCTTGGCGGCCGTCAGCCACTCGCGGATCGACAGGCCGGTGCGGGTCGCGCCGTTGACCACCTCCATCGGGGAGAAGGCGTGGACGTGCATCCCGGGGACGCGTTCCTTGACCGCCCGCGCGATGTCGAAGTAGGCGGTGCCGGGCAGGTCCGGGTGGATGCCGCCCTGCATGCAGACCTCGACCGCGCCGAGGTCCCACGCCTGCTGGGCGCGGTCGGCGACCTGGTCCAGGGAGAGGGTGTAGGCGTCCGCGTCCGTCCTGCGCTGGGCGAACGCGCAGAATCGGCAGCCGGTGTAGCAGACGTTGGTGAAGTTGATGTTGCGGGTGACGATGTAGGTGACGTCGTCGCCGACGGCGGACTTACGGACGTCGTCGGCCACGCCGCACAGGGCGTCCAGGGCGGGGCCGTCCGCGTGCAGCAGGGCGAGCGCCTCGGCGTCGGTGAGCTTCGTGGGGTCGTCGGCGGCCACCCGCAGCGCGTCCCGTACGTCGGTGTCGATGCGCTCGGGGACCATGCCGGGGGCCGCCGCCTCGCGCAGGGCGCCCCAGTCTCCGTAGACCTCGTCGAAGTCGTCGCGGCGGTCGGCCGTGCGTCCGGTGGTGTCGATGGTGGTGTGCAGATCGGTGCGGCCCGACGCGACGAACACCTCCTCGGGCTCCTGCCAGGGGCGGCCCTCGACCACGGCGTCCGGGAGCGCGAGCCCGGTCTCCGGGTCGGCGAGCGCGCGGACGTGCGGGAGCAGCCGCGGGTCCAGCCAGGGTTCGCCCCGGGTCACGAACTCGGGGTAGACGCAGAGACGTTCCCGCAGCTCGAACCCGGCCGCCGCGGAGCGCGCCGCCAGCTCCTCGATCTGCGGCCAGGGGCGCTCGGGGTTGACGTGGTCGATGGTGAGGGGGCTGACGCCGCCCCAGTCGTCGACACCGGCCGCGATCAGCCGCTCGTACTCGCTGTCGACGAGGTTCGGCGGGGCCTGGATGTTGCCCGCCGGGCCCATGACCAGGCGGGCGACGGCGACCGCGGCGACCAGTTCGTCCAGCTCCGCGTCCGGCATGCCGCGCATCGCGGTGTCCGGCTTGGCGCGGAAGTTCTGGATGATCAGCTCCTGGACGCCGTGGTACGACCGGCTCACCCGGCGCAGCGCGAACAGGGACTCCGCGCGCTCCTCGTACGTCTCGCCGATGCCGATGAGGATGCCGGAGGTGAAGGGGACCGAGGAGCGGCCCGCGTCCTCCAGGACCCGCAGGCGGACGGCGGGTTCCTTGTCCGGGGAGCCGTGGTGCGGGCCGCCGGGCTCCGACCACAGGCGGGTGGCCGTCGTCTCCAGCATCATGCCCATGGACGGGGCGACCGGCTTCAGCCGCTGGAAGTCCGTCCAGGTCAGCACGCCGGGGTTGAGGTGGGGCAGCAGGCCCGTCTCCTCCAGGATGCGGATGGAGATCGCGCGGACGTAGGCGATGGTGTCGTCGTAGCCGTGCGCGTCGAGCCACTCGCGCGCCTCGGGCCAGCGGTCCTCGGGCTTGTCGCCGAGGGTGATGAGGGCTTCCTTGCAGCCGAGCGCGGCGCCCTTGCGGGCGACGTCGAGGACCTCGTCGGGGGACATGAACATCCCGTGCCCGGCCCGGCGCAGCTTCCCGGGGACGGTGACGAAGGTGCAGTAGTGGCACTTGTCCCGGCACAGCCGGGTGAGCGGGACGAAGACGCTCTTGGAGTAGGTGATGACGCCGGGGCGGCCGGCCTCGGCGAGACCGGCGTCCCGCACGCGCGCGGCCGACGCGGCCAGGTCGGTCAGATCCGCGCCACGCGCCTGGAGCAGCACGGCCGCCTCGGAGACGTCGAGGGCGACGCCGTCCCGGGCGCGTCTGAGGGCGCGACGCAGGGAGTTCGCGGTCGGACCGGTACCGGTGCCGCCGGGCGCGGTGGACCCGGTGGACGCGGTGGTGCCGCCACCGGACGTGGTTCGGCCCGCGGCGCCACCGGACGCGGTTCGGCCCGCGGCGCCACCGGACATGGACGGGCCGGTGGCGCCACCGGAGTCGGAGGGGCCCGTGGCGCCGCTGGAGTCGGAGGGGGCCGTGCCGCTGCCCGGTCCGGTGGAACCAGGGCCGCCGCCGGGCTCGGTGGGGCCGGTTCCGGGGGTCGCGGAAGTCGTCATCCTTCGAGCATACGAGCGAGCCGATCAGGCCCGGCAGGCGATGTCCTGTTCATCCCCGGCCCCCTGCCGTTACACGGTGTAATCGGCGTAGGCGTCCAGTGTCTTCAGCACGTCCGCCTCGCCCGCGGGCGGAAGTTGAACCACGACCTCCTCGATACCCAGCTCCGAGTAGTGCGCGAGTTTCCCGGCCGTGGGCTGCACCGCCGACGGCACGACCGTGAGGGTGTCCGGGTCGCGGCCCGCGTCCGCCCACGCGGCGCGCAGCAGCGGGACGCTCTCGGCCAGGCCGCGTCCGCCGATCGGCATCCAGCCGTCGGCGTAGGCGCAGATGTGCGCGAACAGTTTCGGCCCGGCGGCCCCGCCGACGAGGATCCGCGGGCGTCCCCGGACCGGCTTGGGGTGCGCGCGGCTCGCCCGGACCGACGCGAACTCGCCGTCATGGGCCGTGGGTTCGGCCGCCCACAGGGCGTCCATCACCGCCATGCGGTCCCGCACCAGGTCCCGGCGGGTGCGCCACTCGACGCCGTGGTCGGCGGCCTCCTCCCGGTTCCAGCCGAAGCCGACACCGAGGGTGACCCGGCCCCGCGAGAGGTGGTCCAGGGTGGCGACCCGCTTGGCCAGGGCGATCGGGTCGTGCTGGGCGACCAGCGTGACGGCGGTGCCGAGCGTGAGGCGCTCGGTGACGGCCGCCGCCTGGGCCAGCGCGACGAACGGGTCGAGGGTGCGGCCGTACTCGGGCGGGAGGTCGCCGCCCGCCGGGTACGGGGTGGTCCGCTCGACGGGGATGTGGGTGTGCTCGGGCAGATAGAGGCCGGTGAACCCCCGCTGCTCCAGCTCGCGGGCGAGCCGGACGGGGGTGATCGTCTCGTCGGTGAGGAAGAGCGTGGCGGAGATGCGCATAGCCGCATGAATACCGCGCGGAGCACGAGAAGGGCAGAGGAAGGGGCCGGGGAAACGGGAGGGACATGGGCGGGGACACGTCGACGGCGGCCAAGGCGTCCTGTTCACCGGCCCGGTGCTCCCGGTCGCCCTGGCGGCCGTCACCGACCCGGTGTTCCCGGGCCGTCAGACCGCTGGGCCGGTCCTGGAGGCCGGCCGGTCCTGGAGGTCGGCGACGACCGCCGCGTGGTCCGAGGGCCACACGCCGTCCACCGGACCGTCCCCGGCGCGCCGGACGGCGAGGACCGTGCCCTCGCCGTCGGGTCCCGCCGGGGCGCCCACGTGGATGTAGTCGATCCGGGCGCGCGGGCCGAGGCCGGGGTGGACGTAGGGATTGGCCGGGTCCCAGGTCGCGCCGGGGGCGGAGGCGTCGGCGTAGTCCCAGGCGTCGAAGAAGACCTGGCCGGGGACGGCGGGCGCGGTCCGCAGCCCCGCGAAGGCGCGTGTCTCGTCCGCGTCGGGCCAGGCGTTGAAGTCGCCGGTGACGACGGGCGGGAACGGCGTGCCGTGGCGGTGCCGGGCCACGAACCCGGCCAGGGCGGTGACCTGTTCACGGCGGACCGCCGAGGCGTCGAGGGGCGAGCTGAGATGGGTCGTGAAGAAGGGGACCGGGGCGCCGGGGGCGTCCAGGCGGGCGTACAGGGCGATCCGGCCGTCGTCCAGGTCCGCCGGGGCGGGCAGGCGCAGGACCCGGCGGTCCAGGACGGGCCAGCGGCTGAGCACCGCGTTGCCGATGCCGACGCCCGGGTCGCCCAGGCGCCGCTGCCAGCGCTCGGGGGCGGGCGAGGCGGCGAAGGCCCGGTGCAGGCCCAGTTCGGCGGCGAGCCACCCCGCGAGGTCCTCGCCGGTGCGGTGGTCGGCCCACACCTCCTGGAGGCCCACCACATCGGGCCGCAGCTCGCGCAGCACGGCGAGGATCGCCTTCTGCCGCTCCGCCCACGGCCCGAACCGCCACCACAGGTTCCACGTCACGACCCGCACGGCCACCGCGCTCCCTCCTCCGGGAGAATCAGTAACCATGCCGCGTCACGACGAACGCAAGTACCGGGTTGTCGCCGCCTTCCAGCGCGCGCTGAACGCGCTGACGCGCCGGCTGCCCGCGCAGACCCTGCTGGAGACGACCGGCCGCGCCTCGGGCCTGCCGCGCCGCACCCCGCTGGGCGGTCGCCGGGTGGGGGACTCCTTCTGGCTGGTCTCGGAGTTCGGGGAACGCTCTCAGTACGTGCGCAACATCCGGGCCGACCCGCGGGTCCGTGTCCGGCTGCGCGGACGCTGGTACACCGGCACCGCCCACCTCCTGCCCGACGACGACCCCGTGGCCCGGTTGCGCGCCCTCCCCCGCGTGAACAGCACGGCGGTACGCCTCATCGGCGCGGGTCTGCTGACGGTGCGGGTGGACCTGGACGGCCAGGGCCCGCCGTCCGGGTCATGACGGGCCCCGGGCGCCGGACCGCGCGTCCGGCGGTCAGCCCGGCCAGACGATCGACTGGACCTCGCTGTACGCGTGCAGGGCGTAGGAGCCCACGTCCCGGCCGACGCCGCTCTTCTTGAAGCCGCCGAAAGGGGCCTCCATGTTGCGGCCGACGGTGTTGACGCCGACGCCGCCCGCCCGCAGCCGGCGGGCCACGCGGAAGGCGCGGGCCACGTCACGGGACCAGACGTAGTCGATGAGGCCGTAGTCGGAGTCGTTGGCGAGGGCGATCCCCTCCTCCTCGTCGTCGAAGGGGACGACGGAGACGACGGGGCCGAAGATCTCCTCGCGGACGACCGTCATCGTGCCGGTGCAGTCGGCGAGGAGGGTGGGCGCGACGTAGAAACCGCGCTCGTGCGGGGGCCGTTCCCCGCCCGTGACGACCGTCGCGCCCTCCTTGCGGCCGAGTTCGACGTAGGACTCGACGCGTTCGCGGTGCGCGGCCGAGATGACCGGTCCCACGACGGTGTCCGGCTCGCGGGGGTCGCCGACCTTCAGGTGCCCGGCGTAGCCGGCGAGCGCCTCCACCAGCCGGTCGTACACGCCGCGTTGGGCGAGGACGCGGGTGGGGGCGGTGCAGATCTGGCCGCTGTAGAAGGAGAACGTGGTGCCGATCCCGGCCACGGCGGAGGCGAGGTCCGCGTCGTCGAGGACGAGGGCGGCGCCCTTCCCGCCCAGCTCCAGCAGCTGCCGTCTCATGGCCCGTCCGCACACCTCGCCGATGCGCTGCCCGACGGCCGTCGAGCCGGTGAAACTGACCATGTCGACGTCGGGCGAGTCCACGGTGGCCTCGCCGACCCCGGCCGAGCGGCCGGACACGACGTTGACCACCCCGCGCGGCACCCCGGCCTCCTCCAGCGCCTCGGCCATCCGGTACACGGACAGCGGGTCCTGCGGCGCGGGCTTCACGACGACCGTGTTGCCCATGGCGAGCGCGGGCGCGATCTTCCCGGCCGGGTTGGCCCACGGGTTGTTGTAGGAGGTGATGCAGGTGACGACCCCGACGGGCTGGCGGACGGCGAGCGCGCCCATGACCGCGGCGCGCCCCATCGGCCCGGCCTCGTTGATCTGCGGCTCGACGGCCCATTCGGCGGGTTCCACGCGCGCGTAGCGGCGGAAGCGGGCGACGGCGACGCCGACCTGGAGGGCGCGGGCGGTGCCGGTGGTGGCGCCGGTCTCGGCGCGGGCCAGGTCGGCGTGGTCGGCGAGCCGGGCCCGGATGAGGCCGGCGGCGCGGGCGAGGACCGCCGCCCGTTCCTCGGGCGGGGTCCGTGACCAGGGGCCGAAGGCCTCGCGGGCCGCGGCGCAGGCCGCGTGCGCCTGGTCCCGCGAGGCCTCCGGTGCCAGGCCGACGGTCTCCTCGGTCGCCGGGTCGACGACCTCGTAGTGCCCGCCCGCGGGTTCGACCCACTCGCCGCCGACGAAGAGCCGCCCGTTCACCGGGTGCTCACCGTCGCGGTGTCCCGCCCCGAGCGCAGCACGGTGCCCGGGACGGCCCCGCTCACCACGTCGTCGCGGATCGCCTCGACGCCGTTGACCCACACGGCCCGCACCCCGATCGCCTTCGAGTCCAGGCGCGGGCTGTCACCCGGCAGGTCGTGCACCAGGGTGGCCGTGCCCGCGTCGATCCGCTCCGGGTCGAAGAGCACGAGGTCGGCATGGAAGCCCTCCTGTATCCGCCCGCGCTCGCGCAGCCCGAACAGCCGCGCCGGATCGTCGGTGAGCATCTTCACGGCCTGCTCCAGGGTGGTGAGCCTGCGTCCGCGCAGACAGTCCCCGAGGAACCTCGTCGTGTACGGCGCCCCGCACATCCGGTCCAGGTGCGCCCCGGCGTCCGACCCGCCGAGCAGGACGTCCTCGTGGGCCCAGGTCTCGGCGCGCAGGGTCCAGGACGCCGGGTCGTTGTCGGTGGGCATGGGCCACAGGACGGTGCGCAGGTCGTCGGCGGCGCAGATCTCCACCAGGCAGTGGAAGGGGTCCTGGCCGCGCTCCTGCGCGATGTCGCGGACGACCCGGCCCGAGAGTCCCTCATTGGCCTCGCTGTAGGTGTCGCCGATGACGTACCGGCCGAAGTTCGCGAGCCGCCTGAAGACGCCGGCCTCCTTGGACTCGGCGCGGCGCAGCATCTCGGCCCGTACGGCGGGGTCGCGGAGCTTCTCGATCCGCTCGGGCACGGGCAGGGCGAGGACCGGCCCCCAGCCGGGGATGAGGTTGAGGGCGCAGAACGTGCCCAGCGACATGTTCATCGGGGTGAGGATGGGCATGGTGAGCGCGACGATCCGGCCGCCGGCCTTGCGGGCCCGTTCGCTCGCGTGCAGCTGCCGGGGGACGCGTTCGGGGACGGCCGCGTCGACGGTGAGGACGTTCCAGTTCAGGGGGCGTCCGGCGGCGGCGCTCATTTCGACGAACAGGTCGATCTCGGCGTCGCTGAACTGGTCCAGGCAGCCGGCGACGATCGCCTCGATCTGGGTGCCCTCGTGCTCGCCCACCGCCCGTGACAACGCGATGAGTTCGGCGGGCAGCGCGTGCCGGGAGGCGACCGGCCGGCCGTCGCCGTCGGAGTGCGTGGAGGACTGGGTGGTGGACAGCCCCCACGCCCCGGCCTCCATGGCCTCGTGGAACACCCGGAGCATCTCGGCGAGCTGCTCCTCGCTCGGCTGCCCGCCGACCGCGTCGGCGCCCATCACGTACCGCCTGAGCGCGCAATGTCCCACCATGAAGCCGGCGTTGACGGCGATCCGTCCCTCCAGCGCGTCCAGGTACTCCCCGAAGGTCCGCCAGCTCCACGGGGCGCCCTCTTCGAGGGCGACCAGGGACATGCCCTCGACCTTGGACATCATCCGCCGGATGTAGTCCCCGTCCTCGGGCTTCAGCGGCGCGAGCGTGAACCCGCAGTTCCCGGCGGCGACGGTGGTCACGCCGTGGTTGAGGGAGGGGGTGGCGTAGGGGTCCCAGAAGAGCTGGGCGTCGTAGTGCGTGTGCGGGTCGACGAACCCGGGGGCGAGGACGAGCCCGGTGGCGTCCTCGGTGGTGCGGGCCTCCTCGGTGACGGTCCCGACGACGGCGATGCGACCGTCCCGGATGCCGACGTCGGCGAGGCAGGAAGGAGCGCCGGTTCCGTCGACGACAGTCGCCCCTTTGATGACGTGATCGAGCATGCGGGGTTCACCTCCACATTGACGGCGAGGTCAGTGACCAAAGGGGCGCGGGGAACTGCGCGATCAGCCCCCACCACCCGCAGACCGCGACACCCCCTTACGAGGCGGCCCGGAACCGCGAGGTCCGGTGAACGGGGTCCGTGTCGATCTTCGGGATGACGTGCTCCCCGATCAGCCGGATCGTCTGGAGCGTCTTCTCCTTGGACACCCCGACCGGCAGCCCGAAGCTGATCTGGTCGGCCCCGGCCTGCTCCCACCGCTTGCACTGGCGCAGTACTTCGTCCGGGTCGCCGCAGACCAGCAGTTCCTCCTCGATGAGGACCTCGACGAACTCGGGGGTGTACGCGGGCAGCGTCTCGGGCCACACGGGGAAGCCCTCGGGCCGCGGGAAGGTGTCGTGGTAGCGGAAGACCAGCGAGGGCAGGTAGTGCAGTCCCCCGTTGACGGCGATGTCGATGGCCTCGGCGTGGGTGGGGGCGCAGATCGCGGTGGTGGTCACCATGACGTTGTCGTTGACGAAGTCCCCGATGGGTTCGGCGTCCACGATCGCCGTCTTGTACTGCTCCAGCACCCACTCCATGTCGGAGACCTTCTGGACACTGAACCCGAGCACCCCGAGCCCCTTCCTCGCGGCCATGGAGTACGAGGGCGGCGACCCGGCGGCGTACCACATCGCGGGGTGGGACCTGCCGTACGGCTTGGGCAGGACCTTCCGCGGCGGGAGCTGCCAGTGCTTGCCCTGGAAGCCCACGTACTCGTCCTGGAGCCACATCTTGGGGAACTCGGCGATGGTCTCTTCCCAGATCTCCTTGGTGTAGTTCATGTCGGTCACCCCGGGGATGAATCCGAGGATCTCGTGCGACCCGGCGCCGCGTCCGCTGCCGAACTCGAAGCGGCCCTCGCTGAGATGGTCGAGCATGGCGACCTTCTCGGCGACCTTCACGGGGTGGTTGACCTGGGCGAGCGGGTTGAAGATGCCGGAGCCGAGGTGGATGCGGTCGGTGGCGTGCGCGAGGTAGCCGAGGAAGACGTCGTTGGCGGAGAGGTGCGAGTACTCCTCCAGGAAGTGGTGCTCGGAGGCCCAGGCGTACTTGAAGCCGGACTTGTCGGCCTGGATGACGTACTCGGTCTCCTCCATCAGCGCCTTGTGCTCGGCGAGCGGGTCGGTCTCGGCGCGCTTGCCCACGTATCCCTGTACAAAGAGCCCGAATTCCAAGGAGGTTCACCGTCCCCGGTAGCGTATTTTCTGATGGGTCGTCAGATCGCTGACTGTGGCACCGCGGGCATGAGGCGTCAATAGCTGACGGGCAGTCAGATAACGGAGACCCCGGCCAGCCAGCCGCCGTCGATGACGAAGGGCTGCCCGGTGACGTAGGAGGAGTCCTCGGAGGTCAGGAAGAGCGCGAGCCGCGCGACCTCCTCGGGCCGCCCGATCCGGCCCAGCGGCACCAGCTTGCGGTACAGCCCGTCCAGGGCCTTGGCGGTGCCCTCCTGGTCCGCGTCCGGGTCGAGCAGCGACGGGTTGGACATGGCGGTGTCGATGGCGCCGGGGCACATCGCGTTGACCCGGATGCCGCGCGGCGCCAGCTCCAGCGCGGCGACCCGGGTCAGCCCGAGGACGGCGTGCTTGGTCGCGGCGTAGGTGCCGACGCCCGCCATGCCGGTCAGACCGGTGTAGGAGGCGGTGTTGACGATGGTGCCGCCGTCCTCCAGTTCCGGTCCCACGGTCTTGATGCCCAGGAAGCAGCCGACCTGGTTGACCCGCAGGACCTGCATGAACTCGTCGAGGGGGGTGTCGACGAGGGAGTTGAAGCGCAGGATGCCGGCGTTGTTGACGAGCCCGTCCAGGTGCCCGTACGCGCGTTTGGCGGCGCCGACGGCGGCCCGCCACTGCTCCTCGTCGCCGACGTCGAGGGAGAGGTAGAGCGCCCCGATCTCCTCGGCGAGGGCCTCGCCCTGCTCGTCGAGGACGTCGGCGAGCACGACCTCGGCGCCCTCCGCCCGGAAGAGCCGGGCCTCCTGCTCGCCCTGCCCGCGCGCCGCTCCCGTGACGAGGACGACGCGTCCGTCCAGCTTGCCCATGCCGCATCTCCTAGAGCTCGGGGGCCACTTCGGCGCCGAAGGCGGTGATCTGGTCGACGAGTTCGCTCCGGTCGCGGCAGCGGAACCGCACCTGGATCTGGTCCACTCCCAGCGCGCGGTAGGCCCGCAGCGACTCGGCGAGGGCGGCCGGGGCCCCGGTGAGGGTCCGGCGCCCGGTCTCCCACGCGGGCGCGCCGACGTACAGCGGCTCGGTGATGGCGCCGATCACGCAGGGCGCCCGGACACCGGCCTCCTCCCGGGCGCGGCGCAGCCTCTCGATCTGTGCGGGCAGCCGCTCGCGCGGGTCGCCCTGCGGCAGCCAGCCGTCGCCCTTGAGGGCGGCCCGGCGCACCGCGGCGGGCGAGGAGCCGCCGACCCAGACGGGGACGTGCCGCTGGACGGGGCGGGGCCGCTGGCCGAGGCCCTCGAAGTCGTAGAACTTGCCGTGGTGTTCGGGAAACTCCTCGGGCCCCAGCGCCGCCCTCAGCGCGTCGATCGACTCGTCGAGCACGGCCCCGCGCGCGGCGAAGTCGACGCCGAGGGCGGTGAACTCCTCCTCCACGTGCCCGGCGCCCACCCCGAGGATCAGCCGTCCGCCGCTGAGATGGTCGAGGGTGGCGTACTGCTTGGCGGTCAGCAGCGGGTGGCGCAGGCCGACGACGGCGATGTGGCTGAGGAGCCGGACGCGTTCGGTGGCCGCGGCGAGGAAGGCGAGCGTGGCCACCGGGTCGTACCAGATGGTGCTCATCGCGGACGCGAGGCGGCGCGGGACGCCGACGTGGTCGCAGCAGGCGATGTACGCGAAGCCGGCGCGGTCGGCGGCCCGGGCGACCGCGAGCAGATCCTCGGGCCCGGCGCCCGCCTCCCAGGGTTCGGCGTAGAGGGTGCTCTGGGACTGGACGGGGAGCTGGATGCCGTACTCCAGAACGGAGTTCGCGGGGCTCATGCGGGGCCGCCCCACAGGCCGTCGGGGGTGAGGCCGAGGAGGTCGATGGCGTTGCCGCGGACGATGCGTTCGACGGCGGCCGGGTCCAGGTGGCCCATCTGGGCCTCGCCGACCTCCCTGGACTTGGGCCAGGTGGAGTCGGAGTGGGGGTAGTCGGTCTCGTAGAGGACGTTGGCCAGGCCGATGGCGTCGAGGTTGCGCAGGCCGAAGGCGTCGTCGAAGAAGCAGCCGTAGACGTGCTCGGCGAAGAGTTCGGACGGCGGGCGGTGGACCTTGTCGGCGACGCCGCCCCAGGCCCGGTTCTCCTCCCAGACGACGTCGGCGCGCTCCAGGATGTAGGGGATCCAGCCGATCTGGCCCTCCGCGTACATCACCTTGAGGTTCGGGAAACGTTCGAACTTGCCGCTCATCAGCCAGTCGACCATCGAGAAGCAGCAGTTGGCGAAGGTGATGGTGGAGCCGACGGCGGGCGGGGCGTCGGCGGAGGTGGACGGCATGCGGCTGGAGGAGCCGATGTGCATGGCGATGACGGTGCCGGTCTCGTCGCACGCGGCGAGGAAGGGGTCCCAGTCGTCCGTGTGGACGGACGGCAGGCCCAGGTGCGGGGGTATCTCGGAGAAGGCGACGGCCCGGACCCCGCGGGCGGCGTTGCGCCGCACCTCGGCCGCGGCGAGCTCGGCGTCCCACAGCGGGATCAGGGTGAGGGGGATGAGCCGGCCGCGGGCCTCGGGGCCGCACCACTCCTCCACCATCCAGTCGTTGTAGGCGCGCACGCACAGCAGGCCCAGGTCGTGGTCGGCGGCCTCGGTGAAGGTCTGGCCGCAGAAGCGGGGGAAGGTGGGGAAGCAGAGCGCGGACTGGACGTGGTTGACGTCCATGTCGGCCAGGCGCGCGGGCACGTCGTAGGAGCCCTTGCGCATCTGCTCGTAGGTGATGATCTCCAGCTTGATCTCGTCCCTGCTGTACCCGACGGCGGTGTCGAGGCGGGTGAGGGGACGGTGCAGGTCCTCGTAGACCCACCAGTCGCCGATGGGCCCGTCGTCGCCGGGCGCGCCCATGACGGGGGCGAACCTGCCGCCGAGGAAGGTCATCTCCTTCAGGGGCGCGCGGACCGTGCGCGGACCGGTGTCGAGGTACTTCCTCGGCAGCCGGTCCCGCCAGACGCCGGGGGGTTCGACGGTGTGGTCGTCGACGGAGATGATCAGCGGGAAGTCCTCGGTGCTCGCCGCGGACGCGTCCACGGATACGTCCACGGCTGCCTCCACGTTCGTCTCCACGTTTGTCTCCATGCAGGGCACGGTAGCGCTGATCTGACGAACCGTCAGCTACGGGAACCGATGTCCGCTCT
The DNA here is from genome assembly GCF_044747265.1 of Streptomyces sp. NPDC090106. NCBI lineage: Bacteria > Bacillati > Actinomycetota > Actinomycetes > Kitasatosporales > Streptomycetaceae > Streptomyces > Streptomyces sp. NPDC090106. Next base: position 289,180 of record NZ_JBIVDS010000014.1, on the reverse strand, counting down.
TGTGCGGAAGTGTGCGAAGACGAGGTGAGGAGGGTGTGATATCCCGCGCGCCTGGCTGTGATCACCCGCTCCGGAGCTGACGCATCTGCCATGCACAAGGCAAACTGGCGGGGTGACTTTGGACCTGTAGGGGGACCGGATGGACGCTGTACCGCGGGTGCCGGCGCAGAGGCGTACCGGCTCCGCCGCGGAAACCGCGCCGGCGCTGCGCTTCAGCGTGCTCGGCCCGGTGCGTGCCTGGCGCGGCGACGAGCCGCTCGGCACCGGCTCCCCGCAGCAACGTGCCCTGCTCGCAGCGCTGTTGCTGCGGGAGGGGCGCACCGCCACGGCCGCCGAGCTGATCGGCGCGCTGTGGGGCGAGGACCCGCCGTCGCAGGCGCTGGCCGCGGTGCGGACGTACGCGTCCCGGCTGCGCAAGGCACTGGACCCCGGGGTCCTGGTGAGCGACGCGGGCGGATACGCGATCCGTTCCCTGGGCGAGGGCGCCCTCGATCTGGCGACGGCGCAGGACCTGGCCGGTGAGGCCGAGAAGGCCCGCGGCGCCGGGGACCTGTGCCATGCCCGGGAGGTCCTGGGCCGGGCGCTCGCCCTGTGGGACGGCGAGGTGCTCGCCGGGGTGCCGGGCCCGTACGCGGAGGCCCAGCGGGTGCGGCTGGAGGAGTGGCGGCTCCAACTCCTCGAATCCCGGCTCGACATGGACCTGGAGCAGGGCTGCCATGCGGAGGCCGTGTCGGAGCTGACCGCGCTCACCGCGGCGCACCCCCTGCGCGAACGCCTGCGCGAGCTGCTGATGCTCGCCCTGTACCGCTCCGGCCGCCAGGCCGAGGCGCTCGCCGTGTACGCCGACACCCGGCGCCTGCTCGCCGACGAACTCGGCGTGGACCCGCGGCCCGGGCTCAGCGAGCTCCAGCAGCGCATCCTCCAGGCCGACCCGGCGCTGGCCGAACCGCCCTCCCCCGCCGCCGAACCGGTCGCGGCGCCCGTGCGTCCCGCGCAACTGCCCGCCACCGTGCCCGACTTCACCGGACGCGTGTCGTTCGTCTCCGAGCTGAGCGACGTCCTCGCCTCGGCCGAGGGCCGCGTGATGGCGGTCTCGGCACTCGCCGGCATCGGCGGCGTCGGCAAGACGACCCTCGCCGTGCACGTCGCCCACCAGGCGCGCTCCGCCTTCCCCGACGGCCAGTTGTACGTCGACCTCCAGGGCGCGGGGACCCGGGCGGCGGAACCGGAGACGGTGCTGGGCTCGTTCCTGCGGGCGCTCGGCACCGCCGACTCGGCGATCCCCGACTCCCTGGAGGAGCGCGCGGCCCTGTACCGCTCGGTCCTGGACGGGCGCCGGGTGCTGGTCCTGCTGGACAACGCGCGCGACGCGGCACAGGTGCGTCCGCTGCTCCCCGGCACGGCGGGCTGCGCCGCCCTGGTGACCTCCCGGGTGCGGATGGTGGACCTGGCGGGCGCGCACCTGGTCGACCTGGACGTGATGTCCCCGGACGAGGCGCTCCAGCTCTTCACCAGGATCGTCGGCGAGGAGCGGGTGGGGTCCGAGCGGGACGCCGCCCTGGACGTGGTGGCCGCCTGCGGTTTCCTGCCCCTCGCGATCCGGATCGCCGCGTCCCGGCTCGCGGCCCGCCGCACCTGGACCGTGTCGGTCCTCGCGGCGAAGCTCGCCGACAAGCGGCGCCGCCTGGACGAGCTCCAGGCCGGTGACCTCGCCGTCAAGGCCACCTTCGAGCTCGGCTACGGCGCCCTGGAGCCGCCCCAGGCCCGCGCCTTCCGCCTGCTCGGCCTCGCCGACGGCCCCGACATCTCCCTCGCCGCCGCCGCAGCCATGCTCGACCTCGGCGCCGAGGCCACCGAGGACCTCCTGGAGGCCCTCGTCGACACCTCGCTCCTGGAGTCGGCGGCCCCCGGCCGCTACCGCTTCCACGACCTGGTCCGCCTCTACGCCCGCGCGTGCGCGGAACGCGACGAATGGCCCCCCAGCGAACGGGACGCGGCGCTGTCGCGGTTGCTGGACTTCTATCTGGCGACGGCGGCCGGGGTCTACGCGATCGAGCGGCCGGGCGAGCGCGTCCTGGAGCACTTCGCCGCGACCGAGCGCCCCGGGCTCGTCTTCCCCGACCGGAACCTGGCCCTGGAGTGGCTCTTCAACGAGTCCAACTGCCTGCTGGCCTGCGCCCAGCAGTCGGCGGCCAACGGGATGCAGCGCAAGGCCGCCGATCTGCTGATGGCCGCCGTGGACCTCGGCGAGTCGGGGGCCAACCCGCTCCAGTTCACCCAGGCCGCGACCGCGGTCGGCGACGCCGCGCAGGCCGTCGGCGACGCGTGGGCGGAGGGCCGGGCCCGCACGATGCTCAGCCATGTCCACAGCGTGTGCGGCCGGTTCAGCGAGTCCGAGGAGCAGGGCAGACGGGCGCTGGAGCTGGGCACCGCGGCGGGCGACCCCGTCTCGTGCGGCCAGGCGCCCAACCAGCGGGGCATCATCGCCCTCTACGAGGGCCGGCACGCCGACGCGGAGGCCCACTTCGAGAGCGCGCTGGCCGCGTTCCGCGCGGACGGCAACCAGCCCGGCACCGCCTCCGCCCAGTGCAACCTCTCACGGGTCCATCTGGCCACCGGCCGCACCGCGAGCGCGGTGGCGCTGGCCCGGGCCGGGATCGAGATCTACGACCAGGACCGCACGGGCCAGGCGCTGCGCCTGGCGAACGGCAAGTACGCGCTGGGGCTCGCGCTGACCAGCGCCGGGCGGACCGCCGAGGCGCGCTCGGCACTGTCGTCCGCGCTGGAGGTGTTCCGCGACAGCAGGCAACTCCTGTGGCACGGGATGACGTTGTTCCGGCTGGCCGAACTGCATCTGGCCGAACGCTCCCCGGCGCTGGCCGCCTCGCACGCCGAGCAGGCCCTCGCGGTGCTGCGCGGCATCGGCGGCGAGTGGCGGCGCGCCAACGTGCTCACGACGCTGGGCCGCGCCCTGCTGTCGATCGGGCACACCGACCGGGCCCAGGTGTGCTGGCGGGAGGCGCTCGCCGTGTTCGAGGAGCTCAGGTCCCCGGAGGCGGACGCGGTGCGGGCCCTGCTGAACCCGGCGGCGGTCGCCTGACCTGCGGATCGGCGCGTTCATCGTTCGTTTATCGCGGACCGGCATGCTCCTGTCTACCGGTCCGTCGCGTCGGGGGGCAGACGGCTCGGCATCCCTGGCCACACCGTAAGGTGAGCGGCCTTGTGAACCCGTCCGGCGGCCCTCGGGGGAGTCGCCGGGCGGGTTCGTTCCATCCTTCAAGCACTTTCAGGGAGTTGACCGTCATGGCCGACACGAACGAGCTCAAGCCCAACGACGCCCACGCCACCGGTACGGAGGACGTCACCACGCTGGACGCCCACGCCACCGGCGCGGCCCTGGTCACGGCCGAGGACACCGAGGCCGGCGACGGCGAGGCCACGCCGGAGGACGCGCACGCCACCGGCACCGAGAAGATCACGACGCTCGACGCCCACGCGACGACCGAGCGTCCCTGACGAACACCGCACGGGGATCGGCCGCGGCGGCGCGGAGGGGGAGCCGTCGCGGCCGATGTGCGTCCCGGGGCGGTCAGACGCCCCGCAGTTCCCCCTTGACCACCTTCCCGCCGGCGTTGCGCGGCAGCTCGCCCACGAACTCCACCGCCCTGGGCACCTTGTAGTTGGCCATCTCGCGCCGGGCCCAGGCGATCAGGTCGTCGGCGGTCAGGACCGTGCCCGGGCGGCGCACCACGTAGGCCTTGCCGACCTCGCCGAGGCGGGGGTCGGGGACGCCGATGACGGCGACGTCGGCGATCGCGGGGTGCAGGCCGAGCTGCTGCTCGATCTCGGCGGGGTAGGCGTTGAAGCCGCCGACGATGAACATGTCCTTGAGGCGGTCGGTGATCCGCAGGTTGCCCGCCGCGTCCAGGACGCCCACGTCCCCGGTGCGCAGCCAGCCGTCCGGGCCCAGCACCTCCGCCGTCGCGGCCTCGTCCTCGTAGTAGCCGCGCATCACGTTGAAGCCGCGGACCAGCACCTCGCCGGGTTCGCCGGGCGGCGCCTCCACCCGGACCTCCGTGCCGGGGATCGCGCGGCCCGAGGTCGCGGCGACGACCGAGGGCGCGTCGCCGCGGCGGCACATCGTCACCACGCCGCTCGCCTCGGAGAGGCCGTACGCCGTCAGGACCGTCTCCACGCCCAGTTCGCCCCGCAGCCGCTCGACCAGGGTCAGCGGGACGACGGCGGCGCCCGTCACCACCAGACGCAGCGCCGAGAGGTCGAAGGAGCCGCGCGCCGGGTGGTCCAGCAGGGACTGGTGGAGGGTGGGCGGGCCGGGGAGGACCGAGACGCGTTCCGCGGCCACGTTCGCGAGGACCGTCTCGACGTCGAAGACCGGCTGGGGGATCATCGTCGCGCCGCGCATCAGGCAGGCGACGACGCCCGCCTTGTAGCCGAAGGTGTGGAAGAACGGGTTGACGATGAGGTAGCGGTCGCCGTGGCGCAGCCCGGCCAGGTCGCTCCAGATCTCGTAGGCGCGCAGCGTCTGTTCGTGGGTGATCACCGCGCCCTTGGGGCGGCCGGTGGTGCCGGACGTGAACACGATGTCCGAGGGCCAGGACGCCCGTACCGCGCGGGCCCGTTCGCGGACCTCGGCCGCGCTCACGCCCTCGCCGCCCGCGAGGAAGTCCTTCCAGGTCCGGTACTCGGCGGGCGCGTCGTCGGAGAGGACCACCACCTGTTCCAGCGCGGGCAGTCCGGGCCCGTCGGCGACGGCGCGGCGCAGGGCGGCGACGTACGACGTGCCGAGGAACGCCCCGGTCACGAAGAGCAGCCGGGCCCCGCTGCGGCGCAGCACGTCCGCCGCCTCGCCGCCCTTGAAGCGGGTGTTGAGGGGGACGAGGACCGCGCCCGCCGACACCGCGCCGAGCGCGCAGACCATCCAGTCCAGGGAGTTGGGCGCCCAGACCGCCACCCGGTCGCCCGCCCCGACCCCGCTCGCGACGCAGGCCGCCGCCGCACGCTCGACCCGCGCGCCCAGTTCGGCGTACGACACCCGGGTGCGGCCCTCGACGACCGCCTCGGTGTCCGCGTACCGCTCTGCGGCCCACCGCACCAGCTCCGCAACGCTGTCCCACTCCAAGTCACCGCGCACCACGGCCTCCCGACGCACTAGCTGACTACCCGTCAGATTAGCTGTAGCCTGACGAACCGTCAGCCCCCAACACCCATCGCATCAGCAACGCGGAGGTGCCCCGTGCCGGGAATCAAGGACGCCACCGCCGTCGTCGGCATAGGCCAGACGCCCTTCGCGAAACACCTCGACGACGACGAACGCACCCTGGCCTGCCGGGCCGTGCTCGCCGCCCTCGACGACGCGGGCATCGACCCGGGCGAGGTCGACGCGCTGGCCTCCTTCACCATGGAGGAGACCGACGAGGTCGAACTCGCCAAGGCCGTCGGCTTCGGCGACCTCACCTTCTTCAGCAAGGTCGGCTACGGCGGCGGCGGTTCGTGCGCGACGGTCGCCCATCTCGCCGCCGCCATCGCCACCGGACAGGCCACGGTCGGGGTCGCCTGGCGGTCCCGCAAGCGCGGCAGCGGCCCGCGCCCCTGGCGCAACACCACCGCCCAGCTCCCCACCCCCGCCCAGTGGACCCGCCCTTACGGACTGCTGCGCCCGGTCGACGAGATCGCGATGCTGACCCGCCGCTACCTGCACGAGTACGGCGCGACCCGCGACCACCTCTTCAACGTCGCCCTCGCCTGCCGCAACCGGGCCAACCAGAACCCGGCCGCGGTGATGTACGAACGGCCGCTGACCCGCGAGATGTACATGACCTCCCGCTGGATCAGCGAGCCCCTGTGCCTGTACGACAACTGCCTGGAGACGGACGGCGCGCTGGCCTGCGTGGTCGTCGGCCGGGAGCGGGCCCGCGACTGCCCGCGCACCCCCGTCTACATCCACTCCGCCGCGCAGGGACTGCCCGCCCAGCACCACGGCATGGTCAACTACTGGAACGACGACCCCCTGACCGGCCCCGCCTGGACGGCCGCCCGACACCTGTGGAAACACGCCGACTTCACCCCCCAGGACGTCGATGTCGCCCAGATCTACGACGCGTTCACCGCCCTGATCCCGCTCTCCCTGGAGGGCTACGGCTTCTGCGGGCGCGGCGAGGGCGGCGCCTTCACCGAGCAGGGGGCGCTGGAGATCGGCGGACGGCTGCCCCTCAACACCGCCGGCGGAGGGCTCTCCGAGGCCTACGTCCACGGCTTCAACCTCATCACCGAGGGCGTCAGACAGCTGCGCGGCACCAGCACCGCCCAGGTGCCGGGCGCCGAGACCTGCCTGGTCACCGCCGGTGAGGGTGTCCCGACGTCCGCTCTGCTGCTCCGGAGGTAGCCCGTGCTCTCCCCCGTCACCGACGCCGACGGCGCCCCCTTCTGGCGGTACGCCGCCCAAGGCGAACTCCGCGTCCAGACCTGCGCCGGCTGCGAGACCCCCCGCTTCCCGCCCCGGCCCTGCTGCCCCCACTGCCACTCCTTCGAGAGCATCTGGCGCAGGACGAGCGGCCTGGGCCGGATCTGGTCCTATGTCGTCCCGCACCCGCCCCTGCTGCCCGACTACGCCGCGCTGACGCCGTACACCGTGGCGGTCGTGGAACTCGCCGACGCCCCGCACATCCGGCTGGTCGGCAACCTCGTCGCCGCCCCCGGCGCCCCGCTGGACTCCCTCGCCCCCGGCCGGGTGCGGATCGGCGCCCGGGTGCGGTTCGCGTACGACGAGGGCAGCGGGCTCGCGCAGTGGGTGCCGGAGCGGTCATGAAGGAGGTCGGGCTCACCGTCGACGAGGGCACCGGCGTCGCCGTCGTCACCCTGAACCGGCCCCACCGCCACAACGCCGTCAGCCTCGGCATGCGCGACCGGCTCGTGGAGGTCTGGCGGGAGCTGCGGTTCGAGGACTCCGTCCGGGCCGTGGTCCTCACCGGTGCGGGCGAGCGGGCCTTCTGCACCGGCATCGACCGGGACGCCGTCGTGCCCCAGCCCGCCTCGCCGTACATGAGCGACGATCCGCTGCTGCGCCTCGGGCCCAAATCCAACGACCTGTGGAAACCCGTCGTGGCGGCCGTCCGGGGGATGGCCTGCGGGGGCGCCTTCTATCTGCTCGGGGAGTGCGAGTTCCTCGTCGCGGGCCGCGGAGCGACCTTCTTCGACCCGCACACCACCTACGGCATGGTCAGCGCCTACGAGTCGGTCCTGATGGCCCAGCGGATGCCGTACGGGGAGGTCGCCCGGATGGTCCTGATGGGGACCGCCGAGCGGCTCTCCGCGCGGCGGGCCCATGAGATCGGCCTGGTCTCCGAGCTCACCGGGGACGAGGACGTGCTGGACGTCGCCGTCCGGCACGCCGCGCTCATCGCCGGGCAGCCGGCGGAAGGCGTCCAGGGCACCGTCCGCGCCCTGTGGGCGGCGAAGGAGGCGGCCCTGGCGCACGCCTACGCGCAGGCCCCGCATCTGATCGCCCTCGGGAACCTGCCCGCCGGACGGCAGGCGGAGCTGTTCGCCGCCCGCCGGCCGGGGTTCACCACCCGGTGACGTCGTCCCCGTCGTAGGAGGCGACCGGGTCCAGGTCGCAGTGGTCGACCTCGGCGGCGCTCTCCTCGGCGTTGGCCACCTCGATCCGGACGGTCCGCTCCCCGTCGCCGGGCACGGTGATCTGCTCGATGGTCCCGTCGACCGTCAGGCCGTCGGCGTCCAGGAAGACGATGTGGACGTCGAAGGTGCTCCCGGCCGCGTTCGGGTTGGTGACCTCGACCGTCGCGTACGGGTCCTTCACCGTCGCGCAGCTGATCAGCCGGGCCGTGCCGTCCTCGTGGCCGGACGGGGAGGAGGACGACGATCCGCCGGAGGAGGACGAGCTCCCCGCGTAGTCGTCGTCATCGTCGTCGTAGTCGTGGTACGTGCTGCCGCCGCCCGTGGTCGACGACGAACTGTCGTGGTTCTGGCTGGAGCTGCTGCACCCGCCGCCGTCGCCGTGGCTGCTGCCGTGGCCGCGGCCCTTGAATCCGGTCAGTGCCAGAACGACCAGCACCGACACCGCCGTGAGTCTGAGCATGTGCCCCCGTGAATGCATGCCGTCACTGTAACGATCTCTTTGTCACGGCCATGTCACCGCATGGCGACCACCCGGAACCCGGCGTAGCGTCGGCCTGGGAAGCGGTGGACAGGACCGCTCCCGAAGACGACGGCCGCCGTCCGGCCCCTTCCGAGTACCCGGTACGACGGCCGTCCCGCGCGGGCGTCAGGTGGTGCGGGCCGTGCCCGTGCCCTTCTCCGCGTCCAGGGCGTAGACACAGCGGTCCTTGCTGCACGCGTACACGACACCGTCCTGGACCACCGGCGAGCCGGTGATCTCGCCGCCGGTCGCCAGCTTCCAGCGCAGCCGGCCGTCGTCGGCCTTCAGCGTGTACAGCAGATGGTCGGTGGACCCGAAGTGGATACGGCCCTCCGCGACCGCCGGGGCGCCCACGATGTCGCCGCCCGCCTGGAACCGCCATTTGGGTGTACCGGTGACCGCGTCCAGGGTGTAGAGCCCCTTGCCGCTTCCCACATGCACATGTCCCGCGGCCACCAGCACCGGCTCGACCGAGGCGCGCGCCTCGGTGGCGATCCGCCAGCGGTCGCGGCCGTCGGTGGCGTCCAGGGCGTAGACCGTGCCGAGGTAGTCGGCGAGGTAGACACCGCCGCCGGTCACCGCGGGACCGGGGACGAAGGCGGGCGGGGCGAGGAACACCGCCGGGGCCTCGAAGTGCCAGCGGACCCGGCCGCTCGCCACGTCGAGCGCGAGCACCCGGGTGCCCGCGGAGACGTACACATGGCCGTCGGGCGCCTGGGTGAGCCGCACCGGCACACCGCCGCAGGAGGCCGCGTCACCGATGGGGTACGACCAGCGCTCGTCGCCGGTGCGGGCGTCGAGGGCCTTGAGGCGGGCGTCCTGCCAGACGTAGACCGTGCCCTCGTGCAGCAGCGGCCCGGCCTCCGGGGACTCGAAGTCGGTCTGGCAGCCGGTGATCTCCCACAGCTTCTGGCCGGTCGAGGTCTCCCACGCCTGGACACCGCCGCCGCGGCTGCCGGTGACGACGGTGCCGCGCTCGGCCTTCAGGGAGTACACCCAGGCATCGGTCTGAAGCCGCCACAGCTCGCCGCCCTCACGGGCCTCCAGGGCGAACAGGGTCGGGCCGTCGGAGGCGTGGATACGGCCGTCCGCGACCGCCATCGACCAGGCGACGTCCCGCGTCTTGAAGCGGCGGCGGCCGGTGGCCACGTCCAGGGCGTGCACCTCGAAGGAGGTGACGTAGACGAGGTCGCCCGCGACGGACGGGGTGCCCCACACGTCGTTGGACATCCGGAACCGCCAGGGGCGCCAGCCGCCGCCCTCCGGGGGCGCGGCCGGTACCGCGGGGCCCACGGCCGCGTCGGTGCCGTTGACACCGGGGCGCGGTTTGGACCAGCTCGCCACCAGACCCGCCTCCGGGGGCGGCGCCTTCACGGCGGCGGCGCGGGCGTCGGCCACGCGCGGGCCGGGCCCGATCGGCACCTGGGCGCCCGCGAGGCGCACCGGTCCGGTGCCGGGCGCGCCGACCGGGACCGGCGCGGGCACGGCGGGTGCGCGGGAGGGCGGGGGCGGCACGGGCGCGGGGCCGCGTCCGCCGCCGCTGCGTCCGGCGGGGGCACCGGGCTTGGCGGGCGGACGGCCGTTGCGGCGGGCGTCGATGAGGGTGACGGCCTTCTCGGGCAGCCACGCGGACGCCGTACCGCTGTCGTCGGAGCCGGAGCCGAAGAGGTGGGGGGCGAGCTGGGCCTGGAGGTCGGCCGGGTTGGGTCGGGCGCCGGCCTCCATCTGCATACAGGCCTCGATGAGGGGGCGCAGCTCGTTCGGCAGGCCCTCCAGGTCGGGGCCCTCGCGCAGCAGCATGAAGACCGTCTCGACCGGGTTCGCGCCGTGGAAGGGCGGATGGCCGGTGGCGGCGAAGACCAGCATGGAGCCGAGCGAGAAGACGTCGGAGGCGCCGGTGACGGACCGGGAGTCCTTGGCCTGCTCCGGGGACATGTAGGCGGGGGTGCCGACGGCGACGTTCGTCATCGTCAGCCGGGTGTTGGAGACACCGGAGGCGATGCCGAAGTCGATCACCCGGGGGCCGTCCTCGACGACGAGGACGTTGGACGGCTTGAGGTCGCGGTGGACGAGCCCGGCGCCGTGGATCGACTGGAGCGCCTCCGCGACACCCGCCGCGAGCCAGCGCACCGCCTGGGCCGGGAGCGGCCCGCAGTCGTTCACTATCTCTTCCAGCGAGGGCGCGGGAACGTACGCGGTGGCCAGCCACGGCACGGCCGCGCGTGCGTCGGCGTCGACGACGGCCGCCGTGTAGAAGCCGGAGACCGCCCGGGCGGCCTCCACCTCGCGGGAGAAGCGGACCCGGAAGAGCTGGTCCTCGGCGAGCTCCGTGCGCACGGTCTTGATCGCCACGCGCCGGCCGGACGCCGAGCGCGCGAGATAGACCAGCCCCATGCCGCCGGCGCCCAGCCGCCCCAGCACCTCGAACGGCCCGATGCGCCGCGGATCGTGCTGCGTCAGCTGATCCACCACTTGCCTGCCACCTCCCCGTACGGGCCGCGTCACATCTTTATGCACGCGGCCCAGTGCAGCGTCTCACCACCGCACCGCCATGGCGGCACGCACCCCGATTCTTCCTGGCCGGGGCCCAGGTTGCGAACCCGGCAGCAAAACGGGATGTCTCGCCCCGAATCATGACGTCTCACCGACCCGGCGAACCGGTTCTTCGCTCCAGGACGGCGAACGACGCCCCCTGATTGTCGGTGACGACCGCCACCTTCCCGTACGACGTCTCGAAGGGGGGAGCCTGGATCCGGCCGCCGAGCCGGTTCACCGTACCGAGGACCTCCGCGCAGTCGGCCACCCCGAAATGGACCAGGAAGTGGGGTGGCATCTCGGCCGGGAAGACGTCGGAGACCGGCGCGCGGCCGAAATCGGGGTCGGCGCCGGGCCCGAAGAGGGCGTCGTGGAAGAGCCCGCCGTAGAAGGTGTTGGCGGCCTCGGTGTCGCGGGCGTACAGCTCGGCCCAGGCGAAGACGCCCGGCTCGCGGCGGACCCCGAAACCTGGATGGGTGCCGGCCTCCCACAGACCGAAGACGGCGCCGTCCGGGTCGGTCACCAGCGCGGCGGTGCCCAGGTCGCCGACCGGCATGGGCGCGGTGACGACCTGGCCGCCGGCCGCCCAGACCCGGTCGGCGAGGCCCTCGATGTCGGGGGTGGCGAAGTACACCGTCCAGACGGTGGGCATCCGCCCGTCCGTCTTGTGGGCGAGCGCGGCGACGGGCTCACCGTCCCGCAGACCCCACACGGAGCCTCCGTGGCGCTCCTCGAAGGTCCACCCGAAGAGCTCACCGTAGAACCGCTTGCCCGCCTCGACGTCGGGAAGCTGCGCGTCCACCCAGCAGGGGACGCCCTCCGCGTACGGCGATCCGTCTGCGGATGCCCTGTTTTCGGCCATGCGGCCAACGTAGCGGCGCCCGGCGCACCCCGCAGGACCAGCGCAACCGTCCCCGCACGCTCATGCACCCCATTTGCAGTCGGCCGAATCGCGCTCCCATCACCCCTCGGTAAGCTGACGGCATGACAGGACAAGTGCGTACCGTCGACGGCCGCGTGGCCGGCCGGCGTGGGCAGGCGACCCGGCAGAAGCTGCTCGACTGCCTCAGCGAGATGCTCAGCTCCTCCCCTTACCGGGACGTCAAAGTCATCGATGTCGCCCGGAAAGCGGGTACTTCGCCCGCGACCTTCTACCAGTACTTCCCGGACGTCGAGGGCGCCGTCCTGGAGATCGCCGAGCAAATGGCCACCGAGGGCGGTCAGTTGACCGCGCTCCTGGAGGGCCGGTCGTGGGTCGGCAAGGCCGGCTGGACCACCGCCCAGGAACTCGTGGACGGGTTCCTGGAGTTCTGGCGGAAGAACGACGCGATCCTCAGGGTCGTCGACCTCGGTGCCGCCGAGGGCGACAAACGGTTCTACAAGCTCCGGATGAAGATCCTGAACTCCGTGAACAACTCCCTGGCCGACTCGGTGGCCGAGTTGCAGTCCAAGGGCAAGGTCGACAAGGACGTGAACCCGGCGGCGGTCGCCGGTTCGCTGGTCGCGATGCTCGCGGCGGTCGCCTCGCACCAGAAGGGCTTCCAGACCTGGGGCGTCAAGCAGGCCGAACTGAAGCCGAACCTGGCGCTGCTGGTCCATCTGGGCGTCACAGGAAAGAAGCCGACGAAGTAGCCCCGTCGGTACCGCCGTTGTCGACGGCGGGCTTCAAGTCCTGTCTGGCAGGCGGTCGTTCACCCGGGTGGGCGACCGCCTGCCGCGCTGTCCCCGGCCGCCCGCCGCACCAGCCGGAACACCCTGATCTCGCGGTCCACCCGCGCCTGGTAGGTCGCGTACGGGGGCCAGAAGACCAGGAGCCGCTGCCAGACGGCGGCGCGCTCCTCGCCCGCGAGGAGATGGGCGGTCACCGGGATGTCCTCGCCCTTCCAGCTGATCCCGGCGTCCGGGTGGGCCAGCAGGTTGTGGGTCCAGGCGGGGTGCCCGGGACGGCCGAAGTTGGAGCCGACGAGGATCCAGGTGCCGGCGCCGGGCTCGGGCATGCAGGCGAGCGGTGACCGGCGCTCCTGGCCGCTGCGGGCGCCGGTCGAGGCGAGGACGACGCCCGGCAGCATCTGGGCGCTGAGCAGGACCCTGCCGCGGGTGAGCCGGTGCACGGTCCGGTCCAGGGCCGGGATGACGTGCGGGGCCACCTTGGCGAAGCCCTTCGTGGACGAGACGCGCTGCACCGCCCGCCGCCCGATCACACCGACACCCCCTTCCGCTCCGCCGTTGTGAAAAACCCGGCGGCGTCGGCCGCGTGCGCCCGCAGGCGGTGCACGGGCCCGAAGAGCAGCTCGTCGCCCGCGGCCCGCTTGAAGTACAGCTGTGCGTCGTGCTCCCAGGTGAAGCCGATGCCGCCGTGCAGCTGGATGCCCTCCCCGGCCGCCGTCCTGAGCGCTTCGAGCCCCTGGGCGAGCGCGAGGGCGCCGGCCGGCTCCCCGGGCGCGGCCCGCGCGGTCGCCCAGGCCGCGTAGTAGGCGGCGGACCGGGCCGCCTGCACGGCCACGTACACGTCGGCCAGCCGGTGCTTGACCGCCTGGAACGAGCCGATCGCCCGCCCGAACTGCTCCCGCTGCTTGACGTACTCCACGGTCCGCTCCAGCACCCGGTCCGCCGCCCCCACCGCCTCGCAGGCCAGCACCGCCGCCGCCGTGTCCCCGGTGCGGGCGAGTGCCCCGAGCAGGTCCGGGCCGTCCTCGCCCAGCAACTCGGCCGGCACGTCCCGCAGTTGCACCCGGGCCAGCGGACGGGTCGCGTCCAGCGCGGTCAGCCGGGTGCGTACGGCACCGGCGGCGCCGCCCGGCACCAGGAACAGCAGGGTCCGCGAGCGGGCGAAGCCACCGGCGTGCGCGGCGACCAGGAGCAGGCCCGCGCTGTGCCCGTCCGGCACCCGCTCGACCTCGCCGTACAGCCGCCAGCCGTCCGGGGCGGGGCGGGCCTGCACTCCCCCGGCCCGTCCGCCGCCCGCCCAGGTGCCGGTGTTGGCGGAGGTGAGCGCGAGGGCCGCCGCGGGCGCGGCGAGGGTGGCGGTGAGGGTGCCCGCGGCGATCCGGGGCAGCAGGTCGGCGCGCTGGGCCCCGGTGCCGAGGGCGGCGATCAGGGGCGCGGCGAGCACGGCGGTGGCCAGGAACGGCGTGGGGGCGAGGACCCGGCCGAACTCCTCGGCGGCGAGGGCGACTTCGGTCGGTCCGCAGCCGACGCCGCCGTAGCGCTCCGGCAGGGCGAGCCCGGCCACCCCGAGCTGTTCGCACAGGGCGGCCCACAGGGCGGGGTCGTACCCGTCCGGGCTGTCCACGGCGGCCCGTGACTCCCCCGAACCGCACCGCTTGTGGAGCAGTTCGCGCAGGGTGCGGCGGATCTCGTCCTGTTCGGCGGTGAAGCCGGCGTCCATGCTGGGCCCCTTCCCTCCGGATCTGACGGGCCGTCATATTAGGGGGGCCGGTTCGAGATGCCCAGAGGGAGAGCCCTGTGATGACTGCCGGACAACGGAAAGTCGCCGTGGTCGGCGTGGCCCTCTCCGACTGCGGCCGGGTGGACGACGCGACCCCGTACGCCCTGCACGCCCAGGCGGCCCGCCGCGCGCTCGCGGACGCGGGCCTGGACCGGGGCCTGATCGACGGGTTCGCGTCGGCGGGCACGGGGGTGCTGGCGCCGGTCGAGGTGGCCGAGTACCTGGGTCTGCGGCCCACCTGGGTCGACTCCACCTCCGTGGGCGGCTCGACCTGGGAGGTCATGGCGGCGCACGCGGCGGACGCGATAGCGGCGGGCCACGCGAACGCCGTGCTCCTGGTCTACGGCTCGACCGCCCGCGCGGACATCAGGGCAGGCCGCCGCACCGGCGGTCTCTCCTTCGGAGCCCGCGGCCCGCTCCAGTTCGAGGCGCCCTACGGCCACACCCTGATCGCGAAGTACGCGATGGCCGCCCGCCGCCACATGATCGAACACGGCACGACGATCGAGCAGTTGGCGGAGGTCGCGGTGCAGGCGCGGGCGAACGCCGCCCTCAACCCCGAGGCGATGTTCCGTGACCCCATCACCGTCGACGACGTCCTCTCCGGCCCGATGATCGCCGACCCCTTCACCAAGCTGCACTGCTGCATCCGCTCCGACGGCGGCGCCGCCGTCCTGCTCGCCGCCGAGGAGTACGCCCGCGACTGCCGCACGGACCCGGTGTGGGTGCTCGGCACCGGCGAGCACGTCTCCCACGCCACGATGTCCGAATGGCCCGACTTCACCGTCTCCCCCGCCGCCGTCAGCGGGCGTCTCGCCTTCGCCCGTGCCGGAGTCCGCCCCGCCGACATCGACCTCGCCGAGATCTACGACGCCTTCACCTACATGACCCTGGTCACCCTGGAGGACCTCGGCTTCTGCAAGAAGGGCGAGGGCGGGGCGTACGTCCAGGCCCGCGAGCTGCCCGTCAACACCGACGGGGGCGGCCTGTCCGCCCAGCACCCCGGCATGCGGGGCCTGTTCCTCCTCGTCGAGGCGGTACGCCAGCTCCGCGGCGAAACGGGCCCCCGCCAGGTGCACCGCCCCGACGGCTCCCTCCCCCGACTGGCAGTGGCCTCGGGAACCGGGGGCTGGTTCTGCTCGTCGGGGACGGTGATTCTGGGGCGGTGAAGGCGGGGGCGCGTGGGCGGGGGGCGGTGCGCGAGGGCGCGGTGCACGTGGGGAGCGGTGCGTGAGGGCGGGGGCGGTGTACGTGGGGCGCGGTGTGCATGAGGCGCCGTGCACGTGAGGCGGTGCGCGAGGGGGATGTCGGTGGACGTGGAGCAGGTGTGGGCGCCGCTGCTGGGGGTCGTGGTGGGCGGCGGACTGTCGTACGTCGCCCAGGTCACCACGGGCCGGCTGACGGCACGCGCGGAGGACCGGCGCCAGGCGCTACAGCTCGCGGAGGCCCGGCGCGCCGAACGTCTCGCCCTGCTGCGGGAGTTCATCGCCCTCACCCAGGAGGGCATCCGCCTGGCCGAACGCCGCCTGGACCACGCGCCCGCCCCGGACCCCGACTGGCGCGGGGCGGCCCGCGATCTCATCGACCGCCTGTGGATCGCCGAACGCATGGTCCAGGTCCTGTTCCCACCCGGCTTCTACACCTGCGCCCGCGCCTACGCGACAGCCGTCGACGAGGCCCTGTGGAACCACCCGGGCCCCCCGGAAACCCTCTGGGACCACCTGCGCGAACCCCAGCGACGGTTCCTGGCGGAGGCGGGGCGGACGGTGGCGTGAGCGGGGAGCGGGCACGGCAGACAGGCCCTGACGGACGCCGTGGCCGAGGCGGGTCCACCGCGGAGGCCGCAGCGGGGCCGCCCCCTCCACCATGGACGGACCGTCGCCGAAGGCGTAGCCACGACAAGGGCCGGAGCCACGGCCGGGCCATCCGGAAAGCCGAAGATGAGCCATCCCGTACGCCGCGGGCAGACCGTCGCCGAAGCCGCGGGCCCGGCAGCCGCAGGAGTCGTGGGCAGGCCATCGCGCAAGCCGCGGGCAGGCCGTCCCGCGTACCGGCGGCAGGCCATCGCCGAAGCCGCAGGCAGGCCGTCCCGCGTACCGGCGGCAGGCCATCGCCGAAGCCGCAGGCAGGCCGTCCCGCGTACCGGCGGCAGGCCGTCGCCGAAGCCGCAGGCAGGCCGTCCCATGTACCGGCGGCGGGTCGTCGCCGATGGTGTGGGCAGGTCGTCCCCTTCTCCGTGTGCGGGGCCCTGGGGTGACAATCGGGGGATGGAAACCGATCTTCACGCACTGTTGCGGTCGCTGCGGGTCTGGGGGCCGGAGGGCACCGTGCTGGCGTCCTTCGACCCCGGTGCCGCGCCCGGTGACCCGCTCGCGCTGTTCACCGTCTGGTTCGCCGAGGCCGTGGCCGCCGGGCAGGGCGAACCGCACACGATGTCGCTGGCGACGGCCGGTGAGGACGGTCTGCCCGACGTGCGGACGGTGATGCTGCACGGCGCCGACGCGGACGGGTGGGCGTTCGCGACGCACGGCGGGAGCCGCAAGGGCCGCCAGCTCGCCGCCCGGCCGTACGCGGCGCTCGGGTTCTACTGGCCCGCGCTGGGCCGCCAGGTACGGGTGCGGGGCCAGGTGACGGCCGCGCCCTCCGCCGAGAGCCAGGCGGACCTGCACGCCCGCTCGACCGGGGCGCTGGCGGCGGCGCTCACCGGACGGCAGAGCGAACCGCTCGGCTCCCTCGACGAGTTGGCGCACGCCTCGGAGGCCGCCTGGGAGCAGGCCCAGCGCACGCCGGACGCACCGGTGCCGACGTGGACGCTGTACCGGGTCGCGGCCGAGGAGGTCGAGTTCTTCCAGGGCGACGCCCGGCGGCGCCACGTACGGCTCGCCTACCGGCGCGCGGAGGACGGAGGGTGGCAGCGGCAGCTTCTGTGGCCCTGAGCGGGCTACCCGGGCGCCGAGAAGCCGTACACGGCGAAGTCCGCCACGCCCCGGTGACCGACCCGCCGGTAGACGCCGTTGCTCGTCGGGTTGGCGAGGTCCGCGAAGAGCAGGACCTCCTCGGCCCCGGCGGCCAGGGCGGCCCGGCCGACCGCGTCCGTGGCGGCTGCCGCGTATCCGTGGCCGCGCCGCTCCGGCGGGGTGTACACCGGGCCGATCCGGATCTGTCCGGCGACCATCGGGTGGGTTCCGGCCATGGCGACGGGGGTGCCGTCCGGGGTCTCCCAGAGCAGGAGACGGCCGTCCCGGACGCGCAGGGCGACCCGGTCCCCGGCCTCCCGGACCGCGGCACCGCGGCCCACGTCGGCCGCGAACGCGTCGAACCAGCCCGTGAGCAGGTCCAGGTCGGCCTCCGTCGCCACCCGCGCCCGCCCCGGCGGCGACGGCTCGGGCGAGACCGGCTCGGCCAGCCGGTACAGCCGCTGGCGCAGCAGGAGCGTGGCCTCGGCCCCCGTGTGCCGGCGCCAGGCGTCGGCGAAGGCCACGGCGGTGCCCCGGTCGGCCTGGAGTCCGGGCAGGACGTGGCCGAGCCCGGCCAGGTGCCCGGCGAGCGTGTCGGCCTCCTCGGCGGCGAGGGGGGTCAGGACGATCCCGTGGGGCGGGGTGCGGAACCAGACGGCCCGGACGGCGCCGTCCCGCTCCAGCGCGCCGAGGACGGGGGCCGCGCCGCCGTACGCCGCCGGGCCCTCGGTGCGCAGGCGTTCGGTGACCGTCAGGGGCACGGTGTGCAGGACCGGGCGGGAGCGCAGGAAGGGTCCGGCGAGGCGGAGGAACGCGTCGACGTCCCCGGTGACGTGCCAGGTCATCTCGGCTCCGCCTCCGGGTCGGTGGCCAGACGGGCGTGCAGATGGACGTCCCGGAAGGCCTCCAGGGTCCCGGCCTCGAACATCGCGCCGCGCAGGGTGCCCTCGTAGGGGTATCCGCAGCGTTCGGCCGTCCGGCAGGACGCGTCGTGGCCGAGGGCGTGGCCCAGTTCGAGGCGGTGCAGGCCCAGTCCGGTGAAGGCCCAGGGGGAGACCAGGGTGAGGGCACGGGTGGCGACGCCCCGGCCGCGGGCCTCGGGCAGCACCCAGTAGCCGACGCGCGCGCTGCGGCCGACGCGGTCGATCATGTTGACGCCGATGTGCCCGAGCGTCGTCCCGGCGTCGGCGTCGCTCACACGGAAGGACGCGCTGGCCCCCTCCGCGACGCTCTCCGCCGCCGCGCGCAGCGAGACCCGGGCCCCGGCGAGGTCGGTGACCTGCTTCAGCGGGGTGTTCCAGCGCTGGAACTCGGGGTCGGAGCGGCCCCGCAGCCAGGCCTCCGCGTCGGCGTCGGAGTCCGGGTCCCAGCGGCCGAGCCGCAGCCCGTGGCCGAGGAGTTCGGGAGCGGGGTGGCGGTGGGTCCGTTCACGTGGAGGGGGCATCGGGCCATTGAATACCGGACGGGCTCCTCGCTCACCCCTCGGGGCGGAGAACGCGATCCCTGGCTCACCCCTCGGGGCGGAACACCGGGATTCCCTCGCGGAAGCCGGCCCGAAGCCGCATGCCCGCCCGCAGGGCCGGTGCCGGGCAGTCCACGATCTCGGTCATCATCCGCGGCCCCTCGGCCAGTTGGACGACGGCGGCGACGTACGGGACGCGTTCCCCGAAGGGCGGCAGGTCGTTGCGGTGCACGACGGACCAGGTGTACAGCTCGGCCCGGCCGCTCGCCGGCTCCCACACCACGTCCTCGCTCCAGCAGTGCGGGCAGAACTCGCGGGGGTAGTGGTGGGGGCGCCCGCAGGCCCGGCAGCGGCGGAGCAGGAGCCTTCCCTCGCCGGCCGCGTCCCAGTACGTGCGGGTGAACGCGTCGGGCTCGGGCAGGTCGTGGCGGGCCGCGGTCATCCGAACCAGCCCAGCGCGCTGTCCAGGGACCAGGTCTGCCAGGCCATCGCGAACAGCGCGACCGCCGAGATCAGCGCCATCATCGCGTTCTGCCCCTGCTCCGCCCAGTCATGGATCATGAGCGTGAAGTAGAGGACGTTGAGCAACAGGCCTGCGACCAGGGCGATCGGGGTGAGGAACCCGGCCACCAGGCCGAGACCCAGGGCGAGTTCGGCGTAGACGACGACGTACGCCATGGTGCGCGGGCGCGGCTTCACGACCGTGTCGAAGCCCGAACGGACGGCGTTCCAGCGGTGTTTGGCGGCCACGTCCGCGGCCCAGGCGATGCCGGTGCCGCGCTCGAACCAGCCCTTCCTGTCCTTGTGCCGCCAGCTCTCCAGCCACCACAGCCCGAGCCCGACGCGCAGCACGGCCAGCCACTCGGCGCCGCTGAGCCAGATCGTATCCATGGCATCTGACGGTACGTCAGGTGACGCGATCCGGGAAGGCCGCGGCGACTGAAGCGGAGCTGAGGGAATCCTGTGCGGCGGCCATGAAGCTATGGGTTCACTCTGAATGCGGCCAGATTGTTGGCAATCTGGTCGGCAATCTCGCTACCTTCGCAGTCGCAAGCCCCAGACGCAGGGAGTGGAACCGTGAAGCACCGGGCAGTCAAGCGAAGGACCGTAGTGATGGGCCTCGGCGCGGGCGCGGGTGTCGCCGCGGTCGGCGGCATCGCGCTGAGCGCGCAGGCGTCGAGCGGATCGTCGTCCCCGTCCGGCTCCTCGTCCTCCTCGGACTCCCTGGTCTTCGACCCGGACGCCTACGAGAAGCTGACCACGACGGTCACCGGCACCGAGGGCACCGAGCACGCGGTGACGTACCACTTCTGGAAGGCGATCACCTATGTCGCCGACCCGGTGGACGCCACGTACCAGTCGCTGATCGTCTCCGCGCCGGTCGAGATCGACGGCACCGCGGTCGACCCGGCCGACGCGCCGATCCTGTTCGCGAACTCCGTCGGCGGCTACATGCCCGCGTCCGTCGCGGACGCCACCGGGATCGGGGGCGGCGGCTCGGCGATGGGCGGTTCCGCACCGGGCGGCACCGCGCCCAGCGGCTCCGCGAGCGCGTCGGCAGGCGCCTCAGCCGCGCCGAACGCCAACGCGAACACCAACGCCACCGGCGGCGCCACCGCGAGCAACCAGCTCCTCGCCCTGGCCGCCGGGTACGTCGTGATCGAGCCCGGCGCCCGCGGCCGTACCCTCACCGACGCCGACGGCACCTACTACGGCACCGCGCCCGCGGCGATCGTCGACCTCAAGGCGGCCGTCCGGTACGTGCGGGCCAACAAGGGCCGCATCCCCGGAAACGTGGAGCGGATCGTCTCCGCGGGCACCAGCGCGGGCGGCGCCCTGTCCTCCCTGCTCGGCGCGTCCGGCGACAGCCCGCTGTACGACAAGGCCCTCACCGCGCTGGGCGCGGCCGACGCCTCCGACGCGATCTTCGCGGTGGGCGCCTGGTGCCCGATCACCGACCTGGAGCACGCCGACGGCGCCTACGAGTGGAACTGGGGCACGCTGGCCACCAAGTCCGGCTCCACCGCCGACCAGACCGTGTCCAAGGCCCTGCGGTCCCAGTTCGCCGAGTACCAGGCCACGCTCGGACTGCGCGGCCTCAAGGGCTCCGGCTTCGGCACCCTCACCGCCCGCAACTACGACGCCTATCTGCTCAAGCAGTACCTGGAGCCGTCGGCGACCACCTATCTGGCCGCCCTGTCCGACGCCGACCGCGCGACCTATCTCGCCGCGCACACCGGCATCACCTGGTCCGGCGGCAGGGCGAGCTTCACCTGGGAGCAGTACCTCGACCACGTCGGCACCCGCGGCAAGTCCGCCCCGGCCTTCGACGCCTTCGACCTGTCGGCCGGCGAGAACAACCTCTTCGGCACGGGCACCACCCAGAGCCGCCACTTCACGGCGTACGGCGCGAAGAACGACACCACCGGGCTCAGCAGTCGGCGGGTCGCCTCCGACCTCCCCGCGAAGCTGGACCTGATGAACCCGATGTACTTCCTCCAGCGGAAGAACCCCGGGCGCGCCAAGCACTGGTGGATCCGCCTCGGCACCGCCGACACCGACACCTCGCACGCCGTCTCCGCCAACCTGGCCGCCGCCGCGGCGGGCCTGGGCGACGAGGTGAACCACCTCTACTACTGGGACGAGGGCCACGGCGCCAACACCGACCCCGGCGACTTCATCACCTGGATCGCCCAGGTGACCGGCCACAGGACCGGCGTCGGGACCGCCCGGCGGAAGTAGCCCCCTCCCCCTGAGCGCGGTGCCGGTTTCCCGTCAGACCCCGGCCACCGCACCACCACGGCGCCGAGCCCCACCGCGGATCGCGGGCTCGGCGCCGTGGCCTTTCCGCCGCCGCCCCGGGCTGTCCCCGGCGGCCCCGGAGGACACCGGCCCGCCACAACCAGGGGCCCTACGCCACCGGCCCCACCCACCCCTCCTACAGGCGTGATCAATTCGCAACCGATTCCGGGCTTGACCGAGACCCATCAACCCCATACGTGATTACGCTCGCGCTCATGGCCGACTCCACAACGCCCCCCGCGACCTCAGCGTCTTCCGCCGCCCGCCCCGTGTACGTCATCGGCGGCGGCCCCGGCGGACTCGCCGCGGCGTACGCGCTGCGCGCCCAGGGCGTCCGTGCCGTCGTCCTGGAGAAGTCCGACCGGGTCGGCGCCTCCTGGCGGCGCCACTACGACCGGCTCCATCTGCACACCACCCGCCGCCTGTCGGGCCTGCCCGGCCTGCCGATGCCGCGCCGCTTCGGGCGCTGGGTCTCCCGCGACAACGTGGTGCGCTACCTGGAGAAGTACGCCGAGCACCACGAGCTGGAGATCGTCACCGGCGTGGAGGTCTCCCGCGTCGACCGCGCCCCCGACGGCACGGGCTGGCTGCTGCACGCGACCGGCGGCCGTGAGCTGACGGGCGCCGCGGTGGTCGTGGCCACCGGCTTCAACCACACCCCGCGGGTGCCTCGGTGGCCCGGCCGCGACACCTTCACCGGCGAGCTCGTCCACGCCGACGAGTACCGCAACCCCGAGCCGTACGCCGGCCGGGACGTGCTGGTCGTCGGGGTCGGCAACACGGGCGCGGAGATCGCGGTGGACCTGGTGGAGGGCGGCGCGTCCCGGGTCCGCCTCGCCGTGCGCACGGTCCCGCACATCGTGCGGCGCTCCACCGCGGGCTGGGCCGCCCAGTACACGGGCGTCCTGGTGCGCAGGCTGCCGGTCGGCCTCGTCGACCGCCTCGCCGGGCCGATGGCGAAGCTCAGCGTCCCCGACCTCTCCGCCCAGGGCCTGCCCCGCCCCGACACCGGCCTCTACAGCCGGGTCAAGGAGGGCGCGATCCCGGTCCAGGACGTGGGTCTCCTCGACGCCGTCCGCTCGGGCCGGGTGGAGATCGTGGCCGCCGTGGAGTCCTTCGAGGACGGCAAGGTCGTCCTCGCCGACGGCGACCGCATCGGCCCCGACGCGGTGATCGCGGCCACGGGCTACTCCCGCGCCCTGGAGGACCTGATCGGCCACCTGGACGTCCTCGACGCCCGCGGCAGGCCCCGCGTCCACGGCGCCCGCACCCCGTCCGACGCCCCCGGCCTCTACTTCACCGGCTTCACCAACCCCATCAGCGGCATGTTCCGCGAGCTGGCGATCGACGCGGAGAAGATCGCGAAGGCGATCGCGCGGACGGGGAGCGCCGCCCGGCGCTGAGCACCTCCCGGCGCCGGGCGCCGCTCGAACGACCCTGTGACGGGCCTCAGTTGGTTGAGGTCCGTTCCTTTCTGTGTGCACAGGCATTCCTGACACACCGTCAGTTATGTAATCTGACAGTGCGTCAGTTGGCTGGCGTCAGTCTTGGCTGTCACACAGGAGCGGGCGGACCGATGCTTGGATCAACCCACGGCACCCTCACCACCGACTCCCGCCGGGCCCGGGTCATCGCGTGCGGCGAGCAACCCGGCCCCGCCGTCCACGGCAGGCCGGCCGACGTCGGCGATCTCGACGTCGGCGGCCGTCCGCTGTACTCGGACGTCCCCGACCTGGACCGGTTCTTCCGGCCCGAGTCGGTCGCGGTGATCGGCGCGTCCGACGCCGAAGGGCGCCCGAACACCGGCGTCACCCGGCAGCTGATCGCCTGGTCCGAACGGGTCGGGGCGCGGCTGCACCCGGTGCATCCCGGCCGCCCCTCCGTGTTCGGCATCGACTGCGTGGCGTCCGTCGCCGACCTGCCCGAGCAGGTCGACCTCGCCGTCCTGCTGGTGGCCGACCCGCTGCCGGTGATCGAGGAACTCGCCGAGGCCAAGGTGCGGTTCGCCGTCGTCTTCGCCTCCGGGTTCGCCGAGACGGGCGAGGAGGGCGCCCTCGCCCAGGCCCGGCTGGCGGCGGCCGTACGGCGGTCGGGGATGCGGCTGCTCGGCCCGAACACCAACCTCAACGCCTTCGAACGGTTCCGGGACGACCTCGGCGGACCGGCGATCGCGCTCATCACCCAGTCCGGCCACCAGGGGCGCCCCGTCTTCGCCCTCCAGGAACTCGGCGTCCGGCTGAGCCACTGGGCGCCGACGGGCAACGAGGCCGATCTGGAGACCGCGGACTTCCTGTCCTACTTCGCCGAGCGGCCCGAGGTCGGCGCGATCGCCTGTTACGTCGAAGGGCTGAAGGACGGCCGTTCCTTCCTGCTCGCCGCCGACCGCGCCGCCCGCCGCAAGGTGCCGGTAGTCGCCGTCAAGGTGGGCCGCACCGAGACCGGCGCCCGTACGGCCGCCTCGCACACCGGCAAACTGACCGGCGCGGACGCGGTGGTGGACGCGGCGATGCGGCAGTACGGCGTGATCCGCGTCGACGGGCTCGACGAACTCCAGGACACCGCGGCCCTGTTGGCGCGGGCCCGGCCGCCGCGCGCGGACGGCGTCGTCGTCTACTCCATCTCGGGCGGCACCGGCGCGCACGTCGCCGACCTGGCGACGGAGGCGGGGCTGAGTCTGCCGACCCTGTCCGAGGCCAAGCAGGCCGAACTGCACCAGTGGATACCGGAGTTCCTCGGTGTCGCCAACCCGGTCGACAACGGCGGGCATCCCGTCGGCGACTGGCGCGGCCGGAAGATCATCGACGCGATCCTCGACGACCCGTCGGTGGGCGTACTGATCTGCCCGGTCACCGGCCCGTTCCCGCCGCTCAGCGACCGGCTGGTGCGGGACCTGGTGGACGCCGCCGAGCAGACCGACAAGCTGGTGTGCGTGGTGTGGGGCTCGCCCGTCGGCACCGAACCCGCCTACCGCGAGGTGCTGCTCGGGTCGTCCCGGGTGGCCACCTTCCGCACGGTCGGCAACTGTGTCACGGCGGTCCGCGCCTACCTCGGCCACCACCGCTTCACGGCCCGCTACCGCTCCCCCCTCGACGAGGCCCCGCGCACCCCCTCGCCCTCGTTCCGCAAGGCCCAGGCCCTGATGCGCCCGGGCCAGCAGCTCAGCGAGCACGCGGCGAAGCAGCTGCTGCGCGCGTACGGCATCCGCGTGCCGCGCGAGCAGCTGGTGACCAGCGCGGCGGCGGCCGTCCGGGCGGCGGGCCTGGTGGGCTACCCGGTGGTGATGAAGGCGTCCGGCGCGCGGATCGCCCACAAGACGGAGCTGGGCCTGGTGAAGATCGGCCTCACCTCCGCCAGCCAGGTGCGCGACGCCTACCGCGAGCTGACCGACATCGCCCGCTACGAGGACGTCGCCCTGGACGGCGTCCTGGTCTGCCAGATGGTGGAGCCCGGCGTGGAGATGGTCGTCGGCGTCACCCACGACGACCTGTTCGGGCCGACCGTCACGGTCGGGCTCGGCGGGGTGCTCGTGGAGGTGCTGCGGGACTCCGCCGTGCGGGTGCCGCCGTTCACCGAGGACCAGGCGCGGGACATGCTCGGCGATCTGCGCGGGCGGGCCCTGCTGGACGGGGTGCGGGGCCGGCCGCCCGCCGACGTCGAGGCGCTCGTCGAGGTCGTGCTGCGGGTGCAGCGCATGGCGATGGAACTGGGCGACGACATCGCCGAGCTGGACATCAACCCGCTGATGGTGCTGGAGCGGGGCCAGGGCGCGGTGGCGCTGGACGCGCTGGTGGTGTGCCGGTGACCGGGCTCGCGACCGAGCTGCTGCACACGGTCGAGGGCCGGGTCGCCCACCTCACCCTCAACCGCCCCGGGGCCCTCAACGCGCTCACCCCCGCCGGACGAAACCGGCTCATCGGCCTGTTGGGGGACGCGTCGGCCGATCCGGAGATCCGCGCGGTGGTCCTCACCGGAACGGGCCGGGCCTTCTGCGCGGGCGCGGACCTGCGAGCCGGGTCGCGGGGCGGTTCGGGGGGCGGTTCGGAAGACGGTTCCGGCGGCGGTGAACGCGTCGCCGGGGAACGCGTCGCCGGGGACGTGGCCCGGATGCTGCGGCTGGGCGCGCAGCGGCTCGTCTCCGCCGTCCTCGACTGCGAGAAGCCGGTGATCGCCGCCGTGAACGGCACGGCGGCCGGTCTCGGCGCCCATCTCGCCCTCGCCTGCGATCTCGTGCTGGCGGCGGAGTCGGCGCGGTTCATCGAGGTGTTCGTCCGGCGCGGGCTGGTCCCGGACGGCGGGGGCGCGTATCTCCTGCCGCGGCTGATCGGCCCCCACCGGGCGAAGGAGCTGATGTTCTTCGGCGACGCGCTGTCCGCGGCGGACGCCGAACGGCTGGGGCTGGTCAACCGGACCGTCCCGGACGGCGAGTTGGACAAGGAGTCCCGCGACTGGGCGGCCCGGCTCGCGGCCGGTCCCACGCGCGCCCTCGCCCTCACCAAGCACCTCGTCAACACCTCCCTGGACAGCGACCGCGCGACGGCGTTCGCCGCGGAGGCGGCGGCCCAGGAGATCAACATGACGACGGCGGACGCCCAGGAGGGCGTGGCGAGTTTCGTGGAGCGCAGGAGCCCGGAGTTCAGGGGCCGCTGACCCTTCCTATCTGACGCACCGTCAGGTTCAATCGAAGGGTGATGGGACAAGCAGGCATGGCAGAAGCCGCCGTCCGCTATCTCCGCTCCGCCGGAGCGGCCCCCCTGGAGCCGCTCCCGCGCCCCGCGCTGCGCTGTGTCCGCGCGGACGAGCGGGCGCCGGTCGGCCAGGCCGAGTTCCGGCGGGTGCTGGGGAGCTTCGCGACGGGCGTGGTCGTGGTCACGGCCCCGGGCGCCGACGGGCGGGGCCCCGCGGGTTTCGCCTGCCAGTCCTTCTCCTCCCTCTCCCTCGATCCGCCGCTCGTCGCCTTCATGGTCGGCCGGACGTCCACGACCTGGCCCCGTATCGCCCGCGCGGGCGTCTTCTGCGTCAACGTGCTGGCCGCGCACCAGGGCGGGCTGTGCCGGGGCTTCGCGGTGAGCGGCGCCGACAAGTTCGCGGGCGTCGCCTTCGACGCGGCCCCCGTCTCCGGCTCGCCCCGCCTCGCGGACACGCTCGCCTGGGTCGACTGCACGGTGCACGCGGTGCACACCGGGGGCGACCATCTGATCGTGGTGGGCCGGGTGGACGCGCTGGGCACGTCCGACTCCGCCGAGGAGCGCGCACCGCTGCTGTTCCACCAGGGGCGGTTCCTCTAGGGGGTGTCCGCACAGTCCCGTCGTCCGCCCGGAGGGCGGGCCCCGCGGCGTCCGGTGCCTGCTCTCGGCGTGCCGGGCGTCGCGGGGGCGGGCGGGACTTCGCGGCTACGGCCCAGGACCGCCGGCCGTGTCTCAGGCCGGCAGTGCCACCGGTGCCGGAGCCGGCCTGCGCCGGATCACCAGCGCCATCAGCGCCGCCACCGCGCACAGCGCACCGGAGGCGTACCAGACCATGTCGTAGGAGCCGAAGGCGTCCCGTGCCACGCCGCCCGCGAAGGCCACGAGCGCGGCGCCGACCTGGTGGGAGGCGAGGACCCAGCCGAAGACGATGGCGCTGTCCTCGCCGTAGACCTCGCGGCACAGGGCCACGGTGGGCGGGACGGTGGCGACCCAGTCGAGGCCGTAGAAGACGATGAAGAACAGCATCGGCGGGTGCACGCTCGGGGCGAGCAGCATCGGCAGGAACAGCAGCGAGACGCCGCGCAGCGCGTAGTACACGGCGAGCAGGCGGCGCGCGTCGAAGCGGTCGGTGAACCAGCCGGAGGCGATGGTGCCGACGACGTCGAAGACACCGATGACCGCGAGGAGTCCGGCGGCGGCCGTGATGGGCATGCCGTGGTCGTGGGCGGCGGGCACGAAGTGGGTCTGGATCAGGCCGTTGGTGGAGGCGCCGCAGATGGCGAAGGTCCCGGCGAGCAGCCAGAAGGTGCCCGTGCGGGAGGCCTGGAACAGCACCCGCAGCGCGCGGCGGGCGGCGCCCGGCACCGGGGCGGGCTTGGGCACGAACTCCTTCGCCCCGTACGGCTTCAGGCCCACGTCCGCCGGGTGGTCGCGCAGCAGCAGCCAGACGAAGGGCACGACGGCGAGGGCCGCGAGGGCGACGGTGACGGCGGCGGGGCGCCAGTCGTGCGTCTGGACGATCCAGGACAGCACCGGCAGGAAGATGAGCTGCCCGGAGGCCGAGGCGGCGGTGAGGATGCCGGTGACCAGACCGCGCCGCTCGGTGAACCAGCGGTTGGTGACGGTCGCGGCGAAGGCCAGCGCCATCGAGCCGGACCCGAGGCCGACCAGCAGCCCCCAGCACAGCAGCAGCTGCCAGGCCGCGGTCATCCACACGGTCAGGCCCGAGCCGAGCGCGATGACCGTCAGCGCGACGGCGACGACCCGGCGGATGCCGAACCGGTCCATCAGCGCCGCCGCGAAGGGCGCGGTGAGCCCGTACAGCGCGAGGTTGACCGAGACGGCCGCGCTGATCGTGCCGCGTGACCAGCCGAAGTCCTGGTGCAGGGGGTCGATGAGCAGTCCGGGCAGGGAGCGGAAGGCGGCGGCGCCGATGATCGTCACGAAGGTGACGGCGGCGACGAACCACGCGCGGTGGAGGGAGCGGCGTCGCCGGGCGGGCCCGGCGGTGGTGGCGGTGTCGGGGCCGGCGGCGTCGGTTGTCTGGGTCACGCCCTAGAGCTTCCGGCCCCGGGCCCGCCCCCTTCCACTGGCCCGAAGGACAGCATTCGTTAGGATCGGGCCATGAGCCGTGAGCCCGGGCACCGTCCGCACCGCGTGGTCGTCCTCGCCCTGGACGGCATCCTCCCCTTCGAGCTGGGCATCCCGCACCGCATCTTCGGCCGCCCCCGGGACGCCTCCGGCCGGCCGCTGTACGAGCTGGTGACCTGCTCGGTCCGGCCACCGGGCCCGGTACGGACCGACGCCGACTTCGCCATCCAGGTCGAGCACGGCCCCGAGGCACTGGCCACCGCCGACACGGTGATCGTCCCGGCGTCGTACGAACTCGGCCCGGTCTTCGAGCAGGGGGTGCTGACCGGGGAACTGGCCGCCGCGTTCGCCCGTATCCGCCCGGGCACCCGGCTCGCCTCCATCTGCACCGGCAGTTACGTCCTGGCCGCCGCGGGCCGTCTCGACGGGCGCCCCGCCACCACGCACTGGGCCGAGGCCGAGCGGTTCCAGCGGCTCTTCCCGCGGGTGAGGGTGGACGCGGACGTCCTGTACGTGGACGACGGCGACGTCCTGACCTCCGCGGGCGTCGCCGCCGGGGTCGACCTGTGCCTGCACATGCTGCGCCGGGACCACGGCACCGCCGTCGCCAACGAGGTGGCGCGCCGCACGGTCGTGCCGCCGCACCGCGAGGGCGGCCAGGCGCAGTACGTCCGGCGTCCGGTGCCGGAGCCGCAGTTCGCCGGCACCACGGCGGCGCGCGCCTGGGCGCTGGGCCGGCTGCACGAGCCGATCCAGCTGCGGGACCTGGCCGAGCAGGAGTCCATGTCGGTGCGGACCTTCACCCGCCGCTTCCGCGAGGAGGTCGGCATCAGCCCCGGCCAGTGGCTCACCCAGCAGCGGGTGGAACGGGCCCGGCACCTGCTGGAGTCCTCGGACCTCTCCGTCGACCAGGTCGCCAGGGACGCGGGCTTCGGCACGGCCCAGTCCATGCGCCAGCATCTCCAGTCGGCCCTCGGCGTCACCCCGACGACCTACCGCCGCACCTTCCGCACGGAAACAAACCCGGCCCCGGAGACCCGCCGGACCGGCGGCGCCTGACCTCCCCCGGACGTCCGTGCCGTCCCCGCCTCCGCCCGCCGGACCTCGCCCCACCAGCCCAGCGCGGTCAGGAGCAGGGTCAGGGCCACTCCGGCGAGGATCGCCGCGGACGGGGTCACCAGCTGGAGGAGACCGCCGGCGAGGGACCCGGTGGCCGCGTAGCCGGCGCCCGCCGCCGCGTACATCACGGAGTACCCCGCGGCGAGCGCCCCCGCCGGCACGGCCTCCCGCAGGGACAGGTTCCGGGTGATCAGGGCGCCGGACTGGAGGGTGCCCGCGAGGACGAGGGCGACGGCGATCCCGGCCGCGCCCGGCGCGAGCGCGGCGAGCGTCACGAAGACCGACATCCCGCACATCAGCACCACGCTGCGCGCCCGGAGCCGTCCCGGCCAGGACCGCAGCCCGTACACGAACGCCCCGAGGCCCGAGCCCACGGCCAGCCCGGCGAGCATGGGCCCGGACCAGCCGACGGCGATCCCGCGCTGCTCCAGCAGCGCGGGCAGGGTCAGTTCGGCGAGGCCCAGCAGGGTCAGGCTGGCCGCGCCCGTGACGTACACGGGCCAGGCCCGCAGCAGCGCCCGGACCGCGGAGGCCCCCTTCACGGACTCCTCCCCCGTGTCCCATCCGGCGGGCAGCAGGACCTGCCCCGCGATCGACGCGGCCATCAGCAGGGCGGCCAGCAGCAGCGGCAGCCGGGGCGCCACCCCGAGCGCGAGCCCCGCGACGGCGACCGGCGACACCGCCCACACCCCGGACATCAGCATCGACTCGGTGGACAGCGCCTGTGCCACGGCCCGCTCCGGCACCAGCGAGGTGAGCAGCGCCCGCTGCCCGCCCGCCACCGCGGCCGGTGCCGCCCCGGCGACGAACGCGAACCCGGCGAGCACCCCCGCGTGCGCCCCGGCGAACACCCCGAGCCCGGTGAACCCCGCGGCCCCGCACGCCAGTCCGGCGACCAGGTGCCGCCGTCCGCGCGCCGGGTCGAGCCGCGTCCCGAGCACCGGCGCCCCGAGGATCTCGCCGATCACATAGGCCGCCGCGAGCGCCGCGCCCAGGCTGTAGCCGCCGGGCCGCTCCCGTACCAGGAACACCAGCGCCAGGGGCGCCATGGCGACCGGCATGCGGGCGGCGACGGCGGTGCAGGCCCAGATCAGCACCGGTCTGGAGGCGACGTCTCGATAGCTCATGGAGTCGACGGTAGGCGCCCGCACCGACATCACGGCAGCGGATTTCCGGGCCTGTGGACCACCCTCCCGGCCCGGATCGGGCATGGTCCGCCGTCAGAAGGTCAGCACCCCGCGGGCCACCTTTCCCGCCTCCGCGTCGGCGACCGCCCGTTCGAACTCCTCCAGCGGGTAGGTCTGGGTGACCAGTTCGTCCAGGAGCAGCCGGCCGTCCCGGTAGAGCCCGGCGTAGAGCGGGATGTCCCGCTGGGGGCGGGAGGAGCCGTAGCGGCAGCCGAGGATCGACTTGTCCAGGAACATGGAGGCCACGGCGAAGGACGCCTCCGCGCCGGCGGCCGGCATGCCCAGCAGCACCGCCTGTCCGTGCCGGTCGAGCAACTCGATCGCCTGGCGGACCAGTTCGACGCGTCCCACGCACTCGAAGACGTGGTCGGCGCCGGTGGGCAGCAGCTCCCGCACCCCCTGCGCCGAGGTGAGGAAGTCGGTCGCCCCGAACTGCCGGGCGACCGCCTCCTTGGCCGGATTGGCGTCGACGGCGACGATCCGCAGGGCGCCCGCGAGCCGGGCCCCCTGGAGCACGTTGAGCCCGATGCCGCCCGTGCCGATGACGACGACGGTGTCCCCGCGGTCGACGCGCGCCCGGTTGAGCACGGCGCCGACACCCGTCAGCACCCCGCAGCCGATGAGCGCGGCGGAGGTCAGCGGAACGTCCGCGGGGATGCGCACCGCCTGCACGGCCTTGACGACGGTCCGTTCCGCGAAGGCCGAGTTGGAGGCGAACTGGTACACCGGGCGCCCGCCGCGGGTGAACGGCTGTCCGGGCCGCCCGATCGCCTTGCGGCACATGGTCGGCCGCCCCCGGTCGCAGTCGGCGCAGGCCCCGCAGTTGGCGAGCGTGGACAGCGCCACGTGGTCCCCGGGTCCGACGTGCGTGACCCCGGCCCCCACGGCCTGCACGACCCCCGCGCCCTCGTGCCCCAGCACCACGGGGGCGGGGAAGGGGATGGTCCCGTCGACCACGGACAGATCGCTGTGGCAGAGCCCGGCGGCGGCGAGCGCGACGAGCACCTCCCCCGGCCCGGGGTCCCGTACGTCGAGGTCGTCGACGACCTCGACCCGCTTCCCGTCGAACACCACTGCACGCATCACACAACTCCCTTGGGTTCCCTGGGCAGTCCGAGCACCCGCTCGGCGATGATCGTGCGCTGGACCTGATCCGAGCCGCCGTAGATCGTGTCGGCGCGGGAGAAGAGGAACAGGTGCTGGAACGCGTCGAGTTCGTACGGCGAGCCGGGTGTCCAGTCGGCCGGTCCGACGCCCCCGGCGGGCCCGCGCACCGCCAACGCCAGCTCCCCGAGCCGCTGGTGCCAGCCGCCCCACAGCAGCTTGGCCACACTGGGCGCCCCGGCGTCCCCGGCCCGCCCGAGGGTGCGCAGCGCGTTCCACCGCATGACCCGCAACTCGGCCCACTGCCGCACCAGCCGCTCCCGTACGACGGGGTCGCGCACCGCCCCCGACGCGACGGCGGCCCGTACGACGCCGTCCAACTCCTCGGCGAACCCGACCTGCTGGGCGAGCGTGGACACGCCCCGCTCGAACCCGAGCAGGCTCATCGCCACCCGCCAGCCCTGTCCCGCGCCCCCGACGACATGCTCCGCGCGCGCCCCGTCGAAGAACACCTCGTTGAAGTCGCCGGTGCCGGTGAGCTGACGGATGGGCCGGACCTCGATGCGGCCCGGCTGGTCCATCGGCACCAGCAGGAAGGACAGGCCGTGATGGCGTTTCGACCCCTGCTCGGTCCGCGCGAGCACGAAGCACCAGTCCGCCTCGTGGGCGAGGGACGTCCAGATCTTCTGTCCCGTGATCCGGTACGCCCCGTCCGCGCCGGGTTCCGCCCTGGTGCTCACCCCGGCGAGGTCGGACCCGGCCCCGGGTTCGCTGTAGCCCTGGCACCACAGCTCCTCACCGGCCGCGACGGGGGGCAGGAACCGGTCCTTCTGCTCGTCGGTGCCGTGCGCGAGCAGGGTCGGGGCGAGCAGGTTCTCCCCGATGTGCCCGGACCGCGGCGGGGCCCCGGAGCGCGCGTACTCCTCGGCCCACACGACCTGCCGGGTGAGCGGGAGCGGGCGGTTGCCGTAGCCCCCGGCGGGCCAGCCCAGGCCGATCCACCCGGCCCGCCCGAGGGTCCGTTCCCAGGTCCGGCGGTCCTGTCCGGCCCCGGCGTGCGCGGTGAGCCACTCCCGGACCTCCGTCCGGAACGTCTCGTCCTCAGCTGCGAACCCAAAGTCCATCGACGCCTCCTCGACTCGCCGGACACCCTCAGGCGTTGGGGCGTTCCCCCCGCGCCGCGGCCCGTTCCATCTCCTCCAGGCGCACCAGCATCGGCATCGGATCGACCCCCACCGACTCGGGCAGCACGGCCGCGATCCCCTCGGGCGTCCACGCGCCGTCCTCCGAGAACGCGGCGCGCAGCTCCCGCGGCTGCGCCCACACCGCGAGCTTCGCGCCGGCGACGGTGTACACCTGCCCGGTGATCTCCCGGGCCCGGTCGGAGAGCAGATAGACGACGAGCGCCGCCACGTCCTCCGGCTCCCCGATCTCCGCCAGCTCCATGGGCACGCCCGCGGACATCCGGGTCCGTGCGACCGGTGCCACCGCGTTGGCGGTCACCCCGTACTTGTTCAGCCCCAGCGCGGCGCTGCGCACCAGGGAGATCACCCCGCCCTTGGCGGCGCTGTAGTTGGCCTGCGAGACGGATCCCTGGTGGTTGCCGCTGGTGAACCCGATCAGCGTCCCGCCGCCCTGCTTGCGCATGACCGCGGAGGCGGCCCGGAACACGGTGAAGGTGCCCTTGAGGTGGGTGGCGACGACCGGGTCCCACTCGTCCTCGGTCATGTTGAACAGCATGCGTTCGCGCAGGATCCCGGCGACGCACACGACT
Organism: Streptomyces sp. NPDC090106; assembly: GCF_044747265.1. NCBI lineage: Bacteria > Bacillati > Actinomycetota > Actinomycetes > Kitasatosporales > Streptomycetaceae > Streptomyces > Streptomyces sp. NPDC090106. Next base: position 255,840 of record NZ_JBIVDS010000014.1, on the reverse strand, counting down.
CCGTCGAGCCGCCCGAAGGAGGCGAGGGCCACGTCCACGATCCGCTGCCCGCCGGCCATCGTGGACACGTCGTCGGCGACGGCGACGGCCTCCCCGCCCGCGGCCTCGATCTCCTTCACCACGCCCTCGGCGACCGCGCTGGTCGGCGACGACCCGTCGACCGACACCCCGTAGTCGTTGACGACGACCCGCGCGCCCTCGGCGGCGGCGGCGAGCGCGACGGCCCGGCCGATGCCCCGTCCCGACCCCGTCACGGCGATGACCTTGCCTGCCAAGAAGTTCCCCACGCCGGCCCCTTCCCGCGGTTTCTGACGGACCGTTAGATTTTATGGCCCGTCGCACACCAGGTGACAAGCCCCTGTCCGAAGACAACCCGGGGAGGCCCGATGCCGCTGCCCGCCGAGTTCCACGCCATCGCCGAACGCGTGAACAACTGGGGCCGCTGGGGTGCGGCCGACGAGATCGGCACCCTGAACCTGATCACCGACGAGGTGGTCCGGCAGGCCGCGGCCGAGATCCGCACCGGCCGCCGCGTCCCGCTCGCGCTCCCCCTGCAGCAGGACGGCGTGCAGACCGGGATGATCCCGGGGCGGGTCAACCCGCTGCACACGATGGTGCAGATCAACCAGGAGATCTTCGGCCCGGGGACGGTCGCGTGCAGCGACGACGCCGTGACCATGGGCCTTCAGGCGGCGACGCACTGGGACGCGCTGACCCATGTCTCGCACTCGGGCCGGCTCTACAACGGCCGCCCCGCCGGGACCGTCACCGCGCACGGGGGCGCCGAGTTCAGCGGCATCGCCACGGCGCGGCACATCGTCTCGCGCGGGGTGCTCCTGGACGTGGCGCGCGCCCTGGGCCGGGAGCGGCTCGACGGCGGCCATGCGGTGACCCCGGAGGACCTGGAGGCGGCGGAGGACCTGGCGGGGACGCGGGTGCGCGCCGGGGACGTCGTCCTCGTGCGCACGGGCCAGACGCAGGTGTACCTGGCGGGCGACAAGCACGCCTACGCCTATCCGTCGCCGGGCCTGTCGGTGCGCACGCCGGAGTGGTTCCACGCACGGGACGTCGCGGCCGTCGCGAACGACACGATGACCTTCGAGATCTTCCCGCCCGAGATCGACGACCTGTGGCTGCCGGTGCACGCGCTGGACCTGGTGGAGATGGGGATGCTCCAGGGCCAGAACTGGAATCTCGAAGAGTTGTCCACAGCCTGTGGAGAAGAGGGCCGGTACGCCTTCCTGCTGTCGGCGATGCCCGAGCCGTTCGTCGGCGCGACGGGCACCCCGGTGGCACCCGTGGCGGTGCTCTGAGACGGCGCCGCGACGGCATGCGCGGACACAGCCGGACGGCGGCGCTCCGCGGCCCGCCCCGGGCGCGGTGCCCTGCGCCGCCGTCCAGCCCGGCGTTCCCGCCCCGGCTCTTCCATGCCCCGAGAGAACCGACGCCGCGGGGCGACCCGCACTCGTCGGGGGCTTCCGTCACCGAAGCCCTCGGCGTCCCCTCGCGGCGAATCGCTGACCACCAGCGTGAGCAGCCGGGCACACGGCGTCAACACCCGTTCGGAGATTCATGACTTACGCCACCTTTTGTCATGGGCGCGCACGGAAGCACATCCCGGCGCATCGCCCCGGAGCCGACCGGCCACGACCAGGCACCCCGCCGTCGCGCACCCGTCGCGCGGCCCCGTGCCGGCGCTACACCGCCTCGTAGGCCAGACCCTCGTAACCCTCGTAGTCGCCGTAGCCCTCGAACGCGGCGCCGCCGCCGAACGCGGACGGCGCGGACTCCTGGCGCCGTGTGCAGCGGTCCAGTTCGCACCAGATGCGCTTGCCGGCGCCCTCGGGACTCCAGCCCCAGCGGTCGGCGAGCCCGTCGACAAGGGCGAGTCCACGGCCGCCGGTCGCGTCGCCGTCGGCACAGCGGGGAACGGGCGCGCAGCTGCTGGCGTCGGCGACCTCCAGCCGGACGGTCGCCTCCTCGGTGACGACACCCGGCAGCGACAGCCGCAGCACGGCCGGACAGCCGGTGTGCACCACGGCGTTGGTGACGAGTTCGGAGACGAGGAGGATCAGTGTCTCGGCGAGCGGCTCGTCGGCCTCTATGCCGGACACGGCGAGCCGCGACCGGGCCCACCTCCGGGCTCGTCCCACCTCAGCGGGGTCGGGCCGGATCTCCAGTTGCACTTGAAGCACCTGCACCGCTCACACCATCCGAACCGGCGGACACATAGCCTCGCGCCTCACGAGGGCCACGATCGTAGCCATTTTTTGCATGACCAGAACAACGGCCGAAGTCGGGGTCACTGAACGTGAATCCCTTACGAGACAGCATGGTTGACGTACAGTCACCCCAACAAGCGCTTCGGGCATATTCCAGCGCGAAGGAGTACCCGTGCGGCATACTGTGCGACGCTCGCCCCGAGGGGTCGAACAGGCGGAGGCCCACAGCACTCCTGCCCTGCGAGAAGTGGCACGCATCGCCGTATCCGGCGCCGCCACGGAGGCAACACCGGCATGGCTCGTGCTCGGAACCACTCGCATCTCACACAAGGTACCGGAGCGGCGTCCCGACTCCAGGCCGTGACAAGTCACGCGTAGGACACAACCCGGTATCAACGCTCCGTGATTCCGGTACGCCACAATCCGCGACATTCCCTGGGCGCGCTCCCACGCCTGCCCGGGTCCGTGGCGCCCGCCCGGCCCGTCAGGCCGTCAGCTCGGCCGCGAGCAGCTCCTCGCCGTGCGCCCCGCCCCCGCCGCGCCGCGCCCGCACCCAGGCCCGCTTGAGCAGCAGATGCACCTCGGACTCCCAGGTGAAGCCCATGCCGCCGTGCACCTGGAGACAGTCCCGGGCACCCTGCACGGCGGCCTCGTCGGCGAGCAGCCGGGCGGCGGCGATGTCGGCGCGGTCCTCGGTCACGGCGGCGGCGTAGACCGCCGCGCGGGCCACCTCCACCCGTACGAGCAGCCCGGCGCAGAGATGCTTGACGGCCTGGAACGCTCCGATCGGCTGCCCGAACTGCTCGCGGGTCCGGGCGTGTTGCACGGCCAGCTCGCAGGCGCGGGCGGCGGTGCCGAGCTGTTCGGCGGCGGTGAGCAGGACCGCGACGGGGTCGGCGGGGCGGTCCGTGCCGGGCACCCGGTGCAGCGGGGTCAGCGGGTCCAGGGAGCGCAGCGCGACGGTGTCCGCCGAGCCGCCCCGCACGAGGACGACGTCGGCCTCCTCCAGCCACTCCACGAGCCCCGCGTCGACGGCCGTGACGACGGTCTCCCCGGTGTCCGCGCCGGGCACCGTCCCGGCCGCCAGATGGGTGGCCACCAGCGGGCCCGGCAGCAGCGCCCGCCCGGCCTCCTCGAACACCAACACGGCCTCCACCAGGCCGAGTCCGACGCCGCCCTCGTCCTGCGGCAGGCGCAGCGCGAAGAATCCGGCCCCGCCCAGCTCCCGCCACAGGGCCCGGTCGAGCCGCCCCGGCCGCGCCGCGGCGGCCCGCAGGGCGTCCCGGTCGAAGCGCCGGGCGAGCAGCTCCCGCATCCCGGCCCGCAACGCCTTCTGGTCATCGGTCGGTTGGAAACGCACGGAACCGCTCACCGTCCCTTCGGCAGGCCCAGGATGCGCTCGGCCACGATGTTCCGCTGGATCTGGGAGGTACCGGCGGCGATGGTGTACGAGAGCGAGGAGAGCCGGTCCAGGGTCCAGGGCCGGTCGAGGTCGAGGGCGTCGGGGCCGAGCACCTCGGCGGCCGTGTCGTACAGCTCCTGCCGGGCGTGGGAGTAGCTCAGCTTGAAGACGGAACCGCCGACGCCCGGGACGCCGCCGGTGGCCTCCGCCTCGCTCACGTTCCACTGGGTGAGCCGCCACAGCGCCCGGAACCCGGCGTTGAGCCGGCCCAGCCGCCGCCGGAGCACCGGGTCGTCCCAGCGTCCGTTCTTGCGTGCCTCGGCGGCGAGTTCGCGCAGGACGCGACGGCAGGCGACGACTTCCCCGACGAAGGCGGTGCCCCGCTCGAAGGAGAGCGTCACCATCGTCACGCGCCAGCCGTCGTTCTCCTCGCCGACCCGGTGGGAGACGGGCACCCGCACGTCGTCGAGGAACACCTCGGCGAACTCCGCGGACCCGGCGAGGGTGCGCAGCGGGCGGACCGTGATGCCCGGGGTGTCCATGGGCAGGGCGAGCCAGGTGATGCCGCGGTGCTTGGGGGCGTCGGGGTCGGTGCGCACCAACAGCTCGCACCAGTCGGCGACTTCGGCGTGCGAGGTCCAGATCTTGGACCCGTTCACCACATAGGTGTCCCCCTCCCGCCGGGCACGGGTGCGCAGCGCGGCGAGGTCGGAGCCGGCGCCGGGTTCGCTGAAGCCCTGGCACCAGACCTCGTCGCCGCGCAGGATCGGCGGCAGCCAGCGCGCCCGCTGCTCCTCGGTCCCCTCGGCGGCGATGGTCGGCCCGGCGTGCAGCAGCCCGACGAACCCGGCCCCGACGTAGGGCGCCCCGGCCTTCTCGGTCTCCTCCAGGAAGATCAGCCGCAGGGTCGGGGAGGCGTCCCAGTGCACGTGGGCGTACCCGGCGTCGTGGAGCCTGCGCTGCCAGCCCATGTCGTGGGCGCGGCGGGCGGGCCAGTCGTCGGGCGGGGGCGGGGGCGGGAGTCCGGGCAGCTCGGAGGCGAGCCACTGCCTGAGCCGGGCCCGGAACTCCTCCTCCTCGGCGGTGTACGTCAGGTCCACTAGCGGTCCAGGTCGAGGCCGAGCATGCGGATGGCGTTGCCGCGCATCAGCTTGTAGACCGTCTCGTCGTCGAGGCCCTTCACATGGTCGAGGGCGACCTCCTTGGTGTGCGGGAAGGTCGAGTCGACGTGCGGGTAGTCGGTCTCGAAGGTGGCGTTGTCGCGGCCCACGACGTCCAGCGAGGCGACGCCGTGCTTGTCGCGGAAGAAGCAGCAGAAGATCTGCCGGTAGTAGTACGTCGACGGCGGCTCGGGGATGGTCCCGCGCACCCCGCCCCAGGCGCGGTGCTCCTCCCACACGTCGTCGGCCCGCTCCAGGGCGTACGGGATCCATCCCATCTGGCCCTCGCTGTAGGCGAGTTTGAGGGTCGGGAACTTCACCAGGACGCCGCTGAACAGGAAGTCCATCATCGAGGCCATGGCGTTGTTGAAGCTGAGGGAGGCCTGGACGGCGGGCGGTGCGTCGGGGGAGGCGGCGGGCATCTGGGAGCTGCTGCCGATGTGCATGTTGACGACCGTGCCGGTCTCCTGGCACGCCGCGAAGAACGGGTCCCAGTGGCCGGAGTGGATGGACGGCAGGCCCAGGTGGGTGGGGATCTCGGAGAAGGTCACGGCCCGTACCCCGCGCGCGGCGTTGCGCCGGATCTCGGCGACGGCCAGGCCGACGTCCCACAGCGGGATCAGGCACAGCGGGATGAGCCGCCCGCCGCTGTCCCCGCACCACTCCTCGACCATCCAGTCGTTGTAGGCGCGCACGCAGGCGAGGGCGACCTCCTTGTCGTGCGCCTCGGCGAAGGTCTGCCCGCAGAACCGGGGGAAGGTCGGGAAGCACAGCGACCCCTCGACATGGTTGAGGTCCATGTCCGCGAGGCGTGCCTTGGGGTCCCAGCAGCCGCGCCGCATCTCCTCGCGGGTGATCCCCTCCAGGGTCATCTCGTCCCGGTCGAAGCCGACGGCGGCGATGTTGCGCTTGTACGGGAACTTCAGGTCCTCGTAGATCCACCAGTCGGTGGGCGGCCCGTCGGGGTCCATCGTGATCTGGTACCTGCCGCCGACGTAGGCGAGTTCGCCGATCCCGGCGGTGAGGGGCTGCGGTCCCCGCTCCCGGTACTTCGCGGGCAGCCAGGTCTCGAAGAGGTGCGCGGGCTCGATCACGTGGTCGTCGACGCTGATGATGCGGGGCAGTTCGCTCGTCTCGCTCGTCATGGGCACCTCCGCCAAGGAGTACGTATCGGGTGCTGTCCGGCCCTGCTGAATCTGATGGTTCGTCAGATAGCATGTCACCTGACGAGTCGTCAGCCAAGGCAGCAGGGGGCACCCGTGAGCGAGACCCCGCACTCCCTGAGTTCGTCCCGCACCCTGTGGGAGCTGGTCGCGCGCCGCGCGGACCTCACTCCCGACCGCCCGGTCCTCCTCCAGGACGACCGCACCCTCACCTTCGGCGACCTGCGCACCCGCTCCGAGCGCGTCGCGGCGGGCCTGTACGGCATGGGCGTGCGCCCCGGCACCGTGGTCGCCTGGCAGCTGCCGACCCGGATCGAGACGGCCCTGCTCTCCTTCGCGCTGGCCCGCCTCGGCGCGGTGCAGTCACCGGTCATCCCCTTCTACCGGGACCGCGAAGTCGGCTTCGCGCTCAGGGAGTCGAAGGCGGAGTACTTCGCGGTGCCCGGCCGGTGGCGCGGCTTCGACCACGCCGAGATGGGCCGGCGCCTGGGCGCGAAGGGCCTGTTCGAGGCGTACGACGACCTCCCCGACGGCGACCCGGGAGTCCTTCCCCCGCCGCCCTCGGAGGGCACCTCGGTGCGCTGGATCTACTGGACCTCCGGCACCACCTCCGACCCCAAGGGCGTACGGCACACCGACCGTTCCCTGATCGCGGGCGGCTCCTGCCTGGCCCACGCGCTGCACCTGTCCCCCGACGACGTGGGCTCGATGGCCTTCCCGTACGCGCACATAGCGGGCCCCGACTACACGGTGATGCTGCTCCTGTACGGCTTCCCGGCGGTGATGTTCGAGCAGTTCGCGCTGCCGGAGGCGCTCGCGGGGTACCGGGAGCACGGGGTGACCATCGCGGGCGGTTCGACGGCGTTCTACTCGATGTTCCTCGCCGAGCAGCGCAGGCTGGCGCCCGGCGAGAAGGTGATCCCCACCCTGCGGCTGCTCGCGGGCGGCGGGGCGCCGAAGCCGCCCGAGGTGTACCACGCCGTGGTCCGCGAGATGGGCGTCCAGCTCACCCACGGGTACGGCATGACCGAGGTGCCGATGATCACGATGGGCGACCCGGACGACGACCCCGACCTCCTCGCCACGACCGAGGGCCGCCCCCCGCAGGGCATGGAGATCCGGATCGTGGACGGCGAGATCCGGCTGCGCGGCGAGGCGGTGTGCCAGGGCTATCTGGACCCGGAGCAGTCGGCGCGGGCCTTCGACGAGGACGGCTTCCTGCGCACCGGCGACCTGGGGCGGGTCACGGCGACCGGCCATCTCGTCCTCACCGGCCGCCTCAAGGACGTGATCATCCGCAAGGGCGAGAACATCTCCGCGAAGGAGATAGAGGACCTGCTCGCGGCGCACCCCTCGGTCGGGGAGGCGGCGGTGGTCGGCCTCCCGGACACCGAGCGCGGTGAATTGGTCTGCGCGGTCGTGGAACGGCACCCGGACGCACCGGAACCGACCCTTCAGGCGCTGGTGTCGTACCTGCGCGCGGAAGGGCTGTCCGTCCACAAACTGCCGGAACGCCTGGAGGTGGTGGACGCCCTCCCGCGCAACGACGCGCTGCGCAAGGTGCTCAAGTACAAGCTGCGGGAGCGCTACTCGGGCACGGTGAAGTAGCGGGCGAAGGCGGGCACGATCTCCGCCTCGCCGACCTTTCCGTCCCCGTCGCCGTCCAGGGACGCCGCCGCCGCGAGGGCGATCTCCTCGGGGACGCCCAGGATGCGGATGACCCGGGCGGTGTCCTCGACGGAGACCGTGCCGTCGCCGCCCTTGCCGGCGACGTCGAGCGCCGCGTGCAGGAAGGGGCGGGCGATCTCGGCGAACCGCTCCGGGTTGTCCCGCAGCCGCTTCACGGCTCCGTTGACGAACTCGTCCCTGGTGATCCGCTGGTCGCCGTCGCGGTCCGCTATGCCCGCCATGCCCTGCCAGAACGCCTCGGCGCCGGCGTACAGCGCCTGGCCCTTGTCCGACCGGGCCGTCGTACCGAACTCCGCGAGCAGGCCCTTGGCCGCCGCGCTGAAGTCCTCCCGGTCGATGTAGCCGTTGCCGTCCTGGTCGAAACCGGCGAACCGGGCGGCGATCCTGCGCTCGTACTCGCTGCTGACCATGTCTTCTCGGGCCGCCTTACGTCGGGGGTGCACCTGCCACGGAGCGTACGACGCGCGGCGCGCGGCGGGCGGCGGAAAGCGTCGGTTGTGCCAGGACCGGGGGAATTTCGGGACAACAACGTGGCACGCCGGGGCAGGACGGGGCACACGGCTCACGCCGAGAGGGGACCCACCTCGTCCTTGACGGCCGAGCTCAGGTCCACGTGGACGTCGAAGAGCCGGCGGACGCCCAGCGCCCCCAGCACCCGGTTCACGTGCGAGCCCTCCACCGCCCCCCGGTCCGGGAGTATCAGCCGCAGGCTGCCCTGGCAGGACCGGATCAGCCGCCGCGAGGCGATGAGGACACCGACCCCGCTGGAGTCGCAGAAGAAGACCTCGGAGAGGTCGAGGACGAGCGCGTGGCGCCCCTCGGCGACCACGTCGTGCACCCGCTGCCGCAGCACGGGCGACGTCACCAGGTCCAGTTCGCCCGACACATGCAGCACGGCCCAGTCCCCGTGCTCGCCGCCGCTCACGTTGAACGCCACACCACGCCCTTCGTTCGCCGGAACTCCCCGCAAACACGGGGAAACGGAAGCGCTCCTTACGCATCCCTGCAGCGCGGCTGCCCACCGGCGGTTCCCTGAAACACCGCGCCGGAAACGAGAACGGATCGGAAGAGGCTTGTTCTAGCCGTCTTCGATCCTGTTCGATCGTGGATGCGCGCACCATGAACGAGAGGTGAGGACCTCCGCGCAGGTGGAGGAACATCGTCCGGGGCACCCGCGGCTTCTCCGGGGGGCGTGCAATGCGACAAAGGGGCGTGCGCTGTCACAGGTGCCGACTACATTCGAGGAGACGGTGGGTCCAGGCTTGACGGGCACGCCGGGGTACGCGACAGGGCGAGGGGGCTCCATGGCGAAGAAGGACGCACCGCCCCGCTGGGACCGCAAGATGCAGCAGCGTCTGGCACGCGGCGAGGCGGCGGCCCTCGGCGAACTCTACGACCGCTTCGCCTCCCTGGTGCACGGCCTCGCCCACCGCGTCCTCGGCGACGAGCACGCCGCCGACGCCCTCACCCGTGAGGTCTTCACCCACGTCTGGCAGCACCCCGACGCCTACGACCCCAAACAGGGCCCCCTGCGCTCCTGGATCGCCGGCCTCACCCACCACCTCGCCGTACGGCGCCTGCACGCCACGGAGACGGCCGCGCTCGCCGAGGCGGGCCACGGCTCCCTGGAGGAACTGGAGCGCAAGGTCCGCCACGCCTCGGTCGCCGCCCGCGCCGACTACATCGTCACCTCCATGCCGGCCCCGCTGCGCGCCGCCCTGGACCTCGCCTACTTCCAGCGCCGCGACTACCGCCAGACCGCCGCCGACCTCGGTGTCACCGAGGACGAGGCCCGCCGCCGCCTGCGCCTGGGCCTCCAGCTGCTCTCCACCGCCCACGAGGCGGCCACCCCCGGAGCCCCTCCCGGCCACGGGGGTGCCCTGTGACGCGGGCCGGCCGGCACGAGGCGTACGACGAGCACGAGGGCCCGGAGGAACCCGGGCGGGACGACACCGACGCCGAGCGGAGCGGCGACACGTCCGCCGGACCCGCGCACGGCGCCCCCGGCGGCCACGGCCACGGGGACGGAGACACCGACGGCGGAGGCGGGGACGGCGGGAGCGGCCCGACCGTCACCGGCGGCACCCGCCCACCCCGCATACCGCTCCCGCGCGCCTCGATCGAGGACACCGGACGCCCCCTGCCCGACCTGGACGGACCGCCGGAGCCGACGGCGCCGCCGCTCGTGCTCGACCACCCCGTCCTGAAGTCGCTCCTCGGCGCGTGGGCCCTCGCCGCCTGCTCGCCGGAGGAGGCCGCGGCCGTCGAGGACCACCTGGGGCTGTGCGGCACCTGCGCCGACGAGGCGCTGCGGCTGCGCGACGCGGTCGGCCTGCTCCACCCGCCGGAGAGCCTCGACCTGGACCCCGCCCTGCGCACCCGCGTCCTGGACGCCTGCCTGGAGCGCCGCCCGCCCCGTATCCCGGTGCCCGCCTGGGCCACGCCGTACGACGCCGAGACCGCCCGCCTCGACGCGCTGCTGCGCGACATGGGCGACTCCGAGTGGCACGCGCCGGTGCGGCTGCGCTGGTTCGAGGGCGACAAGGCCACCAGCCGCCGGACCACCGTGGCCGGGGTCATCGCCCATCTCCTGACCGTCGACGGCCTGGTCGGCGTGGCCCTCGGACTCGACGACCCGCTCGGCGACGCCGCGTCCGGGGCACCCACCCCGGCCGACCGCACGGAGGCGTACTGGCGCGGCTCCCACTTCCCGCCGACCCGCGCGGTGCGCACCCCGTGGCGGGAGCAGAGCCACGACCTGGTCCGCACCGTCTCCTTCACCGGGACCGGCGCCGGGAAGCTCGCCGTCTCCTACGGCGCCTTCGAACTGCCCCTGCACGACGCCATGCTGGACCGGGCCTTCGAGTGCTGGATCCACGCGGAGGACATCGCCGACGCGGTCGACTACCCGTACCAGCCGCCGTCGCCGCGCCACCTCAACCGCATGATCGACCTCGCGGCCCGCATGCTGCCCGCCGCGCTGGCCGAGCGCCGGCGACAGGGGCTGGCCGCGCCGGCCCGGGGGCGTCATCTCGGCGTGGCCGGGCAGCCGGGGCGCAGTCTGCGGCTGGAGATCGAGGGGCTGGGCGGGGGCGAGTGGCTGATCCCCCTCGACTCCCCCGCCGCGATCGGCTCCGCCGCGCACGAGGTGGCGCACATCGCCCTCGACGGGGTCGAGTTCTGCCACCTCGCGGCCGGCCATGTGTCCCCGACGGAGGCGGCGGCGGGGCAGGTGGGCGACCCCGAGGCGATCAACGACGTCCTGTTCGCGACGGCGTCACTGAGCCGGATGTAGACATGTGGCGGCGAAGACCCATGCCTTTCAGGGGCGCGGGGAACTGCGCGACCAGCCACATCCGTGCCGCACCCGGCAACGGACCCTCAGCCGGCCGCCGCGAGGCCTACGCGAAGACGACCGTCCGTCGCCCGTTCAGCAGGATGCGCCGCTCCGCGTGCCACTTGACCGCCCGCGCCAGCGCCTGGCACTCGACGTCCCGCCCGATGGCGACCAGCTGGTCCGGCGTGACGTCGTGACCGACCCGCTCGACCTCCTGCTCGATGATCGGCCCCTCGTCGAGGTCGGCGGTGACGTAGTGCGCGGTGGCACCGATCAGCTTCACACCGCGCGCATGCGCCTGGTGGTACGGCTTGGCTCCCTTGAAGCTCGGCAGGAAGGAGTGGTGGATGTTGATGATCCGCCCGCTGAGCTGCTTGCACAGGTCGTCCGAGAGGACCTGCATGTAGCGGGCGAGGACGACGAGCTCGACGCCCTCCTCGCGTACCAGCTCCAGCAGCCGCGCCTCCGCCTCGGCCTTGTTCTCCCGCGTCACCGGAATGTGGTGGAAGGGAAGGTCGTAGGAGCCCACGAGCTCGGCGAAGTCGGTGTGGTTGGAGACCACGGCCGCGATGTCGACGGGCAGGGCGCCGATGCTGGCGCGGAAGAGCAGGTCGTTGAGGCAGTGGCCGAACTTGCTGACCATGAGGACGACCTTCATCCGGTCCTCGGCCCGGTGGATCTGCCAGTCCATGTGGAAGGAGTCACCGATCGCGGCGAAGCTGGCCCGCAGCTTGTCCACCGTCACCGGCGCCTCCGCCGAGAAGTGGACCCGCATGAAGAACAGACCCGTGTCGTGGTCGCCGAACTGCTGGCTGTCCTCGATGTTGCAGCCGGTCATGAAGAGGTAGCTCGACACGGCGTGCACGATGCCCTGCTTGTCGGGGCAGGAGAGCGTGAGGACGTACTGCTCGGCGGGGGCCGCGGCCCGGGCGGACTGCTCGTTCATGCGGGACAGGGTCTCACGCCCGGCGGCGCCGCCGGGAACGCGTCCGTCACGCGGAACGCGTCATGATCTGCAGCACCTGGAGGGTCCGCGGCGGCGTGTCCGGCTCCTCGCCGTCGGCGGTCGCCATCCGTACGTGGGCGTCCCGGGCGGCGCGCACGGCCTCGGGCCAGCCCGGGTTCTCCATGTACACGGAGACGGGGGCGTCCGGCCCGGCCTGGTGCATGATCCGCAGGACGCGCAGCACGGCGGTGTCGACGAGCGCCGCCTCCTGGGAGTCCCGGAAGATCGTGCCGACGTACTTCTCGGCGGACCAGTTGTCGAGCCAGGTGTCCTCGACGAGGCGGTAGACGGCGTCGGTGACGTCGCCGTACCCCTCGACGCCGGCCAGCCAGACGTCACGCTGGAACGCCGGGTCGGAGAGCATGTGCAGCGCGGAGCGCACATTGCTGCGCCAGCGCCACCACGGCATGTCGTTGAGTGGCATGTCGCCCATGGTGGATGAGCGACGGCCGCGACGGGAAGACTTCTCCGAACCTTGCACGGTCATCGATCGTACGTTCCTCGTCACACGCGTCGCACCGGCCCCCGCAATTCACCTTCACGTCACCCTACGTCGACCGTAAGTCACTCCCGGGTTGGCCATGTGGCGGAAGCGTGTGTGGACATGACCGGCAGGCGACGTACGCGCAGCACCTTCCTCCCCGAGTTCAAGCGGCCCGCCAGAGCCACCGCCCTCGCGGCGGGGGCCTTGGCGGCCTGCGCGTCGCTCGCCGTCGGATGTGGTGTCATCCCCGGTGTCACGGGGGGCTCCGGGGACGACACCATCAAGGTCATGACGTGGGCGCCGATGGACACGCGCGCCACCAACAAGCCCGGAATGCCCGCCTTCGCCCAGGCGTACGCGCGCTGGGTGAACTCCCAGGGCGGCATCGACGGCCGCAAGCTCCAGGTCCTCGTCTGCAACGACCACAACGACACCGTCTCCGCCGCCCGGTGCGCCCAGCGCGCCGCCGACGAGAACGTCGTCGCGGTCGTCGGCTCCTACAGCCAGCACGCCGACGCGTTCCTGCCCACCCTGGAGAGCGCCGACATCCCCTACATAGGCGGCTTCGGCATCACCAACTCCGAGTTCGACAGCCCTCTGTCGTACCCCGTCAACGGCGGCCAGCCCAGCCTGCTCGCCGGACTCGGCGAGGAACTGGGCGGCGTGTGCGGGCCCGTCGCGCTCGTGCGGCCCGACAGCATCGCGGGCGACGAACTGCACACCATGCTCGACTCCGGCCTCCAGGCGGGCCGGCACGCGGCGGCGGCCGACCAGCTGGCCGCCGAGGACGCCACCGAGTACTCCGTCCAGTCCGAGCGCGCCCTCGGCCGGGTGACGACCGACCCGGCGAAGAAGGGCTGCGTGATACCGGCCCTCGGCGACCGCACCAGCACCTTCATGGACTCCTTCCGGCGCGCCCGCGAGGACTACCCGGACGTGCGGGTGGCCACCGTCATGGGCAGCGTCGACCAGACCGTGATCGACGCCTCCGGCGGGGCGTCGGGCCCCTACGAGGGGGCGTACATCTCCGGCTGGTACCCGCCCTCCACCGACAAGCGCTGGGACGGGATGAAGAAGGTCATCAAGGAGCAGGCCTTCTCCGACAACCGCATCGACGCCGACGACACCGGGGTGCAGACCACCTGGCTCGCGTACACCGTCCTGAAGGCGGTCGTGGAGTCCATCGACGGCGGCGAGGTGACCGGCTCCGCGATCCGGCGGAGCCTCGACGGCGGCCTGAAGATCAGCACCGGCGGTCTGACCCCCACCCTGAGCTGGGGCTACGACGAAGGGCTCGCCGTCATCGGGCTGCCCCGGCTCGTCAACACCGACGTGATGCTCCAGGCGGTGCGCCGCGGCCGGCTGGTGTCGGTGACCAAGGACTTCACCGACGTCAGCAAGACCCTGGAGTCCGCCGACGTCGGCTAGGGCCTGTCAGGCCGCCGCGGGCATCAGAGCTGGGTGTAGGTGCGCTCGGTCAGGCCGTACTGCTTGGCGATCGTGTTCCACAGCTGGGCGGCCGTCTTCTTCGCGGTGGTCGCCTCGCCGCTGGCCCGGTTGCCCTGCTGGGTCTGGCCGGTGGAACTGGCCTGGCCCTTGCGGCAGAGCTTGTTCTTCTTCGCGCCGACCTGGTCGGCCCAGGCCGCGTAGTGGGTGTCGGCGGAGGCGGACGCCTTCCACGCGTCGGTGAGCGCGCTGGTCAGCTTCTCGTGGTCCGGGAGCTGGTCCACGGACAGCTCGCCGAGCCGGGTCACCAGGTCGTTGCGCTGGGTGGCCGCGTTGCGCAGATCGGTGCCCGCCTGCCCGAGGTCCTTGCACGCCTTCACGTCCGCCACGGCGCTGATCACCGACGAGCGGCTGTTCCCGCTGTCCGCGAGCAGCTTGTCCAGCGCCACCGCCTGCTCCTTGACGGCGTCGGAGGACGGCGAGGCGGATTCCTCGGTGGCGGGCGCGGTCGCGGAGACCGGCTGGTTGGCGTCGCTCTTGTCGTCCCCGCCGCCCCCGGCCATCAGCGCGCCCGCGCCGATGCCGAGCACGGCGATCCCGATCCCGACGGCCGCGATGACCGGCACCCGCGAGCGCGGACGCCCGCCGTCCCGGTCCGGGGCGGCGGCCCGCCGCCCAGGCGAGCCGTACGACGGCTGCGGCGCGGCGTACGCGGGCGGGGGCGCCGCCTGGTCGAAGCGCGGCAGCTGCTGCGTGGACGGGGCGGCCCCGGCGGCGTCGTCCCGGAAGAGGTTGTCGAACTCGGAGGGCGGCTGCCGACTGTCGTCCGTCACCGGCGGGATGAACTGGGTGGCCTGCGCGTCCGGCCCGGCCGCGTGCGGCTGCTGCCCCGGGAACTGCGGCTGCCCGCCCCCGGCCGGCACCTCCGGCGGGAGCGCCCCCGGCCCGACCGGCGGGATGAACTGCGTCGCCCCCTCGTCGGGCGCCGGCTGCCCGTAGGGGCCCTGTGCCTGGACGGGCGGGATGTACTGCGTGGCGCCCTCGTCCACGGGCGGCAGCGGTACGCCGGTGGAGGCGCCGTTCCCGGCCGGGTTCCCGTAGGGGTCGGCGGGCGGCAGCGGCGCGCTCACGCCGGTTCCGGCGACCGGGGGCAGGTAGTAGGAGGTCGCCTGGTCGGCGTCGTACCCGGGGTGCGCCGCCTGGGGCGGGGCCGCCGGGGTGTCCTGGCCGGCCGGGGGCAGGTAGTAGGAGGTGGGCTGGTCCGCGTCGTAGGCGCCGCCGGGCGCCTGGCCGCCCGCCTGCGGCTGCTCCGGTACGCCGCCCGAGAGATCCTGCGCGCTCCACTGCTGCGTCTGCGGCCCGTAGGGGTCCGGAGCGCTCCACGACTGGCCCTGCTGGGCGCCCCAGCCGTCACCCGGCTGCGGGGCCGGCGCCTGCTGCTCGGGGCCCCAGGCGTTGCCCCAGGACTGGCCGCCGGGAGGCGCGGCGGGGGCGGGGGGCGTGGGCTGCGCGGGGATGTGGGGGCCGACCGGTCCGCCCGCCATGCCCGGCAGCAGCGGTTCGCCACCGTCGGAGGGCAGCACGATGCCTTCGCGCGCCACGCGCTGCGAGGGCTCCTCGCCCTGTCCACTCTGCGTCACCGGGACTCCTACTAATGGGGGACCTTGTGAATCGTCGGCTCACGCTACCGGGTCCCCCGAGCCCGGTGCCACGCAGCACCGGGCGTGACGTACGTCCCTGTGACGGCGGTAACAGACCGGGCTCCTGTCCGCTCCGTGCACCCCCTTTCGCCCTACTGGCCTTCGTTTCCGCTGTGTTCACGCGCGCGTGGCCACGGGTTTCACGCGGCGGCCTGCAACTCGACGCGCGCCCCGAACTCCCTTACCACGGGCTCCTCCCGGAACGGTTCGAGCCGGGTCTGGAAATCCTCCAGGTACTCGGCGCCCCGGTTGGAGCGCAGGGTCTCCAGCAGTTCCACGGCCTTCAGGCCGGTGTGGCAGGCCTGTTCGACCTCGCGCTGCTGCACCAGCGCGGTGGCGAGCAGGACGTACCCGATGGCGCGGCGCCGCGCCTTGGTCTCCGGGAGCGCGTCCAGCGCCTCCTGCGCGCGCCGGGCCGCCGCGTCGGCCTGGCCGAGGTCGCGGTGGCAGTGCGCCAACTCGTCGGCGAGATAGGCCTCGTCGAAGTGCTGGATCCACGGCGGGTCGTCCCCGGAGTCCGGGTCCGCGGCCTCCAGCGCGCCGACCGCCCGCCCGGACGCCAGCTGGGCCGCGCGCGCGTCCCCGAGGAGCGCGTGCCCGCGGGCCTCCGCCGCGTGGAACATCGACTCCGCGCGCGGGGTGACCCGGCCGCGCGCCCCCTCCTGCGCCGCCCGCGCCAACTGGGCGATCTCGCGCGGGTTTCCGAGCTGCGCGGCGAGATGGCTCATGGACGCGGCGAGGACGTACCCGCCGTACCCGCGGTCGCCCGCGGCCTGGGCCAGGCGCAGCGCCTGGATGTAGTACCGCTGGGCCAGGCCGGGTTGACCGGTGTCGATGGCCATGTACCCGGCGAGTTCGGTGAGTCGGGCGACGGCCGCGAACAGGTCCCGTCCGACGGCCTCGCGGTACGACCCGGCGAGCAGCCCGCTGACGACACTGTTGAGGTAGTGCACGACGACCGGGCGCACATGCCCGCTGCCGTACTGGTGGTCGAGGTCGACCAGTGCCTGCGTCATGGCCTTCACGGCGGCCACGTCGGACTGTCCGACCCGGGGTCCCGCGGACCGCGCCACCTGCGAGTCGGGGGACGAGATCAGCCAGTCCCGGCTCGGCTCGACGAGCGCGGACGCGGCGACCGAGGACCCGGACAGGAAGTCGCGGCGGCCCACGTCGCTGCGCCACAGCTCGCAGACCTGCTCGATGGCCCCCAGCACCGTCGGCGAGAACTGGAGACCGACGCCGGAGGCGAGGTTCTTGCCGTTGGCCATGCCGATCTCGTCGATCGTGACCGTCCGGCCCAGTTTGCGCCCGAGCGCCTCCGCGATGATCGCGGGCGCCCGTCCCCGCGGCTGCTGGCCGCGCAGCCAGCGGGCCACGGACGTCTTGTCGTAGCGCAGGTCGAGACCGTGCTCGGCGCCGCACATGTTGACCCTTCGGGCCAGCCCGGCGTTCGAGCACCCCGCTTCCTGAATCAGCGCCTGCAGCCGTTCGTTCGGCTGCCGCGCGACAAGCGGCCTTGCGGCCATGGCGTACCCCCTGCTTTCTGGCAGCTCACAGCCCGAGGCTGCGGTGCCTTCCCGTGCACCGGGTTGACGTGTCTTCCACCGAAAAGATCCGGCCGTGAAGATCGATGCCCCATGGTCGAAGGGCATATGCGAGGCATGCGAGGATTGCCGGGGTAAAGGCGGTTGCCGCCCCCACCTCTGGCTACCCGGATCACGCCACGGTTCCTCCCGCGCGCCCCCACACGTGCATCCATGCGCCCCAGATGCGGAATCGATGCCCCTCCCCCGCGCGCGTTACGCCCGTAACCCGAGGTGGGTGCGGGAGTTGTGTTCATCGTGGAAGAGACCATCGCCGGCGCCGAAGCCGCCCAGATTCCGAAGCAGCGTGGGGAATCCCTGCTGGAGACCGCCGTCCGGTACGCCGAGGAGCGCCACTGGGACGTCTTCCCCGGCACCTGGCTGGAAGCCGTCGACGGGGTGCAGCGCTGCTCCTGCGGCGAACCGGCGTGCGCCGCACCCGGCGCGCACCCGGCGCGCGACGACTGGGCGACGCAGGCCACGGGCAGTGCGACCGTCGCGCGCCGGTTGTGGTCCAAGCAGCCCCTGGCGTCGATCCTGCTGCCGACGGGGCGCACGTTCGACGCGGTGTCCGTGCCGGAGACGGCCGGGTTCCTGGCGCTGGCGCGGATGGAGCGCATGGAGCTGACCCTGGGTCCGGTGACGCTCTCCCCGGACCGCCGGATGCACTTCTTCGTGCTGCCGGGTGCCTCGGTGAAGGTGCCGGACCTGGTCCGCAAGCTGGGCTGGGCGCCGTCCTCGCTGGCTCTGGAGGCCCTCGGCGAGGGCGCCTACGTGGCCGCGCCGCCCACCCGCTTCGGGTCCAGCGGCGCCGTGCAGTGGGCGTGCCGCCCCACGCCGGCCAACCGATGGCTGCCGGACGCCGAGGAGTTGATCTCCCCGCTGGCCTACGCGTGCGGCCGGGACAGGTGAGGAGCGCCGCCCGGCCGTAGGGTTCACGCATGACGTCGGCCGTGAGTGTGCGTGGGCTCTGGAAGCGGTTCGGGCAGCAGATCGCCGTTGCCGGGATCGATCTGGAGCTGCCCGCGGGGAAGTTCATCGGGCTGGTCGGGCCGAACGGGGCCGGCAAGACCACCACCCTGTCCATGATCACGGGGCTGCTCCGCCCCGATCACGGCTCGGTGGAGGTCGTCGGGCACGACGTGTGGCGCGACCCCGTGGAGGTCAAGGCGCGGATCGGGGTGCTCCCGGAGGGCCTGCGGCTCTTCGAGCGGCTGTCGGGGCGTGAACTGCTCGCCTACTCGGGGCGGTTGCGGGGGCTGCCCGGCACCGAGGTCGACAAGCGGGCCACCCAGCTCCTGGAGGTCCTGGACCTCGCGGGCGCGCAGCACAAGCTGGTCGTGGACTACTCGACCGGCATGCGCAAGAAGATCGGGCTGGCCGCGGCCCTCCTGCACAACCCCGAAGTCCTCTTCCTGGACGAGCCGTTCGAGGGCGTCGACCCGGTCTCCGCGCAGATCATCCGGGGTGTCCTGGAGCGGTACACCGCCTCCGGCGCCACCGTCGTCTTCTCCTCCCACGTCATGGAGCTCGTCGAGTCGCTGTGCGACTGGGTGGCGGTGCTCGCCGCGGGCCGGATCCGGGCGCACGGCCCGCTGGCGGAGGTCCGCGGGGACGCCGACTCGCTCCAGCAGGCCTTCCTGGAGCTGGTGGGGGCGCACGGCCGGGACACCGGGAGCGATCTGGACTGGCTGGGCGGCGGGGCGGCCCGGTGAGCGCGGACGTCACCGCCGTCGTCGTACGGCTGAAGCTGTCGCTGTTGCGCAACGGGCTGAAGCAGTCCAGCGGGCGGGCCACCGCGTATGTCGCCTCGGCCGTGGTGTCGCTGCTGTTCGCCGGGTTGCAGCTGCTCGGGCTGATCGCGCTGCGGGGCAACGCGCACGCCGGGTCGGTGGTGGTCCCGCTGGTGGCGGTGCTGGCGCTGGGCTGGGCGGTGATGCCGCTGTTCTTCCCCAGCGGCGACGAGACCCTCGACCCGACGCGCCTGGTCATGCTCCCCCTGCACCCCCGCCCTCTGGTCCGCGCGCTGCTGGCGGCCTCGCTGGTGGGGATCGGGCCGCTGTTCACGCTGTGCCTGCTCGTCGGTTCCGTGATCGCGGTGGCGCACGGGGCGGCCGGCTACGTCGTCGCCGTCGTCGGGGTCGCACTGGCGCTGCTGGTGTGCGTGGCCCTCGCGCGGACGGTGGCCGCCGCCAACATCCGGTTGCTGAGCAGCCGCAAGGGCCGCGATCTGGCGGTGCTGAGCGGGCTGGTCGTCGCGGTCGGCGCCCAGTTGCTCAACTTCGGTGCGCAGCGCCTCGGTTCGAGCGGCCTGTCCCAGCTGGACCCGGTCGCGGACGTGCTGCGCTGGGTGCCCCCGGCGTCCGCGATCGACGCGGTGCGCAGCGCGAGCGAGGGCTCGTACGGGATCGCGGCCGGCCAACTCGCGCTGAGCGCGCTGGCGTTGGGTGCGCTGCTCGCCGTGTGGTCACGGCATCTGACGCGGCTGATGACCGAGCCGGACGGGTCGACGCTGCCGGCCGGGGCGGAGTCGGCGGTGCGGGAGCGGTCGTCCACCGGACTGGCGCGGCTGCTGCCGGCCGGACGGACGGGCACGGTCGTCGAGCGCAGCCTGCGGTACATCTGGCGGGACCCGAAGACCAAGTCCGCGTGGGTGACCTCGCTGGCGATCGGGCTGATCGTGCCCGTGTTCAACGCGCTCCAGGGCACCGGCTCGGTCTACTTCGCGTGCTTCGCCTCGGGGATGCTCGGGATCATGATGTACAACCAGTTCGGCCAGGACACCTCGGCCTTCTGGATCGTCGCCCTGACCATTTCCTCGCCCCGTGACGCCTATCTCGAACTGCGCGGCCGGGCGCTGGCGCTGCTGCTCATCACCCTCCCGTACGCCACGCTCGTCACCGTCGTGACGACGTCGCTGCTGGGTGCCTGGTCCCAGCTCCCCGCGGTGCTCGGCCTGTCCCTCGCGCTGCTCGGCGCGATGCTCGCCACCGGCGCCTGGACCTCGGCCCGCTTCCCGTACTCCATCCCGCAGGAGGGCTACAAGAACGTGGCCCCCGGTCAGGCCGGGCTGGCCTGGATCTCCATCTTCGGCGGCATGGTCGGCGCGGCCCTGCTGTGCTCCCCGGTGATCGCCCTCACGATCTGGTCCGGCGTCAGCGCCGACGGCCATCGCTGGGCCTGGCTGCTGCTGCCGGTGGGCGCGCTGTACGGCTCGGTGATCACGCTGCTGGGGCTGCGGCTGGCCGCGCCGAGGACGGCGTCCCGGCTGCCGGAGATCCTCACGGCGGTGAGCAAGGCGTGACCGGCCCGGGCGGGGCGCCGCTCACCCCGTGAGCCCGTCGAGGAACGGTTCGATGGCGCCCCGCCAGGCCACCGGCTGGTCGTAGTGGACGAGGTGACCCGCGTCGGCGACCTCCGCGTACTGCCCGAGCGGCAGGACCCGCACCATCTCCTGGGCCTCCGCCCGCCCCAGCTCCCCGTCCAGGCCGCGGACGACGAGCGTCGGGCAGCGGACCTGGGCCAGCTCCTCCCAGTGCGCGTCGTACACCCACGTCTCGCGGGACTTGAGCATCTGCTCGGGCTCGAAAACCGGCCGCCAGCCGTCCGGTGACTCGGACATGACCTCGGCGTAGAACTCGCCGCGCGCGGGGTTGGGGCGCTCGACCCAGGGGTCGTCCTCGCCGAACCACTTGCGGACGTCGGCGAGCGTGGCGAAGGGGACGGGCCAGGAGTCGAACCAGGCGGACCACTCGCGCTGGGAGGCCGAGCCGAGGGCGGAGGCCCGCATGTCGCAGATGATGACGCCCGAGACCAGGTCGGGCCGTTTCGCGGCGAGCTGCCAGGCGGTGAGCGCGCCCATGGCGTGTCCGATGAGGACGGCCGGGCCGAGGCCGAGCTGTTCGAGGGCGGCCTCGGCGTCCTCGACGTAGGCCTCGCGGGTGAAGGCGGCCCGCGGGGGCTTGCCGCTCTGTCCGTGGCCGCGCTGGTCGAGGGCGACGGCACGGTGGCGGCCGGACAGCCAGCGCGCGGTGGAGGCCCAGTGGGAGGCCCGGCCCATCAGTCCGTGGAGTAACAGCACGCCGGGCGTGTGGTCCTCGCGCTCCCGTGCGTCCCGTTCCGGTGCCGTCTGGTCGGGCTTGGGAGGGTCGCCGAACTCCCAGGCCGCGAGACGTACGCCGCCCGCTCCGGTCACGTCGATGCGCCGCGCCATTGGTCCTGGCACCCCCCTTGAACCGTCTTCCGCCTGCCATGTCCGACGTACTCGGTGTCCTTGCCGCCCCTCCCTGAAGCGCGCGTTCCATGTGGCGTGTCACCCGAAGGCTATAGAACTCCCATTCGAAGATGCGGCTGGTGCCGCCAACACCCCTCGTTCGAGTGACCATGCCCGCGGAATGATCGCCGTCGCCGAGGGGAGATGTTCAGCGGGAGGCGGACCGGTCGGGGAAACCGGTCCGAGGGGATCGACCCTGGGAGCTCGGGGCTCCGGGTCGGCACAGGGGAGGACAGGCCCCGGCGCCGCGAGGCGCCGGGGCCCTCCGTACGTCTGCGGCACATCATCCCGCCCCCTCCGGTCATATGCCTCAAGCGACAGCCTTGCACGCGAGACGGGCGAGCGCTGCGATTCGTCGCACTGAATCTTGTGCGATCGGCGACCGCGCCGACAGGACGCCAGGTCACCGCCGGGCTGCCGCCCGGACGAAACAACTGCCCCCGAGGTCACGGAAGTTGACCGACGGGCCCGTCCGTCCGCGGTCAGCGCTTGGCGACGAAGACATGCGAGGCGACGTCCGCCTCCAGCTCGGCCGCCTCACCCCCGCTGCCCACCAGCACACCGCCCGCGGACTCCGTCACGCTCACCACGGAGCCGGGCTGCACGCCCGCGCGCCGCAGCGTGTACATGAGCTGCGCGTCGGTCTGGATGGGCTCCCCGATCCGGCGCACGACGACCGTCTTGCCGTCGCTGCCCGGGTCGAGGTCGGCGAGCGAGACCATGCCCTCGTCCAGGAACGGGTCGGCGCCGTCCTTCTCGCCGAGCTCCTCCAGACCGGGGATGGGGTTGCCGTACGGCGACTCGGTGGGGTGGCGCAGCAGCTCCAGCACGCGGCGCTCGACGGCCTCGCTCATCACGTGCTCCCAGCGGCACGCCTCGGCGTGGACCTGTTCCCACTCCAGGCCGATCACGTCGACCAGGAGGCACTCGGCGAGGCGGTGCTTGCGCATCACGCGCGTCGCCAGCCGGCGGCCCTCGTCGGTCAGCTCCAGATGCCGGTCGCTCGCCACGGACACCAGTCCGTCCCGCTCCATCCGCGCCACCGTCTGCGAGACGGTCGGGCCGCTCTGGTCGAGCCGTTCCGCGATCCGGGCGCGCATGGGGACCACACCTTCCTCCTCCAGCTCGAGGATGGTGCGGAGATACATCTCCGTGGTGTCGATCAGTCCGGACATACGTGCCCCTCGATTAGCTCTGCGATTAGCTCCGCCACAAGCGCGACCACTTCGCGGCGCGTGCGCTGGCCCTGACCTCAATTCTGACGCATAGCACTGACAACCGTGCCTCGCCGGTGAAACGAGCGGGTTTCCCGGGTGTTCCGGCGCCCCGGACGGGCCTTCCGGCCGCCCGGGGCGTCGCCGTATTGACACCGCGATGGTCCAGACCGCACGGTGATCCGCGACACAGCCGACGATCCTCGATCCAGCCGACCCGAAGGGGCCCGTATGAGCGACGGCACGCCCGCCGAACGGTTCTTCGACGCCGCGATCGGCCTGCTCCAGCGGGCCCGCGACGAGGAGGGCGAGTCGATCGAAGCGGCCGGTGCCGCCCTCGCGGACACCGTGGCCGCAGGGGGGCGCCTCTTCGCCTTCGGCGCCGGGCACTCCTCGCTGCCCGCGCAGGACGTCGTCTACCGGGCCGGCGGGCTCGCGCTGATGAACCTGCTCGTGGTCCCCGGGGTGGTGGGCGTCGACGTGATGCCGGCGACGCTCGGCTCCGCGCTGGAGCGGGTCGACGGACTCGCGACGACCGTCCTGGACTGCTCGCCGCTGCGCGCGGGCGACGCCCTGGTGATCATCTCCCTGTCGGGCCGCAACGCGCTGCCCGTCGAGATGGCGGCGGCGGCCCGCGCGCGGGGCGTGAAGGTGATCGGCGTGACCTCGGTGGCGTACGCCTCGGAGACCTCCTCGCGGCACTCCTCCGGCACCTTCCTGAAGGACCAGTGCGACATCGTCCTCGACTCCAAGATCGCCCCCGGTGACGCGGAGCTGACCCTCGACACCGTGCCCGCGCCCTTCGCGCCCGCCTCGACGGTCGTCACCTCGGCCCTGATGCAGGCGGTCCTGGCGACGGCGGCGACCCGGCTGGCCGAGCGGGGCGTGGAGCCGCCGCTGCTGCGGTCGGGGAACGTGGACGGGGGCCTGGCCTGGAACGACCGGGTCTTCGAGGAGTACGGCGACCGGATCTTCTACCGCCGCTGAGCCCGGCCGCCGGGGCGCGTCGGCGAGCGGGGGCGCCGCCCACGCCCTCACGGCAGCGGGAAACGGGCCGGACGCCGCGGGACAGGCGGGACTTCCCGCACCCGGACTCGCACCCGGACCGGACCCCGCCCGGCGGCAGCCGCGGCGGCCCGGGCGCCCGCCTCACTTCTCCAGCGCCCCCGCGAGGTCCAGCGCCGCCGCGATCCGGGCCGCGATGTCCTCGGCGTACGTCGCGTCGGAGCGCTCGAACGGGGTCCGCCCGGCCGTGCGCAGGAACGTCACGACGCCGAGGGTGCGGCCCCGGCTGCGCAGCACCGCGCACAGGGCGTGCACCGTCTCCTGGGGCCACTGCCGGGCCGAGGCCCACTCCCGCGCGCGTTCCGCCGGGACCGAGCCGACACTGGCCCGTACCGAGCCCGCCCGCTCCACGCACTGGAGGGCGGGGTGGCCGTCGGCGTAGCGCACCGGCAGTCCGGCCTGGCCGATGATCAGGCTCGGCCCCGGCGCCCCGGAAGGGGTCGCCGCGGCCCGCACCAGGCGGACCGGGGTGTCGGTCTGGGAGTCGGCGGTGGCCGCCTCGCCCGCGACCCGGTCGATGAGGGCGTGGTCGGCGAAGCCCGCGAGGGCGAAGTCGAGATGGATCGTGGCCGCCTCGGCGGGGTCCTCGCACTCGGTGGCGGCACGGGCCGCGCGGTGCAGCTGGTTGGTGCGGAAGCGCAGCATGGCCGCCTCCTGCTCGGCCAGCTTGGACCCGGTGATGTCGTTGAAGAGCCAGCCCACGCCCAGCGGCACGGGCTCCTCGGCCAGCGGCGAGGCCAGCCGGACGAAGCCGCAGCGCCAGCAGCGCCGCTGCTCGCCGTCGGGCGTGCGCACGCTCACCCAGATCTCGGCGGGCGCGGGCGGGGCGCCCTCCGCCAGCACGTGGGTGAGGGCGCTCTCCAGCTCCTCCACGCCCTGCGCGAGGAGCTCCCCGAGGGGCCGCCCGAGGACGGCGGTGCGGCCGATGCCGAGCGCGCGGGCCGCGTGCGCGTTGACGACCGCGGGCCGCAGATCGGCGTCGACGAGCACGACGCCCCAGCTCGCGTCCTCGAAGAGGGCCTCGCTGAGCGCGATGGAGCGCTCCAGGTCGATCTGTGTATGCACCTCGCTGAACGCGCAGTACACGCCGGCGGGCTTGCCGTCGGCGCCGCGCACGGCGGCGGACTGGGTCCGCACCAGCACCCGTCCGCCGTCCTTGGTGAGCAGCGCGAACTCGTGCACCTGCCGCCCGGGGGCCCGCATGGCGGACATCAGCCGCTCCTCGACCTCCTCGGCGTCGGCGCTGCGCACCGCCCAGCCCGCGAAGCCCTGGCGTCCCACCGCCTCGGCGGCGGTCCAGCCGAGGATGCGCTCGGCCTCGCGGTTCCAGTGCGTGACGACGCCGTCCGCGTCGAAGGCGCACAGCGCCGCGTCCATGCCGTCGAGCAGGGCCGCGAGCAGGTCCGAGCCGGGCCGCTCGGGCCGGCCGGGTTCTTCCGGCCCCAGCTCGTCGGTGGTCCCACTACGCCGGGAAGCACTCAACTGGACCCCCTGCAGGCTGCGTCCGTACGTACGGCACGTCGGTTCGCTCACTTGCAATCATCTAACTGGAACGTGACACAGCACACACCGGGTTCCCACAAGTTGGGGGAATCGTTGTACGCCGCTCCCGTATCCGGGCATGTCACGTCCCACCTCCCCGCCCCGTGGCCGCCTCAATCTCGATCTTCACAAAAGATGATTCGGTCGCTTCGCGAAAAAACCGGTTGAGCCGCCGCCGGGGGCTTCCTAGGGTGTGGCCTACGTCGAAGGGAGGTGATCGGGTACATGAGTGAAACCCGGACGCGCGAGGTGGCTGCGGGCTAGCGGCCCGCCACCACACTCAGTGCGGTGCCGGACCGGTGCGCGAACCACGCGTACGGCCGGCCCAATCCCAGCAGTCACCCGACCCGCGAGTTCGCCGGTACGTCCGGCCGGCTCCCGCACCCAGGCTCTGCCCAGGTGGGGGAACCCGAGCTCGCGGGTCGCCTGCGTCCCGGGCGCAGTACGCTTGCGCCATGCTTCCGCTCGTTCGACGCCGCCACGTGGACTACGTCCGCGTCACGAGCACGGGCTGTCGACGCTCCTTCTGAGCACTCCGGCCCCCTGGGCAGCGCACTGCCTTCTTCGTTCCTCATCTCACCCTGTGGACGCACCATGACCCACGTGTCGGCGAATCCGTCGTACCAGCAGCTCCCGATCATCGACCTCTCCGCCGCGGACCGCGGGCCGCAGGCCCGTGCGCTGCTGCGGGCCCAGTTGCACAGCGCCGCGCACGACGTGGGGTTCTTCCAGCTCATCGGGCACGGCGTCACCCGGGAGGAGACCGAGCGGCTGACCGGCGCGATGCGGGCCTTCTTCGCGCTGCCGGAGACGGACCGGCTCGCCCTCGACAACGTCAACTCGCCGCACTTCCGCGGCTACACGCGCACCGGCGACGAGCGCACCGGCGGCAGCCGCGACTGGCGGGACCAGCTCGACATAGGCGCCGAGCGGCCGGCGCGGGCTCCCGGGACCGGGGAGCCGGCGTACTGGTGGCTCCAGGGGCCCAACCAGTGGCCCGCGGCCCTGCCCGAGCTGCGGGAGGCCGCCCTCGGGTGGATCGAGCGGCTCGGCGCGGTCGCCGAGCGGCTGCTGCACGAGCTGCTCGCCTCCATCGGGGCGCCCGCCGACTTCTACGACCGGGTCTTCGGCGAGCGGGCGCATCCGCATCTGAAGCTGGTGCGCTACCCGGGCAGCGCCGGGGACGGGGCCGGTCAGGGGGTCGGCGCCCACAAGGACTACGGGTTCCTGACCCTGCTGCTCCAGGACCAGGTCGGCGGGTTGCAGGTGCAGCGGGAGGACGGCCTCTTCCATGACGTGCCGCCGCTGGAGGGAGCCTTCGTCGTCAACCTCGGCGAGCTGCTGGAGGTGGCGACCGACGGATACCTGGTCGCCACCAACCACCGGGTGGTGTCCCCGCCCGGGGCGACCGAGCGGTTCTCCGTGCCGTTCTTCTACAACCCGCGGCTGGACGCGCGCGTGGAGCCGCTGCCGTTCCCGCACGCGGGCACCGCGCCGGGGGTGACGGACGACCCGGCCAACCCCCTGTTCGCCGAGTACGGCTACAACGAGCTCAAGGGCAAGCTGCGGGCGCATCCCCTGGTGGCCGAGCGCCACCACGGGGACCTGCTCGCTCCCGCGTGAGCGGGCCCGGGGCTCAGCGGGCGATGTCCTCGTAGCCCTCGATCTCCTGCGGGCCGCGGGTGCCGGGGCCGATGTAGCGGGCGGAGGGACGGACGAGGCGGCCGGTGCGCTTCTGCTCCAGGATGTGCGCCGACCAGCCCGCGGTGCGGGCACAGGTGAACATCGAGGTGAACATGTGCGCCGGGACCTCGGCGAAGTCGAGGACGATCGCGGCCCAGAACTCGACGTTGGTGGCCAGCACCCGGTCGGGGCGGCGGGCGTGCAGTTCGGCGAGCGCGGCCTTCTCCAGGGCCTCGGCGACCTCGAAGCGGGGTGCGCCCAGCTCGCGGGCGGTGCGGCGCAGCACGCGCGCGCGGGGGTCCTCGGCGCGGTAGACGCGGTGGCCGAAGCCCATGAGGCGCTCGCCCTTGTCGAGGGCCTGGCGCACGTACGCGTCGGCGTCCCCGGTCCGCTCGATCTCCTCGATCATGTGGAGCACGCGGGAGGGGGCGCCGCCGTGCAGCGGCCCGGACATGGCGCCCACCGCGCCGGAGAGGGCGGCGGCGACGTCCGCGCCGGTGGAGGCGATGACCCGGGCGGTGAAGGTGGAGGCGTTCATGCCGTGCTCGGCGGCGCTGGTCCAGTAGGCGTCGACGGCGGCCACGTGCTTGGGGTCGGGCTCGCCGCGCCAGCGGATCATGAAGCGTTCGACGACGGACTGCGCCTTGTCGATCTCGCTCTGCGGGACCATGGGCCGGCCCTGGCCGCGGGCGGACTGGGCAACGTAGGACAGGGCCATGACGGCGGCCCGGGCGAGGTCGTCGCGGGCCTGGTCGGCGTCGATGTCGAGCAGCGGCCTGAGGCCCCACACGGGGGCGAGCATGGCCAGCGCGGACTGGACGTCGACGCGGATGTCACCGGAGTGGACGGGGATCGGGAACGGCTCCGCGGGCGGCAGACCGGGGCGGAAGGCCCCGTCGACGAGCAGGCCCCACACGTTGCCGAACGAGACGTGGCCGACCAGGTCCTCGATGTCGACGCCCCGGTACCGCAGGGCGCCGCCTTCCTTGTCCGGTTCGGCGATCTCCGTCTCGAACGCGACGACTCCTTCGAGGCCAGGGACGAATCCGGGGTCGAAGTCGGACATCAGGCGGCTCCTCATGATGTGGACGACGGTCATCTGCACGATATCTCCGAGTGCCACCTTTGGGGAGAGTTCGCGGCACTGAGTGCCACCCTCCGTGGAGTGACGTGCGATACGGCAGGATGACCGCGTGACCGACGCAGACGCCCGTTCCGGCGGCCCCGACCCCGCCTCCATGCGTGAGCAGTACCGTGCCGAAGGGCTCGCCGAGGCCGGCCTCGCCGCCACCCCGGTGGAACAGTTCGCGCGCTGGTTCCGGCAGGCCGCCACGCAGGCGGGACTGTTCGAGCCGAACGCGATGGTGGTCTCCACCGCGGACGCGCAGGGGCGGCCCGCCTCCCGCACGGTGCTGCTGAAGCAGTTCGACGAGCGGGGCTTCGTCTTCTACACCAACTACGGCTCCCGCAAGGGCCGCGACCTCGCGGAGAACCCGTACGTCTCGTTGCTCTTCCCGTGGCATCCGATGGCACGGCAGGTCATCGTCGGCGGGGTCGCCCGGCGGACCGGGCGGGACGAGACCGCCGCCTACTTCCGCACCCGGCCGCACGGCTCCCAGCTCGGCGCGTGGGCCAGCGCCCAGTCCTCGGTGATCGCCACCCGCGCGGAGCTGGAGACCTCCTACGCCGAGCTCGCCGCCCGCTATCCCGAGGGCGGGCAGGTGCCGGTGCCGCCGGACTGGGGCGGCTTCCGGGTCGCTCCGGAGACGGTGGAGTTCTGGCAGGGCCGGGAGAACCGGCTGCACGACCGGCTGCGGTACGTGGCGCGGCCGGACGGGAGCTGGCGGGTGGAACGCCTCAGCCCCTGACCGTCCCGGTCCCTGGCCGTCTCGGTCCCCGGCCGTCTCAGTCCGTGGACGTCCCGCCCAGGACGTCGTCGAGCAGCCCCGCCCAGTGGGTGACCACCCGCTCGCGGCGGCTGCGGTCGTCGGTGAGGAGGTTGGCGAGGCCGAGGCCGCGGGCCATGTCGAGAAGGCCCTGGACCGTCTCGCGCACGCCGGGCGCGGACTCGTCGACGCCGAGGAGGTCCACGGCGATGCGGTGGGTCTCGCGGCCGACGCGGGCCTCCAGTTCGGTGACGCGCGGGCGCAGCTGCTCCTCGTCGGACGCGGCGACCCACAGGTGCAGGGCCGCCCGGAACAGCGGTCCCGTGTACAGGTCGACCAGGGCGGAGACGGCCGCCCGGCGGTCCTGGACCACCCCTTGGGGGAACAGGGCGCGCAACGCCGTGGAGCGTTCCTCGGCGACGTACTCGACGGCCGCGGTGAAGAGGTCCTCGCGGGTCGGGAAGTGGTGCTGGGCGGCGCCCCGGGAGACGCCGGCGTGCTCGGCGACGACGGTCACCGTGGAGCCCGCCCAGCCGCGTTCGGCGAGGCAGGCCACGGCGGACTCCAGGAGGCGCTGCCGGGTGGCCCGGCTGCGGTCCTGCTTGGGCGTGCGGTCGGTGCGGTCGGCGCTCACAGCGCCCATGAGGGGTCCCGTCGTTCAAGGAAGGCCGTCATGCCCTCGCGGGCCTGCGCGGAGGCGAACAGGCGGGCCGAGAGCGCGGTCAGGTCGGCCGCATCCCGGTCGAAGGCTTCCAGCACCCTAACCGTGAGCAGCCGTTTCGTCTCCGCCAGGCCCTGCGGGGACGACCTGCGCACCCCCTCCAGCATCCCCTCCAGTACGGCGTCCACGTCGTCCCCGACCGCCGTGAGCAGGCCGGTGCGGACGGCCTCGGCGGCGTCGAACCGCTCGCCGGTGAGGTAGTGACGGGCGAGAGCGCGCGGGTCGGTGCGCGGCAGCAGTGTCAGGGAGATCACCGCGGGCGCCACCCCGATCCTGACCTCGGTGAACGCGAAGGTCGCGGTCGGTGCGGCGACCGGCAGGTCGCAGGCGGCCAGCAGCCCGAGCCCGCCCGCGCGGACATGGCCGGTGACGCGCGCGAGGACCGGCTTGGGGAGTTCGACGATCTGCCGGAGCAGCCCGACGAACGCGTCCGGGTCGGGCGGTTCGCGCAGGTCGGCGCCCGCGCTGAAGGTGGAGCCGGTGTGCGCGAGGACGACGGCGCGCACGTCGCCGTCCTTCGCGCACTCCGCCAGCGCGTCCGCGAGCTCGCCGACGAGCGTGGCCGACAGGGCGTTGCGGGTGTGCGGGGAGTCGAGGGTGAGGGTCTCCACCCCCCGGGTGCGGGTACGGCCGATCACGGTCACCGGAGCTCCCTGAGCTGCCGTCGGAGGATCTTCCCCGAGGCGGCCCGGGGCACGCCGTCGATGAAGGTGACCTGGCGGACCCGTTTGTAGGGGGCGACGCGTTCGGCGACGTACATCATGATCTCGCTCTCGGTGAGGTCGGCCGCGGCCTGCTGGCGCACCACGTACGCGCGGGGGACCTCGTTGCCCTCGTCGTTGTAGACGCCGATGACGGCGGCGTCCGCTATGCCCGCGTGGGTGAGGAGCAGCGCCTCCAGTTCGGCGGGGGCGACCTGGAAGCCCTTGTACTTGATGAGTTCCTTGACCCGGTCGACGACGAACAGCCAGCCGTCCGCGTCGACATGGCCGACGTCCCCGGTGCGCAGCCAGCCGTCGGGGTCGATCATGTCGGCGGTGGCGTCGGGGCGGCCCAGATAGCCCTTCATGACCTGCGGGCCCCGGATGACGATCTCGCCGGGTTCGCCGACGCCGACGTCCTTGGCGGGATCGTCGAGGGAGACGATCCGCATCTCGGTCCCGGCGATGAGCTTGCCGACGGTCCCGGGCGGCGCGTCCCGCATGAGGTCCACGGGGACGACATGGGTGCCGGGCGACAGCTCCGTCATGCCGTACGCCTGGCCCACCGGCGGCAGGTTCAGCCGGGCCGAGCAGGCGGCGGCGAGCTGGGCGTCCAGCGGGGCGGCGGCGCTGACGATGTGCCGCAGCGACGACAGGTCGTACTCGGCGACCAGCGGGTGCTTGGCGAGGGCGAGGACGATCGGCGGCGCCACGAACAGGTCGGTGATGCGGTGGTTCTGGATGGCCGCGAGGAAGGACTCCAGGTCGAAGCGGGGCAGGACGACGACCGTGGCGCCGTGCCGCAGCGGTGCGTTCATCAGGGCGGTCAGGCCGTAGATGTGGAAGAAGGGCAGGACGGCGAGGATGCGGTCGCCGGGTTTCGCCGGCATCAGCGGTTCGAGCTGGGCCAGGTTGGTGGCGATCTGCCGGTGGGTGAGCATCACGCCCTTGGGGACGCCGGTGGTGCCCGAGGAGTACGGCAGCGCCGCCACGTCCTCGGCCGGGTCGATGGCGACCTGGGGTTCGGGGGCCGTCGTCGCGAGCATGTCGAGGAGCGAGCGGTGCCCGGGGGCGCTGTCGCAGACGAAGATCTCCTCGACGCCGCCCGCGAGTTCGGCCGCCCGGCGGGCCGTCTCCAGGAGCGGGGAGACGGTGACGATCCAGCGGGCCGCCGAGTCGGTCAGCTGTTTGGCGAACTCCTCGGCGGTCGCGAGCGGGTGCACGGTCGTGACCGAGGCGCCCGCGCGGGTGGCCGCGTAGAACACCGTAGGGAAGGCGACCGTGTTGGGGCTGTGCAGGGCGAGGACGTCGCCCTTGCGGACGCCCGCCTCGGCGAGCCCGGCGGACACCTTGCGGTGGAAGGCGTCCAGTTGGGCGTAGGTCAGGGTGGTGCCGTCGGTTCCGTCGATCAGTGCCGGGGTGTCGCCGAACTCGGCGGCCCGGCCCAGCACCGCCTCGTGGATGGGGAGTTCGAGCGGTGGGACGTCTGCGTACTCGCTGCGGAACACGGTTCCTCCAGAACGGCTCGATGCGGCGCGGCTCGGCGCGGCGCGGCTCAGTACGACTTGGGCAGGCCCAGGGTCTGGTGGGAGACGTAGTTGAGAATCATCTCCCTGCTCACCGGAGCAATACGAGCCACGCGCGCCGCCGTTATCAACGAGGCGAGCCCGAATTCCCGGGTGAGCCCGTTGCCGCCGAGGGTGTGCACCGCCTGGTCGACCGCCTTCACGCAGGCCTCGCCCGCCGCGTACTTGGCCATGTTGGCCGCCTCGCCCGCGCCGACGTCGTCGCCCGCGTCGTAGAGATGCGCCGCCTTCTGCATCATGAGGCGGGTCAGCTCCAGGTCGATGTGCGCCTGCGCGAGGGGGTGGGCGATGGCCTGGTGGGCGCCGATGGGCGTGTTCCACACGCTGCGGTCCTTGGCGTACGACAGGGCCTGCGCGAGGGCGTAGCGGCCCATGCCGACCGCGAACGCGGCCGTCATGATCCGCTCGGGGTTGAGTCCGGCGAAGAGCTGGAGCAGGCCCGCGTCCTCGTCGCCGACGAGCGCGTCCGCGGGCAGCCGTACGTCGTCGAGGGTGAGCTCGAACTGCTTCTCCACGGCGTCCAGTTGCATGTCGATGGCGCGCCGCTGGAAGCCGGGCGCGTCCCTGGGGACGATGAACAGGCAGGGCTTGAGGCGGCCCGTGCGGGCGTCCTCGGTGCGGCCGACGATGAGGGTGGCGTCGGCGAGGTCCACTCCGGAGATGAAGACCTTGCGGCCGGTGAGCAGCCAGTCGGTGCCGTCCCTGCGGGCGGTGGTGGTGATGCGGTGGCTGTTGGAGCCCGCGTCGGGTTCGGTGATGCCGAAGGCCATGGTGCGGGTGCCGTCGGCGAGTCCCGGCAGCCACTCCCGCTTCTGGGCGTCGGTGCCGAAGCGGGCGATGACCGTGCCGCAGATCGCCGGGGAGACGACCATCATCAGCAGGGGGCAGCCGGCCGCGCCCAGTTCCTCCAGGACGATGGAGAGTTCGCTGATGCCGCCGCCTCCCCCGCCGTACGCCTCCGGCAGGTTGACGCCGAGGTAGCCGAGCTTGGCCGCTTCCGCCCAGAGGGCCTCCCGGTCGTAGGTGCGGCCGTGGCGTTTGCCCAGGGCGGCGACGGCCGAGCGCAGGGCCTTGTGTTCTTCGGATTCGAGGGTGGGGGTCATGGGTTCCCTTCCCGGGTGCGGGTGGTCGGTGGCCGGTCGTGCTCACGCGGCGGCGGCACGGCGATACCGTCGCGCGCTCCTCTTCAGGCGGGTTCCACTACCGCCAACAGGGCGCCCACCGCCACCTGTTGGCCTTCGCTCACCCGGATCGCCGTCAGGGTTCCGGTGGCCGGGGCCGTGATGCGGTGCTGCATCTTCATCGCCTCCAGCCAGAGGATCGGGGCGCCCGCCTCGACCTGCGCGCCCTCCGCCAGACCGGGCGCGATCCGCACGACCGTGCCCGGCATGGGCGCCAGCAGGGAACCGGGGGCGAGCTGGGCCGCGGGGTCGGGGAAGCGGGGCAGGGCGGTGAGGGCTGTGGGGCCGACGTACACCTCGTCGCCGTGGCGGGCCACCTCGAACGTGCGGCGCACACCGTCCGCTTCGAGGACGACACGGTCGGCGCCGGCGTGGACCACGCGCACCCCGTCGGCCTCCGGGCCGGTGCGGGTGTGGCGGTAGCGCACCTCGTGCTCCTCGCCGTCCGCCGTCGCGTACCGCTTGACCTGGGGCTGGGAGGGCACGTTGCGCCAGCCGCCGAAGCGGGAGCGGCCGGCCGCGTCCGCGAGGGCCGCCGCGAGAGGCGCGTACGGGTCGGGGGCGGCCTCGGTGAGGCGGGCGAGGTGACGGTCGTAGAAGCCGGTGTCCATGGCGGCGGAGGTGAACTCGGCGTGGCGCAGGGAGTTCACCAGCAGGGTCCGGTTGGTGACCGGGCCGTGGATCGTGGCGCGTTCCAGGGCGCCCGCGAGCTTGCGCAGCGCCTCGGCCCGGGTGGGGGCGTGGGCGACGACCTTGGCGAGCATCGGGTCGTAGTGGACGCCGATCCCGTCGCCGTCGGTGTAGCCGGTGTCCAGGCGGACGCCGTCCGGTACGGCCAGGCGGTGCAGGGTGCCGGTCTGCGGGGTCCAGTCGCGGGCCGGGTCCTCGGCGTAGAGGCGGGCCTCGACGGCGTGGCCGCGCGCGGCGGGCGGCTCGGGGGCGAGCGCCTCGCCCTCGGCGACCTGGAGCTGGAGGGCGACCAGGTCGACGCCGAACACCTCCTCGGTGACCGGGTGCTCGACCTGGAGGCGGGTGTTCATCTCCAGGAAGTGCGCCCGGTCGTCCGCGACGAGGAACTCCACCGTGCCCGCGCCGACGTACGAGACGGCGCGCGCGGCGCGTACGGCCAGCGTGCGCAGCTCTTCTTCGAGCCGGTCCGAGAGCCCGGGGGCCGGGGCCTCCTCGACGACCTTCTGGTGGCGGCGCTGGAGGGAGCAGTCGCGGGTGCCGAGCGCCCACACCGTGCCGTGGGTGTCGGCGAGGATCTGCACCTCGACGTGGCGGCCGTTCTCCAGGTAGGGCTCGACGAACACCTCGCCGTCCCCGAAGGCGCTCGCGGCCTCGGCGCCCGCGCCCTCCAGGGCGGCGTCCAGCTCCTCCAGGCGGCGCACGATCCGCATCCCGCGCCCCCCGCCCCCGGCGGCGGCCTTCACCAGCACCGGGAGGTCCTCCTCGCGCACCTCCCCCAGCGGGGCGAGCCCCATCAGTTCCTTGGCGCGCGTCTTGGACGCCATCGCCTCGATCGCCTCCGGCGGCGGCCCGATCCACACCAGGCCCGCGTCGCGCACGGCCCGCGCGAAGTCCGCGTTCTCGGACAGGAAGCCGTACCCGGGGTGCACGGCGTCCGCGCCGGCGGCGATCGCGGCCTTCACGACCAGGTCACCGCGCAGATACGTCTCGGCGGGGGTCGCCCCGGGCAGGCGTACGGCCGCGTCGGCCACGCGCGCGTGCAGGGCGTCCTCGTCGGCGTCGGAGTGCACGGCGACCGTGCGGATGCCCAGCGCGTGGCAGGTGCGGAAGACGCGGCAGGCGATCTCGCCGCGGTTGGCGACCAGAACAGAAGTGATCACTGAAGGGTTTCCCTCACATCCGGAAGACGCCGAAGCCGCCGCGCGCGCCCTCGTAGGGCGCGGTGTGCAGGGCGGACAGGCACAGGCCGAGGACGGTGCGGGTGTCGCGCGGGTCGATGACGCCGTCGTCGTACAGCCGCCCGGACAGGAACATCGGCAGGGACTCGGACTCGATCTGCTGCTCCACCATCGCGCGCAGCGCCGCGTCCGCGTCGTCGTCGTACGGCTGTCCCTTGGCCGCCGCGGACTGGCGGGCGACGATCGAGAGGACCCCGGCGAGCTGCTGGGGGCCCATGACGGCCGACTTGGCGCTCGGCCAGGCGAACAGGAAGCGCGGGTCGTAGGCGCGTCCGCACATGCCGTAGTGGCCGGCCCCGTAGGAGGCGCCCATCAGGACGGACAGGTGCGGCACCCGGGAGTTGGAGACCGCGTTGATCATCATCGCGCCGTGCTTGATGATGCCGCCCTGCTCGTACTCCTTGCCGACCATGTAGCCGGTGGTGTTGTGGAGGAAGAGGAGGGGGATGTCGCGCTGGTTCGCCAGCTGGATGAACTGGGCGGCCTTCTGGGACTCCTGGCTGAACAGCACGCCCTGGGCGTTGGCGAGGATGCCGACCGGGTAGCCGTGCAGGGCGGCCCAGCCGGTCACCAGGCTCGTCCCGTACAGCGGCTTGAACTCGTCGAAGTCGGAGGCGTCGACGATCCGGGCGATGACCTCGCGCGGGTCGAAGGGCGTCCTCAGATCGCCGGGGACGATCCCGACGAGCTCCTCGGCCGAATACCTGGGCGGCTCGGCCGGGCCCGGATCGCCGTACGCCTTGCGGTGGTTGAGGCGGGCCACCACCCTGCGGGCCTGGCGCAGGGCGTCCTGCTCGTCGACCGCGAAGTGGTCCGCGAGGCCCGACACGCGCGCGTGCATCTCGGCGCCGCCGAGCGACTCGTCGTCGCTCTCCTCGCCGGTGGCCATCTTCACCAGCGGCGGACCGCCGAGGAACACCTTGGCCCGCTCCTTGACCATGATGACGTGGTCGGACATGCCGGGGACGTAGGCGCCTCCGGCCGTGGAGTTGCCGAAGACGACGGCGACGGTGGGGATGCCCGCGGCCGACAGGCGGGTCAGATCGCGGAAGACGGCCCCGCCGGGGATGAAGATCTCCTTCTGGGAGGGGAGATCGGCGCCCCCGGACTCCACCAGGCTGATGCAGGGCAGCCGGTTGGCGAGCGCGATGTCGTTGGCGCGCAGGGCCTTCTTCAGCGACCAGGGGTTGCTGGCGCCGCCGCGCACGGTCGGGTCGTTGGCCGTGATCAGGCACTCCACGCCCTCGACGACCCCGATCCCGGTGACCAGCGAGGCGCCGACCGCGTAGTCGCTGCCCCAGGCCGCCAGCGGCGACAGTTCCAGGAAGGGCGTGTCCGGGTCGAGGAGCAGTTCGATGCGCTCCCGGGCGAGCAGCTTGCCGCGCGCGCGGTGCCGTTCGACGTACTTGGGGCCGCCGCCCGCGAGGGCCTTGGCGTGCTCGGCGTCCAGATCGGCGAGTCTGGCGAGCATCGCGTCGCGGTGGGCGCGGTAGTCGGGGCTGCCGGTGTCCAGCACCGACGACAGGACGGTCACAGCAGGGCCTCCGGTAGGTCGAGGTGGCGGGAGCGCAGCCATTCGCCGAGCGCCTTGGCCTGCGGGTCGAAGCGGTGCTGGGCGGCGACCCCGGCGCCGAGGACGCCCTCGACGACGAAGTTCAGGGCCCGGAGCTCCGGCAGGACGTGCCGGGTGACGGGCAGCGGGGCCGTCTCCGGGAGGAGTTCGCGCAGGAGGTCGACGGTGAGCGTGTGGGCCAGCCACCGCCAGGCGTCGTCGGTGCGCGCCCACACCCCGATGTTGGCGTTGCCGCCCTTGTCGCCGCTGCGGGCGCCGACGACGAGCCCGAGCGGCGCGCGGCGGGTGGGGCCGGGCGGCGGCGGCTCGGGCAGCGGCGGCTCCGGGAGCGGCGCCAGGGCGAGGGCGTCGGCGGCCGGGGGCACGGCGACCCGCCGCCCGTCGGGCAGGACGGCCACTTGGTCCACGGCGTCCTGGGGCACGTACACGTCCTCGAAGACCCCGTAGGGCGCGCCCTTCCCGGGCGGGGCGAGGACATGGAAGCCGGGGTAGCTGGCGAGGGCGAGTTCGATCGCGGCGCCGCTGAGCGCCCGCCCGACGGCCTCCTGCCCGGGGTCGCGGACGACGAGCCGGAGCAGGGCGCTCGCGGTCTCCTCGGTCGGGGCGTCGGGGTGGTCGGTGCGGGCCAGGTCCCAGCGGACGTCGGCGACCTTGCCGAGGTGCGGTTCCATCTGGGCGCGCACCAGCGCCGCCTTGGCCTCGATGCCGAGGCCGGTCAGCACGAAGACGACCTCGTTGCGGAAGCCTCCGAGGCGGTTGAGCCCCACCTTGAGGTCCGGGGGCGGCGCCTCGCCGCGGACGCCGTCGATCCGGACCCGGTCGGGGCCCTCCTGGGTGAGGCGGACCGTGTCGAGGCGGGTGGTGACGTCGGGTCCGGCGTACCGGGCGCCGCCCGTCTCGTACAGGAGCTGCGCGGTGACCGTGCCGACGTCGACGAAGCCGCCGGTGCCGGGGTGCTTGGTGATGACGGCGCTGCCGTCCTCGTGGATCTCGGCGAGCGGGAAGCCGGGCCTGCGGACGTCGCCCTCGGTGAAGAAGGAGTAGTTGCCGCCGGTGGCCTGGGTGCCGCACTCCAGGACGTGCCCGGCGACGACGGCGCCCGCCAGCCGGTCGTACTCCCCCGGCCCCCAGCCGAAGTGCGCGGCGGCGGGCCCGGTGACCAGGGCCGCGTCCGTGACCCGGCCGGTGACGACGACGTCCGCGCCCGCGCGCAGGCACTCCGTGATGCCGAAGCCGCCGAGGTAGGCGTGCGCGGCGAGGCTGTCGGGGTGCGCGGCCCTCAGGTCGTCGCCCTCGACGTGCGCCACGCGGACGGGGATGCCGAGCCGGTCGGCCAACTCCCGTACGGTCTGCGCGAGTCCGGCCGGGTTGAGGCCGCCGGCGTTGGCGACGATCCGCACCCCGCGTTCCTGGGCGGTGCCGAGGCACTCCTCCAACTGCCTCACGAACGTGCGGGCGTAACCGGCGGCGGGGTCCTTCAGGCGGTCGCGGCCGAGGATGAGCATGGTGAGTTCGGCGAGGTAGTCCCCGGTGAGGACGTCGAGTTCACCGCCGGTGAGCATCTCGCGCATCGCGTCGAAGCGGTCGCCGTAGAAGCCGGAGGCGTTGCCGATGCGGAAGGTCACGCCGTGGCCCCCTTGGGCGCGCGGCCCTCGCCGGGCGGGCCCGCGAAGGCCTGCGCGATGTCCAGCCAGCGGTCGGCGTCCGGGCCGACGGCGTCGAGCGCGAGGTCGGCACGGTGGGCGCGCTGGGTGACGAGCAGGCAGAAGTCGAGGGCGGAGCCGGTGACCCGCTGGGGCGCGTCCCCGGGGCCGTACGTCCACACGTCACCTGAGGGTGAGCGGAGTTCGAGCCGGAACTCGCCGGCCGGCGGGGTGATCCCGCGCGCCCCGAACGCGAAGTCCCGCGCCCGCACGCCGATCCGCACGACGTGACGCAGCCGGTCGGTGGGCTCCCGCTCGACGCCCAGCGCGTCGGCGACGTCCTGGCCGTGCGCCCAGGTCTCCATGAGCCGCCCGGTCGCCATCGAGGCGGTCGACATGGGCGGCCCGTACCAGGGGAAGCGGGCCCCGGCGGGCGCGGCGCGCAGCGCACGGTCGAGCGCGGTACGCCCCTCCCGCCACCGCCCCAGCAACTCCTCCGGCGCCAGCGCGGCGCCCGCGTCGGCCCCGTCGTCGACGAACGTCTCCGGCGCCTTCAGCGCTCCTTCCACCAGCCCCTGGAACGCCTCGGCGTCGGTCACGGCCAGCAGGGCCGAGTGGTCCGTCCACGCGAGGTGGGCGATCTGGTGGGCGATGGTCCAGCGGGGCGCGGGCGTCGCGAGACGCCAGCGGTCGGGATCCGAGGCGGCTACGAGCCGGTCGAGATCCTCGCTCTCCGCGCGCAGGTCGTCGATGACGGGCGTGGGGTCGGCCATGGGGGGAGCATGGCAGCGGCCGGATAAACAATCAAGCGTGCTTGCATGATTTTATGAGGGGCGGGGTTCCTGGACCGGGGCGGGAGCCGGGTGCGCGCGGGCTCGGCAGGACTGCGCCCACGCGAGGCCCCGGGGCGCATGCCTCACCGGGGTCCGGCACGGCAGGGGACCGGACCGGCCGACCTCGGCACCCTCCGCGAACTCGGCAACCGACGCGGCCCGCCCGAGCCCGGACGGCACACACG
Source organism: Streptomyces sp. NPDC090106 (assembly GCF_044747265.1). Lineage (NCBI taxonomy): Bacteria > Bacillati > Actinomycetota > Actinomycetes > Kitasatosporales > Streptomycetaceae > Streptomyces > Streptomyces sp. NPDC090106. Next base: position 216,634 of record NZ_JBIVDS010000014.1, on the reverse strand, counting down.
CCCCCGACCGCCCGGGACGCCCTCACATGGGCAACCCTCAGGACACCCGGCCGCACCGAAGGGGAATCCGGCACGACCGGAGGGGACAAGTCGGCCCCGGCAGCCTCCGCGGCGGCCCCGCGGACTCGACAGCCCACGCGGCCCACCCAGGCGCGGACCGCACACCCACCCACAGCCGCCCGGGACGCCCGCACACGGGCAACCGCATGACGCCCAGGACCACATCCGGCCGCACCGGAAGGGAATCCGGCACGACCCGGAGCCGGTCAGCCGGTCAGCCGGTCCTGGCGGGTGCCGGTGCGGCGTCCGTGGCGTTCTCGGCCTCGCCGGTCTTCGCCCTCTCCGCCCCCTCGGCGGACCTCGCGGTCCTCGCGGACCTCGCGGAGCGCCTCCTTCGGCCCGTCTGGGTGCGGACCGCGCCCATGCTCGCCGCGATGATCAGGGCGATGGCCAGGGCCTGGGAGGTGGCGAGGGCCTGGTCGAGGATGAGGAAACCGGCGGTGGCGGCGATCGCGGGTTCGAGGCTCATGAGGACGGCGAAGGTGGAGGCGGGAAGGCGGCGCAGCGCGATGAGTTCGAGGGTGTAGGGCAGCACCGAGGACAGGACACCGACGGCCGAGCCGAGGGCGACGGTCGTCGGGTCGGTGAGCTTGGCGCCGGACTCGACGATGCCCATCGGCAGGATCACGACCGCCGCCACGACCATGGCCAGCGCCAGCCCGTCGGCCTGGGGGAAGCGGCGGCCCGTACGGGCGCTGAAGACGATGTACGCCGCCCACATCGCGCCCGCGCCGAGCGCGTACAGGACACCCACCACGTCCAGGCCGCCGAATCCGCCGCCGCCCAGCAGGACCACACCGGCCAGCGCGAGGACCGCCCAGACGGCGTTCAGCGCACGGCGGGAGGCGAGGACGCTCAGGGCCAGTGGGCCGAGGACCTCCAGGGCGACCGCGGGACCGAGCGGGATGCGGTCGATGGCCTGGTAGAAGAGGCCGTTCATGCCGGCCATGGTCAGACCGAACACGATCACCGTGCCCCAGTCCGCCCGGCCGTGCCCGCGCAGCCTCGGCCGGCACACCACCAGCAGCACGAGCGCCGCCGCGACCAGCCGCAGCGTCACCACGCCGAGCGCCCCGGCGCGCGGCATCAGGCTCGCCGCGAGGGCACCGCCGAACTGCACCGAGATCCCCGCGGACAGCACCAGACCGATGGAGCCGAGAGAGCCCCGGCGCTGCGGGGAAACCGGGGTCGACGTGCTCACGGGGCCTTCCAGGGGACTCGCTGCGGGATCGTTCATCAGGGTGCACTGATGAGTCCAGAGTAATGGACTCCGTCAGGTGTGTGAACCCGATTTGGAACTGTCCCGCATGACTCCGCTCACGCCGCCGGGCCCGTGCCGCGCCGACTCGGTACCCCCGGCGGTGACGTGCTTGGATTGCCTCGACCTGGACTACGAGGGTGGGGGAACGGTGTCGGAGGACACGGCCGCGGCCGAATTCGCCGGGCTGCTGCGGGAGTTGAAGGACCGCTCCGGACTCAGCTACGGAACGCTCGCCAAGCGCCTGCACATGAGTACGTCGACGCTGCACCGCTACTGCAACGGCGACGCCGTCCCCGCCGACTACGCGCCCGTCGAACGCCTCGCCCGCCTCTGCAAGGCCTCCCCGGCGGAACTCGTCGCACTGCACCGGCGATGGGTGCTGGCCGACGCGGACCGCGGGCGGAAGCCGTCGGCGGCACCTCGGCCCGATCCCGGCCCCGGCCTCGCTCCCGGCCTCGATCCCGATACCGGCCTCGATCCCGAGAACGAACCCGAGCCCGAGAGCGAGCCCGAGCCGGCCCCCGCCCCCGAGCCGACGCCCGCTCCGGACGCCTCCGCCGAGCTGACCGTCACCGCGCGAGGCGCCGTGACTTCCCCTGCGGGCGGGGCGCGGCGCCGGGTCCGCCGGGCCGCGCTCGCCGTGCTCGTCGTGTGCGCCGTCGCCGGGGTGATCGCGGTCGGCGCGAACCTGGCCGCTCCGCGCGGCGACGACGCCCGGGACGGCGCCGCCGGTGCCGTGTCCGCCGCGGACGGCACGACGCCCGGTACGGCGGAGGGAACCGGGTCCGGTTCGCCCTCGCCGTCGCCCTCGCCCGCCCGGCCCTCGGGCTCCGCGACCGGTGCGCCCGGCGCCGGCCGGACCACCTCCCCGGCCCCCTCGGAGACGGCCGGCGGCGACACCGCGACGGGCATTCCGCTGACGGTGACCACCCAGCCGTACTCCTGGACCGATCCGTGCAGCCAGCACTACCTGGTCGACCAGCCGCCCGCCAAGGTGGCGCCGCCGCCGCTGGAGGCGGACGCGTCCGCGTGGGTGCGGGCGGCCGGGGCGGTGTCGGCGGGCGAGCAGTTCGTGACGCTCACCGTGCAGGGCACCGGCGAGGAGACCGTCGTCCTCGACAGTCTCGTCGTGCGCATGGCCGGCCGGCGCACGCCCCTCGCCTGGAGCGACTACGCCATGGGCTACCCGGGCGTCGGCTGCGGCGGCAACGTGCCGACCCACTCCTTCACCGTCGCCCTGGACGCGACGCGGCCCGCCGTCGCGCCGGTGGCGGGACAGCGGGACTTCCCGTTCAAGGTGAGCGAGTCCGACCCGGTGGTCTTCCACATCACCGCGGACGCCTCCGCGTACGACGTCAGCTGGTACCTGGAGCTGAGCTGGACCAGCGGTTCCCGGCACGGCGGCGTCACCGTCGACGACACCGGGCGGCCGTTCCGCACCAGCGGCAGCAACGGACGCCCGGCCTACGAGTTCCCGCTCCACGGGGACGGCTGGGTGGAGGCGGGGACGACCGTCCCGTAGGCCGGGCCCTCGAAGGCATCCGCTACCAGGTCAGGGCCGTCTGCGCGTCGTACTGCCAGTAGGTGACGCTCAGGGAGCTGTCGACGTACACGCCCTTCGCGGGCAGCGGGACCTCGGCGCCCTCGTCGGTGAACTCCAGGTTCCGGTCCTGGTAGGAGAGGGAGAGGGTCTTGGCCCGGTAGCCGCCGGTGCCGCTGCCGTCGGCGGCGGACAGGCCGACGCCCGCGTACCCCTTCTCGCCGGGGGCGAGGGTGAGGACCGCCTGGGGCTGCGAGTCCTCGATGACCGGGGGCACCGACTGGGCGCCGGTGAACCGCAGCGCCGGGTAGCCGTAGACGCTGCACGTGCGGGAGCCGGTGTTGGTGACGGTCAGCAGCAGGTGGTTGATCGGGCGGGACACGGCCTGCGCGGTGACCTCGGTGTCGGTGCACATGGAGCCGGCCGAGGAACCGGAGGAGTCGTTGCCGGAGGACGAGTCCTTGCCGGAGGAGGACTCCTTGCCGGAGCCCGACGTGCCGCTCCCGCCCGACGTGCCGGACGAGGAGCCCTTGTCCGACACCGGCGTCTTGGCGTCACCGGACGTGCCGTCCGAGGCGCCCTGCCCCGACGCCGAGGCCGACGCCCCGGCCGACGCCCCGGCCGGGGACGGCTCGCCACCGATCGCCCGGCCGACGTCCGCGCCGGACGCCCCGCAGGCCGTGAGCGTGAGCGAGGCGAGCGCGCCGACGGCGGCGGTGAGCAGGGTGGCGCGGCGGCGAGAGACGGTGACGGACATGGTGTGTTCCCCCTGGGACGGCGGTCGGTCGACGGATCCGAACGGGCGCTCCCCCGGTTGCGGCGGGCCGCGCCGTTCGACGACCGGATCATGTGCCGCCGTCCGTCCCGCCCGCCAGGAGATCCGGCCGTCCAGGGACGCTGGAACGTTCGCACCCACTGTGACCTGCGAGAACAGGGGGTGCCTGGAACGGCGGTCCGGGACGCGGCCGGGCCCCGGACGGGACGGAACCTACGGCGCTTCCCGCAGCCCCCGCGCCAGCACCTCCGCCAGATGCCGTCCCCGTACGCCCGCCAGCTGCTCCAGCTGGGTCCGGCAGGAGAAGCCGTCCGCGAGGACCACCGTGCCCTGCGCGGCCTCCCGTACCGCCGGGAGGAGCTGGTCCTCGGCGCAGGCCGACGACACCTCGAAGTGGCCCTTCTCGAAGCCGAAGTTGCCCGCGAGCCCGCAGCAGCCCCCGGCCAGCTCACCGGTCAGGCCCGCCGCCTCGCGCAGCCGCCGGTCGGCCGTGTCACCGAGGACCGCGTGCTGGTGGCAGTGGGTCTGGCCGGTGACCGGGCGGTCCAGGCGGGGCGGGGTCCAGTCGGGGGCGAGGCGCTCCAGGGCCTCGGCGAAGGTCAGGACCCGGTCCGCGAGCCGCCGTGCCCGCGGGTCGTCGTGCAGCAGCTCGGGCAGGTCGGTGCGGAGCGCCGCCGCGCAGCTCGGTTCGAGGACGACGACCGGGAGGCCGGCCGCCAGGACCGGCGCCATCAGGTCGAGGGTGCGGCGCAGCACCTCGCGGGCGCGGTCGAGCTGGCCCGTGGAGACATAGGTCAGACCGCAGCAGACCCGGCCCCGGCGGGCGGTGAGCGGGCTGAAGAGGGAGGTGGGGCGCAGGGTGGGCGGCAGGACCACGCCGAGGCCCGCCGCCTCCAGGACCCGGACGGCCGCGCGGCCCACCTCGGGCGAGAGATGCTCGGTGAAGGTGTCGGGCCACAGCACCACCCGGCGGGCCGTGTCCGCGGCGCCTCTCCGGCCGCGCCACCAGCGGCTGAACGTCCGGGTCGCCAGCCGCGGAATCCGCCGCTCCGCCGCCACTCCGCCCAGCCGTTTGCCCAGCGACGCCAGCACCCGTACCGAGGCGAGGGCGTTGACCAGCCGTGCCGTCCGGGTCAGCGCCACCGCGCGCAGCCACACCGGCAGCCGGCCCATGGTGTGGTGGGCGGCCGGCCGGCGGCGCCCCGCGTAGTGGTGGTGCAGGAACTCCGCCTTGTAGGTGGCCATGTCGACCCCGACGGGGCAGTCCGTGCGGCAGCCCTTGCAGGACAGGCACAGGTCCAGCGCGTCGCGGACCTCCGTCGAGCGCCAGCCGTCGGTGACGACCTCGCCCGCGAGCATCTCGTGCAGCAGCCGGGCCCGGCCCCGGGTGGAGTGCTCCTCCTCGCCGGTGGCGCGGAAGGACGGGCACATGACGGCCGGGCCGGACGCCGACGTCGTACGGCACTTGGCGACGCCGACGCAGCGGCGGACCGCGGCCGTGAAGTCGCCGCCGTCGGCGGGGTAGCCGAAGGCGACGTCGACGGGTTCGCGGGGCAGGACGGAGAAGCGCAGCCCGGAGTCGAGGGGCAGCGGGCGGACCAGCATGCCCGGGTTGAGCAGGCCGTCCGGGTCCCAGAGGTGTTTCGCGCGTTCGAAGAGGGCCACCGTCCCGGTGCCGTACATGCGCGGCAGGAGTTCCGCGCGGGCCTGCCCGTCGCCGTGCTCCCCGGAGAGCGAGCCGCCGTGGGAGACCACCAGGTCGGCGAGGTCCTGCGAGAAGCGGCGGAAGCGGGCGACCCCGGGCGCGGTCAGCAGGTCGAAGTCGATGCGGACGTGGATGCACCCGTCACCGAAGTGTCCGTACGGCGTTCCGCGCAGCCCGTGCTCGCCGAGCAGGTCCCTGAAGTCCCGCAGGTAGGGGCCCAGTCGGGCCGGTGGCACCGCGCAGTCCTCCCAGCCGGGCCAGGCCTCCGTACCGTCCGGCATCCGGGTCGCGGTGCCGGAGGCGTCCTCGCGGATGCGCCACAGGGCCCGTTGGGCGGCCGGGTCGGTGACCACCAGGGCGTCGAGGGCGTCGGCGGCGCGCACGATCGTCTCCGCACGCGCGCGTGCCTCGGCCCCGGTGTCGCCGCCGGTCTCCACGAACAGCCAGGCGCCGCCGCGCGGCAACGCGACCGCCGAGGGCACCAGGTCGGCCGCCATGCCCTCCACCGTCAGGGGGCGATGGGGCAGGAGCCCGGCGGCGGCCTCGGCGGCCGCGCCTTCGTCCGGGTATCCCAGAACGGCGAGGGCACGCGCGCGCGGTGCCGCGACCAGCCGTACCTCGGCCTGCGTGAGGACGGCCCAGGTGCCCTCGGTGCCGCAGAAGGCGCGGGCCACGTCGGCGCCGCGCTCCGGGAGCAGCGCGTCCAGGGCGTATCCGGAGATGCGGCGGGGCAGGTCGGGGAAGCCGGTGCGCAGGCGGGCCAGTTCGCCGTCCACCAGCTCCCGCAGTCCGGCCGGGGCGCCCGCCCAGTCCGTTCCCAGGCGCAGCCGGTCGCCCCGGACGGTCGTCACGTCCAGTCCGTGGACGTTGTCCGCGGTCGTCCCCCACGCCACGCTGTGTGACCCGCAGGAGTTGTTGCCGATCATCCCGCCGAGGGTGCAGCGGCTGTGCGTGGAGGGGTCGGGGCCGAAGCGCAGGCCGTGCGGGGCGGCGGCCTCCTGGAGGCGGTCCAGGACGAGACCGGGCTGGACGACGGCGGTGCGCGCGCCGGGGTCGAGGGCGAGCAGCCGGTTCATGTGCCGGGCGAGGTCCAGGACCACGCCGGTTCCCGTGGCCTGCCCGGCGATGGACGTACCGCCCCCACGTGGGACGACGGGCACCTCATGGGTCCGGCACACCTGGAGCACGGCCGCCACGTCGTCGGCGTCCCGTGGCGCGACCACTCCCAGCGGTACCCGCCGGTAGTTGGACGCGTCCATGGTCGTGAGCGCCCGGGCCGTGACACCGAAGTCGACCTCGCCCCGGACCGCGGCGCGCAGGTCCGCCGCGAGAGCCGTCACTGGATCCGTCATGGGTCAAGCATGCATCCCGCTACTGACAGTGACCGTTCCCGGAGCGCGAAAACGGCCCCGGACCAGCGGATCCATGGCCGGATCCTGTGAACGCCTCCAGAACCTTTCCAATTCGATCACGAACTCTCATATAGTGCTCGCCAGTTGAGCAACAGGTGTCGCTAATCGCCCAGGAACCCGACTGAGGACCAATTTCATGACCGCCCCCACCCTGCCCGGCGATCGCCCCAGCCTCCGTACCCTCGCGCCCGCGCCGCTGCTCACCGCCGTCCTGGCCGCGGTCGCGGTCGTCGGAGCGGTCGCCGCGGCACCCGCCTCCGTACGGGTCCCCCTGGCGTGCGGCGCGGGCGCGGGCGCGCTGCTGCTGACCGTCGCCGTGGCCGTGGCCGCACACGCCTTCCAGACCGCCCGGACCACCCGCCGCCGGCTGGAGGCGGTCACCCTGGACGCCGGCCGGCTGCTCCAGGACCGGGCCCGCCAGCGCACCGAGTTCGAGCAGGAGCGCACCCGGCTGACGGACGACGCCCTGACCGAGCAGGCCCGCCTGACCACCGCCCTCGCCGAGGAACGCGGCCGGCTGAACCGCGAACTCGTCGACGAACGCGACCGCTTCACCCAGGAGTTCGCCGAGGAACGCGACCGGCTGACGGACCGGTACACCGAGGAGAACGCGCGCCTGATGAGCGAGTACGCCGAGGAGCGCGTACGGCTCACCGCCGAGGTCACCCGGCTCACCGCCCAGGCCCGGCAGGCCGCCCACGAACGGGCCGCCGCGGTCGCCGCGACCGCCAACGCGGCGGGCCGCATGCAGGCCCTGTCCACCGGCATGCTCGCCGACCTGCGCGCCATGGAGGAGCGGCACGACGACCCGGCCGTCCTCACCGACCTGCTCCACCTCGACCACCGCACCGCCCAGGCGGGCCGGCTCGCCGACTCCGTCGCCGTGCTCGCGGGCGCCCGCTCGGGACGGCGCTGGGCCCGCCCCATCGCCATGGAGTCCATCCTGCGCGGCGCGATGGGCCGGATCAGCGGCTACCAGCGGGTGCGGGTGCACTCCGCCAGCGAGGCCGCCGTCGCCGGGCACGCCGCCGAGGGCGTGATGCACGCGCTCGCCGAACTCCTCGACAACGCCGCCAATTTCTCCCCGCCCACCGCCGAAGTCCACGTGTACGTCGAGGAGGTGCCCGCCGGGGTCATCGTCTCCGTCGAGGACAGCGGCCTGGTCATGGGCGAGGTGCAGCTGCGCCGCGCCGAGAAGGCCGTCTCCGGCGAGGGCGAGGGGCTCGGCGGTCTCACCGGCACCCGGCTCGGCCTCGCGGTCGTGGGGCGGCTGGCCCGGCGGTACGGCCTGAAGGTCTCCTACCGGCCCTCCGCGCGCGGCGGAACCGGCGTGCTGCTGCTCGTCCCGCAGGACATCCTCGTCGCCGATCCGTACGCCAAGCGCCCCGCCACCCCCGACACCCTCGCCGCGCTCCCCGGGACACCGGCCGCGGACGGCGCCCGGCCGCCGGCCCCGGACGCCGGAACGCCGGAACCGTCCGACGCCGCCTCCGGCACCGTCGACGACGAGCACGCCACGGCCGACGCCGCCCCGGACCCCGTCCCCGCGCACGGCGCCCCCGACCGGGCCGCCGTCCCCGCCCCCGACGGGCTCACCGGCCGCTTCCCCGACCCCCTGTCCGAGCGTCCGGCCGCCGCCCTGCCCGACGGTCTGCCCAAGCGGCGCCGCGGCCGGGCGCTGGCCCAGGCGGAACGCGAGCGCGAGAAGGCACGCGCGCGTGTCCGGGCCGACGACTACACGCCGCCCGCGGGGGAGGCGCCCGCCGCCGCCCAGGACGACCCGCCGACCCGCGCCGCCCGCTTCAGCAGCTTCCGCAAGGCCGTCCGCGGCTCCCTGTCCGACCAGGGCGACCCGACGGGCACGACGGCGACGGACACGGCGACGGACACGGCACCCCCGCGACCGAGCACGGCGGACGAGCCGGCCGGCACCCCCGCGCCGGCCACCGCAGACACCCCCTCATCCCACCCGCACCCGGAAGGCGATCCCACCTCATGACCGGCACGACCACCGCCGACGAGAAGCTCACCTGGCTCATCGAGGGCCTCCTCGAGCGCACGCCGGGCGCGCGGCACGCGCTCGTGCTGTCCCGGGACGGGCTCAAGCTGTGCCGGACCCCGGAGCTCTCCGTCGACCAGGCCGACCAGCTCGCCGCGATCTCCGCCGGCATCCAGGCCCTGTCCCAGGGCGCCTCCGTCGAGTTCGGGGACGGCAGCGGCGGAGTCCGCTCGGCCATGACCGAGTTCTACGGCGGTGTGCTGTTCATCGTCGAGGCGGGACAGGGCGCGCATCTGGCCCTGGTGACCACCGAGGAGGCGGACGCGGGCCTGGTCGGGCACAACATGAGCGAACTGGTCGAGCAACTCGGCGCACACCTGACCGCTCAGCCCCGTACCTCATGAGCCGCCCCGGCAGGGACGATTCGCCCGACCGGCTCTACACCCTCACCGGCGGCCGTGCCGAGTCCGGCCCCGACAGCCCGTTCGACCTGGTGACGCTGGTGGTCGCCGAGTGCGATCCGACGCCCGGCATGCCGTCGGAGCACGCGTCGATCCTTCGGATCACCCACCTCCCCACCGCTGTGGTCGAGCTGGCCGCCGAGCTGAAGCTCCCGGTGTCCATCACCAAGATCCTGCTCGGCGACCTCCTCGCGGCGGGCCGCGTCAGCGCCCGCCACCCCCGCAAGGCAGTCGTCCCCGATCCCGACGTCCTGGAACAGGTGCTCGTTGGACTCCGCAATCTCTGACGCGCGCACCCCACTGGGTGCCACCGCCGACAACGGCCTGAAGATCGTCGTCGTCGGCGGCTTCGGCGTCGGCAAGACCACGCTGGTCCGCTCGGTCAGCGAGATACGTCCCCTCAACACCGAGGAGACGATGACCCAGGCCGGCGCGGCCGTCGACGACATCAGCGAGGTGCGCGACAAGACCGCCACCACCGTCGCCTTCGACTTCGGCCGCATCACCCTGGACGCCCGCAACGTGCTGTACCTGTTCGGGGCGCCGGGACAGGAGCGGTTCTGGTTCCTGTGGGACCGGCTGTTCTCCGGGACGCTCGGCGCGGTCGTCCTCGTCGACACCCGCCGCATCGACGACTCCTGGTACGCGATCGACCGGCTCGAACACCACGGCACGCCGTTCATCGTGGCCTGCAACGACTTCGGCGGCCCGGCCTACGCGCCCTCGCAGATCCGCGAGGCCCTCGACCTCGACCCGGACATCCCGCTGCTCGACTGCGACGCCCGCTCGCGGGCCTCCGGCAAGCAGGTCCTGATCAGTCTCGTCGAGCACGTCCAGCGCCGGTACGCCGGCCGTTCCCCGGCCCAGCACGAGGAGTTGGCCCTGTGACGCCCCCCATCCCCCTGAGCGGCCCCCGGTTCCAGGCCGACCCCGGCGACCTGTACCGGGAGATGCGGCGCAGGCACGGCTCCGTCGCGCCCGTCATCCTCGACGGCGACATACCGGCGTGGCTCGTCGTCGGCTACCGCGAACTGCACCAGGTGACGGGCGACCCGGTGCTCTTCAGCCGGGACTCCGAGCTGTGGAACCAGTGGGACCGCATCCCGGACGACTGGCCGCTGCTGCCGATGATCGGCCGCAAGCAGCCCTCGATCCTCTACACGGTCGGCGAACGCCACCGTGAGCGCGCGCAGATGATCAGCGACGCCCTGGAGGCCGTGAACCCCTCCGAACTGCGGGCGTTCGCCGAGCAGTTCGCCGACGAGCTGCTCGACGCGATCTGCGCCAAGGGCGAGACGGACATCATCGGCGAGTACGCCATGCTGCTGCCCGTGCGGGTCCTCGCCCGGCTCTACGGGTTCACCGACGAGCAGGGCCCCGGCCTGGTGACCGCGCTCAACGACATGATCAACGGCACCGAGCGGGCCATCGAGGGGCAGATCCACCTCGCCGGCTCCATGGCGCAGCTGCTGGCCGACCGGAAGGCCGCGCCCGCCGACGACGTCGTCTCGCGGATGCTCGCGCACTCCAGCGGCTTCACCGACGAGGAGATCGCGCAGGACCTGATGGTGATGATGGCGGCGGGCCACCAGCCCACCGCAGACTGGATCGGCAACTCGCTGCGGCTGATGCTGACCGACGACCGGTTCGCGGCCTCCCTGTTCGGCGGCCGGCACAGCGTCGGCGAGGCGATGAACGAGGTGCTCTGGGAGGACACCCCCACCCAGAACGTGGCGGGCCGCTGGGCCTCCCGCGACACCCAGCTCGGGGGCCGCCGCATCCGCGCCGGCGACCTGCTGCTGCTCGGCCTCCAGGGCGCCAACTCCGACCCCCAGGTGCGCACCGACGGCTCGGAGCTCACCGGCGGCAACAACGCCCACTTCTCCTTCGGCCACGGCGAGCACCGCTGTCCGTTCCCGGCGCAGGAGGTCGCGGAGGTCATCGCCCGGACGGGCATCGAGGTCGTCCTGGACCGCCTCCCCGACATCGACCTGGCCGTCCCGGCGGACGAGCTCACGCGCCGCCCCTCGCCGTGGCTGCGCGGCCTGAGGGCCCTCCCGGTGAAGTTCACCCCGGTCCCGGCGGCCTGAACCACCGGGCCGTGCGACGCGCCCGCGGCGGGACACACCGCCGCGGGCCCGCTCCCTCCCTTCACCCACCCGAGCCGGGACCCGCGCGCCGATCCGCCCGCCCTCCCGGCTCCCCGGCACGCCGGGCCTCCCGCGCCCGCCGCGCCCCTCCCGTCCGCGTCCCGGGTCACCCCCGCACGACGCCCCGCCCGACTCACCCCTGCCCATGGAGGCGCCCCGATGAGCACCGGCACCGAAGAGACCCGCATCGCCCTCGACCCGTTCGTCACCGACCTGGACGGCGAGAGCACCAGGCTCCGCGAGGCCGGGCCGCTGGCCGCCGTGGAACTCCCCGGCGGGGTCCCCGTCTGGGCGGTGACCCACCACGCCGAGGCGAAACAGCTGCTCACCGATCCACGCCTGGTGAAGGACATCGAGGTCTGGGGCGCCTGGCGGCGCGGCGAGATCCCCGCCGACTGGCCGCTGATCGGGCTCGCCAACCCGGGCCGCTCCATGCTCACCGTGGACGGCGCCGACCACCGCCGGATGCGCACCCTGGTCGCCCAGGCACTCACCCCGCGCCGGGTGGAGCGGATGCGGGAGCGCATCACCAAGCTCACCGAGGGGCTCCTCGACAGCCTCGCCAAGACCGAGGGGGACGTCGTCGACCTCAAGTCGGTCTTCGCCTACCCCCTGCCGATGTACGTCATCGCCGACCTGATGGGCCTCGCCGAGGAGAGGCTGCCGCGGCTGAAGGAGCTGTTCGAGAAGTTCTTCTCGACGCAGACCCCGCCCGAGGAGGTCATCGCCACCCTGATGGAGCTGGCGGGCATCATGGCCGAGACGGTCGCCGCCAAGCGCGCGGAGCCGGGGGACGACCTGACCTCGGCCCTCATCCAGGCCTCGGAGGACGGCGACCACCTCACCGACGAGGAGATCGTCTCCACGCTCCAGCTCATGGTCGCGGCCGGCCACGAGACGACGATCTCCCTCATCGTCAACGCGGTGGTCCAGCTCTCCCTCCACCCCGACCAGCGGGCCCTGGTCCTGGCCGGCGAGGTCGACTGGTCCTCGGTCGTCGAGGAGACCCTGCGCCACTCCACGCCCACCTCGCACGTCCTGATCCGCTTCGCCACGGAGGACGTCCCGGTCGGCGACAAGGTCATCCCCGCGGGTGACGCACTGATCGTGTCGTACGCCGCGATCGGCCGCGACGAGAAGGCCCACGGCCCCTCCGCGGGCGACTTCGACGTCTCCCGCACCTCGGAGAACCGCCACATCTCCTTCGGCCACGGCCCCCACGTCTGCCCCGGCGCGGCCCTCTCCCGACTGGAGGCGGGCGTCGCCCTCCCGGCCCTCTACGAGCGCTTCCCCGCCCTCGACCTCGCGATCCCCGCGACCGAGCTCCGCAACAAGCCGGTGGTCACCCAGAACGACCTGTTCGAACTGCCCGTCCGGCTCGGCGCGCCCGACGCGGACCCCCGTCTGCCGTAGCTCCTCACCGGTCCACGAGCCGGAGGCCGTCGTCTCATCGAACGGACACGTTTCCGTCCCGTTTCACCGAGGCGATACCCTCCGGCTCGTGGCTGAGATCCAGATTCCCGCTGACATCAAGCCCGCCGACGGTCGATTCGGCGCGGGCCCCTCCAAGGTGCGGACGGAGGCGCTGGACGCCCTGGCCGCTACGGGTACGTCCCTGCTCGGCACCTCCCATCGCCAGGCCCCGGTGAAGAACCTGGTCGGCGAGGTCCGTGAGGGCATCAGTGCGCTGTTCTCCCTCCCCGAGGGCTACGAGGTCGTCCTCGGCAACGGCGGCTCCACCGCGTTCTGGGACGTCGCGACGCACGGCCTCATCGAGAACAGGTCGCAGCACCTGAACTTCGGCGAGTTCAGCTCCAAGTTCGCCAAGGCCGCGAAGCTCGCCCCGTGGCTGGCCGAGCCGACCGTCATCGCCTCCGACCCGGGCACCCACCCGGAGCCGGCCGCCGAGGCGGGCGTCGACGTCTACGCCTTCACCCACAACGAGACCTCCACCGGTGTCGCCGCGCCCGTCCAGCGCGTCGCGGGCGCGGACGAGGGCTCCCTGGTCCTGGTCGACGCCACCTCCGGCGCGGGCGGCCTCCCGGTCGACATCGCCGAGACGGACGTCTACTACTTCGCCCCGCAGAAGTCCTTCGCCTCCGACGGCGGCCTGTGGATCGGCGTCTTCTCCCCCGCCGCGATCGAGCGTGCCGAGCGGATCCACGCCTCCGGCCGGCACATCCCGGAGTTCTTCTCGCTGCCCACCGCGATCGACAACTCCCGCAAGAACCAGACGTACAACACCCCGGCCCTCTCGACCCTCTTCCTGCTCAACGAGCAGCTGAAGTGGATCAACGGCCAGGGCGGCCTCGCCTTCTCGACGGGCCGCACCAAGGACTCCTCCACCCGCCTGTACGGCTGGGCCGAGGAGTCCAAGCACGCCACCCCGTTCGTCACGGACCCGGCCAAGCGCTCCCAGGTCATCGGCACGATCGACTTCGCGGACGAGATCGACGCCGCCGCGATCGCCAAGGTGCTGCGCGCCAACGGCGTCGTCGACACCGAGCCGTACCGCAAGCTCGGCCGCAACCAGCTGCGCGTCGCCATGTTCCCGGCGATCGACCCGGCGGACGTCGAGGCGCTGACGCGGTGCATCGACTACGTCATCGAGAAGCTGTAGCCGTCCCCGTACGACGGTGAGGGGCGCCCGGTGAGCACACCGGGCGCCCTTTCTCACGTGGCCGTGCAGGTCACGCTCGGCACGCCTCCGCCCCCGGGCGCCCCGCCGAACCCGAGGCTCGCCGAACCACCCACCGCGACGGCCCCGTTGTGCGCGGCGTTCACCGCCGTCACCGTCGCACCGGACTGGGTGTAGGACGCGTTCCACATGTTCGTCACCTGCTGCGCGCCGCTCCAGGTCCAGCTCACCTTCCAGGAACTGAGCGCGGTGCTCCCGGAGTTGGTCACCTTCACCTCGGCGTTGAAGCCGCCGCCCCAGTCGCTGCTGACGGTGTAGGCGGCGGTGCAGGCGGCCGCGGAGCCCCCGCCACCGCCTCCTCCGCCACCGCCGCCCGCCGGGAAGCCGGGCGCCTTCACGCTCGCCAGATAGCCGTCCTTCACCGTGTCCACGGTCTGCCAGTCGTCCTTCAGGATTCCCCCGGTGTCACCGGAGTTGGGGTTCCAGGACCAGAAGGTCCAGTGGAAGGAGTCGGAGCCGTAGGTCGCGGTGGGGCGGAGATACTCCACGAGGGCCGCGAGCCAGCGCTGGTCGACCGTGGAGGCGAGCGTGGTGCCGAACTCGCCGACCCAGACCGGGGCGATGTTCTGCTTGAAGATGTAGCCCCAGTACTTGTCCCAGATGCCCGGCATGTTGGCGGGGAAGGACGGGTCGCTGAACCAGCTCTGCTGCGCCACGCTGGTCGCGTAGTCGTGGGCGGAGTAGACGACCCGGTTCGCCACGTCCAGTTGCACGGGGTACTGGGCGACGCCCATCAGGTTGCCGCCCCACCACCCGGAGACCCCGCCCACGGTCTGCACGCCCTCCACGAAGACCAGCAGCTCCGGGTTGACGGCGAGGACGGCGTTGCCGGCCCGCTGGGCGGCCAGCCGCCAGTCCAGGGCCGTGTCCCCGCAGCCCCAGCAGGCCGGGTCGTGGGGTTCGTTGTGCAGGTCGATGCCGATGACGGTGTCCTGGCCGAGGTAACGCGTCGCGAGCGCGCGCAGGTTGGCGATCCAGGTCGACTCCGGCACCGCCGCCGTGTACCAGAGCGCCGACTGGCCGCCCGAGTCGGGCCGGTGCCGGTCCAGGACGACCTTGAGACCGTCCTGGCCGGCGTAGGCGACGATCCGGTCCAGGACCTGGAGGGAGGTCAGACCCTGGAGGTCGGCGTTCTTGCCGCCGCTGAAGTCGATGCTGTCGGGGACGGTGCCGGACTTGAGGATGTCGTCGCTGAACGGGATGCGGAGGGTGTTGTAGCCCAGCGATCTCATCTGGTCGATCATGCTCTTGTAGTCGCGTGACCAGAGGCCGTGGACCACGTGGTTGGAGGTCTCGAAGCCGAACCAGTTGATCCCGGCGATCCGGACCGGCTGTCCGGCCGCGTCCAGGATCTGCCGGCCGCTGGTGTGCCAGTAGCCGGCACCGGCCTCGGCCTGGACCTCGGCCTCGGCGCCCTGGGCCGCCGGAGCGCCGGCCAGGAGCGGCAGGAGAAGCGCCGCCGCGCACAACGCTCTTCGCAAGGTGCGGAACATGTCGCTGCTTCCTCTCGGGAGCCGCGGGCCCGGAACGGATGGGAGCGCTCCCACTTCCCGCGTCTCCTATGGAAGTCAGGTCACTGGGACACGTCAAGACACCTGACGTCACTTGCCGCCCGGACCGGTCCCCGGGCACCCCGGCGGGGGCGTCACTCGCGCCGGGGACGTCACTCACGCCGGGGACGTCACTCACGCCGGGGGCGCAGGAGCCGGCGCAGCCCGAGGAACGCGAGCACGACGGCCGCCACGGCCACGGCGCCGACCTTCACACCGCCGCCGTCGTCGTCACCGGACTGCGCGGAACTCCCGCCGCCCGAAGGCGACTTGGACCCGGAACCGGCGTCGCCGGGGGCGTCCTGCGCCTCGACCTCGCTGTCGGCGCCCTCCATGCCGAGGAGGATCTTCGTGCCGTCGGCGGAGTAGGAGACGGACTCCCCCTGCCCCAGGGGCACACTGATCCGCCCCTTCCGCTCCGGCTTCCCGCCGTTCCAGTCGTACCAGATCCCCCCGAAGTACCCGCGCACGACCAGCTGTTGCCCGTCGGGGGAGAACGCGGCGTCGGTGGCCCACAGGTCGATGGGGGCGACCGGCTCGAAGACGTTGGTGCCGGAGGCGGAGAGCTCGGCGGGCCCCGCGTAGAGATGGCCGCCGTCCTCCTGCTTGTCGATGATGTACACGCGCCCGGTCTTCGGGTGCACGACCATCGACTCGGCGTCGCGCGAACCGTCGGTGTACTTCACGACGTACTGCGTGGCCCGCACCGTCTGGTCCACCAGCTTCTTGGGCTCGGGCAGCCGGTAGATCCACACGTACGGCCAGGAGACGCCGTCGTTGTCGCCGATGTCCCCGACGTAGATCTCGTTGTCGGGCCCGATGGAGATCGCCTCGACGTCCCGCTGCTGCCCGACCCCGGCGAGCGTGATCCGGGCGACCGTCTTCCCGGTGGAACTGTCGACGGCGTACAGATAGCTGCCGCTGTCCTGGTCGTTGTGGGTCCAGTAGACGCCCGGATGCTGCCGGGAGGCGGCGAGGCCGCTGGACTCGGTGATCCTGGGGTCGGTGATGGTGAACCCGTCGTCCCCGTCGGCGGCGGACGCGGCGGCGGGGAGCAGGGCGAAGACACCCGTGAGGAGGACCCCGGCGAACAGGGCGAGCGGTCGGCGCATACGGCCAAGCCTGCCATCCGCCGGGGGCCGGGTGCGTGTCCGGCCTCACACCTCGTCACCCCCTGCCGCCCCGGGAGATCGTCCATCATGAGCGGATGCTCAGGTTCATGCCCGTCGGTGACTCCATGACCATCGGCAGCGCCGGCGAACACACATGGCGTTACCGCCTCTGGGAACACCTGCGCGACACGTACGGCGGCCCGTTCACCCTGGTCGGCCCCCGCGAGACGCTCCACGACAAGGCCACGGACACCCCGACGTCCCACGCGTACGCCGACCCGGACTTCCCCCGCGCCCATCTGGCCGGCTGGGGCGAGGGCTGGCTCCACATGGCACCCCTGATCGGCGACGCGGTCCGCGCCCACCGGGCGGACGTCCTGCTCGTCTCGCTCGGCCTGATCGACCTGGGCTTCTACACCAACGCGGAGCAGACCGCGGAGAACGTCCGCCGTTTCGTGGCGGAGGCGCGCGGGGCCGACCCCCGCGTCCGGATGGTGCTGCTGCCGGTGATCCACAACACCAAGGCCGAGGACGACCCGCTCTTCGCCGCCCAAGTGGCCCGGTTCAACGAGCTGTTGGCGAAGACGGCCGCCGACCTGGACGAGCCCCGCTCCCCGCTCCTGCTCGCCTCCCCGCCACCGTCGTACGACTTCCGCCACGACACCTACGACGGCACCCACCCCAACACGGCGGGCGAACACCGCATCGCGGCGGCCTTCGCGGACGCGATGCACCAGGCATGGGCCCTGGGCGAGCCGTACACCGGCGGGCACTTGCCTAGAGCGCACTCCACGCCGTTGGCTTGACGGTCATGAGGTACACACAGCTCGGACGTACGGGACTCAAGGTCAGCCGACTGGTCCTCGGGACCATGAACTTCGGTCCGCAGACCGACGAGGCCGACTCGCACGCGATCATGGACGCGGCGCTGGACGCGGGAATCAACCTCTTCGACACGGCCAACGTCTACGGGTGGGGCGAGAACAAGGGCCGGACCGAGGAGATCATCGGCAACTGGTTCTCACAGGGCGGCGACCGGCGCGACAAGGTCGTCCTCGCCACCAAGGTGTACGGCAACATGGGCCTCGACGGGCCCGCGTGGCCCAACCACGACAAGCTCTCGGCGCTCAACATCCGGCGGGCGGTCGACGCCAGCCTCCAGCGGCTGCGCACGGACCACATCGACGTCTACCAGTTCCACCACGTCGACCGTGACACGCCCTTCGAGGAGATCTGGCAGGCGATCGACGCCCTGGTCCAGCAGGGCAAGATCCTGTACGCCGGATCCTCCAACTTTCCCGGCTACAAGATCGCCCAGGCGAACGAGACCGCGAAGGCGCACGGCCGGGTCGGGCTCGTCAGCGAGCAGTGCCTGTACAACCTCTTCGAGCGGCGGGCCGAGATGGAAGTCATCCCGGCGGCCGAGGAGTACGGGCTCGGGGTGATCCCCTGGTCGCCGCTGCACGGCGGCATGCTGGGCGGGGTCATCAAGAAGGAGGTCCAGGGCGGCCGGCGCACGTCCGGCCGTACGGCGGAGGCGCTCGCCGATCCCGCGGTGCGCGCGCAGATCCAGTCGTACGAGGATCTGCTCGACAAGCACGGGCTGGAGCCGGGCGAGGCCGCGCTGGCCTGGCTGCTGACCCGGCCGGGCGTGACCGGCCCGATCGTGGGCCCGCGCACGGCCGAACAGCTCGCCTCGGCGGTCCGGGCGAGCGAGCTGGACCTCGGCGAGGACGTCCTCACCGCGCTGGACGAGATCTTCCCGGGCCCCGGCCCGTCACCGGAGGCCTTCGCCTGGTGACCGTCCGCCCCTGACAGCGGCGGCCCTCACTTCCCGAGGGCCGCCGCGAGGGCCACGACGACGAACATCAGCACGAGCGCACCGGCCATGATCCGGTTCCGGGTTTTGGGATCCACGCCACCGACCCTAACGCCCCCCCGCCCGGGGGCCGACGATCGAGTGCCCCGTACCGGCTCCGCTCCCCGGCACCAGCGGATCGCCCCCGCACAAGCACCGACTCCCCCGCCGACGGACTCCACCCGCTCAGCCCCACGAGCACCCCCACCACCGTCCGGCCCGCCCAAGCCCCGGGAGCGCCTGCGCCCACCGACCCCCGCCTCGAAGCCACACCGGCCGCGGGGCCGGCCTCATCCGAAGACCGGCCCGCCCCAGGACCGACGGGCGACCAGCCCGCACCGGAGCCGCTCCCCCGCCACCCCCGACACCGGCAGACCACCCCGCACAAGCCCCGACTTCCGTGGCGGGGTCGCGCCCCGGGCCCCGGCGGGTCGCTGCACGCCGGGGCGGGGACGGGCGTGTGGCTGTCAGGCGGACGGTGGGCCGCTCAGGGGCCACCGGGCGACCGGCTCGTAGCGGGGCTGCTCCCCGGCCACCCCCGACACCGGGAGGTTGCTGCGGACGAGGGTCAGCTCGTCGGCCGTCCAGGTGCGGCCGGTGAAGGGGGCGAGTGTCCGGACGTACGGGCTCACGTCCGTGTCGGTGCGGCTGCGGGCGAGGGTGAGGTGGGGGGTGTAGCGGCGGTGGTCGGCCATGGGGACGCCTGCCTTGCGGGCGGCGGCCTCCGTGCGGGCCGCGAGGAGGCGCAGGGTGTCGGTGTCGCCGGTCGCCCCGGTCCACAGGGCGCGGCCCCGGCCGAACTGTCCGGACCCGTGCAGCGCGAGCGGGAAGGGGGCCGTGCGGTGGGCGGCCCGGGCCAGGCGGGCGGTGAGGTCCGGGACGGTGCCGTCGTCGACCTCGCCGTAGAAGGCGAGCGTGAAGTGCCAGCCCGGGCGGCCGGTCCAGCGCAGCTCGTCCGCGCCGGGCAGTGCCCTCAACGCCTGGACGGCGTCGGCGAGTTCGGCGGCCACGTCCGGCGGCGGCAGCACGGCCGCGAAGAGTCTCATGGCCTCACCCTGCCACCATGGGCGCATGGAGATCACGATCAGGAACGGCACTCCCGACGACATCCCCGCGATACTCGGCATGCTCGACAGCAGCGTGGAGTGGCTGGTCGCGCAGGGCCGCACCGGGCAGTGGGGGACGCAGCCGCTGTCGCGGAACGCCGGGACCGTCGAGTCGGTGACCCGGTACCTGCGGGAGGACGCCACCTTTCTCGCCGAGGCCGACGGGGTGCCCGTCGCGACGCTCTCCCTCACCGACGGGCCCGGCGCCTATCTCGCCCATCTGGACCCCGGCGAGCCCGAGCGCTACATCCACTGGCTCGCCTCCGACCGCCGCTACCGCGGCCACGGCATCGGCGGTGCCCTGCTCGCCCACGCCGCCGAGGAGACCCGGCGGGCGGGGGTCTCCCTGCTGCGGGTGGACTGCTACGCCGGGGACGACGGCAAGCTGGTGCGGTACTACGAGGCCGAAGGCTTCTCCCGGGTGGAGGCGTTCACCGTCGGCGAGCGGAACTGGCCGGGCCAGTTGCTCGCCCGCCGGGTGTGACACCGTCCCCGCACCCCGGCCGAGGGGTGCGGGGACGGACGTCCCGAAAGCGAGGGCTCACGCCACCGCGGCCAGTTCCTCGCGCGGCACGAAACGCACCTGCGGATGCCCGCGGTGCCAGCCCACGGCCAGTCTGAGGTTGCCGACCCGGGCCAGCACGAGCCCGATCACGATCGCGGCCCCCGCGGCGACGGCACCGCCGGCGGCCAGCCCGGCCCGGACCCCGTACGCGTCGGTGATCCAGCCCGCGATGGGCGCCCCGAGCGGCGCGCCGCCCATGAACACCATCATGTAGAGGGACATGACCCGGCCGCGCATGGCCGGGTCGGTGCCCAGCTGGACGCTGCTGTTGGCGGTGACGTTGACGGTCATGCCGAACATGCCGATGGGGACCATCAGCAGGGCGAACAGCCACAGCTCAGGGGCGAGCGAGGCCACGATCTCCAGCGCGCCGAAGGCGACCGCCCCCGCCACCAGCACCCGCATCCGGGCGGTGCCGCGACGGGCGGCGAGCAGGGCGCCCGCGAGGGAGCCCAGCGCCATCATGATGTTGAAGAGGCTGTAGGAACCGGCTCCCGCGTGGAAGACGTCGTCCGCGAAGGCCGAGAGGTACACGGGGAAGTTGAAGCCGAAGGTGCTGACGAACCCGACGAGGACGATGGTCCAGATCAGGTCCGGCCGCCCGGCGACGTAGTGCAGTCCCTCCCGCAGCTGGCCCTTGCCGCGCGGCGAGCGCTCGACGGCGTGCAGCTCGCGCGAGCGCATGAGGAGCAGTCCGGCTATGGGCGCAACGAAGCTGAGGCCGTTGAGCAGGAACGCCCATCCGGTGCCGACCCCGGTGATCAGGACACCGGCGACGGCCGGGCCGACGAGCCGGGCGGACTGGAAGTTGGCGGAGTTGAGGCTGACCGCGTTCTGCACCTGCTCGGGGCCGACCATCTCGGAGACGAAGGTCTGCCGGGCCGGGTTGTCGACGACGGTCGCGAGTCCGACGGCGAACGCCGCCAGGTACACGTGCCAGACCTCGACATGGCCGGTCAGGGTGAGGAAGGCGAGCGCGAGGCCGGTGAGCGCCATCGCCGACTGGGTGACCAGCAGCGTGGGGCGCTTGGGGAGCCGGTCCACCAGGACGCCGCCGTAGAGGCCGAAGAGCAGCATCGGCAGGAACTGGAGGGCCGTCGTGACACCTACGGCGGTCGCGGAGCCGGTGAGGCTGAGGACCAGCCAGTCCTGAGCGATGCGCTGCATCCAGGTGCCGGTGTTGGAGACGACCTGGCCGGCGAAGAACAGCCGGTAGTTGCGGATCTTCAGGGAACTGAACATCGAGGACTTGCGGGTGTCCCCGACGGGGGTGGTGACGGACGGTGCGGGGGCGGAAGCTGCTCCGGATCCCGTACTCAACGTGGGTTCGCCTCCTCGTGGCGCGGCTTACAGGTGGGCGAGCTTCTCCAGCACGGGGGCGGCGGCGCGCAGTTTCGCCCACTCGTCCTCGTCGAGACCGTCGACGAGGGTGGCCAGGAAGGCGTTGCGCTTGGCGCGGCTCTCGGCGAGCATCGCCTCGGCCTGTTCCGTCTTCGTGACGACCTTCTGGCGCCGGTCCTCGGGGTGCGGCTCCAGCCGGACGAGACCCTTGGCCTCCAGCAGCGCGACGATGCGGGTCATCGACGGCGGCTGGACGTGCTCCTTGCGGGCGAGTTCGCCCGGGGTGGCCTGGCCGCACAGGGACAGGGTGCCCAGGACCGACATCTCGGTCGGGCTGAGCGATTCGTCGACCCGCTGGTGCTTGAGTCGGCGGGACAGTCGCATCACGGCTGAGCGCAGGGAGTTCACGGCGGCGTCGTCGTCGCCATGGGTAAGGTCCGGCATCTCTTTAGGGTAACTCATTACTCTCGCTAAACAAGCTCGTGTGCGCATCGATTCCCGTGAGTCCCGCCACTGAAACCGGATCATCACTCGTACGGGTGAGACGGAAGCGGAAAGTGAACGGCGCGCCTCCGCGACCCGGACCCTCGTGTCCATGGGGACCAGCGTGCTCAGCCTGCGGATAGACGGGGAGCTGCTCGACCGGCTCCGGGACCATGCGGCCAAAAGGGGAATGAGCGTCCAGGACTATGTCGTCCGGACGCTCATTCGAGATGACTTCGACGAGCGGTTCCAGACCGCCGTCGAGGAGACAGAGAAGTTCTACGGGCGCACCTAGAGCCCGTCCGGGCCCCGGGCGGGGCCCTTCCTACGTCAGGCCCAGGGCCGGCATCAGGTAGTAGAAGGCGAAGACGGCGGAGACGACGTACATCGCGGCGGGGATCTCCTTGCCCCGCCCGGCCGCCAGGCGCAGCACCACGAAGGTGATGAAGCCCATGCCGATGCCGTTGGTGATGGAGTAGGTGAACGGCATCATCACCATGGTGATGAAGGCGGGGATCGCGATCGTGTGGTCGGCCCAGTCGATCTCCTTGACCGAACCGGCCAGGATCAGGAAGCCGACCGCGAGCAGCGCCGGGGTGGCGGCCTGGGACGGGACCATCGTGGCGACCGGGGTCAGGAACAGGGCGACGACGAAGAGGCCGCCGGTGACCAGGTTGGCGAAGCCGGTGCGCGCTCCCTCGCCGACGCCCGCGGTGGACTCGACGAAGGCGGTCGTCGCCGACGAGCTGCTCGCGCCGCCCGCCGCGACCGCGAGGCCGTCGACGAACAGGACCTTGTTGATGCCGGGCATCTGGCCGTCGGCGTCGGTGAGCTTGGCCTCGTCGGAGACGCCCATGATCGTGCCCATCGCGTCGAAGAAGCACGACAGCAGGACCGTGAAGACGAACAGGATGCCGGTCAGCACGCCGACCTTGCCGAAGCCGCCGAAGAGGCTGAAGTCGCCGACCAGGCCGAAGTCGGGGCTGGCGACCGGGTTGCCGGGCCACTTCGGGGTCGTCAGACCCCAGGACGGCACCGTGGCGACGGCCTCGATGATCATCGCGAGGACGGTCATGGCGACGATCGAGATCAGGATCGCGCCGGGGACCTTGCGGACGATCAGCGCGAGGGTGAGCAGCGCGCCCAGCACGAAGATGAGCACCGGCCAGCCGTTGAGGTGACCGTCGCCGCCGAGCTGGAGCGGGACCGTGGTCTGGGCGGCGTCCGGGATGCGGGAGACGAAGCCGGAGTCGACGAGTCCGATCAGCATGATGAACAGGCCGATACCGATCGAGATGGCCTTGCGCAGCCCGAAGGGCACCGCGTTCATCACGCGCTCGCGCAGACCGGTGGCGACCAGCAGCATCACGATGAAGCCGGCCAGGACGACCATGCCCATCGCGTCGGGCCAGGACATCCGGGGCGCGAGCTGGAGCGCCACGACCGAGTTCACGCCGAGGCCGGCGGCCAGGGCGATCGGGACGTTGCCGATGACACCCATGAGGAGGGTGGTGAAGGCGGCGGTCAGGGCGGTGGCGGTGACGAGCTGGCCGTTGTCGAGCTGATGGCCGTACATGTCCTTCGCGCTGCCGAGGATGATCGGGTTCAGCACGATGATGTAGGCCATCGCGAAGAAGGTGGCGAAACCACCGCGGACCTCACGCGCGAGCGTGCTGCCACGCTCCGAGATCTTGAAGTAGCGGTCGAGGGCCGTGGTGGGCATTTGGCATTTCCTACGAACAGAACCGGTCAGGAGCAAACCGTTTCAGTATGAACACATAAACCGCCCGTTAGCTATCTCCGCGCGTAGACCCGGGAGCGGACGACCGTGTCGGCCCAGCCGGGACCGCCTCGTAAGCTGTGTCCATGGCGAAGTGGACACCCACGCACGAGGCGCCGGAGCCCCTTGAGGGCCCCGTGGTCGCCACCATCACCGGCGGCACGATCCTCTGGTTCGCCCTCTTCCTCGTCCAGCTCCCCTTCTACGGCTGGTTCGACGACCACGGGCGCCTGTGGTGGCTGTGGACCTGCCTGGCCGGCGGGGGCCTCGGACTGATCGGCGTCTACTACGTCCGCAGGCGCGACGCGGCCATCAAGAGGGCGACCGCGGTAGGAGACGAAAGCCCCTAGCTCATCCGCAGGTCGGATCTTCCGCGCACTCGGCGGGTGAAGCCGTAAATCCGCACGTACCGTCGAGTGCATGACGCACATCGACGCGGGCGCCGAACTCGATCCTGTGCATCCCGTACCCGTCCCCGTGAGCGTGGGCGGACTCACCTCGGCCGAGGTCGCCGAGCGGATCGCGCGCGGTGAGATCAACGACGTGCCGGTGCGCAGCAGCCGGTCCATGGCCGACATCGTGCGGGCCAACGTCTTCACCCGGTTCAACGCGATCATCGGCGTGCTCTGGCTGGTGATGCTGTTCGTCGCGCCGTTCCAGGACAGCCTGTTCGGATACGTCATCCTCGCCAACACCGGCATCGGCATCATCCAGGAGTGGCGGGCGAAGAAGACCCTGGACTCCCTGGCCGTGATCGGCGAGGCCCGCCCGACGGTACGGCGCGACGGCGCGGCCGTGGAGGTCGGCACCTCCGAGATCGTGCTGGACGACCTGATCGAGATCGGACCCGGCGACAAGGCCGTGGTCGACGGGGAGTGCGTCGAGGCCGACGGCCTGGAGATCGACGAGTCCCTGCTCACCGGCGAGGCCGACCCCGTGGTCAAACGGCCCGGGGACCAGGTCATGTCGGGCAGTTTCGTCGTCGCGGGCGGCGGCGCGTTCCGGGCGACCAAGGTGGGCCGCGAGGCGTACGCCGCCCAGCTCGCCGAGGAGGCGTCCCGGTTCACGCTCGTCCACTCCGAGCTGCGCTCCGGCATCTCCACCATCCTCAAGTACGTGACGTGGATGATGATCCCGGCCGCGACCGGTCTGGTCATCACCCAACTGGTCGTCAAGAACAACGAACTGAAGGACGCCATCGCCCGCACGGTCGGCGGGATCGTCCCGATGGTCCCGGAGGGGCTGGTCCTGCTCACCTCCGTGGCCTTCGCCATAGGCGTCATCCGGCTTGGCCGGAAACAGTGCCTGGTCCAGGAGTTGCCCGCCATCGAGGGGCTCGCCCGCATCGACACCGTCTGCCTCGACAAGACGGGCACGCTGACCGAGGGCGGCATGGACGTCACCGAGCTGCGGCCCCTGAACGGCAGCGACGAGGCCTACGTCCGCAAGGTGCTGGGCGCCCTCGGGGAGTCCGACCCGCGGCCCAACGCCTCCCTCGCCGCGATCATCGAGGCCTACCCGGACGCCGAGGACTGGCGCTGCACCGAGTCGCTCCCCTTTTCCTCCGCCCGCAAGTACAGCGGGGCGGCCTTCAGCGAGGGCAGCGGCGTGACCAGCACCTGGCTGCTGGGCGCCCCGGACGTGCTGCTCGGCGCCGACGACCCGGCGCTCGCGGAGACCGGGCGGCTCAACGAACAGGGGCTGCGGGTGCTGCTGCTGGCGCGGGCGGCCCGGGACCTGGACGATCCCGAGGTCGCCCGGGGCGCCGCTCCGGCCGCGCTCGTCGTGCTGGAGCAGCGGCTGCGGCCCGATGCCGCCGACACCCTGCGCTACTTCGCCGAGCAGGACGTCAGCGCGAAGGTGATCTCCGGTGACAACGCGGTGTCCGTGGGCGCGGTCGCCGCCAAGCTGGGCCTGGAGGGGGCGACGGTCGACGCGCGGCACCTGCCCGCCGACCGCGAGGAGATGGCGCGGGCCCTCGACGAGGGCACCGTGTTCGGGCGGGTCACCCCGCAGCAGAAGCGGGACATGGTGGGCGCGTTGCAGTCCCACGGGCACACCGTCGCGATGACCGGCGACGGCGTCAACGACGTCCTCGCCCTCAAGGACGCCGACATCGGGGTGTCCATGGGGTCGGGCTCGGAGGCGACCCGGGCCGTCGCGCAGATCGTGCTGCTCAACAACAGCTTCGCGACGCTGCCCTCGGTGGTGGCCGAGGGGCGCCGGGTCATCGGCAACATCACCCGGGTGGCGACGCTGTTCCTGGTCAAGACCGTCTACTCGGTGCTGCTGGCCGTGCTGGTGGTGTGCTGGCAGATCGAGTACCCGTTCCTGCCCCGCCATCTGACCCTGCTGTCGACGCTGACCATCGGCGTCCCCGCCTTCTTCCTCGCCCTCGCCCCCAACAAGGAGCGCGCGAAACCCCACTTCGTGCGGCGGGTCATGCGGTACTCCGTGCCGGGCGGGCTGGTGGCCGGGGTGGCGACCTTCGTGACGTACCTGATCGCCCGTCACCACTACACGGGCTCCGGCTCGCTGGGCGCGGAGACGAGTGTGGCGACGCTGACCCTGTTCCTGATCTCCATGTGGGTGCTGGCGATCGTGGCCCGGCCCTACACCTGGTGGCGGGTGCTGCTGGTCGCCTCGATGGGGGCCGGGTTCCTGCTGGTGCTGGTGGTGCCGTGGCTCCAGGACTTCTTCGCCCTGAAGCTCGTCGGGGTGACCATGCCCTGGCTGGCGGTGGCCATCTCGGCGGTGTCGGCGGCCGTCCTGGAGTTCCTGTGGAGATGGGTCGACCGCCGCTTCCCCGCGTGACGCTCCGCGGGAGGACGGGGGCTGCCGGGCCCGGCGGTCGACCGCGGGCCCGTCGTGGCCGTTCGCGCGGTTCCCCGCGCCCCTGAAAGAACGAGGCCGGCCCCGGGAAACCCCGGGACCGGCCTCGGAACGTACCGCTGGGCTCAGCGGGGCGTCGGCTACTTCACGTCGACGTAGTCGCCCGTCGCCGTGGAGGGGGCGGTGCTGGTGATGCCCGCGTAGGCGTAGCGCCAGTAACCGTCGGACGCGGCCTTGACCGTCGTCTTCAGGGCGCCACCGGTGGTGGTCTTGATGGTCTTGACGGTGGTGTAGGTGCTGGAGCCCTTCTTGCGGAACTGCAGCTTCACCGCCTGGCCGGCGGGCAGGCCCGCGTACTTGGTGTTGTTCCAGTCGGCGCGGGTCAGCTTGCCCGTGACCGTGATGGTCTTGCCCTTCTTGACCGGCTCCGGGGAGGCGTTGACCGTCAGCTTCGACAGGCGCTGCACCTTGAGGGAGTTGGTCTTGTCGGTGATCGCGACACCGACGTTGTCCAGGTTCGGGTTCTCCAGGTCCTCATCGTTGAACGCGACGGCGAAGCCGGCCGCCTTCCAGGAACCGGCGTCCTCGTTGAGCAGCTCGGCCGGGTCGACCGCGATGGTGGCGGTGCAGCTGGCGGAGGTGCCGGACGGGTCGGAGCAGGTCGCGTCGCCGCTGTCGAACCACCAGATGGCGTTGACGTAGTCCGTGCCGCGGTAGATCTCGATGCCGCCGAAGAAGTCGTCGGCGTAGATGTCGACGTCCGCGGCGTGGTTCAGCGTGAAGGAGACCGGAACCTTGACGACGGCCGTGGTGCCGACGACGACGTTCTTGGCGTTGTTGACCTTCACGTTGGAGAAGGAGGCGTCGAGCTCGTACGGCGTGCCGCTCACCGAGGAGGCGAACGTGGTGGTGCCGCCGAGGGAGTGGGCCACCTGGGAGGCCGCGGCGATGGAGGCCGGGACCTTCGGGGTGTCGGCGGCCTGCGCGGCCGGGACGGCCAGGGCGGACAGGGCCAGGGCGCCGGAGACGGCGGCCACGGTGGCGCGTATACGCATGTGTGTCCTTCGGAGAGAAAAGGTGGAAGGAGAGGGGAGCGCCGGGTTACTTCACCGCGCCACAGGCCGGCTCGGAGGCCGTGAAGCCCTGCCCCTCGCCCGCGTGAGCGGTCGCGACGGCGAGGGCGGACAGCGTCAGGACGCCGATGGAGGCAGCCCCGATGGCTCGTATGCGCATGCGATCCCCGTGTACGCACAGGGGCCCAGGTGGTGCTCGTCCCCCACGGCTCGTCGTCCCGCCGGGGCCCCAGTGATCTCGTGAGTCTGTTGACTCACATGATCAGATCGCTGTCGGAGGTGAATGGTTGTACGAGTCGTGAGAAATTTGTGCGGGAGTTTTCAGGACCCCCGCACTCCGGCCGGCCGGTCCGGGCGGATCAGTCGAACCAGCGGTCGCGCGCCAGTTCCGCCGTCCGCGACGGGTCCTCCAGCAGCGCCGCCACCTCGAACCGCCGCGGCCACTGCCCGGCCGCCCAGGCGAGCCCGGCGGCGACCCCCTCCAGGGTCGCGGCGTGCAGCACCTTGTCGCCGGTCAGCCGCCAGTCGATCTCCACGCCGTCCACGACGAGTTCCTCGTGCTCGACATAGGTGTCCGGGGTGCGCGGTCCCAGCAGCACCCGCACCGGTTCCGGTACGTCGTGCTCGGTGCCCACGGAGTCCACCGACGCGGTGACGGACTCGCTCAGCCGCCGCACCTGGAACAGCTCGGCCAGCTCGGCGGCGCGCGCCGGACGCACCGGCAGCAGCGGCACGCCCGCGGTGAACGGCAGCAGATCGGGCGAGTCGACGACGACCGCGTCGGCCGCGTCCACGACCTCCACCCGGCCGTCCACCACCGCCCGCACGTCGTCCGGCAGCGTGACCTGCTCGGGGTCCAGGTCGGCCAGCGCCCCGTACAGGGCGTGCAGTTGGGCGCCGGTCACCTCCGCGTCCGGGTCGGCGAGACGCTCCAGCAGTTCGGCGGCGCCGCCCGGCTCGTCCAGCAGCGCCGCCACCGAGGTGCGCACCCCGAGCGCCCGCAGCACCTGCTCGTCGTCGAACCCGGTGGCGTCGGCCTCCTCGTACAGTCCGCGCAGCAGCGGGTCGCCCCCGGCGGCGAGGAGACCGGCGGGGCGCCGTCCGTCGAGGACCGGGTGCCCGCGCAGCCACCAGGCCGTGTACGGCCGGACGAGCTCGTGGGTGCCGTCGGCGAGCAGGACGCGCACCGGCTGGGTGAGCGCGTCGCGCAGCGGCGGCCGGGACAGCAGGGCCAGCGCCTGGGGCCACTTGTCCTCGTCGACGAGGTCCAGGTCCCGGACCGCGATCAGCTCGGTGGCGACCGGCGGCACCGGCGAGTCGGGGAAGCGGTCGAGGACGTCCTCGCTCCACACGTCGACGGCGTCCAGCAGTCCGGCGTCGTCGGGTTCGGCGAAGTCCGAGTCGCGGGGCTCCAGTTCGTCGGGGTCCAGGACCACGTCGGAGGCGCGCACCAGGGCGAAGTCGGCGAGGACCCCGCAGGCGGCCAGCGGCTGTTCGCCCCAGCGCTCGGCCAGCTCGGCGTCGACGGCGGCGAGTTCGCCCTCCCGCATGACCTGGTGGAAGGGGCTGCCGGGCAGCACGAGTTCACCGGCGGGGGCCGGTTCCCCGTCCTCGTCCGGGAGCGCGAGGGCGCCGAGCCAGGGTTCGTCACCGGGTTCGAGGCCGGCGTCGCGGACCAGCGCCAGGACGATGTCGGCGAGTTCCTCGGCGTCCGGGGCGTCCTCGTCCCAGGCGCCGCCGTCGTCGTCGAGGGACGCGGCGACCGCGGCCCGCACCTGGGGCGTGGTGAGGACCGCCCGGGGGGTGGCGGGCAGCGCGCCGAGCTTCTCCAGCAGCGGGTGGGCGGCGTCGGGGTGGGCGACCTTCAGACCGAGCCGGGCGAGGGCCTCCGGCTCGATGCGTCCGTCGTCCGGCGTGGGCAGCAGGACCTGGCGGGGCCCGATCGTCGTCCGCCCGTCGGCCAGCGGCACCGGAAGGCCGGAGAGCCGGTCGGGGTCGACGCCGGCGAGGCTGTCGTACAGCCGCCGCCACCAGCCGGGGTCCTTCTCCAGGCCCGCGAGGCGGTCCACGGCGTCGGTCAGCGGGACCCGGGCGACCCCGAGGGTGCGCAGCTCGGCGCGGCGCTCCAGCCCGGCGGGCAGCAGGGTGGGCAGGACCTCGGCGAGCACCCGTACGGTGTCGGCGCCCGCGCCCTCGACGACCTCGGCGTCCCGGGGGCGCAGCGACTCCGGGAGGTCCTCGTCGTCCGGGTCGCCCGCGGGCTTCAGGGCGGGCGGCAGGAAGGAGGTGCGGGGCAGCCGCTCCAGGACGGCCGCGCGCAGCGCCCCGTCCAGCTCGCCCTTGCCCAGCGGTCCGGGCACCAGGCCGATGATCCCCGGGCCCACCGGCCGCCACGCGGCGAGGAGTTCGGCGTAGGCGTCGGCGGCGCGCCCGGTGAGGAAGTCGGTCAGCGGGCCGGGGGCGGCGTGCCGCCGGGTGGGGTCGAGCGGGAACGAGGCGATGAGCAGCGCGGGCACGCCGAGCGGCTCGTCGCTGGGGGTGGGGGCGTGCACGACGGGGCTGGTGCGGGGGGCGGCGGGGGCGCCGTCCGCGTCCACGGGCACCGCCCAGGTCAGGGACCAGTGGGGGCGCAGCCGCTCCTCCACGGGCCGGTCGGCGAGGAGTTCGGGGGTGAGCGGGCCGTGCGCGGAGACGGTGCGCCAGCGGGTGGTGCCCTCGCGCGAGTCCTCCACGACGGTGAAGGGTCCTTCGGCGCGGCGCCGGACGATCCGCTCCCCGTCGGTCTCGACGACGACTTCCTCCAGGCCGGGCAGGGCCAGCAGCAGGGCGTCGTCGACGGCCTTCAGGAGCCGCTCGGCGAGGTCGACGGCGGCGGTGTCGCGCAGCGGGAGGATGACGGCGGTGTCGTAGGTGTCGGGGGCGGTGCCCTCGGCGGCGAACGGGAGGCGCAGCAGCGGCACATGGCCGTCCCGGCGGCGGATCTCGTCGCCCAGGCCGGGGCTGCCGGCGGCCGTCTCCAGGGCCAGGTCGCGGGCCTCGGCGAGCGACCAGCGCACGCCGCCGTGCCGGCCGACGACGGCGGGCTCGTCGGTGACGGCGAGGACCGCGGCGAAGCCGACGCCGAAGCGGCCGATGGAGACGGAGTTGTCGCGCTTGGCGGAGGCGCGGAGCGTGGAGAGCGACTCGACGCCGGCCGCGTCCAGCGGGGCGCCCGTGTTGGCGGCGACGAGGACGGAGTCGCGCAGGGTGAGCCGGAGCCGTCCGGGCACGCCGGCCCGTGCGGCGGCGTCGGCGGCGTTCTGGGCCAGCTCGACGACGAGCCGGTCCCGGTACCCGCCGAGGACGAGGTCCTCCTCGGCGTTGGCGTCCTCCCGGAACCGGGCGGGGCTGGTGGCCCAGGCGTCGAGCACGCCCCGGCGAAGACGGGCGGTCCCGAAAGGATCGGCACCCTCGGCAGCGGGCCGCACGAACTTGCTCACGTTCACACTCTCCTCGTCGGCGTGACGACGAAGGTACCGCGCCCCACCGCACGGCTCTCACCGCGGTGAGGCGCGGCGGACGGCACCCGCGACGACCCGGGCGGAGCCGGGGCCCGCCCCGGAGGACAAGCCCTGGAGAGGAGGTGGGCGAGGGCTAGGAGTGGCCCAGTTCCGCCGTGTCCGCGTCCGTCGTCACCGGGACCGAGCCGGAGTCCGGGGACGGGCGCAGGGGGAAGGCGTCGACCTTGGTCTCGTCGACCACGGGCGGGGCGGGGCGGGGCGGCTTGGGCATGACGGCCGCCTCGCTGTGGCCGCCGCAGCCGTAGGCGAGGGAGACGACCCGGCCGTCCGCCGGGGCGAACTCGTTGGCGCAGACACCGAAGGCCTGGCCGAGGCTGCCGCCGATCGGGGTGAGGAAGCCGCAGCTGACGCAGGTGGCGGGGGCCGCCTGGGCCATGGGGGTCTTGGAGCCGAAGGCCTCCTCCCAGCGGTCCGCGGCGACGTGCAGGCCGTAGCGGGACAGGACGCGGGCACGGCGCATGCCGAGTTCCTCGGCGACCGCCGCGATGGAGCCCCGGGTGGGCGCCAGCGGCAGATGCGCCGGGGCGCCCGCGGTGACCTCCGCGTCCTCCGCCTCGACCAGCTCGGCCATCTCCGAGGAGACCGCGGAGTCCGGCTCCGGCTCGTCCTCGCCGGAGTAGCCGGGTTCCAGGCGCAGGTCCTCGGCGTCGGTGGGCAGCAGATCGCCCGGTCCCATGTCGCCGGGGCGCAGCCGTTCGCTCCACGGCACCCATTCGGGGGCGAGCAGCGCGTCGGGCCCCGGCAGGAGCACGACCTCGTCCAGGGTGACGTTCTTCGCCCGGGAGGCCCGCGCCACCGTGACGGCCCAGCGCCAGCCCCGGTAGCCGAGTTCCTTGCACTCGAAGAAGTGGGTGACCACCCGGTCGCCCTCGGAGACGGCACCCGAGTGCTCGCCGACCACCCCGGGCGCCGCCGCCTCCTCGGCTGCGGCGCGGGCGAGGTCGACGGCCTCGGTGCACAGGCGGTCGGGGGTGCGGCTTCGCGTGCTCGCTGCGCTCACAGGTATCGCTTCTCTCCTACGCCGTCTCTCTGGTGCGCCTGCCTGAAAGCGCGGTGGGGCGGACGGAGCGGACCGAGGGACCGCGTCGACGTCCGCGCCCGCTCACGCTCGGGCGCACCTGCCATCCATTCTGCGGGATGGTTGAGATACGCACGCTACCTGCTCGCGTGCGTACGGCCTACACCGACGGGACGTTTACCACCCCTGCGCTCCGTGCGGACCTCTGTGAATGAGGGGACATACGCGCGGTAACCGCACTACGAACGCCACTCTCGGGGCACTATGAACGTCGTGGCAGCCGCGAAGACGCCCCATGGGGCCACCGGGATCAAGGGGAACGGCAGGAGCCGGGCTTCCCTGCGGTCGGTCGGGCGTGCCCTGCACCTGCCCGTCACCGGCCCCGCGCGTGGCATCCGCAAGGCCACGCACGCGCACGGAGCGGGCGAGTCCGGCCTCGGCAAACTGATCGAGCTGCACGGCGTCAACGGCGCCGGGGACGTCATGATCACCGTCTCCCTCGCCTCCACCGTCTTCTTCTCCGTGCCCACCGACGAGGCGCGCGGGCGTGTCGCCCTCTACCTCGCCATCACGATGGCCCCCTTCACCGTCCTGGCCCCCGTGATCGGCCCCCTGCTGGACCGGCTGCCGCACGGCCGCCGTGCCGCGATGGCCGGCGCCATGCTCGCCCGGGCCCTGCTCGCGCTGGTCCTGTCGGGGGCGGTCATCACGGGAAGCCTGGAGATGTACCCGGCGGCGCTCGGGGTGCTGGTCGCCTCCAAGGCGTACGGGGTGGTGAGATCCGCCGTCGTGCCGCGGCTGCTGCCCCCGCGCTTCTCGCTGGTGAAGGCGAACTCCCGGGTGACCCTCGGGGGGCTCCTCGCCACGGGCATCGCCGCGCCCGTCGCGGCCGGGCTCCAGTCCCTCGGGCCGCGCTGGCCGCTCTACGGCGCGTTCGTGATCTTCGTGGCGGGGACGTTCCTGTCCTTCACGCTGCCGCCGAAGGTCGACTCGGCCAAGGGCGAGGACTTCGCGCTGCTCGCGGCCGACGAGGACCATCTGCACGGCCCGCACCGGCAGCCGGTCAAGCGTCCGGGGCTGCGGACCGTCGGTATCGCCGTCACCCACGCCCTCGGCGCCAACGCCTCGCTGCGCTGTCTGTCCGGCTTCCTGATCTTCTTCCTGGCGTTCCTGCTGCGCGAGCACCCGCTGTCCGGGCAGAGCGCCGCCGTCTCGCTCGGGATAGTCGCCGTCTCGGCCGGCGTGGGCAACGCCATCGGCACCGCGATGGGGGCCTGGCTGCGCTCCCGCGCCCCGGAGATCATCATCGTCACGGTCGTCGCGTGCGTCCTCGGTACGGCGATCACGGCGGCGGTGTTCTTCGGCGCGTTCCTGGTGGCCGTGCTCACCGCGGTCGCCGGGTTCTGCCAGGCGCTGGCGAAGCTGTCGCTGGACGCGCTGATCCAGCGGGACGTGCCCGAGCAGGTCAGGACGTCCGCGTTCGCCCGTTCGGAGACCCTGTTGCAGATGGCCTGGGTGTTCGGCGGCGCCGTCGGGATCGTCATGCCGCTGAACGGCACCCTGGGCCTGTCGGTGGGCGCCGCGTTCGTCGCCGCGGGCTGGCTGACGACCGTGAAGGGGCTGCTCGGCTCGGCCCGTCAGGGGCACGGGCCGCGCACGCGCGTGGAGTAACGAGGCCGAGTGACGATCGGGGCACGCCGCACCCCACGTAAAGGGAGCACGGGACGCGCCCGATAGCCTTCGGCCATGACCGTGAAGCCCCGCGGCGAAGCCGCTCCTGCACTCCGCGCCGTGCGACGCCGCCGCGCCGTCGCCGTCGCCGGTGCCGTCTCCGCCGGACTGCTCGTCCTGTCGGCCTGCGACAAGCCGACGCCCCGTGCCACCGTGACCTTCGGCACGAACACGCTCAGCACCGAGGCCGCCTGCTACGAGGGCGGCGACAACCTCGGCCAGGCCAAGGCCACCAAGTGCGCGCTGAAGAAGGCGACCGACTCCATCGAGGTCACGCAGTCCGAGACCCTGCGCATCGGTGTCGACCCCGAGATCGCCGACACCGGCTGGGCGCTGTGGCTCAACGGCCAGCAGGTCACGCCGGTCTACAAGAAGACGTACTACTCGTTCCAGGGCGTCGACCTGTTCTCCGAGCAGTCGGGGCAGGCCGCGCCGAAGCAGCTGTACATCTCCGTCGTCCAGCAGGACAAGACGAAGAGCGGGGTCAGCGAGCAGTACAAGGGCGTGTGGAACTTCAAGCTCGTCAACGCCGACGCCTGATCCGCGACGCGTCATGCGCATCCTCGTAGCCACCGCCGTCCCGGCCGAACGGGACGCGGTGGCTCGCGCGTGCGAGGGGGCCGCGGACCTGGACGTCCTCGCGGTGGGTGTGGGCCCCGCGCTCGCCGCCGCGGCCACCGCCACCGCCCTCGCCCGCGCCCCCTACGGCCTGGTCGTCTCGGCGGGCATCGCGGGCGGCTTCGTGCCCGACGCGCCCGTCGGCTCGCTCGTCGTCGCCGACGAGATCACCGCG
Source organism: Streptomyces sp. NPDC090106 (assembly GCF_044747265.1). Classification (NCBI taxonomy): domain Bacteria; kingdom Bacillati; phylum Actinomycetota; class Actinomycetes; order Kitasatosporales; family Streptomycetaceae; genus Streptomyces; species Streptomyces sp. NPDC090106. The sequence goes on along the minus strand of NZ_JBIVDS010000014.1, from coordinate 181,771 downwards.
GCCGACCTGGGAGCCGAGACCCCCGACGGCTTCCTGCCCGTCACCGAGCTCGGTTTCGGGACCGTCACCCACCGTCCGCCGCCGGCCCTCGTCCGGGAGGCCGCGGCGGCCACCGGGGCGCGCACGGGCGCCGTCCTCACCGTCTCCACGGTGACCGGGACCGCCGAGCGCGCGGCACTGCTGAGGCGGCGTCACCCGAGCGCGCTCGCCGAGGCCATGGAGGGGTTCGGGGTCGCCGAGGCGGCGGTGCTGCACGGGGTGCCGGTGCTGGAGGTGCGCGCCGTGTCCAATCCGGTCGGCCCCCGGGACCGCGCGGCCTGGCGGATCGGTGACGCGCTCGGCGCACTGGGCACCGGATTCGGGAAGCTCGTACCCGTACTGGACGGTTGGAGGCAATCATGACCACGAAGAACGACGAGAGCGCCGCGCTGCGGATCGCCTACTCCCCCTGCCCCAACGACACCTTCGTCTTCGACGCCCTGGCCCACGGCCGCGTCGACGGGGCGCCCGCCCTCGATGTCACGTTCGCGGACATCGACCTCACCAACGGCATGGCCGAGCGCGGTGAGCTCGACGTGCTGAAGGTGTCGTACGCCGTGCTGCCGTACGTGCTCGACGAGTACGCCCTGCTGCCCTGCGGGGGCGCGCTGGGGCGGGGCTGCGGGCCGCTGGTGCTGACGCGCGAGGCGGGCGCGGACCTCACCGGCCGCACGGTCGCGGTGCCGTCCGAGCGGTCGACGGCGTATCTGCTGTTCCGGCTGTGGGCGGCGGACACGGTCCCCGGCGGCGTCGGCGAGATCGTCGTGATGCCGTTCCACGAGATCATGCCGGCCGTGCGGGACGGGAAGGTCGACGCGGGGCTCGTCATCCACGAGGCGCGCTTCACGTACCAGAACTACGGGCTGCACAAGCTGGCCGACATGGGCGAGCACTGGGAGTCGACGACCGGGCTGCCGATCCCGCTGGGCGCGATCATCGCGAAGCGCTCACTGGGCGCCGAGGCGCTGACCGGGCTCGCCGACTCCATCCGTACGTCCGTCCGCGCCGCCTGGGACGACCCGGAGGTCTCCCGCCCCTACGTGATGGAGCACGCCCAGGAGATGGACCCGGCCGTCGCCGACCAGCACATCGGGCTGTACGTGAACGAGTTCACCGCCGAACTCGGCGAGGACGGTTACGCGGCCGTCCGCGGACTGCTCACCCGCGCGGCGGCCGAGGGACTCGTTCCGCCCCTCGGCCCGGACGCACTGCAATTCCCCTAGAAATCCAGGTTTTCTCCACCGGATCCCGACGAAGTCGGGGCCGGTGCGGTGGAGTTCTATACGTCGAGCTGGTCGGCGACCGCGCGCAGCAGTCCGGCGATCTTCTTGCCCGCGACCTTGTCGGGGTAGCGGCCCCGCTCCAGCATCGGCGTGATGTTCTCCAGGAGGGTCGTCAAATCCTGGACGATGGACGCCAGTTCGTCGGGCTTCTTGCGGGTGGCCGCCGCGACCGAGGGAGTCGGGTCGAGGATCGTGACCGAGAGCGCCTGATCGCCGCGCTGACCGGCGACGACTCCGAACTCCACCCGCTGGCCGGGCTTCAGCGTCTCGACTCCGGCGGGGAGGACCGAGGAATGGACGAAGACGTCGCCGCCGTCGTCACGGGAGAGGAAGCCGAAGCCCTTCTCGCTGTTGAACCACTTGACCTTGCCAGTCGGCAAAGCACACACTCCCTCGATCGGTCCCGGACGCTTCCTGACGCCGGTTTCACCCTTGTTGAACTGCCGTCTCGACAGCCTACCGGGGGTCTCTCCAGCCGAACACGCCTTAAAACAGCACTGAGCCCCCGCCTGTGTCGACAGAGGCTCAAAGTGGTGCAGGAGATGTGAGGGGCTCAGCCTTCCTTGGCTTCCGCCTTGATCCGGAAGACAGTTGCACGGCCGATTCCGTGCTTGGCAGCAACTTTCATGGCGCTCATCTCTTCAAGGTCTGCCAGCACCGCAGCGCGGTCAATCTCCCTGGGACGCCCCCACGCCTTACCGCTGGCCTCCCTGGAAGCCCGCGCAGAGGCACGGCGCTCACGCTGGAAGATCAGTTCCATCTCAGCGAACGTGCCGAGCATCAAGAGCGCCATGTCCGTAGCCGGACCGCCTACCCGCGTGTCAATGGTCATCGCCCCACCAATGACCAGATGCACACCCTTCTCACGGAGTTCGGCGACAAGCGCGAGCACTTTGTGCATGGTGCGCCCAAGCCTGTCCAGGGAAGCCACGTACAGCACGTCGCCGGAACGAAGTTGGGCGAGCACAGCACCCAAGCCCTGACGCTCAAAGTCGGTACCGGTCTTCTTGTCGGCATAGGTGCGCCCCGTCGGCACACCCTGAGAGGCCAGCCAGTCCAACTGACGCTTCAGGTCCTGCGCCGTGGTGCTGACTCGTGCGTAGCCGTAGTCGTAGGTGGTCATTTCGTCTCCCCTGGTCTCAGACTGTCTCTGCATGACTTGCGATACGGGTATCAAAACTCACTCTGGGACAGGAGTCAAGCGAGACCCCAGCAATCGGGCGGCAAACCACCCCGAAAACAGACATAGGGACACGGTCAGCAAGGGTCGTGAGACGGGGTCTCATAAGCAAGAATCTGAGACCCCCTCACGGAACGGTCGGCAAGGCCAAGACTGCTACAAACCTTGAGACAATAGTGGCAGGGGGCAGAGAGAAGAGACCGACGAGACAGTCAGGAGACAGGCATGGGCATGGAACCCGTCAACATGAAGGCAGTCGACGAGATGGGTGCCGATACAGCGGCGCGCAGCGAGCAAGGGCTACAGAACGCCCGAGACATCTCCGAGGGATTCCAGGAGGGGCGCAGACGAAGCTTCGGTCAGGGATTCCAGGAGGGGCGCCAGATGCCCGCCTATACTAGTAGCGAGACCTACTAGGCAAGGTCTAGCGATGTGATCTTGCTCACTATATAACCGGATAGCGGACAGAGTACCAACTTGCCAATAGCGCAGTGTTACCAATGGAGCCCTAGAGATTACTAATTGTGATTTCTAGGGCTTTTCGCTGCCCAAGGCTGGTACCACCGTTACCACTTCCCGGCGTATCCCTTGGATAATTAGTAGCAGAGGGGAGGTCGGCAGAGAGAATCGACCAACCTGGAGACACCATGAGCATTACCACCTTGCCCATCTGGAAAGAGCGAGGCATCTCGTTCGGGGCCAAGATGACCTTCGTAGCGTTTCACGCTGGCATCCCCGTTTCAGAGGACGCGTGGAGAGACTTCCTCGCCAAGATGGGGCAGCCGTACGTATCCCGTGAGAACTGCCTCTATGAGCTGAGAGCAGCCGGACTCATCGGCTAGGGATACAGGCATGCAACAGAGCATCGGCGACATCAGCCCAGACGCTTTTACCGTCCTACACGTGCTCCGCTTCCACCAGGAGAACCGTGAATCGGTTTCTCCCGGGGTTCTGGCACATGAGACGCGTATGAGTACCGAACACATCCGAGACTGCCTCAGAGAGCTTGGGAACTGGCCTGAGAAGGCAGCCCTAGCCGTGTAGCAACACCACAACAAACAGAGAAAGGAAGCCATGCCAGCAGAAACACGATCCGTTGAGGCTCCAGTGCCTCTTGTCAGAGACGACATGCTGTCAGCCAAGGCAAAAGTCCTGTGGCTGTACCTGAAGAGCCACGCCGGGGAAAACGGAGAGGCCAGATTCAACCAGCCGCACCTGTGCAAGGTGATCGGATCGAATGCCGACGGCAAAGATCTGAGAGACGCACTGCGGAAGCTGGAGAGCAAGGGGTGGCTGATCGTCGACCGACTTCACAAGCCCCACCGATACCAACTAGGAGAGACCACATGACGAACACAAACGCATTCAGCGCCGGAGCACAGGAAGGGAATTGGTGGGCTAGCTACGTAGCCAGCACTCCGGAGCGCGAGGCGAAGAAGCGCGCGATGGAAGCAGAACAGCAGCGCATGATTTCAGCCCACCAGGAGCAGCAAAGAGGGCAGGCAATCATGAGCCAGGCTGGACCTGCGATCCTCGAACTGATTGAGGGATACCTGAACCGCAACTCACCGGCCGTGAAGAGCCAGGTAGAGCATGACTTCACTCAGGCGCTCCCTGGCGCCACTCCTGGAGAATTCCGTACAGCCCTTGAGTATCTGAAGCAGGGAGGCCATGTACACGAACTGGTCTCAAGCACGCAAGGGTTCATGGGTGAGCGTACGAGTCATCTTTACACGCTTGGAGGCTAACCATGAATCTCAGTCTTCCGGCTACCGCGCTCTTCACAGAGCTACGGGATACCGGAGAGAAGTACCCGAGAGATGCATTCGAGCGAGAGTTTCCAGGGAACGACTACGACACAGCGCTTTCAGAAGCGTTGGAGGAAATGAAAAATGCGGGGCTGTCTGCCGGACCAGGACAGGCTTTCAAGTACGAGGGAACCAGAGGAGTCATCTTCACAGTGAAAACCATGCAAGTTATCGACCTAAGACAAGGATACACCAAATGAACGACAACAAGGCAGTGGCTCTGAATGTAGCCAAGTACAATCTGGCCGAGCATAAGATGATTCTCGATAAGGAGCTACCGCAGTACGCGGCCGGACACTTCACTGTCGTACCGAGAGCCCTACTCAGAGCCCCCGAACTGGGCAGTGACGCAAAGGTTCTATGGCAGATCATCAATGACTACGCCGGGAGCAATCGACTAGCTTTCCCCTCCCACAAGAAACTGGCTGATGACATGGGGAAGTCCGTGGCCTCTATCAAGCGATACATTGAAGAATTGATCCGTAACCGCTGGCTCACCGCACAGAACCGTATTGGAACGTCGAACTTCTACTACTGCGCAATTCCCATGGAGCACTACAAAGCATTCGATCCCAAAACCACGGGTTACACGCCGACAAGCACCCTTGAGAGTGGCAGAAGTCTTCCAGAGCTTCTACCTGGTCAAACAGGGGGTAGCTCGCCAGTGAGCTAGGGGGTAGCTCATGGATGAGCTAGGGGGTAGGTCGCCAGTGAGCTACCGGGTAGGTCATCAGTGAGCTACTAACTATATAGAGAGAAACCAGATAGAGCTAACGATATAGACCTAACTAATTCTCTCCCAGGCGCAGCCAGGGAGAGAAGGGAAGACAGAGACAGTAATTCAATAGACCAGGGAAAACCAAGGGATAGAGAGAATGGGATATCCCCTGGTTGAGACTAATACCCGCCTTCGGCGGATTGGGTTTCTCCTCTGGTTAACCTATAAGGCATCCCTGAATTCCCTTTGACAAGTGGAGCTGTACAGGTATTCACGCATTCCCGACTATTCCTCTGGTAATGGAATACCCCAGTCGACTGAGGTACATTAATTCCTTTATTCAATAGGAAATCCAGGCTACTGAATAGCAATTCCAAAGGTATTCCACCTGCGACACCAAGGAATGTGGGTACTTCACGATGCTTGGCGATTGACATAAGTAACTACTCGGGACCGCCTGAAACAGAAGTGCCGATAACTCCGAGTTTCAGAGTTATCGGCATTTCCTAGAGCAGTAACTACTTTGGATAGTGCATGGTCATGTGCCTATCCCGCTTAACAACCATGGTCCCTGCCTTGTACAGCCGCAGGATGAGAGCCTTCCTCCCTGTCTGGTTCACCGCTTCCTCGATAGATAGAATCTCGGCAGTCTTGCCGTTCCAGAGTCTCAGGTGTTCACCCGCCTTCAACTTCCTCGCTGGCTTACGTGTGGGCTTGTTGATGTTGTTCCCCTCCCTTCTTTTGAGGTACCTCCATCATCTCAGCCACCACTGACAAACGAGAATGACTCATTCCGCTTCCGGACACAGAAGAGCGCCCGGCTCCGACAAGGGAGCCGAGCGTTAATCCGCAGCTCAAATGTCATCAAATGTGAGCTGCCTGTCCGCCGAATATCCGATTCCTCCCAGCTCGACACTGGCGAGTTTATTTTGTAGAAGTTCGAGTCGAGAGGCAAGCAGTAGTTCGTTTTTCCGATCGAGGTGCACAATTGTCCCATTGGACAAATAGGCTCGAATATTGACTCGCTTGGCGCCAATACCGGCAAACATTTCACGCCTGATAAAAGTGGCCCAGATCAAACTATTTTTAGGGGGAACCAGCCCACCCTCATCACCCGCGATGATCGGGAGATATCTAAAGGTAATGTCCCGAGACTCAGGGAACCTCTCCACCATTTCAATCCTTTCGATCGAGAATGGTGTCAGGCTCTTGCTAATAAACCTGATGCCGCAAACCACTACATCACTGTCTTCACGCTGCTCAATGTGGGCATGCAATCTCATTTCGACACTAGGCGTAGCCCTACGATAAGTAGCCCAAGATGCGAGCATGTTCATTACAGTGCCAAAAGCGGCGAACGCGGCTACAACTAGAGCCCATTCAGTAATAGACATGAACTCATAGTGCCCATAGCCGGGACAGTTGTATGCGGATTTGAGGAACATCTGCGGTTGGACGCGAAAGAGCCCTCAGATGCCTGTGCGAAAGGCGCACGAAGTGTCTGAGGGCTCTCTGAGAGCTTGAACTACTCCCCCGGCTCCTCGTATGCCGGAATCCTCTGTGCGCGGCTCTCAGCGACGTTCAGAACCTCTGTCAGGCTCTCGATCAGGCGTCCGCAGATCCAGCACAGCTCATCCGCTGTGAGCTGAGCTTCCGGAGTCACCATCGGCCGCGCCAACTCCACGATGACCGCAGCGTTGTTGATCTGCTGGCTCTCGACTCTGTCCGCCAGAAGTGAGAGCGGCGAGGAAGCGTCATCCGTGATCAGGTGTGCTGGCTTCCCTTCCGGCCCCTTCCAGGGCAACAGCCGGACATGGCTCCGTCCGTCAACGTCCAGTGCTCTTACTCGGTCGTTCACTGCCCTCAGCTCCTCACAGCCGGTGTGAGCTGAGCTTATGCGGTTACGCGTAAGCGCGGTAGCAGAGATCTGCGATACCGCAGAGGCTGGCCGTATGCCTGATCTTGACCGGACCCGGAACCTGTGGCCGCAGATTGCTGACGACCTGCGACGCCGGTTGCGCGCCGGAGAGTGGGCACCTGGTGAACGATTCCCGGGAACGGTCGCACTGGCAGCGGAGTACGGGACGGCACAGGCGACGACACAGAAGGCCGTCGTAGCGCTCCGCGCGGAAGGCTGGCTACGCCTGGAAGTCGGACGGGGCAACTACGTCACGGACACTCCCCCAGGGGCCCCTTGAGGCTCCGTGGCGCCCCTGAAGGGCTCTGAGGCGTCGTCCGGCACAGGGAGGCCCTGAAGCCCCGAGAGGGGCACAGAAGGGCGTACAGGCCCCCTGGAGGGGTCGCCACGGGAAACGGGAGACCCTGGGGAGCCGTGCGGCGATTCCAGGGGTAGGACTCCCTCAAGATCATCTCCCCCTCACACTCCCCCTAATACCTAATGTCTGGATTGAGTTAGATACATATACTCTCTCCATATAGCTATAGCTATACAACCCTTATAGGCCCTACTTAGGGCTAAATAACGGGCGCGTGCGCGTGATACCGGGATCGATTGGGTTTGTCAAGGGATGGAGATCATCACGGTCCTGACCAGGGAGTTTTCCTGGAGAGGCAGCTACTGCCTACCCCTTGGAAATGCATATCCACTCGAAAGACCACACCACCCCTCATTTGTATTCGATTGGTAATGGTAGGGGGTGGTCAAATTCATAAACAATCCGGAAAAAGAATAAGGCCCCGCCATTTCGGCAGAGCCTTATCTCTTCACTTCGATTCTCTCCAGAATCCCCTAAGGAATTCCGGGATGCCATCAGGTGCGTCCGGATAAGTCTTCCGAACTATCTCCAGAATCTCTGGACTTGCCGTGAGTTCAGGATTAGTCCAGTGACTAGGCGCGTTCTGGCTAACCAGGATCCTATCCATTTCCTCTTCCTTATTCAGGTTCAGCTCTTGCGCCATAGCCTGAATATCTCCGAGATCCATAACCATTCCCAAGTCATTGAGAATGACACCTTCCCTCCACGCCCAGACCTTTACATCATAGGCACGGAGGAATTCCCTACGGTCTTCCTGGTCTTTCGCTTCCCAGACTTCCCCGTACTTCTTACCCGTTGCCTTGAGAGTCGGGTTAGCCCTCTCCGCTTCCAGCTTTGCCAGGAGAGCAACCTTTGCCGACAAGCTCTTGTGCATCCGCATGTACGACTCTTCCTGTCCCTCTCCGTCGTACTCCCCAGCGATGTACTTGGCTTCCAGATTCTCCAGGCGCGCCCTGGTGTCCTGTAGTTCCCTTGCTTGCGAAGGTCCCGTACCGGCACGCTCGTACATATCCCACGCCCCGATGCTGTCACGGACTGCTTGGTCAACGTGTGCATCGAGAGCGTCAGCACGGACATACAAGCCGTCCGCACAGGCTCCGCCCTTAAACTTGTTGGAGCACCGGTAGTACCTGTGACCAGGAACCTTCGTACCGTCTTTCTTGGTATGACCAGAACCCAGCAGTGAGCTAACGGGCGCTCCACAATGACCGCAGCGTGCAATACCAGCAAGCAGACTCTTAGCGCCGGTACGGCTTTCCGCCCCTACAGGCTTGGGAGCGGGTTTAATCCGGTCGACCAGATCTGTCCATTCATCCATGGTCGCTAGGGGTTTCTCCGGAAGAATAACGGGCTCTCCCTCGTTATCCAGAACAGCCTCACCCTTGTACGTATAGAGACCGGGAACCCAGGATGAGCGGATGAACTTGTTGATGATAGTCGATTGCCACTGCGTCCCCTTAGTCTCCTCCCCCTTCAACTTCCTGAGGTGGTCTCCCCATGTGAGTACGCCACGCTTATTGAAGTCCCGGGCAATCCTGTGTGTGGACTGACCCTCACGGACGCGAGAGAAGATCTCTTCTACGTAGGGGTGGAAGTCCTGGTCAATCTCCAGAACCTTCCTCTTGCCTCCCTCTACGGCCTTGATGCGGTAGCCGGTAGGCGGAGCACCTGTGAGCCATGAGCGGTTCTCCAGACGCTCCTGTACTCCGTTGAGGATGCGTGCCTGGATCGTGTCGTACTCAGCCTCAGCGAATACGGCTGTCATACCCGCCATCATCTTGCCTTGAGTATTCGACAGGTCGAACCCCTCTTCAACGCAGATGATGAACTTTCCATTCTCACGTGCCCACTGGGCAAGCTCATGGAAGTGCATGGCGCGACGGGTGAGCCTGTCCATCTTGGCCGCGATGATCACGTCGAACTCATCGGCCCGGGACGTGAGCCAGCGTCCAAGCCTGGGGCGCTTGAACGGAGAGATGGAGCCTGAGACGTCCGTGTCCTCTGCCTCGCCCACCAGGATGCCGGAGCGCTGAGGGGCGTTGACGTGGTGTCGGATGACGCCACGCTGCCACTCGATGGACGTCGAGCCGTCCGAGTCGGCAGAGAGGCGGAGACAGGAGAGGTACCGCAGACCAGGAGTCATGGGAGCGAGGCTAGCGCGAAGTCTGTGCCTAGGTAACCGACTTGACCTTGCCGGTAGGCACGTCTGTCCTCGTCCTCGTACTCGTCGGAAAACTGCATCGGAAAACTGGTCCTGATAGCACTGGGGCGGGTCGACCACGACCCGCCGGTACCAAGGCTAATGGTCTTCAGGCCGGTGACAAGACGTCGCCCGGTTGTTCCTTCGGGCAGGGAACTACCCTGGTCCGGTGCGTGACAAAACCCAAACGAATTCCGCCGGGCCCGGTGACCGACTGATCCGTGCCGGTGCCATCGTGTTCTTCCTCGGCACGGCCGCCACTCTCGTCACCGTGGCCCCGCTGTTCCTCGGAACGACCCCATTTCCGACCTACATGTTCCTGCTGAGCATGCTCATGGGCGTCGGCTTCCTGCTGGCCGCCGCGGGCGTACTGCAATCGGTCACCGCGGGACGCCGGCAGGCCCGGGCGGGCCGGTAGTTTCCGGCCACCGGGGTCAACTCGCCGTGCCGTAGGTCTCCGTGAGCCACGCGGGGAACCGGGTCAGGTCGGCGAGGATCACGTCGGCGCCGGCCTCGGTGAGTTCGGCGGCGTCGCAGGGGCCCGTCGGGACGGCCACGGAGAGCGCCCGCGCCGTGCGGGCACCGCGTACGTCGCCGACGTGGTCGCCGACGTAGACGGTCGCGCCGTGCTCGCGCAGCGCCTGCGCCTTCTGCTCCGCCCACAGGTCGCCGACGACCGCGTCCGGTGCGATGCCGAGGTGCGCCAGGTGCAGCTCGGCGTTGGGCTCGTACTTGGCCGTCACCACGATCGCCCGGCCCCCGGCCTCCCGTACCGCCGCGACGGCCTCACGGGCGCCGGGCATCGCCGGGGTCGCCTCGATGGCGATCGACGGGTACATCGAGCGGTACAGGTCGGCCATCGCCGGCACCTGCTCCGCCGGGAACCAGTTGATCAGCTCCTCCGCGAGCGGCGGCCCGAGCCGGGTGACCGCGAGGTCGGCGTCGATGTACGTCCCGGTCCGCTCGGCCAGCGCCCGGTAGCAGGCGTGGATGCCGGGCCGGGAGTCGATGAGGGTCATGTCGAGGTCGAAGCCGACCGTGGGCGCGGAGACGGACGCGGAAACAGGTGTAGAGGCCATATGAGCCATTGTGCCCGGGGCACGGAACGGTCCCGTAAGGGTCTAGCGCTGCCTCTGTGAACGCCAGACCAGGAACAGGGCCGAGGCGATCGCCGCGCCCCGCACCACCCACGGCCAGGTCTCGGCGATCGCGTCGTTCATGTGTCCCTCGAGGATCGGTTCGCCCCAGCGGCCCTCGGTCCTGCCCCACAGCCAGCCGACACCGGTGGCGAGCGCGAGGCCGGGCAGGAACATCACCGCCCACTTCGTCTCCCGCTCGCTGAGCCGGCGCGACGCGTACGCGACGACCCAGCCGACGAGCAGCACGATCAGGTTCCCGATGACCGCCCCGGCGACCAGGGCCGCGGCGGCGAGGAGCAGCAGGGGGTTGGTCCAGCGGCCCCGGGGCAGGGAGAGCAGCCGCCGCCGGGGCGCCGCCTCCTCCTCCGCCTTCACGGGCGCCGCGGCCACCGGCTTCTGCTCCGGTTTCCCCGAAGGCTCCTTCGGCGGGGGCGGCTTGAGCAGTTCGGGGATCTCCACGCCGCCGACGAAACCGGGCACGCTCTCGCCGGGTCCGAACGTGGTGTCGTCGATCCGCCACCAGTCCGGGTGGAGCGTGCTGTCGCCGCGTTCCTCCGTGGTCGCCAGATGCGGGCCGGTCGGCCGGGGCTCGGGCTCCGGGTCGGCGGGGCGGGGCTTCGGCACGATCCGGCGCAGCCCCTTGGGCCGTACCGGCTCGGCCTCCCGCTGCGCGGGGACGGCGGTGGGGGTGGGCGCCGGTTCGGGGCGTGTGGTGCCGCCCGCCGCGGTGACGACGTCGTCCGGGCTGCCGAGCCGGTCGATGATCCGCCGGACCGCCGCCGGGCTGTCGACGGGGGTCCTGGCCCGCCGCCGGTCGATCTCCGCGCGCAACTCCGACACGAGCCGCATCCGTGCCCCGGAGGGCAACTGCCGCTGGTGGGCCACGTCACCGACGCGGCTCAGATACTCGTAGACGACCTGGTCGCTCTCGATATCCACGAAGTCCCTCCGGGGGGTGGTGCGTTGAAACCCCGAGGGACGACGTTATCGCGCACACCCCCCACCACCTAGCTGCGCCGGGCCGTGCCGCGGGGCGGGCAGGAGGCATGAGCGGAGCGGAACCCGCTCGTCATGACCACCCGGTACCGTGACTCGGATGAGCACCCCGGCACCCTCGCCCCGCTCCCTCGCCGAAGCCCTCCGCGCGCGGGACGACGACTTCCTCGCCGCGCTTCTCCGTGCCCGCCCCGACCTCATCACGCCCGTCCCTACCGACCTGACCCAGCTCGCCACGCGCGCCGGGACGCGGGCCTCCGTCGTCCGGGCACTGGAGCGGCTGGACCGGTTCGCGCTGCAGAGCGCGGAGGCGCTGGCCGTGGCGGGCGAACCGGCGTCGTCCGGGGAGCTGCTGGGGCTGATGGCGGGGGACGCCGGTGACCCGGCCGTCGCCGCCGCGCTGCCGCGGGCGCTGCGCACCCTGCGCGCGCAGGCCCTCGTCTGGGGCGAGGACGACCGGCTGCGGCTGGTGCGGACCGCGCGGGAGCTGCTCGCGCCCTCCCCGCAGCATCCGTCGCCGACCGGGCTCGGGCCGACCGTGCAGGAGGCGACCGCGGGGATGTCGCCGGGCCGCATCCAGACGATCGTGGGCGCGGCGGGGCTCGCCTCGACCCATGACTCGGTGTCCGCGGTGACCGCGCTGACCGGGCTGTTCACGGACCGGGCGCGGATGGCCGCGCTGCTCGGCACGCTGCCCGAGGAGTCCCTGGAGGTGCTGCGGCGCCTGGTGTGGGGGCCGCCGTACGGGCAGGTCACCGCCGATCCCGCGCCCCGGCTGCGCGCGCTGCTCGACCTCGGGCTGCTGCTGCCGACCACGCCGGGCACGGTCGTCCTGCCGCGCGAGGTGGCGCTGCATCTGCGCGGCGGGCTCGCGCACCGGACGACGGAACCGGTGCCGCCCGTGGTGGAGGCGGCTGCGACGCACGCGGCGACGGTCGTGGACGCGACGGCGGCCGGACAGGCGTACACCGCGCTGGCGACCGTCGAGGAGCTGCTGAAGGACTGGGACGAGGGCGGGCCGGCCGTGCTGCGGGCGGGCGGGCTGAGCGTGCGCGACCTGAAGCGGACGGCGGTCGCGCTGGACGTGCCGGAGCCGGTCGCCGCGTTCTGGGTGGAACTCGCCTACGCGGCCGGGCTGCTGGCCTCCGACGGGGAGGCCGACGAGCGGTACGCGGCGACCCCGGCCTACGACGAGTGGCTGGAGCGTCCGGCGGCCGAGCGGTGGGCGGGGCTCGCCGAGGCGTGGCTGACGGCGACCCGGACCTCCGGGGTGGTCGGCGGGCGCGACGCGAAGGACCGCTCCCTGTCGGCGCTCGGCCCGGGCCTCGACCGCAGCGCGGCGCCCGAGGTGCGGCACCGGGTGCTGACCCTGCTGGCCGGGCTGCCGGAGGGGGCGGCGCCGAGCCCCGGGTCCGTGCGGGCGCGGCTGGCCTGGGAGCGGCCTCCGCGCCGCGAGGACGATCTGCGGGCCCGGCTCGCCGGCTGGACGCTCACCGAGGCGGAGCTGCTGGGCGTCACGGGACGCGGCGCGCTGTCGGCCCAGGGCCGGGCGCTGCTCGGGGCGGCCCCCGCGAAGGCCGCGGGGCGGGCGGAGCCGCGGGGTCCCGGCGACAAGCTGCCCGTGCACCATCACCACCACGCCCCGCCGGTCCCGGAGCCGCTTTCGGCCGCCGGGCAGGCCGTCGCCTCCGCTGCCGCCGCCCGGCTGCTGGCCCCGCTGCTGCCCGAGCCGCTGGACCACGTCCTGCTCCAGGCGGACCTGACGGCGGTGGCGCCCGGCCCGCTCCAGCGGCCCCTCGCACAGACCCTCGACGTGCTCGCGGACGTGGAGTCCAAGGGCGGCGCGACCGTCTACCGGTTCACGCCCGCCTCCGTACGGCGGGCCCTGGACGCCGGGCGGTCCGCCTCCGACCTCCAGGCCTTCCTGGCGGCGCACTCGCGGACCCCGGTGCCGCAGCCGCTCGCGTATCTGATCGACGACGTGGCCCGCAGGCACGGGCATCTGCGGGTCGGCGCGGCCTCCGCGTACGTCCGCTGCGACGACGACGCCCTGCTCAACGAGATCCTCGCCGACAAGCGGGCCGAGTCCCTCGGGCTGCGCCGCCTGGCGCCGACGGTGCTGGCCGCGCAGGCCGACCCCGCGAGCCTGCTCGACGGGCTGCGGGCGATGGGGTTCGCGCCGGCCGCCGAGTCCGCCGAGGGCGATGTGCTGATCGCGCGGGCGCACGCCCACCGCACCCCGCCGCGCACCGCGCCCGAGCCGGTCCCGGACGGTCCGCCCGTCCCGGACGCCACGCTGCTGTCGGCGGCGATCCGCGCGATCAGGGCGGGCGACCTGGCCTCCACGGCCCCGCGCAAGCAGTCCGGCGAGGCACCGCCCGCGGGCGGTGACCTCCCGCGCACCAGCTCCGCCGAGACCCTCGCCACCATGCAGGCCGCCGTCCTGACGGGCGAGGCCCTGTGGATCGGCTACGTCAACGCGGACGGCGCCGCCAGCCAGCGGGTGATCGCCCCGATCCGCGTCGAGGGCGGCTTCGTGACGGCGTACGACCACACGGCCGACGAGGTGCGGACGTATCCGCTGCACCGGGTGACCGGGGTCGCCGAGCTGGCCGAGGACTGAGGGTTCAGCACGGGCTGACGGGCGCGTCGGCGGGCAGGCCGAAGTGGGTACGGGCGGCGGCCTCCAGGGCGGTGGGCTCGGGGGCGGCCCCGCCGAGTTCGGAGACGGCGAAGTGGCCGAAGTGGGACGAGGTCCACCGCGCGTACCCCTCCCCGTCCGGCGGCTCCTCCCGGGTGAGGACCCGGTAGCCGCCGTCCGCGCCCCGCTTCAGCCGCACCACCTGGGGGAAGCGCGAGCTGCTGCACTCCACGAGGGACGCCGCCCGCACCCCGTACTCCACGCAGAACGTGTCCACGCCGGCCCGGACGACGCCGTCCCGCTCGTCCAGCTCCAGCGCCTCGGCCTCGCAGAACCAGTGCGCGTCGAGCCGCGGCACGCTCTCGCCGTACCCGGTGCCCTGCGACGCGGCCACCAGCCTCGCCTCTATGGCGGGCCGCACCTGGGCCCACAGCCGGTCGTCGACGTCGGCGGGCCGCACCACCCACGCCGCGCTCGCCGCCAGCACGACCACGGCTCCCCCGCCGACCACCCATCTGCCCGTCGTCACCGTGCGCTCCTCCCCGCCCTGTCTCCCGCCGGTCAAGACAGCCGAAACGGGGGCAGGGTTGCACGGCCCGCCCTGATCGCCCGCCGGTCAGGCACACTGGACGTTTGGCCGGTGCGAAGGGATGGCGTACGTGAACGGACCGCTGATCGTCCAGTCGGACAAGACCCTGCTCCTGGAGGTCGACCACGAGCAGGCGGACGCGTGCCGGCGGGTCATCGCGCCGTTCGCGGAGCTGGAGCGGGCGCCGGAGCACATCCACACCTACCGGGTGACGCCGCTGGGCCTGTGGAACGCGCGGGCGGCGGGGCACGACGCCGAGCAGGTCGTGGACGCGCTCGTGCAGTACAGCCGGTATCCGGTGCCGCACGCGCTGCTCGTCGACATCGCCGAGACCATGGACCGCTACGGGCGGCTGACGCTGAGCAAGCACCCCACGCACGGGCTGGTGCTGACGACGACCGACCGGCCGGTGCTGGAGGAGGTGCTGCGCTCCAAGCGGATCGCGCCGCTGGTCGGGGCGCGGATCGACCCGGACACGGTCGCCGTGCACCCCTCCGAGCGGGGGCAGATCAAGCAGACGCTGCTGAAGCTGGGCTGGCCCGCCGAGGACCTCGCCGGGTACGTCGACGGCGAGGCGCACCCCATCGACCTCGCCGAGGACGGGTGGGCGCTGCGCCCGTACCAGAAGCAGGCGGTGGAGAACTTCTGGCACGGCGGCAGCGGAGTCGTGGTGCTCCCGTGCGGCGCGGGCAAGACGCTCGTCGGGGCCGGGTCGATGGCGCAGGCCAAGTCGACGACGCTGATCCTCGTCACGAACACCGTCTCGGCGCGGCAGTGGAAGCACGAGCTGGTCAAGCGGACCTCGCTGACCGAGGACGAGATCGGCGAGTACAGCGGGACCCGCAAGGAGATCCGGCCCGTCACGATCGCCACCTACCAGGTGCTGACGACCCGGCGGAAGGGCGTCTACCCGCACCTGGAGCTGTTCGACTCCCGGGACTGGGGGCTGATCATCTACGACGAGGTGCATCTGCTGCCCGCTCCCGTCTTCAAGTTCACCGCGGACCTCCAGGCGCGGCGGCGGCTCGGCCTGACGGCGACGCTGGTGCGCGAGGACGGCCGTGAGTCGGACGTGTTCTCGCTGATCGGCCCCAAGCGGTTCGACGCGCCGTGGAAGGAGATCGAGGCGCAGGGGTACATCGCGCCCGCGGACTGCGTCGAGGTGCGGGTCAACCTGACGGACTCCGAGCGGCTCGCGTACGCGACCGCGGAGGCCGAGGAGAAGTACCGGTTCTGTGCGACGACGGCCACCAAGCGGAAGGTGACCGAGGCGATCGTGCGGCGGTTCGCCGGGCAGCAGATCCTCGTCATCGGCCAGTACATCGACCAGCTCGACGAGCTGGGCGAGCACCTGAACGCCCCCGTGATCAAGGGCGAGACGTCCAACGCGCAGCGCGAGAAGCTCTTCGACGCCTTCCGGGAGGGCGAGATCAGCGTGCTGGTGGTGTCGAAGGTGGCGAACTTCTCCATCGACCTGCCCGAGGCGACGGTCGCCATCCAGGTCTCCGGCACGTTCGGTTCACGGCAGGAGGAGGCGCAGCGGCTGGGCCGGGTGCTGCGCCCCAAGGCGGACGGGCATCAGGCGCACTTCTACTCGGTGGTCGCCCGCGACACCATCGACCAGGACTTCGCCGCCCACCGGCAGCGGTTCCTGGCGGAGCAGGGGTACGCGTACCGGATCGTCGACGCGGACGAGCTCCTCGCGGAGGGCTGAGCCGGGTGCGGGCCGGGCGTCACCTGCGGCGGACGCCCGCCCGTTCGTCGTAGTCGCCGAGGATCACCACGTCGAAGGCGGCGCGCGTGTACACGCGTATCGCGCGCAGGGCGTCGCCGAGGCGGTGGGTGCGGTGGGTGTCGGTGAGGGAGGTCGCTCCGGAGGGGCGACCGCGGGCCGGGGTGATGGTCGCTGCGCTCATGACTCCATGGTGGCTTTCACGGCATAAGGAGGGCATCGGTCCAAGGTCCCGACTTGCTGTGATACCTGAGGACGGCCTGTGGGTCCCGCCTCACCCGATGGAGGGAGGGGTGATCCCCTAGGGGGCGGCCACCCCCGGGGATCACCCGCGGAGGCGGGGAAATGCGTTCGCGGGGTGCCGGGGCGCTGCTCTAGAATCTCCGCTCTTGCCCGCCTCCCACCCGGAGTGCCGCCGCCCGGACGGAAACCGGTCGGTATCCCGCAGCGGCGGCCCGCCCGCCGCGCGCAGCAGCGAACCCGCCCGCAGCACCTTCGGAGGCACCCCCTTGTCCACGCACGTCGACGACCCCCTCGGCCGCGAGCGCACCCATCTCGCCGAGTCCCGTGCGGCCCTGCGCGCGATGCGCGAGGACGTCGAGTCCCTCGACATCAAGGACGTCGCCGCGAACTGGGTCAACGCCCAGATCCTCGCCCGGCAGATCGACGAGCGCATCAAGGCCCTCGCCGACCTCAGCGACACCCCGCTGTTCTTCGGCCGCCTCGACTACCTGCACGCACCCGGCGCCGAGCGGGCCGAGGGCGCGGAGGGCGAGCGCTTCTACATCGGGCGCCGGCACGTCCACGACCACGACGGCGACCCGATGGTCATCGACTGGCGGGCGCCCGTCTCGCAGCCCTTCTACCGGGCCTCCAAGAAGGACCCGCTGGACATCGCGCTGCGCCGCCGCTTCGGCTACACGCGCGGCGACATCACCGCCTACGAGGACGAGCACCTGTCGGACCCCGCCGAGGCGGCGGCCACCAGCAAGCTCCTCCAGCAGGAGATCGAGCGGCCCCGTGTCGGTCCCATGCGGGACATCGTCGCGACGATCCAGCCCGAGCAGGACGAGATCGTCCGGTCGGGGCTCGGCGGCACCGTCTGTGTCCAGGGCGGGCCCGGCACCGGGAAGACCGCGGTCGGCCTGCACCGGGTCGCCTACCTCCTCTACGCCCACCGCGAGCGGCTCGCCCGTACCGGCACGCTGGTCATCGGGCCGAACAAGTCCTTCCTGCACTACATCGAGCAGGTGCTGCCCGCGCTCGGCGAGCTGACGGTGCGGCAGGCCACGGTCGACGACCTCGTCGCCCATGTCGAGGTCCGCGGCACCGACGAGGCGCCCGCCGCGATCGTCAAGGGCGACGCCCGGCTCGCGGAGGTGCTGCGCAGGGCCGTCTACGCGCACGTCACCCTGCCCACCGAGCCCGTCATGGTGGTGCGCGGCTCCCGGCGCTGGCGGGTACCGGCGTACGAACTGGAGCGGATCGTCCGCGAGTTGCTCGACCGGGGCATCCGGTACGGCGCCGCGCGCGAGGCCCTGCCGCAGCGCATCGCGCATGCCGTGCTGGTGCAGATGGAGCGCTCGGGCGAGGCGCCGGACGACCGGGTGCAGGACGCGGTGGCACGCAACGCGGCGGTCAAGGCGGCGGTGAAGGCGATCTGGCCGCCCGTCGACCCGGCGAAGCTCGTGCTGCGGCTGCTCACCGACGCGGACTTCCTGGCCGCGCACGCGGACGGGATCCTCGACGAGGACGAGCGCAGGACGATCCTGTGGGCGAAGCCGGTGCGGTCGGTGAAGTCCGCCCGGTGGTCCGCCGCGGACGCCGTGCTGATCGACGAGGCGGCGGACATCGTCGAGCGGACGCATTCGCTGGGGCATGTGGTGCTGGACGAGGCGCAGGACCTGTCCCCCATGCAGTACCGGGCCGTGGGGCGCCGCTGCTCCACCGGGAGCGCGACCGTCCTCGGCGACCTGGCGCAGGGCACGACGCCGTGGGCGACGCGGAGCTGGGGCGAGGCGCTGGCCCATCTCGGCAAGGCCGACGGGGTGATCGAGGAGCTGACGGCCGGGTTCCGTGTCCCCACGGACGTCATCACCTACGCGTCGCGGCTGCTGCCGCACATCGCGCCCGGGCTGACGCCGGTCGCCTCCGTACGGGAGAACCCGGGGTTCTTCTCGGTGCGGGAGGTCGGTGGCGTGGCGGAGGTGGTCGCCGCGTGCGAGGAGCTGCTCCGCAACGAGGGGTCGACCGGGCTCATCGTCGCGGACGCGCGGGTGGCCGAGCTGGGCGCTGCGCTGGCGGGCGCGGGGATCGGGTATCTCGGCCCCGGTGAGGAGACCACCGAGGAGACCCGGCTGACGCTGGTGCCGGCGTCGCTGGCCAAGGGTCTGGAGTACGACTACGTGGTCCTGGACGAGCCCCAGGCGGTGGTGGACGGGGAGCCCGACGAACGCACCGGCCTGCGACGCCTGTACGTGGCGCTGACGCGGGCGGTCTCGGGCCTGATCGTGACCCACGAGATGGCGTTGCCGGCCGAGCTGTGACGGCGGGGACGGAGGCCACGCACCGCCGACCCCCGGGTGCGCGGGGACGGAGGCCACGCGCCGCCGACCCCCGGGTGCGGGCCCGCCGTGGCCGTTCGCGCAGTTCCCCGCGCCCCTGAAGTCAGGCGCCGCAGCCCGCGTTCCACCGCTCGGCGGCCAAGAAAGTGCCCCGCACTCCCCGCCGCCGGGTGCGGGCCCGCCGTGGCCGTTCGCGCAGCTCCCCGCGCCCCTGGGCGCCGCAGCCCGCGCCCCACCCGATCGCGCCCACGCGGCGGAGCCGCCGAGCAATACAGCCCCGCGCCCCTGAGGTCAGGCACCGCAGCCCGCGTTCCACGGCTCGGCGGCCAAGAGAGTGCCTCGCACTCCCCGCCGCCGGGTGCGGGCCCGCCGTGGCCGTTCGCGCAGTTCCCCGCGCCCCTAAAGTCAGGCACCGCAGCCCGCGTTCCACCCGATCTCGCCCACGCGGCGGAGCCGCCGAGCAATGCAGTCCCGCGCCCCTGAGGTCAGGCGGCGGAGCCCGTGTGGGTCAGTTGTCGTCCACTGCTCTGCGCCACTCCCGTACCGCTTCCTGCGACACCGGGGACTGCCAGCCGTTCGGTCTTGCTGCTCCGCCGATGTGGAAGGCGTCGATGCCCGCGGTGCGGAGGCGGGGGACGTGGGGGAGGTGGAGGCCGCCGCCGATGAGGAGGTGCTGTTCGTAGCCGGGGTCGCCGGTGCGGGCGGCTTCCGTGAGGAGGGTGGGGAGGCCGTCGTCGACTCCGGTGGGGGCGCCTGCCGTGAGGTAGGTGTCGAGGCCGGGCAGGTCCGCGAGCTGCTTGCGCAGGGCGTCGCGGTCGGCGGCGTGGTCGAGGGCCCGGTGGAAGGTCCAGCGGCAGCCGTCGATCGCCGCCGCCAGTGTCTCGACCGCGTCGAGGTCGACCCCGCCCTCCGCGTCCAGGAAGCCGAGCACGAACTGGTCGGCGCCGGCCGCCCGCAGCTCCCCCGCGACCCGCACCAGCCGGTGGACGTCGCCCGCGGCGAACCCGTCGGACAGCCGCAGCATCACCCGCAGGTCGATGTCGACGGCGGCCCGGACGCGCGCGAAGGTCGCGACGGAGGGCGTCAGGCCGTCGGCCGCCATGTCGGTGACCAGTTCCAGCCTGTCGGCGCCACCGGCCTGCGCCGCGACCGCGTCCTCGGCGTCGAGGGCGATCACCTCCAGGACTGCGCGCTTGCTCATGGCACCCCATTCATGTCACTGGCTTCGTCCGGCGAGGAGCGGTACGGGTCGACACTCGTCGATACAGGTCTAGTCCAATCACACCCTACGCCAGCGGCGCGCGACAATCAGGGCATGGCCGATCTCGACGCCCTTCGCAGCCGTTTCGTCCACGCCCTGGACGGTGCCCGGGACACCGGACCCGATCCCCTGCCGTACGCGGACGACCTCCTCGCCCGCTGGCGGGAGCCCCAGCGGCGGTACCACACGCTCGCGCACCTCACCGCCGTCCTCGATCACATCGACACGCTGGAGGCGTACGCGGACGACCCCGGCACCGTGCGGCTGGCCGCCTGGTTCCACGACGCGGTGTATCTGCCGGAGCGGTCGACGAACGAGGAGCGTTCCGCGCGGATCGCGGAACGGGCGCTCACCGAGGCCGGGGTGGCGGCGGCGAAGGCCGCGGAGGTGGCCCGGCTGGTGCTGCTGACCGTGACGCACGACCCCGGCGAGGACGACCGCGACGGCCAGGTGCTGTGCGACGCCGATCTGGCGATCCTGGCGGCGCCCCCGTCGGCGTACGCGGCGTACACGGCGGCCGTGCGCGAGGAGTACCACTTCGTGCCGGACGAGGCGTTCCGGGAGGGCCGCTCGGCGGTGCTGCGGCAGTTGCTGGAGCTGCCCCGGCTGTTCCGGACGCCGTACGGGGCGGAGCACTGGGAGGCCACGGCCCGTTACAACCTCGCGGGGGAAGTCGCATTGCTGTCGCCGTGAGGGCGGGCGCCGCCTAGCCTTCCCCGCATGGAACACAAGGGCGGGGAACGGGTGGCCGAGGCCGTCGCGGGTGCGGTGGCGGTGCTGCGGACGGCGGTCGACCGGGACTGGAAGGCGGTCAGGGCAGGCCGGGTGGAGTGGAGTTGTCACGAGACCGCCGTGCACATCGCGCAGGACCTGATCGTGTACGCGGGACGGCTGGCGAGCCGGGTGCAGGACGCCTACCGCCCCTTCGACGTGGTCGTGGACGACAGCACCGACAACGCCCGCGCGCTCCAGCTCGTCGAGGGCGGCGGCGCCCTGCTCGCGGCGACGGTCCGTACGACGCCCCCGCGGGTCCGCGCCTATCACCCGCGCCCGTTCCTGAGCGCCAACCCGGAGGGGTTCGCGGCGCTGGCCGTCGGCGAGGTGCTGCTGCACACCCACGACATCGCCGAGGGCCTGGAGCTGGTCTACGAACCCCCGGGGGAGCTCGCCGAGTTCGTCCTGACCCGGATGTTCCCGCACGTGCGGCCGGACGCCGACCACTGGCGGACCCTGCTGTGGGCCACCGGCCGCGGGGAGCTGCCCGGGCGGGAGCCGGTCACCGGGGACTGGGCCTGGTACAACAACCTCGTCCTCGACACCGGCCGGCTCACCCTGGAGGCGCTCACGCCGGCCGCCGCGCTCGATCTGCACCTCGGCGGCGACGGCGGTTTCGCGTGGGTGGAGGACGGCCCCTTCGAGGGCACCCGGCAGGCGTCGGGAATGCTCGCCAAGGCGTACGAGGAGGGCACGCACCGCCCGGGGTGGGGCGTGTTCGTCCTGGTCCGGCGCGACGACGGCCGGGCGGTCGGCGGCATGGGCTTCCACAGCGCCCCGGACGAGGACGGCCGCGCGGAGGTCGGCTACGACCTGGCGCCGTCCGCGCGGGGCCGGGGGTACGCCACCGAGGCGCTCGCCGCGATGACGGAATGGGCGCTGGCCCAGGACGGGGTCCGCTCCCTGGTCGCGACGATCGACCACGACAACGCCGCCTCCCAGCGCGTGGTCGCCCGCACCGGCTTCCGGCGGGCCCCGGCCGAGGAGGAGCGCGCGGTCAACGAGGAACGCGACCACGACCAGGCACTGCGCCTGTACGTCCGGCACGCCTAGTCCGGCACGCCCAGCGCCCAGGGCCTGCCTACGCGCTCGGGCGGCCCTTGGGGCGGCGCAGGCCGGCGGCGGTGAGCAGCCGGACCACCTCGCGGCTGCTGACCTCGACCGCGCCGGCGGCGACGACGTCCGCGTACCGGTGGGAGGGGATGTCGTAGTGGTCGCGTTCGAAGGCGCGCCGGGGCACGCCGAGGCCGTCGGCGAAGGCGTGGAGCTCGTCGTAGGAGACGTCGCTGACGAGGTGGGACCAGAGGCGGCCGTGGCCCGGCCAGGTGGGCGGGTCGACGTAGACGGTCACGAGGCGGGCGCCCCGCCGCCGGCCGGTGCGAGGGAGCCGACGGCGGCGACCTTCACGCCCGCCTTGTGGCACACCCAGTGCGGGTCGGGCCCCAGTTCCGGTTCGACGTCGAGGGCGTGCGGGTCGCCCGCGCCGCACACCGGGCACAGCGGCCAGCGTCCGTACCGCTCCAGCAGCGCGTCCTGCACGTCCTGCGCGACGAGCCCGGCGACGAAGCCGACGCCCTCGGGCCACTGCTCCACCCACCACCGCCGCTGGACGACGGACTCCTCGACGAGCGACACCACGTCCGCCTCGGCCACCTCGCCCGCGACCAGATCGGCGAGCACGAGGGCGCGTGCCGCGTGCAACGCCTGTTCCAGGGGACTGACCGAGGGATCCATGCACCCATTGTGCGCACTCTTGACCGATCCACCGGCCCGAAAATATCTTTCAGAGGTGACCCAGAAGGTGAAGGAAATTTTCGACGGCGCCGCGGCCCCGAGCACACCGCCCGCGCCCGCCGCCCTCGCCGCCAAGGTGCGCACCCTGGCCCCGTCCATGACCCGCTCCATGCAGCGCGTCGCCGAGGCCGTCGCCGCCGACCCGGCGGGCTGCGCGGCCCTCACGGTCACCGGGCTCGCCGGACTGACGGGCACCAGCGAGGCGACGGTCGTGCGCACGGCCCGCCTCCTCGGCTACCCCGGCTACCGCGATCTGCGGCTCGCCCTGGCGGGGCTGGCCGCCCAGCAGCAGTCGGGGCGCGCGCCCGCGATCACCACGGACATCGCGGTGGACGACCCGATCGCGGACGTCGTCGCGAAACTGGCGTACGACGAGCAGCAGACCCTCGCCGACACGGCGGCCGGCCTGGACACGGTCCAGCTCACGGCGGCGGTGTCGGCCGCGGCGAGCGCCCGCCGCATCGACGTGTACGGCATCGGCGCCTCCGGCCTGGTCGCCCAGGACCTGACCCAGAAGCTCCTGCGCATAGGCCTGATAGCGCACGCCCACAGCGACCCGCATCTCGCCGTGACCAACGCGGTGCAGCTGCGCGCGGGCGACGTCGCCATCGCCATCACCCACTCCGGCTCGACCGGGGACGTCATCGAACCCCTGCGGGTGGCCTTCGAGCGCGGGGCGACGACGGTGGCGATCACCGGCCGCCCGGACGGCGCGGTCACCCAGTACGCCGACCACGTCCTGACCACGTCCACCGCCCGGGAGAGCGAGCTGCGCCCGGCGGCCATGTCGTCGCGCACGAGCCAGCTGCTGGTGGTGGACTGTCTGTTCGTCGGGGTGGCGCAGCGGACGTACGACACCGCCGCGCCCGCGCTGTCCGCGTCCTACGAGGCGCTGGCGCACCGGCACCGCCGATGAGACCGACCCCAGAGCGCCGACCGTAGAGAGCCTTCCGTACCGTCCTGGATCCGAGAGAGCCGCTCCCCCATGACCTCTGCCCCCCGTGACCTGCGCGCCGAGCTGGAGACCCTGACCACCGAGGCGTTCCGCCCGGAGCTCGCCGACATCGACCGGCTGCCCACCCTCGACATCGCCCGCCTGATGAACGGCGAGGACGCGACCGTGCCGACGGCCGTGCGGGAGAAGCTGCCCGAGATCGCCGCCGCCATCGACGCCCTCGCCGAGCGGATGGCGCGCGGCGGCCGGCTGGTCTACGCCGGCGCGGGCACGGCGGGCCGGCTCGGGGTGCTGGACGCCTCCGAGTGCCCGCCGACCTTCAACACCGGCCCCGGCCAGGTGATCGGCGTCCTCGCGGGCGGCCCGGCGGCGATGGTGTCGTCCGTGGAGGGCGCGGAGGACTCGGCGGAGCTGGCGCGCGCGGACCTGGACGGGATCGCCCTCGGCCCGGCCGACACGGTGGTGGGCGTCTCGGCGTCGGGCCGCACCCCGTACGCGATCGCCGCCGTCGCGCACGCGCGGGCGCGGGGCGCGTTGACGGTCGGGCTGTCCTGCAACGCGCACAGCGCACTCGCGGCGGCGGCCGACCACGGCATCGAGATCGTCGTGGGCCCCGAGCTGCTGACCGGCTCCACCCGGCTGAAGGCGGGCACGGCCCAGAAGCTGGTCCTGAACATGCTGTCGACGATCACGATGATCCGGCTGGGCAAGACGTACGGGAACCTGATGGTGGACGTGCGGGCCTCCAACGAGAAGCTGCGCGCCCGCTCCCGCCGGATCGTCGCCCTCGCGACGGGCGCCGGGGACGAGGAGATCGAGCGGGCCCTCGCGGCGACCGACGGCGAGGTGAAGGACGCGATCCTCGTGCTCCTCGCCGGAGTCGACGGGCCGCGTGCCACCCGCCTTCTGGAGGAGTCCGGCGGCCGACTGCGCGCCGCGCTGGCGGCGGCGGGGAGCTGACCAGCACGCTCGTGCCATGCCCACCTCGTACGACCTCGCCACCGCCCTCCTGCCCCTTGTCGGCGGCCCCTCCAACGTGACGTCCGTGGCCCACTGCATGACCCGGCTGCGGCTGGGTCTCGCGGACGGCTCACGGGTGGACGGGGAGGCGGTGCGGGCGCTGCCCGGGGTGCTCGGCGTGGTCGAGGACGGCGACTCCTGGCAGGTGGTGCTCGGCCCCGGGGTCGTCGCGCGGGTGACCGCCGAGTTCGAGGCGCTGCTGCGCAAGGAGCGGCAGAAGGACCGCAACGCGACCCCGCTCAAGCTGCTCCTGCGCCGGGTGGCGAACATCTTCGTGCCGCTGATCCCCGCGCTGATCGGCTGCGGCGTCCTCGCGGGCGTCAACGGGCTGCTCGTGAACTCCGGCCGGCTGACCGGGGTGACCCCGGCGCTGACCGCGATCGCGTCGGCGTTCATGTCGCTGATCGCGGTGTTCGTCGGCCACAACACGGCGAAGGAGTTCGGCGGCACACCGGTGCTGGGCGGGGCGGTCGCCGCGATCGTCGTGTACCCGGGAGTGGCGAAGGTGACGGCCTTCGGGGTCGCCCTCTCCCCCGGCCAGGGCGGGGTCCTGGGCGCCCTGGCGGCGGCGCTGCTGGGCACCTACGTCGAGCGGTGGTGCCGGGGCCGGGTCCCGGCGGCCCTGGACGTCCTCGTCACCCCGACGGTGACGGTCCTGGTCGCGGGCCTGACGACCCTGTACGTGCTGATGTACGCCGCCGGGACGGCCGCCTCCGCCATCGGCACCGCCGCGACCTGGCTCCTCACGACGACGGGCGCCTTCGCCGGCCTGGTCCTCGGCGGCCTCTTCCTCCCCCTGGTCATGCTCGGCCTGCACCAGGCCCTCATCCCCATCCACGCCACACTCATCGAGCAGCAGGGCTCCACCGTGCTGCTGCCGCTGCTGGCGATGGCCGGTGCGGGCCAGGTCGGCGCGGCCCTCGCGGTGTACGTGCGGCTGCGCCACGACACGACCCTGCGGGCCACCATCAAGTCGGCGCTGCCCGCGGGGCTGCTGGGCGTCGGGGAGCCACTGATCTACGGCGTCTCCCTCCCTCTCGGCACCCCGTTCCTGACCGCGTGCGTCGGCGGGGCGGCGGGCGGGGCGTTCGTCGGCTTCTTCGCGATGCTGGGCGACCCGGTGGGCGCCACCGCCATCGGCCCCTCGGGCTGGGCCCTGTTCCCGCTCCTCGCGGGCGACGCGAACTGGCCGACGCTCGCCGCCGTCTACGGCGGCGGCCTGCTGACGGCGTACGCGGTGGGCTTCGGCGCGACCTGGGCGTGGGGGACGCGGCGGCGACCGGTGCCGGTGAAGGCCATGGCGGCCGTCACCGAGGAATAGCGTTCCGCGCCACAGCCTCACCACAGGCTCCTGGTGTCTGATCACCTCGCCCGTGACGAGCATCGTGGAAAGAGCGCACCGGTGAGATTCGACGCCTTCACGATCGTCGGCGCCATGGTGGCGAACGCCGTTCTCCTCGCGGTCCTCTTCCATGGCCTCTGGGCCCGGAAGCGGCGCGGGGCACCGGAGTTCGAGTCGTTCCGCGGCCCCCGCCTCCTCGCCGGGGCCGCCGCCGCGGTCGGCGGGTTCGTGCTGGTGATGGCCGTGAACGGGACCTGGCACCTCAGGATGCAGCAGGTCCTGGTGGCGCTGGCCTACGCCATCGCCGTCGACTGCTCGGCCGAGCTGTTGCCCCGCCGACGCCTCGCCCACCCGGCCCTGGGCCCCGCTCTGACGGCCACCGCCGTCACGCTGGCCTTCGGCGGGAGCGCGGCCTGGGGGTACAACGACCTGATGCTCGTCTGACGGAACGGAACCGGACGAGGCACGACGGCCGGCCCGGTCACGGGCGTCAGTTCAGCATTCTCCGCTCCTGGTTCACCTGCCTCACCCGCGCCCGCAGCACCTCCTCCCGCGCCACCGGCTCCGTCTCGTGCGGCGGACAGTCCCACTCCCGGCCGCCCCCGACCGGCCGCAACTGCGCCCGCCCGGCCAGGTGTCCCATCACCTCGCCGATCCGGCCGTCCCGCCCGTCGATGACGTACGACCCGACCGGCGGCCTCTCCGCCCGCAGCACCGACGCCAACCGCTCCGCCGTACGCGCGTTGCAACGCCCCAGGTCCACCAGTGCGAACGGTTCCTCGCCCGCCTCGCTCACCGGGTCCACGCACAGGGACGGCAGCACCACCCCCACCCCCACCAGGGCTTCCTTGAGGGTCGCCACCACTTCCTCCGTCGGCCGCACGAACACTCCACCTCCACGCCGAGTTCCCGATTCGCTACACAGAGTGGCGCCCGCGTCCCTAACCTGGCCATACGAGGCAGCCCAACACCCTTGTCCGTGAGACCGGGAGTCGCCCATGGCCGGACCGAAGGACCTCGACCCGTCGTCCTCCCCGAGGGCCCTGCTGGGGGCCGAACTGCGCCACGCGCGGGAGAAGGCGCGGCTCAGCCAGGAGGAGCTGGGCCAACGCCTGTTCGTGAGCGGCTCGTTCATCGGCCAGCTGGAGTCCGGGACCCGCCGGATGCAACCGGAGTACGCACGCCTGCTGGACAAGGAGCTGGGCACGGAGGACTTCTTCCAGCGCAACTGCGTCGCCGCGGCCAAGTCGAAGTACCCGGAACACTTCGCGGAGGCGGTGGAGGCGGAGGCGGAGGCGATCGAGATCCGGGAGTACGCGCCTTCGCTGATCCCCGGTCTCCTCCAGACCCCGGCGTACGCCCATGCCGTGTGCCGCGTCTACCGGCCGACGGCACCGGAGGAGGAGATCGAGAAGCTGGTGAGGCTCCGTATGGAACGGACGCGGCTCCTCGATGACCCGACAGAGCCGTTGGTATGGGCGGTGATCGACGAGGCGGCGCTGCGCCGGGCGGCGGGCGGACCCCAGGTGATGGCGGAGGCGTTGCGTCATATCGCCGAACTGGCCCGGCGGGGCCGGGTGATCGTACAAGTACTGCCGTTGGATGCCGGGGCGCATCCGGCGATGGAGGGTGCCATCAAGCTGATGGACTTCGAGAACGCCCCGCCCCTGGTCTACTTCGAGGGCGTCGGCATGGGACGGCTGGAGGACGATCCGGCCACCGCGAAGCACCAGCGCTTCACCTACCACCTCCTCGTGGCAGCGGCTCTCTCCCCCCAGAACTCCCTGGCTCTGATCGAGGCGATGGCGCAGGATTACGCCCATGAGGAGCAACCCTGAGCACGGCCTTGACGCAGCCACCTGGCACAAGTCCAGCTACAGCGGAGGAAGTGGCGGCAACTGCCTCGAAGTCGCCACCGGTCACCCCGCCCTGATCCCCGTCCGTGACAGCAAGAACCCTCACGGCCCCCGTCTCGCCTTCGCGTCGCGGACCTGGGCCGCGTTCGTCGACGGAGTGAAAGCCCGCTGATCCGGGCTCGTGGGTACAGTGCTGGTGACCCCACGACCGGAGCCGTTCCATGAACCACGCCCAGCTCACCGCTCTGGGCCGAGCCCTGCGCCTGATCGGCGAGCACGGCGAGGCCCTGAACTCCGACACCCCCGACGCCAGGCTCCACGAGGTCAAGGCGGACCTCAAGCGTGCCCTGGAGCTGCTGGACGAGAGCGTCACCTCGGCCGCCCCGACGACCCGCTGCGCCGAGCACCCCAACGGGCCGGTCGACGAGAACGCGCCCGATCTGTGCCTGCTGTGCGAGACACGGCGCAGGGCGGCCCGGCGCTCGCAGATCAACGGGCCGTCCGCCCCGGCGCAGGCGGCGTCCGCGCCCTCCCGGTACGGCGTACGCGCCGACCGTCCGCAGCCCCAGCAGCGGTATCTGCCGGAGCTGTGGAACGGCCAGGAGTGGCAGCTGTGCGGCACCCCGCGCCGGGACCGCCGCGAGGCCGAGCAGTACCTCGCGGCGGCCCGCCGGGGCCCGCGCGCGGCGATGGCGTACCGCCTGGTGCACGAGTTCACCGACTACGAGGTGCTGCGGGTGTGGGGCACCCCGGTGAAGGTGGACATCGAGCCCCTGGGCAACCTGTAGTCCGGCCGCGCCAGGGGCCCGGTCCGGCCTAGGACTTGGCGGCCATCTCGGCCGGGTCGGCCGTACCGCCGGTGACCGGCGCCGGGTCTCCGGCCGTCCGCTGGCGCGGGATGAACGAGGCCACCGCGAAGGCCAGCAGCGCGGCGCCCGCGCCCACCGCGAGGACGACCTTGAAGCCGTTCTCGGACGGCAGGGCGATGCCGCCGAAGTCGATGGTGAGCTGGGCGAGGATGACACCGGCGATGGCGCTGGCGCTGGACGTGCCGATCGAACGCATCAGGGTGTTGAGGCTGTTCGCGGCGGCCGTCTCCGAGGCGGGCACGGCGCCCATGATGAGCGCGGGCATCGAGCCGTAGGTGAAGCCGATGCCGGCGCCGATGACGCAGGACACCAGGACGAAGTGCCAGACCTCGGACATCAGCAGGATGTTCAGGCCGTAGCCGGCCGCCACGATCAGCGCGCCGATCATCAGCGTCACCTTGGGGCCGCGGGCCTTGGACACGGCGGCGGAGACCGGGGCGGTGACCATCATGACCAGACCCGAGGGGGCCATCACCAGACCGGCGGTGAGCATGGACTGGCCGAGGCCGTAACCGGTCTGCGAGGGCAACTGGAGGAGCTGCGGGATGACCAGGCTCATCGAGAACATGGCGACACCGACGGCGATCGAGGCGAGGTTGGTCACCAGCACCTGACGGCGGGCCGTGGTGCGCAGGTCGACGAGCGGCTGGGTGGTGCGCAGCTCGAACCAGCCCCAGGCCAGCAGGATCACGACGGCCGCGGCGAACAGCCCGATCGTCGTGCCGCTGCCCCAGCCCCAGTCGGCGCCCTTGGAGATGGCGAGCAGCAGGGAGACGAGTCCGGCCGCCATGCCGACCGCGCCGACGAAGTCGAACCGGCCACCGGTGCGCACGCGTGACTCGGGGACCAGCGCGAGGACGAGGGCGAGGGCGACGACGCCCAGGCCGGCCGAGACCCAGAACAGGGCGTGCCAGTCGAGGTTGTCCGCGATGAGCGCGGCGGCCGGCAGACCGAGCGCGCCGCCGACGCCGAGGGAGGCGCTCATCAGGGCGGTGGCGGAGGCGAGACGCTCGGCGGGCAGTTCGTCGCGCATGATGCTGATGCCGAGCGGGATGACACCGGAGGCGAGACCCTGGAGCACCCGGCCGATGATCATCGGGACCAGGGTGTCCGCCATCGCGCAGACGACCGAGCCGACGATCAGCAGCACCACGCTGACCAGCAGCATGCGCCGCTTGCCGAACATGTCACCGAGGCGTCCGATGACCGGGGTGGCCACGGCGGCGGCCAGCAGGGTGGCCGTGACGGCCCAGGCGGTGTCCGAGGCGGGGGCGTCGAGCAGCGTGGGCAGCTCGGCGACGATCGGGATCACCAGGGTCTGCATCAGCGAGACCACGATCCCGGCGAAGGCCAGCACCGCCACCACGGCGTTGGTCCGCGGCGGCGCGGAACCCCCCGCCCCGGTGGGACGGGCAAGGGCGTCGGACATGGCGGGCCTCCAAGGGAATCTGATTGACCCGGGCAACTTTAAGTCAGTTGCTTGACTTAAACAATAGACGCAGGTCAGGCCCGCCGGGGCCGCTCCGCCCGGCCGACCGGCTCAGCTCCCCTCGCGCTCCAGGATGCCCCGCACCTGCTCCTCGTCCAGCTCGTAGACGGTCTCGTGGGCCCGGGGATCGCGTGCGTGGAGGGTGTGGAAGAGCGGGCTCGACGGCCCGCCGAGCTCCACCAGCGTCGCGGAGGCCCCGCGCACGGCCCGCTCGGTGCCCGGCGCCGTCGCCAGGTCGACCCGGTTGACGACCCCCGGGGTCACCCACACCGGGACGCCCGCCAGCACGCCGTACAGCTGGCAGTGGAAGTGGCCGGTGAGGACGGCCCGTACGTCCGTCCCGCGCACGGCCTCGCCCAGCTCCCCGGGGTCCAGCAGTCCGAAGGCCCGCTGGACCGGGTGGTCGAGGGTGACGGGCGGGTGGTGGAAGGCGAGGACGGTGCCGTGCTCGGCCGGGGTGCCCAGCACCTCGCGCAGCCAGTCGAGCTGGACGGCGCTCAGCCGGCCGTACACCTTCCCCGGCACCAGGGAGTCGAGCGTCACCAGGCGCCAGCCGGCGACCGTGCTGACGGCGGCCCGCTCGTTGTCGGCGGACTCCAGCACCCGCTCCGGCTCGGGGTGCCCGCTGCCGAGCACCTTGCCGAACGCCGTGCGCTCGTCGTGGTTGCCGGTGGTGTAGAAGACGGGCGCCCCGCCCAGCACGTCCCGCGCGAAGGCGCCCACCAGGTCCCGCAGCGCCGTGTACGCCTCCACGGCACCGTCGTCGGCGAGGTCGCCGGTGACGACGACCGCGTCGACGCCCCGCTGATGCCGCAGCTCGGCGAGCATCAGCCGCAGGGAGTCATGCGCGTTGACACCGCGCGCGTCCGGCGCGTCGGTGCGTCGCAGATGCGTGTCCGAGAGCTGGAGAATCCTCATCTCCCGGACACTACACAGGAGTTGGGGCTCAGCTCAGGGACTGGAGCGCCTTGGCGTCGTACGGCTTCAGCTCGTCGTGGCGGCCCGTGAGGACCTTCCGCGCCCACTGCGGGTCCTGGAGCAGGGCCCGGCCGACGGCGACCATGTCGTACTCGTCGCGCTCGAAGCCGTCGAGCAGGTCGTCGATCGACTTGAGCGGGGAGCCCTCGCCGACGAAGGCCCCCATGAAGTCGCCGTCCAGGCCGACCGAGCCGACCGTGATGGTGGGCTTGCCGGTGAGCTTCTTCGTCCAGCCCGCGAGGTTGAGGTCCGCGCCCTCGAACTCCGGGATCCAGTAGCGGCGGGTCGAGGCGTGGAAGGCGTCGACACCGGCCGCGGCGAGCGGGGCGAGGACGGCCTCCAGCTCCTGCGGGGTCTCGGCGAGACGGGCGGCGTAGGCGTCCTGCTTCCACTGCGAGTAGCGGAAGACGACCGGGAACTCCGGGGAGACGGTCTCCCGGACGGCCGCGACGATCTCGGCGGCGAACCGGGTGCGGGCGACGGGGTCGCCGCCGTAGGCGTCGGTGCGCCGGTTGGTGCCCTTCCAGAGGAACTGGTCCACGAGGTAGCCGTGCGCGCCGTGGATCTCCACGCCGTCCATGCCGATGCGCTCCGCCGCGGCGGCGGCCTCGGCGAAGGCGCCGATGACGTCGTCGATGTCGCGCTGGGTCATCGCCGTGCCCGTGCGCTCCTCCTCCCCGATGCGCAGGCCGGAGGGGCCGACGGCCGGGGCCGTCTTCACCGGCGACTGGCCCTCCTTGCGGACCATGCCGATGTGCCACAGCTGCGGGAAGATCGTGCCGCCCGCCGCGTGCACGTCCGCGGCGACCCGCGCCCAGGCCGCGAGCTGCTCGTCACCGTGGAAGCGCGGGACGCGGCTGCTCTGGCCCGCCGAGTCGTGACCGACGTACGTCCCCTCCGTCACGATCAGGCCCACGCCCGCCGCGGCCCGGCGCGCGTAGTACGACGCGACGTCCTCGCCCGGGATGCCGCCCGGGGAGAACATACGGGTCATCGGCGCCATCGCGATGCGGTTCGGGACGGTCAGACCGTTGATCACGGCCGGCCGGGAGAGGATCTCGGCGGCGCGGGTGGCGGTGGCGCTCACGTGGGGGGCTCCTAGGGGTGGGGGTCACCTGAGGTACCAGGCGGTATGTGCATACGCATAGACAGTACGCACAGGTAACCTCCCCGTCAGCCCCCTGGTTTCCGCCCGCCCCTGTGATCCCGGACACGCGGCGGGGCTGGTCAGCCCACCAGCAGGTCCTTCTTCAGGGCGCGCAGCTCGCGGGCGTCGATGCCGAGGGCCTGGTCGAAGTAGGCGTCGATCGAGCCGTACTCGGCCGCCACCTGGTCGAAGCCCGAGTTCAGGTACTCGGCGCGGACATCGAGGAGCGGCTTGTAGATCTTGGCCTGGGCCTCGGGGAGCGCCGCGAGGGTCGCCGCGTTGGCGGCGGCGCGGTAGGTGTTGCTGGCGAGGTAGTCGTCCATGACCGTCTCGCTCGGCACGCCGAGGGCGGTCAGCAGGGCGGCGCTGGACCAGCCGGTGCGGTCCTTGCCCGCGGTGCAGTGGTAGACGACGCCGTGCCGGTCCTCGTCGGCGACACCGGCGTACACGGAGGTGTAGGCGGCCTGCGCGGTCGCCCCGCTGACCATGTACTTCTCGGCGTCCACCATCATCTGCACGGCGGCGGACTCACTGGTCGGCATGGTGGTGACCGCGTCGGACCCGGCGAGGACGTCCGCGACGGTGTAGGTGGCGCCGGCCGGCACGACGTCCGGGGCGGAGGTGCGCTCGGAGGCGGTCCGCAGGTCGTAGACGGCGTGGACGCCGAGGCGGCGGAGCTTGGCCGTGTCGGCGGCGGTGAGCTTGTTCAGCGCGTCGGAGCGGTAGACCTCGCCCATCTTCACCCAGTGCCCGTCGGCGGTGCGGTAGCCGCCCGCGTCACGGAAGTTGACGGTTCCGTCGAGCTTGATCAGACGGTCGGCCAGGTGCAGCGAACCGCCCTGCGCGGGGACGAGGTCGAACCACTGGCGGTCCGCCTTCGCCGACCCGGCGACGGTGACCGTGACGTCCCCGGTGGCGCCGCCGCGCGCGACGGTCCGGCCGCCGGCCCTGATCGCGACCGACTTCACGCCGGGCGCCTTCCAGACGAGGCGGAAGGTGCCGTCGTCGTTGGCGGTGACGGTCGCCCGGGTGAAGGGGATGCGGGAGGCGGGCGCGTGGTGCGCGGGGGAGGCCGCGGGGGCGGCGAGGGCGGACGGGGCGGTCAGCGCCAGCGCGGCGGCGGCGAGGAGGGCGACCTTGAGGGGCTTCTGGGACGTCAGGGGCTTCATGCGATGGATGCTGTGTGCACCGACCGACATCGGGGTGAACGCCGGGCGAATGACGCGACGTGCAGAGATGGCAGTTTGTGCCACCCACCACCACGGCGAGGTTCTCTCGCCCCCGCCGGACGGGCTGAAAGGATCAGACCTGGCGTGAAAATTCAGCCCGTCCGGCGTTTGAGGACAAAGGGGGGCTGGGGCGCAGCCCCAGGGGCGGGACGGGAAGGGGCGGCGGGGGCGGAAAAAGCCCGAGGGCGGCACCCCCTGCGCTCGGCAGGGGATGCCGCCCTCGGTGAAGGACGGTGATCGACCGGAGGGCGATCAGAAGTCCATGTCACCGCCCGGCATACCGCCACCGGCAGGCGCGGCGGCCTTCTCCGGCTTGTCGGCGATGACGGCCTCGGTGGTGAGGAAGAGCGCGGCGATGGACGCGGCGTTCTGCAGGGCAGAGCGCGTGACCTTCGCCGGGTCGATGATGCCTTCGGCGATCATGTCGACGTAGTCGCCCGTGGCCGCGTTGAGACCCCAGCCCACGGTCAGGTTGCGGACCTTCTCGACCACGACGCCGCCCTCGAGACCACCGTTGACGGCGATCTGCTTGAGCGGGGCCTCCAGCGCGAGCTTCACGGCGTTGGCACCGGTCGCCTCGTCACCGGTGAGCTCGAGCTTCTCGAACACCGCGGAAGCCTGGAGCAGGGCCACGCCACCACCGGCGACGATGCCCTCCTCGACGGCCGCCTTGGCGTTGCGCACGGCGTCCTCGATGCGGTGCTTGCGCTCCTTGAGCTCGACCTCGGTCGCGGCACCGGCCTTGATGACGGCGACGCCACCGGCGAGCTTCGCCAGGCGCTCCTGGAGCTTCTCGCGGTCGTAGTCCGAGTCGCTGTTCTCGATCTCGGCACGGATCTGGTTGACGCGACCGGCGACCTGGTCGGCCGAGCCGGAGCCGTCGACGATCGTCGTCTCGTCCTTGGTGATGACGACCTTGCGGGCGCGGCCCAGGAGGTCCAGGGTCGCGTTCTCCAGCTTGAGGCCGACCTCCTCGGAGATGACCTCGCCGCCCGTGAGGATGGCGATGTCGCCGAGCATGGCCTTGCGGCGGTCACCGAAGCCCGGGGCCTTGACGGCGACGGACTTGAAGGTGCCGCGGATCTTGTTGACGACCAGGGTCGACAGGGCCTCGCCCTCGACGTCCTCGGCGATGATCAGCAGCGGCTTGCCCGACTGCATGACCTTCTCCAGGAGCGGGAGCAGGTCCTTGACGGAGCCGATCTTGGAGTTGGCGATCAGGATGTACGGGTCGTCGAGCGACGCCTCCATCCGCTCCATGTCGGTGGCGAAGTACGCCGAGATGTAGCCCTTGTCGAAGCGCATACCCTCGGTGAGCTCCAGCTCCAGACCGAAGGTCTGGGACTCCTCGACGGTGATGACGCCTTCCTTGCCGACCTTGTCCATCGCCTCGGCGATGAGCTCGCCGATCTGGGTGTCGGCGGCGGAGATGGAGGCCGTGGAAGCGATCTGCTCCTTGGTCTCGACATCCTTCGCCTGCTCGAGCAGGGCACCGGAGACGGCCTCGACGGCCTTCTCGATACCGCGCTTGAGAGCCATCGGGTTGGCACCGGCGGCCACGTTGCGCAGACCCTCGCGCACCAGGGCCTGGGCCAGAACGGTCGCGGTGGTCGTACCGTCGCCGGCGACGTCGTCCGTCTTCTTGGCGACTTCCTTGACCAGCTCGGCGCCGATCTTCTCGTACGGGTCCTCGAGCTCGATCTCCTTGGCGATGGAGACACCATCGTTGGTGATCGTGGGGGCGCCCCACTTCTTCTCGAGGACGACGTTGCGGCCCTTGGGGCCGAGCGTCACCTTGACGGCGTCCGCGAGCTGGTTCATGCCGCGCTCGAGGCCGCGCCGCGCCTCCTCGTCGAACGCGATGATCTTGGCCATGTGAAGTGGTCCCTCCAGGACTGGGGGTGATTCCTTCGGACCGCGCCCGCGCCCGCGACGGACGGCTCGCACACCTCGTGGTTCCTTGCCCCACCCGGCCTGCGGGCCTCACCGACCCGGTCCTCGTTGTCACTCTCACCTTCAGAGTGCTAACGCCAATGATTAGCACTCGGCATGGTCGAGTGCAAGCGGCTCTCGGGGATCGACCGGGGCGCTCCGCCAGGCGCGAACAGGGCGGCGGGGGGCCTGCGGGCACGCCCGGCCCTCCGGGCACGCCGAAGGGCCCGCACCCATGACTCCCCATGAGGTGCGGGCCCTTCGAAGAAGAACGTCGCTGCTAGTTCAGTCGGCGCGCGCTTCAGCCGGTCGCCAGTCGGACCATGTCCGCCTGCGGCCCCTTCTGGCCCTGCGAGATCTCGAAATCGACCCGCTGACCCTCTTCCAGGGTGCGGTAGCCGTCCATCTGAATCGCGCTGTAGTGGACGAATACATCCGCACCACCGTCGACCGCGATGAAGCCGTACCCCTTCTCCGCGTTGAACCATTTGACGGTGCCCTGAGCCATGCCTAACTCCCCTATTACTGGCCCTTGCACGGACCCGCACTTCGCGGATCCGGGTCAGACCTCACCCCCCACAGGATTGGGGGCGTGCGCCGGAACGCGTCGACCGCGGCCGAATGTATCCGTCCAACTGCCCTCTGCAACAGGTCAATCGGACGAGAATTCAGGGCAAGACCAGTCAGGAATGTACGGAGAATTCCGCTGAATATGGGTCAAGTCGGGCCCCATAAAAGGAATAAAAGACGCAGAAGAGGCGCGCACTTTGGCTACTTCTCATCGCAAGTGGAGCCAGAACTCATATGCGTATGGCATGAAGGGTGCGGCAGCTTCCCCAACTGTACCGCGCTCAACCATGCAGAATTGCCCCCTCCGTTTCTCTCACGGAGGGGGCAATTCGATGAACAGTGCGTGATGCGGCTCAGCAGCCGCCGGCCACCGCCGGGATGATCGAGACGCCGGCGCCGTCGGGCGTCGCGGTCTCCAGGCCCTGCTCGAACCGGACGTCGTCGTCGTTCACGTACACGTTGACGAACCGGCGCAGCTTGCCCTGGTCGTCCAGGACACGGGCGGCGATGCCCGTGTGGTTCTTCTCCAGGTCGGCGATGACCTCGCCGAGGGTGGCGCCCTCGGCGGGCACCTCGGCCTGCCCACCGGTGTAGGTGCGCAGGATGGTGGGAATGCGGACGTTGACGCTCACGAGGGAACCTCCGGTCGGTACTAGGTCTTTCAGGGTCCGGCCCAGACTGGGGCTCGACGGCTACGCGAGTCCGGCCTCGCGGAAGGAGTCGAGGCTGGGACGGATCGTCGCGGTGAGCCCGGTGCCCGCCACCGCGTCCAGCGTCTTGAGTCCGTCCCCGGTGTTCAGCACGACGGTCGTCTTCGCCGGGTCCAGCAGCCCGTTCTCGATCAGCTTGCGGGTCACGCCCACGGTCACCCCGCCCGCGGTCTCCGCGAAGATGCCCTCGGTGCGGGCCAGCAGCTTGATCGCGTCGACGATCTGCTCGTCGGTCACGTCCTCCACGGCGCCGCCGGTGCGCCGGGCGATGTCCAGGACGTAGGGGCCGTCCGCCGGGTTGCCGATGGCGAGCGACTTGGCGATGGTGTCGGGCTTCTGCGGCCGGACGACGTCGTGGCCCGCCTTGTAGGCGACGGACACCGGCGAGCAGCCCTCGGCCTGGGCGCCGAAGATCTTGTACGGCCGGTCCTCGACGAGCCCGAGCTTGATCAGCTCCTGGAGCCCCTTGTCGATCTTCGTCAGCTGCGAGCCGGACGCGATCGGGACGACGAGCTGGTCGGGCAGCCGCCAGCCGAGCTGCTCGCAGATCTCGTACGCGAGGGTCTTGGAGCCCTCCGCGTAGTAGGGCCGCAGATTGACGTTGACGAAGCCCCAGCCCTCGCCGGCCGGGTCGCCGATGAGCTCGGAGCAGAAGCGGTTGACGTCGTCGTAGTTGCCCTCGATGCCGACGAGCTCACCGCCGTAGACGGCGGCCATGACGACCTTGCCCTGCTCCAGGTCGTGCGGGATGAACACGCAGGAGCGGAAGCCGGCGCGGGCGGCGGCGGCGCCGACGGCACCGGCGAGGTTGCCGGTGGAGGAGCAGGAGAGCGTGGTGTAGCCGAAGGCGCGCGCCGCCTCGACGGCCTGGGCGACGACACGGTCCTTGAAGGAGTGCGTCGGGTTGCCGGAGTCGTCCTTGACGTACAGCCCGCCGGTGACGCCGAGCTCGGCGGCGAGGTTGTCGGCCTTGACGAGGTGGGTCCAGCCCGGGTTGATGTTGGGCTTGTCGGCCACGTTCGCCGGGACGGGCAGCAGGGGCGCGTAACGCCAGATGTTCGCGGGTCCCGCTTCGATCCGCTTGCGGAGTTCCTCGGTGTCGTACCCGGAGAAGTCGTACGCGATCTCCAGCGGGCCGAAACACTCCTCGCACGCGAAGACCGGACCGAGAGGGACCCGGTGGCCGCATTCGCGGCAGCTCAACGCGGTGGCGGGGCCGAGATCGACCTGGGTTCCGGAGGTGTTCGCGACAGTCTGCGCAGCCATGAGAGGCGAGGCCCTTTCTCCTCATCTTCCTCACGACGCATCTCGCCGTGAGACGGATTTGGCACCTTCCCGAGTCGGGAGCCTCACGTACGCGAGAACCGACTGGAGGGTTGCCGGGGCTTCATCGGGCCGTATCCCTCTGCCCCTCTGGATGAGCGGTATGAAGTTGTCGATCTGTGGTCGATCCGTGGTCGATCCGTGCGTGGATCACCGCGTGGATCTCGGTGGGGCCGTCCAGGACATGCGATGGTCACCCGCCTTGTTCAAGACTGTAACCGACAACAAGGACAGTTGAGATAGTCGTCCGAACCGCGAGATGGATCACACACGACGATCCCCCCGCCGCCCCACGCAGAGGAGTCGCCCACGTGCTGAAAGAAACAGAGCGCTGGCTGGCCACCCGCTCCTGGTCCGTGACCGACCGCCCTCTGCACCGGATCATGGCCGCGAAACAACGCACCGGTCAGACGGTCAGTGTCGTCCTGCCCGCGCTCAACGAGGAGGAGACCGTCGGTGACATCGTCGCGGTCATCCGGCACGACCTCATGCAGCAGGTGCCCCTCGTCGACGAGATAGTCGTCGTCGACTCGGGCTCCACCGACCGCACCTCGGCGGTGGCCGCCGCGGCGGGCGCCCGGGTCGTGCACCGGGACGAGATCCTGCCCCGCATCCCCGCGGCCCCCGGCAAGGGCGAGGTCCTGTGGCGCTCCCTCCTCGTCACCTCCGGTGACATCGTCTGCTTCATCGACGCCGACCTGAAGGAGTTCTCCTCCGACTTCGTCTCCGGCATCGTCGGCCCGCTCCTGACCGACCCGGGCGTCGACCTGGTGAAGGCCATGTACGACCGTCCGCTGGGCGGTGCGGCGGGCCAGGGCGGCCGGGTGACGGAGCTGATGGCCCGCCCCCTGCTGAACATGCACTGGCCCCAGCTGGCCGGTTTCGTCCAGCCGCTCGGCGGCGAGTACGCGGCCAGACGCTCCCTGCTGGAGCAGCTCCCCTTCCCGGTCGGCTACGGCGTCGAGCTGGGCATGCTGGTGGACGCCCTGCACCTGGTCGGCCTCGACGCGCTGGCCCAGGTCGACGTCGGCGTCCGCAAGCACCGCCACCAGGACGGCCAGGCGCTCGGCCGGATGTCCGCCGCGATCTACCGCACGGCACAGCTCCGCCTCGCCCGCGGCCATCTGATCCGCCCCGCGCTGACCCAGTTCGAGCGGGGCGAGGACGGCTTCGAGCCGCGCACGTACTCGGTCGACACCGAGGAACGGCCGCCCATGGTGGAGATCTCCGAGTACGCCGAGCGGAAGGTCGCGTAACGCCCCGGGAGCCCGCCGTATACGGCTGGATACCTGCGGTGACCGTACGTTTGAGCGTTTACGCGCCGGGCTAGGTTGAGGCGTATGGCGTCCCTCTCCCCCACGGCCCCCGCCCCTGCCTCCGCCCGGGTGCTCGTGGCCTCCAACCGCGGGCCGGTCTCGTACGAGGTACGGGACGACGGCACGCTCAGCGCCCGGCGGGGCGGCGGCGGGCTGGTCTCCGGGCTGTCGGCGATCGGCCCGGACGCGGACGCCCTGTGGGTGTGCTCGGCGCTGTCCGACGGCGACCGGGAGGCGGTGCGGCGCGGGGCCGGCGAGGACGGCGTGCGGATGCTCGCCGTCCCGGCGGACGTGCACGCGGACGCCTACAACGGCATCGCGAACTCGGTCCTGTGGTTCGTCCACCACATGCTCTACCAGACCCCGCTGGAGCCGTCCTTCGACGCGGAGTTCCGGCGGCAGTGGGCGCGCTACGAGGAGTACAACGCCGCCTTCGCGCGGGCGCTGGCCGAGGAGGCGGCGGACGGCGCGGCCGTCCTGGTCCAGGACTACCACCTGTGCCTGGTCCCCGGGATGCTCCGCGAGCTCCGCCCCGACCTGCGCATCGGCCACTTCTCGCACACCCCGTGGGCGCCGGTGGACTACTTCCGGATGCTCCCCGACGACATCTCCGCGCAGATCCTGCGGGGCATGCTGGGCGCCGACCGGCTGGGCTTCCTGACCCGGCGCTGGGCCGACGCGTTCGAGCGCTGCGCGGCGGAGCTGGCCGGCGGGCTCGGGGACACCCGGGTGGGCGTGCACGGGCTCGGCGCCGACGCGGACTTCCTGCGGAAGCGGTCCCACGCGCCGGACGTCACCGACCGCATGGCCGCGCTGGCGGCCGAGATCGGCGAGGGCCGCAAGGCGATCGTCCGGGTCGACCGCACCGAACTGTCGAAGAACATCGTCCGCGGCCTGCACGCCTACGCGGCCCTGCTGGAGAGCCGCCCGGAGTGGCGCGAGCGGGTGGTCCACGTGGCGTTCGCCTACCCCTCCCGGCAGGACCTGGCGGTGTACCGCGACTACACGGCCGAGGTGCAGCGGGTCGCCGACTCGGTCAACTCCCGCTACGGCACGCCCGGCTGGACCCCGGTCGTCCTGCACGTCAAGGACGACTTCGCCCGCTCCCTGGCCGCCTACCGCCTCGCCGACGTCGCCCTCGTCAACCCCATCCGCGACGGCATGAACCTGGTCGCCAAGGAGGTCCCGGTCGTCTCCGACGAGGGCTGCGCGCTGGTGCTGTCCCGGGAGGCGGGCGCGTACGAGGAGCTCGGCGAGGACGCGATCACGGTCAACCCCTACGACGTGACCGCCACGGCGCACGCCCTGCACGAGGCGCTCACGATGCCCTCGGACGAACGCGCCGAACGCACCAAGCGGCTGGCCGCGGCGGCCACGGCGCTGCCTCCGGCCCAGTGGTTCCTGGAGCAGCTGCGGGCGCTCAGGGAAGCCGGTCCGCGAGACGCCTGAGCAGGTCCACGACGCCTGCCGGGCCGTCGACGACGAGGTCGGCGCGTTCCTTCAGCTCCGGTACCTCCTCGCTGCCCGCGCTGCACACCAGCAGTCCGGGGACGCCGTCGGCGCGGAGCGCGTCCACGGCGGCGTAGGCGGGGAGGTCCCCGAGGTCGTCGCCCGCGTAGAGGACGGCCTCGGCGCCCAGCTCCCGGACGAGCCCGAGGAGCGCCACGCCCTTGTCCATGCCCGGCGGGCGCAGCTCCAGGACGAGGCGTCCCGGCTCGACGATCAGACCGTGGCGGGTGGCGAGGCCGGTGAGCGGCTCGCGGAGCGCCTCGAAGGTGCCCTGGGGGTCGGCGGCCCTGCGGGTGTGCACGGCGAGCGCCCGCCCCTTCTCCTCGACCCATGTGCCCTCGCGGGCGCCTGCCCGGTCGAGCAGGGCGGGGAGTTCCTCGCGTGCGCGGGCCACTCCGGGGTGGGGCGGGGGTGCGGTGATCTCGCCGGTGGCGGCGTCCCAGCGTTCGGCGCCGTAGTGGCCGAGGACGGTGAGGTGCTCCAGCCCGGGGACGCCGGCGAAGCCGCCGAGGCGGACGGCGAGGGCGGGTGGGCGGCCGGTGACGACCGCCACGGTGGCCACCTTCGGGGCGAGGGCGGCGAGGGCGATTACGGCGTCCGGGTGGGCGAACGCGTGTTCCGGGTCCGGGACGATGGGGGCGAGGGTGCCGTCGAAGTCGAGGGCGACGATGCTCCTGCCCGGCCGCTGAAGCACGGCCTCCAGCCCGGCCTTGCCCGCCCGCGTCCCCACGACCACGTCATCGATCCCCATGCCTCGACCCTACCCAGCCTTCTCCCGCCCCCGCCGCCCCTTCCCTTCCCGTCCCTGGGGGCTGCCGCCCCCAGACCCCCGCATCGGCCCTGAACGGGCCTCGTCCTCACACGCCGGACGGGCTGGAATGCCGGACCTGGCGTAAAAATTCAGCCCGTCCGGCGGGTGCGGAGTCAGCGGTCCCTTCGACGGGACTGCCGGATGCGGCGGAGGCGGTTGATCGTGACCGGGTCCGAGGCCAGGGCGCGGGGATCGTCCAGGAGGGCGTTCAGGAGCTGGTAGTAGCGGACCGGCGCGAGGCCGAGTTCCTCGCGTATCGCCCGCTCCTTGGCACCGGCCGCGGCGAAGCCACGACGCTCCAGGGCGAGGATCGCCAGCTCTCGGGGGGCGAGGTCGGTCATACGGGAACCGTAGCCCCGGGCACCGACAGCGCCTACTCCGCGCTCTCCGCGGTCATCGCCGTCGTCTGGAGCCGGCCGAGGACGGTGGCCGGGTTGCCGCCGGAGGTCACCGCCTTGCCTATCTCCTTCTTGACCTCGGCGCTGACCTGGGGCCAGGACGTGCGCCCGGCCGGGTACAGCTCCGCGGCGGGCAGCTCGTCGAGGAACGGCTGGAGATCCTTGTCGCGCGCGGAGGTGCTCATGGTCTGGGACGCGGTCAGCGTCACCGGCAGGAGGTCGTACTCGCGGGAGAAGGCGAGGACGTTCTTCTCGCTGTAGACGAAGTCGAGGAAGCTGCCCACCTCGTCGGCGTGGCCGTTCTGCTTGAAGGCCGTCATCCAGTCGGCGACGCCCATGGAGACGGTGCTGCGCCCGTCGACGCCGGGCATGGGGACCATGCCGTAGTCGACGCCCTTCTTGCCGGCCATCTGCATCAGGGTGGGGTGGCCGTTGAGCATGCCGACCTCGCCGTCCGCGAAGGCGGAGAAGGCGGCGGCACGGTTCAGCTTGCCGGGCGCGACCGGCCCGGTCAGGCCCGCGCCGACGAGGTCGTCCTTGAGCCAGGTGAAGGTGTCGACGTTCTCGGTGGAGTCGATGCCGTACGTGCCCATGCTGGTCGTGTAGCCGCCCCCGCCGCTGAGCAGCCACTGCATGGTCTCGGCCTGGGCCTCCTCGGAGCCGAGCGGGAGGGCGTAGGGGTACTTCACGCCCTCCTCCTTGAGCGCCGCCGCGTCCGAGGCCAGCTCGTCCCAGGTCTTCGGCGGGGTGAGGCCGGCCTTCTTGAAGAGGGTCTTGTTGTAGAAGAGCAGCCGCGTGGACGCCGCGAAGGGCATCCCGTACAGCGTGCCGTCCACCTCGCCGGCCCCGGCGAGCTGGGAGGCGAAGTCGGCCTGGGTGGAGATGGAGAGCAGGTCGTCGGCGCTGTAGAGGAGGTCGTCGGCGGCGTAGTCGGCGTAGGAGCCGATCTGGGCCATGTCGGGCGCGTGCCCGGCCGCGACCATGTCCTTGACCTTGGCGTCCACGTCGTTCCAGGAGTAGACGCTGACGTCGACCTCGACGCCCGGGTGCTTCGACTCGTACGTCTCGGCGAGTCCGTCCCAGTACTTCTGCGAACTGTTCGCGGCGCTGTCGCCGTAGTCGGCGGCGACCAACTTCAGGGTCACCGCCCCGTCGTCCGCGGCGGTTCCGCAGCCCCCCAGGACCGCTGTCATGCCCAGTGCGGACATCACCGCGATCGTCGCCGTCCTACGCCGCTGCACTGCCGGCCCCCTCAACTTCGCTGTCGAAAACTTTCGAAAGGTCAGACATAAGGTCTACACCACGTGAGTGGACTAGACCTCTCATGGGTCGGCGGGCCACACTACCCCCGTGAGACATGTCATCGCCCTCGACGTGGGCGGCACCGGGATGAAGGCGGCCCTCGTGGGGGCGGACGGCGAGCTGCTGCACCGGGCCCGCCGGGCCACCGGGCGCGAGCGCGGCCCGCAGGCGGTCGTCGACGGCATCCTCGACTTCGCCGCCGAGCTGCGCGCGCACGGCGAGCGGGAGTTCGGCGAGCCCGCGGCGGCGGCCGGCGTCGCCGTGCCCGGCATCGTCGACGAGGCCACCGGGACCGCCGTCTACGCGGCCAACCTGGGCTGGCGGGACGTGCCCCTGCGCGCGCTGCTCACCGAACGGCTGCACGGCGCCCCCGTCGCCCTCGGGCACGACGTGCGCACCGGCGGCCTCGCCGAGGGCCGGATCGGCGCCGGGCGCGGCGCGGACCGGTTCCTGTTCGTGCCGCTGGGCACCGGGATCGCGGGCGCCATCGGCATCGACGGCCGGGTGGAGGCGGGCGCGCACG
The DNA here is from genome assembly GCF_044747265.1 of Streptomyces sp. NPDC090106. Classification (NCBI taxonomy): domain Bacteria; kingdom Bacillati; phylum Actinomycetota; class Actinomycetes; order Kitasatosporales; family Streptomycetaceae; genus Streptomyces; species Streptomyces sp. NPDC090106. Next base: position 137,498 of record NZ_JBIVDS010000014.1, on the reverse strand, counting down.
GCTTCGCGGGCGAGATCGGCCACATCGTCGTCCGGCCCTCCGGGGCCCCCTGTCCCTGCGGCCAGAGCGGCTGTCTGGAGCGGTACGCCTCCGCGGCGGCCGTCAGCGAGGCGTGGGCCGCGGCGAGCGGGGACCCCGCCGCGGACGCCGCCGACTGCGCCAAGGCCGTCGAGTCCGGCGACCGACGGGCCCGCGAGGTGTGGCAGGGCGCCGTCGACGCGCTCGCCGACGGGCTGGTCACCGCGCTCACCCTCCTGGACCCCCGGATCGTGATCATCGGTGGCGGGCTCGCCGAGGCGGGGGAAACCTTGTTCACACCGCTGCGGGACGCCGTCCGGCGGCGGGTCACCTTCCAGACGCTGCCGTCACTGGTGCCGGCGGCCCTGGGCGACACGGCCGGATGCCTGGGCGCCGGGCTGCTGGCCCGGGACCTGCTCACCGCCACCGGGGGCGCCGCCGCGGGCCCCGTTCCCGGCCTCACTCCGAGCCCCCTTCCGAACGAGGAGGAAACCACCTGATGGCAACCCCCACGGTGTTCTCCGGCGCCACCGTCGTCCTGCCCACCGGGACCGTCGAGGACGGCCGGGTGATCGTCGACGGCACCCGTATCGCCGGGTCGGCCCCGGAGAACGCCCAGGTCGTCGACGTGTCCGGGCACTGGCTCGTGCCCGGGTTCGTCGACCTCCACAACCACGGCGGCGGCGGAGCCTCCTTCACCTCCGGCACGGTCGACGAGGTGCTGCACGGCATCCGCACCCACCGGGAGCACGGCACCACGACCCTGGTCGCCTCGACCGTCACCGGCGACATGGACTTCCTCGCCCAGCGGGCCGGGCTGCTCAGCGAGCTGGCCGAGCAGGGCGACATCGCCGGCATCCACTTCGAGGGCCCGTTCATCTCGCCGTGCCGCAAGGGCGCCCACTCCGAGGAGCTGCTGCGCGACCCGGACCCGGCGGACGTGCGCAAGCTGGTCGACGCGGCGCGCGGGCAGGCCCGGATGGTCACCCTCGCCACCGAACTGCCCGGTGGCATCGACTCGGTGCGGCTGCTGGCCGAGCACGGGGTCATCGCGGCGATCGGGCACACGGACGCGACGTACGAGCAGACCGTGGAGGCCATCGACGCGGGCGCGACGGTCGCCACCCACCTGTTCAACGCGATGCCCCCGCTCGGCCATCGCGCCCCCGGTCCGATCGCCGCGCTGCTGGAGGACGAGCGGATCACCGTCGAGCTGATCAACGACGGCACCCATCTGCACCCGGCCTCCCTCCAGCTGGCGTTCCATCACGCGGGCGCGGACCGGGTGGCGTTCATCACCGACGCGATGGACGCGGCGGGCTTCGGCGACGGCCGGTACATGCTCGGCCCGCTGGAGGTCGAGGTGAGCGAGGGCGTGGCCCGGCTGGTGGAGGGCGGATCCATCGCCGGCTCGACGCTGACCCTGGACCGCGCGTTCCGGCGGGCCGTGACCGTGGACCGGCTGCCCGTCGAGGACGCCGTCGCCGCCCTGTCCGCCAACCCGGCCCGGCTGCTGGGCCTGGCCGACAGCGTCGGCTCGCTGGAGCCCGGCAAGTACGCCGACCTGGTGCTGCTGGACGCGGAGTTCGCGGTCCGGGGCGTGATGCGCCGCGGGGAATGGGTGGTCGGTCCGCAACTGGGGTGATGTGTCCATCTGTTGAGGGCGGCGGTTGTCCTGGGAGACTGGGCCGACCGCCGCCCGTTCGGCATGATCACCTCGCCGAACGGCTCAGCAACGTCTTCGGGGGAGGTCGGCCCGGTGATCCTCACGGTCACGCTGAACACCGCTCTCGACATCACCTATCGCGTCCGGTCCCTCACCCCGCACGCCTCGCACCGCGTCTCCGACGTCGTCGAACGCCCCGGCGGCAAGGGCCTGAACGTGGCCCGGGTGCTCGCGGCCCTCGGCCACGAAGTGACCGTCACCGGCTTCACCGGCGGCGCCACCGGCGGCCAGCTCCAGGAGCATCTGACGGCCACCCCCGGTGTGCGGGACGCGCTGGTCCCCGTCGCGGGCTCCACCCGCCGCACCGTCGCCGTCGTCGACGGACGCACCGGCGACACGACCCAGCTGAACGAGCCCGGCCCGGTGATCGCCCCCGCCGAGTGGATCGCCTTCCAGGAGGCGTACGAGGACCTGCTGCCGTCGGCCGCCGCGGTCGCCCTGTGCGGCAGTCTCCCGCCGGGCGTGCCGGTGGGCGCGTACGCGCTGCTGGTGCGGACCGCCCGCGCGGCCGGGGTGCCGGTGCTGCTCGACACGAGCGGGGAGCCGCTGCGCCGCGGGATCGCCGCCCGGCCCGACCTCATCAAGCCCAACGCCGACGAGCTGGCCGAGCTGACCGGCTCCCACGAGCCGCTCAGGGCCGTTCAGGACGCCCGCAGGCGCGGCGCGCGGACGGTGGTCGCCTCCCTGGGCACCGAGGGGCTGCTGGCCGCCTCGCCGGAGGGCCGCTGGCGTGCCGTCCCGCCCGCCCGGGTCCACGGCAACCCGACCGGCGCCGGCGACTCGGCGGTCGCGGGCCTGCTGTCGGGGCTCGTGGACCATCTGCCCTGGCCGGACCGGCTGGCCCGCGCGGTCGCCCTGTCGGCGGCGACGGTGCTGGCGCCGGTGGCGGGCGAGTTCGACCGCGCGGCCTACGAGGAGCTGCTCGGACGGGTCGCGGTGGTCACGGAGACCTCCGCGGCCTGAGCGGCTACTTCTTGACCTGGCCTTCCTTCAGCCACACCTGGGAGAGCAGGGCGTCGCACTGGTCGCCGGACTGGCAGGAGATGCTGATGGTGTTGGTGCCCTTGGTGAGCGTGGGCCACGCGTACGTCGTCGTCCAGCCCTTGGCGTAGTCGCCCTCGTCCGCGCCAGCGTAGTTCTTCATGCTGAGCTTGCTGCCGAACGTCTTGCCGTTGACCGTGAGCGTCATGCTCTGGTCCTTGCCGGGGACGCTGTAGTTGGCGAAGAGGGTGTAGGTGCCGTCCTTCGGGATGCCGTCGACGGTCCAGGTGACCGCGGCACCCTCCTGGTTGAGGCCGGTCACGTAGATGCCGCCGTCGGCGGAGGCGCCCTCGACGTCCGAGGAGGTCGTCACCCCGGTCCCGAGGGACAGGGCCTTGGCGTCGATGGTCTTCTCGTAGCTCTCGGCCTGCTCGTCGCTGCTCGCCGACTCGCTCGGCTCGCTGCTCTGCTCGGCCGTGGGCGCGGTGGACGGGGTGTCGCCCGCGTCCTTGTCGTCGTCGCCGCCGAGCATGGCCACGCTGATGCCGATGATGACCGCGGCGACCACCGCGATGGCGCCGATCAGCAGCCCTTTGGTGTTCGGGCCGCGGCCCCGGCCGCCACCGCCGCCGTGCGAGGGCTGCTGGCTGGTGGCGCCGCCCGGGAACGTCTCGGGGGCCGCGTAGTGGGGGCTCGCCTGGCCGTAGGCGCCCTGCTGCTGCGGGACCTGGCCGTAGGCCGCGGTCTGCTGCTGGGGCTGCTGCGGCTGCTGGCCGTACTGACGCTGGCCGACGGGGCGCACCCGGTTGACGGTGTTCGGGTAGCCGTAGCCACCGGAGGGCGGCTGGGCTCCGTTGGCCTGTCCGTCGGCGTAGAGGTAGCCGAACGGGTCGTCGTCCTCGGGCGTGCTGGCGCCGTTGTTGCCGGACGTCATCCCTTGGTACTCCTCACCAGGTGCGGGTCATGCGGGTCGGACGCGTTGCGTGTGATGAATGTGCCGAGCCTACCCGCTCGCGCTGAGCCAAACGGGTGACTCGGACCGCATCGGTCCGGCTACTTGCCCGCTGACCTGGGGATCATCCCGCGCGTCTGTGCTGTTTGGGACGAGATCGTTTCTCTACGTACATCCGTTCGTCCGCCGACTTGAGCACCTCGTCGGCGGTCATCCCGCAGTGCGCCCAGCCGATGCCGAAACTGGCACCCACACGCACGGCCCGGCCCTCGGCGCGGATCGGCTGGATGATCTCGTTGCGCAGGCGTACGGCGAGGTCGGCGGCGTCCGCGCGGCCGAGGCCGTCGGCGAGGATCACGAACTCGTCGCCGCCGAGCCGGGCCACGGTGTCGCCGTCACGGACCTGGCGGGACAGCCGCCGGGCGACCTCGATGAGGACCGCGTCGCCCGCGTTGTGCCCGAACCGGTCGTTGATCGACTTGAAGCCGTCGAGGTCGCAGAAGAGGACCGCGAGCCCCTTGGTGCCGTCGTCGTGCTCGCTCTCGGGGGCGGCGGTGTGCACATGGTGGTCGAAGGCGTCGTACGGATCGGTGCCGGGCCCGAGGTCGAAGCCGTGGCCGTTGACGTCGAAGGCGGGGTGTCCGTAGGCGGCGTCCACGGTCTCCAGGGCGCCGGGGTGGGCGGGGCGCTGGCAGAGCCGGGAGGAGAGGCGGGCCCGCAGTTCGGCGGAGTTCGGCAGGCCGGTGAGGGAGTCGTGGGAGGCCCGGTGGGCGAGCTGGAGCTCGCGGCGCTTGCGGTCCTCTATGTCCTCGACGTGGGTGAGCAGGAAGCGGGGCCCGTCGGCGGCGTCCGCGACCACGGAGTTGCGCAGCGACACCCAGACGTAGGAGCCGTCGCGGCGCCCGAGGCGCAGTTCCGCCCGGCCGCCCTCCGCGGAGGTGCGCAGCAGGGTGCCTATGTCCTCGGGGTGGACGAGGTCGGAGAACGAGTAGCGGCGCATCGCGGAGGCGGGACGGCCCAGCAGCCGGCAGAGCGCGTCGTTGGTGCGCAGGATGCGGCCGTGCTGGTCGCCGCCCATCTCGGCGATGGCCATGCCGGAGGGCGCGTACTCGAACGCCTGGCGGAAACTCTCCTCGCTCGCGCGCAGCGCCTGCTGCTCGCGTTCGAGCCTGACCAGTGCCCGCTGCATATTCGCGCGTAGACGTGCGTTGCTGATCGCTATGGCGGCCTGGAAGGCGTACATCTGGAGCGCTTCGCGACCCCACGCGCCCGGCAGCCGGCCGTTGCGGGGCCGGTCCACGGAGAGCACGCCGATCAGTTCGCCGCACGAGCCGCCCTGCACGCCGGGCGTGAACATCGGGGCGAACAGCCGGTCGGAGGGGTGCCACTCGTCCTCGAAGCGGGGCGCGGGACCGTCCGTGTACCACTGCGGGACGTCGTCGTCGTCGAGGATCCAGCCCTCGGTGTGCGGGATGAAGACCAGGTCCCCCCAGTGCTCACCCATGCTCAGCCGCCGCTCCCAGGAGTCGCGGGAGCCGACCCGGCCGGTGATCAGCGCCTCGGCGGCGGGGTTCCCGGCGAAGGCGGCGACGACGAGATCGCCGTCGGGGCGTACGAGGTTGACACAGGCCAGTTCGTAGCCGAGGCCGTTGACGACACCGTCGGCGACGCGCTGCAGCGTGTCCGCCAGGGACCGGGCGGTGTTCAGGTCCGCCATGACCTGGTGCAATTGCCGCAGGGCCGCCAGTTGGACGTAGGGTTCCGACTCGGTCTCCATGCTCGCCCTCCCCCCGAGACCTCGCAGCGAATCAAGGGTTCTCATCGGCGTATCGTTCTGCCAGCTTCCCCGCCACTGAATCACAGCGCGCTGCCCACTCGGTACACAGGGTCAACAATTAATGCCCCTTGTGACTCAAGTCACAGCGAAAGATGAACAATTGAGTGGGGTTTCTGCGTTTTCCCTGTGCGTTTACTGAACGCAAACTTTGTGGGTATGCGCGGAGCCGTGACCGGGGCTGGTTCCGAGGTCCTAGGACCCGGCTAGGGCGCAGGTCCGATGCGCGTGACCTGCACCGGAGACTAGCGTTCCGGACGTGCCGAACACTTCTCCGATCACCGCCTCCGCCGCATACGGGCATGCTGAGGGGGTGAGCAACGACGAATTCCGCGCCGCCATGTCACGGCTGGCCGCGGGCGTGGTCCTGGTGACCGCTTTCGAGCCCCCGCTCGCAGCCGACGGACCCCGGGGCGAGGACGTCGGAATGACGGCCACGGCCTTCCTGTCGGTCTCCCTCGACCCGCCTCTGGTGCTGGTCAGCCTGCGTGAGGGCTCCCGGATGGACGACCTCCTGGACGAGCAGCCGCTGTGGGCCGTCTCGGTCCTCGCCGAGAGCCAGCGGCACATCGCCGGGCGCTTCGCGATGAAGGGCCGCCTCAGCGACCGCCTGCTCTTCGACGACATCCCCTACGCGCGCGGCGAGGCCAGCGGGGCGCCTCTCGTCGGCGGCGCCCTCGCCACCCTGGAGTGCCGCACCGAGCAGCGTGTGCCGGCCGGCGACCACACCCTCGTCATCGGCCGCGTCCTCACCGCCCGCGTCCCGAGCACGGACGGCGGCCCCCTGACCTATTTCCGCGGCCGGTACCGCCAGTTGGGCTGAGCGCAATTCCGCGCGGGCGTCACCGCCGGAATACGAAAAAAGAAATTCGCGGTCGCATCGCCGGTGAACTCGAGGACGTCAGTCCCAGGCGCGTCCGCCGCCGCGGCCCCGCTTGGTCTCGGCGCGCTGCTTCTTCTCCCGCAGCCGGCGTTCGTTGATGCCGCGCGGGATGCGGGTCGGCTTGCGGGGCTTGGGCGGCGGCGCGGTCGCCTCGGCGAGGAGCGCGGCCAGCCGTACGGCGGCGGTCTCCCGGTTGCGCCACTGCGAGCGGTGCTCCGAGGAGCGCACGGTGACGACCCCGTCGACGAGCCGCGGGGCCAGCCGCTCCAGGGCACGCTGTTTCCACACCTCGGGCAGCGCCTCGGTCTTCGCGACGTCGAACCGCAGCTCCACCTGGGAGTCGCTGGTGTTCACGTGCTGCCCACCGGGGCCGGACGAGCGCGAGAAACGCCACTGGAGCTCGGCCTCGGGAAGCGGGACGGAGCCTCTGATGACGTAAGGACCGGACATGTCGTCCATGGTGACCTGTCTGACCGGCACACGTCACGCGATTAACGGCTCCCGGGCCGTCGGCGCCGTCGGGTAAAGAAAGTAAAGTGAGGGGGAACCTTCGGTACCCCTCGTGGCGTTCATACGGGTAGCGGTAGCTTCGAGCCCGTACTGCCTGTGTACACGAGGGAAGGAATCCCAACCATGGCTGTAAGCCTGTCCAAGGGTGGCAACGTCTCGCTCACCAAGGAGGCTCCGGGCCTGACGGCCGTCACCGTGGGCCTCGGCTGGGACGTCCGCACCACCACCGGCACGGACTTCGACCTCGACGCCTCCGCGATCGCGGTCAACACGCAGGGCAAGGTCTACTCCGACGGCCACTTCGTCTTCTTCAACAACAAGCAGACCCCGGACAGCACGATCGTCCACACCGGCGACAACCGCACGGGCGAGGGCGCGGGCGACGACGAGGCGATCAACGTCAACCTGGCGGGCCTCCCCGCCGACATCGACAAGATCGTCTTCCCGGTCTCGATCTACGACGCGGAGAACCGCTCGCAGAACTTCGGCCAGGTCCGCAACGCGTACATCCGCATCGTGAACCAGGCCGGCGGCGCCGAGATCGCCCGCTACGACCTCTCCGAGGACGCGGCCACCGAGACGGCCATGGTCTTCGGCGAGCTCTACCGCAACGGCGCCGAGTGGAAGTTCCGCGCCGTCGGCCAGGGCTACGCCTCGGGCCTCGTGGGCATCGCCCAGGACTTCGGCGTGAACGTCTGACGGACACCCCGTCGTCGCTGAACCATGCGTGGGCCCCCGCCGCGGCGGGGGTCCTCGCATGTCCGGGACCATCAGGCCGCCGCGGCGGGGGCCGCGCATGTCCCGGAATCCCGCGGAGCGCCCGGTGCCTTCCGCGCTAAGTTGCCCGCGTGATCCTCACCCCGCTGCCCCTCACCGCCGACCGTGACATCCCGGCCCCCGTCCTGACCGAGCTCGCCGCCCTGTACACCTCCAACCGCGAGTTCCACGCGCTGAGCGGCGACTTCCCCGACCCGGACGACGTCCGCCCGGAACAGGTGGCGGCGGCCCTGGCCGACGAACTGGCCGACCCGGGCGCGGAGATGCTGCTGGCCCGCAGCGAGGGCCGGCTCGTCGGCGTCGCGATCACGCTCGCCCGGCACCCCGACCCCGCGGACCCCGACCCCTGGATCGGCCTGCTGATGGTCGACGCGACCCGGCACCGGCAGGGCTACGGCAGGCGGCTCGCCGCCCTCGTCGAGGACCGCTTCCGCGCGGCGGGCCGCACCGCGCTGCGGCTGGCCGCGCTCGACAACAACCCCAAGGCGCTCGCCTTCTGGACCTCCCTCGGCTACGAGGTGATCGGCCACCGCCCCGACCTCCGGCTGGGCCGCCCCTGCGCGGTGCTGCGCAAGACGCTGCGCGTCCCGCGCCGCGCCGCCCGGCTGGCCGTCCTCGACCCGGACGGCGCCGTCTTCCTCTTCCGCTACGACGATGTCGAGACCGGCGGCCACTGGTCCCTGCCCGGCGGCGGTCTGGAACCCGGCGAGACCCCGGTCGAGGGCGCCCTGCGCGAACTGCGCGAGGAGACCGGCTGGACGGACCTGGAACCCGGCCCGCTGCTGCACACCTGGGAGGTCGACTACACCTACGGCACCACCCCGGTCCGCCAGCACGAGGACATCTACGTCGCCCGCGGTCCCCGCCGCGAGCCCACCGGCCCTCATCTCGCCGCCGCGCACGCCGCCGACGGCATCCTGGAGTGGCGCTGGTGGTCCCGCGCGGAGCTGACCGCCCCGGACGCGACCGTGTGGCCGCCCGGACTCGCCGCCCTGCTGGACGCGTTCGAGAAGGGCGCCGGGTCCTGATGGAGTGGACGACGCTCGCCGCCACCGGTCTGGGCGCGCTCGTGGGTGTCGGCTCGACGCTCCTGGCCGACCGGGTCCGCCGGCGTCACGACGCCACGGAGCGGTCCCGGCGCGAACGCACCGAGATATACGTGGCCTGCCTGACGACGTTCCGGCAGGCCCACGAGGCGATGCGGGCCGCCGCGAGCGGGGACCGGGCGGACGAACGGCCCGGCGCGGTCGACGCCGCCGTACGGGAGGCGTTCCGCGAGTCGGGGTGCAACGAGGCCCGCGAGACCGCCCTGATCTGCGCGCCCGAGCCCATGACCGGCGTCATCGACGAGGCGTTCCTCACCCTGCGCAGCCTGCGCGGGGTCCTCGCCTCCGGTCACGCGGTGCCCTCGCCGGAGTACCGGGAGGCCCGCCGCGTCCACAACCGGGCGGTCACGGCGGCGCGGACCGCGATGCGCGCGGACCTCGGGCGGACGCCCTGACGGCGTCCCGACCGCTCCCGTTCAGGGGGACTCCGGCCGGCCCTCCCCGTACAGCCAGGCCGCCCAGATCCCGTCGAAGTCCACGTCCGGGGCCCGCTCCTCCACGTACGCCGTGAAGTCGCCGGTGTCCGCGTTGCCGTGCCGGTGCGCCGCCGTCCAGCCCTGCACGAGGTCGTGGAAGGCGTCGTCGCCGACCGCCTGCCGGATCTTGTGGACGACCATGGCGCCCCGGTCGTACACCGGCCGGTCGGAGATGTGCGCGGGACCGGACGGCTCGGCGGGCGGGAAGGCCCACAGATCGTCGTCGTCGCCCGCGTACAGCGCCTCGAAGGTCTCCTGCGCGCTGTCGCCGCCCTCGTCCTCCTCCCACAGCCACTCCGCGTACGTGGCGAAGCCCTCGTTGAGCCACATGTCCCGCCAGGTGCGCGGGGTGACGGAGTCGCCGAACCACTGGTGGGCGAGTTCGTGCACCAGCAGCGCGGTGTCGGGGGCGCCCGGGAAGAAGGGACGGTTCTGGGTCTCCAGCGCGTACCCGGCGTCGTCCTCGTCCCCGACGATCACGCCGGTGGAGGAGAACGGGTAGGGACCGAAGGTGTGGGCCGCCCACTCCATGACCTCCGGCAGCCGCGCGAGCACCTCGGCGCTCTCCTCCGCCTGCCCGGGCTCGACGGCCGTGTACACCGGCAGGCCGGCGGCGGTGGAGCGGGTGATGCCGTACCGGCCGATCGCGAGGGTGGCGACGTAGCTCGCCATGGGTTCGGCGGTGCGCCAGACGAAGGTCGTACGGCCGTCGTGGGTGCGCTCGCTCGCCAACTCCCCGTTGGAGACGGCCCGGAGACCCTCGGGGACGGTGACGGTGATGGCGTAGGACGCCTTGTCCGAGGGGTGGTGGTTGCCGGGGAACCAGGTCATCGAGCCGACCGGCTCTCCGAGGGCGACCGCTCCGGTGCCGGTGGGCAGCCAGCCCTCCTGGGAGCCGTCGGGGTCGGTGAGGGTGCGCGGCGTGCCGGAGTAGCGGACCCGCACCTCGAACCGCTCGCCCTCGCCGAGGTCGTCGCGCGGGCGGACGACGAGTTCGTGGCCTGCGCGGCTGAAGCGCGCGCTCTCGCCGTCGACGGTGACCTGCTCGACGTCCAGGCCCGACAGATCGAGGTCGAAGGCCGACAGGTCCTTCGCGGCCCGCGCGGTGACGGTCGCCGTGCCGGACAGCCGGCCGCCGTCCGGGACGTAGTCGAGGTCCAGGGCGTAGTGCTCGACGTCGTACCCGCCGTTCCCGGCCTTCGGGAAGTACGGATCCCGCACCCCGGCCCCGCCGGGCGTCCCCCGCACCCCGCCGTCGCACCCGGCGAGCACGCACCCGAGCAGCAGAGCACCACAGGCACGAGCGAGCCGCACGGATCGGGACATGCCGGCGATCCTATGGGCCGCCGCCCGCCCCGGCGGTCCCGGGACGGCCGCCCCCGCCCGGCGTGACACCATCACCTACGTGCTCGACATCGGCTACGCCCTCTCCAACCGCTTCCCCGATCCGCCGCAGACGGACTACCGGAGCGCGGACGTGTACACGCTGCGGCACGACCTGTTCTGCGGCGACGTGTACCTCGCGGACACGAAGGCGGACCGGGAGTTGTCCACAGCCTGGGGATGGGTGCCGGTGCTGGACTTCGCGTGGGCGCTGTGCGACATCGTGGAGCGGCTGGACCGGGACCCGGCGGGCTCGCGCGCCTCCCGGCCGCAGCACGCCGAACTGGACTTCACCGAGTCCACCGACCGCATGCTCTTCGAGCGCCGCTTCGGCTGGGTCGACATCGAGTCCGACTGGATGCCCGCCGAGGAGGCCCCCCTGACCTTCTCCCACGCCGAACTGCGCCGCGAGGCCCGCGACTTCCTCCACGACCTGCTCGCCGACCTCACCGACCTGCACGAGGACCTCGCGGACAACCCGGCGATCTGGACCCTCCAGGCCCGCTTCCCCCGCCTGCGCTGAGGTCCGCCGCCGCCCGGGGCGGCTCCGCCCCGGGCCGGGATCAGTCCTCCACCCTCAGTCCCATCTCCGCCGCCAGGACCGGTGCCAGGTCCATCAGCTGGACCGGGCTGATCACCGCGCCCGAGAGGCGGTCGGCGCCGCGTGCGATGCCCACCTCGGCCGCGCCCCGCAGGTCGACGTCCGTGAGGGTCGCGTGGGTGAGGTCCGCGCCCTTGAGGACACAGCCCGGGAACTCGACCCGCTCCAGCGTGGCCCCGCCGAAGTCGGGCTCGACGAGGACGACGTTCTCGAAGACGACGTCCCGCAGGCGCGCCCCGCGCAGGTTCAGATAGTCGATCTTGCCGCCGCGGACCACGACCCGTTCCAGCACCGCGCCGTGCAACTGCGTGCCGCCCAGCCGCGCGTCGAGCACCTCGACGTCCCGCAGGGTCGCCTCGGACAGGTTCGTCCCCACGCCCCGCGCGCCGCTGAGGCGGGAGTCCAGCACCCGGACGTTGCGCAGCCTCGTCTCGTCCAGCGCGCACCCCGTCAGCGCGCAGTCCATGAACCGCGCGCCGGAGCCGTCCTGCCCGACGAGGTCCAGCTCGCGGAAGTCCAGCCCGTCGTAGTCCCCGTCCGGCTCCAGTTCCCCGCCCTCGTACGGCTCCAGCGGCGGCAGCCTCAGCTCCGGCCGCCGCGCACCCCGTACGCCCCGCTCCCGCTCCGCACTTCCGGCACCGCCCGCTCTCCTCGCCATGCCCCCATGCTGCACCCCGCCACTGACAACGGACCGGCCGGCTCTTGACCTCGACCATGCTTGAGGTCGGAGGCTGGGAGCCCTCACGACCGTTGGGAGCCCGCCATGCACGCCGTCCGTCTGCACGCCTTCGGCCCCGCCGAGAACCTGACGTACGAACAGGTCGAGGACCCGCGCCCCGGGCCCGGCCAGGTCCGGATCGCCGTGGAGGCGGCCGGGGTCCACCTCCTGGACACCGCCCTGCGCGAGGGCGCGCGGGGCCCGCTGCCCGCACTCCCCCCGCTGCCGACCGTCCCGGGACGCGAGGTGGCGGGCCGCGTCGACGCCCTCGGCGAAGGCGTCGCCGCCCTCTGGCTCGGCCGGCGCGTGGTCGCCCACCTCGGCTTCCACCCCGGCGGCTACGCGGAACTCGCCGTCACCGACGTCGAGCGCGTTCACGAGATCCCCGCGAACCTGGACGCCGCCCAGGCCGTCGCCATGATCGGGACCGGCCGGACGGCCCTGGGCATCGTCCAGTTCACCGACCTCGGCCCGGATTCCGTCGTCCTCGTCCCGGCCGCCGCGGGCGGCATCGGCTCCCTTCTCGTGCAGTACGCGAAGAACGCGGGCGCCACCGTCGTGGGACTGGCGGGCGGCCCCGCGAAGGCCGCGCTGGCCGAGGCGGACGGCGCCGATCCCGCCGTCGACTACCGGGACCCGTCCTGGCCGGACAAGGTCCGCGCCCACCTGGGCGGGGCGCGGGCCACCGTCGTGTTCGACGGAGTCGGCGGCGAGGTGGCCCGCGAGGCGGTCGCCCTGCTCGCCCCGGGCGGCCGGCACCTCGTCTTCGGCTGGTCCGCCGAAGGCCCCCGCGACGGACGGCCGTACCTCGTCGACGGCGTCTCCGAACAGGTCCTCGGCCCCGCCATGTTCCGGCGGACCGGCGGCCCCGACCCCCTGCGCACGCTGGAACTGCGCGCCCTGGCCGAGGCCGCGTCCGGCCGCCTCACCCCCCGCGTCCAGCGCTTCCCGCTCGCCGACGCCGCCGCCGCGCACCGGGCGCTGGAGACACGCGGCACGACGGGAAAGGTCGTCCTGGAACCATGAGCACACCCGGCGTGTCCGGCCGAGGCAGCCGTCGCCTCCCGCCCCACCCGGATGCGACACCTCCCGATTCATGGTCTTCTGTCCGGGTGACTGACATAGCCCGAACTGGTGAGGCCGCGGGCGCCGATCCCCGCCGCTGGTGGGGTCTGGTGGTCATCGCCCTGGCCCAGCTGATGGTCGTCCTCGACGCGACGATCGTGAACATCGCCCTGCCCTCCGCGCAGGAGGACCTGGGCATGTCCGACGGGAACCGGCAGTGGGTCATCACCGCCTACACCCTGGCCTTCGGCGGTCTGCTGCTGCTCGGCGGACGCGTCGCCGACCTCGTCGGCCGCAAACGCACCTTCGTCATCGGCCTGATCGGTTTCGCCGCCGCCTCCGCGCTCGGCGGCGCCGCGCAGTCGTCCGGCATGCTCTTCGGGGCGCGCGCCCTCCAAGGCGTGTTCGCCGCGGTCCTCGCGCCGTCCGCGCTGAGCCTGCTGACGACGACCTTCACCGACCCCAAGGAACGCGGCAAGGCCTTCGGCATCTACGGCGCCCTCGCCGGTTCCGGGTCCGCGATCGGCTTCATCGTCGGCGGTCTGCTCACCGAGTACCTGGACTGGCGCTGGTGCCTGTACGTCAACGTGCCGATCGCGGTGCTGGCCGTCTTCGGCGCGCTGTCGCTGCTGCACGACCGTCCCGGCCACGCGGGCGCCCGGCTCGACGTCCCCGGCGTGCTGCTGGGCTGCGGCGGCCTGGTGGCGATCGTCTACGGCTTCAGCGAGGCGGAACCGCGGGGCTGGGCCGACCCGCTGGTCCTCGGTCTGCTCACGGGCGGCGCGGTGCTGCTCGCCGCGTTCGTGTGGTGGCAGACCAGGGCTCCGGTGCCGCTGCTGCCGCTGCACATCATCAAGGACCGCAACCGCGCGGGCTGCTTCCTGACGATGGGGCTCGCGGTCATCGGGATGTTCGGCCTGTTCCTGTTCATGACCTACTACCTCCAGGTGATCCTGGAGTACTCCCCGGTCATGACCGGCCTCGCCTTCCTCCCCATGACGGTGGCCATCATCATCGGCTCCACGCAGGTCTCCGCCCGCCTGATGAACCGGGTCGCGCCCCGCATGCTCATGGTGCCCGGCATGATCCTCGCGGCCGGCGGCATGCTGATCCTCACCCAGATGACGGTGCACAGCTCCTACGCCACCGAGATCCTGCCCGCGCTGATCCTCATGGGCTTCGGCATGGGCCTCACCTTCATGCCGGTGTTCTCCACGGCGACGGCGGGCGTGGCCCCGCAGGACGCCGGAGTGACGTCGGCGACCGTCAACACCTCGCAGCAGGTGGGCGGTTCCATCGGCACGGCCCTGCTCAACACCATCGCCACGACGAGCAGCACCGCCTATGTCGCCGCCCACCTGCGCAACCCGGCCCAGCGCGCCGAGATCGTCAACGAGGGCGTCGTGCACGGCTACACCGTCGCCATCTGGTGGGCCGTCGGCATCATGCTCCTGGCGGGCCTGATAGCGGGCCTGATGGTCACGGCGAAGCCTCCCCAACACGAGGAGACGACGACCCCGGTCCCGGAACCGGTGATCTGACACGGCGTTCCCACGACCACCGACGCCAGGCAGCCGCAGGCGGCGGGCGACGGACGACCACGGCAACCGACCGCAGGCAGCCGCGGGCGAAGAGCGGCACCGCCCTGTCAACGGCGACGGCACCCCGCCGACGGAACGTGGCGGGCATCCGCGGTCACCTGCGGCGGACACCCGCGAGCAGCAGACGGCCGGACCGCGACAACGGCGCGCGTCCACAGCCGGCGGCACCGAGCCCTCCGCACCCCACCCGAGGCAGGCCCGCCTCGGCAACAGCGCGCGCCCACAGCCGACCGCACCAAGCCTCCACGAGCAACCGACGCAAGCCCTCCTCAATGACGGCCGGCAGGCACCCGCGGACCACAACCGGCGTACCCCGTCAGCGGCAGCAAACCTCCGCAAGCGGCAACCGGCGGCAGCCCTCCGCAACCAACCGGAGACAGGCCCGACGCGACAACGACGCGCACCCACAGCCGACCGCACCAAGCCTCCACGAGCAACCAGCACGAGGTCAGTCGAAGACGGCCGACAGGCACAGCCGGACCACGAACAGCGACCGCGAGCCTCCGCGGGCCACGACCACCGCCACCCCGCAGCGGCGGCGGCCATCCGCAGGCGGCGGGCGCCCGCGACCGCCGTCAACGGCGACGGGAGTCCGTCGACGGCACGTGGCGGGCGGCCGCAGGCGCGAGCAACGCCAGCCGCCCGCCCGGCCCGCCGCAGGCGTCAGTGGCGGCCCGCCACCCAGTCCGCCGCGCGGGCCAGGCGGGACGAGTCCGGGCGGTGGGTCGCGGTCTCCCGGCGGTCCGCGGCGCGGTACGTCGCGTACATGCCCTGGACGCCCAGCCAGCGCAGCGGTTCCGGCTCCCACTTGCGCACCTTGTGGCCGACCCACGGCAACCGTGTCAGGTCGGTCTCCCCTCCCCCGCCGGAGTCCCGCACGACCAGGTCCCTGAGCGTGCGCGCCGCGAGGTTCGTCGTGGCGACGCCGGACCCGACGTACCCGCCGGCCCAGCCCATCCCCGTAGCCCGGTCCAGGGTGACGGTGGCGCACCAGTCGCGGGGCACGCCCAGCACCCCGGACCAGGCGTGCTCGACGCGCACCCCGGCCAGCGACGGGAAGAAGCCCACGAGGATGTCCCGCAGCGCCCCGATCGTCTCCTCCTGGGTGCGGCCGTCGTTGTCGGTCCGCGAACCGAAGCGGTACGGCACCCCGCGCCCGCCGAGCGCGATCCGCCCGTCCGCGGTGCGCTGCGCGTACATGTAGGCGTGCGCCATGTCGCCGAGGGCCTCGCGCCCGTCCCAGCCGACGGTCGCCCACTGCTCGTCGGTGAGCGGCTCGGTGACCAGCATCGAGGAGTTCATCGGCAGCCAGGTCCGCCGCTGCCCCTTGAGGTTCGCGGTGAACCCCTCGGTGCAGCGCAGGACGTACGGCGCGCGGACCGTCCCGTACGGCGTCACCGCGTGCCGGGGCCGGATCTCGGTGACCGGGGTCCGCTCGTGGACGGTCACCCCGAGCGCCTCGACCGCCGCCGCGAGCCCCTTGACCAGCTTCACCGGATGCAGCCGCGCCCCGTGCGGCGTCCACGTCGACCCGACGGCGTCCGCGACCCGGATCCGCTCGGCCGTCTCCCCCGCGCCGTACAGCTCACGGTCCTGCTCGCCGTACGACAGCTCGTGCGCGTGGAAGTCCTTCAGCCGCGCCAACTGCGCGGGCGTACGCGCGACTTCGAGCACCCCGCCCTTGTGGAGGTCAGCGTCGAGGCCCTCTTCCCCGGCGACGCGGATCACCTCGTCGACGGTGTCGTTCATGGCCCGCTGGAGGCGTACGGCGGCGTCGTGGCCGTGCAGGGCCGCGTACCGGTCGCGGCCGGCGATGCCGTTGTAGAGCCAGCCGCCGTTGCGGCCGGAGGCGCCGTACCCGCAGAACTTCTGCTCCAGGACGGTGATCCGGAGCGCTGGGTCGGCCTTCTTGAGGTAGTAGGCGGTCCACAGCCCCGTGTACCCGCCGCCGACGATCACGACATCGGCCGAGGCGTCACCGGAGAGCGGTTCCCGCACCGCCGGGAGACCGTCGTCCGCGAACCAGAACGAGACGCCGCCGTTGACGACAGCGCTTGCCGAGCTGCTCATACCCGGACGTTAACCCTCGACCGCGCCCGCTGTCTCCTTCGGATTTCGTTGTCTTGCACGCCCTCTGACCAGCGGATAACACCCGAATCCGATCAGCACGGAGGTGAAGTGGCCCAGGTCCGTGAAGCTCCGGCCGGTCACCAGCGGCACCCCGTAGACGATCAGCACGGCCGCCGCGTACGGGTACCGCCACGGCCGCGGAATCCGGTACGCCAGCACGGCGATCACCCCGGCGAGCGCGTAACTCACCCCGATGTCCAGGGTGTCGACCGACGACCCGGGCGCCATCCCGTGCCGCACCGCCCACAGCAGCGCCCCCTCGCTGATCAGCGAGGCCAGCACATGCGCCGCCGCGCACACCGCGAGCCAGCGGCCGGTGCCCAGCCAGTGCTCGGCGGGCGCGTGGAAGACGGAGAAGAGCAGCGCGTACGGCAGCCAGCGTCCGCCGTCGATCCACATCGCGCTGGAGACCAGCACCCGCACCGGATTGTTCGACAGCTCGTGGATGTTCGTCGACCGCTGCCGCAGGAACTCGTCCTCGAACTGCGGCGACATGTGGTGCAGGGCCACGGTCGTGACGAAGAGCACCGCCAGCCACAGATACGTGCCGGGAGCGCCGCGGACGTACGTCCACAGCCTGTGGAAGCCCCGGGAAATCGACATGAGCCGATTCACGCACGTCGATAGGCTCCCGCCCGTGATCGACATTCCGGACGGACTGGCGGCGGCCCAGGCCAGGTACCACGGGGCGAAGGGCCGCGCGTTCGTCGCGGCCCTGCCCGCGCTGGCCGCCGGGTTCCTCGACCGCTGGGGGCTGCGCCCGGACGGTACGGCGATGCACGGCGTCTCGGCCCTGGTCCTGCCGGTCACCCGGCCCGACGGCACCGGGGCGGTGCTCAAGCTCCAGCTCCTCGACGAGGAGAGCGAGGGCGAACCGACCGCCCTGCGGGTGTGGAACGGCGACGGCGCCGTACAGCTCCTCGACCACGACCCGGCCACCGGCACCCTGCTCCTGGAACGCCTCGACGCCGGCCGGCCGCTGTCACACCTCCCCGACTCCCGCGAGGCCGTCCTCGTCATCGCACACCTGCTGGCCCGGCTGACCTCCGTACCCGCCCCCGTCGGAATGCGCCGGCTGGACGACCTGGCCCGCGCCCTGCTGGACCGGACCCCCGCGGCCCTCACCCGCGTGGCCGACCCGGAGCACCGGACGCTGCTCGCGGCCTGCGCGTCCGCCCTGCGGGAGGTCGCGGGCGAACCCGGCGACCGCCTGCTCCACTGGGACCTCCACTACGACAACGTCCTGGCCGCCCACCGGGACGCCTGGCTCGCCATCGACCCCAAGCCCCTCGCGGGCGACCCCGCCTTCGACCTCCTGCCCGCCCTGTGGAACCGCTTCGACGCCGACGAGGTCCGCTGGCGCCTGGACGCCCTGACCGACGTGATGGGGCTGGACCGCGCACGCGCGCGTGCCTGGTCGCTCGCCCGCGTCCTGCAGAACTCCCTCTGGGAGATCGAGGCCGGCCGTCCCCTGGACGCACAGCAGCTGGAGATCGCCCGGCAACTGACCCGCCCGCCCCTCCCCGCCCTCCGGAAGAAAGGCACCCCCACCCCGTGATCCGCACCGCCACCCCCGCCGACGTCCCCGTCATCCACGCCCTCATCCGCGAACTGGCCGAGTACGAGAAGGCCCTGGAGGAGGCGAGGGCCACCCCGGACCAGCTCCACGAGGCGCTCTTCGGCGACCACCCCGCCGCCTACGCCCACATCGCCGAGGACGACACCACCGGCGAGGTCGTCGGCTACGCCGTCTGGTTCCTCAACTTCTCCACCTGGCGCGGCGTCCACGGCATCCACCTGGAGGACCTGTACGTCCGCCCGACCGCCCGGGGCGGCGGCCACGGCCGCGCACTGCTCACCGAGCTGGCCCGGATCTGCGTGGAGCGCGGCTACCAGCGCCTGGAGTGGTCGGTCCTGGACTGGAACGCCCCGGCGATCGCCTTCTACGAGTCCCTCGGCGCGCGCCCGCAGGACGAGTGGACGGTCTACCGCCTCACCGACGAGGCCCTCACCCGGGCAGCCACCACCCGGTCCCCCTGACAGCCCTCTCCCCGACACGGGAAAACCCCGGGCCAGAACGGTCTGACCTGGGGTTTTCACCATGGAGCCCCCTGTCGGATTCGAACCGACGACCTACGCATTACAAGTGCGTTGCTCTGGCCATCTGAGCTAAGGAGGCGGGTGTGGTGCGGGTGCGTGCGTGCAGTGTACCCAGGCCGTGGGGCCGCCCCGTCGAAAATTTCCGCGAAGTTCACAGTCCCCGAGGTACTGACAGATCCGGCAAACGCCAGGTACCGTCCACTCCAGTTCACCTGTGTGGACTACACCACCACCTTCCTACAACGGATCGTCCGGCACGTTCCTGCCGGTAGAAGGGGGCCCATCACCATGGCCACTGTTTCGTTCGACAAGGCGACCCGGATCTACCCGGGCAGCGACAAGCCCGCTGTGGACGCGCTCGACATCCACATCGAGGACGGGGAGTTCCTGGTCCTCGTCGGCCCGTCCGGCTGCGGCAAGTCGACCTCGCTCCGCATGCTGGCGGGGCTGGAGGACGTCAACGGCGGCGCGATCCGCATCGGCGACCGCGACGTCACCCACCTGCCGCCCAAGGACCGGGACATCGCCATGGTGTTCCAGAACTACGCGCTGTACCCGCACATGTCCGTCGCCGACAACATGGGCTTCGCGCTCAAGATCGCCGGCGTGAACAAGACGGAGATCCGGCAGAAGGTCGAAGAGGCCGCGAAGATCCTCGACCTCACCGAGTACCTCGACCGCAAGCCGAAGGCCCTCTCCGGCGGTCAGCGCCAGCGTGTGGCGATGGGCCGCGCGATCGTGCGTGAGCCCCAGGTCTTCCTCATGGACGAGCCGCTGTCGAACCTCGACGCCAAGCTCCGTGTGTCGACGCGTACGCAGATCGCGTCCCTCCAGCGCCGTCTGGGCATCACCACCGTCTACGTCACCCACGACCAGGTCGAGGCCATGACGATGGGCGACCGCGTGGCGGTCCTCAAGGACGGTCTGCTCCAGCAGGTCGACACCCCGCGCAACATGTACGACCGCCCGGCGAACCTCTTCGTCGCCGGCTTCATCGGCTCCCCGGCGATGAACCTCGTCGAGGTCCCGATCGCCGACGGCGGCGTGAAGTTCGGCAACTCGGTCGTCCCGGTCGACCGTGAGGCGCTCAGCGCGGCCACGGACAAGACGGTCACCGTCGGTGTCCGCCCCGAGCACTTCGACGTGGCCGGCGCCGACTCCGACAAGGGCCTCGCGGTCACGGTCAACGTGGTCGAGGAGCTGGGCGCCGACGCGTACGTCTACGGCACCGCGAAGGTCGGCGAGGACTCCAAGGACCTCGTCGTCCGCGTCAGCGGCCGTGACGTCCCGGAGAAGGGCAGCACGCTGCACGTCGTCCCGCGCGCGGGCGAGTCCCACGTGTTCTCCACCTCGACGGGCGCGCGTCTCTCCGACTGAGCCGCACACCGGGTGGATCACCCGGACCGACTGACGGGAAGGGCCCCGCGGATCTCCGCGGGGCCCTTCCCGTCGGTACGGAAGGCGGCCCGCACACCGGATACCCCGGCAGATCGGTCATTTCGAGCCGTGTGCGTCAACGCCTTACCCAATTCGAGGCACCACTTCATCCCCCGAACCGGTGACTAAATGTCGCCATATCACTACCCCGCGCTACCCTCACACGCGTGAAGCACTCCACAACCAACCAGACGCGACGCGGCAGGGGCCCCGCCCGCCGTATCGGCCGCACGCTCGCCCTTGTCCTGCCCGTCTTCCTGGTGCTCTCGGGAACCCTCGCGGTCACCCGGGTCAACTGGACGGGGAACCCCTCGGGGTCGGTGCTCACCGCCTCCGACGTGTCGGCGGCCGGCCGGACCGACGCCAAACCACCCGCGCCGCACGACGTCCTGCGGGACAAGCTCCTGACGGAGCTCCAGGAGGAGAACCCGGGCGTCGTCCTGACCCACCTCCAGCAGGCCGTGAACGGCCGCCCCTCGCTCGCCCAGCACTGCGCGTCCATCGCGCGCGCCCTGGGCCGTGCCGCGGTGCGGATCTACGGGCCGACGCAGGCGCAGTCGTACGCCCGCCCGGTCTGTGACACGTCCTTCGCCACGGGGGTGGCCGCCGCCCAGCGCTGATCCGCGGGGACCACGGGTCCCTGGTCCACGATCCCGGCGGGACGCCTCGTACAGTTCGGTCATGACCGATCCGCATGTCGCGTCCCGCCCCGTTCAAGCCGTGATCCTGGCCGGTGGTCAGGGGTCACGGCTGCGTCCGTACACCGACGACCGGCCCAAGCCGATGGTCGAGATCCCCGGCACCGGGACTCCGATCATCGGCCATCAGCTCGTCTGGCTCGCCGAGGAAGGCGTCACGGACGTGGTGGTCAGCTGCGGCCACCTCGCCGACGTGCTCCAGAAGTGGCTGGAGACGGCCGATCTCCCGGTCCGGGTGCGGACCGTCGTCGAGAAGGAGCCGCTGGGCCGCGGCGGCGGCCTGAAGTACGCGGCGGCGCATCTGCCGTATCCCGACCGGCCCTGGTACGCGACCAACGGCGACATCTGGACGCGGTTCTCCCTGCGCGAGATGGCCGACTTCCACGCGGAGCGCGACGCCGTCGCGACGCTGGCACTGGCCCGGCCCCGGATCCCGTGGGGCGCGGTGCGCACGGACGGCTTCGGCCGCATCACGGACTTCATCGAGGCCCCGCCGACGACGTACGAGATCAACGCGGGCGTGTACGTCTTCTCGCCCGAGTTCACCGGGATGCTCCCGGAGCGCGGCGACCACGAGCGCACGACGTTCCCGCATCTGGCGCGGGACCGGCGGCTGGCCGGGTTCTCGCTGCCGCAGGGGGCGTACTGGCGGGCCATCGACACCGTGAAGGACCTGACGGAGGCGGCACGGGAACTGGAGGCGCTCGGGCGCTAGCGGGGCCCTGCGCAGCAGGCGGCGGGGGCCGGGCACTTGGTGAAGTGCCCGGCCCCCGCCGCTCGTTGTCGGAGGTCAGCCGGTGGGCGGCTACTGCCCGAGGATTCCGCCCACCGGCCCATCTACCCCAACAGACCGCCCACCAGGCCCGGTTCACCGGAGGACGTGCCTCCGGTCTCCGAGCCGCCGCTCGCGCTGCCGGTGGGACCGGAGCTGGTGCTGGGGGCCTGCTGGGCCGGGGAGGACTGCTGCGGCGGCGCCTGCTCGGTGCCCTGCGTCTGGCTCGGCGTACCGGCCGTGCCGGTCGTGCTCGTGTCGCGGGTCGCGCCCGGCGAGGTGGCCGCCTCGGAGGGACCGGCACCGGCCGTGGCGCTCTGGCTGGGCGCGGTGGACGCCACGGGGCTCTTCTTGCGCTTGGCGGGGTCCGACGGCAGCGGGGAGCCCGGCAGTTCGTTGCGCGGGGCCTCGCCGGGACCGGGGACGATCACCCGGTCGGCGTCGCGGACGGCGCCGCCGAGCAGCGAGCCGACGAGCAGGGTCAGGCCGACCACGATCGCCGTCACCAGGGCGCCCCGGCGCAGGACGTAGCGGCGCAGGTCCCACAGGTCGGAGCGGGGGCCGAGACGGCGCCAGGCCATCCCGGCGAGCCGGCCGTCGATGGAGTAGACGGGGGCGCCCGCGATGATCAGCGGCGACCAGGCGGCCAGGTAGATGATGTCGGGCGCGTCGTAGACGGGGACGCTCCTCCAGCTCACCGTCACCAGGAGCGCCGCCGAGAGCAGGGCGCCGACCACGGCGCCGACCCGCTGCCAGCAGCCCAGGATCGTCAGGACGCCGACGATGACCTGGAGGAAGGCGATGACGAGACCGGCGCCGACGGGGTGCGCGAGCGCGAACTGCCGCAGCGGCTCGGCGACTTCCCACGGATGCAGGGTGACCAGCCACTTCACCATGGACCCGCGCTCGCCGCCGTCGAAGTAGACGGGGTCGCAGAGCTTGCCCATGCCGGCGTAGATGGAGATGAAGCCGAGGAAGATCCGCAGCGGGAGCAGGACGACGCCCAGGTTCAGCCGGCGGCCCGGGTAGTAGGCGTGCCGCGCGGGGTCGTCGCTGTGGCGGCGGTAGCGCGCGCCCTCGTCGGGCCCGGCCGACTCGGGCTCCTCGTACGGGAGTTCCTCGTCGTACACGCTGCCGACCGGGCGCATGCCGGGCAGCAGGGGCTCGTGGGTGCGCTGGGCGCCCACGACCGGGGTCTCGACGGTCTGGGTCAACTCGTCTTCGTAGCCCGGCTCGTAGCCCGGGTCGATGCGCGGGATGACCTGCGTGGCTCCGGCGTCGGCGGCCGGCTCCTCGGCCGGGCGGACGGCACCGCCCCGCACGGCTTGAAGGAGACGGTGGGCGCCGGTGTCGTCGGGGGCGGACCGGCCGCTCCAGACGACCGCGCGGCGGCGGGCCGCGCCCACGGCGGGCATCCGCGCGGTGTCCTCGGCGGCGCTCAAGTGCCGTGCGATCAGCGGAGACTGGGCGCGTCTCGCCGACGACGCGCCCAACTGCACGCGGAAACTCGCATGATTGACGATGACCTGCGCCGGATCGCTCGGCACCTTCACCATGCTCAGCGCGGGAGCGTCGTCGAGCCCGGAACCGAATCCGGAGCTGAAGCCCGACGAGCGGTCCCCCGTGGGTGTGCGGGGTGTTCTGGTGTCCACACTCATCTAACCGAGTGACGTGTGTTTAGGACACTGCTTTGACCTGCCGGATCTGTCCGGACCGCGTCAAGCTTGTGCTAGGCGTCCAGATTGCCCCGTACGGGTGACCCGACGCACGCGTGTTCAGGCGCGTCGCCGAGCCGCCTCGTACAGCACCACACCCGCCGCCACACCCGCGTTGAGCGACTCGGCCCCACCCGGCATCGGGATCCGGACACGGAAGTCGCAGGTCTCGCCGACCAGACGGGACAGGCCCTTGCCCTCGCTGCCGACCACGATGACGACCGGGCCGCCCAGAGCCTCCAGGTCACCGATCTCGTGCTCACCGTCGGCGGCGAGGCCGACGACGACGATGCCGGCCTTCTGGTACGCCTCCAGGGCGCGCGTCAGGTTGGTGGCGCGGGCCACCGGCGTCCGGGCGGCCGTACCGGCGGACGTCTTCCAGGCACCGGCGGTCATACCGGCGGCGCGGCGCTCGGGGACGACGACACCGTGGCCGCCGAAGGCCGACACCGAGCGGACGACGGCACCGAGGTTGCGCGGGTCGGTCACCCCGTCGAGGGCGACGATCAGCGGGTCCTCGCCGTCGTCGTAGGCGGCGTTGGCCAGGTCCTCGGGGTGGGCGTACTCGTACGGCGGGACCTGGAGGACCAGGCCCTGGTGGTTGAGCCCGTTGGTCATGCGGTCCAGCTCGGGGCGCGGGGCCTCCATGAGGTTGATGCCGCCGCGCTCGGCCGCGAGCTGGAGCGCCTCGCGCACCCGCTCGTCGTTGTCGATGAACTGCTGGACGTAGAGCGTCGAGGCGGGCACGCCCTCGCGCAGCGCCTCGACGACGGGGTTGCGGCCGACGACCATCTCGGACGTGCCCTTGCCACCGCGCCCGCGCGGGGTCGCCGGACGGCCCTGGCTCCGCCGGGTCTGCGCCGCGGCGATGCGGTTCTTCTTGTGTCCCTTGCGCATCTCGGCGGGCGGGGTCGGGCCCTTGCCCTCCAGGCCCCGGCGCCGCTGGCCGCCACTGCCGACCTGCGCGCCCTTCTTGCCGGACATGCGGCGGTTGTTCGCGGCCATGACCTACCTGTTCTCTACCGGTGTTCGCTACGGATGTATGTACGTACGTCTATGCAGTGTGCCGCCCGGAGGCCCGGACGGCACAATCGATCTTCAGGACCGGGGCGCGTGACTAGCGCGGTCCCAGCGTCCAGCGCGGCCCCTGCGGGCCGTCCTCGATGCTCAGACCGGACTGCTTGAGCTGGTCCCGGATGGCGTCCGCGGTCGCCCAGTCCTTGCGCCCGCGCGCGGCCTCGCGCTGGTCGAGGACGAGACGGACGAGGCTGTCGACCACACCGTGCAGATCCTCGCCGCGGTCGCCCTCGCCCGCCCACCGGGTGTCCAGCGGGTCGAGGCCGAGGACGCCGAGCATGGCGCGCACCTCGGCGAGGCGGGCCACGGCGGCTTCCTTGTCGTCGGCGGCCAGCGCGCTGTTGCCCTGGCGGACCGTGGTGTGGATGACGGCGAGGGCCTGCGGCACGCCCAGGTCGTCGTCCATCGCCTCGGCGAACGCGGGCGGCACCTCGGCGGACGGCTCGACGGCGCCGGCCTTCTCGACGACGCGCTGCACGAAGCCCTCGATCCGCGCGAACGCGGACTCGGCCTCGCGCAGGGCCTCCTCGCTGTACTCGATGGTGGAGCGGTAGTGCGGGGTGCCCAGGTAGTAGCGCAGGACGATCGGGCGCCAGGCCTTGACCATCTCGCTCACCAGCACGCTGTTGCCGAGCGACTTCGACATCTTCTCGCCGCTCATGGTGACCCAGGCATTGTGCACCCAGTACGCGGCGAAATCGTCGCCGTAGGCCTTGGCCTGGGCGATCTCGTTCTCGTGGTGCGGGAAGATCAGGTCGAGGCCGCCGCCGTGGATGTCGAAGGCGGAGCCCAGGTACTTGTGGGCCATCGCCGAGCACTCCAGGTGCCAGCCGGGACGGCCGCGGCCCCACGGGGTCTCCCAGTCGGGCTCGCCCGCCTTGGTCGCCTTCCACAGGGCGAAGTCGCGGGGGTCGCGCTTGCCGCTGACGCCCTCGTCGGGCTGGCGCAGGTCGTCCAGCTCCTGCCGGGACAGCTCCAGGTACTGCGGCCAGGACCGCACGTCGAAGTAGACGCTGCCGTCCGACTCGTAGGCGTGCCCGCGCTCGATGAGCGTGCGCATCATCTCGACCATCTCGGTGACATGGCCGGTGGCGCGCGGCTCGTAGGTGGGCGGCAGGCAACCGAGGGCGGTGTAGCCGTCGTTGAAGGCGCGCTCGTTCTCGTACCCGATGGACCACCAGGGGCGGCCCTGCTCGGCCGCCTTGGCGATGATCTTGTCGTCGATGTCGGTGACGTTGCGCACGAACGTGACGTCGTAGCCGCGGTACTCGAACCAGCGGCGCATGATGTCGAAGTTCAGACCGGAGCGGATGTGCCCGATGTGCGGGGCCGCCTGCACGGTGGCACCACAGAGGTAGATCGAGACGCAACCCGGCTGGAGCGGGGCGAAGTCACGGATCTGCCGGGCACTGGTGTCGTACAGGCGAATAGTCACGGGTCCAAGGGTAGTGGGCGTTGCCCGGTGCCCAGAACGGGTTGTGGACAACAGTCAGCCCGCGGTCCGGGCCACCAGGGCGGTCGCCACCGCCATCAGCCCTTCGTCCCGGCCGGGGAACCCCAGTCCGTCGGTGGTCGCCCCGGACACCGACACGGGCGCTCCGACGGCCTCCGTCAGCACCTTCTGCGCCTCCTCGCGCCGCTTGCCGATCTTCGGCCGGGGGCCGACGACCTGGACGGCGACGTTGCCGATGACGAATCCGGCCTCGCGCACGATCCGCGCGGCCTCCGCGAGCAGGACGACGCCGGGGGCGCCGGACCACTCGGGGCGTCCGGTGCCGAAGTGCTGTCCCAGGTCGCCGAGTCCGGCGGCGGAGAAGAGCGCGTTGCAGGCCGCGTGGGCGACGACGTCGGCGTCGGAGTGCCCGGCCAGGCCCGGTCCCTCGCCCTCCCACTTCAGGCCGGCGCACCACAGGTCGCGGCCGTCCTCGAAGGCGTGGATGTCGGTGCCGATGCCGACCTGGGGCAGCAGGACGGGCGGCACCGGTGTCGTGGGCGTCTCAGAAGCCATCGTTGAGCCTCCTACGGGCGAGGACCGCTTCGGCGAGGACGAGGTCGAGGGGCCGGGTGACCTTGAAGGCCTCCTCGTGGCCGGGCACGACCACGACGGTCGGGCCGAGCCGCTCGACCATGCTCGCGTCGTCGGTGACGTCCTCGGTGACCGTCTCGTGGGCGCGGACCAGGGTCGCGCGGTCGAAGCCCTGCGGGGTCTGGACGGCGCGCAGCCGGGCGCGCTCCGGGGTGGCGACGACGGGCTCGGGCGCGCCGGTGACGGCCGCGGGCTCGACCTCCTTGACGGTGTCGGCCAGCGGCAGCGCGGGCACCACGGCGGGCGCGCCGTCGCGGACGGCCTCGATGACGGCGTCGACGGTGTCCACCGGGACCAGCGGCCGGGCGGCGTCATGGACGAGGACGATGTCGTACTCGGGCGGCAGCGCCTGGAGGCCGAGCCGTACGGAGTCCTGGCGCTCGGCGCCGCCGGGGACGACGACGAAGTCGGTGCGCTCGGGCAGGGCGTGCGCGTCGAGGAGGCTCTTGACCTCGCCGGCGCCGTCGGGCGGGGCCACGACGACAACCAGGGAGACCGCGCGGGAGGCCGCCATCGCGCGGACGGCATGGATCAGCATCGGGGTCCCGTTCAGCGCGCGGAGCGCTTTGGGGGCGCCCGGACCGAGGCGTACGCCCCGTCCGGCGGCCGGGATCACGACGGCCGTACGCGCTTCGGCACGCGGGGGACGCGAATCGTCAGACATCGGTTCCTGTCAGGTTTGTGTGCTGGCCTGGCGTGGGTATGGCCTCAGCGTGCCGGGCGCGACGCCTTGACCGGACCCTTCCGTGACGTGCCGGTCGAGTCAGCTGCCCGGGCCCGGCACGCCAAGTATCGGGGGACTCCCCCGAACGGGGTGGGCTTTTCGACGGCACCCCGGCATGAACGTCAGCAATGAACATCGACATCAGCAGACATCACCGCAGACATCAGCACCGCAGACATCAGCATGGCCATCCGGGAATCAACTTCCGGGCATGAACATGCCGCAGCGCCCGGCGACAGCTCCTACGTCGTCATCGGGCACCGCGGCATTATCAGTGTGCTGAGCCGGGCCGTTTGTCAGTCGGCGCGCTTCAGGACGCGAGAACCTCGTCGAGCAGGGCCTCGGCCTTGTCCTCGTTGGTGTTCTCCGCGAGGGCGAGTTCGCTCACCAGGATCTGGCGAGCCTTGGCGAGCATGCGCTTCTCACCGGCGGACAGTCCGCGCTCGCGCTCACGACGCCACAGGTCACGCACGACTTCCGCGACCTTGATGACATCGCCGGAGGCGAGCTTCTCCAGATTTGCCTTGTAGCGACGGGACCAGTTCGTGGGCTCCTCGGCGTACGGCGCGCGCAGCACCTCGAAGACCCGGTCCAGCCCGTCCTGACCGACCACATCACGCACGCCGACGAACTCCGCATTGTCCGCTGGCACACGTACCGTCAGGTCACCCTGGGCGACCTTCAGCACCAAGTAGGTCTTGTCCACGCCTTTGATCTGGCGAGTTTCGATAGCCTCGATCAGCGCGGCCCCGTGATGGGGATAGACCACGGTGTCGCCAACCTTGAACGTCATGTGACAGGTACCCCTTCCGTGGCTATCCAGGGTAACACGGAAACTGCGTGTTCTGAATGGCGTTTTCGCAGGTCAGGGCATATCTCGGGGCTTGACAACAGCAACAGGAACGTGCTGCGGAGGCCTAGCGGAAGAAGGTATTCGCAGGTCGGAGCGGCTCTTCGGGGGAGGTGAAACGCGTACGTTACACACATCCGGAGCCCTCCCCAAGAGGATGAACGTCCGCATATGTCTGGTTCCAGGTGTGCGACTTCCGCTACTCCGTTCGGTACCCCCGGTCGCTTCCGCGCCGAATCCGGAATTGATCACCGGCCATCATGCGGAGCCTCAGCGGATCAGCCCGTGATCAATTCCGCGGGCGAACGCGGATTCCTTCACGGAAGTTTTGCGAGCGGTTGCGGGGACGGTCTCTTGACGTCTCTCGGAGTCTCCCGCCTCTTATGTGAATGGCGGACGAGTACGAGTGCAATGTGACTCGTGAGTCACTTGTGCGGCGAGTGACAGAGGGTGGATTCCCGCCCCCGTCACCACCTCTGCACGAGGGAAGCCGCGCCGTTGGGGAGGGTCGGGTGCGGTGACGCGGGAACGGCTCGGTAACCTAAGGCCGCTGACAGACACTTAGGGCGGCTTTATGCAGTCCCCGCCCGTTCGAGTCAAGGAGTTGCCGCCGCCGTGAGCAGCAGCCTTCGACGCGGCGCACTCGCCGCCGCCGCCATCGCGTTCTCGATCGCCTCGCTCGCCGCGTGCGGCGCCGGCAACAACGCCCAGACGCTGGAGGTCAAGCCGGACAACGCGGCCATCACCGTCGGCGACATCAAGATCCAGAACGCCGTGGTCATCACCCAGCCCTCGGCGGAGTCCACCGGTCCGGCCGTGGTCTCCGCGACGCTCTTCAACATGGGCACCAGCGCCCAGAAGCTCCAGACCGTCGCCGTGGACGGCTCGGGCGGCTCCGTGGAGCTCAGCGCCGCCAAGGGCGGCAGCCTCACCATCCCGGCCGGCGGCTCCCTGGTCCTCGGCGGCGAGAACAACGCCTCCGCCGTCCTGCCGAGCAGCGGTGAGTCCCTGAAGGACGGCGACGCCCAGAAGGTCACCTTCACCTTCAGCAAGACCGGTGACGTGACGATGAAGGCCTTCGTCGTCCCGGCCGAGAGCTACTACGAGCAGTGGGGCCCGAGCGCGGCGGCCGAGACGCCGGAGGCCAGTGCCTCCGCGTCGGAGTCCGCCTCGTCCTCGGCCTCCCCGTCCGAGTCGGAGTCCGCCGCGGACGGTGCGACCCCGTCGGACGGCACCACGCCGACCGACGCGGCCTCGGCCAGCGAGTCCGCGGCGCAGTAACGGGCCGTCCGGCACGGGCGGTGACGAGCCGCCGTACCGCCGCCGTCGTATACGAAAGGGCGGGACCTCCGAGGAGGTCCCGCCCTTTCGTCTACGTACCGCTGTCCACGGCGTGGCCTACGGGCCGGTCTACGGCTCGAACTTGTAGCCGAGGCCGCGGACCGTCACCAGGTAGCGGGGGGCGCCGGGGTCGGGCTCGATCTTGGCGCGCAGACGCTTGACGTGGACGTCGAGGGTCTTGGTGTCGCCGACGTAGTCGGCGCCCCAGACCCGGTCGATGAGCTGCATACGGGTCAGGACACGGCCCGCGTTGCGCAGGAGCATCTCCAGGAGGTCGAACTCCTTGAGCGGGAGGTCGACCTTGGAGCCGCTGACGGTGACGACGTGGCGGTCGACGTCCATGCGGACCGGACCCGCCTCCAGGGCGGCCGGGGTGACCTCCTCCGGCTCGCCCCGGCGGCGCAGGACCGCGCGGATGCGCGCCACCAGCTCACGCGAGGAGAAGGGCTTGGTGACGTAGTCGTCGGCTCCTATTTCGAGCCCCACGACCTTGTCGATCTCACTGTCCTTGGCCGTCACCATGATGACGGGGACGTTGGAACGGCCGCGCAGCTGGCGGCAGACCTCGGTGCCCGGCAGGCCGGGCAGCATCAGGTCGAGGAGGACGAGGTCGGCGCCGTTGCGCTCGAACTCGTCGAGTCCGTCGGGGCCCGTGGTCGCCACGGCGACCTCGAAGCCCTCCTTGCGGAGCATGTACGACAGGGCGTCGGAGAAGGACTCCTCGTCCTCGACGACAAGCACTCGGGTCACGGAAGGACCTCCGGGGCGGGAAGCGATTCGTACGGGGATGGGTCATGGGGTGAGCCATGGGGCCTGCCGGCCTCGTCGTCGAGGTCGGGGTGCTGTTGCGCGCGGTCGCGGGCGGCAGCCCCCGCCTCGGGCAGCCGCAGGGTGAATGTGGAGCCCTGACCCTCCGAGCTCCACACCGTGACCTCCCCGCTGTGCGAGGCGGCCACGTGCTTGACGATCGCCAGCCCGAGGCCCGTACCACCGGTGGCACGGGAGCGGGCCGGGTCGACGCGGTAGAAGCGCTCGAAGATGCGCTCCTTGTCCTTGTCGGAGATGCCGATGCCCTGGTCGGTCACGGCGATCTCGATGAGGTCCCCGCCGGGCGCGTTCACCCGGCGGGCGGCTATGCCCACCCGGGTGCGGGCCGGGGAGTAGTTCACGGCGTTCTCGACGAGGTTGCCGAGGGCGGCGGCGAGCTGGCCGCGGTTGCCCCAGATCCTGAGCTCGGCGGTGCCGCCGGCGGCCATGGTGATCTGCTTGGTGCCCGCCTGGTGGCGGCAGCGGTCGACGGCCTCGGCGACGAGCTCGTCCACCCGGACGGGCTCGGCGTCCTCCAGCGGGTCGTCGTTCTGGACCCGGGAGAGGTCGATCAGCTCCTGCACCAGGTTGGTGAGCCGGGTCGCCTCGATCTGCATCCGGCCGGCGAAGCGCTCGACGGCCTCGGGGTCCTCGCTGGCGTCCATGACGGCCTCGGAGAGGAGGGACAGCGCGCCGACCGGGGTCTTCAGCTCATGGCTGACGTTGGCGACGAAGTCGCGGCGCACCGCCTCTATACGGCGGGCCTCGGTGAGGTCCTCGACGAGCAGGAGCACCAGGCGGGAGCCGAGCGGCGCCACACGCGCCGAGACCGCCAGGGCTTCTCCCCTGCCGGTCCCGCGCCTGGGCAGATCCAGCTCGACCTGCCGTATCTCGCCGTCCCGTCTGGTGTCCCGGGCCATCTGGAGCATCGGCTCCACGGCCAGCTTGCCGCCGCGGACCAGGCCCAGGGCGTACGCCGCGGAGCTGGCCTTGACGACCGCGTCGGCCTCGTCGAGGACGACGGCCGAGGAGCGGAGCACGGACAGGACCGTGTCGACGCCCGGGGGCAGTACCGGGTCGGTGTGCAGGGAGGTGCGCGTGGGGCGCCTCTGCTCCCGCTCGCTCCAGCGGAACGCCAGCACGGCGATCACGCCGGTGAGCACTCCGGCGATCGCCGCCGCTGCGGCGACCGCCGCGTTCACGTCCATGCGTCCAGGTTAGGCACGCGATCGCCCCTGGCCACAGCCATCCGGGTGCGACCTCGAACACTCGTCGCCCAGAGTTCACCTTGGAGCCAGTACCGGTTCATGTGAGGTGACGGAATTCGACGCGTACGGGGCCGAACGTGGGAGCGTGGGGTTCACAGGGCCCCGAGGCCCGATGCAGCAGAGTGAGAGAGGGATCCCTGATGCGGGACGCGTACCACGAGGAACTTGACTCGATCGGCGACGGTCTGGTGGAGATGGCCCGGCTGGTGGGGTCGGCGATCGGGCGCGCCACGACGGCGATCCTGGACTCCGATCTGAAGCTCGCCGAGAGCGTCATCGAGGCCGACCAGAAGGTGGACGACCTCCAGCACGACCTGGAGGCACGGGCCATAGCCCTGCTGGCCAGGCAGCAGCCGGTGGCGACGGACCTGCGGATCGTCGTGACGTCGCTGCGCATGTCGGCGGACCTGGAGCGTTCGGGCGACCTCGCCCAGCACGTCGCCAAGCTCGCGCGGCTGCGCTTCCCGCAGCGCGCCATCCCGCACGACCTGCACGCCACCATCCTGGAGATGGGCCAGCTCGCGCAGCGTCTGATGGCGAAGGCGGCGGAGGTCATCATCACCAAGGACGTCGACCTCGCGCTCCAGCTCGAACAGGACGACGACGCGATGGACCTCCTGCACCGCACGCTCTTCCAGCACCTGCTGGACGACAAGTGGAAGCACGGCATCGAGACCGCCGTCGACGTCACGCTGCTGGGCCGCTACTACGAGCGGTTCGCCGACCACGCGGTGTCGGTCGCGAAGCGGGTCGTGTACCTGGTCACGGGCGAGCACGCGGACGAGCTCCAGCCGGACATCCAGCCGGCGACGGGCACCGAGGGCGCCTGACACCCGGCCGGGGCGCCTGACACCGGCCGGGGCGCCCGGCTCGGACGGGGCTTGCCGGAGTGTGTTCGGGGCGCGCGTGAGCCTCTGTGCGCCGTTGATGCGACCGGCCCGGCGGGCATGCAATGGGGAGGGGCCTGCCGAGCGCGCTCAGGCCCATGCCTGCCTGCCTCTCACCCTCCAGGAGGTACCACGTGGCCGAATCCCCCAGCACGACGCCCGACCCCACCCGGGAACGCGAGACCGAGCAGCCCGTCGCCGTCAGGAACCTGCCGCTCATAGCCGCCTGCGGCTGCGGCTCCGGGTGCGGCTGCGGGTGCCAGTCGGGCAATCCCTGCCAGTGCGGCTGACGCGACGTCGGCCCGCGACACGACGACGAGGGGCCCCGGCATGACGCCGGGGCCCCTCGTCGTGTCCGCCGCACCCCGTCTCAGGGGCCCGGGGCGGAACGGGGGGCGCTGCCGGGCTTCCGGCCGCCGTCGTTGGCGGTGAGCCACCGCGACAGGTCCCGCACGGCCGCGTCGATCTCCTCGTGCGCGTAGTGGTCGCGATCCCAGCCGGCGTACAGGGAGATGGCCAGCGGACGGTCCCGGCCGGTCAGAGGGCGGGCGCACAGGTCGTACTGCGGGTGGTCGAGGACGACGCAGACGCCGTGGCCGGCGGCGGCCAGGGCCTGGGACATGGCCTCGGACTGCGGCTCGAAGGCGGGCCGCAGCGGGGTGCCCTGCTCGTACAGGGTGGTGTCGAGGGCCCGCCGTACGGCACTGGTCCGGCTGCTGACGATGACCGGGTGGTCGAGCAGGCGCGTCAGCTCCAGGTCGCCGGTGCCCTCCCGGGCCAGCGGATGGCCGGCGGGCATCTGGGCGCTGATCCGGCGTTCGCCGAGGCGCCGCGCGGCCATGCCGCCGGGCGGCGGGCTGGTGGAGATGCCGATGTCGACGTCCCCGGCCAGCAGCCGCTCGTACACCTGATCGGGTTCGCAGCCGCGGGCGTCGGCGAGCGGGCCTCCGGACTCGGCCACGAACGGCGCCACGAGGTGCGTGATGGTGGAGTGCGGGCAGGCCACCCGGAACCGCAGCGGGCTCTGCCCGGCGACGGCTTGGAGCAGTTCCGTGCCCCGGGCGGCGCGCAGCGTCAGGTCCCTGGCGACGGGGACGAAGCGGCGCCCGGCCGCCGTGAGCTGGACCCCGGTGCCGGTGCGCCGCAGCAGTTCGGCGCCCAGCTCCCGCTCCAGGGACCTCAGCTGCCGGGAGACGGACGGCTGGGCCACATGGACGCGCGCGGCGGCGGCCGTCATCGAGCCGCTGTCGACCACCGCCAGGAAGTACCTCAGGACCCGCAGTTCCATCGCACCCTCCGCCGTACCGCCACCCGCCACCCGCCACCCGCCGGTGGCCCTCCTGGACCCCGCCATGCCTGTGAGGCATGGCTGTGCAGCTCAGAAGGTACTGGACCGTATGGCCGGGACGCCACGAAACTGAGGCGGACCGGACAACACCGTTCGAACGGGCACCCGCAGCGTCGCGGTCAGCGCCAGGCGGCCTCTCCCGCCTCGCGTCGCGCACAGGTCGAATCCGCCGGCACCGCCGCTCATCCCCGGAGTCAGTCATGTCCCCATCCGTGTCCACCGCAGGCCGCCAGGCCAGACGGGCCACCGTCGCCTCCTTCATCGGGACGGCGGTCGAGTGGTACGACTTCTACATCTACGGCACCGCCACCGCCCTGGTCTTCGGCAAGCTGTTCTTCGCCGGCGCCGACCCCGCCACCGGCACCCTCGCCGCCTTCGCCACCTTCTGGGTCGGCTTCCTCGCCCGGCCGATCGGCGGACTGGTCTTCGGCCACATCGGCGACCGGGTCGGACGCAAGAACGTCCTCGTCACCACCCTCGTCCTGATGGGCTCCGCCACCACCCTCATCGGCGTCCTGCCCACCTACGCCGACATCGGCGTCGCCGCGCCCGTCCTGCTCGTCCTGCTCCGCGCGGTCCAGGGCATCGCGGTCGGCGGCGAATGGGGCGGTGCCGTCCTGATGGCCACCGAGAACACCGAGCGCGGACGGCGCGGAATCGCCGGGATGTGGGTCCAGCAGGGCTCGCCCGCCGGTGCCGTACTGGCCTCGCTGGTCTTCATCGCCGTGGGGCACCTGTCCGACGAGGCGTTCCTGTCGTGGGGCTGGCGCGTGCCGTTCCTGCTGTCCGCCGTGCTGGTCGTCATCGGCCTGGTCATCCGGCTGAAGGTCTCGGAGTCCACCGACTTCGAGACGGCCAGGGCACGGGAGAAGAAGGCGGGCCCGGCCGCGCGGGCCACCGCGAAGGTCCCCGTGGTCGAGCTACTGCGCACCTCCTGGCCGCTGGTCCTGCTCGGCGTCGGCGCCAGCGCGATGGGCATCTCGTCCGCCTACTTCACCAACACCTTCGTCCTGTCCTGGGCCACGAGCGACCTGGGCGTGGACCGGCAGACCATGCTCGACATCCTGCTCGTCCTCGCGGTCCTGCAGTTCCTGTGGCAGCCGCTCGCCGCGCTGCTGGCCCGGCGGGTGGGAACCGTGCGGGTGATGGCGGGCGCCCTGATCGCCAACATCGTCGTCGCCGTGCCGATGTTCCTGCTGATCGCCACGCGTGACAGCACGCTGATCGGCCTGGGCCTCGCCCTGGGCGTGATCACCGGGGCCAGCTACTACGCGATGCTGGCCGGCTTCCTCGCCCAGGCGTTCCCCGTCCGGGTCCGCTACACCGGCATCTCCCTCGCCTACCAGCTGTGCAGCACCGTCATCGGCGGCTCCACCCCGCTGGTCGCCCAGTGGCTGCTCGGTGTGGGCGGCGGGCACTGGCCGGTCGTCGGCTACTACATCACGCTCCTGCTGCTGACCACGGTGTGCGTGCTGGCCCTGGCCAGGCGCCGGGCGGGCTCCTCGGACGCCGGTGGCGCGGAGGGCTCCGCCGGTCGGGCGGCGGAGGGGGTGGCGACGGCCGTCTAGGGCCTGGGGCCGGTCGTCCTGGCCCGCGGGGTGGGGGGGGGCCCCCCCCCCGGGGGGGGGGGGGGGGCGCCCCCCCCCCCCCCCCCCCCCCCCGCGCGGGCCCCCCCGCACCCGCGCCCCCCCCCCGGCGCGC